>CAVZYK010000008.1:0-329935 GCA_963779505.1 uncultured Actinomycetes bacterium | reverse complement strand
CGAACCCGCGTCCGCGGACGCACCGGAATGAGCGTCTACAAGCATAGGTCGCCCTTTAGATTCGCCCTGCGGCCGGTTGGCGACCTACCTACCGCCGAGCTAGCCCTCCTGAAATGTCGCGCCTCCGACGAGTGGCTCTTCTTCGGCGCCAAGCCTGCTAGTTGATGCCGAGCCCGGGACGCAGGCTTGCCCGGGGCGACACGCTGAGCTAAGTCGCTAGGACTTAGGCAGCGAGTGCGAGATCGTGATCCGCACTTGCGTTTGTTCCGGTTGTTTTAGGAGGCCGACCGGAGACCTCCGCTTGCAGCTCATCCGGAGAACCGACCACGTCGAAGCCATGGCGCCCCCCTATGTTTTCTTGCCTCCGCAGTGTAGCCCGACTACCCTGGAGATGCCCGCACGCGACGCTGCGACGGGCGCCGGCGACGCCGCCTCCTGCTGTTCTCACCAACCCGGAGGTGCGCGATGCGGATTCTGATCGCCGAAGACGAGACGATTGTCAGGCTCGACCTGCGCGGCGTGCTCGAACGCGCCGGGCACGAAGTGCTCGAAGCCCGCGACGGCGGCGAGGCTGTCGTGCTCGCCGGCGAGTGGTGTCCCGACCTCGCGATTCTCGACGTCAAGATGCCCGTGCTCGACGGGGTCGAGGCTGCCCGCCGCATCAACGCGGCCGCCCCACTCCCGATCGTCCTCCTGACCGCGTACGCCGACGAGGGCACGATCGCGCGCGCCGTCGGCGCCGGCGTCTACGGCTACCTGATCAAGCCGTTCCGCGAGTCGGAGATCGCGCCCGCGATCGAGATGGCCTGGGCGCGCCACACCGACTGGCTGACCACACGCCGCGAGCTCGGCCGGAGGCTGATCCCGGCGACGGAGACCGTCGACGTCGTCGTCGAAGGCACGCACCGCTACCCGCTGCGCATCGCGCGGCGCGCCGACGGACGCGTCGACGTCAGCCTGATGGACGGGCAGGAGTAGCGGGGTTGCCGGGACGAACCCGCGAACGTGGTTGACGGAGTCAACCGAGCTCGATCCGTGTGGCTCAGGCAGTGAACCACGTTCGTGCGGTAGCTAGCGCTGGCTCTTCAGCGCGCGTTCCATCTGGCGCTTTGCGTCGCGCTCGGTGACGTCGCGGCGCTTGTCGCGCTGCTCCTTGCCGCGCGCGACTGCGATCTCGACCTTGACGCGGCTGTCCTTGAAGTACATCCGCGTCGGGACGAGCGTCAGGCCCTTCTCGCGCACCAGCCCGTAGAGCGAGTCGATCTCACGGCGATGCAGCAGCAGCTTCCGGGGCCGCACCGGCTCGTGGTTCTCGCGGCCGCCCTGGTCGTAGATCGAGATCTCGAGGCCGTGCAGCCACGCTTCGCCGTCGCGCACGTCGGCGTAGGCCTGGGCCATCGTCGTCCGGCCGTCGCGGAGCGACTTGACCTCGGTGCCGGTCAGCACGATCCCCGCCTCGAAGCGCTCGAGCAGCTGGTACTCGTGGCGGGCGCGGCGATTCTCTGCGATCAGCTTCTCGGGCATTCGACGAGAGTAGCGTTGACCCTCACGGTCGAGGGTCGGACCAGGGTGATCCCGGATAGTCACCAGGCCCGTTCGTCGGCACGCTCATCACATGACACAACCACTCACACATACCCCGCAGGTGAAGCGCCTCGAGCGCAGCTCCTCCAGCCGTGTCGTTGCCGGCGTCTCAGGCGGTCTCGGCCGCTACTTCGACATCAACCCCGCAGTCTTCCGGCTCGGGTTCGTCGTCCTGACGCTGCTCGGCGGCGCAGGGCTCCTCGTCTACCTCGCAGCCGTGCTCGTGATCCCGGACGAAGGCCGGGAGAACTCGATCGCGGCCGACGTGCTCGCCGAGCGCCGTGACCGGCCCTGGCCCCTCGTCGGGCTCGGCCTGATCGGCGTCGCCACCCTCGTCCTCATCTCGCGTGGCGAGCTCTGGCCGAGCGCCGGCGCCGGCTGGGCGCTGCTCCTCGTCGGCGGTCTCGTCATCCTCTGGACGAGCCGCCGCGGCAGCCGCGGCAGGCGGATCGCGATCGCGGCGACCGTCACCGTCTCGGTCCTCCTGGCGGCGGCGATCGCGGCCACGGCAGTCGCGTTCGCATGGTTCAACGTCAGCCTCTCGGACGGTGTCGGCGACCGCGTCTACGCACCGGCGACCGCCACCGCGATCCAGCCGTCGTACAAGGTCGGCATCGGCAGCCTCCGCGTCGACCTCTCGCACGCCGGCGTCTCGACGCCGACCCACATCAAGGCGCGCGTCGGGCTCGGCGAGCTGCGGGTGATCGTCCCGCACGACGCCCGGGTCTCGGTCGACGCGAGCGTGAAGGCCGGCGAGCTGCACGTGCTCGGACGGAACGACGACGGCACGAACGCCAGCCTCAGCGTCGGCCGCGGTCGGATGCTGACGATCGACGCGAAGGTCGGGGCCGGCCGCCTCGACGTGGAGCGCGCTCCGTGACCCAGATCTCGGCGCTTCCCTTCGAGCGCAGCGACGACGATCGCGTCGTCGCCGGCGTCGCCGGCGGGCTCGCGGCGACGCTCGGCGTCGACGCGACGCTCGTCCGGCTCGCGTTCGCACTGCTCGCGTTGGCGGGCGGCGCCGGGATCCTCCTCTACTTCGCCCTCTGGGTGTACGCCGCCGGCCGCCGCGCCTGGGCGGCCGAGGCGCTCGTCGTGCTCTCGGCGCTCGCGCTTCTGACCGCGCTCGGCCTCTCGACTGCGGGTGTCCTCGGCGCCGGCCTCCTCGTCGCGGGGATCGCGATCGTCGCGGCCCGCGGCGGCTCGCTGCGCCCCGGCGGCTCGCTGCCGATCGCGGGCATCGCGCTGACCATGGCGGGCGCTGTCGTCTTGCTCAGCCACCTCGGCGCCTCGGGATCGCTGCTCGCGCCGGGCGCGGTTGCCGGCGCGCTGGTACTCGTCTTCGGGCCGTGGCTCTGGCAGCTCTGGGTCGAGCGCACGGAGCGGATCCGGCTCGTCGAGCGCGCCGAAGTCGCCGCGCGCATCCACGACTCCGTCCTGCAGACGCTCGCGCTCGTCCAGCGCGACGCGCACGACCCGGCACGGGTCGCCTCCCTCGCGCGCCGCCAGGAGCGGGAGCTGCGCCGGTGGCTGTACGGCGGCGGCTTCGGCTCCGCGGACACGCTCGGTGACGCGCTCGCCGAGGCTGCGGCCGACGTCGAGGAGCTGCACGGCGTCCGGATCGAGCTCGCCACCGCGGGCGACCTCCCGCTCGACGACGCCGTCGGGCAGGTCGTGCTCGCCGCGCGCGAGGCGATGACGAACGCTGCGAAGTTCTCCGGCACGAAGGACGTCTCGGTCTACGCCGAGGTCGGCGACGACGCCGTCTCGGTCTTCATCCGCGACACGGGCGCCGGGTTCGACCGGGCTGCCGTCGCGAGCGACCGGCGCGGGATCTCCGAGTCGATCGAGGGACGCATGACGCGGGCCGGTGGCCGCGCCATCGTCACGTCGTCGGCAGGCGAGGGCACCGAGGTCGAGTTGACGCTGCCGAGAGGCGGTGCGTCGTGAAACGCGTCGTGCTGGTCGACGACCACGAGCTCTTCCGCGCCGGCGTGCGCGGCGAGCTGGAAGGCGCTGTCGAGATCGTCGGCGAGGCCGGCTCCGTCGCCGAGGCGGTGCCGCTGATCCGCGAGCTCGATCCAGACGTCGTCCTGCTCGACGTGCACCTGCCCGACGGCGGCGGCGAGGCGGTGATCGCCGCGGTCGCGCAGGAGCGCCCCGGCGTCAAGTTCCTCGCGCTCTCCGTCTCCGACGCGGCCGAGGACGTGATCGGCGTCATCAGGGCCGGCGCGCGCGGCTACGTCACGAAGACGATCTCGCGCGAGGAGCTGAAGGACGCGGTCGCGCGGGTCGCCGAGGGCGACGCCGTCTTCTCGCCGCGGCTCGCCGGGTTCGTCCTCGACGCCTTCCGCGCCGGCGAGCCCGTGGGCGCCGACGCCGAGCTGGAGACGCTGACCACGCGCGAGCGCGAGGTGCTGCAGCTGATCGCGCGCGGCTACCGCTACAAGGAGATCGCGGCGCGCCTGCACCTCTCGGTGAAGACCGTCGAGGCGCACGTCTCGAGCGTCCTGCGGAAGCTGCAGCTCTCGTCGCGCCACGAGCTGACGCGCTGGGCGCACGAGCGCCGGCTTGTCTAACTCGGCGCCAGCTCGACCTTGCCGTCGTTCTTGACGATCCCCTCGACGCGAACGTCGATCGGATCGCCGAGGCGATAGGCCTTCCCGGTCACGCGGCCCACCAACGCGGTGCCGAGGTCGTTCAGCTCGAAGAACTCGCCGTGCAGCTTCCGTGCGGGCAGGAACCCCTCGAAGACGTCGCCGAAGCGGATGAAGAGACCGGAGTTGATGAGGCCGGTGATCTCCCCCTCCCACTCCTCCTCCCAGCCGCGCTCGAAGAGCACCTTGTCGAGGAGCCACGCGAGGCAGATGTCGTCGGCGAGGTACTCGAGCTTCGCCGCCTCGCGCTCGCGCTCCGACGCGTGCTCGCCGAGCGACACCAGGTCGTCGGGCACGTGGTCGTCGGAGAGGCCGAGCTCGCGCAGGAGCGAGCGGTGCGTGATCAGGTCGGGATAGCGGCGGATCGGCGAGGTGAAATGCGCATACGCCGTGCTCGCGAGGCCGGAGTGGCCGAGGTTGCGCGGGTCGTAGCGCGCCTGCTTGAGCGCGCGCAGCACGAGTCCCGGGAACGCCTCCCGCCCGCGCCCCGACTGCTCGACGTACTCGGCGATCCGCGACGAGATCTCTCCGGCGAGCTTCGCCGCCTGCTGCGGCGTCAGCCGGTCGGGCGCCGGCGGCGTCGGCACGCCGAGGTTCGCGAGCTTGGCGAGCAGGTGCTCGACGGAGAGCGGGTCGGGCTGCTCGTGCACGCGGTAGAGCGTCTCGCGGCGCCTGCCGGCGAGGAACGCGCCGACGAGCTCGTTCGCGAGGATCATCAGCTCCTCCACGAGCATGTGCGCGTGCGGCTCGCCCTCGAGCCACGCCTCGGCGACACCGCCGCGGCCGTCGAAGCGAAAGACGACCTCGGGCGTCTGCACCTGCAGAGCGCCACGCGCGAAGCGCTTGGCGCGCAGCGACTGCGCCAGCTCGTCGTTCAGGTCGAGCGCCTCGAGGATGTGCGGCTCGGCGTCGCGGCGCTGCGCCTGCCCGTAGGTCAGCCGCGCGTCCGAGCGGATCACGGAGCGGTAGAAGCTCGGCTCGCCGTGCGGCGGGATCTCGACGGTGACGCAGAGCCGGTCCTGATGCGGCCGGAGCGAGCAGAGGTCGTCGGCGAGGTCGTGCGGCAGCATCGGCGCGACCTTCCCCGGCACGTACGTCGAGAACGCGCGGCGCTCAGCCCCCTGGTCGAGCGGCGTTCCCGCCGGCACGAAGAACGAGACGTCGGCGATGTGCACCCACGCGCGGATGCCGTCGTCCTCGCGGCGGAACGAGAGCGCGTCGTCGAAGTCCTTCGCGGTGTCGGGATCGATCGTGTAGGTCAGCAGGTCGCGCAGGTCGACCCGGTTCGCGATCTCCGCTTCCGGGTCGGGGGCGGTGTGCGGCTCGAACGGCTGCCGCGCGCCGCGCTCGACGAGCAGCGCCTCGAGCACGTTCTCGATGCGGTCGGCCGGGCCGAGCCGCTGCTCGACCTGCGCCCGGCCACGGCCGGTGCGCACGACCGCGAGGTCGCCGTTCTTGATGTCCCCGATCCCCTTCGAGTCGAGCACGATCGGCACGCCGGGCGTGAAGTACGGCTCACCGACGACGAGCCTGCCGCGACGGCCGACCTCGACGACGAGACGGGAGGCGTCGCTCAGACGCGGAGGAAGCGGCGGATCGTCAGGCCGGAGCCGATCGCGCCGAGCGCGAGGCCCATGCCGATCAGGATCAGCGCGACGAGGGGGAAGGCGAGCGCCTGCACGTCGGAGTCGCCCGAGAGGTGCGGCAGGATCGACGGCAGCGCGAGCGCCTTTCCGATCACGAGGAAGAGCACCGCGAGGACCGAGCCGGCGAGCCCGCAGAAGAGGCCCTCGAGCATGAACGGTCCGCGCACGAACCAGTTCGTCGCGCCGACGAGCTTCATCACCTCGATCTCACGTCGCCGCGAGAAGATCGACAGACGGATCGTGTTCGCGATCAGCAGGATCGACGCGATCAGCAGGACGGCGGTCGCGAGCGTGAAGACCGCTTCGATCACGTGCGCCACCTGCAGGATTCGGTGCGAGACCTGCTTGCCGTCTCGGACCTTGTCGACGCCCGGTGGCTTCTTCGGCTGCGTCAGCGCTCGTGAAGAGCTGGTCGACATTCTCGGCCTTGTTCGGCGTCACCTCGAGCGTGTCCGGGAACGGGTTCGAGGTCAGGTTCTTGACGAGCTCCGGGTACTTCTTCTTCATCTGCCGCAGCGCCTGCTCCTTCGGCACGTACTTGATGCCGCCCGGCTTCACGTACTGGCTCTGCTGCAGCTTGCGCGCCAGGTTGTCCTTGTCGACCGCCGTCGCCTGAGGAGAGAAGTAGACCTTGACGACGAGCTGCTTCTTGACGTGGTTCGACCAGGACACCGTCCACGTGCCGAGTGCGATGAAGAGCCCGAGCAGGAACATCCCGATCAGCACGGTCATCGTCGCGGCGACGGTCGTCGACAGGTTCGCGCCCAGCGACCGCCAGGCCTCCGAGAAGAGCAGCTTGATGCGTCCACCCACGGCTACTCGTAGCCTCCGCGGCGCTCGTCGCGGGCGAGCCGGCCGCCCTCGAGCGCGATCACGCGCTTGCGCATCTTGTCGACCATCTCGCGGTCGTGGGTGACCATCAGGATCGTCGTGCCGGAGCGGTTGATGCGGTAGAGCAGCTGCATGATCCCGACCGACGTGTCGGGGTCGAGGTTCCCGGTCGGCTCGTCGCAGACGAGCAGCGGCGGGTGGTTGACGAACGCGCGCGCGATCGAGACGCGCTGCTGCTCGCCGCCCGACAGCTCGTCGGGAAGAGAGTTCGACTTGTGCGAGAGGCCGACCATCGCCAGCACCTCGGGCACCTTCTTGCGGATCGCGGCGCTGTTCTCGCCCTGCACCTTCAGCGCGTACGCCACGTTCTCGGCGGCGGTGCGGCGCGGCAGCAGCTTGAAGTCCTGGAAGACGCAGCCGATGTTGCGGCGGAGCATCGGCACCTTCGACGGCTTGAGCCGGCCGAGCTCGCGGCCGCCGATCACGACCTTGCCGCTCGTCGGATCGAGCTCCTTCAGCAGAAGACGCACGAGCGTCGACTTGCCCGAGCCCGATGCGCCGACGATGAACACGAACTCGCCCTTGTCGATGTGGAACGAGACGTCGTTCAGCGCAACCACGTCCGGCTCGTAGACCTTCGTCACCGAGTCGAACACGATCATCGACGAGGCGCCCGGACGCGGCTGCGAAACGGGCTCGTCGACGACGAGAGTCGTGGGAGGGGATGTCACGGTTGGTTCCTGCACAACGGTTTCATGAGCGTCGAACGCGCGGCCTCGGCCGGAAACGGCGCCCTGGTGCGGAGGGTTGGCGGAGTGTACCTCACTCACTAGACGATCCTTCCTGCCGCCCGGGCCAGGAGGTACTCCCGGATGAACGGGTCGAGTGCCCCGTCCAGGACTGCCTGGATGTTGCCCATCTCATAGCCGGTGCGTGCGTCTTTCACGAGCTGGTACGGCTGCAGGACGTATGAGCGAACGGATTCGCCGCCGAAGCCGGTGTCGGCGGCGCCACCCCGTTCTTTCGCCATCACCGCCTCGCGCTCCTCTTCCGCCTTCTCGACGAGCCGGGCCTTCAGCACCCGCATCGCCGTCTGCTTGTTCGCCGATTGCGACCGTTCATTCTGGCACTGCACGACGATCCCGCTCGGCAGATGCGTGATTCGAATCGCGCTGTCGGTCTTGTTGACGTGCTGGCCGCCGGCGCCCTGCGCGCGGTAGGTGTCGATGCGCAGGTCGCTCTCGTCGATCTCGACCGCTGCGTCCTCCGGCAGGAGCGGCGCGACGATCACGGTCGAGAACGCCGTGTGGCGCCGGTGCGCCTGGTCGAAGGGGCTGAGACGGACGAGGCGGTGCTTGCCGCGCTCGGCCTTGAGGATCCCGTAGGCGTTCTCGCCGGCGACGGTGAACGTCGCTGACTTGAGGCCTGCCTCCTCGCCTGGGCTCGCCTCGAGCAGCTCGACCTTGAAGCCGCGGTTCGCGGCCCACCGCTCGTACATCCGCAGCATCATCTCGGCCCAGTCCTGGGCGTCCGTGCCGCCCGTCCCCGACTGGAGGGTGACGACGGCGTCGCCGGCGTCGTACTCGCCGTCGAAGAGCGCGGCCTCCTGGAGCCGGTCGAGCTCCTGGCGCAGCGGCGTCAGCAGCGTGGAGATCTCGCCCTCCATCTCGCCGCCGTCCATCTCGGCCAGCTCGCGGGCGTCCTCGTAGTCGCGGGTCAGCGTCCGGTAGCCCTCGAGACGCCTCGAGACCCGTGCGTGGTCGGCCGAGACCTTGGCGGCCCGGGCCTGGTCGTCCCAGAGGCCGGGGGCGTTCAGCTCCTCTTCGAGCTCGGCGAGCCTCGTCTCGAGTGAAGCAGGGTCAAAGGTACTCGCGGACCCAGTCGAGCTGGGCCCCGAGCTCGTCGAGCTGCTCCGCGAGAGATGAGGTCGTTTCCTCGGCCATGACCCGAGGATGCTAGCGCGCTCAGTCCAGCTGGCCGCCGCACGTGCGGCGGGGCGTCAGGCCGGCCAGCGTGGCGAGCCCGGACGAGACGTTGACGTTCACCCGCAGGTCGACGAGGCCCGCGTTGCGCGCCTGCACGCGCACGGTGCCGTCCTTGCCCCGCCAGACGCAACCCTGCGAGGTGTGCCAGTACGGCGACCAGCGCACCTTGACGCGGTAGCGCCCCGGCTCGGCGACCGAGAAGACGATGCGCGTCGGCCACATCCAGCGAATGGTCGCGTCGGAGCGGCCGGTGACGATCGGGCTCGCGTCGGGCAGCTCGTAGACCGTGACGTGCAGGCTGCGGAAGACGGGCACGAGACCGGAGCGCCCGGAACGGATCAGCCGTGCCTCGCCGCGCGCGCTGTAGTCCGGCGGCGCGTCCGTGATCACGACGTAGCGGACACCGAGCCCGCGCAGCCAGGCGCGGTAGGCGGGGCCGCCGAGCGCCTCGTCGTAGAGCAGCTCGTTCTGCGGGAAGTCGTTCTGGCGGTACCAGCCGCGCACGATCGGAATGCCTGCGTCCGGCAGGTAGGCGGCGGGCCAGTGCTCGGCGGTGTCGACGGCCTCGACGCGGTAGGACGGGCTGAGGTGGGCGCGCAGGAAGTGGATGGCGGGCTGCCAGTAGACGCGGTGGTGGCCCGGGTCGGCAGAGGCCGTGCGAGCCGTGTGGGCGAGCGCCGAGAGGTTCCAGAAACCGGCGACGGCGACGAGCGGCACCACGAGGAGGATGCGCTTGGGGGCGATCGTCGCCGCGAGCAGCGCGAGCGGGATCGCCGCGAACTTGAGGCGCTCGACGTTGGAGCCGAGATCGCTCGGCACGACGAACGCGACGAGCAGCGCCGCGAGGAAGACCGCGAAGAGGCCGAAGAGACGGCGGGCGCCTGCGACCCTGACCGTCACCGCCATCCCGAGCACACCGAAGAGCAGGCCGGGCACGAGGTCGGCGAGGCTGAACGGGAAGTGCCCTTGCCCGGGGAACAGCCGGCGCAACGCGAGCTCGAAGGCGACCGCGGTCGCGATCACGGCGACGGTCGCGCGCCTTGGCGGCCGCTCGAGCGCGCCGCCGGCGAGCACCAGCACGAGCAGCAGGAACGCGAGCGGGCTCGCGAGCAGCGTCGCGAAGAGCAGAAGCGCGAAGAGGCGCCGGCGGCCGTGCTGGAGCGCGCTGATCGAGAGGAGCGCGAACGCCATCCCGAGCGCGAACGGGAACGCTGCGGAGAGGACGATGCCCGTCCAGAGCACGGCGAACGCGCGGCTCGAGAAGCGCGCCCGCTCTCCCCACTCGTGCCAGACGACGAGCGTGAACGCGAGCGCTGCGGCGCCGATCGACGCGATCGCGAGCACGGTGATCCCGAGCACGGCGGCGAGCGGGTAGTAGATGAAGCTGTAGGTGACGAACGAATAGCGGCCCGCGTACCAGAAGTTGTTCCAGAGGGCGAAGCCGTGATGGAGCAGGAACGTGCGCTGGTACGAGTGGGCCGCCAGGTCGACACCGGGTGGACCGAGCCAGATCAGGAGACCGGCAAGCGCCGCGCCCACGACGGCCGACAGCACGGCCTCGCGGGCGAGCGGCCGTCGTAGCAGGACGCTCATGCCCCCACCCTAGAGCCTCGGCACGTCGGAACGCAGCCGTGACCAGATCCCGAGGTCGGTCCGGAGGCCCTCCTTGAAGTGCTTCGAGCGCAGCACCCCGTCCAGGCGGTAGCCCGCCCGCTCCGCCACCCGGGCCGAGGCGACGTTGTCGGTGTCGATCCGCAGCTCGATCCGCTCGAGCCCGAGCTCGTCGAAGCCCCAGCGGGTCAGGAGGGCGACGGAGCGGCCCGCGATGCCCTGGCCGCGGGCCTCGGCGGCCACGAGGTAGCCGATCTCGCCCTCGGCGCCCGGGTCGTCGAGGCCGAAGATGCCGGCGAAGCCGACGATCGCACCGTCCCCGCCGCAGGATCGCGAAGCCGGCGCGGCTTCCCTCGGCCCACCCACGCTCGTAGCGGGCGACCCAGTTGGCCGCGAAGTGCCGGTCGGGGCGGGTCGGGACCATGGTGAACCGGCGGATGTCGTCCTCGAGCACGAGCGTCTGGAAGACGGGCACGTGCCGCTGCGCAAGCGGCTCGAGCGTGATCGTGTCGTCCGCGAGCGGCGGGTCAGGCGGGGTCAGCGGCACGGCGTAGCGAACTTCTGTGTACCTCTAACTGCCGTGTACCGCTAACTGCAGTGGCACTGCTAAGCGCCGTGGCACTTCTTGTACTTCTTGCCCGAGCCGCACCAGCAGGGGTCGTTGCGGCCGATGTTCTCCATCTCCGTGTTGACCTTCGGCTTCGCGGCGACCGGGGTCGTGACCGAGCCGCCGCCACCGCCGCCGAAGCCGCCGGTCGAGGTGGCGGTGCCGCCGCCGGCGGCCAGGATCGCGTCCGCTCCGGCGAGCGACTCGTGCTCGTAGCTGAGCGCGCCGTTGCCGCCGCCGTTCGGGCTCGGCTGCTGCTGCAGCTGGGCGGCGGAGCCGTCGTCGGGCGTCACCTCGGCGTGGAAGAGCAGCGTCACGACCTCCTCGCGGATCGCGCCGGTCAGCGCCTGGAACATCGTGTGCCCCTCGTTGCGGTACTCGACGAGCGGGTCCTTCTGCGCCATGCCGCGCAGGTGGATGCCCTCGCGCATGTAGTCCATGTTCTCGAGGTGCTCGCGCCAGCGGATGTCGACGGTCTGCAGGACGATGAAGCGCTCGAGATCGCGCATCAGGCCCTCCTGGATCTTGTCGAGCTCGGCCTCGCGCTCGGTGTAGGCCTCGGTCGCGTCGTCGAGGAACTCCTGGATGATCGCCTCGCGATCGAGCCCCTTCAGCTCCTCGACGGCGACGCCGGTGCCGTAGACGCCGTCCATCGCCGCGACGAGCTCGCCGAGATCCCATTCCTCGCTCGCCTCGTCCATCGTGTACTCGGCGACGACGTCGGCGATCACGTCGGGCAGCCAGATGTGGCGGATGTCCTCGCTCAGGTCCTCGCCGTGCAGCACGCGGTTGCGCTGCTCGTAGATCACCTGGCGCTGGGCGTTCATCACGTCGTCGTACTTGAGGACGTTCTTCCGTGCGACGAAGTTCTGCTCCTCGACCTTCTTCTGCGCGTTCTCGATCTGGCGCGAGAGGATCGACGCCTCCATCGGCTGGTCGTCCGGGAGCTTGAAGCGCTCCATGATGTTCTTGATGCGGTCGCCGGCGAAGAGGCGGACGAGGTCGTCGGCGCCGGAGAGGTAGAAGCGCGTCTCGCCCGGGTCGCCCTGGCGGCCTGAACGTCCGCGGAGCTGGTTGTCGATGCGCCGAGCCTCGTGGCGCTCGGTGCCGAGCACGTAGAGGCCGCCGAGCTCGCGCACCTGGTCGTCGATCTTGATGTCGACGCCGCGGCCGGCCATGTTCGTCGCGATCGTGACGGCGCCGACCTGGCCGGCGTCCTTGATGATCTCGGCCTCGCGCGCATGCTCCTTGGCGTTCAGCACCTTGTGCGGCACGCCCTGGCGCTTCAGCAGCTCGCTCAGGTACTCGGACGTCTCGACGGCGATCGTGCCGACGAGCACCGGCTGCCCCTTCTCGTTGCGCTCCTTGATGTCGGAGACCGCCGCGTTGAACTTCGCCTCGACCGTCTTGAAGATGAGGTCGTTCTTGTCGAGGCGCGCGACCGCGACGTTGGTCGGGATCTCGACGACGTTGAGGCCGTAGATCTCGACGAACTCCTTCTCCTCGGTCTTCGCGGTACCGGTCATGCCACCGAGCTTCTCGTAGAGGCGGAAGTAGTTCTGCAGCGTGATCGTCGCGAGCGTCTGGTGCTCTTCCTGGATCGCGACGCCCTCTTTCGCCTCGACGGCCTGGTGCAGGCCCTCGCTCCAGCGGCGGCCTTCCATGATGCGGCCGGTGAACTCGTCGACGATCTTCACCTCGCCCTCCTGGACGACGTAGTCGACGTCGCGCTTGTAGAGCGCCTGCGCCTTCAGGGCCTGGATCAGGTGGTTGACGAGCTGCACGTTGCTCGGGCTGTAGAGGTTGTCGATCTTGAGCGCGCGCTCGACCTTCTCGATCCCGGTCTCGTTCGGTGCGACCGTCTTGTGCTTCTCGTCGTAGAGGTAGTCGTGCGAGCGCGCGAGCACCTCGTCCTCGACCTTCGTGCCCTTGGACTGGACGCCGTCGAGGGCCGTCACCACGCGTGCGAAGTCGTGGTAGAGCTGCGCCGCGGTCGTCGGCTCGCCGGAGATGATCAGCGGCGTGCGCGCCTCGTCGACGAGGATCGAGTCGACCTCGTCCACGATCGCGTAGCTGTGGCCGCGCTGGACGACGCCCTCGAGGCTGATCGACATGTTGTCGCGCAGATAGTCGAAGCCGAACTCGGAGTTCGTGCCGTAGGTGATGTCGGCGTTGTAGGCCTCCTTGCGAGCCTCGAACGACATGTTCGACTCGATCGCCGCGACGGTGATGCCGAGCCGCTCGAAGACCGGGCGGTTCCATTCGGCGTCGCGCTGGGCGAGGTAGTCGTTGACCGTGACGAGGTGGACGCCCTCGTCGGCGAGCGCGTTCAGGTAGAGCGGCAGGCTCGCGACGAACGTCTTTCCTTCACCGGTCTTCATCTCGGCGATGTCGCCCTCGTGCAGGACGATCCCGCCCATCATCTGGACGTCGAAGATGCGCTGGTCGGACTCGCGCAGGCGCGCTTCCCGCACGGCGGCGAACGCTTCGAAGAGGACGTCCTCCAACTGCTCGCCGTTCGCGAGGCGCTCGCGGAACTCGACCGTCTTCCCGCGCAGCTCGTCGTCGGACAGCTCGCGGAAGTCGGGCTCCAGCGTCGCGATGTAGGACGCCTGCTCGGCGAGGCGCTTCATGCGCCGCCCCTCGCCGAAGCGGAGGGCCTTCTCGAAGGATGCCGCAAGGCAGGCATTCGGAACAGGGTACCCGCCGCTACGAGCAGCGGTCGCCTCGACCTCCCAGAGGTCGCCGGCGAGCCTCGCTCGCCCGGACGACGTAGTCGCGTCCCTCCCGCTCTCCGGCCGCCTCGAATGCCGGCGCGGCGTCGAACGACGGCCTGCCGTCGACGTGGAGCGCCCGGCCCTCCCGCGTCACGACGAGCTCGAGCTCGCTGCCCGCTTGGCCTGCGGCCTCGAGGACGACGATCGACGAGGCCCCGACGGCCCAGGTCGCGCCCTCCTGCCGCCGGGCCTCCGCACGGAACGGTGCGTCGAGCGCCGTTCGAACGGCGTCTGCGAGCGGCCGGACGGCCTCGTCGGCCGATCCGCCCTCGGTGAGCAGTGTGTCGTCAGCGAGCGCCACGAACTCGGCCGTGTCTCCCTCGAGCCCCGGCGCCGAGCCGGTGACGACGGCGTCCCAGCGCCGTGCCCGCGGGATCCCGTGGATACCGGGCTCGCCGCGCGGCTCGCCGTCCCAGCCGGGCGGCTCCGCGGAGAGCCCGGACGGACGAGGCTCGTCGCCCGGCAGGCGGCTTGCATCGCGACGGCCGAAGAACGGCACCTACTCGTCGTCGTCGTCGGCCTGCGGCCGCGCCGTCGAGCCGTTCGACGTCTCACCGTGATGCGGTGCGTGACGCCGTGGTTCCACGATGCGCCGTTCGCGGTAGCGCTTCACCTGCCGCTCGAGCTTCTCGGCCAGCTGGTCGATCGACGCCTTCATGTCGGGCGAGGCCTCGCGCACGCGCAGCGTCGGACCCTTCGTGAAGATCGTGCCCTCGGCGATGTGACTCTCGGCAATCGACGGGTTCTTCTGCTCGGAGAGCTCCACCTCGACCTGCGTCTCCGTCGCGAGCTGCTTCTCGAGCTTGGAGAGCTTTCGCTCGGCGTACTCGCGAATCGAAGGGGAGATCTCCACGTTCTTGCCCTTCACCTGAAGCCTCATCGTCGCCTCCTTGGTGGTCGAGCCGCGTCCACTGAGCCTAGCGGAGGCCGCCGGCGCCCACCGCGATTTCGACCGCGGCGTCGCGGGGCGTGCTGAAGCCACGCTCGTCAGCGGCGGATCGCCCGCGCGAGCGTCACCACCTCGACCGCCGAGACGCCGTGCCGGCGCAGCGCGGATGCGGCCGCGCTCACGGTCGAGCCCGTCGTGTAGACGTCGTCGACGAGCAGCACCCTCCCGGCGAGCGCGCGCCGGGCCGTGAACGCACCGCGCACGTTCACGCCGCGCCGGGCGTACGGAAGCGTCGCCTGCCGCTCGGCTGCATGCCCGCGCTCGAGCACTGACACGAGCTCGAGCTCCCACCGGCCCGCGAGCTCACGGGCGAGCGCCTCGGCGGGGTGCCGGCCGCGGCTCGAGCTGGCGGATCGGGTCCGAGGGCACATACGTGATGAGATCCACGGCCGGTCGCTCGACGTGCTCGACGACGAGCTCGGCCGCACAGGCTGCGAGGTGGCGGAGCCCGCGCTCCTTCCAGGCGCGCACGAGCGCCTGCGCAGGTCCGGCGTACTCGACGGCCGAGCGCGCGGAGGCGAAGGCCCGCCGACGCCCTGCGCATTCGCGGCAGCGTTCGACGGGCCACGCTGTCGGCGCGCCGCAGCGGGCGCAGCGCGGCGGCCTCAGCGGGCGCAGCCGGGCGCGGCAGCCAGAGCAGAGCGTGCGGGAAGGCCCACCACAGGAGACGCAGCGGGGCGGCAGGAGGAGGTCGACGAGCCACGCGACCAACGCTACGGGCGCCGGCGTGACGTGTCCGTCACGCCTCTGTGCCAAATGTGTGACTAGTCGGGGCTGTAGGCCGCGCGCTCGGGCAGGCCCTGCTCGCGACGGAAGCGGTTGTCCGCCTCCAGCAGCTGCTCGTGGTCGCCGATGTCGTACCAGCCCTCGTCGAACGCCCAGCCGTAGACGGGCTCGCGCTGGTACAGCCAGCCGACGAGCCGACCGGGCTGGTCGGGTGGATTCCCGTCGTCCAGATACGTGCGGACGAGCGGGACATGCGCACGGTGGTAGAGGTACGTGGCGGTCGCGGCGAGCGTCGACGGCGGGTCCTCCGGCTTCTCGACGAAGTCGAGCACGCGCCCGTCCTCGGCGAGGTCGACGATCCCGTAGCGCTGCGCGAGCTCGCGCGTGCCGACGTCCCGCACGGCGATTGCGCTCGCTGTTCCCTTCGACCGCCAGTAGCGCACGAACTCCGACAGGTCGAACTCGAACAGGTTGTCGCCTGCGATCACGAGCAGGTCGTCGTCGATCCCGGCGCGCTCGATCACGAACTGCATGTCGCCGATCGCGCCGAGCCGGTCCTCGTTGGTCGAGGTGCCGTCGTCGTGCACGGTGACCTCCCGGCCCTGCGCCCACTCGACGAAAGCAGGTGCCTTGTGCGCATTCGTGACCACGTGCACCTCGTCGACGTCGGCGACGGTCTGGATGCTCTCCACGATCGAGGTCAGGATCGGCGTGCCGCCGACCGGCAGCAGCTCCTTCGCCCACGTGTCGGTCAGCGGACGCAGGCGCGTCGCGTAGCCGGCGGCGAGGACGATCGCCTTCATGCGTGCGCTCCCGCCGCGACGAGTGAGCTCGCGTACGGCGCGCGGTGCACGCCCTGCTCGGTGACGATCGCCGTGATCAGGTCCGCAGGCGTCACGTCGAACGCCGGATTGCGAGCGGCGAACCGCGTCGTCACCTCGGCCGGGTCTCGTTCCTCGATCGGGATCGCACCGCCGTCGGCGGTCGCGAGATCGACGGTCGACGTCGGCGCGACGACGTAGAGCGGGATCGCGTGGTGTCGTGCGAGAACGGCGAGCGAGTAGGTGCCGATCTTGTTGGCGGTGTCGCCGTTGGCGGCGATCCGGTCGGCGCCGGTGATCACGCAGTCGACCTCGCCGCGCGCCATCAGCGACGCGGCGGCGGAGTCCGCGATCACCGCGTGCGGGATCTCTGCGGTCTCGAGCTCCCAGGCGGTCAGCCGCGCGCCCTGCAAGAGCGGCCGCGTCTCGTCGACCCAGACGTGCTCGAGCAGCCCTCGCTCCCACGCCGTCAGCAGCGCGCCGACCGCGCTTCCGTAACCGCCGGTCGCGAGCCCGCCTGCATTGCAGTGCGTGAGGGCGCGCGTCCCCGGCGTCAGCAGCTCGGCTGTGTGAGCTGCCATCCGGCGGCACCGCTCGACCTCGTCGGCGTGCAGCCGCCGCGCGTGCTCGGCCGAGGGATCGTCGTGCATCTCGTCGAGCGCCCAGGCGAGGTTGACCGCGGTCGGGCGCGACTCGCGCAGGACGCGGTCGGCCTCCGCGGGCGGTTCACCGTGCGCGACGGCGAGCGCGTAGCCGTAGGCGGCCGCGACGCCGATCGCCGGGGCGCCGCGCACGACCATCGTCCGGATCGCGTCGGCGACCTCGGCAGCCGTCCGGCACTCGACCTCGACCTCTTCGAGCGGCAGCCGACGCTGGTCGAGGAAGACGACGCGGTCGTCCTCGAGCCGCAGGATGCGTTCAGGCTCGAGCACGGGCTCGCAACTCGTGGTGCGAGGCGCCGGCGGCCAGTGCCGCCGGCGCACACGCAAGAACAACGACCCGCAGCGCGGCCGGCCGGCTCAGGTCCCCTCGTCCCAGGACGCGAGGTACTTGGCCTGCTCCTCGGTGAGCGTGTCGATCGTGACGCCCATCGTCGCGAGCTTGAGGCGGGCGATCTCCTCGTCGATCTCGGTCGGCACGGGATAGACCTTGTTCTCGAGCGAGGCGGCGTGCTGCACGGCGTACTCCGTGGCCAGCGCCTGGTTCGCGAAGCTCATGTCCATCACGATTGCCGGGTGGCCCTCGGCGGCCGAGATGTTGACGAGGCGACCTTCGGCGAGCAGGAAGAGCAGCCGGCCGTCGGCCAGCTTGAACTCCTCGACGAAGTTGCGCGCCTCGCGCGTCTCGACGGCGAGCGAGCGGAGCGCCGGGATGTCGATCTCGACGTTGAAGTGGCCCGTGTTGCAGATGATCGCGCCGTCCTTCATCACCTCGAGATGCTCGCGGGCGATCACGTGCTTGTCGCCGGTCGCCGTGCAGAAGACGTCGCCGATCTTGGCTGCGTCCTCCATCGGCATGACCTCGAAGCCGTCCATCAGCGCCTCGAGCGCGCGCATCGGATCGATCTCGGTGACGATCACGTGCGAGCCGAGACCCTTGGCCCGCATCGCGACGCCACGTCCGACCCACCCGTAACCGGCGACGACGAACCGCTTGCCGGCGAGCAGGACGTTCGTCGCGCGGATGATCCCGTCGATCGTCGACTGGCCCGTGCCGTAGCGGTTGTCGAAGAAGTGCTTGGTGCGGGCGTCGTTGACGGCGATCACCGGGAACTCGAGCGCGCCGTCGTTCTCCATCGCCTTCAGGCGGATGACGCCGGTAGTCGTCTCCTCCATGCCGGCGATGATGTCGCCGAGCTGCTCGCGACGCGCGCTGTGCAGGACGCTGATCACGTCGGCGCCGTCGTCCATCGTCAGCTGCGGCTTGTGGTCGACGGCAGCCTCGATGTGCGAGTAGTACGTGTCGTTGTCCTCGCCCTTGATGGCGAAGACGGAGATGTCGAACTCGTCGACGAGCGCGGCGGCGACGTCGTCCTGGGTGGAGAGCGGGTTCGACGCGCAGAGCACGACGTCGGCGCCTCCCGCCTTGAGCGTCCGCATCAGGTTCGCGGTCTCGGAGGTCACGTGCAGACAGGCGGAGACGCGGTAGCCCGCCAGGGGCTGCTCGCGCTCGAACCGCTCGCGGATCGCCTGCAGGACCGGCATCTGCCGGTCGGCCCACATGATGCGCCGCACGCCCTCGGGGGCGAGTGACAAGTCCTTTACGTCGTGTCGCTTGGTCGTAGCCATGAATCCTCTCGGTCGGTCGCGGGGGCAGTGTAGTCCTGGGTCGTGCCGGATCAGGCGGTGAGCAGGCGCTCGTGCTTGCGCTGCTCCCACTCGACCCACGAGCCTGCGTCGTCGCCGGCTGCGAGCCAGGCGTCGACGGCATTGCGGAGCTCGGGCTCCCGCCGGAGGCGACGGGCGAATGCGAGCTCCGCGAGCTCGACGCCGAAGCGGCGCCGGAGCTCCTTGAGCGTGCGCAGCCGGTTCAGCTCGGCGAGCCCGTACAGCCGGTAGCCGGCGTCCGTCCGCCGCGGCGTGACGAGGCCGTGCTGCTCGAGGTAGCGCAGCATCCGCGCCGACCAGCCGGTCTCGGCGGCCGCCTGGCCGACGGTGTGGACGGGCTGCATGCCGCCAACCCTACCACACGTGTGTCAAGGTTTCGTCCGAGGGCTGTCAGGCGGCGGACGTGCCGGCGCGGCCGTACGCGTCCTCGAGCCGGACGACGTCGTCGATGTGAGGCGTCGAGACCTCGAGGATCGTCGTGTCCTCGATCGCGGTCACGCGATGCACGGTGCCGGGCGTGTAGTGGAACGCCGCCCCTGCGGCGATCACCTCTTCCTTCAGCACGGACTCCCCCACCTCGCCGAGCTCGAGCTTGGCGCGGCCGGACTGCACGAACCACGACTCGTCCTTCTCGCGGTGGAACTGCAGCGAGAGCGCGTGCCCGGCCTTCACGAAGAGCACCTTCCCGCAATAGGTGTCGGTCAGGGCCCAGATCAACTCGTGCCCCCACGGCTTCTCGACCTTCTTCACGTCGTAGGCCCAGGCATCGAGGGTGTCGATGTTCGGCGAGTCGAGGCCCATGGCTGCCGATGTTCTCACGTTCATGCCGTCTGCGCTCGTGCTCATGCGAGCCACTCGGGATGCGCCTCGACGTGCTCGATTGCGACCCGCAGCTCCTTCGGCGTGTTGACCGTCAGCCAGAGGCCTTCGTGGCGGTGCGCATGCAGCCTGCCCTCGCTCGCGAGCTCCGGGAAGGTCGTCGACTCGTGGTCGCCGCGGTCGGGAAAGCGCTCGATCGCCTCGTCGGTGAGGACGTAGTTGCCGCAGTTGACCCAGTACGGAACGCGCGCCCCCTCGCTGAAGCCGTGCACGACGTCGGCGTCGTCCAGTTCGACGAGACCGAACTGCGACTTCGGTTGCGCGACGGTCAGCGTCGCGAGGCCGCCGGCCTGCTCGTGCCGGGCGAGCAGCGCCGCGAAGTCGACGTCGACGAGCTCGTCGCCGTTCAGCGCATAGACGTCGCCCGACTCCCGGCGCTGTTGCGCCGCGAACTTGATCCCGCCGCCGCGCCCGAGGCGCTCCTGCTCCTCGGCGATCACGATCTCGGCGCCGAGGCCCGCAAGGTCGCGCTCGAACTCCTCGCCCTGACCGGCCGCGCACGAGACGATCACGCGACTGACGCCGGCGCGCGCGAGCCGCGCGACCTGGTAGCCGGCGAGCGGCGTGCCCGCGACGTCGACGAGCGCCTTCGGGCGTCCGCCCGCGGCGTCGCCGAGCCGCTCGGCCTTGCCGCCGGCGAGGATGATCGCTTCCACGAGCCGCTCTAGGCCTGACTGGGAGTTCGGTCGGTCGTCTCGGGCAGCACGTCGGTCGGGGACGTCGGGCGGCCGATGCCTTCGTAGGCGAAGCCGGCGCGGCGCGTCTCCTCCGGGTCGAGCAGGTTGCGTCCGTCGATGATCAGCGGGTTCGCCATCGCCGAGCGCGTCGCCTCGGAGGCGAGCCCCTTGAGCTCGTCCCATTCGGTGACGATCACGGCTGCATCCGCACCTCGCACGGCGTCGGCGACGGAGTCGACGATGTCGACGCCCTTCGGCAGCTTCGAGCCGTCGGCGACCGGGTCCCAGGCGCGCACCTCTGCGCCCTCGGCGAGCAGCCGCGACGCGAGCACGATCGACGGCGCCTCGCGCATGTCGTCCGTGTTCGCCTTGAACGCGAGCCCGAGCAGCGCGACCGTCTTGCCGCGCAGCGGCCCGAGGTGGCGCGTCAGCTTGCCGATCACGCGGCGCTTCTGCAGCTCGTTGACCTCGATCACCGCCGAGAGCAGCTGGAAGTGGTAGCCGGAGTTCGAGGCGAGCTGCTTGAGCGCGAGCGAGTCCTTCGGGAAGCACGAGCCGCCGTAGCCGATGCCCGCGCGCAGGAAGTGCGGCCCGAGCCGCTGGTCGAGCCCGACTCCCTCCGCAACCTTGACGACGTCGGCGCCGGTTGCCTCACAGACGTTCGCGATCTCGTTGATGAACGAGATCCGCGTCATCAGGAATGCATTCGCCGCGAGCTTGATCATCTCCGCGGAGTTGACGTCGGAACGCACGATCGGTGCGTCGATGCCCGCGTAGAGACCGGCGACCGCATCGCCGTCCTCTGCGTGGAACGCGCCGATCGCGATGCGATCGGGGTTCATGAAGTCGCGAACGGCGCGGCCCTCGGCGAGGAACTCGGGATTCGAGACGTAGCCGACGTGGTCGAGGCCGCGCTGGTCGAGACCGGCGCGGATCTTCTCGCCTGTGCCGACGGGAACCGTCGACTTCATGACGAGAATCGGCCTGCCCTGCAGCTCCGGCAGCTCGTCGACGACCGTCCAGACGCGCGAGAGGTCTGCGTCGCCGGAGTACGTGGGCGGCGTGTCGACGCAGACGAAGAGGAACTCGCAGTCGGCGACGTCGTTCACGTCCAGCGTGTAGGTCAGCCGTTCCGCGTTCTTCGCGAGCAGCTCCGGAACGTCCTCTTCATGGAACGGCACCGCGCCGGCGCGCAACGCCTCGACCTTCTCCGGCACGACGTCGCGGACGACGACCTCGTGCCCGAGCTCGGCGAAGCACGCGCCCGTGACGAGGCCGACCCAGCCCGCTCCGAAAATCCCGACCTTGCTCATCGGCGCCGCACGCTACTTCCCGCTTGTTAGGGGTTTTAGGCCCTTGGCGATCGCCAGCATCGTCTCGTTCGAGAGCGAGTCGAGCAACGTGTTGACGACCCAGTAGCTGTTCTTTCCCTGACGGAGCACGACCATGTGCAGCTTCGACCCGTTGTAGTAGAGGTCGAACTCACGTCCGCCGAGGTCGTGCCGGAAGCTCTTGTCGGACAGAGCCGGAGCGTCCTCGAAGTCAGTCTCCTGCACGCCCCAGAACTCGCCGCCGCCCGTGCGGAACACGAGCCGCACGGCCTTGTGGTGCTTGTCGATGTAGTAGCGGCGCACCGGCTTGTCGCCGGGCAGCGTGTCCGGGTACGAGTTGCGCTCGAGCACGGTCGGGACCATCAGCTTGAACTTGACCTTGTTCGCGAGCGGCTTCAGCAGGTTCGTGCCCTGGCTCGCGTCGTAGCGGACGTACGCGGCCTGGTGCTTCGGCGCGGGCTTCGTCGTCGTCGCGCCGAGCGAGCCGTGGAACGCCGTGCCGAGAACGACCATCAGCATCGATCCGGGATCGAGCGCGTGCAGCCTGCGTGCCGCCGCGGGCAGCGGAGCGACGTCGGCGGGCTGCATCATCGCCTGCAGCGCGGTCGCGGCCTCCTTCGACCGCGCCTGCGTCTTGTCGTAGTAGATCATCGTGTGGAAGTAGTCCTGGCGCGGCGCATTCGGCTCGAGGTTGTTCGGCGGCGTCAGCACCTTGTAGCCGCGCTGGCCGAGCATGTAGGACGTGTCGGCCGCAACGCCGGCGACGCCGCTGCCGTTCAGGACGGTGACGGCCACCGACGACACGGGCGGCGCCTTCTGCTTGATCTTGTGACCGAGCGCGGCGGCGTTCGCCGCCTTCGACGACTCGACGTCGGGATTCGAAAAGTCCTGCACCGCCTTCTGGATCTCGTCCTGCGACGCGCTGCAGCCGAGGCCGCAGACGACGTTGTCGATCTTGTCCTGGAAGACGTGCCCGGCCGGCAGGCCGTACGCGAAGAGCGCGTAGTTGTAGACCTGCTTGCCCTGCAGCTTGTGGCCACCCTCGGCGACCTCGACGTTGCTCGTGATCGCGTTGACGAGGCTCGGCACCTTGAACGGCGAGAAGCTCGTGCTCACCTGCTCACGGAAGGAGCGCACGAACGCCTGCTGCCGCGCGACGCGGTGGAGGTCGTCGTCGGTGTGGCGGAAGCGGACGAAATCGAGCGCCTGCTGGCCGGTCAGCCTCTGATATCCCGGCTGCAGGTTGATGTTCGCGTAGTTGTTCAGGTACGAGCCGGTGTTCCGGTTGTAGTAGCGCCGGTCGACGTCCATCCAGACGCCGCCGAGCTTGTCGACGACCTCTTTGAAGCCGTGGAAGTTGACCGTGATCAGATAGTTGATCGGCAGGCCGGTCAGCTTGCCGACCGTCAGCAGCGTCCCCTTCGAACCGCAGCGCGAGTACGCGGAGTTGATCCGGTCGGTCGTCACGGGCGCTGACGCGGAGCAGTAGATCGGGACGTCGAGGTCGCGCGGGAACGACAGCAGCGAGATCGTCTTCGTGACCGGGTCGGCGCGGATCAGCATCAGCGTGTCCGAGAGCGAGGGGTTCGCGGACTCGATCCCGGCGCGGTGGTCGTAGCCGATCACGAGCGCGATCGCCGGCGCGTTCGCCTTCGGGATGTCGAGCGCCTTCTGCGCCCGCTTGACGTCGGGCGTGCTGGCCTGCACGGCCGCGATCGACTGGTGGAAGTAGAGGTAGGAGCCGCCGGCGACGGCGAGCGCCGCCGAGCTGAGGACGAGGAAGGTGATCAGGAGGATCCGGCCGAGCAGCCCGAGCCCGCTCCGCCCGGGCGGCGGCGGCTGGCTGTAGCGGGTGACGGTGCTGACGGCGCCCGGGGGAAAGACAGCCCGGCCGTTGCCGTTTGCGGCGGCGCCTAGCGCTGCCCCGCGGCCTACGCCTCTCTTCAGTGTCGTCCTCATAACGCGGGCGGCGCCCAGCGGGCGCCTGCCAGGGGCCAGGATAGCCAAGCGGCCGGAAGGCCCCGGAGCGGTCGGAAAAGCCCTAGAAAAGGCTCGGCGCGAGCCACTGCTCGGCCTGCTCGAGCGATGCGGCCTTGCGCGCGGCGTAGTCCTCGACCTGGTCGCGGCCGATCCGGCCGACCGCGAAGTAGCGCGCCTGCGGATGCGCGAGGTAGATGCCGCTGACCGCTGCGGCAGGGGTCATCGCGAAGCTCTCGGTCAGGGCGACGCCCGCGTCCTCGGCGCCGATCAGCTCGAACAGCTTCGGCTTCTCACTGTGGTCGGGGCAGGCGGGGTAGCCGAACGCCGGCCGGATGCCGCGGAAGCGCTCGCCGATCAGCTCCTCCTCGCTCAGGTGCTCGTCGGGCGCGTACCACTCCCGGCGGGCGCGCGTGTGCAGCCATTCGGCCGACGCCTCGGCGAGGCGGTCGGCGAGCGCCTTGACGAGGATCGCGCGGTAGTCGTCCTGCTCCGCCTCGTAGCGGGCGGCGAGCTCGTCCGCGCCGTGCACCGCGACCGCGAAGGCGCCGATGTGGTCGCCGGACGGCGCGACGAAGTCGGCGAGGCTGCGGTTCGGCCGGCCGTCGCCGTGGTCGGCCTGCTGGCGCAGGAAGCAGAAGCGCGTGTCTCCGGCGACGACGTCGTCGCCGTCTGCGTGCGCAGGCCAGAAGCCGTAGACACCGCGGGACTGCAGCGACCCGTCGCTCACGATCCGGGCGAGCTCGACCTGGGCGTCGTCGTAGAGCTCACGCGCGGCCGGCCGCTCGAGGATCGCCGGGAACTTGCCTTTCAGATCCCAGGCGTGGAAGAAGAACTGCCAGTCGATGTACGGCACGAGCTCGGCGAGCTCGGGCTCGACCGAACGGCTGCCCGTGAACGGCGGCTCGGGCAGGTCGTCGAACGGGAGCGACGGGCGGTTCGCGCGCGCGGCTTCGAGCGTCAGCAGCGGCTTGCGCACCTTCTCGGCGTGCTGCTCGCGCAACCGCTCCTGCAGCTCGCGGTTCTCGGCATCGAGCCCGGCCCGGCGCGCGGGGTCGAGCAGGCCTGAGACGACGTCGACGACGCGGCTCGCGTCGAGCACGTGCACCGTCTCGTTGCCGTAGGCGGGCGCGATCTTGACGGCGGTGTGCTGCCGCGACGTCGTCGCCCCACCGATCAGGAGCGGCACTTCGAGCCTGCGGCGGTCCATCTCCTTCGCGACGTCGACCATCTGGTCGAGCGACGGCGTGATCAGGCCGGAGAGACCGACGACGTCGACTCCCTCCCGCTCGGCGGTGTCGAGGATCGTGTCGGCGGTGACCATGACGCCGAGATCGATCACCTCGTAGTCGTTGCAGCCGAGGACGACGCTGACGATGTTCTTGCCGATGTCGTGCACGTCGCCCTTCACGGTCGCGAGCAGGACCTTGCCCTGCGCCTCGTGCGGCCCGTCCTGGCCGTCCTCCATGAACGGCTGCAGGTAGGCGACGGCACGCTTCATCACGCGGGCCGACTTGACGACCTGCGGCAGGAACATGCGTCCCGAGCCGAACAGGTCGCCGACCACGCGCATCCCGTCCATCAGCGGCCCCTCGATCACGTCGAGCGGACGTGCGGCGGCTTGGCGCGCCTCCTCCGTGTCGTCCTCGACGTGGTCGACGATGCCGTGCACGAGCGCGTGCTCGAGCCGCTTCGCGACCGGCGCCTCGCGCCAGCGCAGGTCGAGCTCGCGCTTCGTGCCCGCGCCGCGGACGTTCTCGGCGATCTCGACCAGCCGCTCGGTCGCGTCGGCGCGGCGGTTGAAGATCACGTCCTCGACGCGCTCGAGCAGGTCGGGCTCGATGTCCTCGTAGACCGCGAGCTGCCCCGCGTTGACGATGCCCATGTCGAGGCCGGCGCGGATCGCGTGCAGCAGGAAGACGGCGTGCATCGCCTCGCGCACGACGTCGTTGCCGCGGAACGAGAAGCTGAGATTCGAGATGCCGCCCGACGTGCGTGCGCCCGGGCAGCGTTCCTTGATGCGCGGCAGGCTGTCGATGAACGCGCGCGCGTAGTCGTTGTGCTCGTCGATCCCCGTCGCGACGGCGAGGACGTTCGGGTCGAAGACGATGTCCGCGGGCGCGAAGCCGACCTCGTCGACGAGCAGGTCGTAGGCGCGCCCGCAGATCGCGACGCGCCGCTCGACGTCGGTCGCCTGGCCTTCCTGGTCGAACGCCATCACGACGACGCCTGCGCCGTAGTCGCGCACGCGGCGCGCCTGGCGGAGGAAGTCCTCCTCCCCTTCCTTGAGCGAGATCGAGTTGACGATGCCCTTGCCCTGGAGGCACTGCAGGCCCGCCTCGAGCACCGTCCACTTCGAGCTGTCGACCATGATCGGCAGCCGCGCGACCTCGGGCTCGGTGGCGACGACGTTCAGGAACGTGCGCATCGCCTCCTCGCCCTCGAGCAGGTCGGCGTCCATGTTGACGTCGAGCAGGTTGGCGCCGCCGCGCACCTGCTCGAGCGCGACCCCGATCGCCGCGCCGAAGTCCCCCGCCTCGACCATGCGCCGGAAGCGCGCCGAGCCGGTCACATTCGTCCGCTCGCCGATCAGGACGAAGCCCGTGTCTGGTCCGATCTCGAACGTCTCCAACCCCGACCACCGACTTTGTGTGGAGTCCACACTTGCAGGGGTTCGGGGCGCCAACCCGCGCACGGCTTCCGCGATCGCCTTCGTGTGCTCGGGCGTCGAGCCGCAGCAGGAGCCGGCGACGTTCAGGAAGCCGTCCTGGGCGAACTCGCGCAGGAGCTTCGACGTCACCTCGGGGGTCTCGTCGTAGCCGCCGAAGGCGTTCGGCAGGCCGGCGTTCGGGTGGCACGAGGTGAGGCACGTCGCGACGCGCGACAGGTCTGCGACGTACGGCCGCATCTCCTTCGCGCCGAGGGAGCAGTTGACGCCGACGATCAGCGGGTCCGCGTGCTCGATCGACGCCCAGAACGCCTCGATCGTCTGCCCCGTCAGCGTGCGGCCCGAGAGATCGACGATCGTGACGCTGATCCAGAGCGGCAGTTGCGGCGCGACCTCGCGCGCGGCGAGGATCGCGGCCTTGCAGTTGAGCGGGTCGAAGATCGTCTCGATCAGCAGCAGGTCGACGCCGCCGTCGGCGAGGCCGCGAATCTGCTCGCTGTAGGCCTCGACGACCTGGTCGAACGTGTGCGTGCGATACCCCGGCTCGTCGACGCGCGGGACTGAGCGAGAGCGTGATGTTCAACGGCCCGACCGAGCCCGCGACGTACCGGTCGCCGGCGACCTCGCGCGCGAGCTGGGCGCCTGCGACGTTCATGTCGTAGACCGCCGACTCGAGCCCGTAGTCCGCCTGTCCGATCGACGTCGCGGTGAACGTGTTCGTCGTCGCGATGTCCGCCCCGGCCGCGAAGTACGACTCGTGCACCTTCCGCACGACGTCCGGCTGCGTGATGTTCAGCAGATCGGGGTTGTTGAGCAGATCGCGAGGGTGGTCCGCGAAGCGCTCGCCGCGGAAGTCCGCCTCGGACAGGCCGCTCGACTGGAGGAGGACACCCCACGCGCCGTCGAGCACCAGGATGCGCTCCTGGGCGATCTCTCTGATCTCGGCGGCGATGTCTCTGTTCATTGGCTCTTTAGGCGTTTGGTGACCCGGTCGCCAAGCTGCTCCTCAAAACTCTCCGGGTCGTGCGAGCCTAGCGAATCGAGGTGCCGTCACGACCGGCCGCGTCCCGTGGAGACGAGCCGCGCCGAGACCAGTCTGGTGGCAGCCAATGAGAAGTGAGCGTCACATCCCGGACTGGGCCGGAAAGGACCTGGTCAGCCGGCGAAGACGCGCTCTTCGGCGTCGGCGATGATCTCCGCGCGCGTGATCGGCTGCAGCAGCGCCTCGACGTCGAACTCCTCCACCCTCGGGATGCCGCTCGCGCGATAGCGCTCGGCGACAGCCTCGTGGTCGTACTGCGTCTCCCGCAGCTCCACGTCCGGGCCGAGGATCGCCCAGCGGGCGCCGCGCTTGCCCTCGTAGGGACGGCCGACGCTGCCGGGGCCGATCAGGCGCACGTCGCCCACCTGGCGGTCGTAGGAGACGTGCACGTGCGCCGTGACCACGACCCGCTCCGGCACTCCCGCCATGAACTCCCGCACGCGTTCCTCCGGCGTCTCCGGCGTCACGCACTCCTCGTCGCTGCGCGGCGAGCCGTGCACGAAGCGCGTCGGCCCGAGCACATCCACGTCGAGGACGACGTGCGACGGGAAGCCGTTGACGAAGGCCGTCTCCTCCGGGTCGTGCTGCGCCGCGAGCCAGACGCCGCGCTCGCTCTCGTCGGTGCCCAGCATCCGGTCGGCGTTGCCCCGCACGAAGTACTTCGGCAGCGTGATCGCATGCACCAGCTCGAGCGTCTCGTTCGGCAGCGGCCCCCACGTCAGGTCGCCGCAGAAGACGATCGCATCGACCCGCTCGCCGCCGATCTCGGCCAGGACGGCCTGCGAGCGCCGCCGCATTGCCGTGCACGTCGGGCAGAGCCGCGACGCGCATCGCCCTACGAGCGGCCGACGACCGAGAGCTGGTTCTCGGCGTGGCGGATGCGCTGCTCGACCTGCCAGCGGTCAGCCGTCGACTCGCCGGACTCGATCTCCGCGAGCTCCTTCTGCGCGGCCTCCAGCTGCTCCTGGGCGCGCACCTCGTCGATGTCGTCCGCCTTGACGGCGTCGTCGACGAGCGCGATCGCACGATCCTGCAGCACCTCGAAGAAGCCTGGCCCGGTCGCGAACTCGAGCACCTCGTTCTGCGAGACGTGCACGCGGGTCGAGCCGGCCTTCAGCGTCGCGATCAGCGGCGCGTGCCGCGCGAGGACGCCGATCTCACCTGCGGCGCCCGGCACGATGATCATCTCGGCGTCGCCCTCGTAGGCGGCGCCGTCCGGCGTCACCAGCGAGACCGAGAATTCCTTGCGGTCGGCCATCTCCGCTCCGCTAGGCGTTCGCGCCGGACATCTGCTTCGCCCGCTCGACCGCGCCCTCGATCGGCCCGACCATGTAGAAGGCCTGCTCGGGCAGCTCGTCGTGCTGGCCCTCGAGGATCTCCGTGAAGCCGCGGATCGTGTCCTCGAGCTTGACGTACTGGCCCGGGGTGCCCGTGAACTGCTCGGCGACGAAGTTCGGCTGCGAGAGGAAGCGCTGGATCTTGCGTGCGCGCGACACCGTCAGACGGTCCTCGTCCGACAGCTCCTCGATGCCGAGGATGGCGATGATGTCCTGCAGGTCCTTGTAGCGCTGCAGCACCTCCTGCACGCCCGTCGCGGTGCGGTAGTGCTCGTCGGAGACGATGCCGGGCTGCAGCGCGCGCGAAACCGAGTCCAGAGGATCGACCGCCGGATAGATGCCCTGCTCGACGATCGCGCGGCTCAGGGTCGTCGTCGCATCGAGGTGGGCGAAGGTCTGCGCCGGGCGCCGGGTCGGTCAGGTCGTCGGCGGGCACGTAGATCGCCTGCACCGACGTGACGGCACCCTTGGTCGTCGACGTGATGCGCTCCTGCAGCTGCCCCATCTCGGTGGCGAGCGTCGGCTGGTAGCCGACGGCGCTCGGCATCCGGCCGAGGAGCGCCGAGACCTCGGAGCCCGCCTGGACGAAGCGGAAGATGTTGTCGATGAAGAGCAGCACGTCCTGGCCCTGATCGCGGAAGTACTCCGCCATCGTCAGCCCGGAGAGGCCGACGCGCAGGCGCGCTCCCGGCGGCTCGTTCATCTGGCCGTAGCAGAGCGCGACCTTGTCGATCACCTCGGACTCGGTCATCTCGAGCAGGAGGTCGTTGCCCTCGCGCGTCCGCTCGCCGACGCCGGAGAAGACGGAGACGCCGGAGTGCTCGCGGGCGATGTTGTGGATCAGCTCCTGGATGAGGACGGTCTTGCCGACGCCGGCGCCGCCGAAGAGGCCGATCTTGCCGCCGCGCACGTAGGGCGCGATCAGGTCGATCACCTTGATGCCGGTCTCGAAGATCTCGACCTTCGGCGTCAGGTCGGAGAAGGCAGGCGGGTCACGGTGGATCGACCAGCGCTCCGCGTCGGGACCCGGGGCGTCCTTGCCGTCGACGGGCTGGCCGAGGACGTTCCAGACCCGGCCGAGCGTCACGTCGCCGACGGGCACCGAGATCGGCGCACCCGTGTCGACCACGTCGGTGCCGCGGGCGATGCCGTCGGTGGCGTCCATGGCGACGGCGCGAACGCGATCGTCACCGAGGTGCTGCTGCACCTCTGCGATCAGCTCGCCGCCGTCGGGGCGGATGATGCTCAGCGCCGAGTAGATCTCCGGCAGCCGGTCGGGGAAGACGGCGTCGACGACGACGCCCTTGATCTCCAGCAGCTTCCCAGTGTTGTTAGAGGCACTGCTTTGCGCGTTCGTCGACACGGTCTAGGGCTCCTCGACAGGTGAAGGTGCGATGGTGACCCGCCGCCGGGCGCGAAAGACGCGCGCAAGCGGGCTGGGCAGGCGCAGCCTAGCGGAACGTGCCTCGGGCTCGCTCTGCCAACGGCGCTCGGAACGGCTCAACGCTGCCGACACACGGTCGGCGTGATCGAGGCTTCAGACGTACGAGGTGATCAGGGTCGGCTGCACGTCCTAGAAGGACTCGCCGGGGTCCTGTCTGTTACGCGGGATCGTCCGGTTGCTGACCACAAGGAGCGGGCGCCGGAGCGCGCGCAGCTCGTTCGGGGTGTCCATCCCGGTGACCATAGCGACCGGCCGGGCGACGCGGGCGGTGCCGTCCCCGACCGAGACGCCGGCCAGGGTCGCGGCGACCGACGCGGCCGCGACCGCACCGGCTGCCAGCGCGGTCCGCCCGACGGCCCTCAGGCGACCCCGGGGCGGCAGGACGAGCGCGAGCTGCGCCGGCCGCTCGAGGCGCGCCGACGCGAGGGCGGCGGCGAGATCCTCGGTGCCGCGCGCGAACGCGCGGCAGGCACGGCAGCGGCCGAGATGGGTGTCCAGGAGCGCGGACTGGAGCTCTGAGAGCTCGCCGTCGACGCGCAGGGACGCCCAGCCGCGGGCGCGCTCGCACTGCTCGGGAAGCGTGGTCACACAGGGTGGGACGCGGCCGGCAGACGCCGGTTAGTTCGTGTCGTCGATCACACGAGTGCGTGACGCGAATCGGCGATCGCCCCGAGCACGATCACGAGGAACCCGACCGCGATCAGGAGCGCCGAGAGCGAGATCGACTCGCGCTGCTCGTCGGGCGATGCCCAGCGCACCCAGCGCTGCACCGAGAACGGGCTCCAGCCCTCGCCCTGCGGCCGCGACGGGCCGCGGTTGCCGACGAAGAACCCGCTGGCGAGCAGGGCGCAGCCGACGACGTACCAGCCGACCGAGAGCGAGCGAGAGATGCCGGCGCCGAAGAGGAAGCCGATCACGACCGAGACGACGGCCGTCCCGACGACGAGCGTGCCAAGCATCGCCCCAATGCGGCGGAGAGCCGCGCCCACTTAGGCCGATCCGTTGGTGTCGGCGGTCGGCGTCGCGCGCTTACCGATGCCGCTCATCTGCTCTTCGGTCAGCGGCCAGCCCTCGAGCGGGTAGTGGCACTTCGTCACATGAGACGGGGCGCCACCGCGATTGATGAGCGCAGGCTCTTCCACGTCGCAGTGGCCCTCGACGAAGCGCGGGCAGCGCGGGTGGAACCGGCAGCCGCTCGGCGGGTTCATCGGGCTCGGCACGTCGCCCTCGAGCACGATCCGCTTGCGGTGCCGCCCGATCTCGGGGTCCGGCACCGGCACGGCCGAGAGAAGCGCGCCCGTGTACGGGTGCTTGGGCTCGGCGTAGAGGTCGTTCCGGTCAGCCGTCTCGACCACCTGGCCGAGGTACATGACCATCACGCGGTCCGAGATGTGCCGGACGACGTTCAGGTCGTGCGCGATGAAGATGTAGGTGAGGCCGAAGTCGCGCTGCAGGTCCTTGAGCAGGTTGAGGATCTGCGCCTGCACCGAGACGTCGAGCGCCGAGACGGGCTCGTCGCAGACGATCAGCTTCGGGTTGACCGCGAGCGCGCGCGCGACGCCGATCCGCTGGCGCTGGCCGCCCGAGAACTCGTGCGGGAAGCGGTTGTAGTGCTCCGGGTTGAGGCCGACGACCTCGAGCAGCTCCTGGACGCGCCGCTTGATCTCGGCGTCGGTGCCGAGCTTGTGCACCTGCAGCGCCTCGGCGACGATGAAGCCGACGCGCTTGCGCGGGTTCAGCGACGCGTACGGGTCCTGGAAGATCATCATCATCTCGCGGCGGAACGGGCGCATCTCGGCGCGCGAGAGCTTCGTGATGTCGTGACCGCGGAAGGTGATCTTGCCGCCGGTCGGCTCGAGCAGCTTCATGATGCAGCGCGCCATCGTCGACTTGCCGCAGCCCGACTCGCCGACGACACCGAGGGTCTCGCCCTCGTGCAGCGCGAAGGAGACACCGTCGACCGCCTTGACCGACGCGACTTCCTTCTGGAACACGATCCCGCGCGTGACGGGGAAATACTTCTTGACGTCCTGCGCGACGAGCAGCTCGTCGCCGGTCAGCTCGAGCTCGGTCTGGCGCATCTCCTCGGGCTGCTGCTGCTTCGTCGCCGCCATCAAGTGGCCTCCGCCATCATCCCGGCGAGGAGCTTCGCCGCCTCGCGATCCTTGGTCTCCTCGTCCAGGTGGCACGACTGCAGGTGACCCATGTCGCCGGCGACGGGCGCCAGCTCGGGATCGACCTCCTTGCAGATCGGCATCACGTACGGGCAGCGCGGGTGGAAGCGGCAGCCGGACGGCGGGCGCAGCAGCGACGGCGGCTGCCCCTGGATCTGCACGAGGCGCTCGACGTCGGCGTCGAGGCGCGGCAGCGAGCCCATCAGCCCCCAGGTGTACGGGTGATGCGGCTTCTTGAAGATCTGGTTGACGGCGCCCTTCTCGGCGACCTCGGCCGCGTACATGACGACGACGTCGTCGGCGATCTCCGCGACGACGCCGAGGTCGTGCGTGATCATGATCACCGCGCTGCCGAACTCCTCCTGGAGCTTCTCGATCAGCGTCAGGATCTGCGCCTGCGTCGTCACGTCGAGCGCCGTGGTCGGCTCGTCGGCGATCAGCAGGTCGGGGTTGTTGATCAGCGACATCGCGATCATCACGCGCTGTCGCATACCGCCCGAGAACTGATGCGGGTAGTCGTCGAGCCGGCGCTCAGGACGCGGGATACCGACGGCCTTGAGCAACTCGAGCGCGCGGTTGCGTGCCTGCTTCTTCGAGACGTCCTCGTGCAGGCGCATCGCCTCGGCGAGCTGGTCGCCGATCTTGTGCACCGGGTTGAGGCTCGTCATCGGGTCCTGGAAGATCATCGCGATCTCGTTGCCGCGGATCTCGCGCAGTCGGCGCGGGCTCGCGGTCAGCAGGTCCTCGTCCTTCCACAACGCGGTGCCCGAGGACATCGCGGTGCGCTTCGGGTTCAGCCCCATGATCGTCAGGCAGGTGACGCTCTTGCCGGAGCCCGACTCGCCGACGATCCCGAGCGTCTGGCCCTTGTCGACGGAGAACGAGACACCGTCGACCGCGCGCACGACGCCATCGTCCGTCCTGAAGTACGTCTTCAGGTCGTTAACTTCGAGGAGGGGCATTTACGAGAGTCTAATTCGCGGGTCGATGACGGCGTACAACAGGTCGATCACGAGGTTGAACGTGATGATCACCAGGGTCGCGAAGACCACGACACCCTGGGTGACCGGCAGGTCGAACCCCTCGATGGCTTGAATCGCCGTCTTACCCAGTCCGGGCAGGCCGTACACCGACTCCGTGAAAATCGCTCCGCCGAGCGCGATGCCGATGTCCATCCCGAGCATGGTGACCACGGGAAGGAGCGCGTTCCGCAGCACGTGCGAGCGCATGACCATCCACTCGGGAGCGCCCTTGGCGCGCGCCGTGCGGACGTAGTCCTCGTTGAGGGTCTCCATCACGTTCGCGCGGATCATCCGCACGTAGAGCGCGGCGAACAGGATCGCGAACGTCGCCCAGGGCAACAGGAGGTGGTAGGCCCACTCCACCGGTCCACCGCAGTCCCCGGATGGGTTGATGAAGTCGCAGTAGCCCGTGATCGGGAAGATCCCGAGCTTGAAGCCGAAGAAGTAGGCGAAGATCAGGCCGATCCACACCGGGTGCGCACTGATCCCGATGAGGACGAAGATCATGGCTATTCGGTCGAGTAACGATCGCGGCCGCAGCGCAGAGAGCACGCCGACGGGCAAGGCGATCAGCATCCAGAGCACGGCGCCGCCGAAGACCAGCGATGCGGTCACGGGCGCGGCGTTCAAGACGACGTAGTTGACCGAGAGGCGGTTCGTGAAGGAGCGGCCGAGGCTCGGCTCCTTGAAGTGCGGGCCGCCGGTGAAGCTGAACGGCATCAGGCGACCGAAGAACTTGCCGTACTGCACGTACAGCGGACGGTCGGTGCCGAGGTAGTGGGCCGCGCGCTTGATGCACTCGGGAGTGGCGCGCTGGCCGCAGGCGAGCCGGGCCGGGTCGGCGGGGATCGCGTAGAAGATGACGTAGGTCACGATCGTCACTGCCACGAACAGGACGAAGGCCCACATGAGGCGCCGGATCAGGTAGCGGAACACGAGGCGGGACTCTAACGAATGCTTTGTTGAGTGGGTGTTGAGAACAAGGGTTTGAACCGGGACGATTCGAGATGAGGATGGGGCGCCCCGGAGGGCGCCCCATCTCTCTGTCTACCTTCCGACCAGACGGCTACCTACTTGATGCAGAGAGCAGCGAGGTCGACGCTGTAGGTCGCGTTGAACGTGAAGCAGCCCACACGGCCGGACAGGAGCACCCGGTCGTTGAAGTTGTTGCGGGCCGCCCACGGCGGATTGTCCTTCATCATTGCGACGTCGAGGTTGCCGTACGCCTTGTAACGGGCGGAACCGGACATCCCTGCGGCCGTCGTCATCGCCTTGTTGTACTTCGGATCGTTGAAGTACGCGACGTTGTTGTTGTTCGACGCATGGAGATTGCCGCCGTACAGCAGCACGTTGATGAAGTCGTACGGATCGGCGTAGTCGGCGATCCAGCCTTCAGTCGTGATGTCGAACGGCTCACCGCGGGTGCCTTCCTTGTCGATCTGCACCGCGCGGGCGAACAGGTGGCTGTTCACGTCGAGGCCGATCTGCTTCAGGTTGAACTGAATGATCTGCGCCACGAGCGGGGCCGAGCCACGGTTCGAGGTGTAGAGCTCCACGCCCGTGCCGCTCTTGATGCCGGCCTTCGCTGCCCACTTCTTGGCGGTCGCGATGTCCGGGCCCTTGAGCGGGTACAGGTTGGCGTCACGGAAGCCGGCCATGCCCGGGGGCAGGATCTGGTCGGTCCGCTTACCGGCGAGGTAGCCACCCTGCGCGAGCATCGCCTTACGGTCGATCGCGTAGTTGACGGACTTCGCCAGTGCCACACCATTCGCACCCTTGAAGAGCGGGCGGTCATGGTTGAACGCCAGGTAGGTCACGCCGATCTGCGGCTTGACCCAGAACTGGCCCTTGTTGATGCCGTACTTCTGTGCGGCCTCGGCATACGACGCAGGCGGGATACCACCGGCGGCGTAGTCCGTCGCGCCCTGCTGGGTGCGGAGGTAGGTCGCGTCGAGCGAGTTGCCCACGACGTAGTTGATCTGCGTCACGTTGTGGGGGCGCTTGCCCTTGTAGTTCGGGTTCTTCTTGATCGTGATCGACTTGTTCGGCACGCGGTCCGAGATGTAGTACGGACCGGCCGACGGCGGCGCGAGGACGCCGTTCGGGTCGTGCGCGAGGTTCGTCGGGATGGCGCAGAAGAACGGCATTGCCATCCGGGCGAGGAAGTCCGGAGCGGACTTGGTCAGGTTGATGACCAGGTGCGAGCCGTTGACCTTGACACCCGAGACCGGCGACTTCGAGGAGCCGACGATGTCAGAGAAGAACGGAACGGCCGGCGACTGCATCTTCGGATCAGCGTCGCGGTCGATCGCGGCCTTGAAGTTCGCGGCCGTGACTGCCTGGCCGTTGGAGAACTTCGTGAACCCGGCCTTGACGTTGAAGTCATACGTCTTGCCGTTGTTCGAGACCTTCGGGAAGCCTGCAGCGGCCTCCGGGACGAGCTGAGCACCCTTGGCGCCGTTGGCGTCCGGGTAGTTGACGAGCTTCAGGCAGGTCGAGTACTCGATCTCCCAGCCGGTCGACAGGTAGTCGAGCGCGGGGTCCGTGTAGTCGACGTCGGTCGAGATGTCCACGTTCAACGTGCCGCCAACTGCACCGGCCTTACCGGTCTTGGCGACAGCGCTGCCTGCGAACACCGCGAACAGTGCGACGGCAACCAGCGCGGTGGAAAGCCACAGCTTTCTCCTCAACGACTTGCTCCTTTCTTGGGGTCGGATCGGCGGCCACAGCCACCGACCCAGGCGCAGAACGCATCCTCGGCGTTGTGTGACGAGGCGGCGGCAGTTTAGTTAGTTCTTCGTTAAGTGCAAACCCCAATTGTCACGTCGTTGAACGGAGAATCAGATCAAGGCCCGAAAGGGCCTCTCTGCACGCGATTCCGACTTGAAAGGGCTAGCGGTGGCTAGCGGTTGCCGCGCGGGTCGAACGCGTCGCGGAGGCCGTCGCCGAGCAGGTTGAACGACAGCGTCGTGATCAGGACGGCCATGCCCGGCCAGACCATCAGCCACGGCTGCGTCGTGTAGTACTCGGACGCCTGCTGGAGCAGGTTCCCCCAGCTCGCCGTCGGGAGCTTGATGCCGACGCCGAGGTAGGAAAGGCCCGCCTCGCCGAGGATGAACCCGGCGACCGAGAGGGTCGAGTAGACGATGATCGGGGCCACGAGGTGCGGCAGGATGTGCGAGCGGATGATCCGCCAGTCGCTCGAGCCGACCATGCGGGCAGCCTCGACGAACTCCTTCTCACGCAGGCTGAGCACGACCGCGCGGATGATGCGCGCCGGGTAGAACCAGCCGAAGAGCGTGAAGATCAGCACGAGGGTGAAGACGCCGGTGCCGAAGAGGCCGCCGAAGGTGATGCTGTCGAGCTTGTCGCCGACCGTCGAGGCGAGGGCGATGATGAAGAGCAGCGCCGGGAACGCCATCGTGATCTCGGTCACGCGAGAGACGATCGTGTCGACCGAGCCGCGGAAGTAGCCGGCCATCGAGCCGAGCAACGTGCCGATCCCGATCGCGCCGATGGTCGCGAGGATTGCGACCTCGAAGGAGACTTGCGCGCCGTAGAGGATGCGCAGGAACTCGTCGCGGCCGAGTGTGCTGTCCGCGCCGAAGAAGAGGTGCACGGTCTTGTTCGGGTTCAGCGGGTCGGGCACCGACGAGAACGGGCCCATCGGCTGGCCCTGGGGGGTGAGCGCCGAGTAGAACTGGTCGTCGGGACCGTGACCGAGCAGCTTTGCCGCGATCGGTGCGCCGACGAACGCCATCAGCAGCAGCAGGATGATCGTGATGCCGCCGGCGATCGCGATCTTGTCGCGCTTGAAGCGCCGCCAGACCTGCTCCCAGTAGCCGCGGGCCTTGACCTCGATCTCGCCGAGGTCGGTGCCGCTCTCGATCGCGACCGCACCGGCGACACCGGCGCCGGAGCCGAGGACTTCCTTGCTATCGGTCTGCGACATGGAGGCGGAGATTACCCGTTGCACGAGGACTTCAGTGATCGAGAACGACGAATTGACCCATTAAGGACGGGTTAACCGCTGAGGGCGTCTGCGCCGGCGACGACCTCGAGGATCTCCTGGGTGATCTCGGCCTGGCGCGCGCGGTTCATCGCGAGCGTGAGGCTGTCGATCAGCTCGCCCGCGGCCTTCGAGGCGTTCCGCATCGCGGTCATGCGCGCCCCCTGCTCCGACGCGGCCGACTCGAGCAGCGCCCGGTAGAGCTCCGTCTCGACGTAGACGGGCAGCAGCCGGGCGAGGATCTCCTCCGGCTCGGGCTCGTAGATGAAGTCGGGAGTGCCGCCGCCGGTCGGCTCGTCGCTCTCCTCTTCTTCCGTCCGCTCGAGCAGCTCGCGCGAGATCGGCAGCAGCTCGCGCACCGTCACGCGCTGGACGAGCGCCGAGACGAACGCGTTGTAGACGACGACCACCTTGTCGACGTCGCCGTTCACGAACGCCTCCGAGACCGCGTGCGCGATCGTCTGCGCGTCGGAGTACGCGGGCCGCTCGCTGAAGCCGGTCCACGACTCGGTCACGTCGAGCCGGCGGAAGCGCAGCGTCGACGACGCCTTGCGGCCGGAGCTGAACCACACGACCTGCTGGCCCGCGGCCTGCGCCTCGCGCATCAGCGTCAGCGAGCGCCGGATCACCTGTGCGTTGAAGCCGCCGGCGAGGCCGCGGTCGGCCGTGATCGGCACGATCGCGATCTTCTCGACGTTCTCGCGCTGCTCGAGCAGCGGCAGCCGCACGGCGCCCGCCGCCTGCGAGACGCCGGCCATCAGCTCGAGCATGCGGTCCGCGTAGGGACGCATGCCCTCGATCCGCATCTGCGAACGGCGCAGGCGCGCGGAGGCGACGAGCTCCATCGCCTTCGTCACCTTGCGCGTGTTCGTGATCGAGCGGACGCGCCGCTTCAGGTCCTGGGTCGACGCCAAGGCTCTACGCGGCCTCTTGCTCGGTGCTCGTCTGGAAGCGGCTCTTGACCTTCTCCAGCTCGGCGTTCAGCTGCTCGGTCGTCTCGTCGGCGAGGTCGCCCGAGTCGCGGATCGACGTGTAGATCGAGCCGTCTGCGCGCAGGTGCTCGCGGAGCTCGTCCTGGAACCGCGACACGTCCTCCGTCGGGATGTCGTCGAGGAAGCCGTTGACGCCCGCGTAGAGCGCGACCGCCTGCTCTTCCATCGGCCACGGCTGGTACTGCGGCTGGTTGAGCGTGGCGACCATCTTCTCGCCGCGGTTGAGTGCGCTCTGCGTCGCCTGGTCGAGCTCGGAGCCGAACTGTGCGAACGCTTCCAGCTCGCGGTACTGCGCGAGGTCGAGGCGGAGACGCCCGGCGACCTTCTTCATCGCCTTCGTCTGCGCCGACGAGCCGACGCGCGAGACGCTCGTGCCGACGTTGACCGCCGGGCGGACGCCCGAGAAGAAGAGGTCGGCCTGCAGGAAGATCTGGCCGTCGGTGATCGAGATCACGTTGGTCGGGATGTAGGCGGAGATGTCACCGGCCTGCGTCTCGATGATCGGCAGCGCGGTCAGCGAGCCGCCGCCCTCCGCGTCGCTCAGCTTGCACGCGCGCTCGAGCAGCCGCGAGTGCAGGTAGAAGACGTCGCCCGGGAATGCCTCGCGGCCCGGCGGGCGGCGCAGCAGCAGCGAGAGCTGGCGGTACGCGTCGGCCTGCTTCGTCAGGTCGTCGTAGATGACGAGTGCGTGCTCGCCCTTGTAGAGGAAGTACTCGGCCATCGCGCAGCCGGCGAACGGTGCCATCCACTTGATCGGCGCGGCCTCGGCGGCGCCGGCGACGACGACGGTCGTGTACTCCATCGCGCCCGCCTCGCGGAGACGCTCGACGACCTGCGCCACGGTCGACGCCTTCTGGCCGATCGCGACGTAGAAGCACTTCACGTTCTGGTCGTGCTGGTTCAGGATCGTGTCGATCGCGATCGCCGTCTTGCCGGTCGAGCGGTCGCCGATGATCAGCTCGCGCTGCCCGCGGCCGACGTTGGTCATCGAGTCGATCGCCTTGATGCCGGTCTGGAGCGGCTCCTTCACCGGCTGGCGCTCGATCACGCCCGGCGCCTTCCACTCGACGGGGCGCGTCTCGGTCGAGTCGACCGGGCCGAGTCCGTCGATCGGGTTGCCGAGCGGGTCGACGACGCGGCCGAGCAGGCCCTCGCCGACCGGCACCGACGCGACCTTGCCGGTGCGCCGCACCGGCTCGCCTTCCTTGACCTTGTCCCACTCGCCGAAGAGCGCGGCGCCGACGTTGTCCTCCTCGAGGTTGAACGCGAGGCCGACGACGCCGTGCTCGAGCTCGAGCATCTCGAGCGCGAGGCAGTTCTCGAGGCCGTGGATGCGGGCGATGCCGTCGCCGACCGACAGGACGGCGCCGACCTCGGCCAGGTTCGACTCGGTGTCGAAGTTCTCGATCCTCTCTCTGAGGATCGACGTGATCTCTTCGGGGCGAAGCTTCATGTGGTCACTGGCTCCTTGCGTGGGAAAGGTCGGTGCGTAGTCGATCGAGCCGGCCGCGCACGCTCGCGTCGAGCCTCATCGATCCGGCCTGGAGGACGATCCCTCCGATCAGGTCTGGGTCCACCTTCCGCGAGGCCTGAACCTTCCGGCCGGACGCGGACTCGATCTGTGAGATCACTCTTGCGTAGTGGTCGTCGGTCAACTCGGTCGCGGTCGTCAGCTCGACGTCGAGCACGCGCTCCTTCGCCGCGACGAGCGCATCGAGCTCGTCGGCGATCTCGGCGATCTCCGCAGCGCGTCCCTTCTCGGCGACGAGGCGCAGGAAGTTGACGACGAGCTCGTCCGAGCCCTTCGCGACGTCCGAGAGCACGTCCGCCTTCACCCGCGAGTCGACCTCGGGGTTCTCGAGCAGCGCAGTCAGGTCCGGGGCGTTTGCGAACGCCTCGCGCAACTGCTGCAGCTGCGAATGCACGGCGTCGAGCCTGCCGGCGTCCTCTGCCGCCTCGAACAGCGCCTTCGCGTAGATGCGGTGCGCGGCGCTTACGACGGGCTCCCTTCGAGTTGCGAGAAGTCGATCTCGGCGAGCGCGTCGTCGATCAGGCGCTGCTGGTCGGGACCGGTCAGCGACTTGCGCGTGATCTTCTCGGCGGCGACGAGGCTGAGCTTGCCGACCTCCTCGCGGATCTGGCCGAGCGCCTGCTGCGTCGCCTGCTCGATCTGGCGGCGCGTCTCCTCGAGCCTGCGCTGACGGTCTTCCTCCGTCTCGACGCGGACCCGCTCACGCTGGGCGTCGGCGACGCGACGCGCCTCGGCGAGGATCTCCTCGGACTCCGACTTCGCCTGCCCGATCAGCTTGCGGTGCTCCTCGAGCAGGTTGCGCGCCTCGTCGCGTGCGCGGTCGGCCTCGTCGAGGGCGTTCTGGATCCGCTCGCGCCGGGTGTCGATCATCTGCTGGACCGGGCCGAACGCGAACTTCTTCAACACAACGAGGACCACGAGGAAGCAGACGATCGTCCAGATCATCAGCCCGGGGTTGACCTCGATCAGCGGGTTGGTGCCAAGCAGCATCGACCGGCTCCTAGTTAGACGAGGACGTACGCGAGAATCGAGCCGAGCAGGCCGTAGAACACGACCGCCTCGGTGAGGGCGAAGCCGAGCCACTGGATGCCCTGCAGCTCGCCGCGCAGCTCGGGCTGGCGGGCGACCGACTGGATCATCGAGCCGAAGATGTTGCCGATGCCGATACCGGCGCCGAGGGCGCCGAGACCGACGCCGAGCGCGAGGCCGACTGCCTTGCCGGCTTTCGTGACGTCGCCGGTCGTGGCGATGATGGTTCCGAGCATTGGTCTGTTCCTTTCGTTAGTGCTCCGGCTCGATCGCCGAGCCGATGTAGATGGCGGACAGGGCAGCAAAGATGAAGGCCTGGATCCCGATCACGATCACGACCTCGAAGATGTAGAAGACGATCCCGACGGGAACGACCACGAACGCCAGGAACACGCTCTGCAGGATGAAGATCAGGCCGATGAACGTGAGGATCAGGATGTGCCCCGCGAGCATGTTCGCGAAGAGCCTGACGCTGAGCGAGATCAACCGCATGAACTGACCGAGGATCTCGAGCGGCACGATCAGCAGCAGTAGCGGTTTCGGCGCCTCGGGGATCCAGCTCTTGAAGTAACGCACGGGGCCGTTCCACTTGATGCCTTCGTAGTGCGTGAAGACGAAGGTGAGCAGTGCGAGCGCGAGCGTGACCGAGATCGAGCTCGTCGCGGCGTAGATCCCCCAGGTCGGGATGCCGTGGTAGGTCTCGCCGGTCAGCGGCAGCGGAATGAAGCCGAGGAAGTTGACCATGAAGATGAAGAGCATCAGGGTCGCCACGTACGGGAACCACCGTGCGATCGCCTTGTGCGGGAGGCCCTGCTCGGCGACCTGGATCTGGGCGACCTCGTAGACCAGCTCGCCGACCGTCTCTCTGCGGCCGAGCTTGGCGCCGGCCTTCGTGCGCATGAAGACGAGCCCGAACACGATCGTCAACACGCTCGCGAGCATCAGGTAGACGACGGCCTTCGTGATCGAGAGGTTGATCGGGCCGAGGTGGATCGGGATCCACTCGTGCTGCTCGAACTCCTTCGTCGGGTCGAACTCGCCGCGTGCGAACGCGTTCGCAGGGAGCAGCAGCGCGAGCGTGCTCACCAGGACGATCAGTCTCTTCACTGCTGTGCCACCCCCGCTTTCGGCCCCGTGTAGTACGCGACGAGCTGCAGGCCGAGCGCCGCGGAGTACCCCGCCGCATACGTCAGCGCCGCCGCCAACCCGAGCCACTTGTCAGAGACGGCCAGGGCGAAGACGACCACCATCACGGCAATTGCACGAAAGAGCATCCCGAACGCGACCACGCCTGCGGCGGCGAGGTTACCCGTACGCCCCTGCAGACGCGTCAGTACCCAGCCGAGCGCCTCGGAGCCGACCCAGAGAACGGCGCCGATCGCCCAGCCGGCGAGCGGCCAGCCGGCGAGCAGGAAGATCGGCAGGGCGACCGCGATCACGATCGCGCCCGCGGCAGCGGGCAGGAGGGTCGGCGGTGCCGCGCGGGGCTGTGTCCAGGTGGCAGGCATCAGGCGTTGCGGTACTTGATCACGGTGGCTGCGACCCCGGCGGGGATGCCGAGGACTGCGCCGATGAGGAGCCCGAGCTTCAGATTTCCCACCACCCAGCCGAGCAGCGTTCCCACCGCGATCACCGCGGCGGTGAACCCGATCAGGACGCTGCCGGCGCCGGCGAGTGAAAACGTCGGTCGCTGGGGCTCCACCGATGCGGAGCATACCAGCGCTTGTGACACCCGTTTTCGGCTACTCATGCGGCGGTAAGGTGCGATTTGTGACGCGCCTTGTCCTGCTCCACGGCAGCGTCACGAACGCGGCCCTGACGTGGCGAAAGCAACAAGCGCTGGCCGCCGAGTTCGAGCTCGTGACGCCGGACCGTCCCGGCTTCCCGCCCGGGCCGCCGATCGCGCGCGTCGACTTCGACGCCGAGGTTCCCTGGCTCGAGGCGCTCGTGCGGCCGGGCGACCACCTCGTCGGGCAGTCGTACGGCGGCGTGATCGCGCTGCTCGCCGCGCCTCGATTGCCGCTCGCCTCGCTGACCGTGATCGAGCCGCCCGCGTTCGGCGTCGCGCGCGGCGACCCGGCGGTCGAACGCTGGCTCGAGCAGGCGTTGGCGCTGCCGCGCGACGATCCGCGCACCTACGTCGAGGCGTTCCTCGCGCATGTCGGGCGCGCCGCTGCGCCTCCCCGATCCGCTCCCGCCGGCGCTGCAGCAGGGTGCCGAGGCGTTCCTGACCGAGCGATGGCCCTCGGAAGCAGTGATCCCACTCGCGCCCCTCCCCTACCCCGTGCTCGTCGTCACCGGCGACCACGAGCCGGCGTTCGAGGCGGTCGGCGACGTGCTCGAGCGTGAGCTGCGGGCCGAGCGGCTCGTTCTGCGCGGCGCCGGTCATGCCGTGCAGAACGCGCGCGGGTTCAACGACCGGCTACTCGAGTTCCTTCGGCGAGCCCCTTGAGACGCTCGAGCGAGATGTCGTTCCGCGCGTGGATGGCCGAATCGGTGCCAGGCACATGATCGGCGATGCCCTCGACCGCTTCCTCGTGCATCCACAGGTTCGTGCCTGCCGCAGTGGCGCGCAGCTCGAGCGTGACCCGAAACGAGCCGGCCGCGCCGACCTGCGCGAGCAGCACCAGCCGCGTCGGTGGGTCGGAGACCTCGACGGCGTGTCTCGTCGTCGACCGTCAGCGGGCCGACGCCGGTGCTGTGATGCAGCTTCGAGCCGACCGCCGGCCAGCTCGTCGTCCGCGTCGCGAACGTGCTGCGCGCCGACGACCCAGTCGTCGAAGCACTGCGGGATCCGCGAGCACCGCCCAGACCCGCTCGGGCGGCGCCGTCGATCTCGATCTCGTTCTCGGCCATGCAGGCGGGCTACCCATCCGGTTTTCGTCCAAACAACCGCGGACACGATCAGCCCATGCCTGACGCGATCGTGATCGGTGCGGGCCAGAACGGCCTCGTCGCGGCCAACGTCCTCGCCGACGCCGGGTTGTCGGTCGCCGTCTTCGAGGCGGAGGAGTCGATCGGCGGCGCCGTTCGGAGCGGCGAGCTCGTCGAGCCCGGCTTCGTCAACGACCTCTACAGCGCCTTCTATCCGCTCGCCGTCTCGTCGCCGGCGATGCGCGCGATGGAGCTCGAGCGCTGGGGCGTCCGCTGGCGGCACGGACCGCTCGTGCTCGCGCACCCGACGCCCGACGGACGCTGCGTCGCGCTCTCGCGGGACATCGACGAGACGGCCGCGTCGCTCGACGAGTACGCCGCCGGCGACGGTGACGCGTGGCGGGAGCTGATGCGGTTCTGGTCGCGCATCGAGCCGGCGCTCCTGCGCGGGCTCGCGACGCCGGTGCCACCCGTGCGGGCCGGCGTCTCGCTGCTCGCCCGCCTGGGGCCGCGCGGGCTGCGCGAGCTCGCGCGGATGGCGCTCCAGCCGGTGCGAGCCTTCACCGAGGAGCGCTTCGAGGGCGAAGGAGCGTCGCTGCTGATCGCGGGCAACGCGCTGCACGCCGACCTGACGCCGGACTCCGCGCTCGGCGGCTTCTACGGCCTCTTCCTCGCCGCGCTCGGCCAGCGGCACGGGTTCCCGTTCCCGGCAGGCGGCGCCGGCGAGATCACGGCGGCGCTCGCGCGCCGCGCCGAGGCGCGCGGCGTCACGATCGTCTCCGGGACGCCGGTCGAGCGCATCCTCGTGCGCAACGGGCGAGCAGTGGGCGTCGAAGTCGGAGACGGCGACGTGCTCGCCCGTGACGTGCTCGCCGCCGTCAGCATCTGGGAGCTGAACCGTCTGCTCGGCCGTCCGACGCCCGCTTCAGTCGAGCCGGACCCCGCGGTCGTCAAGGTCGACTGGACGCTGGACGCCGTCGTCCCCTGGGCGGCGGAGGCTGCCCGCCGCGCGCCCGTCGTCCACCTGGCCGAGTCGCTCGACGCGCTGACCGAGTACTCGGCCGAGCTGACGCAGGGCCGTGAGCCGCAGCGGCCGTTCGTGCTCTTCGGTCAGTACGCGTCCGGCGACGCGACTCGCGCGCCCGAGGGCAAGGAGACCGCGTGGGCGTACTCGCACGTGCCGCCCGACGCCGACCCGGAGCGAACGGCGAACCGGCTCGAGGACGAGGTCGAGCAGCGCGCGCCGGGATTCAAAGCAGTCGTCCGCAAACGGCACGTCGCGCTCCTGCCGCCCGGCCGCGTCAACGGCGGCACCGCGCAGCTGCACAACCAGCTCGTCTTCAGAGGCACGCGCTGGGGCCGTCCGCGCACCGACGTGGCGCATCTCTATCTCGCCTCGTTCTCCGCCCACCCGGGCGGCGGCGTGCACGGCGCAGCCGGCTGGAACGCCGCCGTCTCGGCGCTCAGGCGGCGCGGGAAGCTTGTTCGCGGCGGCGGGCCCGCGGGCTCGTCAGCTTGACGATCTCGAGCAGGTAGACGACGTAGAGCGAGAACGCGATCGCGCCGAGGCCGGCCAGGGCGTCGATCGCCAGGTTCGTCATGCTCCAGCGGCCGTGGTGGTGCGGCGGCGCGAAGCGCGTCGCGAGCGCGGCAAGCGCCAGCATCACGCACCACGCGTAGAGGTAGACGACCGCGCGCCGCTGCGAGAAGCCGATCCGCATGAACCTGTGGTGCAGGTGTCGCGCGTCGGCGACGTAGATCGGCTGGCGGTTCTTCAAGCGCTTCGCGACGACGAACGACGTGTCGAGCACGGGCACGGCGAGCACGAGCAACGGCAGCACGAGCGTTGCGAGTGCGGCGGTCTTGAGGAGCCCTTGCACGGCGATCGCCCCGAGCGTGTACCCGAGCAGCAGCGCGCCCGAGTCGCCCATGAAGATGCGTGCCGGATAGAAGTTGTGACGCAGGAACCCGAGGCAGGCACCGCAGACGATCGCGGCGAGCGTGGCGGCGCCGATCCGCCCGAGCGACAGCTCGATCACGCAGAACGTCGCGCCCGAGATCGCGCAGACACCGGCGGCGAGCCCGTCCAGGCCGTCGAGGAAGTTGACCATGTTCATCAGCGCGACGATCCCGATGATCGTCAGCGGCACGCCGAACCAGGCCGGCAGGGCGTGGATGCCGACGATCGGGAACGTGAACTGCTGCACCCAGACGCCGAAGGTCGTGGGGATCGCCGCGGCCAGGCCCTGGCCGCCGAGCTTCTGCCACCAGTTGAGCCCGCGGAAGTCGTCGACCGCGCCGACGATCGTCGCGACGCACGCGCCGAGCAGCACGCCGCGCAACTCGCCGCCGAGCGGCAGGAACGCGAGCGACGGCACGAGGATCCCGAAGAAGAGCGCGAGACCGCCGAGCCGCGGGATCTCGTGCCGCGCACGGTCGCCTTCCTGCGGCCGGTCGGCGAGGCGCAGGTACCGCGCTGCACGGCCGACGACGGGCGTCAGCAGCAGGACGATTCCGAGCGCTGCGAGCGCGCCCCAGAGGACCTCGAGGTGGTCCGTGAACTCTCTCCAGACCATCTTCGAAGCCTACTTCGTGCCGTAGAGACGGTCTCCCGCGTCGCCGAGGCCGGGAACGATGTAGCCGCGCTCGTTCAACTGGCGGTCGATCGCCGCCACGACGATCTGCACATCCGGGTGCGTCGTCTCGATGTTCGCGATCCCTTCGGGCGCGGCGATGATCGAGATCAGGCGCACGCTCGACGCGCCTGCGTCCTTGACGAGCTTGACGGCGTGAGCCGTCGAGTTGCCGGTCGCAAGCATCGGGTCGAGCAGGATCACGTCGCGGTCGGCGACGTCCTGCGGCAGCTTCACGTAGTACTCGACCGGCTGCAACGTCTCCTCGTCGCGGTAGAGGCCGATGAAGCCGACGCGCGCGCCGGAGATCAGCGTCAGCACGCCGTCGAGCATGCCGAGCCCGGCGCGCAGGATCGGGCAGACCGCGACCTTCTTGCCGGAGATGCGCGGGAAGGGCGCGCGCTCGAGCGGCGTCTCGATCTCGACCTGCTCGGTCGGCAGGTCCTTCGTCGCCTCGTAGGTGAGGAGCAGCGTCACCTCTTCGACGAGCTTGCGGAAGTGCACCGTCGGCGTTTCCTGGTCGCGGAGGTACGACAGCTTGTGCTGGACGAGCGGATGGTTGACCTCGATCACCGGCATGGCGTGTGCGACTCTAACGAGCGTGCGCACCATCGGCGTTCTGGGAGGAATGACCTGGCACTCGTCGATCGAGTACTACCGCATGATCAACACGCTCGCGAACGAGCGGCTGGGCGGCATCCACACCCCGCGCTGCATCGTTTTCAGCGTCGACATGGGCACGATCGACGAGTTGATGGCCGCGGGGAAGTGGGATGAGGCGGGCGAGCTGCTCGCCGCCGACGCGCAGGCGCTGGAGCGTGCGGGTGCCGAGGTCTTCATCCTCGGCTGCAACACGCTGCACAACGTCTGGGAGACGATCGTCGCCGGCCTGTCGATCCCGACGATCCACATCGGCGACGCAACCGCGGCTGCACTCGACGGGTTCGAGCGCGTCGCCTTGCTCGGCACGCAGTACACGATGGAGCTCCCGTTCCTGCGCGAGCGGATCGAGCAGCGCGGCATCGACGTCGTCGTGCCGGACGAAGCGGATCGCGAGCGCATCGGGCGCACCGTCTTCGAAGAGTTCTCGCACGGGATCTTCAGCGACGAGACGCGCGCGTACTACGTCGACGTGATCCAGCGCCTGGACGCGCAGGCGGTCGTGCTGGGCTGCACGGAGATCGGCCTGCTCCTCGGCGCCGGCGACGTGGACGTTCCGCTGGTCGACACCGCACACGCGCATGTGCGCGCGGTGATCGACTACGCCACGTAGGTCGTGTAGCCCCGGAAGCCCGGATAGAGCGGGCGCTTGTCGCACAGCGCCTGCGCTCGGCCGCGCAGCGCGTCGACGTCGGCGTCGTCGGTGAGCGAGTCGACGATGATCGACGCCACCTCGCGGAAGTCGGCCTCGTCGAAGCCGCGCATCGTCGCGGCCGGCGTTCCGAGACGGACGCCGGACGCGACCATCGGCGGCCGCTCGTCGAAGGGCACGGTGTTGCGGTTCGCGGTCAGCTTGCACTCCTCGAGGCGCTCCTGCGCCGCGAGGCCCGTCCACTCGGTCGCGCGGAGATCGAGCTGCACGAGATGCGTGTCGGTGCCGCCGGTCAGGATCTCGTGCCCGCCGTCGATCAGGCCCGCGCCGAGCGCGTCCGCGTTCGCGCGCACCTGACGCTGGTAGTCGCGGAAGGCGTCGCCCATCGCGATCTTGAAGCAGGCGGCCTTCGCGGCGATCGTGTGCATCAGCGGCCCGCCCTGCATGCCGGGGAAGTTGGCGCGGTCGACCTTCGTCGCGTACTCCTCCTTGCAGAGCACGAAGCCGGCGCGCGGCCCGGCGAGTGTCTTGTGCGTCGTCGAGGTGACGAAGTCGCAATGCGGCACCGGGTTCGGGTGCAGGCCGGCGGCGACGAGGCCGGCGAAGTGCGCCATGTCGCACATCAACATCGCCCCCACCTCGTCGGCGATCGCGCGGAACCGCTCGGCGTCGACCGTCCGCGGATAGGCGGAGCCGCCGCAGACGATCAGCTTCGGCCGCACCTCCTTCGCCTGCGCGAGCACCTCGTCGTAGTCGACCATCATCGTCTCGCGCGAGACGCCGTAGTGATGGAACTCGTACAGCTTCCCCGAGAAGTTGACCTTCAGCCCGTGCGTCAAGTGGCCGCCGTGATCGAGCGAGAGCCCGAGCACCCGGTCGCCCGGCTTGAGCACGGCGAAGTAGACCGCCATGTTCGCCTGCGCGCCCGCATGCGGCTGCACGTTCGCGTGCTCCGCGCTGAAGAGCGCCGTCGCGCGATTGCGCGCCAGCTCCTCGATCTCGTCGACGACCTCGCAGCCGCCGTAGTAGCGCTTGCCGGGATACCCCTCGGCGTACTTGTTCGTCGGAACCGAGCCGACGGCCTCGAGCACGCTCGGCCAGGTGAAGTTCTCGGAGGCGATCAGCTCGATCTGGCCGCGCTGGCGGTCGAGCTCGCGGCCGAGGAGCTCCGAGATCTCGGGGTCGATCTCTGCGAGCCCGGCGGCGCGAAGCTGCTCGAAGGTCTGCTGGGCGACGGCCATCTCCCTCGATGCTACTGGGCTAGCCCGACGACGCGCCGCGCACGCGGGCGAGCGCCTCTGCCGAGGGCGCGGCGCCTTCGCGCAGCACCTGCGGCTCGGGGCCGGTGAAGTCGAGCACGGTCGAGGCGATCCCCGGCAGACGACCGACGTCGAGCTCGGCGCCGCAGCCCGCCCGGATCCGCGCGGGCACGTCGTCGAGGCTGACCGGGTCCGGGCCGCCCGGGTCGTTCGCGCTCGTCGCTGCGACGCAGCCGACGGCGTCGAGCACACGCAGGGCGTCGCCGCCGACCGCCGGCACGCGGACGCCGATCGTGTCGGGCCGCTCGCCGGTCAGCCAGGGGTAGCGGCGCGCCGGGTTCGGGAGCACGAGCGTGAACGCGCCGGGCAGCAGGGCGTGCACGATCGTGCGGTCCAGCTCGGGTACGACCTCGAGCAGCTGCTCGACGCTCGCGGCGACGAGCGCCACGGGCTGCCGCTGCTCGCGGCCCTTGAGCGCGTAGAGGCCCTCGGCGTAGCGCTCCTGCGCGGGCGACGCCGCCAGCCCGTAGACCGTGTCGGTCGGGAGCAGCACCGGCAGGCCTGCGCCAAGCGCCGCGATCACCTCGTCTGCTGCCACCGTGCCTCCACCACCCGCTCCTTTCCGGCCAGATCGAGCGTCATGCGGACGCTGTCGTAGCCCGCGTTCGCCAGGAGCGCAGCGACCTCACAGGCATGGTGCTCGTGCACCTCGAGCACGAGCCAACCCGTGAGCACGCGCGTCGCGTCGGCGACCAGGCGTTCCGTCTGGCCCACGTCGACGAGCGCCGCCCGCGGCTCCCAGTCGCGCACCTCCGGCTCGAGCGCCTCGAGCTCGCCCTGCTTGACGTACGGCGGGTTCGAGACGACGAGGTCGAAGGGACCGTCGACGCCGTCGAGCAGGTCGGCGCGCAGGAAGGTGACGTCGAGCTCGTGCGCGCGGGCGTTCTCCTCTGCCAGCTCGAGGGCGGCCTCTGACAGGTCGGTGGCAACGACGCGCGCGCCGCGGTGCTCGTGCGCGACCGCCAGCGCGATCGCGCCGCTGCCCGTGCCGACGTCGAGCACGCGCGGGGCGTCCACGTCGCGGATCAGCTCGAGGCAGCGCTCGACGACGATCTCCGTCTCGGGGCGCGGCACGAGCGCGCGTGCATCGGTGCGCAGCGTCAGCCGCCGGAAGTCCCAGTCGCCGAGCACGTAGGCCAGCGGCTCGCGCGCGCCGCGCCGCTGCACGAGGTCGCGTGCCGCGTCGCGCTCCGCCTCGGTCAGCGGCCGGTCGTGCTGCGTGTAGAGCTCGATCCGCGAGAGGCCGAGCGCCCGCGCGAGCAGCCGCTCCGCATCGAGCCGCGCGCTCTCGACGCCGCGTTTCGCCAGGTAGTCGGTCGCGCCGGCGAGCACCTCGCCGAGCGTCACCGCTCGAGCGCGCGGCGCTGCTCGTCGGCCGTCAGCGCGTTGGTGAAGTCGTCGAGCGAGCCGCCCAGCACCTGCTCGAGCGGCACGTTCAGCTTCACACGGTGATCGGTGACGCGGCTCTGCGGGAAGTTGTACGTGCGGATCTTCTCGGCGCGCGCACCGGTGCCGACCTGCGCGCTGCGGGCGGCCGCCTGCTCGGCGGCCTGGCGCTCGCGCTCGGCCTCGTAGATGCGCGCGCGCAGCACGCGCATCGCCTTCTCGCGGTTCTGGAGCTGCGAGCGCTCGTCCTGCATCGCGACGACGATTCCCGTCGGCAGGTGCGTGATGCGCACCGCGGAGTCGGTCGTGTTGACGGACTGGCCGCCGGGGCCGGACGAGCGGTAGACGTCGATCTTCAGGTCGCTCTCCTCGACCTCGACGTCCATCTCCTCGGCCTCGGGCATGACGGCGACCGTCGCCGTCGACGTGTGGATGCGTCCCTGCGACTCGGTCTCGGGCACCCGCTGGACGCGGTGCGTCCCGCCCTCGAACTTGAAGACCGAGTAGGCGCCGTCGCCCTTGATCGCGTACGTCGCCTCCTTGATCCCGCCCGCGTCGCTCGGCGTCACCTCGATCTCCTCCCAGCGGAAGCCGCGCCGCTCGGCGTAGCGCTGCAGCAGCCGCGCGAGGTCTCCGGCCCAGAGCTTCCCTTCGTCGCCGCCCTCGCCGCCGCGGATCTCGACGATCACGTCCTTCTCGTCGGCGGGGTCGCGCTCGGCGAGCGCGAGCTTCAGCTCCTCCTCGAGTCGCGCGACGTCGGCCTCGTAGTCGCCGACCATCTCGGCGAGCTCGGAGTCGCCTTTCGACGCGTCGAGGTCCTCGCGCGCCTGCTTCCACTGCTGCGCGAGCTTCCACGGCCCCTCGAGCTCCTTCAGGCGCCGGCCGACGTCGGCCGCCTCACGGTGGTCGTTGTAGACCGCGGGGTCGGACATCCGCTCCTGCGCTTCCGCGTAGGACCGGTCGAGCTCCGCCACCAGATCGTCGAGTGCCGCCATCGCGGCCTGAGGTTAGCTCGCGAGCTGTGCGTCGAGGCTGACGTCGGGAATCCCCGTCAGCGCCTTCGACACCGGGCAGTTCTGTTTCGCGTCGTTCGCGGCCTCCGCGAACGCGGCCTCATCGAGGGTCGGCACGGTGCCGCGCACGGTCAGCGCGCCCTTGATGATCCCCTGGCCGGGCTGGAACGTGACGGTGGCCGACGTCTCGAGCTTCTCGGGCGGGTTGCCCGACTTCGCGAGGCCGTTCGAGAGCGCCATCGCGAAGCACGAGGCCCACGCGGCGGCGATCAGCTCCTCCGGGCTCGTCTTGCCGTTCGGCTCCTCGGCCCGGGACGCCCACGAGACGTCGAGCGGGCCGAACGCGCCGCTCGGCACCTCGGCGATCGTGCCGCTGCCGTTCATCAGGTCGCCCTGCCAGACCACGCTTGCCTGCCGCTCGGTTGCCACTACGCCATCACCTCCACTCGTCGGTCGGCCGGCTGTTCCCGGCCCTCGAGATCGAGGACTTCCCGCAACGCCTTGATCGACACCTCGAGCTGGTCGAGCGTCGGCTCGCGCGTCGTCAGCCGCTGCAGCCAGAGGCCCGGCGCGAGCAGCGTCATCAGGAGTCGGTTCTCGGAATGCTTGCCGGCGAAGCGGATCAGCTCGTACGCGACGCCGGCGATCACCGGCAGCAGCACGATGCGGCTGATGATCAGCCAGTACCAGACCGGCCTGCCGAGCAGCGCGTAGACGAAGACGCCGACGACCATCACCCAGAGCAGGAACGCGGTGCCGCAGCGCGGGTGGATCAGCGTGTGGCGCTGCGCGTTCTCGGGCGTCAGCTCGTCGCCGGCTTCGAACGCGTTGATCGCCTTGTGCTCGGCGGCGTGGTACTGGAACACGCGCCGCAGCGACGGGATGAAGCTGAGCACCGTCAGGTACAGGACGAAGACGGTGACGCGGACGAGGCCCTCGACGAGCACGAACCAGTTGCCGTTCGAGATCGGCAGCAGGTCCGTGAGGAGCGCCGGCCCGACCTTGAAGATCGCGAGCGCGAAGCCGATCGCGACGAGGAACGCGAATGCGAGCGCCCACCGTCCGATCTCGGCCGGCTCGCCGTCGCCCTCGGCCTCCTCGACGGCCGCGTAGTTCGCGGAGACGCTGAGCGCGCGGAAGCCGATCGCGAGGCTCTCGCCGAGCGCGACGACGCCGCGCACGACCGGGAGCCGCAGTGTCCAGTGACGGGCCTGCAGCGGGTCGATCGAACGCGCGACGTGTGCGATCTCTCCGTCGGGCTTGCGAACTGCGACGGCCCAGTGACGGGGACCGCGCATCATCACGCCCTCGAGGACGGCCTGGCCTCCGATGGCCTGGGACACGGCGCTACGAGGACGAGCGCGCTGCGCGCTCGGCCTTCTCGAGGCGGCGCTGGAAGCGCTCGACGCGGCCGCCCGTATCCAGCAGCTTCTGCTTGCCGGTGTAGAACGGATGGCACGCAGAGCAGATCTCGACGTGCAGCTCGGGCTGGGTGGAACGCGTCGTGAACGTGTTCCCGCAGCCGCAGTGCACCGTGGAGAGGACGTACTCGGGGTGGATCTCGGCCTTCATCGCCGCGCCAGGATAGCAGCGGCCGTTTGAGTCGCGACGTTGCCGCCGGAGACGAGAACGACCGGCCGTTCGGCCTCGATCCGGCCGCTCAGCCAGGCCGCGGTGGCCACCGCGGCGGCGGGCTCGCACGCGAGCTTGGCCCGCTCGTACAGGTGCCGGAAGGCGTGCTCGATCTCGTCCTCGCTGACCAGGTGCCGCTCGAGCCGGCTGCAGATCTCGAGCGGCAGCGCGCCGGCGATCGGCGCGTTCAGGCCGTCGGCGATCGACGTCGGCTCGACCCAGGTCGGCTCGCCTCGTTCGAGGCCGGTGTGCAGTGCCGTGCTGGTCTCCGGCTCGATCGCGATCACGCGGACGCGGTCGCCGATCGCCGTCTGGATCCCGGAGATCAGGCCGCCGCCGCCGACGGGAACGATCACGGCGTCCGCGTCGGGCGCGTCCTCCTCGATCTCGAGCCCGACGGTGCCGGCGCCCGCGATCACGAGCGGGTCGTCGAAGGGATGCACGAGCGTGCGGCCCGTCTCCTCGATCAGCGCGCTCAGGCGCTCGAACGCTTCCGCCGGGCCGCGCGCCTCGAGGTCGACCGTCGCGCCGTAGCCGCGGGTCGCCTCGATCTTCTGCTCGGACGCGCCCTGCCACATCACGACGAGCGCGTCGATGCCGGCTTCGCGTGCCGCGAACGCTGCCGCTTGCGCATGGTTGCCGGCGCTGATCGCGATCACGCCGCGCGCGCGCTCCTCGTCGCCGAGACTGCTGATCTTGTTCAGCGCGCCGCGCACCTTGAACGAGCCGGTGCGCTGAAAGAGCTCGCACTTGAGGCGCGCGCCGATCGTGCGGCTGGAGAGGAGCGGCGTTCGCGCCAGCCGGTCGCCGATCGTGACCCGGGCGCGCTCCACGTCGTCGCGGGTCGGCAGCACGAATTGATCGTACTGTCGAACCAGTGTCCGGGACTCGGCGAATGGCCTTCGACAATCGACTGGTTGGAGGCTTTTTGATGAGAAACAGACGGCAGACGATCGCCATGCTCGCGATCCTCGCCCTGGCCGCCGCGCTCGTCGCCGGCTTCGGCAGCACGGTCGGCAACGCCAAGACGACGGCGATGCCGATGACAATGAGCCACGACGGGCACGGCATGCAGATGACGTCCGCAAAGTCGTCGTCGAAGGCAGTCGCGCTCCGCATCACGCTCGACCGGCTCCTCGGCGAGCACGCGATTCTCGCGATCCAGGCCACGCAGCGCGGCTATGCCGGCGGCAAGGACTTCGGCGCCGTCGCGAAGCAGCTCGACGCGAACTCGGTCGCGCTCTCGCAGGCGATCGCGTCGGTCTACGGGCCGGCCGCGGGCAAGCAGTTCCTGAACGGGAAGTTCCTCTGGCGCGACCACATCAAGTTCTTCGTCGCCTACACGGTCGCGACGGCAAAGGGCGACAAGGCGGGCCAGAAGAAGGCCGTTGCGAACCTGATGACGTACATCCAGACGCAGGCGGCGTTCTTCGCGAAGGCGACGGGACTGCCGAAGCAGGCGCTGGTCGATGACCTGACCGCGCACGTCCTGCAGCTGAAGGGTCAGCTCGACGCATACGCGAAGGGCAACTACGCGCAGGCGTACGCGCTGACCGACGCTGCGTACAAGCACATGTTCATGACGGGCGACACGCTCGCCGCGGCCATCGCGAAGCAGAAGGGCCTCGGCTCGACGACGAGCAAGGCGGCCGATCTGCAGGTCACGCTCGACCGCATGCTCGGCGAGCACGCGCTGCTCGCGACGTGGGCAACGCAGGCCGGCGTCACCGGCGGGAAGAACTTCCCGGCGCTCGCCAAGCAGCTCGACCGCAACAGCGTCGAGATCTCGCAGGCGATCGGCTCGCTCTACGGCGCGGCCGCCGCCAAGCAGTTCCTGAACGGCAAGAACCTCTGGCGCGCGCACATCAACGACTTCGTCGCGTACACGGTTGCGACGGCGAAGGGTGACAAGGCGGGTCAGAAGAAGGCCGTCACGATGCTGCTCGCGTACGTCCAGACGCAGGCGGCGTTCTTTGCGAAGGCGACGGGCCTCCCGAAGCAGGCCGTCGTCAACGACCTGACCGCGCACATCCTGCAGCTGAAGGGCGCGCTCGACAGCTACCACGCGGGCCAGTACGGCAAGACGTTCCAGCTCGTGCACGGTGCCTACGAGCACATGTACATGACCGGCGGGGATCTGGCCGGCGGGATCGCGAAGCAGAAGGGTCTCAACTAGCGGCCGAGGCCGCGCTGGCGCACTGCTTCGAAGAGCAGCACGGCGGCGGCGGCGCTCGCGTTCAGCGAGTCCGCCGCCGCCCCGCTCATCGGGATCGCGACCTGCAGGTCGGCGGTCTCGCGCCACGCGGCGTCGAGGCCGGTGTCCTCGGCGCCGATCAGGAACGCGGTCGGCCTCGTCAGGTCGGCGTCGGAGTGGCGCGTAGCGGCGCCGAGCACCGCGGCGACCTTCTGCTGCGGGAGGCTCGCGACGTCGTCGCGCGTCGCCTCGACGATCGGGAGCGTGAACACGGAGCCGGTCGACGCGCGAATCGCGTTCGGGTTCCAGGGGTCGACCTCGCCGTCGGCGACGAGGATGCCGTCGGCGCCGGCGGCGTCGGCGCTGCGCGCGATCGCGCCGAGGTTGCCGGGCTTCTCGATCCCGACGGCGACGACGATCAGCGTCGCGTCGGCGGGGAGCTGACGCTGCGGCGTCTCGAAGACGGCGAGCACGCCTTCGGGGTCGTCGCGGTAGGCCATCTTGGCGAGCACGCGTGCGCTGACCTCCTCGCCCCCGTGCGCCCAGCCGGGCAGCAACTCGGGCGCGTAGAAGGTCTGACGAGCGACGAGCCCGGCGGCGAGCGCGCGCTCCACCTCGCGCACCCCTTCGGCGACGAGCACCCCGGCGCGCCGCCGCTCGCGCGCCTTGCGCAACCGCACGACCTCGCGCACGCGCGGATTGTCGAGGGAGGTGATCACCACGCGTATCTAGCCATGTCTGGTGGCTGCCACCGTCACGAGACCGTCACGCGGGTGTGTCCTTTTGCGTTCCGGGCAGCGCGGTCGTAGGGTCGATGCTCCCGACGCAAGGAGGTCTCGATGCCGATCGTGTACATGCAGGAGTTCGACGGTGAGCCCGGCGATCGCAGCACGACCGGGTACGACACCGTCAAGGAGAACATGAACCTCACCGAGCCGCCTGCGGCTTGATCGTCCACACGGCCGGCTTCGACGGCGACGTGTTCCGCATCGTCGACGTCTGGGAGACCGAGGCGCACCTCACGAAGTTCCGCGATGAGCGCTGATGCCTGCGGTCGAGAAGATGATGGCCGAGCGCCCTTCAGGCGCCCCACCCGCGCGCGAATCGACCTACGAGCTCCACGACATCCTCCCGAGCTAGACCGGCGGACGCACGCGACCCGGCGCGCCGGGTCGCGTGCCGCACGGGCCGCGAGACATGTCTGGTGGCTGCCACCGTGAACTGACTGCCACACTCTGTCGCCGATGGTGTGACCGGCGCACACGTCGTCACACGTTTCGCTCTACGGTCGGGCTCATGGCCTACGTGCACCGGGACGAGCGAGCGGGTTTCCACCATGTCGTCACGCGCGGCAACAACAGGCGGCGCATCTTCGAGGACGACGTCGACCGCTGGTTCTTCTGCACGACGGTCGAGCGGATCGCCAAGAAGTACGGCTGGACGATCCTGGCGTACTGCCTGATGGACAACCACTACCACCTCGTCCTCGCGGTCGGCGAGCGCGGGCTCGCGCGTGGCATGTGCGAGCTGAACACCGCGTGCGCGCTGAACTACAACGCCCGACACGGACGCGTCAATCACCTGTTCGGCAAGCGCTACTGGAATCGCTTCTTGCGAACCCACGCGACGGTCGTGAACGCGCTCCGCTACGTCGTGCAGAACCCGCGGCGCGCCGGCGGCACGGCGACCGCTCGAGGCGTATGTCTGGGCGAGCTACGCGGCCACGATCGGAGTCGCATCTGCACGCATCCGCCTCGACCGCGATCAGGTGCTGCAGTTCTTCGGCACGCGAGCCGAGCGCGCGCTCGAGGAGTACCGCGCCTACTGCGCCGCCATTCCCCTCGGCGGCCACGTCCAGCGGCAGCCACCGTGACGAGACGCGCGCTCCCGAGCTACGTGAGTGTGTACTCGGGGCCGCTGCCGCCTTCGGGAGGGGTCAGGCGGCCTCCCTTGGCGGTGATCGCTCCGCACTGGACGCAGTTCGAGGGGGCGAGCTTCACCTCGACGGTGCCGTCGCCGTCCGCGTCTCCGACCTCGTAGACCTGCGCCGGGCAGAGGTGCGCCCACATCTCCGCCAGCTCGCGCGGGACCTTCGTCTGGATGCGGATGTGATTCGGCTGGTCGTCGCGCGTGCGGTTGCCCGACGCGAACACGCTCGACAGCTTGTCGAAGGTGAGCTTCCCGTCCGGCGCCGGGTACGACTTCGCACGGTCGGTCTTGAGCAGCGGCTGCTCCGCGTCGCGCTCGGTCGCCTTGTCGCCCGGTGGGAACTTCCCCTTCGTCGCGGTCATCGCGCCCGCCATCGCACCGCCGACGTAGAACCCGCGCCCGAAGGCCTGGCGCATGTTCCGCACCTCCTGGAGGTCGCTCCAGATGAACGAGTCGCGCAGCGAATCGTCGTACGACGCGAGCACGGTGCGCTGGGAGCTGCCGCGCTCGAGCGTCCGCCACGCCGCCTCCGCGGCGAGGCGGCCCGACTCGATCGCGTAGTGGATCCCCTTCAGCGCCGGCACGTTGACGAGCCCGACGCCGTCGCCCGTCAGCAGCAGCCCCGGCGCATGGAAGCGCTTCGGCAGCGCGACGAAGCCGCCCTCCGGAATCGTCTTCGCACCCCACTGCACGCGCTCGCCGCCGTCGAGGATCTTCCGCATCCGCGGATGGAGCTTCAGCTCCTGCAGCAAGTCGTGCACCGACAGCTCCGAGTCGGTGTAGTCGAGCCCGACGACGAGGCCGATCGTGACCATGTCGTCGCCCATCGGATAGACGAACGAGCCGCCGAACTCGCGGAACTTCTTCCCCGGCCGCAGCGGCCAGCCCATCGTGTGGATCACGCGGTCGAGCGGCTTCGCGACCTTCCAGACCTCCTTGACGCCGAGCGCCCACACCTGCGGGTTCTCGCTGCGCAGCCCGAACCGCTCGAGCGCGGCGCCGGTCAGGTGACCCTGCGTGCCCTCCGACAGGATCGTGACGCGCGCAGTGATGTCCGAGCCGGGCTCGAAGTTCGACAGCTCCTCCCCGTTCCGCCCGCGCCCCCGGTCGCCGGTGCGCACGCCGAGCACGCGCCCGCCGTCGACGAGCAGCTTGTCGGCGGACGTCTCGGGCAGGATCGTCGCGCCGAGCGACTCGGCCTCGTCGGCGAGGAAGCGCGTCAGCTGCGAGAGCGACGCGACGTAGTTGCGGTCGTTGACCATCGTCGGCGGCGTCGGCAACCGGTACGCATGGCGCTTCGTGAGAAAGAGCACCGATTCCGCCTCGACCGCCTCGTAGAACGGCAGCTCGTCCATCCGCTTGCGATCCCCGAACAGACGCTGCAGACCCGCGCGGGTTGACGACCGCGCCGGACAGGATGTGCGAGCCGGGCGCCTTCCCCTTCTCGAGCACTGCGACCGGGACGTCGCCGAGCCGCTCCGCCTGCTCGGGGTGCTCCTCCAGCAGCTGCCCGAAGCGGATCGCGGCGGCGAGCCCGGCCGGGCCGGCGCCGACGATCAGGAACCCGACCTCGATCCGCTCGTCGACCGGATCGGTCGGCGGCTTGATCGCCTCCGCCGGTGAGAACGGCGGCGGAAAGTCGGCAGGCTTGACGCTCACGCGGCGCTCCGTCAGCCCTTGCGCGCGCGCACGAGCTCGGTCAGCTTCGGCACGATCTCGTGCAGGTCGCCGACGACACCGAGATCCGAGAACTCGAAGATCGGCGCGTTCGGGTCCTTGTTGATCGCGACGATCACGCTCGAGCCCTGCATGCCGACCTTGTGCTGGATCGCGCCGGAGATCCCGAGCGCGACGTACAGCTTCGGCGACACGGTCTTGCCGGTCTGGCCGACCTGCGCCGAATACGGGTACCAGCCTGCGTCGACCACGGCGCGCGTCGCTGCGACCGCGCCGCCGAGCGCCTGCGCCAGCTCCTCTGCGAGCGCGAACTTCTCGGGCTCGCCGAGCCCACGTCCGCCGGCGACGATCACGTCGGCGTCCTCGATCGACGGCCCCTGCTGCTCGGCGTGCGCCTGCTCGACCATCTCTGCCTGCGTCGAGAAGTCCTCGAGCTCGACGGCTGCATCCTTGACCTCGGCGCTGCCGCCGCTCTCGACGGCGTCGAGCGCGCCGGCACGGAAGATGCCGAGCTTGACCGGGCTCGACCAGCCGACGTCGACGACCACGGTGTCCTGCAGCTGGGGCGCCTTGCCGGTCTCTCCGTCGAAGTCGACGAGGCCCCAGTTGAGCCCGGCGTCGAGCCGCGCGGAGAGCCCCGCCGCAACGTCGGCGGCGAGCACCGACTGCGCGAAGAGAACCGTGTCGAAGCCTTCGTCGGCGACGAGCTTCGCAAGCACGTCGACACGCGGCTGCGGCAACGGCGCTGCAAGCGACGCGTCGTCTGCGACCCACACGGTGCCGGCGCCGAACGCGCCTGCGCCCTCGGCGAGGCCGCGCACGTCGGCGCCGATCAGAACCGCCGCGACGTCGCCACCGATCTGCGCCGCTTTCGCGAGCACGCCGAGCGAGCCCTTGGCGATCGAGCCTTCGTGATGCTCGAGGAAGACGAGCGTCTTCGCCATCAGACGAACCTCTTCTCGGCGAGGAACTCGACGATCTTCTCCGCGCCCGAGCCGTCGTCCTCGATCTTCTGCGCCTCGCCGCGCGCCGGCGGCGGGCTGAGCGAGACGACCGTGGTGCCCGGTGCTTCAACGCCACCGACGTCGGCGGCGGCGCGCGCGTCCTGCGGCTTCTTCTTCGCGCCCATGATCCCCTTCAGCGACGGGTAACGCGGGGTGTTGATCGAGTCGGCGACCGCGACGACCGCCGGCAGCGGCGCGCGGATCGTGTCGTAGCCGTACTCGGTCTGCCGCTTCCCCGTCAGCGACGAGCCGTCGACCGTGAGCTCGCTGACCTGGGAGACGACCGGTTGACGCAAACGCTCGGCGACCGCGGCCCACAGACACGCGCCGCCGCCGTCCGCCGACTGCTGGCCGAAGAGCACGAGATCTGCGCCCTCCTGCTCGAGCGCGCCGGCGAGCGCCTTCGCGGTTCCGAGCAGGTCAGCCCCCTCGAGGGCCGAATCCGAGATCAGAACGGCACGGTCGGCGCCCATCGCAAGCGCCTTCCGCAGCGCATCCATCGCGCGCTCGGGCCCCATGGAGACGACAACGACCTCACCCGATCCGGACGCTTCCTTGAGCTTCAGCGCCTCCTCGACGGGATACGTGTCCCACTCGGAGATCGTCAGCTCCCCCGAGCGGTCGAGCCGCTTCGAGGAAGGGTCGATGTGGCGCCCTGATGCCGCATCCGGCACCGCTTTCACGCAGACTGCGATCTTCATGGGCGCGGACTCTATCCACGAGTCGCAGGTTGGCATCGCCCGAACACGCGGCTACCGTGTTGCGATGCAGCGCCTGCTTCCCCTCCTGGGCGTGCTTGCTCTCGCATGCGTCTGCGCCTCCGCGACACACGCTGCGCGCGGCGGCGTCCCGCAGCTGCTCTTCCCGGTCGTCGGCACCGTCGACTACGAGGACGACTTCGGCGACCCGCGCGGTGCGCTGCGGCATGAGGGCAACGACCTCCTCGGCGACAAGCGTGCGCCCGTCGTCGCGGTCGAGGAAGGAACCGTCAAGTACTGGACGACCTCGTCGAGCGCCGGCTGCATGCTCTACCTCTACGGCGTGAGCGGGACGATGTACGAGTACATCCACCTCAACAACGACCTGACGGCGAAGAACGACAACAAGGGCAAGTGCGTCAAGGGCGTTGCCTACGCCGTCGCCAACGGCACGCACGTCGAGGCCGGTCAGCAGATCGCGTACCTCGGCGACTCCGGCGACGCGAACGGCATCCATCCGCACTTGCACTTCGAGGTGCATCCGAAGGGGAAGGCTGCCGTCGATCCGTTCCCGTTCCTGAAGAAGGCGTCGCATCTCTTGACAATCGCACCGCCGGCGGGATCGTCGTTCACGCTGAAGCTGACCGGCACCCTCGTCTCGACCGACGGCGCCACGCTGACCCTCACCGTGCAGACGATCGCGGCGTGGCCGTCGCACGTGAAGCAGACGAAGGTCAACCGCGAGCTCGAGTTGACCCTCGCCGATGCAACGGTCGTCGCCGCGGCGCTTCCCGGCGCGAAGCTGACCGTCTGGACGCAACCCGCGCCCGGCACGTTCGACGCGATCACCGGCGCGCCCGGCGCGCTGACGCTCGACAAGCTGCGCTAGTTACGCAGCGACGCGCGAGTTCAGGAAGTCGACGATCTCACTCGTCGGCGCACCCGGTGTGAAGACCGCTGCGACGCCTTGCTCCATCAACTCCGTGACGTCGTCGTTCGGGATCGTGCCGCCGACGACGACGAGCAGGTCCTCGGCGCCCTGTTCCTTCAGCAGCGCGAGGATGCGCGGGACGAGCGTCATGTGCGCGCCCGAGAGGATCGAGATGCCGACCGCGTCCGCGTCTTCCTGAATCGCGGTCTCGACGATCTGCTCCGGCGTCTGGTGCAGCCCGGTGTAGATCACCTCCATGCCGGCGTCGCGCAACGCGCGGGCGATGATCTTCGCCCCCCGGTCGTGCCCGTCGAGACCGGGCTTTGCGATCACCACTCTGATCTTCCGTGCCACGGTCGATCAGTATAGGAACGTGAGACTCACCGTCGTTGGCTGCTCGCCCTCGTGGCCGAACCCGGGTCGTGCCCAGTCGGGCTACCTGCTCGAGAGCGAGGACGGCCGGCTGCTGGTCGACTGCGGTCCCGGCGTCCTGTCGCGCTTGCGCGAGCGCGAGCCCTGGCCGCAGGTCGACGCAATCGTCATCTCGCATCTGCACCTCGACCATTGCGGCGATCTCGTGCCGTGGCTCTGGGGCCACCTGATCGGCCCGGCTGCCGGGACGCCCGCTCCCACGCTGTGGCTCCCGCCGCACGGGCTCGGCCGCCTGCTCTCGTTTGCGCCGATCGAGCTGTTCGCGCGTGTGTTCGACATGCGGGTGTACGAGGACGACGTCCCTTTCGACGCAGGAGGCTTCCACGTCCTGCCGCGCGCCGTCGTGCACTACGACGAGCCGACGTGGGGCATGCGCATCGAGCGGGCCGGACGCGTGGTCGCGTACTCCGCCGACAGCGCGCCGTCACCAGCGCTCGAAGAGCTCGCGAGAGACGCCGACGTCTTCATCTGCGAGGCGACACTCGTGGAGCCGGAAGACGACCCACACGGGCACATGACCGCGGACGAGGCGCGCCAGGTGTTTCGTGCCTCCGGCGCACGGCGGTTGCTACTCACGCATCGTGCGGTGGAGCTGCCGCTCGACGAGCTCGTCTACGACGGGTTCGAGCTCGAGCTGGATCCGTAGCCGAGCGCCCGCGCGTAGCGGCGTGCCGCGCGACGCTGCTGCACCGCGCCGCGGATCGCCCACGCGATGAGCGTCGCGATCAGCAGACCGAAGATCGACACCGGCAGCAGCAGCCACTTCGCATCGAGCGGCGCCGTCGGTGGCTTCAGCGGCGGCTGCGAGGCGACGCTCTTGACCTGCCCGGCGCCGCCGATGCCCTTCGGCACCCACGACGCGACCAGCCAGTTGTTGCCGTGGCCCTTGTACCGCTTCAACTCGATCGTGAAGGTCTTGCCGGCCCAGTCGCTGTGCTTGTCGCCGACCACGCCGAGGTCGATCGCGACATCACCCTTGTACGCGTAGAGGATGTCCCACGTTGCGATGCCGACCGCCGGAAACGGGATCACGTTGTTGAAACCCGTGTTCCACGACTTGCGCGTCTGACCCGCACGCATCTCGGGCCCGAGCATCCCCCACGCCGAGTCGAGATGCTTCCGCGCAACGGCCGTCTGGATGAAGTGCGACGCCGTTTCGAAGAGTTGCTTGCGGTCGGTCGCGGTCAGCTTCATCCGCGCGGGCTCGCGGTACACCCACGCCGGCCGGTCGAAGAGCGGCGTCTTGTTCGACTCCCCTGTGTTCCCGACCGCGATCGCACCTGCACTGGCGGCACCCACGACCGTCAGCGATCCGACGCCCCAGAACAGCCGGCGGCGGAACCGGGGCGACGAGAGCCGGCCGCGCATCGGGAAGGAGCTAGCCTCCGGCGCCGTTGTTCGCCGAGCCGTTCGGCACCGGCGGCGTCGAACGCGGAACCCACGAGTTCACGAGCCACTTGCCGTTGCGCTTGACGAGATCCATCAGGAAGAGCTGGCTGCGCACCTTGGCCCCCGCCTTCGGGAGCAGTGCGACCTGGATCTGCGCCTCGTTCGGGTACGAGAAGTCGATCTTCATCGGCGCGTACTTGATCGCGTCGACGGGATACGGGATGACGGCGATGTTGCCGGTGTTCCACGACTTCAGCGACTGCCCCTGGCGGATCTGCTCGGTGACGAGCGAGTACGCCTGCGGCAGGTTCTTGCGCGCGACGGCCGTCTGGATGAACCGACGGGCGACCTGGGTCGCCTCGGGCGTCAGCTTGACGGTGGCCGGGACGGCCGAGCGATCGTCGGCCGGCAGGTTGGTCAGCGGCGTCGCCGTGCTCGTGCCGGTGTTCGACCACTTGTAACCGATGAATCCGAGCACCGCGCCCACGACGAGCACGCCGACAATCCACGGCAGGGCCTTCTGCCAGCCCGGTTTCCGGACCGGCTCACGATGCTCGAAGACGGATTCGACGCTCATGCCCATGTCAAGAGTAGACGCGATCCAGCGTGGGTCGTTAGGGCCGGAGTGTTGAGGGTTCTTTAAGACCTAGAACACGGGTGTCTCGCGCCAGATGCCCCAAACCTCGCGGAATGCGTCGCACATCTCGCCCATCGTCACGTACGCGCGGGCGGCGTCGAAGATCGGATCCATCAGGTTGCGGTCGTCGTGTGCGGCGTCTTCCTTCAAGCGCGCGAGCGCCGCCTCGACGGCCGGCGTGTCGCGCCGCGCGCGCAGTGCCTGCACGCGCTCGATCTGCTCGCCCTCGAGTGCCGGGTCGACCTTCAGGATCGGGATCTGCTGCTCGTCGTCGAGGCCGTAGCGATTGACGCCGACGACGATCCGCTGCTTCGCCTCGACCTCCGACTGGTAGCGGAACGAGGCCTCGGCGATCTCGCGCTGGAAGAAGTTCTCCTTGATCGCCTGCACCACCCCGCCGAGCTTCTCGATCCGGTCGAAATAGTCGTATGCCTGGCGCTCGAGCTCGTTCGTCATCTGCTCGACGTAGTACGACCCGCCGAGCGGGTCGATCGAGTTGACGACACCGGTCTCGTGCGCGATCACCTGCTGTGTACGCAGCGCGATCCGCACCGCATCCTCGGTCGGGAGGGCGAGCGCCTCGTCGTAGGAGTTGGTGTGCAGCGACTGCGTGCCGCCGAGGACCGCCGCCAGCGCTTCGATCGCAGTGCGGACGATGTTCACCTCCGGCTGCTGCGCGGTCAGCGACACGCCGGCTGTCTGCGTGTGGAAGCGCATCAGCCAGGAGCGCGGGTTCTTCGCGCCGTACTTGTCGCGCATCTGCGTCGCCCAGATCCGGCGCGCTGCGCGGTACTTCGAGATCTCCTCGAAGAAGTCGAGATGAGCGTTGAAGAAGAACGACAACCTGGGCGCGAAGTCATCGACATCGAGGCCGCGCTCGATCGCCCACTCGACGTAGGTGAAGCCGTCGGCGAGCGTGAACGCGAGCTCCTGTGCCGCCGTCGAGCCGGCCTCGCGGATGTGGTAGCCGCTGATCGAGATCGGATGCCAGAGCGGCATCTCCTGCGAGCAGAACTCGACCATGTCCGTGACGAGCCGCATGCTCGGCTCCGGCGGGAAGATGTACTCCTTCTGCGCGATGTACTCCTTGAGGATGTCCGTCTGGATCGTCCCCCGCAGCTTGTCGCGCGAGACGCCCTGCTCTTCACCGACGCACGCGTAGTACGCGAGCAAGATCGCGGCGGGCGAGTTGATCGTCATCGACGTCGAGACGTCGCCGAGCGGGATGCCCGAGAACAGCGTCTCCATGTCCTCGAGCGAGTCGATCGCGACGCCTTCGCGACCGACCTCCCCGAGCGAGCGCGCGTGATCCGAGTCGTAGCCCATCAACGTCGGCATGTCGAACGCCGTCGAGAGTCCCGTCTGCCCGTGCTCCAGCAGATAACGGAACCGCTCGTTCGTCTCCTGCGCCGTACCGAACCCGGCGAACTGGCGCATCGTCCAGAGGCGGCCGCGGTACATCGACGGATAGACGCCGCGCGTGAACGGATAGACGCCCGGAAAGCCAAGGTCGCGCTCGACGTCGACGTCGACCGTGTCCGGCGTCGCAAGGGGCTCGTTCTCGATCCCCGACATGGTCGAGAACAGCTCACCCTGCCGCTCGGGCACCGCCTCGTACAGCCGCTCGCGCCACTCGTCGGTGGCCGCTTGCTCGCGCGGATCCTCGGTCGTCGCCATCTCGCCGCTGATTCTGCCCGAATCGCGTCGGCGGCGACCGCTCCTGGCAGAAGCGGGCGCGGAATCCCGCTCCATCGATAATCTCACCGTCAAGTCGAGCTTTAGTCTCGTAGGTTCGGGCCGGCCGGTCTCGCCGCGCGATTTTGGCTTCAGTTCGGCCCGCCCCCCGTCCGGGGGATCTTGGTGTGAAACGGGTTTGGAAGCCGCCCGCAGCCTTACGCGAGGCGCGAGGCCGACCGATAGTGAAGCCACGATCTGCCCTGCGTGGCCACGCGGGAACAGGCCGTCGAAACGACATGGCGAGCATTCACCAAGTGCGGCAACTGGAGGAGCGTCCCCCGGAACTCGGTGGGCGTTTTTCGCTGGTCCGCGAACGGAGCCCGCTCGTCGCGTCGCTGATCCTGCTCGTCACCGCAATCGCGGCGTCGCTCGCCACGGTCGCGATCGTCGGTGGCCTCCGCTCCAGCGCCGGGCCGGCGCCGTTCGTCTCACACGCGCTCGGCCCTGCACGATCCGAGCTTCCTGCTCGATCGCCGCTGGGACGACCTGACCCGCGTCTCGATCGCCGGTGGAGGCGTCGCCGTTCGCCATGACGGCACGGCGCTGAAGCTGACCGCGACCGGAACCGGCTCGGCTCCCTGGACACGTCATGCCTGGGGCGTCGAGCGTCCGACCTCCTTCGGCCGCGAGTCGATCGTCGTCGCGGCGCCGCGGACGGAGGAGTACCTGACCGTTCAGCGGCGACTCGGCCCACGCACCTGGCGCTGGCGGCTCGAGAGTCACAAGTCTGTACCTCGACTCGAGGCTGATGGATCTCTGTCCCTGACGACCGCCGGCGCCCGCGCCGGCATTCGCGTGCTGCCGCCTGTCGTCTACGACGCGGCCGGCCGCGACGTCACGCCGCAGGGCACGCACTGGTCGCTCGAGCGCCGCGGCTCCTCGCGGTTCCTCGCGCTCCGGGTCGACGACAGCTCGCTGCCCGTCCCGTACGTGATCGACCCGATCACGGTCGTCGGCTCGCCCGGCGGCACCGGCAGCACGAAGACGGGCTCCCCGCTCGCGATCACGAAGCCGACCGGCGTCGCCACCGGCAACCTGATGATCGCGACCGTCTCGCTGCGAGACGCGACCGCGACCCTGACGCCGCCCGCCGGCTGGACGCTGCTGACCTCGATCCCCACGTCGGGGAACACGCTCGAAGCAGTACGTCTACACCAAGGTCGCGACCGGCGGCCGAAGGCGCGAGCTACAGCTTCACCTGGGCAGGCGGCAGCGGCGCGAGCGACTCCTCCGGCGTCATCCTCGCCTACTCCGGCATCTGGGCCGGCGCCGGCTCGAACATCGACACGTCGACGACTGCGACCGCCAACGCGACGACGACCGCCACGACCGCCGCCGGGACGGCCGCGTACGCGCAGGACATGATCCTGGCGCTCTACGGCACTGCCGGCGACTCGAGCTTCACGACCCCGACCGGCATGACCGCGGAGCGACCGTCGCGTCGTCAGAGCGGCGCCCCGGGCGTTCGCTCGGCGAGCGGCACGTTCGACGTGATCCAGGCCGCAGCGGGTGCCGTCGCCGCGAAGAGCTCGACGATCACGAACCGTGACATGACGGCGATCATGGTCGCGATCAGGCCGGCCGCCGCGACCGCGAGCGCCGCCAACTCGACCCTGACCGCGTCGCCGACGTCGATCCTCGCCGACGGCACGACGACCTCGACGCTGACGGCGACGATCAAGGACACGAACGGCAACCCGCTGCCGGGCAAGACCGTCACGCTCGCGAAGTCCGGCGGCTCCTCGACGATCACCACCGTCTCGGGCACGACCGACGCGGCCGGCTCAGGCGACCTTCACGGTCAAGGACAGCGCCGTCGAGTCGACCACCTACACCGCGACCGACACCACCGACGCGATGACCGTCACCCAGACGGCGACGGTCAACTTCACTGTCGGGCCGGTGACCGCCGCCCAGTCGACGGTCTCCGCCTCGCCCACCTCGGTGACCGCGAACGGCGTCGCGACCTCGACCGTGACCGTGACGCTGATGGACGCGCAGTTGCACCCCATTTCGGGCAAGACGGTCACGCTCGCGAAGGGCAGCGGCTCCTCGACGATCACCACCGTCTCCGGCGTCACCAACGGCTCCGGCGTCGCGACCTTCACCGTCAAGGACACCGTCGCCGAGGCGACCACCTACACGGCAACCGACACCACCGACTCGGTCACCGTCACCCAGACCGCAACCGTCACCTTCACGGCGGGCCGGTCACGGCCGCGCAGTCGACGGTCAGCGCCGCGCCGACCTCGATCGTCGCCGACGGCTCGACGACCTCGACCGTGACGGTGACGCTGAAGGACGCGAACTCGAATCCCGTCTCCGGCAAGACCGTCACGCTCGCCAAGGGCAGCGGCTCCTCGACGATCACCACCGTCTCCGGCGTCACCAACGGCTCCGGCGTCGCGACGTTCACCGTCAAGGACAGCGCCGTCGAGTCGACGGTCTACACGGCCACCGACACGACGGATGCGATCACCGTCACCCAGACGGCGACGGTCACCTTCACCGTCGGGCCGGTGACCGCGGCGCAGTCGACCGTCAGCGCCGCGCCCGCCTCCGTGACCGCGAACGGCGTCGCGACCTCGACCGTGACGGTGACGCTTGCTGGACGCGCAGTCCCACCCCGTCTCGGGTAAGACCGTCACGCTCGCCAAGGGCAGCGGCTCCTCGACGATCACCACTGTCTCGGGCGTCACCAACGGCTCGGGCCAGGCGACGTTCACCGTCAAGGACACGGTCGCCGAGGCGACGACCTACACGGCCACCGACACCACCGACACGGTCACGGTCACGCAGACCGCGACCGTCACGTTCACGGCCGGCCCGGTGACGGCGGCCCAGTCGACCGTGTCGGCGTCGCCTGCATCCGTGCTCGCGGACAACAGCACGACCTCGACGATCACCGTGACGCTGAAGGACGCGCAGTCCAACCCCGTCTCGGGCAAGACCGTGACGCTGGCGAAGTCGGGCGGCTCGTCGACGATCACCACCGTCTCGGGCGTCACGAACGGCTCCGGCGTCGCGACCTTCACGGTCAAGGACGCGGCGGTCGAGTCGACCACCTACACGGCGACCGACACCACCGACACCGTCACCGTCACCCAGACGGCGACGGTCAGCTTCACGGCCGGGCCGGTGACGGCCGCGCAGTCGACGGTCAGCGCCGCGCCGGCCTCGGTCGTCGCCGACGGCGCGACGACCTCGACGATCACCGTCACGCTGAAGGATGCGCAGTCGCACCTGATCGCGGGCAAGACGGTGACGCTCGCGAAGGGTCCGCGGCTCCTCGACGATCACCACCGTCTCGGGTGTCACGAACGGCTCGGGTGTTGCGACGTTCACGGTCAAGGACACGGTCGCCGAGTCGACGACCTACACGGCGACCGACACGACCGACGCGGTCACCGTCACGCAGACTGCGTCCGTCACCTTCACGGTCGGGCCGGTCACCGCGGCGCAGTCGACGGTCTCGGCCGCGCCGGCCTCCGTTCTCGCCGACGGCAGCACGACCTCGACGGTCACCGTGACGCTGAAGGACGCGCAGTCGAACCCGGTCTCGGGTAAGACGGTGACGCTCGCGAAGGGCGGCGGCTCCTCGACGATCACCACCGTCTCCGGCGTCACCAACGGCTCCGGTGTCGCGACCTTCACCGTCAAGGACACCGTCGCCGAGGCGACCACCTACACCGCGACCGACACCACCGACGCGGTCACGGTCACGCAGACCGCGACCGTCACCTTCACCGCCGGCGCGGTGACGGCGGCGCAGTCGACGGTCTCGGCCGCGCCGGCGTCGGTGACGGCCAACGGCGTCACCACCTCGACGGTCACCGTCACGCTTGAAGGACGTCAACTCGAATCCGGTCCCGGGCAAGACCGTGACGCTCGCGAAGGGCGGCGGCTCCTCGACGATCACCACCGTCTCCGGCGTCACCAACGCCTCCGGCCAGGCGACGTTCACCGTCAAGGACACCGTCGCCGAAGCCACCACCTACACCGCGACCGACACCACCGACACGGTCACGGTCACGCAGACCGCGACGGTGACGTTCACGCCGGGCACGCCGACGGCCGCGCAGTCGACGGTGACGGCCGCGCCGCCAGCATCGCGGCCGACAACTCGACCACCTCGACGGTGACGGTCACGTTGAAGGACGCGCAGTCGAACCCCGTGCCGGGTAAGACCGTGACGCTCGCGAAGTCCGGCGGCTCCTCGACGATCACCACCGTCTCCGGTGTCACGCAACGCCTCCGGTGTCGCGACCTTCACGGTCAAGGACGCGGCGGTCGAGTCGACCACCTACACCGCGACCGACACCACCGACACCGTCACCGTCACCCAGACCGCGACCGTCTCCTTCACCGCCGGCGCCGTCGACGCGACCAGCTCGACCGTCTCGGCCGCACCGGCCTCGGTCGCTCGCCAACGGCGCCGCCAGCTCGACGATCACCGTCACCGCCAAGGACGCCTTCGCCCACCTGCTCGCCGGCCAGACCGTGACGCTCGCCCAGGGCGCCGGCTCCTCGACGATCACCGTCGTCTCCGGCACCACCAACGGCTCCGGCCTCGCCACCTTCACCGCCACCGACACCCTCGCCCAGGCCGTCACCTACACCGCAACGATCGGCGTCACCCCGATCCTGCAGACCGCCAGCGTCACCTACACCCCCGGCCCCGCCACCCACATCACCGTCTCCGCCCCCGCCACCAGCACCGCCGGCAGCCCCTTCAGCGTCACCCTCACCGCCCTCGACGCCAACAACAACACCGCCACCGCCTACACCGGCACCGTCCACTTCACCTCCAACGACGGCCAAGCCGTACTGCCCGCCAACTACACCTTCACCGGCGCCGACAACGGCAGCCACACCTTCACCAACGCCACCACCCTCAAGACCGCCGGCGCCGCCAAAACCGTCGTCGCAACCGACACCGTCACCGCCACGATCACCGGCACCACCAACCTCACCGTCAACCCCGCCGCCGCCAACGCCGCCACCTCCACCCTCACCGCCACCCCCACCACGATCGTCGCCGACGGCACCACCACCTCCACCCTCACCGCCACGATCAGCGACGCCTACAACAACCCCCTCCCCGGCAAAACCGTCACCCTCGCCAAGGGCAGCGGCAACTCCACCATCACCACCATCAGCGGCACCACCAACGCCGCCGGCCAAGCCACCTTCACCGTCAAGGACACCATCGCCGAAACCACCACCTACACCGCCACCGACACCACCGACACGCTCACCGTCACCCAAACCGCCACCGTCACCTTCAGCGCCGGCCCCGTGACGGCGGCGCAGTCGACGGTCAGCGCCTCGCCGGGCTCGGTCCTGGCCGACGGCAGCACGACCTCGACGGTGACGGTGACGCTGAAGGACGCGCAGTCGAATCCCGTGTCCGGGCAAGACGGTGACGCTGGCCAAGTGCAGGCGGCTCGCTCGACGATCACCACCGTCTCGGGCGTCACCAACGGCTCCGGCCAGGCGACGTTCACGGTCAAGGACGTCGCGGTCGAGTCGACCACGCTACACCGCGACCGACACCACCGACACGGTCACCGTCACGCAGACGGCGACGGTCAACTTCACGGCCGGTCCGGTGACGGCGGCGCAGTCGACCGTCTACGGCCTCGCCGACCTCGTTGGTCGCCGACGGCGTCACGACCTCGACGATCACCGTCACCCTGAAGGACGCGCAGTCGCACCTGATCGCCGGCAAGACGGTGACGCTCGCGAAGTCGCGGCGGCTCGTCGACGATCACGACCGTCTCCGGCGTCACCAACGGCTCCGGCGTCGCCACCTTCACCGTCAAGGACACCGTCGCCGAAGCCACCACCTACACCGCCACCGACACCACCGACTCCGTCGTCGTCACCCAGACCGCGTTGGTCACCTTCACGGTCGGGCCGGTCAGCGCCGCGCAGTCGACGGTCAGCGCCGCGCCGGCCTCCGTCACCGCCGACGGCGCGACGACCTCGACCGTCACCGTGACGCTGAAGGACGGCCAGTCGAACCCCGTCTCGGGCAAGACGGTGACGCTCGCGAAGTCGCGGCGGCTCGTCGACGATCACGACCGTCTCCGGTGTCACGAACGGCTCCGGCGTCGCGACGTTCACGGTCAAGGACACGGTCGCCGAGTCGACCACCTACACCGCGACCGACACGACCGACTCGGTCACCGTCACGCAGACGGCGTCGGTGACGTTCACGGTCGGGCCGGTCACGGCGGCGCAGTCGACGGTCGGCGCTGCGCCGGCCTCGGTCACCGCCGACGGCTCGACGACGTCCACGATCACCGTCACGTTGAAGGACGCCCAGTCGAACCCGGTCTCCGGCAAGACGGTGACGCTCGCCGAAGGGCGGCGGCTCGTCGACGATCACCACCGTCTCGGGTGTCACGAACGGCTCCGGTGTGGCGACCTTCACGGTCAAGGACACCGTCGCCGAGGCGACCACCTACACGGCGACCGACACCACCGACGCGGTCACGGTCACGCAGACCGCGACCGTCACCTTCACCGCCGGCGCGGTGACCGCGGCCCAGTCGACGGTCTCGGCCGCGCCGGCGTCGGTGACGGCCAACGGCGTCACCACCTCGACGGTCACCGTCACGCTTGAAGGACGTCAACTCGAACCCTGTCCCCGGTAAGACGGTCACGCTCGCGAAGGGCGGCGGCTCCTCGACGATCACCACCGTCTCCGGCGTCACGAACGCGCTCGGCGTCGCGACCTTCACCGTCAAGGACACCGTCGCCGAAGTCGACCACCTACACCGCGACCGACACGACCGACTCGATCACCGTCACCCAGACCGCGACGGTCACGTTCACTCCCGGCGCGGTCACCGCGGCCCAGTCGACGCGTCAGCGCCGCACCCGCGTCGGTCACCGCCGACGGCGTCACGACCTCGACGGTCACGGTGACGCTGAAGGACGCGCAGTCGAACCCGGTCCCGGGTAAGACGGTGACGCTGGCGAAGTCCGGCGGCTCCTCGACGATCACGACCGTCTCCGGTGTCACGCAACGGCTCCGGTGTCGCGACCTTCACGGTCAAGGACGCGGCGGTCGAGTCGACGACCTACACCGCGACCGACACCACCGACACCGTCACCGTCACCCAGACCGCGACCGTCTCCTTCACCGCCGGCGCCGTCGACGCGACCAGCTCGACCGTCTCCGCCGCACCGAGCCTCGGTCGCTCGCCAACGGCGCCGCCAGCTCGACGATCACCGTCACCGCCAAGGACGCCTTCGCCCACCTGCTCGCCGGCCAGACCGTGACGCTCGCCCAGGGCGCCGGCTCCTCGACGATCACCGTCGTCTCCGGCACCACCAACGGCTCCGGCCTCGCCACCTTCACCGTCACCAACACCCTCGCCCAGGCCGTCACCTACACCGCAACGATCGGCGTCACCCCGATCCTGCAGACCGCCACCGTCACCTACACCCCCGGCCCCGCCACCCACATCACCGTCTCCGCCCCCGCCACCAGCAACCGCCGGCAGCCCCTTCAGCGTCACCCTCACCGCCCTCGACGCCAACAACAACACCGCCACCGCCTACACCGGCACCGTCCACTTCACCTCCAACGACGGCCAGGCCGTACTGCCCGCCAACTACACCTTCACCGGCGCCGACAACGGCAGCCACACCTTCACCAACGCCACCACCCTCAAGACCGCCGGCGCCGCCAAGACCGTCGTCGCAACCGACACCGTCACCGCCTCGATCACCGGCACCACCAACCTCACCGTCAACACCGCCGCCGCCAACGCCGCCACCTCCACCCTCACCGCCACCCCCAGCACGATCGTCGCCGACGGCACCACCACCTCCACCCTCACCGCCACGATCACCGACGCCTACAACAACCCCCTCCCCGGCAAAACCGTCACCCTCACCAAGGGCAGCGGCAACTCCACCATCACCACCATCAGCGGCACCACCAACGCCTCCGGCCAAGCCACCTTCACCGCCAAGGACACCACCGCCGAAACCACCACCTACACCGCCACCGACACCACCGACACCCTCACCCTCACCCAAACCGCCACCGTCACCTTCACGTCCGGCACGGTCAGCGCCACCCAGTCGACGGTCTCGTCCTCGCCCGGGTCGGTGACGGCGGACGGCTCGAGCACCTCCACGATCACCGTCACGGCCAAGGACACGTTCGGCAACCCGGTCGCCGGCCAGTCGGTCTCGCTCGGCCAGGGCGCCGGCAGCTCGACGATCACCACCGTCTCCGGCACGACCAACGGCTCCGGCGTCGCGACCTTCACGGTCAAGGACTCCGTCGCCGAGCTCGTCACCTACACGGCGACGATCGGCGCCACGGGCATCCTGCAGACGGCCACGGTCGACTTCACGGACGGCGTCCCGACAGCGGCACAGTCGACCGTCAGCGCCGCCCCGGCCACCGTCGCCGCGGACGGCAGCACGACTTCGACGATCACCGTCACGCTCAAGGACTCGCACTCGACCGGAGTTGCCGGCAAGACCGTGACGCTGGCGAAGTCGGGAGGCTCCTCGACGATCACGACCGTCTCCGGCGTCACCAACGGCTCCGGCGTCGCCACCTTCACCGTCAAGGACACCGTCGCCGAAACCACCACCTACACCGCCACCGACACCACCGACTCCGTCATCGTCACCCAGACCGCCACGGTCACGTTCGCCGCCGGCGTGCCGAGTGCTGCCAACTCGACGGTCGGCGCAGCGCCGGCGTCGGTCACCGCCGACGGCGCGACCACCTCGACCGTCACCGTGACGCTGCGTGACGCGCAACAGCAACGTCGTGCCGGGCAAGACGGTCACGCTCGCGAAGTCGGGCGGCTCCTCGACGATCACCACCGTCTCCGGCGTCACCAACGGCTCCGGCGTCGCCACCTTCACCGTCAAGGACACCGTCGCCGAAGCACCACCTACACCGCCACCGACACCACCGACTCGTCACCGTCACCAGACCGCGCCGTCACCTTCACGCCGGCCCGTCACGGCTGCGCAGTCGGGCGTCTCGGCCGCGCCCTCTTCCGTGACCGCGGACGGCTCGACGACGTCGACCGTGACCGTGACCCTGCGCGACGCCAACAGCAACCCGGTTCCCGGCAAGACGGTGACGCTCGCCAAGTCGGCGGCTCCTCGACGATCACCACCGTCTCGGGCGTCACCAACGGCTCCGGTGTCGCCACCTTCACCGTCAAGGACACCGTCGCCGAGTCACCACCTACACGGCGACCGACACCACCGACTCCGTCACCGTCACCCAGACCGCGGCGGTCACCTTCGCGCCGGGAACGCCGAGCGCCGCCGCCTCGAGCGTCGGCGCGGCCCCTGCATCGGTGACGGCCGACGGCGTCACCGACCTCGACGGTGACCGTGACGCTGCGCGACGCGAACACGAACCCGGTCCCCGGCAAGACCGTCACGCTCGCGAAGTCCGGCGGCTCCTCGACGATCACCACGGTCTCCGGCGTCACCAACGCCTCGGGTGTCGCCACCTTCACCGTCAAGGACACCGTCGCCGAGGCCACCACCTACACGGCCACCGACACCACCGACTCCGTCACCGTCACCCAGACGGCCACGGTCACCTTCACCGCCGGCACGCCGACCGCCACGGACTCGAGCGTCAGCGCCGCGCCGGCCTCGGTGACGGCAGACGGCAGCACGGCCTCGACGGTCACGGTCACCCTTCGTGACACCAATCTGAACCCGGTCCCCGGCAAGGCGGTCACGTTGACGAAGGGCGGTGGTTCGGCGGCGATCGCGACCTCTCGACGGTTTCGACGCTGAACGGCGTCACCGACGCTGCGGGCCAGGCCAGCTTCGCCGTCACCGACAGCACGGTGGAGACCGTCGCCTACACCGCGACCGACACGACCGCATCGGTCGTCGTCTCGCAGAGCGCGTCGGTCACCTTCACCCCCGGCGCGGCCACGAGCGGCGCGTCGCTGCTCGTCGCCTCTCCGACGACTGTCACCGCTGACGGCGCCTCGACCTCGACGGTGACGCTGACGCTGCGCGATGCCCAGCTCCATCCGGTGCCGGGCAAGACGGTTTCGCTCGGCGGCGCGCCTGCGGGCTCGACGATCTCGCCCGCCTCGGCGACGACCAACGGCAGCGGCGTGGCGACGTTCACCGTCAAGAGCACAACCGCCGGCGCCGTCATCTACACGGCGACGGACACAGACGACTCCGTCACCGTCGCACAGACGGCCACCGTCACGTTCGTGCCGGGCGTTCCGACCGCGGCCGCCTCGAGTGTCAGCGCCGCGCCTGCGTCGGTCACCGCCGACGGCTCGACCAGCTCGACCGTGACGGTGACGCTGCGTGACGCGAACGGCAACGTCGCGCCGGGCAAGACGGTGACGCCTGGCGAAGTCGGGCGGCTCCTCGACGATCACCACCGTCTCCGGCGTCACGAACGGCTCCGGCGTCGCCACCTTCACCGTCAAGGACACGGTCGCCGAGGCCACCACCTACACGGCAACCGACACGACGGACTCGGTGACGGTCACCCAGACCGCAGCGGTCACCTTCACCGCGGGCGCCGTCACCGCGGCGCAGTCGACGGTGGCCGCGGCGCCGGCGTCGGTGACCGCGGACGGCTCGGCGACAGCGACGATCACCGTGACGCTGAAGGACGCGCAGTCGAACCCGGTCTCAGGCAAGACGGTGACGCTCGCCAAGGGCAGTGGCTCGTCGACGATCACCACGGTCTCGGGTGTCACCAACGGCTCGGGTGTCGCGACGTTCACGGTCAAGGACACGGTCGCCGAGGGCACGACCTACACGGCAACCGACACCACTGACTCGGTCACCGTCACCCAGACCGCAGCCGTGACGTTCGTCGCCGGCGCCGTCACGGCAGCCCAGTCCTCGGTCGCCGCCTCGCCGACGACCGTCGCGGCCGACGGCTCGAGCTTCTCGACCGTCACCGTGACGCTGCGCGACGTGAACGGCAATGCAGTCGCCGGCAAGGCAGTGGCGCTCGCGCCCGGCAGCGGCTCGTCGGTCGTCACACCCCTGTCCGCGACGACGGACGCGGCCGGCGAGGCGACCTTCGCGGTCTCCGACACCACCGCCCAGACCGTCTCGTACACGGCCACCGACACCACGGACGCCGTCACCGTCACGCAGACCGCGTCGGTCACCTTCTCCGCCGGCTCGGTCAGCGGCGGCCAGTCGACGCTGACCGCGGCGCCCGCTTCGGTGACCGCCGACGGCAGCTCGGCCTCGACCCTGACCGCCACGCTGCGCGACTCGAACGGCAATCCCGTTGCCCGGGTAAGACGGTGACGCTGGCGAAGGGCGGCGGCTCCTCGACGATCACGACGGTCTCCGGTGTCACGAACGGCTCGGGTGTGGCGACCTTCACGGTCAGCGACACGGTCGCCGAGACGCACGGTCTTCACCGCGCACGACACGACGGACTCGGTCACGGTCGCGCAGACGGCGTCGGTCAGCTTCGTCGGCGGGTGCGGTGACGGCTGCGCAGTCGTCGGTTGCCGCGGCGCCTGCGTCGGTGACGGCGGATGGGTCGTCGAGCTCGACGATCACGGTCACGCTCCGGGATGCGCAGTCGAACCCGGTCGCCGGCAAGACGGTGACGCTCGCCAAGTCCGGCGGCTCCTCGACGATCACCACCGTCTCCGGCGTCACCAACGCGTCCGGCGTCGCGACCTTCACGGTCAAGGACACCGTCGCCGAGTCGACGACCTACACGGCAACCGACACAACCGATTCGGTCACGGTCACGCAGACCGCGGCCGTCTCCTTCACCTCGGGTGCCGTCGACGCGACCAGCTCCACCGTCTGCCGCGGCGCCGGGCTCGGTCGACCGCGAACGGCGCGGCGACCGCGACCGTCACCGTCACCGCCAAGGACGCCTTCGCCAACCCGGTCGCCGGCCAGACCGTGACGCTCGCCCAGGGCGCCGGCTCCTCGACGATCACCACCGTCTCCGGCACCACCAACGGCTCCGGTCTCGCGACCTTCACCGTCAAGAGCACCGTCGCCGAAACGGTCACCTACACCGCCACCGTCGGCGTCACCGGCCTCCTCCAGAGCGCCACCGTCACCTACACCCCCGGCGCCGCCACCCACTTCAGCCGTCACCGCCGCCGGCACGGCGACCGCCGGCAGCGCCGGCAGCTTCACCCTCACCGCCCTCGACGCCTTCGGCAACCCGCGACCGGCTACAGCGGCAGCGTCAGCTTCACCTCGAGCGACCCGCAAGCCGTCCTGCCCGCCGCCTACAGCTTCACGGGCGCCGACAACGGCAGCCACACCTTCACCGCCACCCTCAAGAGCGCCGGCAGCCAGACGATCAGCGCCGACGACGGCAGCTCCAACGGCACCAGCAACCCCATCACCGTCAACCCCGCCGCCGCCAACGCCACCACCTCCACCCTCACCGCCACCCCCAGCATCGATCGTCGCCGACGGCACCACCACCGCCACCCTCACCGCCACGATCACCGACGCCTACGGAAACCCCCTCCCCGGCAAAACCATCACCCTCACCAAGAGCAGCGGCAACTCCACCATCACCACCACCAGCGGCACCACCAACGCCGCCGGCCACGCCACCTTCACCACCACCAACACCACCGCCGAAACCACCACCTACACCGCCACCGACACCACCGACACGCTCACCGTCACCCAAACCGCCACCGTCACCTACACCCCCGGCCCGGTGACCGCCGCGCAGTCGACGGTCTCGGCCGCACCGGCATCCGTGACCGCCGACGGCTCCGCCACCGCGACGGTGACGGTGACGCTGAGGGACGCGCAGTCGAACCCGGTCGCCGGTAAGACGGTGACGCTGGCCAAGGGCAGCGGCTCCTCGACGATCACGACCGTCTCCGGCGTCACCAACGCCTCCGGCGTCGCGACCTTCACCGTCAAGGATGCCGTCGCCGAGACCACGACGTACACGGCCACCGACGCCACCGACTCGGTCACCGTCACGCAGACCGCGAGCGTCACGTTCACGGCCGGCGGCGTCAGCGCTGCTCAGTCCACGTTGAGCGCCTCCCCCGCCTCGGTGACCGCCGACGGCGTCACGACCTCGACGCTCACCGCCACGCTCCTCGATGCGCAGGGCAACCCGATCGCAGGCAAGACGGTGACGCTCGCCAAGTCCGGCGGCTCGTCGTCGATCGCGACCGTGAACGGCGTCACGGATGCAGCCGGTGCCGCGCGGTTCACGGTCACGGACGCGGTGGCCGAGACGACGACCTACACGGCGACCGACACGACCGACTCGCTGACGGTCACGCAGACCGCCTCCGTCGCGTTCACCTCCGGCGCCGTCAGCGCCGTGCAGTCGACCGTCACTGCTGCGCCCGGCTCGGTGACGGCTGACGGTACGTCGTCGGCCACCGTGACCGTGACTGCCCGCGACGCCTTCGGCAACCCGGTCGCCGCCCAGGTCGTGACGATCGGGCAGGGCGCGGGCTCGTCGACGATCACCCCGGTCTCGGGCACGACGAACGGCTCGGGCGTCGCAACGTTCTCGGTCGGCAGCACGACGGCCGAGACGGTCACCTACTCGGTCTCGGTCGGCGTGACCGCGCTCCTGCAGACGGCACAGGTCGTCTTCACCCCCGGCCCCGCGACGCAGCTCGCCTTCGGCCAGCAGCCGACGAACACGCTTTCGGGCGCGACGATCGCACCGGCCGTCACGGTCCGCCTGCTCGACGCGCACAACAACCTCACCTCGAGCACCGCCTCGGTGTCGCTCGCGATCAAGAGCGGAACCGGCGCGCTCGGCGCCACGCTCGCCGGCACCGCGAGCCGCAACGCAGTCGCCGGTGTCGCCACGTTCAACGACCTCTCGATCGCGAAGGCGGCCACCGGCTACCGGCTGACGGCGCAGTCGACCGGGCTCGCCGGCGCCGACAGCGCGCCGTTCGACGAGACCGTCGGCGCGCTCGCCGCCGGCCACACGACCATCTCTGCCTCCCCGAGCGCGATCGACGCAGACGGCTCCTCGACGTCGACCATCACCGTCCGCGCACGTGATGCGAACGACAACGGCCTGACGGGCGGCGGCGCCACCGTCGTGCTCTCGAGCACGCTCGGCACGCTCGGCTCGGTCAGCGACAACGGTGACGGCACGTACTCGGCGACCCTCACCGCCGGTCTCACCTCCGGCTCGGCCCAGGTGACCGGGACGATCAACGGCTCGACGATCGGCAACCCGGCGACCGTCACGTTCCAGCCGCAGCCGACGAGCGTCGTCGTCGACACGGGCGCGCCGCCGGCACAGACCCAGTCCACCGGGATCACGGTCACGTTCCACAGTGACGACACGAACGCGACCTTCGCGTGCTCGCTCGACGGCGAGCCGTTCGCGGCCTGCACCAGCCCGACGACCCGCAGCGGTCTCGCCGACGGCGCTCATACGCTGCGGATCCACGCCGTCAACGGCAACGGCACGAACCCCGACGCGACGATCGCGTGGACGATCGACACGCAGGCGCCGAACGTCTCGTTCACCACCGTCCCCGGCCCGTACACGAAGAACGCTTCGGAGCTGCTCGTCGCGAGCGCGTCCGACGCGACGACCGCCGTCGGCAGCGTCACGTTCCGCTACGGCGCGAACGCTGCCGCCTGCACGACCGGGACGCTCATCTTCACCGACACCGGCGCGCCGTACTCCACCACCTGGACGACTCCCGCCGACGGCACGTATGTCGTCTGCGCGATCGCCACCGATTCCGTCGGGAAGACGGCCCAGGCGAACGCGTCGGTGACCGTCGACCAGACCGCTCCGGGTGGCACCTTCCCGGCCGTCGGGACGACCGTCGGCCCGGATCGCTACGTGCGCGGCTCGGTCGCGCTGCACGCAACCGCGACGGACGCGACCAGCCTCGTCGACACGGTGGAGTTCCTCGCCGACGCGACCTCGCTCGCGACGGTCTCTGCCGCGCCCTACGACGCGACCTGGAACACCACCGGCGACGGCCCCACCACGCTCGGCGCCGTGATCACCGACCGTGCGGGCAACACGACGACGCTGACGCAACCCGTCATCCGTGACAACACGCCTCCGGCCGCAACGCTCGACGACCCGGGCCAGTGGGGCCACGGCACGATCCCGCTCTCCGTCACCGCGAGCGACCTCGGCTCGGGCGTCGACACGGCCGCGATCGCGATCGAGAAGTCGACCGACGGCGGCAGCTCGTGGAGCCCGATCGCCTCGCCCGCCACCTGGACGCCGGCCGACGGTACGTACGAGCTGCGCGCCGTCGTCCCCGACAAGGTCGGCAACTCGACCACGACCGCGACGCGCACGATCCTCGTCGACAACACCGCGCCGACCGTGGGCGACAACGCCGACGCGAACTGGCACAACGCGGCCGTCACGGTCGCCCTGACGGGCGTCGACGCCGAGTCCGGCGTCGCCCTCCCGAGCGGCCTCGAGTACAAGGTCGACGGAGGCTCGTTCACGGCGGGCACGTCGGTCGTCGTCCCGGCGCCTGCGAACGGCTCGAACGACGGGACGCACACGATCACGTACCACGCGACGAACCGCGCCGGGGTCACGTCCGCCGACAAGACCGCCACCGTGAAGATCGATGCGACGGCGCCGAACAACGTCACGCTCGACTCGCCGGCCGCGGCCGCGCTCCTGCGCGGCTCCGTCCCGCTCGCCGCCACGGCGCAGGACGCGACCGCGGGCATCGCCTCGACCACCTTCCGCCTCGTCGCGGGCACGCTCGCCGCCGGTTCGTGCGCGACGAGCGGCTCCGCGATCACGTCTCCGTTCGACACGACGACGGTCGCCGACGGCCACTACGACCTCTGGGTCGCAGCGGTCGATGCAGCCGGGAACGGGCGCTGCTCGGTCACCCCGCACGACGTCGTGATCGACAACACGCGGCCCGTGACGACCGACAACGCCCCGTCGGGCGCCCAGAACCACGACGTGACGGTCAACCTCGCCGCCACCGACAACCTGAGCGGCGTCGACGTCACGGAGTACAGCCTCGACGGCGGCGCCCACTGGACGACCGGCCCGTCGGTCACCGTCCTCGCCTCGAGCGGCGACGGCACGACGACGATCACCTACCGGTCGCGCGACCTGGCGGGCAACGTCGAGCTCGCGAAGTCGACGAGCGTCACGATCGACACCACCGCCCCTGCCGGCGGCGTCAACGATCCCGGCTCGGTGCTGCACGGCACCGTCAGCCTGACCGCTTCACCTTCGGATCCGGACGTCGCGTCGGTGCAGTTCCTCTACCGGCCGGCCGGCCCGGGTGCGTACACGCTGATCGGCACCGATACGACAGCGCCGTACGACGTGCCGTGGATCACCACCGGCCCGTCCACCCCAGACGGCCTCTACGACCTCGAGATCATCGTCACCGACACGGCCGGCAACACGACCACGGTCGCGCTCTCGGCGAAGACGATCGACAACACGTCGCCCGACAGCTGCAGCTGTGACGGCACCCGCCGGCGGCGCGAACGTCGGCGGCTCGACGATCGCGCTCGCCGCGACCGCAAGCGATGCAACCTCGGGTGTCGCCTCCGTCGCCTTCCAGGTCAAGCCAACCGGCGCCTCGTCGTTCACGACCGTCGACGCCGACACGAACGGCGCGCCGTTCACCGGCGTCTGGAGCCCGGCTCCCGGGGTGCCCGACGGCCCGGTCGACGTGCGCGTCGCCGTCACCGATCTCGCCGGCAACGGCCCGACGTACTCGCCGGTCAGCACCTTCACCCTCGACCGCACCAACCCGGCGGTGGCGCTGACCGTCCCGACGCCGGTCTCCGCCTCGGCGGCGCTCAGTGCAACGGGCTCGGCCGACATCGACCACGTCGTCTACGCCTACTCGGGCGACGGCGGCAGCACCTGGACGCCGATCGGGACCGGAAACGGCCCGTCGCCGTACGGCATCACGTGGACGACGCCGCTCATTGACGGCAGCTACCAGGTGCGCGCCACCGCGTTCGACGGCGGCGGCAACCAGGGCACCGACGTGAAGACCGTCCAGGTCGATCGCACCGCTCCCTCGGGCGCGCTGACGCAGCCCGCTGCGGCGGCGACGGTCGGCGGCGCGAACGTCTCGGTCGCTGCGACGGCGAGCGACCCGGGCGGGTCGGGCGTCACGTCGGTCACCTTCCGCTACCGCCCGGCCGGCGGCGGCGCCTTCACGACGATCGCGACCGACACCACCGCGCCGTTCTCGACCACCTGGGATGTGACCGGCAATCGCCTCCGGCAGCTACGACGTCCAGGCCGTGATCGTCGATGCGGCAGGAAACACGAAGCTCGACCTGAGCACCGTCACCGTCGACTCCACCGCCCCGACGCCGACCGCGATCATCGTCGGCTCGGCGATCCGTGGCACCGCTCCGATCAGCATCGCGACGAGCGGTGACACGACGAGCGCGACCTACGCCTTCGACCTCGCGGGCGGCCCCGTCACCTGGACCCAGGTCGGCACCTCCAGCACCGCTCCTGCCTTCGCGACGACGATCGACACGACCACGCTTGCCGACGGCGTCTACGACGTGCGCGCAACCGTGATCGATCAGTTCGGCAATGCCGCCTCGATCGTCCAGTCGAACGTGCGCGTCGACAACACCGCCCCCTCGGTCGTTTCGTCGACGCCCGCCGACGGCGCAGTGACCGCGAGCGCCAGCTCGCTCACGCTGACCGCGTCGGAAGACCTCGCCTCGATCACGCAGCTCAAGCTCGACGGCGTCGCCGCGGGCTTCGTCCCCTCGCTCACCGGCCCGTCCGCATCCTTCGCGACCGGCGCGCTCGCCGACGGCAACCACTCCCTCACCGGCTGGCTGCACGACGCCGCCGGCAACCTCGCCCCGTTCCGCCTCAACATCACGATCGAGAACGGCGCCTCGACCGAGCAGCCCGACACGACGAAGAACGTCAGCTCGAGCCTCCCGACGATCCTCTCGTCGGTCGACGGCGCGACGACGGTGACGACGCCGGCGAACGTCTGGCAGGCCGCGCCGCCGCAGGCGCAGGACTTCCTCGTCCTCCGCATCGATCCGAGCCCCGCTCCCGCCTCGATCCCGCCGACCACGATCCAGCTCGGTTCGTCGATCGTCGACGTCCGGATGACCTGGGATCTCGCCGGCACCGAGGAGCACCACTTCGACGCGCCGGTGCAGATCGACCTCAACGACTCGACGAACGGCACGGGCACGCCGGTCACCGCGGAGCCCGGCGGCGCCTGGCGCGCCATCCCGCAGCTCACCGCTCCGGGGACGCTCCCGGGCGCCTCGCAGGACGGCTACTGGCGCACCGGCAACGTCGTGCACATCCTGACGCGGCACCTCTCGCTGTTCGCGATTCTGACCGGCGTCGTCAGCGACGCGAACGCAGCGCCGCGCGACTTCGCGGCCGTGATCGCGGACGACGGGCTGACACTGCGGTGGGCACCGGGCATCCCGCAGGTGCGGAACTTCGTGCTCTACGCCGACGGCATTGCGATCGCGCAGTTCGGCGGCGAGCAATTCGAGACCAAGCTCGGCCAGATCACGGCCGACGACCCGCGCCGCTTCACGCTGACGGAGCTCAACTCACTCGGGATCGAGAGCGCCCACACCCCGGTCCTGCGCGCGGTGCCGCCGCTGACAGGCCTCTCGCAGGCAGCCGCCGCACAGGCGCTCGCGGGACGAGGCTTCACGGTCGGGCGCATCGTCCAGGTTGCGGCGCCCGGGATCCCGGCCGGCACGGTCGTCGGCCCGACCGGTGTGCACGTGCAGGAAGAGGGCACTTCCGTCGACATCCAGGTCGCGTCGGCAACCGCCCGCAGCCCGTTCGCGCTGCGGATCGCGATCGCCCCGACCGCCCACCGCTCGAGCCGCTCGCTCGCCGCTCGCGTGTCGATCACCGATCGCGCGCGCGTCGACGTGACGCTCGACGGGAAGCCGTTCCGGCGCCTGCAGCGCTGGCACTTCTTCCACGTCAAGGCGGGCGCGACGATCCTGACCCTGAAGCTCCTGCACACGTTGCCGGCCGGCAACTACGACCTGCACTGGAAGGCAACCTCCGACGCGACGAAGGTCGTCCAGCGGAAGATCACGACGATCCGCGTCGTCGCAACGACCAGGTCACGCTCGCAGAACGTCGTCTCGATCTCGGGTGGCCGCACGACGCAGGGTCTCAGGCATGGGTTGAAGCACGTCAGCCGCCTGACGCCCGACCAGGCGTTCCTCTATGCGAGCTACCACGACGTGCGGGTGATCGTCGTCGACGCCGACCTCTACGGGCCGGCGCTCCCACGCGACCTGCACCAGGTGTTCCCGTCGGCGACAGTCGTCGCGCTCTCGAAGAACGGCGGCCGGCGTGCCGCGCTGACCAGCAAGGGCATCGTCGCGGTGCCGGCATCGACGCCGCCGGCGCAGGTGGCCGCGCTCGTGGCGCGGCTGCTGCGCGGTCTCAGTCTTTAGCGCTCCCCGCCGGGCTGCCAGAGCGGCTCGTCGCCGCCGGTGTTCGCCGCCCGCGCGAGGATGAAGAGCAGATCGCTGAGCCGGTTCAGGTAGACGAGTGCGAGCGGGTTCAGCTCGCGCTCCTCGCCGACTGCGAGCGCCTCGCGCTCGGCGTGCCTGCAGGTCGCCCGCGCGATGTGCAGACGCGCGGCTGCCTCGGAGCCGCCGGGCAGCACGAAGCTCTTGAGCTCCGACAGCGGCGCGTTGGCGTCGTCGCAGTCGCGCTCCAGCCGATCGATTGCCTCCTGCGTGACGCGAAGCTTGTCGTCCTCGGGAGCGAACGGCACCGACAGGTCTGCGCCGAGGTCGAAGAGCTCGTTCTGGATGCGCGCGAGACGCGGATCGCGTGCCTCCACCTGCGCCCAGCCGAGGATCGAGTTCAGCTCGTCGACTGCCCCGTAGGCACGCACGAGCGGGTCGAGCTTCGAGACGCGTGAGCCGTCGCCGAGCGAGGTCTGACCCGCGTCGCCGCCGCGGGTGTAGATCTTCGTCAGCCGGACCGGCTCGTCAGGACGCCGGGACACGGGTGCGCTCCTTGAGGATCTCGCGCGCGATCACGAGCCGCTGGATCTCGCTCGTCCCCTCGTAGATCTCGGTCACCTTGGCGTCGCGGTAGTACCGCTCGACCGGGAACTCCTTCGTGTAGCCGTAGCCGCCGAGCACCTGGATCGCTTCCGACGTCTGGCGTCGGGCCATCTCGGACGCGAAGAGCTTCGCCTTCGCACCGGCTTCGGTGTGCGGCCGGCCGTTGTCCTTCAGCCAGGCGGCGCGCAGCACGAGCAGGCGCGCGGCGTCGATCTCCATCGACATGTTCGCGAGCTTGTGCTGGATGGCCTGGAACTCTGCGATCGGATGCCCGAACGCGTGCCGCTCCTGGGCGTAGTTGCGGGCGACGTCGTACGCCGCCTGGGCGATCCCGACCGCCTGGGCGGCGATCCCGATGCGCCCGCCGTCGAGGGTCGCCATGGCGATTCGGAAGCCGTGGTTCTCTTCACCGATCAACCGATCCGCCTCGACCGGCGAATCGATCGCGATGTCGTTCGTCGCCGACGAGTTCAGCCCGAGCTTCTCCTCGATGCGCGTGATCGTGACCTGGTCGGTGTCGAGGATGAACGCCGACACGCCGCGCGCGGAGCGCGAGCCAGAGTCGGTGCGCGCGAAGAGCAGCACCGTGCCGCCGAACGACGCGTTCGTGATCCACTGCTTCGCGCCGCTGATGTGCCAGCCGTCCTCCGTGCGCTCGGCCCGCGTCAACAACGCCCCGGCGTCCGAGCCGGACCCCGGCTCGGTCAGTGCAAAGCAGCCGACCCCTTCGCCGCGCGCGAGCGGCGGCACGAAGCGCGCACGCTGCTCCTCCGTCCCGAACTGCAGGATCGGCAGCGAGCACGCCGAGGTGTGGACGGCTACGGTCACACCGACGCCGGCGTCCGCGCGCGAGAGCTCCTCGAGCACGAGGATGTACGAGAGAAAGTCCGCTCCGGCGCCGCCGTACTCCTCCGGCACGCAGACGCCCATCAGGCCGAGCTCACCCAGCTTCGTCAGCAATGAGGGCGGAAACGCGTGTGCCCGATCCCACTCGGCGGCGTTCGGCTCGATCTCCGCGGCTGCGAAATCGCGGGCGAGCGCCTGGATCTCCCGCTGCTCCGGCGTGAGCTCGAAGTCCACGGCGGGCAGACTACCGGCGTGAGGTGGATGACAATCATCCTGATCGCGGTCGCACTGGCGGGCTGCGGAGGCCACAAGAGTTCTTCCGCCGAGCAGGTGGCGCGCGCGTGGAGCTCTGCTCTCAACAGCGGTGACAACGAGGCGGCGGCGCGGCTCTTCGCCAACGGCGCACTCATCGTGCAGAACGGATCCGAGACCCTCGAGACCCACGCTGATGCCGTGCGCTGGAATGCCGGCCTTCCCTGCGGCGGGCGGATCACGCACCTCGAGCGGCACGGCAAGGACGAGGTGATCGCACAGTTCGAGCTGACCGAACGACCGAGGCACAGCTGCGACGCCCCGGGCGGCGCCGCAGCCGCGGTGTTCCAGGTGAAGGACGGGAAGATCGTCGCCTGGCACCAGACCGAGCTCGGCCCGGATGACGTCAACCCGACGATCTGACGATGGAGGCGCTGGCGGACGAGGTCGATCGGATCGCCAGGGAGACGGCCTTCTCCGGGGCGGTCCGCGTCGATCGCGGTGACGAGCTGGAGCTCGCGCGGGCGTATGGCCTGGCGCATCGTGGGTTGCAGGCTCCGAACACCGTCGACACCCAGTTCGCCGTCGCGAGCGCTGCCAAGGGAATGACCGCGCTCGCCGTCGTCAGCCTGATCGTCGATGGAGTGCTGGCACTCGACACGCCCGCTCGCGCAGTGCTCGGCAGCGACCTGCCTCTGATCGGCGACGGCGTGACGATCGAGCACCTGCTGTCGCACCGGTCAGGCATCGGTGACTACCTCGACGAGGACGCGGAGCCCGACCCCGGCGACTACCTGATGCCGGTACCGGTGCACGAGTTGGCGACGACGGAGCAGTACCTCGTCGTCCTCGACGGCCATCCCGCAAAGTTCGCCCCGGGGACGGACTTCTCGTACTGCAACGGCGGGTTCGTCGTGCTCGCGTTGATCGCCGAGCGGGCGAGCGGAGTGCCGTTCCACGATCTCGTGCAGCAGCGCGTCTGCGAGCCGGCGGGCCTGAACGACACCGCCTTCCTGCGCACAGACGACCTACCGGGTCGCGCGGCGCTCGGCTACGTCGAAGTCGACGGCGTCGAACGCAGCAACGTGTTCCACCTCCCGGTCCAGGGGAGTGGAGACGGTGGCATCTACACGACGGTAGGCGACGTCCGTCTGCTCTGGACGTCCGTCTTCGCCGGACGAATCGTTCCCGAGGACTGGGTCGCCGAGCTGGTGAGGCCGCGCAGTGTCATCTCGGACGACACGCGCTGCGGCCTCGGGTTCTGGCTCGCCGGCTCAGGCGACGCCGTGCGGCTGGAAGGCTCGGACGCCGGCGTGTCCTTCCGCAGTTGGCATCACCCGGCAACGTCACTCACCTACACCGTCGTCTCCAACACCTCCGATGGTGCGTGGCCCCTGGCGCGCGCTCTCAAGGCGCGACTCTCGAGCTGAACGCCGGCCGATGGTGCCGCCCCGAGCAGGGCGGCACCATCACCTGGTTACTGCTCAGTCGTCGTCGTGGTCACCGTGCTCGCCGTACGAGCCGACCAGGACCTCGTACGTGACGTTGTCACCGTGCTGCTGGGTGTAGAACCAGCGCCACTTGGAATCGCCGAGGTTCGGCGTCTTCGCGCCGAGGATCCCGTCAGGGCCGGGGTCGCCGTTCGAGACATGGACGCCGGTGATCTCGTTGTCACCGTCGTTCTTCCCGAACCCACCCGACGCCGAGTCGATCGTCGCCGACGCGTCGCGGCCCTCGGCGAGCCACCGCACCGGCGTCGAACCGGCTGCGGAGTAGTCCGTGCCGAGATCGAACGCGAAGCCCGAGTCGAGCCCGTTCCGCTGCGAGTGCAGCGTGTCGCCGGCGTCCTCGCCGACTGCAAGCTGCCCCTTGGAGAGGAACGTCAGGTTGTCGAGACCGGTCACTCCGAGCGAGCCCTTGAAGAAGACCGAGATCTTCCCGCTCGACGCAGACGGCCCGGACTGGATCAGCTTGAACAGGCTGCCCCACCCGCCTGCGGTGTCGTTCTCGGTGCTGGTCGCGTTCGTGTCACCGGTCTCGGTGAAGTAGAACTCGCCGAAGTGGGTGCCCGGCCGGAAGACGCCGTTCTCGGGCCGCTTGAACGGGGTTGCCTTCGCCGCTTTCGCCGCCACGTTCGCGTTGAACGGCGTCGTGCCGTCGACGGCCGTGTCGTGCACCGTGACCCAGCGCGTTGCGAAGCTGGTGCCGTAGGTGTGCAGCGCGACCTGATCGGGCGCGTTGATGGGCGACTGCGACTCGAACGTGATCGGCGTACCGGCGGCGTTCAGCACCTGCAGCGCCTGCAGCTTGCCGTGCTTCAGATCGCCCTTGTGCGCCGGGTCGTAGCGATAGATGTAGCTGTTCGGGAACTTCGCGTTCACCGAGCCCGGCTTGTTCGCGCCGCCGAGGTCCTCGACGATCCAGAGGTTGCCGTCGGAGTCGTCCTGGACTCCTTCGTAGCCGCCGCGGCCGAGTGCGCCCGAGACGTCCTCGACCTGGGACGGATAGTCCGGGGTTGCCGAGTACGTCGGAGCAGCAGGGTTCTCGGTGGTCAGGATCAGCCGCTCGGCGAACGGGTCCCAGGTCGAGCCGTCGATCGTCGCGATCGGCGCGCCCGAGACATCGTGCGATGCGAGCAGCGTCACACGATGATCCGTGTCGGCATCGAGGTTGATCCTCGTGATGAGGCCCTGCTTCGCCCCGTTGACGGTGGCCCCGTTCTCGTGCCCCTGGTAGAGGAAGTGCGTGCCGTAGTCGTACGACGCATCCGCCCCCTTGAGACCACGCTTGAAGACGAGGTACGTGTTCTTGTCGGGCTCGGTCTTCTGCGCCTCGGTCTGTGAGGCGCCGACCGGCACCATCTGCGGCACCGACGGATCGCCGGCGCTCGGCGTGTCGTTCTCGTAGCCGTAGTGCGTGACGATGCCCTGCGGGTTCTCGAGCTTCATCGCGCCCTGCGCGACGGCGATCTGCTGCAGCTCACCCGACAACCTGGACGCCGGCGCAAAGCCGACGGACTTCGAGTTGGCCGACGAGACCGAGCTCAGCTGTGGCTGATCCGGCCCCGCCGCCCCAACCGTCGCCGCGAGTACCGCTGCCGCGCCCAGCGCGACGAGCGGAAAGATGACCTTCTTCTGCACGTGTCTCCCCCTTCGGAGCTCGTTTGACGTGTTGCGTCAATGCTCCGTGCGGCGCAGCGCGCCGTGGGTAACGACCTCGTGACGAGGCTGTGTCTACTTCGGCTCGGGCTCGAGCTTGTAGCCGACCCCGAAGCGCGTCTGGATAAAGGAGTGCGTCGTCGCCTGCCGGTCGATCTTCTGGCGCAGCCGCCGGACGAAGACGTCGACCGTGCGGTCGCGATGCGTTTCGCGGCGCCCCCAGACCTTCTGCAGAAGCTCATCGCGCGTGACGACGCGGCCACGATCGAGCGCGAGGGTATAGAGGAGCTTGAACTCGGTCGGCGTCAGCGACGCGTTCTTCCCGTCGACGAATGCCTGCACCTCGCGGGGATCGATCCGCAGCTCCTCGATCTCGATCGCGTCGCCGCGGCGATCCTCGGCCGGGCGGATACCACGGCGGGCGGCGGCGCCGACCCGCGCGACGAGCTCGCGCATCGAGAACGGCTTCACGAGATAATCGTCGGCGCCGATCTCGAGTGCGTGCACGCGGTCGTGCTCGGTCCCACGCGCGGAGACGACGACGATCGGCGTGCCGATCCCTTCGGCGCGCGCCGTCTCGATCAGCTTCCACCCGTCGAGCTCGGGGAGCATCAGGTCGAGGACGCAGACGTCCGGATTCTCGTAGCGGAGGCGGGTCAGGCCGAGCTCACCGCGGCCGACGACGACCGGGTCGAACCCGGCCGCGTCCAGGTGGCGCGCCATCCCGTCCGCGATCACGTTGTCGTCCTCGACGATCAGGACCTTGGCCACGTCCCTACGATAGACCGGAGCCCGGCCCGCGCCGGGTTTCGGACCGGTGACGATCTGGTGACGGATACACACGACACTTACGACCGCAGCTTCGACGAGCTGCGCACGGGTTTCACGGCGGCCGTCTCGCACGAGCTGCGCACGCCGCTCGCACGGATCCTCGTCCTCCTCGACTCGGCCGACCTGCCCGGGGCCGACGTGCACGCGCTGATCGACCAGGCTCGAGCCGAAGTCGAGAACGCCGGGACGCTGATCGACGAGATTCTCTTTCTCTCCGAGATCGAGAGCGGCAAGGAAGTCGTCGCGCTCGGCCATACGCACGCGCTGCCCGTGCTCCGCGACGTAGCCGGCAGCCTCGAGGACAGTGCGGCTCGCGCGGGCGTCCGCCTCGAGGCGGAGGGAGACGAGGACGCCACGATCCCGCTCCGACCGCGTCTGCTGCGCATCCTGGGCGAGAACCTCGCCGAGAACGCGATTCGCTACGCCGGCCACGGCGCGACGTTCACGCTGTCTGTCCGTCAGGCGGGCGATTTCGTCGTGCTGACGGGTGCAGACGACGGGGCCGGCGTGGACGCGGAGACACTCGAGCGGCTCTTCGAGCGTTTCTACCGCGGAGATGCAGCACGGACGTCGCGCGGCACGGGGCTCGGTCTCGCGATCGTCAAGCACATGGTGGCCGCGGCCGGCGGCGACGTGCAGGCAGACGGCGCGCGGGGCCGCGGCCTTCGCATCCGCTGCACGTTCCCGGCCTGAACGGCGCGAAGGAGCGCCCGCTGGGCGCCCCTTCGTTGGCTTGTCCGTCGTACTTACTGGTGGACTGACTTGAGCGTCTTCTCCGAAGCCACCAGGACCGGCTTCGGCAGCGGAGCGAAGAGCAGCTTCGCCGTGTACTGCGACTTCTGTCCCTGGGTCAGCGCCCAGAAGATCATCTTCCGCAGCTCCGCCGAGTGCGAGGTCTGCTGCGGCACGATCACGTACGTGTACGTCGAGATCGGGTAGGCGAGCGGGAACTTCTTGCCCGGGTTCACGATGTGCAGCTCGTTGTCGGCCGGCACCTTCGGGAACGCCTTCGCGGCCTCGGTGATGCGCCGCAAGCTCGGGAAGAGGAACTTGCCCGCGTTGTTGCGGACTGCTGCGAACTTGATGTGGTTCTTCAGCGCAAACGCGACGTCGACGTAGGTGATGCCTCCCTGGGTGCGGTCGACGAGACCCGCCACACCCGCGGAGCCGCGGGCGCCGATGCCGGCCGGGAAGCTGACCGCAGTCGACGTACCGACCTTCGACTTCCAGTCGCCGCTGACGCCGGAGAGGTAGTCCGTGAAGTTGTAGGTCGTGCCGGATCCGTCAGAACGGAAGATCGGCGTGATCTTCAGGTTCGGCATGTCCGCGCCCTTGTTCAGCGCCTTGATTGCAGGGTCATTCCAGTTCGTGATCTGGCCGAGGAAGATCTTGGAGATCGTCTTCCCGTCCAGGTTCAGGTGTGTCGGTGCACCGGGCACGTTGTAGGCGACCGACGTTGCCGAGAGCGCCCACGGGATCTGGACGCAGTTCTTGCACGCGGTCTTCTGGTCAGGCGTGAGCGGCGCGTCGGACGCACCGAAGTCGACCTGACGGTTCGTGATGGCGGCGATGCCGGCACCCGATCCGACCGGGCTGTACTGCACCGAGTACCCGAACGCCGACCCGAGGGCGGGCGTCCAGACGGAGACGAGCGGCGAGACGAACGAGCTACCGGCCCCGCTGATGGTCGTGTCGTTGCTCTTGGCGCCTGCTGCCGCAACCGCGAGCAGTGCGAACGCAGCGACGCTGATGAGGGCGAGCCCTCTGTTCATTGACGTCCTCTCCTTGTCCCTGGGGGTGTTCATGACTGGCGACGTCAAGATGCCGCGCATCCCGGGGCGCGTGGGCTGACGCGGTGTGACGAGGGTGTGACGGTCCGGTTACCGGACCGGTGGGCTAGCTCGGGCCGCCGAGCTTGCGCCGAGAGCGCTCGAGCAGGATCCGTGCCGTCAGACTCGTCACGAGCACGAAGGCGATCAGGACGAACGCGAGCGCCCAGGCCTGCTGGTGCAGGTTCTCGTCCGGCGCTTCCGAGTACTGGAAGATCGTCAGCGGGATCGAGTTGACCGAGTGGGTCGGGTTCCAGTCGGTCAACTGCCCTGCGAGCGCGCAGGTGAAGAGCAGCGGTGCGGTCTCGCCGGCAGCACGAGCGATCGCGAGTGTCGTCCCGGTCAGAATGCCGCCGAAGGCAGTCGGGACGACGACGCGGATCACGGTCTGCCACTTCGAGACGCCGAGCGCGTAGCTCGCCTCGCGCAGCTCGTTCGGGACGAGCTCCAGCACCTCCATGGTCGCCCGCGCAACCAGCGGCAGCATGATGATCGCCAGCGCGAACCCGCCGGCGAACGCACTCTGGTGGTGGCCCCAGCCGACGAGCGGCAGGGGGGACTTGACCATCAGGGTGAAGACGAAGATGCCGATCACGATCGAGGGAAAGCCGTTCAGCACGTCGAGCCAGAGGCGCACCTGGTCGCCGAGGTGCCTCGGAGCGAACTCGCTCACGTAGAGCGCGGAGAGGACGCCGAACGGGAGCGCCAGCGCGGTCGCGATCCCGACGAGCAGCATGCTGCCCACGAGCGCGGGTGCGACGCCGCCACCGGTCTCGCCGAACAGCGCCGGCCCCTTCGTGAAGAAATCGAGGTTCAGCGCGGCGACCCCGCGCGAGAAGACCGACCAGACGAGGATGCCGAGCACGGCGATGGCCGCGACCGCCGCCAAGAGCGCCGCCAGCTCCGCGACTTTGTTGACCACGAGCCGCCGGCGACCGCGACCCGACGCCTTGAGCGAAAGCGGAGCGTCCATCAGTCGGCTCCCGTCCGCTGGAAATCGAATCGCTTCACCACGCGCTGCGCCGTGAAGTTCGTGACAAAGGTGATCACGAGCAGGATCAGGGCGAGGTAGATCAACGACGCGACCTGGATGTTCGAGACGGCGCCCTGGTACTGGTTGGCTGTTCGGCTGGCCAGCGTGTCTCCGGGCTCGAAGATCGAGCGCTTCAGCGGGATGAAGTTGCCGATCACCTGCGTGACGGCGATCGCCTCCCCGAGCGCTCGCCCCAGTCCGAGGATGACGGCAGCAACGACGCCGCCCCGCACGGTCGGGAGGACGACGGTCCTGACCATCTCCCAGCGGGTCGCGCCAAGCCCGATCGCGCCTTCCTCGAGCTCCGTCGGCACCCCGACGAAGAGCTCGCGGCAGATCGACGAGGTGATCGGGATGATCATGATCGTCAAGACGATGATCGCGGAGAAGACGGTCGACTCGACCTTGTCCTCACCGTTGGCGAAGATCGGCAGCCAGCCCAGGAAGCTGCTGATGAACGGCTGCACGTGCTGGGCATTGAACGGCGCCAGCACGTAGATCCCCCACAGCCCGACCACGACGCTCGGCACCGCGGCGAGCATCTCGATCAGCGTCCCGATCGGTCCCCGCACCGACGGCGGCGCGAGCTCGCTCAGGAACAGACCGATCGCGATCGAGAGCGGCGCGGCCAGGAGCACTGCGCCGAAGGACGTGACGATGGTGCCGATGAGCAGGTCACGCGCACCGAACTTGTCCACGACCGGGTTCCACTCGTTGTTCGACAGGAACGACAGGTGGAAGACCTTGATCGCCGGCCAGGCGCCCTCGGCGATGCGCCAGATGATCGCGAAGACGATCGCAACGCCGATCACCGCCGCGCAGGCCGTGACGGCGTACAGGACGCTGTCCCCGATGCGATCGCCGCGACCGCGGGTGCGCTTCAGACCCTCAGGGGCCGCAACAGATGCCGCTTCCATCGCGCGGAGTTTTCCAGCCGCTGACCCGTCGCGGAGCAGGAGTCACCACTCCGACACGTCCTGTTCACATCCTGTGCACCCTCATGCGGCAGTGCGGCCGGGAGACTTCCGCGGTGACCACCATGGACTCTCACCAGGATCGGAGCCAGCAGCCCAGCCCCTCGATCGGCGTCGCCCGTCCACCGTCGGCCGCCGACGTCAGCAACGAGGTCGTTTTCGACATCAGCGGCCTCGATGTCTACTACGGCAAGTCGCCAGCGGTGAAAGACGTCTCACTCGAGATCCACCGCAACGCGATCACGGCGCTGATCGGCCCGTCCGGCTGTGGTAAGTCGACCGTGCTCCGCTGCCTGAACCGCATGAACGACCTCGTCGCGAGCGCGCGGGTGGACGGCAAGATCCTCTACCACGGCGTCGACTTGTACGGCGCCGGCGTGGACCCGATCGAGGTGCGGCGGCGCATCGGAATGGTGTTCCAGCGGCCGAACCCCTTTCCGAAGTCGATCTACGACAACGTTGCGTATGGCCTGCGCATCCTCGGCATGAAGGACGACCTCGACGGCCGGGTCGAGCGCGCGCTGCGGGGCGCCGCGCTCTGGGACGAGGTCAAGAGCCGGTTGAAGAAGTCGGCACTCGGGCTCTCGGGCGGGCAGCAGCAGCGCCTCTGCATCGCGCGCGCGATCGCGGTCGAGCCTGACGTGATCCTGCTCGACGAGCCGGCGTCAGCGCTCGATCCGATCTCGACCTCGGCGATCGAGGACCTGATGCACGACCTGAAGCGCGAGTACACGCTGGTGATCGTCACCCACAACATGCAGCAGGCGGCCCGTGTCGCCGAGATGACCGCGTTCTTCAGCCTCGACGTCAAGCCCGACGGGTCTCGGAACGGTGTCCTCGTCGAGTACGACGCGACCGAGAAGATCTTCACCCAGCCTTCCGACGAGCGCACCGAGGGCTACGTGACGGGCCGTTTCGGATAGCCGATGGGAATGCGGGTCACCTTCACCGAGGAGCTCTCGCAGCTCGAGGCATCGCTCCAGGAGGAAGGCGACCTCGTACTTCGCGCGCTGCGCTCGTCGCTGAACGCGCTGGCACGAGGTGACGAGGAGCTGGCCGACGAGGTGATCCGCTTCGACGACGAGGTCGACCGGCGATACGTCGCAATCGAAGAAGGAGTCCAGTCGCTGCTTGCGCGGCAGACGCCGGTGGCGGTCGACCTGCGGCTCGTGCTCGCGGTGCTTCGGATCAACCTGCATCTGGAGCGAATGGCGGACTACTGCGTGACCGTCGCGAAGCTGACCAAGCTGATGGGCGGGCTGAACGTGAAGGACGACGCGATCGGCCGCTCGATCGAGGACATGGGCCAGCGCGCCGAGCAGATGATCCGTGTCGCGATGGACTCATTCGCGTCCCGCGACGCCGACAAGGCTCAGACCTTGGTCGAGCTCGACGAGCTGATCGACCGCGCGAATCGGAACGCAACGGAAGACGTGCTCTCACTCGGCGACTCGCCGGAGGAGCGCGAGTACGGCCTGCGCATGCTCGTCGTCTCCCGCTGCGTCGAGCGGATCGGCGACCATGCCGTCGACATCGGCGAGCAGGTCGTCTATCTCGTCACGGGCGAGTTCCGCGAGTTCAGCGACGCGTCACACCCGGGCTGAGCTACGCGTTCTTGACGAGGATGTTGCCGACGCGGTGCGCGGCTGTCTCGCACGCGTCGACCGCTTCCTCGAGCGCCTCGTAGATGTCCTTCCAGCGGATCACGATCACCGGGTCGATGCGGTCGTCCTTGAAGAGCGACGCGCGCGCGGCGCGGGCGACGGTGTCCGCCTCGTCCTCGATCTCCTTGATTGCCCGGATCTCGTCCGACGAGCCGTGCAGGTCCTTGAGATTCGCGAGCAGCGATGCGAGGCGCTCGCTCGCGCGCACGTACAGGCCACACAACTCGATCGCTTGCTTCGTCGGCGTCTCGACGCTGTAGAGACCGAAGAGCTCGGCCGCGTTCTCGCCCGCGTCGGCGACGTCGTCGACGGCGAAGGCGAGGGTCATCAGGTCATCGCGGTCGTACGGCGTGATGAAGAGGCTGTTCGTCTGGCTGAGGAGCTCCGAGACGATCCTGTCTGCTTCGTGCTCGAGCTCCTTGATCGCCTCCTGCGTCGGCCCACTCGGCCACTGCGTGATGCGCTGCTCGACGGCACGACTGACGGCGAGCGCCGCGTCGCCGGCCTGCGCCAGCAGGTCGAAGATCACGCTCGAGCCGGAGCCGAATCCGATCCGCACTAGAAGATCGCCTCGACCGGCCACCAGATGAGCGCCGAGACGACGGCCGCCGCCGGGATCGTCAGGACCCACGCGAGCACGATGTTCCCCGCGACGCCCCAGCGCACGGCCGAAAGACGCTTGGTCGCGCCCGAGCCCATGACCGCACCGGAAACGACGTGCGTGGTCGAGAGCGGATAGCCGGCCTTCGTCGAGCCCCAGATGACCGCACCCGCGGTCAGCTGGGCGGCGAACCCGGCCGGCGCATCCATTTGGAAGACGCGCTGGCCGAGCGTGCGCATGATCCGATACCCGCCGGCGTACGTGCCGGCTGCGATCGCGACACCCGCAGCGACCTTGACCCAGGTCGGGATGTAGAACGAGTCGATCGAGCCGTTCGAGTAGAGGGCCAGCGCGATGACGCCCATCGTCTTCTGCGCGTCGTTCGACCCGTGCGTGAACGCCACCCAGGTGCCCGAGAGGAGCTGCCCGTGCCGGAACGAGCGGTTCGCCACCCCCGGCGTCAGCCACTGCAGCCCCCAGTAGATGCCGAGCAGGAGCAGGAACGCCGCCCCGAACGCGATCGCCGGCGCCCAGACGGCCGGGATCAGCACGCTGTGGACGATGTCGTGCCACTGGACGCCCGCCTCGCCCGACTGGACGAGCGCGGCGCCGATCAGGCCGCCGATCAGCGCGTGCGAGGAGGACGACGGCAGACCGAACCACCAGGTGAGCAGGTTCCAGGCGATCGCGCCGATCACCGCCGCGAGCACTGTCTTCGGCGTCGCAAGGTTCGTGTCGATGATCCCCTGGCCGACCGTCTTCGCGACCGCGGTCGTCGCGAACGCGCCGACGAGGTTCGCGATCGCGGCGATCAGCACCGCCATCCGCGGCGAGAGCGCGCGCGTCGAGACGGACGTCGCGACCGCATTCGCCGTGTCGTGGAAGCCGTTGGTGAAGTCGAACGCCAGCGCGACGACGATCGTGACGACGAGCAGCGTCATGGGCTACCGATTCTTGACGAGGATCGCCTCGAGGACGTCGGCAGCGTTCTCGCACGCGTCGACAGCCTCTTCGAGCTGCTCGTGGATGTCCTTCCAGCGGATGATCGTCAGCGGATCCGCGCCGGAGCGAAAGAGGTCGGCGATCGCCTCGCGTGAGAGCCGGTCGCCCTCGTCCTCGAGCTCGCGCAGCGCGGCGAGCTGCCGTGACGAGTCCTTGAACCCTTCGAGCCGTTCGACGGCCTCGTGCAGCCTCGACGCCGCCCGGTGAATCACCTCGGCCTGCTGGCGCGCCTTCTCCGGCACGTCGCGAACCTCGTACGCATCGATGTTGTCGGCCGCTTCGTCGATGTGATCGCAGACGTCGTCGATCACCGAGGCGAGCCGGTACATGTCGTCCCGGTCGAAGGGAGTGACGAACGTCCGGTTGAGGAGGTTGATCACCTCGTGGGTGAGGCGGTCGCCTTCGTGTTCGAGCTCGCGGATGTCGCGTAGCCTCTCCCGACTCTCGGGCCAGTCGTCCAGCAGATCGACGAGGACGCGCGCGATGGCCTGCGCGTTCGCCGAAGCCTGGATGAACAGGTCGAAGAACTGCCGTTTCTGAGGCGTGAGGCGCAGAGCCACCGGGGCGTTCTACCAGACGTGTTCACCACATCGTCATCCAACCACCCAGTTCCGTCGCCGAGCCCTCAGTAGGATGCGCGCGCGGTGACCGGCGAAATCGAGCAGCTCGAGCATGATGCGGTGGCGGACGAGAGCCGGTCGCTGACGTTCCGGTCGCGGAGCACCGTCTACGTCGTCGCGGGCATCCTGATCGTCACCTCGATCGTGCTCGCGGCGTCTGCGCGTCGGCGAACAGGCAGGACGTCTGTCGGACTGGCAGGCGCTGGCGCTCGGCGCAACGCAGGGCTTCAGCGAGCTCCTGCCCATCTCGTCGTCGGGCCACCTGATCCTCGTGCCGTGGCTCGCCGACTGGAAGTACCTCGAGGCGCATCCGGACTTCAACAAGACCTTCGACGTCGCGCTGCACCTCGGCACGCTCGTGGCCGTCGTCGCCTACTTCTGGGCCGACGTGCTCATCTATCTGCGCGCCTTCATCAAGGCGGTCGGCGCGCGTGCGATCCGCACCGGCGAGGAGCGGCTCGCCGTCGGCATCGCGATCGCCACCGTGCCTGCCGCGATCGCGGGCGCACTCGGAGAGAGCGCCATCGAGGACCACCTCGGCCAGCCGTGGCAGATCTGCATCTCGCTCGCGTTCTTCGCGATCCTGCTCTACGTCGCCGACCGCCAGCCGGAGGAGGCCACGCTGAACGACCTCGGCCTGAAGCGGTCGATCCTGATCGGCGTCTCGCAGATCCTGGCGCTGATGCCCGGCGTCTCGCGGTCGGGGATCACGATCACGACCGGTCGCTTCTCGCGCCTGAACCGCGACGCGAGCGCGCGCTTCTCGTTCCTGCTGCTGATCCCGATCGTCCTCGGCGCGGTCATCTACAAGGGCCTCAAGCACGTGGTGCTCGAGCCGCTGCCGGCAGGATCGACCGGGCCGTTCATCGTCGGCACGATCGCCGCCGCCGGTGTCGGGCTGATCGCGATCGACGTGCTCCTCGGCTACCTGCGCAAGCACAACTACACGCCCTTCGTGATCTACCGCCTCGTGCTCGCCGTCGCGATCGCGGCGATCATCCTCAGCGGCTGGCGCGGAGCCAGCTTCTAAGCGTCGTTTTCACCGAATCGAAACCCCACGTTCACGCAGAATCAGCAATGCTAAGCGGCCCGTGGCGACCACGCGCCTGCACCCTGACGCGCCCATCGAGGCGCTGCTGAATCGAGAGCTTTCCTGGCTCGATCTGAACGGCCGCGTCCTCGAGCTGGCCGCAGACCCGAACGAGCCGCTCCTCGAGCGCGTCAAGTTCTGCAGCATCTTCTCGAACAACCTGGACGAGTTCTTCATGGTGCGTGTCGCCGGCCTGCTCGACCAGGTCGTCTCCGGCGTCTCGGTTCGCTCGCGCGACGGACGCACGTCGCAGCAGACGCTCGACGAGATCCGCACGCGTGTGCTCGAGCTCTCGGCACAGCAGGCGCAGCTGTGGCGTGACCAGCTCTGCCCCGCGCTTGCCGCAGAACGCGTGCTGATCGGCAGCGTCGAGGACGCCACTGACGACGAGCGGGCGGAGCTCCAGGACATCTTCGCGCGGCAGATCTATCCCGTCCTGACACCGCTGGCGGTCGGCCCCGGTCAGCCGTTCCCGTACATCTCGGGCCTCTCGCTCAGCCTCGGTGTCGTCGTGCGCGACCCGGAGTCGGGCGAGGAGCGATTCGCACGGGTCAAGGTGCCCGAGGGTCTCCCACGCTTCCTGTCGGTCGGCGAGCGTGGCCTCCAGATCTCGCTCGAGTCGGCGATCTCGCACTTCCTACCGTGGCTCTTCCCCGAGATGGAGGTGGTCGAGGGCGTCGCGTTCCGTCTCACCCGCGACGGCGACACCGAGATCTCGGACGACGCCGACGACCTGCTCGAGGCAGTCGAGAGCGAGCTGCGCAAGCGCCGATTCGGCGCCGTCGTCCGCCTCGAGGTCTCGAGCTCCGTCTCGCCGACGATGCTCGCGCGGCTCGAGGAACGGCTCGGCGTGCATCCCGCGAACGTCTATCCGGTCACGGGGCTCCTCGACCTCGCCGACGTGGGTCAGCTCTACGGGCTCGACCGGCCGGACCTGAAGTACGACCCCTGGCTTCCCTACACGCAGCGCCGGCTGCAAACGCCGTCGGACGGCGACCTCTTCGCCGACATCGCCCAGCGCGACATCGTCGTCCAGCATCCCTACGACTCCTTCGCCACGAGCGTCGAGTCGTTCGTTCGCGCCGCCGCGAAGGATCCGCACGTCGTGACGCTGAAGACGACCGTCTATCGCACGAGCCACGACTCCGCGCTCGCGCCCGCCCTGATGCTCGCGTCCGAGCACGGCAAGCAGAGTGTGTGCGTCGTCGAGCTGAAGGCGCGCTTCGACGAGCGCCGCAACATCGAGTGGGCCCGCTCGCTCGAGCAGGCGGGTGTCCACGTCGTCTACGGCTTCCCCGACATGAAGATCCACGCGAAGACCACGCTCGTGGTTCGGCGCGAAGGCGACGAGCTGCGGCGCTACGTGCACATCGGCACCGGCAACTACCACGCGACGACCGCGCGGATCTACGAGGACGTCGGCCTGTTCACGGCCGACCCAGACATTGCCGCAGACGTTGCCGACCTGTTCAACTTCGTCACCGGCTTCGGCCGGCCGCAGCAGTTCCGGAAGATCCTCGCCGCACCGTTCAACCTGCGGCGCCGGCTGATCGAGCACATTCGCGCGGTTGCAACAGCGGCCGAGGAGGGTAAGACCGCTCGCATCAGGATCAAGGTCAACAACCTCACCGACGCCGACCTGGTCGAGGAGCTCTACCGGGCCTCGCAGGCGGGCGCGCAGATCGACCTGATCGTGCGCGCGATCTGCACGCTCGTGCCGGGCGTCGAGGGCGTGAGCGAGAACATCCGTGTCCGCTCGGTGCTCGGCCGCTTCCTCGAGCACAGCCGGCTCTTCTGCTTCGAGGCGGGCGACGAGAAGACGTACCTGCTCGGGAGCGCCGACCTGATGCCGCGCAACCTCGACCACCGGATCGAGGTCGTGGTGCCCGTCGAGGACCTCCAGGTCCGCAACGAGCTCGAGGGGATCTTCAAGGCCCTGCTGGCCGACAACTCGCAGGCGTGGCAGCTGCAGTCCGACGGCTCCTGGGAGCGCGTCACCGCAAAGAAGAACGAGCGTAAGCGCCAGGCACAAACCCTGTTCATGCGTCGCCGCGAGCGCGCCCGACGCCTCGCGCGGGCGCACTAGGACAACGTCATGTGGGGTCGTCACCATGGAGGCGTGCCGGTAGGGGTCATCGACGTCGGCTCGAACACCGTGCGCCTGCTCGTGGTGCGCGGCGGGCGGCCCGTCCTCTCGGAACGGGAGATGCTGCGGCTCGGCGCGGACGTCGAGCGCGACGGCCGGATCTCCGATCAGAAGCTGGCCCAGGCAGCCGGTGTGGTCGGCGGCTACGCCGAGGACGCCCGCAGCGCGGGCGTCGAGGAGCTCGAAGTACTGATCACGAGCCCCGGGCGGCAAGCCGCGAACGGCGACGAGCTGCTCGAGGTGCTCGCGCTGGCCGCGCGCTGCCCGGTCCGGGTCGTCAGCTCAGCCGAGGAGGGACGCCTCGCCTTCGTCGGCGCGGTCGGTCTCGCCACGCCGCCGCCTCGCCGAACGGTCGCCGTCGTCGACGTCGGCGGCGGCTCCGCCCAGGTCGTCGTGGGGACGCGGCGCGACGGGCCAAGCTGGCAGCAGTCGATCGACCTCGGCTCGCAGCGGCTGACGAGCCGCCTGCTGACCGACGAGCCACCGGGCGAGTGGGCCGTCCGTCGGGCGAGCGCCGAGGTGGCGCGGTATCTGACCGGCCTCGTCCCGCCCACGCCGCGCACGGCCTACGCGGTCGGCGGCAGCGCCCGTGCGCTGAAGCGGATCGTCGGCCCGCGTCTCGGAGCCGAAGAGCTTGCGTACCTGCTCGATCTCGTCGCCTCGACGCCGGCCACGGAGCTCGGCGAGCGCTACGGCATCGCCGCCGAGCGGACGCGAACGGTCGCCGCCGGGACGATCATTCTCGCCGCCTTCCAGCAGTTGCTCGACGCGCCGCTGAAGGTCGTGCGAGGTGGGCTCCGCGACGGTGCCGTCGCAGAGCTGGCTGAGCGCCGCATCGCCGCCTAGGGGGCTCGCTAGAAGATCGACTCGACGTGCAGGTTGTCGTCGACGACGAACGTCGTTCCCTTGCGCCACCGCGGCGCGCCGGCGATCACCGTCTCGAGCCCGCCGTGGCCGCAGACGATCACGTTCTGGCCGGCCAGCGAGCGGACGAGGATGTGGCCGTCGCGATCTTGCCGCTCCACGCTCAGCTCCTCACGCGGCTCGACCGGCAGTCCGCGCGCGGCGGCGAGCGGGCCGACCGTGTCGAGGCAGCGCTTCGCCGGGCTCGAGAGGATGCGCTCGATCGGGAACCGAGAGAGCACGTCGGGCAGATGGGCAGCCTGCTCTTCGCCGCGCTCGTCGAGGGGCCGCTCGGAATCGGCGGCCTTCCACTCGTCGCTCTTGCCTGCCGACGCGTGGCGGACGAGCAGCAGCGACATCAGCCGACCGCCTTCCGCCCGGCCCGCAGCGCCTCGGCGAGGACAGCCGGATACGCCTCGCGCGCCTCGCGCCGGCGCTCCCGCTCGCGCTCGATCAGCCGCCCGGCCGCGATCGCAGAGTCGGGCAGCGCGATCGCTCGCAAACGCTCTTCGGCGACAACCGAGTCCTGGTGCAGGCCGATCGTGTCCTGCACGCGCTTGAGTGCCTCGAGATACGCCTCGCGCTTCTTGCCGCCCGTCAGCTCGGCCGCGTAGCGCGCCCGCTTGGCGTGGATCCGCAAGGCATGCAGGTCGTCGTCCGGCGGATCGTCGCCGAGGCCGTCAGCTGCCTTGCGCAGCCGATCCAGCTCGGCGGCCGCGATCGGCGTCACCCCGCCGGGCACGTCGAGCTCCGGCAGGGAGGCGATCGCCGTCGCGAAGTCGTCGAGGAGCCTGAGGTAGCGCTCCGAGTCGAGGTCCGCGAGCAGCGCGTCCCTGGCGGCTTCGCGCTCCTCCTCCAGCACGGCCACGATCGCAGAGGCCGCCTCGCGGTCGTCGCCCAGCTCCGCCACCTCCTGCTGCAGATGCTCGAGCAGCACGTCGAGATCCCGGACCGAGCCGAGCGCTCCGCCGAGCCATTTCAGCTCGTCCGCGAGCGGGGCCAAGGTCTCTCCGAGCAGCGGCCTGGTCGCCCGGATCACCGCCCGGGCGCGCCTGGTCGCGACGCGTGCCTTGTGCACGTCCTCCGAGTGGTCACCGAGGCGAACCCCGGGATCGTGGGCCTCGATCTCGATCAGCTGCTCCAGGAGCAGGCGGTGCACGCGAACGAGCGCCGGGGCATTGTCGTCCGGCGCCTGCTCCGCGACGACATCGAGCACGCGCATCAGCTTCGGCGTACCCGCAGATCGCTTGGCTCCGGCGCGGCGCAGGATGCGGCCGAGCCGTTTCAGGTCGCCCTCGTCCCCTTCGACGAGCTCGACCTCGATCTCGACAAAATGGGCGGTCGCCCTGCCTGCGTCGAGGACGTCGACGACGTCGAGCGTCACGTCGGCGAGCGGGCGCACGCCGTCTGCGACGCGGACGCCGTCCCGACGCGTACGCAGGGTTGCGACCGGCTCGATCGCGCCGTGGCGCAGATGAGCGGTCAGCAGCTTGCTCAGGTCGTACGGCGGCCCGACCGGCCCGCCGAACGCCTCGATCTCCGCTCGCGCGTAGCCGTCACGCGGCAGCTTCAGCTGCCAGCGCGAGAGGCCGTTCTCGACGCGGCGGCGCAGCGTGATCCCGGCCTGGAGCAGCGACCGGGGCGGCGTGTCGTAGTACGTCGAGGTGAAGACCCGTGACTCGAGATTCTCCCCGTCGAGCGGCGGGAGCTCGAAGCCGTCGGGAGGCTCGAGCTTCAGCTCGCGTTCGACGGCGGTCTCCATGGCGCAATGCTAGATCCAGGGTCCGTCACGCGTGTGACCGACCCTCGGCTCGATCGTAGGAGTGGCGCTGCCAGGCCCGGGAGCCCCCTCGATTCCCGGGCCTGGACGCCGCCTGCCCCCAGGCAACCCGCTTCGAGGGCCCACACACGCAGAGCGGACGAAGGGGATCGAGGCGGACGCTAGGCCGCGCTCCCGTCCACGAGGGTTACGAACCAGAAACGGTCCGGCGACGGCCTGGCGGCCCGCCCTTCCCCTTTGGCGCCAGTTGACGGAGGATGCCCTGCACATGACTACCTTCGCCGTCATCGCCCATCGGATCACGCCGACCAACACGCGCCTCGGTGCCGTGCTGACGCCGGCACAAGCGCTCGTCAAGTTGCGTCCAGGCGACGTTGCGCTCGGACGCCTCGACATCCTGCCGACCCTGGACGGAATCGAACCAGGCCTCTCGGCGCTCGACCGGCTGGACGCGCTCGGCGTGACCGTGCTCAACGGCCACCGCACGCTCGTTGCAGCACACGACAAGCTCGCGACCGCCAACGCGCTGTTCGCCGCCGGCGTCCCGCATCCGCGCACCGTCCACGTCGCACCGTGGCTCGCCCTGCCGGAGCTCGTCGCACCGCTCGTTTTCAAGCCGCGATTCGGCTCATGGGGACAGGACGTGATCCGCTGCGACACCGACGACGAGATCGACGCAGCGTTGTTCGAGCTCGCGACGCGCCCCTGGTTCGCAGCGACCGGGGCGATCGCACAGAAGCTCGTGAATCCGCGCGGCTACGACGTGCGCATCATCGTCGCCGCCGGGCGCGTCGTCGGCGCCGTCAAGCGTGTCGCCGCACCGGGCGAGTGGCGGACGAACGTCGCGCTCGGCGCGCGTCGTGAGGCGACGCACCCGTCGGAGCAGGCGTGCGCGATCGCGATCGCGGCCGCAGAGACGATCGGCGGTGACCTCGTCGGGGTCGACCTCCTGCCGGCCGACGCCGCTACCTGGGTCGTGCTCGAGGTGAACGGTGCGGTCGACTTCAACAGCACGTACACGCTCGACGAGGACGCGCACTACGCCGCGCGGATGGCGCTGACGGCGCGCGCGCCGTCAGTACGTGTAGAACCCGCGGCCTGACTTCCGGCCGAGGCGCCCCGCCTGCACGTACTGGCGCAGCAACGGGCACGGCGCGTACTTCGGGTTGCCGAGCCCCTCGTGCAGCACGTCCATGATCGCGACACACGTGTCGAGCCCGATCAGGTCGGCGAGCGCGAGCGGCCCGAGTGGATGCGCGAAGCCGAGCTTCGCGACGAGGTCGATCGCCTCGGCATCGCCGACGCCCTCCAGCAGCGCGTACGCGGCCTCGTTGATGAACGGCATCAGGATGCGATTCGAGATGAAGCCCGGGAAGTCGCGCGCCTCAGCGGGCTCCTTTCCGAGGTCGCGCGCCAGCTGCACGATCGCGGCCGCAGTCTCGTCCGACGTCTGGACGGCGCGGATCACCTCGACGAGCTTCAGCACCGGCACCGGGTTGAAGAAGTGCATGCCGATCACGCGCTCGGGCCGTTCAGTGACGGCGGCGAGCGAGGTGATCGGGATCGAGCTCGTGTTCGACGCGAGGATCGCGGACGGGCCGAGCACGCCGTCTGCGCGGCGGAAGAGATCTTCCTTCGCCGCCGCGTCCTCGGTGATCGCCTCGATCATCAGATCCGCGTCGACGAGCTCGGCCGCCGCGGTGATCCGCGCAAGCACCTCGGCGGGGTCGCTGCCGCCCTTGGCTGCGAGCTTGTCGAGGCTGCGCTCGATCCCGCCCAGCCCGCGCTCGACCGCACCCGGGTACGGATCGTGCAGTGAGACGCGGCGACCCGACGCGGCGACGACCTGCGCGATGCCGGCGCCCATCTGGCCCGCTCCGACGACGAGAACGTGTTCGAAGTTCACGGCGCGGGACCCTACCCTTCTCGTCGTGAGGGTCAGAACGGCAACCGCCGCCGACGCGGAGGCGATCGCCGCCGTGCAGCGCCACGGCTGGCAGGTCGCCTACCGCCACATCTTCCCCGCGGAGGAGCTCGCGCAGGGAGGTTTCGTCCACCTCGAGCGCTGGCGCGCGCGGCTCGCCGACCCGCCGCCGGGCTGGGCGGTCTTCGTCGCCGAGCGCGACGGCGCCGTGGTCGGCTTCGCGGCGGTCGGCCCGAGCCGCGACGAGCGTGGGATCGGTGAGCTGTACGCGATCTACGTCGACCCGGACGCATGGTCGACCGGCGCCGGCCGTGCGCTGATCGACCAGTGCGAGGAGCAGCTCAGCGGCGACTACGGCGACGCGACGCTCTGGGTGCTCGAGGACAACCCGCGCGCACGCGCGTTCTACGAGCGCGCGGGCTGGCTGCCGGACGGTGCGCGCAAGGCGGAGGAACGCTGGGGTGTGCGCGCGCCGGAGGTGCGCTACCGCAAGGAGCTCAAGAGCTCGCGGTCGTAGTCGTAGCTGAGTAGCTCGCGCGCTTCGTCGTACGTCACCCACCGCACCTCGTCCACCTCGTTCTGCGCCCGCGGCTCGCCGTCGCACTCCATCAGGAACCAGCGCACCTCCTTCTGGCCCTCGCGCATCGGATAGGTCGTCGTGCCTGCGAACGGGCCGAGCGTGCAGCGGAGACCTGTCTCCTCCTCGACCTCGCGCACGGCGGCTTCCTCCCACGTCTCGCCCCGCTCGAGCTTTCCTTTCGGAAAGGCCCAGTCGTCGTACTTCGGCCGGTGGACGACGAGCAGGCGCCCGTCCCGCTCCACGAGACCGCCGGCAGCGCGCAGCGGGTCGCCGGACACTAGAGGCCTGACCTGGGATGGGGTGGTCGCGGGGATGGTCCAGACCACGTGGATTGGTCGAGCCGGGCGCCGCGCATACTGGGGTCTACGGGCAAGCCCGGGTCGGCCGAGCCGCGCCGTGTCTGGTGCACCATCCGTGAGTGCGCGAATCCCAGGGTCAGGGCTCTAGACCTCGATCAGCAGTGCGTCGCCCTGGCCGCCGCCGGAGCAGATCGCGGCCAGGCCGAGACCGCCGCCGGAGCGCCGCAGCTCGTGCACCATCGTCGAGACGATCCGGCCGCCCGAGGCGCCGATCGGGTGGCCGAGCGCGACCGCGCCGCCGTTCACGTTCACCTGCGACTCGTCGGCGCCGAGCAGCTTCGTGGAGTTCCACGCCACTGATGCGAACGCCTCGTTGATCTCGACCCGTTGCACATCGTCGATCGACTTGCCGGCGCGTTCGAGCGCGATCGCGCCCGCGTTCGCCGGTGTGCGCGCGAGGTAGGCGAAGTCGTCGGCGACGTAACCCTGGGAGAGGATCGTCGCGAGCGGCTCGAGGCCGCGCTTGGCGGCCCACTCCTCGGAGCAGACGATCACGCAGCTCGCACCGTCGTTGACGCCCGGCGCGTTCCCGGCCGTCGTCGTTCCCTCCGGGTCGAAGACGGGCTTGAGCGCAGCGAGCTTCTCGACGGTCGTGTCGCGCCGCACCGATTCGTCGGCGGTCACGTCGCCGACCGGCACGATCTCGTCGTCGAAGCGACCCGCGTCCTGGGCCGCCGCCGCCCGCTCGTGCGAGCGCGCGGCCCATGCGTCCTGATCCTCGCGCGTGATGCCGAGCTCCCGGGAGACCTTCGCGTTCTGGGCGACCATGTGCAGCCCGTCGAACGTCGACGTGAGACCGTCGAAGACCATCGAGTCGATCAGCTCGCCGTGACCGAGGCGGTAGCCGAAGCGCGCCTGCTTGAGGAGGTACGGGGCGTTCGACATCGACTCCATGCCGCCCGTCACCACCACGTCGAGGTCGCCGGCGCGAATCATCGAGTCGGCGATCTCGATCGCTCTGATCGACGAGGCGCAGACCTTGTTGATCGTGTCCGCGGGCGTCTCCTTCGGCAGGCCCGCGCCGATCGCGGCCTGGCGCGCGGGCGCCTGACCGGCACCTGCCTGCAGGACCTGTCCCATGATGGCGTACTGCGGCTCGTGCGCCTCGACGCCGATCCGCTCGAGCGCAGCCCTGATGGCGATCGAACCGAGCTCGGTCGCGGCGTGTCTCGCGAGCCCGCCGCCGAGCTTCCCGAAGGGCGTGCGGACGGCGCTGACGATGACGCTGCGGCCGGCCATCAGCGGATGAACGAGTGGTCGCTGGCGATGCGCTTTGCGAACGCGACGATCAAGCGGATGATCGACTCGACGTCTTCGAGGTCGCACAGCTCGTTGGGGCTGTGCAGGTAGCGCGTCGGGATCGAGAGCAAGCCGGTCGGGATGCCGGCGCGCGTCAGGTGCAGCTCGTCGGCGTCGGTGGACGTGGTCCGCGCGTAGATCTCGAATGCATGCGGGATGTTCTCCGCCTCGGCGGCCTCCGCGAGCAGCTCGACGACCAGCTTGTTCATGGTCGGGCCGCGCGCGATCATCGCGCCCATGCCGAGCTCGATCCTGCCGGCGCGCTTCGGGTCGCCGCCTGGATAGTCCGTCGCCGGCGTGACGTCGATCGCGAGGGCGACCTGCGGGTCGAGCCCGTACGCCGCGACGCGAGCGCCGTAGAGCCCGATCTCCTCCTGCACCGCCGCGACCGCGACCACGTCGACCTGCGCCTCCTTCGACTCGGCGATCCGCCGCGCCGCCTCGAGCGCGATGTAGGCGCCGAGCCGGTTGTCGAGGGCCCGTGAGAGGAGACGCCCGTTCGGCAACTCGACCGGCGCACCGTTCCAGACCGCGACGTCCCCGACGCGGACGAGCGTCTCCGCCTCCTCGCGCGACTTCGCCCCGATGTCGATGTGCAGGTCGGCGAGCTCGGTGCGCGGCCGGTCGCGGATCTGCTCCGGCGGGATGCGCTTCCGCGCGATCGCACCGGGGATGAGCCCGCTCTCGGTCAGGAGCTCGATCCGCTGGCCGTTCAGCATTTCGGGCGAGATGCCGCCGACGGTCGTCAAGGAGAGCAGCCCGTTCTCCTCGATGTTCGTGACGGCGACGCCGATCTCGTCGATGTGGCCGACCAGCGCGAGCGTGATCGCGCCCTCGCCGGCGCGGACGCGCGCGAACGAGCTACCGAGGGTGTCCGACGTCACGTCCGCGAAGGACGAGGCTGCCTCGCGCCAGATGCGCGCAGGCTCCTCCTCGTGGCCGGACGGCCCCGCGGCTTGCAGCAGCGATCTGAGCAGCTCTGGGGTGGCCATGGCTTGCGCATTCAAGCAGCACCGCCTACCCTGCGGCCGATGACCGCCCCGACCCTGAGCTGGCGCACCTGGCGCGACGAGCAGGGCGGGAGCCCGCGCGCATAGCCGCGCATCGACCCCGCTCCTGCTCCACCCGGCGACCCGAGAGGGTCGTTCGTCGTTCTCGAACGCAATGACCTCCATCACACTCGACACCGACCTGCTCACCCCACTCGCCGCGTATCTGCGGCTGAGGGGCTCGGCGCGCGCGTCGTTCCTGCTCGAGTCGGTCGACCAGGGCCGGCTCGGCCGCCATTCCTTCGTCGGCTGCGGCGACCGCCTCGTCTCGTTCGAGGAGGCCGAGCGCCTCGGCGAGCCCGTCGTCGGCTACCTCGGTTACGACCACATCGCGAAGCTCGAGCCGACCGTGCCGCTGCCCGCGGCCGGGCCTGACGTCCCCGAGAGCCTCTTCGTCGTCGCCGACACGTTTCTGCGCTTCGACCACGTCACCGGCACGGCCGACGTCCTCTACGGCGATCCTGCGCGCGTCGCAGCGGCGCTCGCGCGCGAGCCCGATCCCGTCCCCGCGGCGCGCGCCGAGCACGCCGAGACGCGGCGCTTCCCCGACCGCGACGAGCACCTGCGCCGCATCGCCCGCGTGCAGGAGCACATCCGGCGCGGCGACGTCTTCCAGGCAGTGCTGTCGCAGCGGGCCGAACGTGAGACGTCGGCCAGCCCGCTCGCCGTCTACCGCGCACTGCGCCGCATCAACCCGTCCCCGTACCTCTTCCTGCTCGAGCTCGGCGAGCTCGCGCTCGTCGGCTCGTCACCCGAGACGCACGTCAAGGTCGAGGGCAGCCGCGCGAGCCTGAACCCGATCGCCGGCACGACCGAGCGCGGCCCGGGCGACGCCGAGCGCCTGCTCGGGTCGGAGAAGGACCGCGCCGAGCACGTGATGCTCGTCGACCTGGGCCGCAACGACCTCTCGCGCGTATGCGAGCCCGGAACCGTCAAGGTCGAGCGCTTCCTCGAGCCTGAGCGCTTCTCACACGTGACGCACCTCGTCTCCGAGGTTGCGGGACAGCTGCGCGACGGCGTCACTCCGTTCGACGTCGTGCGGGCGACATTCCCGGCGGGCACCGTCTCCGGCGCACCGAAGGTGCGCGCGATGCAGATCCTCTCCGAGCTCGAGCAGTACCGGCGCGGCACCTACGCAGGGGTCGTCGGCTACCACGTGCCCGGGCTGGGTCTCGACACGTGCATCGCGATTCGCACCGTGCGCCTGCAGGACGGGCGCGCGCATCTGCAGGCGGGCGGCGGGATCGTCGCCGATTCCGACCCGGCGGCCGAGCACCAGGAATGCCTGAACAAGCTTGCGGCGCTCGAGGCGGCGCTCGATGCTGCAGAGGTCACGGAATGATCCTGTTGATCGACAACTACGACTCGTTCACCTACAACCTCGCCCACCTGTTCCAGGAGCTGGGGGCGGATGTTGCCGTCCGACGCAACGACGAGATTGCACCGGACGAGGCGGAGATCCTCTCCCCCTCCCACCTCGTCGTTTCACCGGGGCCCGGACGGCCTGAGGAGGCAGGGACGACGCCGGAAATCCTGCGTCGCCTGTCCGTCCGGGTCCCGACTTTCGGCGTCTGTCTCGGCCACCAGGCGCTCGTGCAGGTCTTCGGCGGCGAGGTCGGCCCGGCCCGTGAGCTCGTGCACGGCAAGGCGACGACCGTCACGCACGACGGCCGCGGCATCTTCGCGGGACTGCCGCCCGCGTTCGAGGCCGGGCGCTACCACTCGCTGGCCGCGACAACTGTGCCCGACGTGTTCGAGGTCTCGGCCACCGCTCCCGACGGCGAGGTGATGGCCGTGCGCCACCGGGAGCTCCCGCTCGACGGCGTGCAGTTCCACCCCGAGTCGGTGCTGACGCCGCACGGCCGTGACATCGTTCGCAACTTCCTCGAGAACCGATGATCCAGGACGTGCTCGCACAGCTGCTCGACGGCAAGGATCTCTCGCGCGACGAGTCGCGCCGCGTGATGGACTCGATCATGTCGGGTGACGCGACGCCGGCCCAGATCGGCGGCTTTCTCGTGGCGCTGCGCCTGAAGGGCGAGACGGCCGACGAGATCGCGGGCGCCGCCGAGGCGATGCGCGCGCACGTGATCCCGGTGCGCCCGCAACGCGACGATCTCGTCGACACTGCCGGCACGGGCGGCGACGGTGGCAAGACCTTCAATATCTCGACCGCAGCGGCGCTCGTCGCGGCGGCGGCGGGTGCAGGTGTCGCGAAGCACGGCAATCGGTCGGTCTCGTCGCTCTCCGGCAGCGCGGACGTGCTCGAGGAGCTCGGGTTCCGGCTCGAGCTCAGCCCCGAGCAGATCGCGCAGTCGATCGACGAGCTCGGCTTCGGCTTCATGTTCGCGCCAACCCACCATCCTGCGATGCGGCACGCCGGGCCCGTCCGCACCCAGCTTGCAGCCCGTACGGTGTTCAACGTGCTCGGGCCGCTCACGAACCCCGCGGGCGCGCGCGCCCAGGTCGTCGGTGTCTACTCACCGGAGCTCGTGCCGGTGATCGCCGACGTGCTCGCTCGGCTCGGCGCGCGGCGCGCGTACGTCGTGCACGGAGCCGGCGGCATCGACGAGCTCTCGCCGGCCGGTCCGAACCTCGTGTGCGAGGTCGTCGACGGCGACGTTCGCCGGCGCGAGGTCGATCCCGAGGAGCTCGGCATCCCACGCTGCGACCCGGACGACCTGCGCGGCGGAACGGCTGCGGAGAACGCACAGCGGATCCGCGAGGTGTTCGAGGGCGCCGACGGCGGAGGCCGTTCGGCGGTGCTGCTGAACGCGGCCGGGGCGATCGCGGCGGCTGGGCGTGCCGCCGACCTGCGCGAGGGCATCGAGGTCGCGCGCGACGCGCTCGACTCCGGCGCGGCCGCGTCGCGGCTCGCAGAGCTCGCCGCATTCTCCCGCGAGGCTGCATCGTCATGAGGTTCCGGTCGGCGCTGGAGGCGCCGGGCTTCGGCGCGATCGCAGAGTTCAAACGGCGCTCGCCGTCCGCCGGCGACCTGCGCGTGAACGGCGACGTCGCTGCGGTCGCGGGTAGCTACGAGCGGGCGGGAGCCCGTGCGATGTCCGTGCTCGTCGACGAGCGGTTCGCCGGCTCCTGGGACGACCTGCGCGCCGCGCGCGCGGCGACGCGCTTGCCGTTGCTCGCCAAAGGCTTCTTCTCGACGCCAGACGACCTGCTGACGGCGCGCGACGCGGGCGCCGACGCGGTGCTGCTGATCCTGCGCGACCTGCACGATTCCGCGGCAGCCGCGCTGATGCGCACGGCGAGCTCGCTGGGCCTCGACACGCTGGTCGAAGCACACGACGCCGAGGAGCTCGCGCGCGCGACCGAGCTGGGTGCGCCCGTGATCGGGATCAACGCGCGCGATCTGTCGACGTTCCAGATCGACCGGCGCGCACAGATCGCGCTGCTCGCGAAGGCACCGCGCGACCGGGTGCTGATCGCGGAGAGCGCCATCGCAGCACGCGCACACGCGGCGGCTGCGGAGCTCGCCGGAGCGAATGCCGTGCTGATCGGCTCGACGCTGATGCGCGCCGAGGATCCCGGCGCGAAGCTGACCGAGCTGATGTGGCGTCCGCTCGTCAAGGTGTGCGGTCTGACGCGACAGGAAGACGTCGACGCCGCCGTCGAGGCCGGCGCCGACATGGTCGGGTTCATCCTCGCCGCCGAGAGCCCGCGCCGCGCCGAGGCGGTGCTCGACGCACCCGACACGGTGCTGCGCGTCGCCGTCTTCGTCGGCGAGATCGAAGACAGCGACGCCGACGTCGTTCAGTTCTACGGCCGCGAAGACGGCCACCGTTCGCGGGACGCTCAGCTCCTCTACAAGGGCGACGAGGTCGGCACCGTGATCGACCTGCCATGGGCGAAGCCCGACCCGACTCACCTCGAGCGCGCAAAGTCGGCGCCGGGCCGCATCATGCTCGCGGGCGGGCTCGGCCCCGAGAACGTGGCCGACGCGATCGCCGCGGTGAGACCATGGGCCGTCGACTCCGCCCGCTCGACCGAGTCGGCTCCCGGCATCAAGCATCACGACACGCTCCGCGCGTGGGTCGAGGCGTCGCACGCATGAGCCCGGGCATCGAATTCGGCGAGTACGGCGGGCGCTACGTGCCCGAGACGCTGATCCCGGCGCTCGACGAGCTGACTGCGGCCTGGGCCGGCCTGCGGGACGACGACGGCTTCCGCGCCGAGCTGCACGAGCTGCTGACGAACTACGCCGGCCGCCCCACCCCGCTCACGCGCGCAGATCGGTTCGCGCCCGACCGGCGCGTCTACCTGAAGCGCGAGGACTTGCTCCACACCGGCGCGCACAAGATCAACAACGCGCTCGGCCAGGCGGTGATCGCGCGGCGACTCGGCAAGCAGCGGATCGTCGCCGAGACCGGCGCCGGACAGCACGGCGTCGCGACGGCGACCGTCTGCGCGCGCTTCGGGCTCGACTGCATCGTCTACATGGGCAGCGAGGACATGCGGCGCCAGGCGCCGAACGTCGAGCGCATGCGGCTGCTCGGTGCCGAGGTGCGCCCGGTCGACTTCGGCACCCGCACGCTCAAGGAAGCAACGAGCGAAGCGATCCGCGACTGGATCGCGAACGTCGACACCACCTACTACCTGATCGGCTCGTGCGTCGGCCCCGCCCCGTACCCGGAGGTCGTGCGCGAGTTGCAGCGGGTGATCGGCCGCGAGGCACGCGAGCAGGTGCTCGCCGCGGAGGGCCGCCTGCCCGAGGTGGTGATCGCCTGCGTCGGCGGTGGGTCGAACGCGATCGGGATGTTCTACGACTTCCTGCCCGACGAGGAGGTGCGGCTGATCGGCGTCGAGGCGGCCGGCGCGGCGTCGCTCGGCACCGGCAGGCCGGGCGTGCTGCACGGCGCGCGCTCGTCGCTGCTCGCCGACGACGACGGCCAGATCCTCGACGCGCACTCGATCTCCGCCGGTCTCGACTATCCCGGCGTCGGGCCCGAGCACGCGTTCTTGCGCGACAGCGGCCGCGCGACGTACGTGCCCTGCACCGACGAGGAAGCGCTCGAGGCGTTCCACCGGCTCTGCCGCACGGAAGGGATCGTGCCTGCGCTCGAGTCGTCGCACGCGCTCGCGCGCGCTCTCGACACGGACGCCGAGCTGATCGCCGTCTGCCTCTCGGGCCGCGGCGACAAGGACCTCGCCGAGGTGCTCGCTCGGTGAGCCTGCCGTTTCCTCGCGGCGGGTTCCGCGTCGACGAGCTCCTGATCCGGAGGCCCGTGCTGGAGGACGTGGCCGCGATCGCGCCCGCGTTCTTCGATCCCGACGTCGGCGGCGAGGCCGGGCTGCCGCCCTGACCGAGGCAGAGCTGCGCGCGTTCATCCAGCACGAGCTGCCGGCGATGCAGGCGTCCGGCTTCCTGAACCCGTTCTGATCCTCGAGGGCACCGGGAAGATCGCCGGCGGCATCACGCTGCACCACTACGACGATCAGCGCAGCCGCATCGAAGTCGGCTACTGGCTGCTGCCGGCGGGACGCGGCCGTGGCATCGCCACGCGCGCCGTTCGCACGCTCGCGGACCACGTGCACGCCAACGGCGTCCTGCGGCTCGAGGCCGTCGTCCGCCCCGAGAACGAGCGCTCGATCCGGGTGCTCGAGCGGTTGGGCTTCACGCGCGAGGGCACGCTGCGGCAGCTCCTGCGCTACCGCGGCGGCCGCGCCGACGCGTACATCTACTCGCTGCTCGCGGGCGAATGAAGACGCTCGTCGTCTACCTGATGGCGATGCCCGAGACGCCCGAGCTCGCGCAGGCAGCGGTCGAAGCCGGCGCCGACGTGATCGAGCTCGGCTTCCCGTTCTCCGACCCGCTCGCGGATGGGCCACTGATCCGCCGCGCCGGTGAGCGGTCGCTCGCGGCCGGGATGCGCACCGGCCGCTGCCTCGAGGTGCTGGCCGAGACACGAGCCGTGTGGATGTGCCGCTGATCCCGATGACCTACGCGTCGATCTTCGACGCCTACGGCTGGGAGCGGCTCGAAGCCGACGCGCGCTCGGCCGGCGCGACCTCGTTCATCGTCCCTGACCTCCCGACGGACGTGCGCCCCGAGCTGCATCGAGTGCAGCTGGCGGCGCCGACGTCGACCGACGAGCGTCTGCGCCTCGCGGCAGACGCGAGCGACGGCTGGCTCTACCTCGTCACCGTCGCGGGTACGACGGGTGCGCGCGCTGATCTCGCTCCGACCCTTGCTCCGCTCGCTGCCCGGGCACGCACCGTCACGACGCTGCCACTGCATGCGGGCTTCGGCATCTCGACCCCGGCGCAGGCGCGCGAGGCTGCCGACCTGACGGACGGCATCGTCGTCGGGTCGCGCGCGGTCGAGGCTGCCGAGCAGGGGTCGGTCGAGCTCGCACGGTTCGTCGGCTCGTTGCGCGCCGCACTCGACGCGTGACCCGCGCGAGCGTCGTCGCGGCAGCGGCGACGGCAGCCGGACTTGCGGGCGCTCGCGGTATACATCGGGCAATGAGCAGCGCCACCGTCGTCGGTGCGGGAGTCTTCGGCGCTGCCACCGCGCGGGAGCTGGCGCTGCGCGGCTGGGACGTGACGCTGGTCGAGCAGTACACGCCGGGCAACGTGCGCTCCGGCTCCGGCGGCGACACGCGCCTCTCGCGAGCGGCACACGGCAGTGTCGAGTGGTACACGCGGCTCTCGCGCCGCGCGCGCACGATCTGGCTCGACCTGCAGGAAGAGACGGGCACGCGCATCTGGGAGCCGGTCGGTGTCGCGTGGTTCGCGCTGCGGGAGGACGGGTTCGAGCAGCAGAGCCGTGCGACGCTCGAGGCCGCCGGCGTGCCGTACGAGTGGCTGAGCCCCGACGACGCGCGCGACCTCTACCCCTCGCTCGAGACCAACGACCTCCATGCGGTGCTGTTCGAGCCCGAGGCGGGCGTCCTGCACGCGCGGCGCGCGACGCAGCTGCTCGTCGAGGACGGCGAGCGCCGCGGCGTGCTGCTCGAGCACGGCCGCAGCTCGCCGGACGATCACCCGGCCGCCGACGTCGTCGTCTGGGCCTGCGGCTCCTGGCTGCCGCAGTTCTTTCCCGGCCTGGTCGAGCTGAAGATCTCGCGCCGCGATGTCTTCTTCTTCGGTACCGACGCGTCGTGGCGTGGCACGCCGGGCTTCTGTGAGTACGACGCGCCGTTCTACGGCCACGGCGAGATCGCCGGTCTCGGCGCGAAGATCGCGCCCGACCTGCCCGGCGAGACCGTCGATCCCGACACGCTCGACCGGCTGCCGTCGCGCCAGCTCGAGCAGGTCGCGCGCGATTACGCCGCGCACCGCTTCCCGGGGCTCGCGCAGGCCCCGGTGGTCGGCGGCCGCGTCTGCCAGTACGACCTGACTGCGGACACGCACTTCGTCTTCGACCGTCATCCCGAGCACGAGTCGTGGTGGCTGCTCGGCGGCGGCTCGGGGCACGGCTTCAAGCACGGCCCGGCGCTCGCCGAGTACGTCGCCGACTGCCTGGAAGGCCGCGCCGAGCCGGAGCCGTTCCACGCGCTCGGCCCGCGCAGCGGCGACGCCGGACTGCGCACCGCCGCCGTCGGCTGACCAGTCCGGAACGGCCGGGTCCCGGGGACTGTCCCTGGGACAGGGCTCGTGCGGCCTCGTCCCGGGGACTGTCCCTGGGACATCGCTCGCGGGGCCGCGTCTGTAAAGAACCCTTGAAGCGGGGTCGCAACGACGTGCGATCTGGGTTACAACGACGCGATGCTCCGCAAGGCCGCGCTGCTCGCCGCGTTCCTGGGCGTGCTGGCCGGCGCGCCGCTTGCGCACGCCTCGGAGCTCGTCAAGCGCCCCGCGGTGACGTGGATCCGCGGCGACGGCAGCTTCACGAAGGCGAGCCGCGGCAAGAAGCAGATCCACACGATCGTCATCCACGCGACCGACGGCGGCTCGCTGCTCGGCAACGTCTGGTGGCTCTCCGGCGGCCACTCGCACGCGTCCGCGCACTACGTGGTCTCGCGGGACGGCTCGATCGTGCAGTTGGTGCACCTCTCCGACATCGCCTGGCACGCGGGCAACTGGCAGACCAACGTCCACTCCATCGGCATCGAGCATGTCGGCGAGACCTACGACCCGGCAGGCTTCACGAAGGCCGAGTACGCAGCCTCCGCAAAGCTCGTCGCCTGGCTCGTGCAGCGCTACGACATCCCGGTCGACCGCAAGCACATCATCGGCCACTCGCAGGTGCCGGACCCGGCCGACCCCGCGCTCCTCGGCGGCTCGGACCACCACACCGATCCCGGCCCGCACTGGAGATGGGGCTACTACCTGCGCCTCGTCCGTCAGTTCGCCTTCCCCGACCTCTACGCGCTGCACATCCGTTCGACGACGATCGAGGGCGGCGACACGCTGACCGGGATCGAGCCATGGCAGGTGACGACCAAGGGCGATGCGCGCCGCGTCGACTTCCTCGTCGACGGCGAGGTGCTCTGGAGTGACGCACGCAGGCCGTTCGCGTTCGCGGCCGGCCACGGCTGGAACACGACCCGCATCGCGAACGGCACGCACGTGCTCGCGCTGCGCGTCACGGGCGGCGGGCGCACCGCGTGGAAGCGCTGGACCGTGCGCATCGTCAATCACGACTTCGCGCTGACCACGTCGAAGCTGCGGCCGTGGCAGAAGGTCTCCGGCCTGTTGCGGATCCGCGCGAACGTGCGCGGGGCGAAGACGACCGGGATCGGCCTCTACGTGGACGGCAAGGTGATCAGCCGCGACCGCGCCGCGCCGTTCACGTTGCGCTGGAACTCACATCGCGTCTCTGACGGGCGTCACCGGATCACGCTGGCCGCGATTGCGCTCGACGGACGCGTCGCCCGGCGGACGCTGCCGCTCGTCGTCTCGAACCGCGTCCACCACACGCGCGCGGTCGCGAAGCCGAAACCGAAGCCGAAGCCGAAGCCGAAGCCCAAGCCTCTGCCCGCCGCGAAGGTCGTCTCACAGACCGTCGTCGACGGCTCGACGGTCGGCGGCGTCGTCGACTGGCGCGCCCACACGATCGGGCCGATCGCGCGACTCCAGTTCGTCGTCGACGGCACGGTGCTCGCAACGGCGACGCAGGAGCCGTGGAGCACGTCGTGGGACACGACGGCCGTGCCGGCCGGCGCGCACGTGCTCTCGGTGCGCGCACTCGCAAAGGATGGACGCGTCGCCGCGTCGGCGACCGTCAGTGTGACGGTGGAGCAGCCTCAACCGGCTGCGGCCCCGGCTGCGCCGACGCCCTAGTCTCGAACGCGAGCATCAGCTTCCGCAGCAGCACGTTCAGCTGCTGCTGCTCGGGCTTCGTCAGCGTCGAGGCGAAGAACGCCTCGCGCCGGCCCTGAACGCTCGCTGCCTCGTCCCAGGCGCGCTCGCCTTCCTCCGTCAGCTCGACCACGACGCCGCGACGATCGTCGGGATCGCGCAGGCGACGGACGTAGCCCGCCTCCTCGAGCCGGTCGAGGCGGCTCGTCATCGCGCCGCTCGAGAGCTCCATGTCGGCCGCCAGCTCGCCGGGCGAGCTGCGATGGTCGCTGCGCCAGAGCCGGAGCGTCCCCAGCACCTGAAAGTCGGGATGCGTCAGGCCGTACTGCGCGAGGGTCGCCTCCATCCCGCGCTTGATGCGCTTGTTGATGCTGGCGATGCGGTCGACGATCCCCTCGACGTCGAGGTCGATGTCGACATGGTGCAGCGGCTCGAGCCGCTCGAGCAGGCGGTCGATGTGGTCGAGGTCGCAGTCCGGCATCGCGCACATCTTGACAGAAAGACTCTTGACGTCAAGAGGTTCAGCTGTTAATCTCTTGACATCAAGATATTCGAGGCCGAGAGAAGGGAGACGACATGCGGCCCTCAGACCCAGCAACCGTTCGGATCCTCAGCGACGCACACATCGAGGTGCTGCGCGGCGGAAGGCGGCGTTCCACAGCACGCCGCCTTCCGCGGAGGAATTAGCAGCCTCCTAGCCCTGCGCTAGAGCCGCTCTGCCACGAGGGCCGGGTCTGCGAAGATCGAGCGCCTGTCGCCCGAAACTCGTAATCGCCTGGTCCTCGTGGCTTGCATCCTCGGTTCGGTGATCGTGTTCGTCGACTCCACGGTCGTGAACGTGGCGTTGCCGGCCATCCAGGACGACCTCGGCGGCGGTCTCTCGCTCCAGCAGTGGGTGGTCGACGCCTACCTCCTCACCCTCGGCTCCCTGCTGCTCGTCGGCGGCTCGCTCGGCGACCTCTTCGGCGCCCGGCGGCTCTTCCTGATCGGAATCGCGACGTTCGGGCTCGCCTCGATCCTCTGCGCCGCAGCGCCCGACGGCACGACCCTGATCCTCGCGCGGGGCCTGCAGGGCGCCACCGGGGCGATCCTGACTCCGGCCGGCCTGGCCGTGATCGCGACGACCTTCAGCGGCGAGGAACGAGGCGCCGCGATCGGCGCGTGGACGGCGTGGACCGGCATCGCGTTCGTGATCGGGCCGCTCGGCGGCGGGTGGCTCGTCGAGCACGCGTCCTGGCGCTGGATCTTCCTCGTCAACGTGCCGTTCGCCCTCGTCACCGGGGCGCTCGTCGCCTACGCGGTGCCGCGCAAGGAGCCGACCGGTGCGCGTCGCGCCAAGGTCGACGTGATCGGCGGGCTGCTCTGTGCACTCGGGCTCGCCGGCCCCGTGTTCGCGCTGATCGAGGAGCCGCGCCGCGGCTGGGGCGACCCGCTGATCCTGCTCAGCTTCTTCGGCGGCATCGCCGTCTTCGCGGTGTTCCTCTGGTGGGAGCGGCGCGCACCGCAGCCGATGTTGCCGCTGCGCCTCTTCGCGCGCCGCAACTTCTCGTTCGCGAACATCGAGACGCTGACCGTCTACGCAGGCCTCTCCACGCTCACGTTCTTCCTCGTGCTCTACCTGCAGCAGATCGCGGGGTACTCGGCGCTGAAGAGCGGCTTCGCCCTCATCCCCATCACGATCGTCATGTTCTTCCTCTCGCCGCGGGTCGGACGGCTGTCGATGCGTTTCGGTCCGCGTCTCTTCATGGGCGTCGGCCCGCTCGTCGCCGGGGCGGCGCTGCTCACCTTCGTCCGTCTCGGTCGGGAGGTCGACTACTGGACGGAGCTGCTGCCGGCGCTCCTGGTGTTCTCGATCGGGCTGTCGATGATCGTCGCGCCGCTGACGGCGACCGTGCTCGCGGACGTCGGCGAGAACGACTCCGGCATCGCGAGCGGCGTCAACAACGCCGTCGCGCGCGTCGCGGGACTGCTCGGGATCGCGGTCGTCGGTGCGCTCGTCGCCGGCAACGACCAACCAGCTCGACCTGTCCGGCTTCAGGCTCTCGATGCTGATCACCGCCCTCCTCGTCGGCGCCGGCGGCATCGTCGGCCTCGGAGGGATCAGGAACCCCCGATGAACGCGACGACTGCGGCCGAGATCGTGTTCGACCATGTGACGAAGCGCTATCCGGGGCGAGAGCAGCCGGCGCTCGACGACCTCTCGCTGGAGATCCCCGCGGGCACGTTCTGCGTGCTCGTCGGCCCATCCGGCGGCGGGAAGACGACGGCGCTGAAGATGATCAACCGGTTGATCCCGTTCGACTCGGGCGAGATCCGGATCGACGGGCGCTCGATTCTCGACCTGCCGCTCGTGGAGCTGCGGCGCGGCATCGGCTACGTGATCCAGCAGATCGGCCTCTTCCCGCACATGACCGTCGGCGACAACGTCGGCACGGTGCCTCGGCTGCTCGGCTGGGACAAGCGGCGGACGCGCACGCGCAGCCTGGAGCTGCTCGAGCTCGTCGGCCTCGAAGCCGGCGACGCCTCGCGGTACCCGTCGCAGCTCTCGGGCGGGCAGCGTCAGCGCGTCGGCCTCGCGCGCGCACTCGCGGCCGACCCGCCGGTGCTGCTGATGGACGAGCCGTTCGGCGCGCTCGACCCGATCACGCGCCTGCGCCTGCAGACCGAGCTGAAGCGGCTGCACCGCGAGGTCGGCAAGACGGTGATCTTCGTCACGCACGACATCGACGAGGCGATCACGATGGGCGACCGCATCGCCATCCTTCGTCAGGGTGGCGTGCTCGCGCAGTACGACACGCCCGACGCGATCCTTGCTCACCCTGCCGACGACTTCGTCAAGGAGTTCATCGGCGAGGACCGCGCGCTGCGGCGGCTCGCGCTGCGGACGCTGAACGACGTGCCGCTCGGCCCGGTCGACGGCGACGGGCCGCGCCTGCCGGCGGAGACGTCGGTGCGGAACGCCGTCTCGCAGATGCTCGAGGTGCACGCCGAGCAGGTCGTCGTCATGGGCGCGGACGGTGAGGAGCTCGGCGTCTTCCGTCTCGACGACGCGGGAGCGCTGCTGTAGCCGGCCCAGGCCCCGTCATCCCGACGTTCGGCCAGGGCAGCTCGTGTGTGCAGGGTGACCACACGTTCTGTCCCGACTGGGTGCGCGAGCACTGGCACGACACGCTCGGGCCGGCGCTCGTGCAGCATCTCGAGCTGACGGCGATCGCGATGGCGATCGGGTTCACGATCGCGTTCGTGCTGGCGCTGATCGCCCACCGAGTCCACCACGTCGAGCAGCCGATCGGGATCGTCTCGGCCCTGCTCTACACGATCCCGAGCCTCGCGCTCTTCCAGATCCTCGTGCCGTTCACCGGCATCTCGACGACCACGGTCGAGGTCGCGCTCGTCGCGTACACGCTCGTCATCCTCTTCCCGAACATCATGGCGGGGCTGCAGAGCGCGCCGCCCGACGTGCTCGAGGCGGCGCAGGGCATGGGGCTGACCCGTCGACAGATCCTGACGCGCGTCGAGCTGCCCCTCGCTGTACCGGCGATCATCGGCGGCTTGCGCGTCGCGGTCGTCTCGACGATCTCGATCGCGACCATCGCCGCCTTCCTCCTCCCGAAGGGTCTCGGCTACCCGATCTTTCTCGCGCTCAAGGAGCCGACCCCGTTCAAGACGGAGATCTACTCGGCGGGAGCGCTTTGCGTCGCGCTCGCGATCGCGTGCGACATGGGCCTCGTCGGGCTGCGGCGGATACTCGTGCCGTGGGCGAGGTCGACCCCGATGATCGTCGCGGACGAAGCGAACCTCCACACGTTCGCCGACGCATTCCGGTTCATCGGCGACCACCCCGGCTTCCTCGCGACGAAGGCCCTCGAGCAGCTCCAGCTCTCCGGCGCGGCGACTCGGCATCGCGCTCCTGATCGCGCTGCCACTCGGCATCGCGCTCGGTCATTTCCATCGCGGCTCGTCGATCGCGATCGGCACGTCGATCGTCGGGCGTGCACTGCCGAGCCTCGTTCTGATCGCGGCCTTCCTGACGATCCTCGGCATCGGCTTCGTCAACAACATGGTCGCGCTCGCCGTGCTCGCGACCGGCCCGATCCTGACGAATAGCTTCGACGGGGTCGACGGCGTCGACCGCGACGCCGTCGAAGCGGCGCGAGGCATGGGCATGACGCGCCTGCAGATCCTCCGGCAGGTGGAGCTGCCGCTCTCGATGCCGCTCCTCTTCACCGGCCTGCGCGTGGCGGCCGTGACGGTCGTCGCGACCGCGCCGATCGCCGCGATCGCGGGCGGCGGCGGCCTCGGCGACGTGATCGTCAACCAGGCGAGCTACCGGCTCGCCGGCGTGCTCGCCGCCTCGCTCTGCGTGATGGCCCTGTCGGCGCTGGTGTTCCTCGCGCTGCTCGGATTGCAGGCCGTCGTCACGCCCAAGGGACTTCGGCGATCAAAGGGCACGGCCCTTGCGGCAAGCCCCGAGTAGTGTCAACTGAGAGGCTTCTCGCCCAGGCCAGTCGTGCGCTGCAGCAGGGAATAGGGTTGGTGGGTGGTCGCGATCGAGATGCTTCTGCCGGTAGCGGCCGATGATCCCGCACTTGTCGCCGAGATCGCCGCGCTGGTGAACCGCGCATACGACGTTGCAGAAGAGGGGTTGTGGCGTGGCGGCGTTGCAAGGACCACGATCACCGAAACGTCTGATGCGATCAGCGCTGAAGAGGTGGTCGTGGCCCGAGACCACGGTCGCATTGTCGGTGCTATCCGTACACGCCAACTCGACAGAGAAACAGGCTGGTTCGGCGTTCTGGCCGTCGATCAGGCAAACGGTGGCAGGGGCATTGGTGGCAAGCTCGTTGCGTTTGCCGAGAGCCGCGCCTCGTCGACCGGTGCGAGCCGGATGCAGTTGGAGCTACTCGTACCGGTAACGGCACACCCGCACACGGAGCGGCTTGCCGCCTGGTACGGCCGGTTGGGGTATCACGAGACCGAGCGGCGCGAGCTTGCAGACGTCGAGCCCAGCGCTGTTCCCTTCCTCGCTCTCCACTGTCACGTCGCGGTCATGCGAAAGCACCTCGCCGCACCGGTCGGGTGACAGTTCCGAACGCGGGCCCGCCAGGAGACGGGCATCGCTGTGAGAGTCACATCGACACACGCCCATCGGTGAGGATCGCCAAGATGTCAGGAAGCCCAACGCAGCCGCAAGGAGCGCCCACAGCCTTTGACCTTGGAGCAGTCAATGCTCGCCCACGCGAGCGACAATCTGGCGTCAGGCGCCGTTCCAACACCGAGACCTTGACCTTCCCCTGGGGGGAAGCTTCATGCTTCCCAGCGTGAGGGTCGCGAAAGACGAGTTGCTCTCGATCGGGCGCTTTGCGCAGCTCGTCGGGCTGACGGCGAAGGCGCTTCGCCACTACGACGAGCTGGGACTGCTACGGCCCGCACGCGTCGACGACTTCACCGGCTACCGCTGGTACTCGCTCGAGCAGGCGCGCGACGCGGTTGCGATTCGCCGTCTCCGTGCCTTCGAGCTGCCGCTCGACGAGATCGCCGAGGTGCTGGGCGGCGACGACGCGGTTCTACGCGAGCGGCTCACCGTCCAGCGCGCCCGGCTGGAAGGGCGTGCGGTCGTGACCGAGCGCATGATCGACGAGCTCGACCGCCTGCTGCGAGGCGAGGAGGAGTTGGTGCCGACACGCAGCCTCAACTACCGCGTCCAGGACGTGACGGAGCTCATCCTTGCGGCGATCCACCGGCCGGCGCGCCTCGGGGAGCTGCCGATCCCGGAGCTGATCGGCGAGACGGGGAAGTGGGCGTTCGCGCACGACCGCGTTCCGGGGACGGCACCTGTCGCGATCTGTCCCGCCGACGACGACGGCGTCGTCGATCTGCGGGTGGGCTGGCCGGTGCGTGGAACGATCGAGCCGCCCGCCCCGATCGAGCTCGTCGTGTGCCCGGCCGGCCGCGCCGTCGTTCACACCTACGTCGGCGACTTCATGGGCCTCAGCGATGAATGGCGGCTGCTCTGGGAGTCGTTGCAGGCGGACGGGATCCGTCCGCGCGGCGAGCCGCGCGAGCACTACGAAACGAGCCCCGAGGAAGTGAACGATCCATCCGAGCACGTCACACGCCTCGTGTGGCCGCTCGGGCCAAAGGAGGAATGAGATGGACTACGAGATTCGACAAGTCCCGGCTGGGACCTATGCAGTGATCAAGCGGACGGTGGCGTTCTCGGAGGTCCCGAGCGTCATGCCGGAGCTGATGGGAAAGGTGCATCGCTGGGCGGACACGGTGCCGCACGGCGTGCACATGTGCATCTCGTCCGCGACTCCCGACGGGCAGCTGAACATCGCGCCCGGCGTCGAGGTCGAGCCCGGTGCGGTCGAGCCGCCCGATGACTTCGAGTTGGTGACCCGGCCCGCGCAACGCGCGGCGGTTCATCTCTACGTCGGCCCCTACGAAAAGCTGGCAGGCGTCTACCAGGAGTTCCACGACCAGCTGCAGCGAGACGGGTACACCGAGCGCGGAGAGCCGATCGAGATCTACGAGCAGCACGACCCGGTGCCGGAGACCCGGATCATCTGGCCGGTCAGCTGAAGCCGCTCGGCCCGCTACTGGGGCCGCACCGAACCTGGTTCGTGAGTTTCGAGCTGCCGGTTCCTGCGGCCATCGTCAGCGCGAGCAGGCATGATCCGCTCGTGGATCCGGCAGCGAGGTAGCGGTTCGACGCGGCATCGAGCCGCGCGTTTTCGGCGCAGTGCCGAGGCCCGTCCTGCGGGTGTCAGCGCTGCGCGCCCACCGCTACGACTTGGAGGTCCACGAAATGGATCGTCAGAACCTCTTCTCCGACGTCTGGGACGGAGAAAGCGAAGAGCCCGGGACGCGACACCGCATCTTCTGGCGGCCGGACGACGCCAGGATGGGAGCAACGCAGTACGAGCTCGCCCCCGGCTCGTCCGAGATGCGGATGCACATGCACTTCGGAGCCGAAGAGATGTTCTTCGTCCTGAGCGGGCGTCCCCTCTTCCGGAACCAACACGGCGAAGAGCAGTTGGCGCCGGGAGACTTCGTCTTCTGCCCCGAGGGACGGGCCGGCGTCCACATGTTCAGCAACCCGACCGAGGAACCAGCTCAGCTCCTCGCGATCAGCGCCGGGGGCTTCCCCGACGTCGTCGCCTACCCCGAGCACGGCTACGCATGGGTGGCGACTCGCGATCCCGACCCCGAGCTACTCGCGCGAGGCGGAGACCCCGGCATCATCACCCGCTTCGAGATCCCGATCGAGTAGTCGCCTCGACCCATCGACGTTGCCAGAGCCGAGAGGCCGCGCGAGCGGCCTCTCGGCTTCACGCGAACGCGAAGCTCGATCAAGGCGCGGCGTCGAGTCGCAGACCTGCTCCCTGCCTCCTTCCGCGGACTAGTGTCCAGGAGTCTCCAAGAAAGGAGTAGTTGTGATCCGCAAGCACACTCGGCGCGCCGCCAAGGCCGCCTTCGCGATCTCGCTCGGGGTCGCGATCGTCATCGGCTTGTTCGCGGCCGCCTTCGCGCGGCCGGCGCAGTCCGCATCGCCGACGGTGATCCTCGGCACCAAGAACTTCCCCGAGGAGTTCATCCTCGGCCAGCTCTACAAGCAGGCGCTCGAGTCGAAGGGGTTCTCGGTTTCCTACAAGGAGAACATCGGGTCGACCGAGATCATCCACGGGGCACTCGAGAAGGGCAAGATCACGATGTACCCGGAGTACACCGGCGTCATCGTGCAGGTCGTCTACCACCATGCACTTTCCGCCAAGACCGCAGCGGCGACCGTGAGCCTCGCCCGCCAGCTCGAGGCGAAGAAGGGGATCAAGGTGCTCAACGCCACACCGTTCTTCGACACCGACGCGATTGCGGTGCTGAAGTCGACGGCGTCGAAGTATCACCTGAAGACGCTCTACGACCTGAAGAAGATTCCCGGCCTCAAGATCGGAGCGCTACCGGAGTTCCGGACGCGCACCACTGGACTGGTCGGGTTGCACAAGAACTACAAGCTGAAGGGTGAGACGTTCGTGCCGTTCGCAGGCATCTCGCCGTACGCCGCTCTCGATGCAGGCAAGGTGCAGGCAGCAGCGGTGTTCTCGACGGATCCCGTGCTCGGCAAGGGATCGAAGTACGTGCTGCTCGCGGATCCCGTGCACCAGTTCGGGTTCCAGAACGTCGTTCCGCTCGTGAAGGCGTCCGTCGTCTCCGCGCTCGGCCCGACGTTCACCGCACGCGTGAACGCTGTCTCGCGGCTCCTGACGACAAACGCGATCATCGCGATGAACAAGGCAGTGATCATCAACAAGCAGTCGCCCGCGAAGGTCGCGAAGGCCTTCCTGCAGGCGAACGGGCTCGTCAAGTAGCACCTTGGCGCAGCACGTTGTCGTAGTGGGCGGAGGGTCGTCCGGCGAGCACTTCGTCGGAGCCCTCCGCCGGCTCGACCGCGAGTCGAAGGTGACCGTGGTCGAACGCCGCCTCGTCGGCGGCGAATGCTCCTACTGGGCGTGCATGCCGACGAAGACGATGCTGCGAGCACCGGAGCTCGCCGCATCAGCCAACAGGACGCTCGGCTCGCTGCACGTCGGTCAGCTCGACGCGCAGGCGATCTTCGCCTGGCGCGACATCGTCGCGGAGCGCGACGACTCCTCGCAGGTCGAGTGGCTCGCCTCGCAGGACGCAGGACTCGTCCGCGGCGACGCGACGTTCCCCGAGCGCTGGCCTGATCCAGGTCGGCGACACGGAGTTGCGGTACGACAAGCTCGTGCTCTCGACGGGGTCGTCGCCCGCGATCCCACCGCTCGACGGGCTCGAGGACGTCGACTACTGGACGAATGTGGACGCGACGGAGACGCTCGAGGTGCCGCCACGACTCGTGGTGCTCGGCGCGGGGCCGGTCGGTTGCGAGCTCGCGCAGTTCTTCCAGCGCGTCGGCTCGCAGGTGACGCTCGTGCAGGGCGACTCGCGCATCCTCTCGCGCGTCGACGCTGATGCGGCAGCGCTCGTCGCGACGGCGCTGCAGGAGGACGGGGTCGAGATCCGGCTCGACGCCAGGGCGAGCCGCGTGACTTCGTCCGCGCTGATGCTCGAGGATGGCAGCGAGCTGCCCTTCGATCGGTTGCTGATCGCCACGGGCCGACGGGCAAACGTCGCGGGCCTCGAACCCCTCGGGCTGACGCTGTCGCGCCGTGGCATCGAGGTCGACGAGCACATGCGCGCCGCCGAGAACGTCTGGGCGCTCGGCGATGTGACCGGGATCGCGCCGTTCACGCACGTCGGCAAGTACCACGCACGCATCGCCGCCTACGACCTGACCGGCCGCGAGGCACGTGCAGACCATCGCGCGGTGCCGGCCACGATCTTCACCGACCCGCAGGTGGCGACGGTCGGCGACACGGAGGGTGGTCTCAGCTCGACGTGGGACCTCGGCTCGGTGCCGCGCCTCTCGACGTACGAGCGGCCGAAGCACGCGGGTTTCGTCAAGGTCGTCGCCGACCCCGAGCGGCGTGTGCTGAAGGGCGCAGTCGCCGTCGGGCCCGAGGCGGGCGAGTGGCTGCAGCAGCTGACGCTCGCGATTCGCGCAGAGACGCCGATCGAGGTGCTGCTGGACGTGATCCAGCCGTACCCGACGTTCAGCGAAGGCGTCTTCCTCGCGCTGCGCGAGCTGAACCTCGACCTCGCGTAACCACGTTCGTGAGTGTGACCTCAGGGGAGCCGCGCGCCGGTGAAGCGCGAGGCGGCGATCGACCCGAGCAGCAGGAGCGCCGCGGCGCCGACGAACCACGACGAGATCTCGCGATTCACCTGCCGCTGCGCGATGCTCGAGCCGAGTCGCTTGTAGATCGACTCGACCTTCGACGCCGACTTCGCCTCGAACGTCTTGCCGTCGGTCTCGCGGGCGATCGCCGCGAGCGTCACCGGATCGGGACGCACGGGGAAGCGCCGGCCGCCGTTGCCGCCCCCACCGCCGTTGAAGCCGCCGCCGAGGCCGTAGCCCCCGAACGGCCCGCCGCCGAAGCCGAGCGTGCCGTTCTTCGTGCCGAGCGCGACGGTGAAGACGCGGATGCCCGCGTCGCGCGCACGCGCCGCGCCGTCGAGCGGGGTCAGCGTGCCGCGGGTCTGCGCACCGTCGGAGAGCAGCACGATCGCGCCGGGCACCTTGCCGTCCTTGGCCTTCTTCGCACCGGCGAGCGTCGTCTTGACCACTTGCACCGCCATCCCGAGCCCGTCGCCGATCGCCGTTCCCGCCTCCGGGACGAGAAGGTCGATCCCCTCGTGCAGCACGGCGCGGTCGGTGGTCGGGATCACGAGCAGGTCGGGATCGCTGCTGAACGAGACGAGGCCGAGCCGGACCGCCCTTGGGAACCTTGTCGGCGAACGCCGACATCGCCACCTGCGCTGCGCCGAGCCGGGTCGGCTTCACGTCGGCGGCCCGCATCGAGCCGGAGACGTCGACGAGCAGCACGATCGTCGCCTTGTCCGAGGGCACCGACACCTTCGCGTTCGGCCGCGCGAGCGCCGTCGATGCAGCGGCGAGGGCGAGCAGGAAGAGCGCGAGCGGCAGCCAGCGCAGCGGCCTGCGCCGAGTCGTCGCCAGCCCGGCGAGCAGCTCGAGGTTCGTGAACGCGACCGTGTAGCGAGCGCGCCGGCGGTCGAACCAGAGCGCGAGCGCCGAGCACGAGCGGGACGAGCAGCAACGCGGCCAGGAACCATGGCGATGCGAAGGTCACGGTGCACACTCCGCGCCGACCTGCACGACCGCGTGCACGTCGATCGAGAGGCCGTCCGTCGCCGACGCCGTCGCCACGACCTGCTTGCCGACGCTCCGCCGCGTCACGTCGACGAGTGACCCGCTACCGAGCTGCGGCGGTTTCTTGACGCGGAACGCGATCGCGTGCCACGAGCCGACGAGCTTCTCGCCCGACTTGCACGCCACCTTCGCGAACTTCACCTGGCCCGGGCCGATGATGACGATGCGCGACCGGTACTCGATCGACGGTCCCGCCGGCGTCACGCGCGCGGAGACCGTAGAACGGCCTCCCCCACCCTGCAGCGGCACGCAGCCGAGCAGCGGCTGGAACGCCTGCGGCCTCTTCGCGGTCGAGACTGCACGGAAGAGCGCGTAGCGCGTCGTCGTCACCCCGGGGCCGACCGGCGCGCCGAGCCGCCCTTCGAACCCGACCCGCACGGCGCGCGACGTCGCCTGGGCGTCGAGCCCACCGACGACGCTGCGACCACCCGGGCAGGCGAGCAGGTACTGCACGCGGCCGCTCGGCGGCACGAGCACCCACGGCCCGGGCACGCGGATGCACGCCATGATCCCGCGGCACTCGTTCGTTGCGCCACCCGTCGGCGCGAACGCGGCGGCAACGGCGAGCCCGGCGACGAGCGCAGCGAGGAACGGCCTCATACGAGCCTCCGGAACCAGAAGCCCGAGAGCACCGCGCCCGCGAGCATGAAGACCAGCCCGCCGCCCGCGGCGACCGACGTCACCTCGACCTCCTTGCGCCGATGACCGACGCGCGAGCCGAGCTCGCCGTACGTCGACTTCGGGTTGGCCGACTGCGCGCCGGCGATGAACTGCCCGCCGCTCGTCCGTGCGATCAACTGCAGCACCTCGGGCTTGACCGGAACCTGGATGCGCTCGGTGAAGCCGCCCTTGACCGGCTGCTCGACGATGCCGTCCGTCGTCCCGACCGAGACGGTCGTCACCGGGATGCCGACGTTGTGGGCCAGTCGCGCCGCCTGTTGCGGCGTCACGCGCCCCGCCGTCTGGCCGCCGTCGGAGAAGGCCACCACGACAGCCGGCGGCCGCTTGGCGCCCGGCTTCGCCGGCACTGCCCGCGCGACCGCGACGGCACGAGCGACCGCGTCGGCGAGCGCTGTTCCCTGCGGGCCCGTGCGGGCGCGCGCGAGCACCGCGCGCACGCGGTCGAGATCGTGTGTCGGCGGCGATGCCAGCGTCGTGTGATCCGAGAAGGTGATCACGGACATGCGGTAGCCCTTCGGCAGCTCGTCCACGTACCGCAGCGCGGCGGCCCGTGCGGCTGCGAGCCGCGTCGGCCTCGAGTCGTTTGCCGCCATCGAGCCCGACACGTCGAGCACGAGCACGACGGTCGCGTCCTGCCTCTTGACGGTGATCGTGGCGTTCGGGCGGGCGAAGCCGACGAGCAGCAGCGTCAGCCCGATCAGCAGCAGGATCATCGGCGCGTGACGGCGCCACGCAGGCGGCCGCTCGACCATGTTGCCGAGGAGCGGCGCCGGCGCCCACGCGGAGGCCCGTGCGTCGCGGCGGTCGTCGAGCCAGACGTAGACCGCGACCGCAGCCGGGACGGCGAGCAGGCAGAGGAGCAGGATCGGCGCGGTGAAGCTCACCTGGTTCGCCTGCCTCTACGGAGGAACGCGGCGAGCGGCCGCAGCCAGTCGCCCTCGGTCGAGAGCGCGACGTGGCCGACGCCGGCGGTTGCAAGGCTCGCAGCGAGCGCGCGGCGCTCCTCGCTCGCGGCCGACGCGAATCGCTCGCGCAGGCGCCGATCGCCGGTGTCGACGCGCAGCTGCCGGCCGGTCTCCGGATCGACGAGCCGCAGCTCGCCGACGTCGGCGAGCTCCTGCTCGCGCGGGTCGCGCACCTCGACCGCCAGCACGGTGTGCCGGCCGGCGAGCCGCAACAGCGGCGCGCGCCAGCTGAGCGGGCCGCGGAAGTCGGAGACGACGAGGACGAGCGCCCGCTGGGTCGCGACGCGATCGGTCAGGTCGAGCGCGTCACGCAGGCTGCCGCTGCCGCCCGGCGGCACCTCGCGCAGCGTGCGCAGCGCTTGCAGCAGGGCGCGGCGACCTTGTCGCGGCGGCTCGACGGATGACTCGCTGCCGAAGGTGACCACGCCGAGCCGGTTGCCGCGGCGCGTCGCCGCGTGGCCGACCGCAACCGCGACGCCTTCGGCGACGTCCGCCTTCCGGCGGTCGCCCGTGCCGAACGCCATCGACGCCGAGAGGTCGAGCACGAGCCAGGTCACGAGCACGCGCTCGGCGAGCTCGACGCGAACGTGCGGCACGCCGGTGCGCGCCGTCACGTTCCACTCGATCCGCCGCACGTCGTCGCCCGCCTCGTAGGGGCGCACCTGCCAGAGCTCGCTGCCGACCCCGGCGAACGCCGAGCGGTAGTCGCCGGCGAGCAGCCCGTCGACCCGGCGCCCGACCGTCAGCTCGAGCGCACGCAGCGACGCGGCCGACAGCGGGCCCGGACCCGGCTGCGCCGGTGTCCGGATCGGGGCGAGCGGGTCTGACGCTGTCGACGTCAAGCCGACGCTGCCGCGCCCGTCCGTCCGAGGTCGATCTGCGGCATCGGCACAGCCGCCAGCACCGAGTCGAGGATCGCATCGGGCGCGACCTCCTCGGCGAGTGCGCGGTACGACAGCACGAGCCGATGCCGGAACGCGTCGCGCACGAGCGCCTCGAGGTCGGCGGGGATCACGTAGTCGCGGCCGCGGATCAGGGCGAGTGCGCGCCCGGCGGCGACGAGGCTGATCGGACCGCGCGGGCTCGCGCCGAACGAGACGTAGTCCGCGACCTCGTTCAGACCGTGCTCACGCGGCTTGCGCGTCGCGGTCGCGACATCGACCGTCCAGCTGATCAGCGCCGGATCGACGTAGACCTCGGCCGCCTGCCGCTGCAGTGCCTGCAGCTCTTCGAGCGAGAGCATCTGGCTCAGCTCGGGCGGCGCTTCGAGCGAGCGAGCGACGACCGTCAGCTCCTCGTCGTGGGCGGGATAGTCGACGAGCACCTTGAGCATGAACCGGTCGACCTGCGCCTCGGGCAGCGGGTACGTGCCTTCGGACTCGATCGGGTTCTGTGTCGCGAGCACGAGGAACGGGCTCGGCACGGGGAACGTGCTGTGGCCGATCGTCACCTGGCGCTCCTGCATCACCTCGAGCAGCGCGGACTGCACCTTGGCCGGCGCGCGGTTGATCTCGTCCGCGAGCAGGAAGTTGCAGAAGACCGGGCCGAGCTCGGTCTCGAACTCCGTGCGGTCGGGCCGGTAGACGCGCGTGCCGACGAGGTCCGACGGAACGAGGTCGGGCGTGAACTGCACCCGCTGGAACGATCCGCCGAGTACCGCCGCGGCGGTCTTGATCGTCAGCGTCTTCGCGAGTCCCGGCACGCCTTCGATCAGCACGTGCCCGCCGGCGAGCAGGCTGACGAGCACCCGCTCCAGCATCTGCTCCTGCCCTGCGATCACACGCCGGATCTCGAACAGGGCCTGTTCGAGCTTGCCACCGACCTCTTCCACTGGCGCCTCCTCGCTCGGGTGAAGCCCTAAGGATGCACCTGACACCTAAGAGCCTGCTTGGAAGTTCTCGTTAAGTCTCCCTTTCGGATTGCGCTCGCCGCAGGGCCTGCCCCCAGCCCCGGCGCAGCTCGGCGGCCTCGTCACGCCCGATTCGGGGCTCGTACACGTCTCCGACGGCGACCTGGACGTCCCGGCCGGCGGCGAGAGCGGCTGCTCCCAGGGCCGTCGTCTCCTGCTCGACCGCGACCTCGACGGGCAGTCCGAGCAGGTCGGCCTGGAACTGCATCAGAAAGCCGTTCGCCGCCGCGCCGCCGTCGGCGCGTAGGAGCGCCGGCCGCAGCGGCAGGGCATCGACCACGTCGGCGACCTGGTGCGCGATCGCCTCCAACGCCGCCCGGACGAGGTGCGCGCGCGTCGTTCCCCGCGTGATCCCGGCGATCAGCCCGCGCGCGTCCGGGTCCCACCAGGGCGAGCCGAGACCGGTCAGCGCCGGCACGAAGGCGACCCCCTCGGTCGACGGGACGCTCCGGGCGAGCGCCTCGCTCTCGGCGGCGTCGCCGATCAGGCCGAGCCCGTCGCGCAGCCACTGGAGCGCAGCGCCGCTGACGAGCACGGCTCCTTCGACGGCGTACCCGTCGGCAGCGGCCGTCTTCAGGAGGCCGTGTGGCGGCGCCGACGCGTCGTCGCCTGCATGCACGAGCACGAAGCTGCCCGTCCCGTAGGTCACCTTCGCCTCGCCGGGCCGGCGGCATCCTTGACCGAAGAGCGCCGCCTGCTGGTCGCCGGCGATGCCGCGGATCGGAACGCGCGCGCCGAACAGCAGGCCGTCGGCCACGTGCCCGCGCGAGGGCACGATCGTCGGCAGCAGCGAGCGGTCGACGCCGAAGAGCTCGAGCAGCTCGTCGTCCCAGTCGAGCGTGGCGAGCGAGCAGAGCAGCGTCCGCGAGGCATTCGTCCGGTCGGTCGCATGCACCTCACCCCCACTCAGCTGCCAGACGAGCCACGCGTCGACGGTGCCGAAGGCGAGACCGGGCCGTCGATGCTCGCGCAGGAGCCACTCGAGCTTCGTCGCGGAGAAGTACGGGTCCGGCACGAGGCCGGTTCGCTCGCGGATCAGTCCGGCGTCGAGCTCGCGGCAGCGCTCTGCGGTGCGCCGGTCCTGCCAGACGATCGCAGGCCCGACCGCACGGCCGGACGAGCGCTCCCAGAGCAGTGTCGTCTCGCGCTGGTTCGTGATCCCGATCGCTTCCAGGTCAGCCGCGCGGACGCCCGCGGCTGCGAGCGCCGCTTCCGCAGCCCGCTCGACGCCGAGCCAGATCTCCTCGGGGTCGTGCTCGACCCAGCCCGGCCGAGGAAAGGACTGGGGCAGCTCGCGGTAGCCGCGCCCGAGCACCTGCAGCTCGTCGTCGACGACGAGGCAGGTGGTGCCGGTCGTGCCCTGGTCGATCGCGAGGATCAACCGTGCGAGTCGACGAACGCGAGCGTGCGGCGCCACGCGTCCTCGGACGCGTCCGCGAACTCCTCCTGCTTGCGGTCGAAGAAGCTGTGCGGTGCGCCGTCGTAGACGACGATCTCGTGCTCGACACCCGCAGCGGTGAGCGCGCGCTCGAAGGTCGCGTTGTCGTCGGCCGTGATGCCCTGGTCGTCGCCGGCCTGGAGGGCGAGGATCGGGCACGCGATCGCGTCGACGCGCTCGACCGCGCTCGGCCCGCCGCGCTGCCTGGTCGGCGAGCCGTAGAAGCCGATCGACCCCGCGAGGCCGTGCCCCGACGCGGCCGCGACCCACGACGCGCGTCCGCCGAAGCAGAAGCCGACAGTGAAGACCGAGCTGCAGCCGAGCCCGCGCAGGTGCTCGACCGCTGCGTGCGTGTCGGCCTGCACGCCGTCGTCGGTCGTCTGGTCGACGTGCGGCCCGTACTCGAAGTCCGCGTCACGCGTCGACGAGCCTGCCGTGCGTCCGAAGTAGTCGATTGCGAGCGCAGCATGGCCACGCTCGGCGAAACGAAGCGCGAGCTCCTCGTAGAAGTGGTAGAGCCCGCGCACGTCGGGCAGGAGGACGATCCCGGTCGGGCTGGGCTCGTCAGGAGTTGCGAGGAAGGCGGCGAGCTCGTTGCCGTCGGCCGCGCGGAGCTTCAGCAGCTCGTGCGAGACCGACGCGCCGGCGATCGCCGGGACCGGCGGGGCGGAATCGATGTCGAAGCACATGCCGAGACGCTACTGCAGCGGGAGCTCGGCACGTATGCGTGTGCCGCCGCCGGGCGGGCTCTGCACGTCGAGCGAGCCGTCGAGCGCTGCCACGCGGTCGCCGAGCCCGGGCAGACCGCTGCCGGCGAACGGGTCGGCGCCGCCCTTCCCGTCGTCCTCGACGACCACCACGATGCGTCCGTCGCTCTCGCGCACGCGCACCGCGGCGCGTGTCGCCTCGGCGTACTTCGCGACGTTCGTCAGTGCTTCCGAGACGATGTAGTAGGCCGCGACCGCGACGTTCGTGTCGAGCGGCGTGTCCGTGACGTCGAGCTCGACCGGGACGGGCGCGCGGGCGACCACGATGCGCAGCGCGGCTGCAAGGCCACGCTCCGTCAGCGCGGACGGATGGATGCCCTGCGCGAGCGCGCGGAGCTCCTTCACCGCCTGGGCGAGCTCCTCGACCGCCATGTTCATCGTCTCCGTCTCGTCGACGAGGCCGCGTTGCGCTCCCCGCAGCTGCAAGAGCAGCGCCAGCAGCCGCTGCTGCGCTCCGTCGTGGAGGTTTCGCTCGAGCCGGCGCCGGGCGTCGTCGGCGGCGGCGACGATCCGAGCACGCGACCTGCGAACCTCGGCCTCGTGACGCTTGCGCTCCGTCACGTCCGTGCCGCTGATCAGGTAGACCGGGCCGCTCGAGATCTTGGGCAACGGGGTGCAAGTCCAGACGACGTCGATCTCGGAGCCGTCGCGCTGGAGCCAGCGCCCCTCGCACTCGCTCGAGGCGCGCGACCGGATCGCCGAGAGGATGCAGTCCCGGGCTCGGCTGCGCTCGCCGTCCGCGACGTACTTCTCCCAGAACAGCTCGCCCCCGGTCTCGTGCGGCGCGTAGCCGAGCACCTGCTCGAAGGCGCGGTTCGAGGCGAACGGCCGCACGCGGCCGTCACCGTCGACGAGGCAGATCAGGCTCGGCGCGTAGTTCGCGATCGCGTTCAGGAGCTCGCGTTCGCGCTCCAGCTCCGCGACACGCTCGCGGAGGACGGCCGGCGTCTTCTGCCCACGCCTGCCCTTGAGCCGCGACTTGGCCATCAGTCCGTCTTCCCTTCCGGGTAGCGGGGCAGGCCGTCGTCCGGTATCGCCTCCCACGGTGCTGCGTAGGCGACGAACTGACGCCACTGTGGGCTGATGCCCGGATCGCTGTCGAAGGTGCCGAGCCGGACGCTGCGAAGCTCCTCGGTCGGATGACGGCTCCAGAGCGCGCCGCCGCAGGCGCTGCAGAAGCACTTCGGCCACCCGTCCTCCGGCACGAACTCGCGCACGAGCTCCTCGCCCTGGGTGATGCGCAGCGCACCGGGCGCGACCCTCGCCTGCGCCGAGGCGGCGGTGCCGGTACGGCGCTGGCAGCGCGTGCAGTGGCAGTACGAGGCCGAGACCAAAGGCTCGGTGACCTCGTAACGAACGGCCCCGCAGAGGCAGCCGCCGGTCAGTGGGAGCTGCGACATGTGTATCGAGCGTACTCCACGGTCAGAGGTAAGCTCATGAACTCGGGGGACTCTGCGGTGGGCGACTACGAATATGAGCTTCGGCGCGGTGACGCCGTCCTTGCGACGGGACGCCTGCAGCTGGACGAACAGCCGTCGCGCGGCGACGTGCTCTCGCTCGGCCGCCGCGAGGTGCGGGTCGACGATGTGATCGCTGTCGGCCGCTCACGCCGGCTGATCCTCTCGCACGCCTAGGCAGAGACACCTAGCGCAGCTGGGGCGGCAGCTCGATGTCGCTGACGTCGATCCCGAGCGAGTTCGCGAGGCGGACGCCGTGCTCCAGGTCCTCGCGCAGCATGCGGATGTCGGTCTCGCGCATCAGGGCGCCGATGAACTCGCGCGCCTTCGGGCGCCAGAGCGCGTGCTGCGCGAAGACGGGCAGCAGGCGGTTGGCAGCCTTGACGAGCTTCGTGTTCACCGATTTGCCGGCGCCCTCGAGCAGCACGCGCTCGTAGGCCATGCCCGCGCCGTGGTGGATGCCGTCGTCGATCGCGAGGCGGTTGCAGAGATCCTCGAGCAGCGTCCCGCGCGACGAGCGGGCGATCATGCGGAAACGCGGGATGATCAGGCGCTCGAAGAAGACCTGCATCATGAACACCTTCTCCTCGAGCGTGTCCGCGTCGAGCACCTGCTGGGCAAGCTCGTCGAGGTACGGATCGCGCTCGGCCATCCCCCCCGCCTCTTCGATCAGCTTCAGCCAGGCCTCGGTGTGGCGGGCCTCGTCCTGCACCATCGTCGTGTAGTAGAGCTTCGCCTCGCGGTCCGGGGCGATCGCGAAGAGCTGGGTCGCCATCTCGACGGCGAGCTCGTCCGCCTGCAGCTGCTGCGTGATCACCGAGCGCCAGAGGTCTTTTCGCCGGGCAAGCTTCTGCGGCGAGCCGCTGTACTCCGGGATCGGCGGGATCTCGCCCCAGGCCATGTCGGAGACCTGCCACTCGGCTCGCTTGGCGAGCTCGTAGTAGCGGAAGACCCCCTGCAGCGCTCGACCGGTCTCCCCCGCCGGGGCGTCCGTATGCTCGACTGCTTCCATCCGGCGGAAGCCTAACCTGCGGTTCATGTAAGGCAACCCTTACATCACTGCTATCGTGCCCCGCCGATGGACGAGAACTTCTGCGACGACGTCAAGGCCCGCCGCTTCGCGCAGCGCTACGGCGTCTGGATCTTCGCCACGGTGATCCTCGCCACGCTGATCGGCGGCGTCATCTACGCCTCGCAGGGCACGCCCGACCCCACCGAGTCGGCGCCCGGCACCTCGCACGCCGTCATCGTCGCGAACAGCGCCGTCATCGTCTTCCGCGAGGGCCTCGAGGCCGTCCTGATCTTCGCGGCAGTGACCGCATCGATGCTCGGCGCCCAGCGAGGCCTGCGGCGCCCGGTCGCGGCCGGTGCGGCCGTTGCCTTCGCCGCCACGGTCGCAACCTGGTTCCTCGCCCAGGCGATTCTCGGGCAGTTCTCGCGCTACGCCGACCAGCTGCAGGCGGTCACCGGCCTGATCGCGATCGCCGTGCTGCTCGTGATCATGAACTGGTTCTTCCACAAGGTCTACTGGACGAAGTGGATCGGGAAGCGCAACGCGCAGCGGAAGCGCGCGCTCGCAGGCGGCATGATCGGCGGCCAGGTCGTCGGCCTGCTTCTGCTCGGCTTCTCGAGCGTCTACCGCGAGGGCTTCGAGGTCGTGCTCTTCCTGCAGACGCTGCAGCTGCAGGCCGGAACGGGGACGGTGCTCGAGGGTGTCGCGATCGGTCTCGCTGCAACCGTCGCCGTCGGCGTCGCCATGTTCTTCCTGCAGCAGAAGCTGCCGTACAAGCGCATGCTCGTCGTCACGGGCGTCATGCTCGGCGTCGTGCTCGTCGTCATGGTGGGCGGCAGCGCCCGGACGCTGCAGGACGTCGGCTGGCTCTCCAGCACCCCGGTCGGCGTGCAGTTCCCGGACTGGTGGGCGCGCTGGTTCGAGGTCGTCCCGACCTGGGAGACGATCGGCGCACAGGCATTCGCCGCCGCACTCGTGGTCGGCTCGTACTTCGCAGCCGAGTGGCTGAAGGTGCGCCGCCCGCGCCGCCGCGGCGAGCTGCAGGCCGTGCGCCCCGCAGCACCGCCCGTTTCTTAGCGAGGCCGGTGAGTTCCGGCGCGCGGCAGAGTCTGACCTTCTGACAAGGCCCCAATCCCAGGAGGAGAGAGCATGCAGGGACCGATCACGCCGAATCTCTGGTTCGACACCCAGGCGGAGGAAGCCGCCGCCTTCTACCTCTCCGTGTTCCCGAACTCGCGCATCCTCACCGTCACGCACTACACGGAGGCAGGGCCGCGCGAGGCGGGCATGGTGCTGACGGTCGAGTTCGAGCTGAACGGGCAGCGCTTCGTCGGCATCAACGGCGGCCCGAACTTCACGTTCGACGAGGCGATCTCGTTCGAGATCGACTGCGAGACGCAGGAGGAGCTCGACTACTACTGGGAGGCACTCACCGACGGCGGCGAAGAGAGCCAGTGCGGCTGGCTGAAGGACCGCTTCGGCGTCTCGTGGCAGGTCGTGCCGACCGGCATGGCAGAGCTCTTTGCGGATCCGGATCCAGAGCGTGCACGACGGGCGATGGAGGCGATGCTGAAGATGCGCAAGCTCGACCTGGCCGCGCTGCAGGCGGCCGCCGACGGCACCGGTCCGACTCCAGCACGCGACGACGGCTGACGGCCGGGGACCGCACGCCGCGCGAGGCGGCGGGCGGCCCCCGCTCGCTCAGGCGTTGCAGCCCGCCGGCTTCGTTGCTCCTGCGTCCGAGGCGGTGTGCTTCGGGACGCCGAGGTAGACCACGTAGACCGTGACGGGCTTCTTGCCGTCGTTGCGCGCAAGATGCACGTGGTTCGCGGGCTCCACGAACGACGCGCCCTTCGAGACCTTGAACGGCGCGCAGCTGTTCACCGTCGGATCGAACACGGTCAGTGTTCCGGCGGCGACGGCGACCGCGACAGGCGCGGTGTGCGTGTGCCAGCCGAAGCTGCCGCCGGGCGCGATCGTGATCTTCTCGAAGATCATCGATCCGGCCTGTGCGTTGATCGTCGTCGCCTGCATCGTTCCCTTCGCAAGCGGATGGCCGACGACCGGCCCTCCGTGCGCGAGCGACGGCACGGCCACGATCAGCGCACACGCGACGAGCGCTCCCAGCACCTTGATGTTCAGCATGTCTCTTCCCTCCAGGCGAGTGAGTTGACCCTGCGCGGACGAGGCTAGGAAGCGTGTCTTTGCACACGCTTTGCCGCGGCTTAGCGACAAGCGCGAATCGCTGCCACCCGCGTGCCGCGGGTTAGGTTTGTTCGATGGCTGTCAGCGTGAAGCTGCTCGGGGGTTTCGAGGCGACGGTCGACGGTGTCGTCGTGCCCGACTCCACGTGGCGCTTGAAGAAGGCGCGCGAGCTCGTGAAGCTGCTCGCTCTTGCACGCGGCCATCGTCTGCATCGCGACCAGGCACTCGACGTGCTCTGGCGCGAGCTCGCGCCGGCTGCGGCCGCGAACAACCTGCATCAGGCGGTGCACGTCGCGCGGCGCGCGCTGGGCGCGGACACGATCGACGTCCGCGACGAGGTGCTGTCGCTTGCAGGAGACGTCGACGTCGACGTCGACCTGCTCGAGCTTGCGGCGGCGGATGCGAGGCGGATGAAGACAGCTGCGGCGTATCGCGCCGTGCTTTCGCTCTACCGCGGCGAGCTACTGCCGGAGAACCGCTACGACGACTGGGCCGAGGGGCGTCGCGAAGAGCTCGCGGAGCTGGCCGCCGCGCTCGCGGAGGAGTCGGCGGCGCTCGGCACGACGGCACCGTTCGGCCTGCCCGCGGATGCGAGCTCGTTCGTCGGTCGAGAGCGAGAGCTCTCGGAACTGGATTCGCTGCTCCGGCACACGCGTGTTCTGACGCTGTCGGGCGCCGGCGGCGTCGGGAAGACGCGGCTCGCGCTCCAACTTGCGCGCTCGGTCGAGTCCTCGTACCCGTCGGGTGCCGCCCTCGTCGAGCTCGCAACTGTCGCCGACCCACGACTCGTCCCGGACGCGATCGCAACCGCGCTCGACGTCAGGCCACTGCCCGCGCAAGAGCTGATCGCGGCCGTGATCGACTTCCTCGCGGCGCGGGAGCTGCTGCTCGTGCTCGACAACTGCGAGCATGTGCTGGCGGCGACGGCAGCGCTGACGGACGGGTTGCTCCGCGCAGCGCCACAGCTGACGATCCTGGCCACGAGCCGCGAGCCGCTGCGGGTGCCCGGCGAAGTGGTCTTCCGCGTCCCCTCGCTCGCAATCCCTGATCCGGAGCGGCCGCTTCCTCCGCACGAGCTGCTCGACTACGCGTCCGTCTCGCTCTTCGTCGCACGTGCGGTCGCGGCCTCGCCGGGCTTCGAGCTCAACGAGCAGAACGCCGAGGACGTCGCCCGGATCTGTCTTCGCCTCGACGGGCTCCCACTCGCCCTCGAGCTCGCAGCTGCCCGGCTCGGAGCGCTGAGCCCCGCGGCGATCGCCGCCCGGCTCGACGACCGGTTCCGTCTGCTGCGCAGCGGCAGCCATGCGGCACCGACGCGGCAGCAGACCCTCACCGCGACGCTCCAGTGGAGCCACGACCTCCTCGAGCCGGACGAGCAGCTGCTCCTGCGCCGGCTCGCGGTCTTCGCCGGGGGCTTCGAGCTGGAGGCGAGTGAAGAGGTCTGCGCGGGCGACGGTCTCGAGTCGATGGCGATCGCAGACATGCTCGCGCGTCTCGTCGAGAAGTCGCTCGTGACGGTCGAGGACGGCGGTGGCCGTTATCGCCTGCTCGAGACCGTGCGGATGTACGCACGCGGGCGGCTCGAAGAGGCAGGCGAAGCCGACGTGCTCGCGGGGCGTCACGCGCGCTGGGCGCTCGCGCTCGCACAACGCCGGCGAACGTCACCGCGGCTCGACCGTGATGCGGCGAACCTGCGCGCCGCACTCGACCTGCTGCTCGCCCGCGACCCCCCTGCGGCGCTCGCCCTCTGCGTCGCCCTGTCACCGTTCTGGCTGCGTCGCATCGAGCTGGAAGAGGCGAGGCGACGCTTCGCCGTCGCACTTGCAGCCGCTCCCGAGCTGACGCCGTTACGCGCCGAGGCACTTCTCGCCGCGGCCGCGATCGACTTTCGCGCCGGCACGCTCGTCCGCGGTATGGAGCTCGCCGAGGAGAGCCGTGCTGCCGCCGTCGCGAACGCCGACGCGCGGTCCCAGTGGCGGGCGTTGCAGTTCCTCGGCGAGCTGGGCGTGGCGGGCGACGACATCGACGTCGCGATACCGGCGCTCGAACAGGCGCTCGCACTCGCGCGGACGGAGGACTTCGCGCCCGCCGAGGCGCTCGGTATTCATTCGCTCGGCGTCGTGCACTGGATGCGCGGCGATCTTGCGAGCGCCGACCGGCTTCTGGCCGAGAGCGTCGAGGCATTCCGCGCCCTGGAGCAGTCGTCCGAGACTGTCCCGTCACCGCTCAACATCGCCGAGATCCGGACGACCCTGCCGGGCAGCCGCCCCGGGTTGCAGCACGTCTTCGAGGACACGTTGAAGCCGTTCGTCGAGATCTCGTGCGAGGCGGCGACCAGCTACGCGCTCGCGAACCTGGCGGGAAACGCACGCGCGCGCGGTGACACTGCAGAGGCGTCGGCCCTGCTCGAGGAGAGTGCCGCTCGCTTCGCGGCGGCAGGCGACGACACCGGCCTGGCAACCGTCTCCGTCCGGCGCGCCTATGCGGCCTTCGTCGCGAACGACCTGACGACCGCGCGCGAGCAACTCGAGGTCGCGCTCGACCTCCGCACCATGCTCGGTGATCGGCGCGGCCGCGGTCTCGTGATCTCCGGTCTCGGCATGGTCGCCACGGTCGCGGGCGACTACGACACCGCGGAGCGCCACCTCGCCTCGGCCCGGGACATCTTCAGGCGCGCCGGCGACCGGTGGGGCCTCGCGAGCTCACTCTGGCGGACCGCGGATCTCGCAGTCGCGCGGAACGACCTCGAAGGCGCCGAGGCCGCATTGCAGGAGGCATTCGCCGTGCTCGGAGAGACGCAGCGCGAGCGCTGGATCGCGAACACGCTCTCGGGCCTGGCAGAGGTGGCCCTCCTGCGGGGGGACGTCGAGCAGGCGTCGTCCTACTTCGTGGATGCGCGAAACCGCTACGCGGCCCGTGACGACGCCCTGGGCACTGCGCACATCGACGAACGGCTGGCTCAGCTTGCAAAGTGACCGCTAAGACCGCGCAAAGCGTCGCTCGATAGCACTCCACGCACACCCCTGACGAAAGGAACGTCATGACAGTCACCAGTGCGCGGGTTCTTGGAGAGGCGACGGTGCAGGAGCTGCGAGAGAGCGTCGACGGCGAGGTCGTCGCCCCGTCCGACGCTGCGTACGCAGAGGCGTGCAAGGTGTGGAACGGCGCTCACGACCGGCGCCCGGCGCTCGTCGTCCGCTGCGCCAACGCCGGCGACGTGGCGACCGCGGTGGGCTTCGCCCGCAGCAACGACCTGCTGATCGCCGTCCGCGGCGGCGGCCACAGCATCGCCGGCTTCTCGACCTGCGACAACGGGATCGTGATCGATCTCTCGCAGATGAACGACGTTCGCGTCGATCCGGCCGCGCGGCGCGCCACGGTTGGCGGCGGCGCCGTCTGGGCCGACGTCGACAACGAGACGCAGCCGCACAGCCTCGCGACGACGGGCGGCCTCGTGTCGTCCACCGGCGTCGCGGGCTTCACGCTCGGCGGCGGCATCGGCTGGACGATGAGGAAGTTCGGGCTCGCCTGCGACAACCTCGTCGCGGCCGACGTCGTCACCGCCGACGGCCGGATCATCCGTGCAAGCGAGTCCGAGAACAGCGACCTGCTCTGGGGCCTGCGCGGCGGCGGCGGCAACTTCGGCATCGTCACGCAGTTCGAGTTCGAGCTGCACCCGCTCGGGCCGATGGTCTACGCCGGGCCGATCTTCTACCCGGCCGAGGCGGCCCACGAGCTGCTGCACACCTTCCGCGACTGGGCGGTCGTCGCACCGGACGAGATCACCGCGATCGTCAACCTGACGACCGCGCCGCCGCTGCCGGTGATCCCGGCGGAGTGGCACGGCAAGAAGGTTGCGGCCTTCATCGCGACCTCCAGCGGCCCGATCGACGCGGGTGAGAGTCTCGTCGGCGCGTTCCGCACGGTCGGCGAGCCGATCGCCGACCTGCTCGGGCCGATGCCGTACCAGGCGATCCAGACGCTGATCGACCCGCTCTGGGAGAAGGGGATCCACGCCTACTTCAAGGCCACGAACCTGGCCCGGCTCGACGACGAGCTGATCGATCGGCTCTGCAAGCTCCACCTCGAGGCGCCCGGCCCGCAGTGCGAGATCCACGTGCACCAGATGGGCGGCGCGCTGGCGCGTGTCCCCGAGGGCGCAACGGCGTTCGCCGAGCGCTCGATGCCGTTCCTGCTCAACGCCGTCACCGGCTGGCGGGATCCGGCCGACACGGAGTCGCACACGGAGTGGACCCGCGACGTGATCGAGGCCGCCGAGGACGCGTCGACCGGACGCGCGTACGTGAACTTCCTCGGTGACCCGAACGGCGGCAGGTCGTCCTACGGCGACGAGACGTACGCCAGGCTCGTCGCGTTGAAGAACGTGTACGACCCGACGAACGTGTTCCGGCTCAACCAGAACATCGACCCGCAGGCAGCCTGAGCGGGCGCCGGGCCGAGCTGGACGTGTCCCGGGGACTGTCCCTGGGACACGTCCGTTCTTGATCCCGCGTGCGTCAGTCGGCGGCCTGTGAGTGATCGTCGTGACCATGCGCGGTTGCTCGCAGCCGCGCACGCGTGAAGGGGGTCGCCGAGGGCCGCACGATGTGCGGCCCCCGGGTCGGATCAGCGAGCGAGGGCGGCGTCGAGCCGTTCGAGGCTTGCGGCCGGCCAGAGGGTCTTCGAGTCGTAGTAGACCTCGAACGCAGGTGTGGACTCGGGAAGCTCGACCCAGCTCAGCTTCGTCCGCGTGAAGATGTGGGCGTCGGGCGTCACCGACCACGGCTCGTCGAGTGTTCCGGCTCGTACGAACCGCACCTCGGGGCGTCCGTACTCGCTGAAGACTGCCACCTGACAGTCCGGACAGCGGAAGATCCGCTGGCTGCTGCCGTCGTCGCGCGGGACGTCGATTGGCTGCGGGTCGCCTGCAAGCAGCTCCACCCGGTCGGTCTCGATGAGCAGATTGATCACGAAGGCGCTGCCCGTCTGGCGCTGGCAGTTCAGGCAGTGGCAGCAGTTCGTGAAGAGCGGCTCGGACCTCAGCCGGTAGCGAACCGCTCCGCAGGAGCACCCGCCTTCACGAACGACGCTCATGCGCGGTCGGTATCACCGCGCACGAGCGCGAGGAGGCTGTCGTGCTCCTCACGGCAGGCCGGGCAGCCCTCGAAATGCGCGCGCAGCCCCGGGATCGCAGCATCCGCATCGGCGCCGGCGGCCTCGAGCTCGACGTAGCGGTCGAGCTCGTCGAAGCAGGCATCGCAGCCGAGCTCTGGCTCAGCAGGCCCGAGCACGCGCGAGAGCACGTCCTTCACGTCGCGATCCTCCATCACTTCCTCCTCCCGTGAACCGTCGACGGCCAGCCCGCAGTCGTCGAGATGCCGGCGCAGTCTGCGTCGTGCGTCATGCAGCGTCTTGTAGAGCGCGTTGCGATTCGAACCAAGGCGATCTGCGAGCACGTCGATCGGCACGCCGTTCAGCGCGAGGGCGACGAGGACCGTTCGCTGGTGCGGCGTCAGCACCTCGTGGATCGCATGATCGATCGCATCGATGACTGCGCGCTGCTCGAGCTCGGCCTGCGGCCCGACATCAGTGCTCGCGAACGACGTCCACAACTCGGGCTCGAGCGGCAGCTCGCGGCCCTGCCACGCGCGCTTCCGCAGTTTCACCGCCGCCTCCAGCAGCGCGAACTTGTACGCCCAGGTCGTGAAGCGACTCGCACCGCGAAAGTCGCCGAGCCGACGGAGGACGCTGACCAGCGCATCGTCTGCGGCCTGGTTCGCGATGTCGTCGAAATCGTCACCGCGCAGATGAGGGAGTGCCTCGCGCCGCCGTGCGACCTCGAAGCGCGCTGCATGCAGAAGGAGGGCGTGCAGGCGGGCGACCGCGTCGTCGCGGACGACGCCCACGGACCCGAGCGCTGTCAGCCACTCGCGCGATTCGGGATCCAGCGTCAGCTCGATCGGGCGAGCGGTCGATCCGGCAACGACCAGCGGCTCCACATCGAACACCGTAGCTTCGGCGAGCGCGCTCATGGACGGGCTGACCGATGCGTCACGTGCACCGTGATGCCGTGCGCGTGCTGGTCCGCGTGGTCGTGGCCCATCTGCATGCCGCCGGACACGGCAAGCGCGACGAGCGCGCTGAAGACGGCGACGAGCAGCGTCAGCGGCAGCGGAATCGGGCGTCCCGTCCTCATGTGGTGACGACCCCCTCCGCGCGAAAGGCGGCCGGTCGCCGCAGGCAACCGGCCGCCACCACGAGGCCGATGGCCTCGATCACCTTCGTCCAGACCGCAAGGGCCTCGACGGGCTCGCGCTCGGGATGCAGCACGGGCAGCCCAGATGCGAGCACGAGCAGGTAGCTGACGATGAGCCCCGCGAAGACCACCGTCGTCGCGGCCAGCGCGAGCCGGGACGGACGACGCGTCAGGAGCACGGCGCAGGCCGCCGGCGCGAGGGAGGCGAGGATGAACCCGACGCCCGGCCCGGTTCCCTCCTCGAAGTGCGCGGGAACGAGCGCAGCGTGGATGCCTGCGCTGACTGCGCAGCAGAGGATCACGACGTCCACGCGCAGCTCGGCGAACGTCATCCGACGATCACGGTTCCGTGCATGTCGTGGCTGTGCAGCGTGCAGACGTAGTGATATGTCCCCGCCGTGTCGAAGCGGATCGACACGCTGTCGCCGCGGCCGACCTTGTGGTCGGGTTGGCCGTCGACCTTCACGGTGTGCGTGAAGTTGTCGTTGTTCGTCCACGTGACGGTGTCCCCGGACTTGACCTCGATCACCTTCGGATCGAAGCGGTAGCTCTTCGCCATCGAGACGGCGGTCGTCTTGACTGGTGTGCTGGAGCCGGTGCTGCCGCAGCCCGCCGCGACGAGTGTCGCGGCGAGGGCTGCAGCAGCGGTCAGGAAGAGCGCTGTCCTCACCGAGATGCCTCGAGGCTCGGCTGCCGAACGGTCTCGTAGACCGCGCCGGCGAAGACGAGCACGAACGCAACCAGGTCGAGCACCTCGGCGATCGTGTGCGCGAAGAGGAACACCGTCCAGTCGAGGTGGTAGGTCATGTAGACGAGCTCCGCGACCGCGAACAGCGAGAACGCCGCCGTCAGCAGCTGCAGCCCCCGCTTGGCCGCGAGCCACGCGAAGCCGGCGCCGATGGCGAATGCGGCCACGTGGACCGTCAGGAAGAACCCGGTCGGCAGGTCGTTGATCCAGCTTCCGTAGGGCATGTGTCCTCCGATTCAGTTGGTGTCGGAGGATTGGTGTCGCGGCGCGCCGCTTTCTTACCTCAGCTCTCGTCGACCATCCCGATCCGGCCGATGACGCCGGCCAAGGGACGTCATAGACTCAGCCGATGGCCGACAAGTGGGAGTACCGGACGGCCGAAGCAGGGACGTTCAAGCTCGACCGGCTGCTCGCCCAGGGCTGGGAGGCGTACACGACGACGGAGCAGCCGGCCGCCGACGACACGCCGCGCGGCCTCGCCCCAGCCGAAGCGGTGACCGTGATCCACCTGCGCCGGAGGCTCCGCTACTCGGCGTAGCGCGCCTGCTCGCTCAGCCCTCGATAGCGGGCGCTGCTCCGTACTCCTCGTCGGTGACACGGTCGCCCCACGTCGCGGGGTTACCCTCGTCGTCGACCTGGAGCATCGCGATGTGGGTCATGAACCGCGTCGGCGCAGCGCCGTGCCAGTGCTCCTCGCCCGGCTCGAAGAAGACGCGATCGCCGGGACGGATCACTTCGATCGCGCCGCCGCGACGCTGGCAGAGACCGACACCCTCCACGACCCAGATCGTCTGGCCGTTCGGGTGCGTGTGCCACGCGGTACGCGCACCTGGTGTGAAGTGGACGCTGCTCGCATGGACGCGCGAGCCATCGGACGGTGCGGCGACCGTGTCGACGTAGACCGCGCCCGTGAACCAGTCTTCAGGCCCGGCGGCGGTGCTAAGGCTGTTTCTCGTGATCTGCATGAGCGGTCTCCTCGTCTGGTGTCGCCGTCGGCTGCGTTCGCGTGCTTGAGTGTCTCACGGCTCATGGCCTGCTGACCAAGGAGACAGAGATGGAAACACGTACGCTCGGAACGCTCGAAGTATCGGCGATCGGCCTCGGCTGCATGGGCATGAGTCAGAGCTACCTGCCGATTCCTGACCGCGGCGAGATGATCACGCTCGCCCGCACCGCCGTCGAACGAGGCGTCACGTTCTTCGACACCGCGCAGGTCTACGGGCCGTTCGCGAACGAAGCGCTCGTCGGCGAAGCGCTCGAGCCCGTGCGCGACCAGGTCGTGATCGCGACCAAGTTCGGGTTCGATCTCGAGACCGGCACGCCGACCGGGCTCGACAGCAAGCCCGAGACGATCAGGCGCAGTGTGGAGCGCTCGCTCGAGCGGCTCCGGACCGACACGATCGACCTGCTCTACCAGCACCGCGTCGACCCGAACGTGCCGATCGAGGAGGTCGCGGGCACGGTCAAGGAGCTGATCGCGGAAGGGAAGGTCAAGCACTTCGGCCTCTCCGAGGCCGGCGTGCAGAACATTCGCCGCGCGCATGCGGTTCAGCCGGTCACCGCGCTCCAGAGCGAGTACTCGCTCTGGTGGCGGGAGCCGGAGGACGAGATCGTGCCGACGCTGGAGGAGCTCGGGATCGGCTTCGTCCCGTTCAGCCCGCTCGGCAAGGGCTTCCTGACGGGGAAGATCGACCAGAACACGACCTTCGAGAGCGGCGACTTCCGCAACACCGTGCCGCGCTTCGATCCGGAACGGCGTCAGGCGAACCGCGTCTTCGTCGACCTGATCGGCGAGATCGCGGAGCGTAAGGGAGCGACGTCGGCACAGGTTGCCCTGGCGTGGGTGCTCGCACAGAGGCCGTGGTTCGTCCCGATCCCCGGCACGACGAAGCAGCACCGGCTCGAGGAGAACATCGCGCGCCGCCGAGGTCGAGCTGACGGCCGACGACCTGCGTGAGATCGACGAGGCCGAGTCGTCGCTGACCGCGGAAGGTGAGCGCTACAGCGACGCGAACCAGCGGATGATCGACCGCTGAACGCCGTTCAGCGCTTGACGGTCACTCTGAGCACCGGGCTCGTCCCACCGAGGTAGCCGGCGCCGGCCTGGTTGACGCTGAACGCGATGCGCAGCGTCGAGCGTCCCTTGCGCAGCGTCGCCTTGAACTCGGTCCGGGAGCGCTGGCCGAGGCGCGCGCGGCGGAGCGTCACCCACCGCACGCCGTTCCAGCGCTGCAGTTGGACGAGCCGGCCGGCGAAGGAGTGACCGCCGAGGACTCGCGCAACGAACCGGCCCGACCTGAGCCGCGTGAACGTGATGCGCGGGCGCACGGCAATTGTGACCGGCGTGCTCAGGCGACTCCGCCAGCTCGCCTGGTACGTGGTCGCGATCTTCGGCCGGGCGAGGTACTGCCAGGCTCCGTTCACCCCGGTGAGGATGGTCGCGACGGCGCGCGGCGAGCCTTCCCCGTACGGCTGTGCATAGACGATCACGGTCTCATTCGCCTGGTGCGTCGGAACGGCGCCGGAGAGCAGGACGCGGCCGCCGAACGCCGTCTGCGTCACGACGGTGCCGAGGGTGACGCCGAGCGTCGTGAAGACAGCGTCTGCTCCGCGCGCCGTCCCTGCGTCGCTCTTCGTAACGAGCCGATAGTGGTAGACCGTCGCCGGCACGAGCCCGGTCACCTGCGCACTCACCTGCTGGTTGGCCGAGGTCGATCCGGCGCTCTTCGATGCCGTCGACTTGCCGTAGCCGGTCGATGTGCCGTACTCGAACCACCAAGTCGTTGCCCGCCCTCTCGTCGCGAGCGTGCCGGTGACGACCGCAGTGTCAGGACCGACGCTCTGCGGCGGGCCTGTCTGCGCGAGCGGGGCTCCGACCGTCGAGAACGTACGGTCGGCTCCCGCGACCCTGCCGCGCGAGTTCTGAGCGACGAGCCGGAAGTGGTACGTCGTCCCTGCGCGCAGCGATTTGATGCCGAGGGATGCGGCGCGAGCCGCTGTCCCGGAGCCGGCGCCGTGCGACGACGTCTTCGTGCCGTAGCCGGTCGACGTGCCGTACTCGAACCACCAGGTGGTCGAGAGGCCGTTCGGGTTCACGGTGCCGTGGAGCGTCGCCGTCGTCGGCGCGATCGACGAGGCGTCACCCGTCACCACGATCGGCGCCGAGCTCGTCGTGAACGTCGCGTCCTTGCCAACGGTCGTGCCGGCGTCGCTCGTCGCGACGATCCGGAAGTGGTACGTGCGCCCGGCGACGAGACCGGAGATTCCGGCCGCGGCTGCCTGCGCGCTCGTCGCGGAGCCTGCGCTCTTCGAGCCGGACTTCGAGCCGTAGCTCGTCGACGTCCCGTAGTCGAAGTAATAGGTCGTCGACCGACCGTTCGGGTCGACGGTCCCGTTCAGCGTCGCGCCGGAGGCCGAGATGCTGGTCGCCGCGCCCGTCGTGACGTCGGGCGGCACGAGCGTCGTGAAGACGGCGTCACCGCCGCGACTCGTGCCTGCCGCGTTGTTGGCGACGAGGCGGTAGTGGTAGGTCGTTCCTGCCTTCAGCCCCGCGACGTTCACGGAGACGCTGACCGCGGCCGGCCCGGCACCGGCATTCGCGGCCGCGGTCTTTGAGCCGTACGAGGTCGATGTCCCGTACTCGACCCACCACGTCGTCGCTTGCCCATGCGGGTCAACGGAGCCGCCGACGGTCGCAGACGTCGAACCGACCACCGTCGCGGGACCGGTCGTTGCGGTCGGAGCCGCCGCAAGCGCTGCGGAGGTGAACGCAAGCGCAAGGAGGGCGACAGAAACCACCGTGAAACGCAATCTGTTGCTCGCAACGCCTCGCATGATCCTCCTCCGGACGACGAGGGAGACGATCCCGTTGCGCCGTGAGCCAACAGGCAATCCAAGGTAAGAGGTGCGTAAATCGCGCTTTGGGCTCCTGGACGGGGCGCGAGCCCGGAGCAGTAGTCTCGGGCAGCGCGTACCGGCAGGGGGTCGGTGCCCGACAGTTGGGGGGAAAGCATGAAGTTGAAGCTGACACTTGCGACGATTGCCGCGGCGCTCGTCGCCGTCGCGCCTGCGGCCGCCATGGGGCCGAAGACGGACCTGCAGTTCCTGGGCCAGGCGATCGTGCCGACCGGGACGCAGTTCCAGGGCACCACCGTCGGCGGCCTCTCGTCGATCACGTATGACGCCCAGAACGGCGTCTACTACGCGATCTCCGACGACCCGAGCCAGTTCCAGCCCGCGCGCTTCTACACGCTGAAGCTCGACGTGGCCGACGGCGCGCTAGCCAACGGCGACGTCACCTTCACGAACGTCACGACGCTGCTCGCACCGAATGGGCAGCCCTACGCGCCGTTCAGCCTCGACCCGGAAGGTCTCGTGCTGACGAAGGACCACACGCTGATCGCCACGTCGGAAGGCTTCACGAACCAGTTGATCCCGCCGTTCCTGCGCCGCTACTCGCTCGACGGCCGGTACCTCGGCGACCTGCCGGTGCCGCAGCCGTTCCTGCCGACCGCCGACCACTCGAGCGGGATCCAGCCGAACCTCGCGTTCGAGAGCGCTGGCATCCCGCAGAACGGGAACTTCCTCTTCACGGGCGTCGAGAACGCGCTCTACCAGGACGGCCCGGCCGCGACGACCGCGCACGGCAGCCCGGCCCGGATCATGCGCTACGACCTGCAGACCGGTCAGCTCGACCGCCAGTGGCTCTACTGGACCGACCCGGTGCTCGAGCCGTCGAGCATCTTCTCGGTCAACGGGCTCGTCGAGCTCTTGCCGCTGAACAACGAGTTCCTGATCTCGATGGAACGGTCGTTCTCCGTCGGCGGCACCGCGACCGGCACCGGCAACTCGATCAAGCTCTACAAGGTCGCGCTCCCGGGAGCGACGAACGTGAACGGCGTCGACAGCCTCGCCGGGAAGCTCGACTCGATCCGTCCCGCCGAGAAGACGCTGCTGTTCGACCTCGACACGCTCGGCATCCCGCTCGACAACGTCGAGGGACTGACGCTCGGGCCGAAGCTCGCGGACGGCCGTCAGTCGGTCGTGCTGGTGAGCGACAACAACTTCGCCGCCAACCAGTTCACGCAGTTCCTGCTCTTCGCACTCGCCAAGTAGCAACCAGGCGTGGAGAGGGGTTCACCCAGACGGGCGAGCCCCTCTCCGCGAGTAGTCTGGGCCGATGGAATCGCTTCGCAGACGGGTCGTGATCACGGGGCTCGGGATCGTGTGCCCGATCGGAAATACGGCTCCGGCGGCGTGGTCGGCATTGATCGCCGGGAAGTCCGGCGCTGGGCCGATCTCCCAGTTCGACACCGACGGTTTCCCGGTGCGGTTCGCGTGCGAAGTGAACGACTTCGACCCGTCCGACTTCATCGACCAGAAGGCGGCGCGGCGCATGGACCGCTGTACTCACCTCGTCGTCGCCGCTGCGCGCCAGGCACAGGAGGACGCGCAACTCGATGTCGCCGCCGTGAGCGAGCGCACCGGGACGGCGATCGGCACGGCGCTCGGTGGTGTTCGATCGTTCGAGCAGACGGTGCTCCAACTGACGAACCGCGGGCCGGACCGGGTCAGCCCGTTCTCGATCGTGCAGACGCTCCCGAACCTGCCCGCGGGTTGGGTCTCGATCGAGCTCGGCACGCGAGGCCCGTTGCTCGCACAGAGCACCGCCTGCGCCGCCTCGAACATGGCGATCGGCGACGCCCTCGATGCGATCCGGCTCGGCCGCGCCGACGTGATGTTCTGCGGCGGAACCGAAGCACCGGTGACGCCGGCTGCGCTCGCGGGCTTCGCCGCCATGCGCGCCCTGTCGGCGAGAAACGACGACCCGCAAGCCGCGTCGCGCCCGTTCGACGCCGGCCGGGACGGCTTCGTGATCGCGGAGGCCGCGGCCGTGCTCGTGCTCGAGGAGCTCGAACACGCACAGGCGCGTGGAGCGAAGATCTACGCCGAGCTCGCGGGCTACGGGGTCTCCTCCGACGCCAATCACGTCTCCGACCCGGATCCGATCGGCGCCCACGCCGCGCGCGCGATCCACATGGCGCTCGACGACGCCGCACTCGAGGCGACGGACATCGGTTACGTGAACGCACACGGCACGTCGACGCCGGCCGGTGACGCCGCCGAGACTCGAGTGCTCAAGCTGGCGTTCGGTGCGAACGGCGGCTACCCGGCCGTCTCATCGACCAAGGGCGCGACGGGCCACACCCTCGGCGCCGCGGGCGCCGTCGAAGCCATCTTCACCGTCCTGGCCCTCCAGAACGGCGTGCTCCCGCCGACGATCAACCAGCTGCTGCCGGATCCCGCGTGTGACCTCGACTATCTCCCGAACGAACCACGAGCCCAACAGGTCGACGCCGCTATCTCGAACTCATTCGGCTTCGGAGGACACAACAGCGTCGTCGCGTTCCGCCGTTGGTCCGACGCGGAGACGGCCAGGCCGGCGCTCGCCGGGAACTAGAGAGGCCCGCTCTCCGGGGTCTCTTAAGCCGAGATCACGGCCTCCAGCCGCCGGGCAGCGGCTGGCCAAGCTGCAGCCCGAAGCGCTCGAGCAGGCCGGGGACCGTCTCCGGCTGCATCTCGAGGCCGTACCGCTCGCTGAGTTGCGCAACCACCTCCGGATCCGCGGCCAACGCGCCGCCCAGGTCGGAGAGCTCCTGGAAGAAGTGCTCGAAGCCGGCAGGCGAGATGATCTCGAGGATCCGGCACGGCTGATCGCCCGCGTTCCAGAACGTGTGCCACTGGTCGCGGGGCTTGAAGACGAGATCGCCCGGGCCTGCCTCGACGACGTCGCCGCCGAGCAGCGCTCCCATGCGTCCTTCCAGCACGAAGCTGTACTCGTCCTCGCGTGTGTGGCGGTGCATCGGCGCCGCGAGCGCGCGCGGCGACATCGGATGCTCGACCAGCGAGAAGCGCTCGCCGGCCTCGATCCCGTCGATCAGGAACCTGACGCCGATGCTGCCGAGGAACCCCTCGCTCCCGTCGTCGGGGCCGACCACCTTCACGTCCGTCACTGCAGTTTCCATCGTCCTCTCCTTTCGTTGAACACATGTGTTCGACGAATATACGTCACCGGGCAGGCATCTGTCAATATGATTGGACAGATATGTCCGATCAAAAGCGTCCCTACCGGATGAAGCGCCGCGCCGAGCTCGAAGAGCAGACGCGGCGACGGATCACCGAGAGCGCCGTCGCGCTGCACGAGGAGCTCGGCCCAGCGCAGACCTCGATCAGCGCGATCGCCGAACGCGCCGGCGTCCGCCGGTCGACCATCTACCGGCACTTCCCGGACGAGGATGCGCTGCTCGCCGCGTGCTCAGCGCACTGGCGCGAGGCGAACCCGCCGCCGGACCCCCAGACGTGGCTGTCGATCGAGGATCCAGCCGCACAAACCCGCGCGGCCCTGCGCGAGCTGTACGTGTTCTACGGCAGCACCGAGGCGATGTACGTCAGCCTCCTGCGCGACGAGCCGCTCGTCGCGGCCCTCGAGCTGCGACTCCGTGACTTTCACGGCTACCTCCGGTTCATCCAGGACGAGCTCACGAGTAGCCGGAGGTTGCGCGGCCGCCGCGCGAAGTACACCCACGCCGCGATCGGCCACGCACTGTCGTTCCCGACGTGGCGCTCGCTCTTCCGCGAGCAGGGCCTGAGCACAGAGGACGCCGTCGAGCTGATGTGCCGGCTCGTCGAGGACGCGGCGAGCCCAGCTCGCACGTGATCAGGGGCGGGGTTCACGACCCCGCCCCTGGTCGGCTCGAATCCGAGCGCTAGCCGCCCTAGAGCCCTACCGAGCCGAGCTGTCTCAGGTCCGCGCGGGCGACGGCGCGTCCGACCTGCGCGCCCACCTCGTCCGAGGACCGGAAGTGAACGCCCTCCCACACCCGAGCGTCGATCGTCTCATCCGTGATCGCAGCCCAGCCCGGCCACGTGTGGACCGCGCCGCCGTCGGTCGCGCTGGCGGCGCTGAACGTCCTGTGGGCCTGGGCAGGCGCCAGTGCCTCGAGCACGACCTCGGCTGTGCCGCCGAAGCCGGCATGCCCGGACGGATACTCGGGATGACGCGGCGTTGCGATCAGCGGCTGCCAGTTTGGGTCCCGGTCGACCGCACCGGTGGTGATCGCCGTCACGGGCCGCCAGAAGAGATAGCGGTACTTGGCAGCGTGAATCGCGATTTGCTGGTCGACCTGGATGACGTGAAAGGCAGCGACCAGGCGTGCAGCCGTCGCAGGGCGATCGTCTGCTGCGATCACCTGCCGGAGCACCTGTGTGTACGTGAGCAGTGACGACTGCGCCCAGAAGCGCGCAATGTCAGTCTGAGCCGGCGTGCGCAGCGTGCTGTCGGACGCGCCGAGGGCGTGAATCTCGGCGAGATCCGTGAGGTAGCGCTGCGACGTGAGCGACGGCGGCGGGCCTGGGTCGAAGTCGTCGCTCGACGCGATGATGAACGGCTTCGCGTCGGGGAGCCCAGCGCGAACCGCCGGGCCGCCCGTCAACTGGTAGACGCCGGGCGCTGCGGCAGGGGGCGTCCACGCGCGGTTGACCGACGCGGTGTCGAGCCCGTCGTTTGCACGCTCCGCGAGTGTTGCGACGGCTTGCGCCTGCCCCGCTGCGACCCCGCGACTCTTCTCTTTCCCGTCGCGGATCGAGGCAAGGGACGTGTGCAGGAGTGCGTCCGCCTGGGTGGAGACCGAGGGCACGAGCGAGACGAGCGTGTCGTGCAGCGCCGTCGCGAGCGCCGCGTCGACGTACCGCGGATCGCTGGGCGCGTGTGTTGCGCGCGCGGCCGCGAGCCACGAGACGGCCCAGATCCGCTCCTGGCTCGCCTGTTCCGGCAGTCCGGCGGCTGTGACGGCTTGCGCGGTGAGGTCGTACCAGCTGAGGACGAGTGAGTCGGAGCTCGAGTTGCCCCGGTCGGCCGAGCTCGTGCCGGCGGCGAGGACGGCGACGAGCATTGTCGCGGCGACGGCCGCGAGGAAGCGCTTGGACACGATGTGGTTCCCCCTGACGTTGAGACGGTTGGTGTGACGGACAGAACAGGCGCTACGCCGCGACCTCGTCCAGGTACGTCAGCGGCACACGACCGGCATTGTTCACTGATTCAGTTGACATTGTTGGACTTATACCTGAAATAAGTCCCACTCAACTGTTTTCGACAAAGAGTCCCGCTGCGCGGGTTTTCTCAGCAGCGGGACACCGCCGAATCTCGCTCGACGCCGACCGAACCACGATCGGCGCGCGGGCCTCTCAGCGGCGAACTGAGACAGCCGTCGGCTGCGCAGTCGCTGGGGGCAAGCTCACACCCTGAGCAGCACCCGTCGGCGCTACGACGCTCCGGTTTGCCCCATTGGCGAGCGGCTCGGTGTCCTCGATCGCCCGCATGCCGGGGATGAACAAGGCGCCGAGCGTCGCGGCGCTCCCGACGATCGCAGCGACGACAAGCGTGTTCCGGACACCGATCAAGTCGGCGGCCGGGGCGGTCAGCGCGAAGGAGATGGGTAGGAAGCCGATCGAGATCAACCAGTCGAGGCTGGAAACGCGACCGAGGAGAGACGCGGGCACGTGCAGCTGCTTGATCGTCGCCCAGATGATCGTTCCTGCCGCCTCGAGCGCGTTGAAGACGAGGCACGCAAGCATCAGTTGGGTCGTGGAACGTGCAAGGCCGTAACCGGCGACGGCAAGCGTCGCGACCGTCCAACACGCGTACATCGTCGTCACATCTCGCTTCGGGTGGCCGCGCTGCGCCATCAGAACAGCCGCCCCCACCGCGCCGACTCCGCCGGCGGCGAACACGAGGCCAAGATCGCCCGCCGATCCGTGGAGCTCGTTCTTGACCAGATAGGGAAGGAGCACCTCGGTCGGGCCGAGGAACGCGAGATACGCGATCGCCGCCGACGCGAGTGTCCCCCACAGCCAAACGTTGCGGCGCACGAAGCGGAAGCCGTCCGCGATCGCTGTCAGGTTCGAGGCGTCCGTCTTCTCGACCGGTCGCGTGGTTCGCACTGCGAGAACGATTGCTGCCGACGCTGCGAACGACGCCGCGTCGATCGCGAACGCCGGCCCCGCTCCGAGCCACGCGACGAGCCATCCTCCGAGTGCCGGTCCGACCATCCGGAGCGCCAACGGGCGCACGAACTGATCGAGCGCGTTCGCCCGGGCGAGATCCGCCTGCGGCACGATGTCCGGGACGATCGCGTCGAACGCCGGCGTGAAGAACGCCGTCCCGACGCCGTAGAGCGCGACCAGCACGACGAGCAGAGGAAACGACAGCGCCCCTGCGATCGACAATGCAGCAAGGACGCCGACGACGAGTGCGCGCGCGAGGTCGCTGTAGAGCAGGATGTGCCGTCGATCCAGGCGATCGCTGATCGCCCCGCCGAGCAGAAGACACGCGATTGTCGGCACTGTCATGCCGATTCCGAGCACGGCCAGGGCGGCAGGCGCGTTCCAGAGTGCATACGCCTGCCAGACCATCGCAATCAGAAAGATTCCGTCGCCGATCAGCGAGACCGTCATCGCCGACCAGAGCAGGCGGAAGTTACGCGATCGAAGCGGAACGAGGAGCCCGACTCGGGAGAAACCTCCGGGGCGGTCGAGCCCTTCGTAGCTGTGCTGCATTGCTACGGGGCCGTGCCGGCGACGACCCCGATCGGCGCAGACGCCTCCTCGAGGAGGTACTGCAGGAGGGCGTCCTCTTTCATCGGTCGCGCAAAGAGGAAACCCTGTCCGAGCTCACATCCGAGTTGACGAAGTGAGTCGCTCTGCTCTTCCCGTTCGATTCCTTCTGCGACGACCTCGAGACCGAGCCGGTCACCGATTGCGATGATCGCCGCCGCGAGAGTCGCCTCCCCGTCTCCGGAGAGGAACGAGCGGTCCATCTTGAGAATGTCGACCGGGAACCTGCTCAGGTAGCTGAGAGACGAGTAACCCGTGCCGAAGTCGTCCAGCGCGATGCGCACGCCGAGCTCCTTCAGTTCGTTCAGTCGCGCGATGGCGATGTCCGAGTCCGTCATCATCACCGTCTCGGTGATCTCGAGTACGAGCGTCGCCGGATCGAGCCCGCTGAGCTCGAGCGCTTCCGCGACGTCGCTGACGATTGACTCCGATCTGCAGTTGCTTCGCGGAGAGGTTGACGCTGATCGTGAGCGAGTCGGACCGTGGGAAACGCTGATGGAGAATCACGCCCTGCCGGCACGCCTCGCGCAGCACCCAGAGGCCGATCGGGACGATCAGGCCCGTTTCCTCGGCCAGCGGAATGAACTGCAGCGGCGGCACGACCCCACGCTCCGGGTGATTCCAGCGGAGCAGCGCTTCGACGCCGTAATTCGGATGGTTCGCGTCGAGCCGCACGACGGGCTGGTAGTGCAACTCCAGCTGCTGATGCTCGATCGCCCGCTGGAGCTCGGCCTGGAGCTCGAGCCGTTCGAGCACGCGCTCGTGCATCGCCGGCTCGAAGAGCCGGTAGCTCCCCTTGCTGTCCCGCTTCGCCATGTACATCGCGACGTCGGCGTTGCGCAGGAGCTCCTCGGCGTCGTAGGTGTTCACATTCCCGTCAGCCATGCAGATACCGACGCTCGCCCGCGGGTAGACGTGCTTACCGTCGATGTTCACGAGCGCCTCGACCGCTGCGAGCACACGGCCCGCGACCGCGGCCGCCTCTTGCGAGTCGGTCACACCGTCGAGCAGGATCGCGAACTCGTCTCCGCCGAAACGGGCCACCGTGTCGGACGGCCGCACCGCCGCTTCGAGGCGCCGCGCAACCTCCTTCAAGACGGTATCGCCGGCGGCGTGCCCGAGACTGTCGTTGACCGTCTTGAAATCGTCGAGGTCGATGAACATGACACCGACGAGGGCGCCACCGCGAAGCGAGCGGCGGACGGCGTGCTGAACCCGGTCCGCAAACAACGCGCGGTTGGCGAGGTCCGTGACGGGGTCGTGGAAAGCCTGGTGGGCGAGCTGCTCTTCGAAGGCCTTGCGCTCGCTGACGTCGCGGCTGTTGAGGACGATGCCGCGCACGTGCTCGTCGTGGACGAGATCGGTGTATTGCACCTCGAACTGCAGCCACGTGCCGTCCCGATGGCGAAGAGAGCAATCGAGCACGTACGTCTCCGGAGCAGCCTGCCGGGTGGCGCTCGAGCGGCCTTCGATCACCTTCGCCAGCCGTGACCGATCGGAATCGCGCAGCAAGCGAGTGAACGGCTGGCCCTCGACCTCGTCGACTGCGTAGCCAAGGATGCGCGCGACGGATGGGCTTTGATACGTCACGACCCCGTCGGCGTCGAGGACGGTGATCAGGTCGCTCGCGTGTGCGACGAGAGAGCCGAACCGCGCCTCGCTCCTTCGGCGATGGAGGTCCTCGGCGAGCGACGCGCCTTCGACCGCAAGCGAGACCTGAGAGGCGAGAGCCTCGAGCGAGTCAAAGAGCTCGCGTCGCGGCCGGCTCGCGGTCGTCGCGAGCAGCAGTCCGCGGGTCTCGCCACGAACGGAAAGCGGTAGGAGTGCCGCCCATCTCTCGCCGTCGAGATCGAGCTCGCCACGGACGCTCTTCGGGAGATCCGCGACCTGTACCGCTTCTGTCCCGCGGCTCGCCCCCTTCAGCCAATTCTCGATCTGCGGAGATGTGCGCGCGCGCTCATGGTTGCCACTCGAAGCGGCAAGCTCTGCACCGTCGGCGGTGAGCAAGATCAGACGCACGGCGCTTTCGGTACCGAGCAGCGACTGTGCCGCATGGACGGCAGCGCCCCGCACGCCGTCGCCGCCCGCCGCCGCGACGAGCTCGACGCCGGCGTGCCGCAGCGCAAGCTCGCGTGCTGCCTGCCGTTCCTCCTGGCGAACCAGCCCCGCCATGCGCGAGACGACGAGGAGGAACAGGATCGCCGAGGCGACGATGACGACCAATACGTCGGGGTTGCCGAGCTCTTCTGCAAAGCGGATGCCCGGAGCGATCAGGCACGCGATGGCGAGGAGGCCCAGCCGCAGCGGAGTCAGACGCGTCCGGACGTCAGTCGCAGGTTGGTCGAGAGTACGCATCGAGGGGTGGAGCGCGGCTGCTCCCCACAGGACGTAGTAGGCGATCCAACCGACATCGAAGCTGAGCTGATGGTGGTAGCCGTTGACGAGCAGGGCGTACGTGTACGCGCTGTCGACGATGAGCAGCGAGACAATGCTGGCGACGAGCAAGTAGAAGGCTGGTGCACGCTTCCCGGCGTCGACCGCGAGCCGAATCACCGCGGCAAGGAGCAGGATGTCTCCGAGCGGATAGGCGGTCGACACACTCTTGGCGAGCAGCGAAAGACCGGACAGATGGACGTTCGGCGAGACGAGGATCACCCAGGAGAGAAGCGCAAACCCGACGGTGAGGATCAGCGCGTCGATTCCTGCCGCACGATCACCATCGGGGTTACGTCGGCGCACGAGCAGCAGCAGCCCGCCGACGAGAGCTGGATAGACGGTCAGATAGATCGCATCGCCCGGCGACGGAAATCCGACGTCCACGCCGAGGAGCTTCGGGTAGCTGTACGTGTACAGATCGCCGAGAAAGAACAGGGACTGGCCGATCACGAACAGGCGCCATGCCCAGCGGGCGTCGGGGCGGTGCAGCCGCATCCCAACCGCGATCGCGACGGGCGAGGAGAGCCCGAGAATGTTGATCAACGGGCCGCTGCCTTTGACTGCAGGGACGACCAGGTAGGCGACCGTCAGGATCCCGCTTGCGACCAGATACCAGAGCCACGCGCGACTACGCACGCGGTCCATCCGGTCGTTGGGTTTCATGCGGCGAACTCCGCGTGACGCGCAGGCTGTAGATCGAACCTGTTTGCAACCTGGCCGAGCACGTCGATGAGCTGATCGATCTCAGCCCGCGTGTTCGCTGCCGTGATCTGGATCCGGAAACCGACTTCCGACTTCGGCACGAGCGGATAGGCGGCGAGAGTCACGTAGATGCCGCGGTCGAACAGGAAGCGACCGACAGGGTCGATGTCCTCATGTCGCGCAAGTGGGATCTCCACGATCGGAAAGCCCGACTCGTTGGGCGTGTGGATTCCGAGGCGATCGAGGCAGCGCAGGATGCGGTTCGTCTTCTGCCAGAGATCCGCCCTGATCACATCCCCCCGCTTCTCGTTCAGGTCGAATCCCGCGAGCACCGTCGCCAGCGACGCGACCGGCGACGGGCCGGAGTAGAGGTACGGCGGCGCAGCGGTCTTCAGCAGCCGCTTGAGGTCGCTTGGACAGGCGATGAATGCCGCGAGCGACGAGTAGGACTTCGACAGCCCGCCGACGAGAACGACGTTCTCGTAGCTCTCATCGAAATAGCGGACGATGCTGTTGCCTCGCAGGCCGTAGGGGCACAGTTCGCCGGCGCCACGCTCACCGATGACGCCGAAGCCGTGCGCATCATCGACGTAGAGAATCGCGTCGTACTCGCGCGCGACGCGCGCGAAGGCGCTCAGATCGGGCGCATTCCCGGTCATGCTGTTGACCCCGTCCATGCAGATGAGACGAGTCGTCGAGCGATCGTCGCGAAGCAGGCGCTCGAGGTCGTCTGGATCCTCGAACGCGAACCGCTTCACGGTGGCGCCGTGCGCGCGCGCCAGCTGACAGCCGTCGTAGATCGTCTTGTGCGCGCGCTGGTCGAGGAAGATCGTCCCGTCATGGGCCAGGATCGGGATCACGGCGAGGTGGATGAGCGTGATCGTTGGCAGAACGAGCGTGTCCTCGCACCCGAGCAACTCGGACAGGCGCGATTCGATCTGCTCGTAGAGCCTGGGGCTGCCGAGGAGCCGTGACCAGCTCGGGTGGGTACCCCAGCGGTCGAGATACTCCGGGACGGCGGCGATGATGTCCCGCTCGAGGTCGAACCCGAGGTAGTTACAGGACGCGAAATCGGCCAGCCAGTTGTCGCCGATCCGGATCATGCGGCCGGAGATCTCGTCGATCACGGCGTCGGTCATCGGATTCGAGCGTTCGAGCGCCGCGAGATCCGTGCACGCCGCGAGCCAGCGATCCACCCATCCGTCACTCATCGGCTCGGACCGTCCTGCGTTTTGACGCACACCGAGGACATGGGCGCGTAAATCGGCACCAAGCCCGGAAAGCTTTAGCGCTTAGTACCGGATCGCACAAATGCGGAGGTCACTTCCCTGTAGGCAAGAGCCCACTCGCGGAGGTGACCTACCGTGTGTCGTGCAGCTCGCCGGTGGCCTGCTGGTCAGGCGTAGCAGCCCAGCTCGCGAGCAGGTTCAGGGCCTGCTCGCTCTTTGATCCGACTTCAGCGGTGAAGGCGAACAGCACGAGGTCCGGGTCTGCTGCGAGCGTCATCCCCTCGTAGGTGAGCTCTAGGCGCCCGACGATCGGATGATGGAGGCGCTTGACCCCGGCATCGTGGGTGCCGACGTCGTGGCGTGCCCAGCTGACGCGAAAGTCCTCGCTCTGGGTCGAGAGCTCACCGATCAGGTTCATCAGATCCTGGTCGTGCGGGTTGCGGCCTGCTTCGGCGCGTAGCACGGCGACGGAGGCGCCGGCGGTCTCGTCCCAGTCCACGAAGAACGTCGGCGCGCGTGGGTCGAGGAAGCAAAACCGGGCTGTGTTCGCCGGGCGGCGGGGGTTGGCGAGGATCTCGGAGTAGAGCGCCTCGCCAAGCTTGTTCGTGGCAAGGATGTCCATGCGGCCGTTACGGATGTACGCCGGCGCGTCGATCCGGTCGAGCAGCCGCTGCACGCCTGGCCGAATCGCCTGCGGCGCGTTGCGGCGGCGGCGCGTTCGTGCAGCGGGCTGTTGCGCGCGCACGAGGTCGAACAAATGGGCGCGTTCTGCGTCATCGAGCTGCAGCGCGCGCGACAGCGCCTCGAGGACGCTGTCGGAGACACCGGAGGCGTCGCCGCGTTCGAGCTTGGTGTAGTAGGCGACGCTGACACCGGCGAGCGAGGCGACCTCCTCGCGGCGCAAGCCGGTAACACGACGTGGACCGCTGCCGAAGGTGCGGACGCCCGCCTGCGCGGGCGTGATCCGGCCGCGCCGCGAAGTGAGGAACTCCTGGATCTCCAGCTTTGTGTCCACGTGGTGAAGGTAACTCCACTCGCGCGGCCATGAGGGGTACTGCCGGTACCCCCATCGCGGGGTCCGTCAGATCGGCCGTCCCCGTGCGATCGTGGGCTCACGGGATCCGGCTGAGCCCGTCCCGCTTCTTCTTCTGATCGGAGGCATCTGCCCATGCGCGCGACAGTGATGTACGGAGCCGGCGAGGTTCGTGTGGAAGATGTCCCGGACGCGAGGCTGATCGAGTCGACCGATGCGCTGGTGCGGGTCACCCGCGCTGCGATTTGTGGCAGCGACCTGTGGCCGTACAAGTCGATGCCACATGACGACGCGGGCCGCCGGATGGGGCACGAGTTCATCGGCGTCGTCGACGCCGTCGGCGCCGACGTCGCGACCGTCAAGACCGGCGACCTCGTCGTGTCGCCGTTCCTGTGGTCGGACGGCACCTGTGTCTTCTGCCGCGAAGGACTGCAGAGCGAGTGTCTCCACGGGGGCAGGTACGGATCTGCCGACGTCGACGGCGGCCAGGGCGAAGCCGTCCGCGTCCCGCAGGCCGACGGGACGCTTGTTGCGTTGCCTGTCCAGGCCGACGACGCGCTGATGCCGTCGCTGCTCGCGCTTACCGACGTGATGGGCACCGGCCACCATGCTGCGCTGACGGCGCAGGTCGGCCCCGGCAAGACCGTCGCAGTCGTCGGCGACGGCGCCGTTGGCCTGTGCGGTGTGATCGCATCGAAGCGGCTTGGAGCCGAGCGGATCATCCTGCTCGGCAACAACCCCGAGCGGATCGCGCTCGGGCAGGACTTCGGCGCCACCGATGTCGTGCGCGAGCGCGGCGAAGAGGCCGCCGAGCGCGTCCGCGAGTTGACCCAGTACGGCGCGCATTCGGTGCTCGAGTGCGTCGGCCTGGAGCAGGCGGTCGACACCGCGCTCGCACTCGCGCGGCCGGGCGGCGCGATCGGTCGCGTTGGCGTCCCCGAGCACGACTCGACGACGACAGGTGTCGCGTTCTGGAAGAACGCGTCGATGGCCGGCGGTCCGGCGCCGGTTCGCGCCTACATCGACGAGTTGCTCCCGGATGTGCTGGAAGGGCGGATCGAGCCGGGCCGCGTCTTCGACCGCACCGGCTCAATCGAGGACGTACCGGACGGCTACCGCGCCATGAACGACCGCGAAGTCCTGAAGTTCCAGATCAAGCCCTGAGAAGGAGACCCATGACCCCGACCATCCCCACCCTCACGTTGAACAACAACGTCGAGCTGCCGGTGCTCGGCCTCGGCGTCTTCCAGACGCCGCCCGACGAGACGATCGGCGCGGTCGAGGCGGCCCTCGCCGTCGGCTACCGGCACATCGACACTGCCGCCGCCTACGGCAACGAGCGCGAGGTCGGCGAGGGCATTCGCCGCTCAGATCTCGATCGCAGCGACGTCTTCATCGAGACGAAGGTCTGGATCAGCGACTACGGCTACGACGAGACGCTCCATGCGTTCGAGAAGAGCGCCGCCAAGCTCGGTGTCGACCAGATCGACTTGCTGATCCTGCATCAGCCGCTGCCAAGCGAGTTCGCACGAACGATCGCGGCGTACAAGGCGCTCGAGACGCTGCTCTCGGATGGCAAGGTACGGGCGATCGGCGTCAGCAACTTCCTCCCCGAGTACCTCGAGTCGCTGTTGGCGCAGATCGATGTCGTTCCTGCCGTCAACCAGATCGAGCTGCACCCGTACTTCACGCAGGTCGAGACACGCGAGCTCGACGCCGGCCACGGGATCCTGACGCAGGCCTGGTCGCCGATCGGCGGCATCACGTCCTACCGCGGCACCTTGCCGAAGCGCACCTTCGACGACCCGACGATCCTCGGCATCGCCGACGCCCACGGCAAGACCGCTGCGCAGGTGATGCTGCGCTGGCACGTGCAGCAGGGACGGTCGGCGATCCCGAAGTCGGTGCGGCCCGAGCGCATCGCCGAGAACTTCGACGTCTTCGACTTCGAGCTCAGCGACGCCGAGCTCGCGGCGATCGACGGCCTCGACACCGGCGTGCGTGGTGGCCCCGAGCCGGCGGACGTCAACCTCGAGAACTTCGGCCGCCCGATCCCCGAGGCATGAGCCAGCAGGCGACGCCCGCGTGGCTGCGCCGCATCAACCTCCTTCGCTAACGAAACGGAGACACCGATGAACACAGAGGAAGAACCGCCGACCCGCGCCCAGCAGCTGATCGGTGACTTCTCGCCGAAGCTCGTCTCTCTGACTGATGACGTCCTCTTCGGCGACATCTGGGCGCGATCCGAACTCTCACCGCGAGACCGAAGCCTGATCACGGTCGCCGCGCTCATCACAGGCGGCAACACCGAACAGCTCTCGGGCCATCTCCAGCGAGCGCGAGAGAATGGACTGACCGAGACAGAGCTCAAAGAGGTGATCATCCACCTCGCCTTCTACGCCGGCTGGCCTAGAGCGATGTCAGCGATCCAGGTCGCGAAGAACGCATTCGAGAGCTAGACCGCCGTCAAGGCTGCGACCGGCCGCTGGCCGGTCGCAGGAAGTCGTTCATAGCGGGGGCAGGATTTGAACCTGCGACCTCCGGGTTATGAGCCCGGCGAGCTACCTGACTGCTCCACCCCGCGTCGCGGCGTCGATTGTAGCACCGTCACACCGTCGAGACCCGCGCTGCGGGCCGCAAAAACGCCGCGTCAGGCGCGGCGCGCGGCGGGCTCCGGCGAGGATCCCGGCCGGCGCCGGAGCCATTCCGTGAACCAGAAGCCGAGTCCCATCACGAGCATCCCGGCGAGCGCGTCGAAGACGAAATGGTTGCCCGTGACGACGATCGTCAGGACGACCGCGATCGGGTAGAAGACGCCGACGAGCTTCCAGAAGAGCGGGCGCGCGTAGATGACCAGGCCGATCCCCACGCCGAGTGCCCAGCCGGCGTGCAGCGAGGGCACCGCGGCGACCGGGTTCGAGAACGACGACGAGGTCGGCGAGCCGATGTCGATGTTCGAGAGCGAGCGGAGCGTGTCCTCGAGCCCGACGTTGGCAAGCCGCGGCGGAGCGGTCGGGAACCACCAGTGAATGACGAGCGCGATGAACGTGGCGGCCAGGAAGCCGTTGCGGAAGCGGCTGAACCCGTCGCGGTTGGTGTGGTAGAGCCAGAAGAAGAAGATGCTCGTCAGCACGAAGTGCCCGACGAAGTAGAAGACGTTCATCGCCCGCACGAGCTCGGGCAGCCGCAGGAACGTCTGCTGCAGACCCTCCTCCCACTCGATGTGCATCGAGCGCTCCCACGAGACGACGTCCTGTGCGTGTCGCTCCGCGATCTCCCAGTTCGGGGTCATCGCATGACGAAGAAGCTCGTACGTCTCGATGGCGACGACGACGACGATGACTTGCGTGATGCCGTAGTGCCGAGAGACGAACGATCTGACCCGACCCATCCATGGTGATTCTACGGGCCGGGGTTACCATGCCCGAGATGCACTATTCGGCCTGGTTTCCTATTGCATTCCTCGTGCTTGCGCTCGCCGTCTCGCTCGTCGTCGTGACGCGGCGCGGACTGCGCACGTGGCGCTTGCTGCGCGCGTTCTCGGCCTCGGCCGAGCAGGCGCTCGACGCGGTGAACGCGTCGGCAGCACAGGCAGAGACGCATGCGGCCGCGCTGACCGCCGCGACCGAGCGGCTCGAGCGGGCGCAGGCGCGCCTGTCCGCCTCGCTCGCCGAGCTCGCGGTGCTGCGCGCCGCGGCCGACGAGGTGCGCGCGGGTGTCGGCCGCGTGCGCGGCCTCGTGCCGCGCAAGGGACCCGCGTGACGCGCGTCGCGGCCGTCGATCTCGGAACCAACTCGACCCGCCTGCTCGTCGCCGACGTCGAGGACGGCGCCGTCGAGGAAGTCGTACGCCGCACCGTCGTCACCCGTCTCGGCGAGGGCGTCGACGCGCGCCGCCGGCTCCTGCCGGTCCCCGTCGCGCGTGTGCGCAACGTGCTCAGCGACTTTCGCCGCGAGGCGGAGGCGCTCGGCGCCGAGCGGACACTCGCCGTCGCGACGAGTGCGGTGCGCGACGCCGAGAACGGCGAGGCGTTCCTCGGCGAGGTCGAGTGGTCGTACGGGTTCGCGACGCGCCTGCTCTCGGGCGACGAGGAAGCGGCGCTGACGCGCGCGGGCGTCGGACGCGTCGCGGTCGGCACGCTCCTGCTCGATGTCGGCGGCGGCTCGACCGAGCTCGTCGCCGGCGAGTCGCGCACGAGCCTCGACATCGGCTCGGTTCGCGTGACGGAACGTCATCTCCACAGCGACCCGCCGACCGGCGAGGAGCTCGCCGCAGCCGCCGCGGCGGTCGCAAGCCTCCTGCCCCCGCTCGACGTACGTTCAGCGGTCGGGGTCGCGGGCACGGTCGGCCAGCTCGCGGTGCTGCTCGGCGAGGGCACGATGCGACTGGGTCAGATCGAGGAGCTGCTCGATCGCCTCGCCGCGATGACGCTCGCGGAGCGGCGTGCGCTGCCCGGACTCGACCCGGCCAGGGCGCCCGTGATCGTCGGCGGCGCGCTGATCGTGCGGGAGGTGCTCCGCCGCTACGGCCTGGACGAGATCGAGTTCAGCGTCCGCGACCTGCTCGACGGAGCGGCCCTCGCTGCAGCCGACCTGCCCGCCCGGGACGAAGGCGCAGCGCCGCCCGGCGCCTACACGTGCTGCTGAAGTCAGCCGCCCTGCTCGTCGCCGTGGCCGCGCTCGCGGGCTGCGGCGGCTCGTCCAAGGAGACGGCTCCGACCACGACCACTCAGGCCTCCACCCTGCCGCCCGGCTGCAGCGTCTCGGACGTCGACCGGATCGTCACGTCGTTCCTCGCCCACCCGCAACTCGCGCCGCCCTCGTTCTTCGAGCTCTACGCCGCCTACGACTCCGACGGCCGCAAATTCGTCTCGAAGAAGCGCGCCGTCGCGCTCGCGCACCTCCGTGCCCGGGTCGCCGCAGGCGAGCGCGCTCGCCTGCTCTCGCTCCGCGTCAACAGTCAGGACATCAACCACGCGCGCATCACCTTCAGCATCACGCGGTTCGCACCCGACTTCCGCAAGCGCGGCATCCACACGCGTCTGGCGCAGGGCGGCGGCACGATCGACTGCGCCCACGGGCTGGTCGCGGCATGGGTGATGAAAGGCCCCTGAGCAGGCCTTTCGCAGATACTTGCGTCCGCAAGGTTTCGTGCTATGATCCTTGCGGCATCAAGTATCTGTCCCCAGAGGAGGAGCATTCAATGAGCACCATCGAGCAGACACAACAGAGCATCCCGACCGGCACGTGGCAGGCGGACACCGTCCACTCGCGCGTCGCCTTCGAGGTGCCGTACGCCGTCGCGACGTTCTCGGGTGAGGTGCCCGACTTCGAGGCATCCCTCGTCGACGGGCAGCTGAAGGGCGTCGCCAAGATCGCGAGCATCCAGGTCAAGGAAGAGAACCTCCAGGCCCACCTGCTCTCCCCCGAGTTCTTCGACGCAGAGCGCCATCCCGAGGTGACCTTCGTCTCGAAGAAGATCACCCGTGACGGCGACTCGATCGAGATCGAGGGCGAGCTGACGATCAAGGGCATCACGAAGCCCGCGACGCTCTCCGGCCTCGCGACCGGCCCTGCCGTCGACCACTTCGGCGCAACCCGCCTCGGCATCACGGCGCAGACCACGGTCGACCGCACCGAGTACGACATCAACTGGAACATGCCGCTCCCGAACGGCGAGCCGGCACTGAAGAACGAGGTCACCCTGAAGGCTGACCTGACGCTCGTCGCGCAGGAAGGCTGACCGTGCGCGTCCTCGCCATCAGCGGTTCGCTCCGCGCCGACTCGAACAACACGGGTCTCCTCCGCGCCCTGCGCGAGGAGGCCCCGGCGGGGATCGACGTCGAGGTCTGGGACGGCCTGAAGGCCATCCCGCCCTACGACGCGGACGACGACGTCGTGCCGGGCCCGCCGGACGTCGAAGCCTTCCGTGAGCTGGTGCGCGAGGTCGACGCCGTCTTCTTCGCAACGCCCGAATACAACTCGTCCGTCCCGGGCGCGCTCAAGAACGCGCTCGACTGGGCCTCACGGCCCCTGGCGACGAACTCGTTCCGCAACAAGCCCGTCGCGGTGATCAGCTCCAGCGCCGGCGCGTTCGGCGGCGTCTGGGCGGCAGCCGAGCTGCGCAAGGTGCTCGGTGCGATGGGCGCCCGCGTCACCGAGGCGGAGCTGGCCGTCGGCCACGCCGCCGAGAAGTTCGGTGACGACGGCCGGCTCGCGGACGACGACGTCCGCCAGGGTCTCAGCGACGCGCTGGCGACGCTCGTCGCCGAAGTGCCCGCCGAGGTCGCCGCCTAGAGCAACGCATGAACCTGGTTCAGCGTGGCTGAACCAGGTTCATTGCTCAACCGGCTCCTCGTCCTCCGCCATCCGTCTCTGGATGGCCGAGCGCGAGAGCACGCCGAGCAGCTTGCCGTCCTCGACGACCGGGACGCGCTCGTAGTCCTGCTGCTCGAGGAAGTCGAACGCCTCGTCGAGCGGCATCGCCGAGTCGATCGTCGCGTTCGGCTCCTCGGCGATCTCACCGAGCGTCGTCTTGGCGGGATTGCGACCGGACGCGACCACCTCGCGCACGAGCGTCTTGCGCGTCACCACACCGACGAGCCTGCCGTCCTCCGTCACGAGCACGGCGCGAACCGCGTCGCGCGAGAGCACCTCCCCCGCTTCGCTCGCCGTCGCGGCGACGTCGAGCGCAAGCGGCTCGGGCACCATCGCGTCGCGCGCGACCTGCGTCGTCGTCACGGGTACACGCCGCGAGCTTCGAGGGCCGCAGAGACCTCGCGGATCGCGGCGACGAGCGCTGCGTCGCGCAGCGAGATGCCGCGCTCCTGCGAGACGTTCCAGACACGGTCGAAGGCGTCCGACATCTTGTCGGCCAGGCGACGGCGGATCTCGTCGCGGTCCCAGAAGAGGCGGCCGAGATCCTGCACCCATTCGAAGTACGAGACCGTGACACCGCCGGCGTTCGTGAGGATGTCCGGGAGCACCGGGATCCCGCGCTCGGCGAGGATGCGATCGGCGTCGACCGATGTCGGGCCGTTCGCTCCTTCCGCGACGAGCTTGCAGTGGAGGTTCGGCGCGTTGTCGGCGTGCACCTGGTCCTCGCGCGCCGCCAGCACGAGGATGTCGCACGGCAGCTCGAGCAGCTCCTCGTTCGTGATCCGGGCGACGCCGGTGACGTAGCCCTCGAGCGATCCGTGCTCCGCGACGTACGCGTGCAGCGCGGGGATGTCGAGACCCGCTTCCGCGTGCACGCCGCCCGAGATGTCGGAGACGGCGACGACACGCGCGCCCTTCGAATGCAACTCGCTCGCGGCGATGCCGCCGACGTTGCCGAAGCCCTGCACGACGCAGTGCTGCGCTGCGAGATCCCACTCGAGACGCTGGCACGCGCGCTCGACGACCATCACGACGCCGGCCCCGGTCGCCTCGTGGCGAAACACGGAACCGCCGATCGAGATCGGCTTGCCCGTGACGATCTCCGGGACGGCGTAGCCCTTCTGCATCGAGTACGTGTCCATCATCCACGCCATCGTCTGCTCGTTCGTCGCCATGTCGGGCGCCGGGATGTCGAGCTGCGGCCCGATGAACGGCGCCAGCTCGGCGGTGAACCGGCGCGTGACGCGAGAGAGCTCACCCTGAGACATCTCGCGCGCGTTGCAGCGCACGCCGCCTTTCGCGCCGCCGTACGGCAGGCGCAGGAGCGCGCACTTCCAGGTCATCCACATCGCAAGCGCAGCGCACTCGCCGAGATCGACGCCGGCGTCGTAGCGAATGCCGCCCTTCGTCGGGCCGAGCACGGACGAGTGCTGCACGCGGTAGGCCGGGAACGACGCGTACGAGCCGTCGTCCATCCGCACGGGCAGCGTCAGGATCAGCGCGCGCTCGGGAGCGCGCAGGCGCTGCGAGACCATGTCCGAGACGTCGGCCAGCTCGAGGGCGTGCTCGAGCTGTGTCGCGGCTTGCTGGAAGAGCGGCGTGTCCCACTCGAGCGTGGGTGCCGGGTGCGCGACCTTGGCCACGGGCGGGAGCGTACTCAAAGACTGAGGCCGACCGATTGCAACCATGGGCCGAACGGCCTATTGCGACCCGGGCCGATCGGGCCGATGCTTCCCAGATGAGGCACACGGAGCTCCTGCCGGCCATCTGCGCCGCGATCGCGGTCGAGCTCGCCCACCTGCGCTGGATCCTGCTCAACCAGTGGAAGTGCCGCAGCTGCAAGGCGACCCACCTGCACTGCGACTGCAAGCCCGCCTGGGTCAAGATCCTCCTCTAAGCCTCGTCAAACAGGTGTCAGAGCAGGCTGCGCACGAGCGCGGCCTCGTCCGGGTCGGCCCCGAGATACGAGAGGCGGATCACCGTCCACGCGCGGATCTTGAAGTCGTCGAGGCCGGCCGCGACGAACGCGCCGATCCGACGCTCGATCACGTCACGATCGACCATGCGGAACGAGAGTGGGTTGCGCAGGAACGACGGGATGTCGTACTCGGGATCGCCGAGCATCGCCTTCGAGTCGATCGCGACGAACCGATCGCCGTGACGCAGGATGTTGTGGTGGTGGAAGTCGCCGTGGATCAACGTCTCACGGCCGACGTCCAGCTCGGCGTAGAGCTCGCGGGCGAGCGGGATCAGCTCGCTGCCTTCGTCCGCGTCCCGCTCGCCGTTGTCGATCCAACGTGGGACGTGGTCGCCGATCCACCGAAACGGCTCGCCCGCCGGTTGCCAGAGGCGCAGTGCGACGTCGACCGCCGTGCCGAGCGCGAGCTCCTCCGGCAGCCCGGAGATGTCGTCGCCCGGAACGGCGCGCTCCTCGAGGAGCGCGCGCCGCGCAGGGTCGCTCCGCAGCAGACGCACGGCCCCGTTGCCATTCCAGAGCTCGAGCGACTGCGCCTCGTGCAACGACTCGTCGTCGCCGTGCCACGCGACCTTCAGCACGACACCGTCGCCGGCAGGCGCGACGTACGAATAGCGCGAGAGCGCAAACGGCTCACCGAGCTGGAGCTCCCACTCGGCGGCGACCTCCGCCGCGATCCGACGCATCGGCTCCAGGTCGGGAAACTCGTCCATGCGCTCACCGTAAACGCGCGAACCTGGTTCGGCCGCCCCGAACCAGGTTCACGTGGCGGCCGCTATTCGTACTGCAGCGCGGCCAAGACGTTCAGCTTGCCGGCCCGGCGGGCGGGCAGAACCGCCGCCAGCACACCGACGACGAGCGAGAGCACGACGAAGATCGCGAGCGACGGGACCGGCACCGACAGCGAGAGCCCGTACGAGCTCAGACCCTGCACGGCGAGCGCCGCGAGCCCGATCCCGACAGGCAGTCCGAGCGCCGCGCCGAGGAGCGACGTCATCATCGCCTCGTGGCGGATCATGCGGCGCGTCTGACGGCGTGTCATGCCGACCGCACGCAGCATCCCGATCTCACGCGTCCGCTCGTAGACCGCGAGCGCGAGCGTGTTCACGATCCCGAACAGGCTGACGATCACGGAGAGTGCAAGCAGGACGTAGATCATGTTCAGGAACTGCGAGAGCCACTTGGACTTGTCGGCCGCGAAGCCGTCGCGTGTCTCGACCTTGGCGATCTGGTCGCGGCCGTAGATCTGCTTCAGCGTCGGTGGTCGCCTGATCGGACGCACCGCCCGCGACGTTCACGAACGCGTACTGGTCGCGCGGCCGTGGAAGCGCCTTGTCGAACGTCTCGTTCGGGATCACGATCGCATTCAGCAGCGAGTCGAGCTTGGGCGACGTGAAGATGCCGACCGCCTTCAGCCTCGTCGCCTTGCCGTTCGGGCCGCGGAACGTGAACGTGTCGCCGATCCGGATGTTGTTCGCCTCGGCGAAGCGGTTCTTGATCACCGCCTCGTTCCCGCGCAACGAGGCGAGTGACGCCCCGGCGACGTCGACCGAGACGACGTGGTCGATCGTTCCCGGGTCGATGCCGTTGATGCCCGCGTTCGCGGCGCCGACGCGGCCGCGATCGCCGCGCACGTGTGAAAACACGCGCACGCCCTCCGCGGTGCGGCCTGCGTCGGCTGCGAACGTCGGGAAGGTGTCCCAGCCGTTCTGCGACGTGACGACGTAGTCGGCGGTCACCTGGCTCTTCCAGGCTGCTTCGTCGGCGCCCCGGAGCGAGCGGCCGAACAGGGCGACGAAGGAGACGAGCGTAATGCCGATCATCAGAGCCGCCGCGGTGGACGCGGTGCGGCCCGGGTTGCGCTTGACGTTGAACGTCGCGAGCTCGCCCGACGTGCGGCCGAAGCGTGCAAACGGCACGCCGATCACGGCGACGACCGGGCGGACGAGCCGCGAGAAGATCGCCGCCAGCGCAACGAACAGGAGCAGGAAGCCGAGCACGAGTGCGATCAGGCGCTGCGCGACGGGGATGCCGTGCTTCATGAAGCCGTAGCCGAGCAGCACGGCGGAGACCGAGCCGAGGACGCCGGCGACGATCGGGCCGGTGCGGCCCCCACGCCCCTGTGAGGCGTCGGAGCCCTCGCGCACCGCGGAGATCGGCGGCACGCGCGTGGCGCGAACCGCGGGGATCAGACCCGCGATCACGGTCAGGACCGTGCCGAGCAGCAGCGGGACGACGACCGTCCGCGTCTCGATCGGCAGGCCCGCCTCGGGCAGCGCGAGGCCGAGCGCGCTGAAGAGCGAGCTGAGGCCCTTGGCGAGGCCGACACCGGCGGCGAGACCGACGAGCGAGGCGAAGAGCCCGATCGCGAACGCCTCGAGCACGACGGAGCGGAGCACCTGGCGCCGCGAGGCGCCGAGCGTCCGCAGCGTCGCCAGCTCGCGCGTGCGCTGCGCGACGGTGATCGAGAGCGTGTTGAAGATGACGAAGCCGCCGACGAAGAGCGCGACCATCCCGAAGCCGACGAGGAAGTAGCGGATGTACTTGACGAAGCCTGCGACGTCCTTTTCGTCCTTCGCGGCCTGGTCGACGCCGGTGCGCACCTGCGCGGTGACGGGGGTGATCCGACGCAGCTGTGAGACGAGCGACGCGGCGGCGACGCCCTGCTTCGCCTCGACTGAGATGGCGGTGAAGCTGTTGCCGAGCTTGAAGAGCTTCTGCGCCGTCGGCACGTCGAAGACGGCGAAGGTCGCGCCGCCGAGCGAGTCGACGTTGCCGTAGCGCGCGATGCCGACGATCTTGACGGGGAAGACGCCCGCATCGACGGCGACCTTCGTGCTGTCGCCGACCGAGAAGCCGTACTTGCCCGCAGCGTTCTTGTCGATCACGACCTCGCCGGAGGCAGAGGCCCAGCGGCCGCTCGTCAGGTGCATCGGGTTGAACTTCGTCGCCCGCGGATCGATGCCGACGCCCATGGTCGGGTTGCCGCCGCCGGTGATGATCTTGCCGTGCTTGTCGTAGAGCTTCGCCGAGAGAGCGCCGCCGCTCATGTCGCTGATCACGCCTTCGGCGCGCGCGACGCCGGGCTGCGCGCGCACGGTGGCGAGTAGGCCGGCGGGGATCGTCGCGTTCCCGGAGTTCGAGTAGTCGACGAGCTTCTTGCCGGTGATCACGGCGTCGGTGTTGGAGTACGACGACGAGAACAGCGTGTGGAACGCCTGCTGGATCGAGTCGGTGAGCACGAACGACCCGGTGACCATTGCGACACCCAGTACGACCGAGAAGGCCGTCAGGACGGCGCGCAGCTTGCGGCCGAGCAGACCCTTGAGTGCGACCGACGTCACTTCTGCGTGACCTCGCGCAGCGCGTCGATGACCTCAGACGAGCTCGACGGGCCGAGCTCGCGCACGACCTGGCCGTCGGCGAGGAAGAGGATGCGGTCGGCGATCGCCGCAGCCTTCGCGTCGTGGGTGACCATGATCGTCGTCTGGCCGTAGTCCTCAACCGCTGCGCGCAGCACCTCGAGGATCTCGGCCGACGTGGTCGAGTCGAGGTTGCCGGTGGGCTCGTCGGCGAACAGCACCGACGGCTTCGAGAGGAGCGCGCGTGCAATGGCGACGCGCTGCTGCTGGCCACCGGAGAGCTCCGACGGGCGGTGCGCGCGACGATCAGCGAGCCCCACCTGGTCGAGCACGCGGCCGAGCCAGGCAGCGTCGACTTTCTTGCCGGCGATCCGCAGCGGCAGCGTCACGTTCTCCTCCGCGGTCAGCATCGGCAGCAGATTGAAGAACTGGAAGACGAATCCGATGTGCGCGCGGCGCAGCTTCGTCAGCTCGGTGTCGGACATCGTCGTGATGTCGTGGCCGGCGATCTCGACGGTGCCCTCGGTGGGCTGGTCGAGGCCTGCGAGCAGGTGCATCAGCGTCGACTTGCCCGAGCCCGACGGGCCCATGACGGCGACCAGCTCACCCTGCTGCACGTCCAGCGAGACGCCGCGCAGCGCGTCGACGGCCGTGTCGCCCGAGCCGTAGCGGCGGGCCAGGTTGCGGGCGGAGACGATCGCCTCCAGCCGGTCCTGCAGCACACGATCGTCGGTCAGTTCGACTGCTGCGTGCTCGTTCGGCAGAACTGCGGACATCGAGTGCCTCTCTTTCGCAGGCTCGGAGGGAAGTGCCTGCACGGCACCCTCGTCCAGAGCGGGCGCTCTGGCATCGCCCTGAGGCTCGATTCCGCGTCATCCGTGAGGATGATTTCGGCCTACGCTGTTGGGATGACGCGCCCTGTGCCCGTCAGGGTTACCGTGGTTCCGGTGCAGGCAGTCTTCGATCGAATTCGGGCCCGGGCGCTCGAAGCGCTCGTCCTGACGTTCGCCCTCGCCTCGCTGGTCGAGGCGAGCCTCGCACACGGCATCGAGAACCGAGCGATCGTCGCCGTCTTGGCCCTCGCCTGGTCGCTGCCGTTCCTGGCCCGGGGACGCCATCCGTTCTGGGCGCCGATCGCCGCCTGCGCCGCATTGGTCGCCCTCGCGTTCACCGCCGGGCTCTCCACGAACAACCTGACGATGCCCTTCGTCGCCGCCGTCATGGCCTCGGTCTCGTTCGGCCTGATCTCCGACCGGCGCCAGTCGGTCGCGGGCTGGAGCGCAGTCGTCGCGGCCGCGGCGGTCGTCGACTACCAGACGACGGCGGCCTTCTCGGACTTCTTCTGGACGACGCTGATCCTCACCCTCGCCTGGTTCTTCGGCGTCGCTCTCGGCACGCGCACCGAGCAGGCGCGCGAGCTCCGGCTGCGCGTGGAGGCCGCCGAGCGCGACCGGGCGCTCGCGGCCGAGCGCGCGACCACCGAGGAGCGGTCACGGATCGCGCGGGAGCTGCACGACGTCGTTGCGCACTCCGTCTCGGTGATGGTCGTTCAGGCCTCCGGCGTCCGCCGTCTGCTCAAGGAGGACCAGGAGCGCGAACGGGAGGCGCTCGTCTCGGTCGAGCAGATCGGCCGGCAGGCACTGACCGAGATGAGACGTATGTTGGGCGTCATGCGGACGGGCGAAGACCAGCCTGCGGCACTCGCCCCGCAGCCCGGGCTGCAGCACCTCGACCGGCTGATCGCGCAGGTCGAGGAGGCGGGCCTGCCCGTGACCCTGCACATCGAGGGCGAGCGCCCGGACCTCTCGCCCGGCGTCGACCTGTCGGCGTACCGCATCGTCCAGGAGGGGCTGACGAACGCACTCAAGCACGCGAAGGGAGCGCACGCCGACGTCGTAATCCGGTATATCGACGGACTCGTGCAGCTCGAGATCACAGACGACGGCGTCGGCACCCAGAACGGCACCCCCGGTGGCCACGGGCTCGTCGGCATGCGGGAACGGGTCGCCGTCTACGGCGGCACGCTCGAGGCAGGCCCGCGCGAAGGCGGCGGGTTCGTGCTGCGCGCCGTGCTGCCGATGGAGTCGCGCACGTGATCCGCATCCTGCTCGTGGACGACCAGGCGCTCGTGCGTGCCGGTTTCCGCATGATCCTCGACGCCGAGACCGAGATGGAGGTCGTCGGCGAGGCCTCCGACGGCCGCGAGGCGATCGACCAGGTGCGCTCGCTGCGTCCCGACGTCGTGCTGATGGACATCCGCATGCCCGAGCTCGACGGGCTGGAGGCGGCGCGCCGCATCCTGGCCACGAGCGGCGACGACGCGCCGAAGATCCTGATGCTGACCACCTTCGACCTCGACGAGTACGTCTACGAGGCGTTGCGCGCCGGCGCGAGCGGTTTCCTGCTCAAGGACACGCCGCCCGAGCAGCTCGTCGCCGCGATCCACGTGATCGCCGACGGTGAGGCCCTGCTCTCCCCGTCGATCACGCGGCGCGTCATCTCCGAGTTCGTCAAGGGCACCGGCCCACAGCCGCAGGCGCAGTTCCCGCGGCTCGCCGACCTGACCGCCCGCGAGCTCGAGGTGATGAAGGCGATCGCGCGCGGCCTCTCGAACGCCGAGATCGCGAAGGAGCTGTTCGTGTCGGAGACGACGGTGAAGACGCACGTCGCCCGCATCCTCATGAAGCTCGGCCTGCGGGATCGCGTGCAGGCAGTGGTGCTCGCCTACGAGGCCGGCGTCGTCCAGCCGGGCGATACGCCGGCCGCGTAGTCGTCCGAGCGGACGAGTCACAGATCACTCCCGCGCCCGATGAAGGATCGGTCTCGGCGCCGACGACTTGCCGGCGCCGAAGACCGAAGCTTCCTCTCGACACCACTCGACAGGAAGGCAACCCCCATGATTCGTGCAGGAGACTCGATCGTCAACCCGGTAACCGGCGAGCGGCTCGTCTTCGAGCTCACCTCGCACGACACGGGCGGCGAATACACGCTGTTCGACACCTTCGTGGAGCCGGGCGGCGCGGTCGCGTCGGCCCATGTCCACCCGTACCAGACCGAGATCTTCACGGTCATCGAGGGACGCCTCGGCGTCAAGCGAGGGCGCGAGAAGCTCGAGCTCGCCCCCGGCGAGAAAGCGCTGATCGATCCGGGCACCCCGCACAAGTTCTGGAACGCCGGCGACGAGACCCTGCGCTTCCGCGCCGAGGTCCGCCCCGCGCTGCAGTTCGAGTCGCTGATCGAGACGATGTTCGCGCTCGCAGCCGACGGCAAGACGAACAAGAAGGGCATGCCCGGCCCGCTGCGGCTGGCCGTGATCGCGAATCACCACTTCGACGTCGTGCGGCTCCCCGCGATCCCGCACGTCCTGCAGAAGCTCGCGCTCGCCCCCGGCGCGCTGCTCGGCAGGGCGGTCGGCTACACGCCGACCTACGAAGCTGTCTCCGGCGCGCCGGCGACAGCCTGACGGGTTCCCGCCCTGGGGTCTCGCGCGCACACCGCGCGGGACCCCAAAACCCGTCCCTGCGACTCGGCGACGGCGAAGCCTGTACGGTGAAGGGGCTGACCGCCACGGTCAGTACCCTGCGGCCATGAGCACTGAGACCTTCTCCCGATCCTTCCGCGGCTACCGGCGGTCCGAAGTCGACACTGCCAAGATGCGCTCGGACCTGCGGATCGAGCAGCTCGAGTACGAGCTCTCCAACATGACGCAGCGCGCAAACGCGATGCAAGTCGAGATCCGCGATCTCTACGGCCGCATCGACGGTCTGCGCGAGCGCGAAAACTCGCTCTCGGCCTCACTGGACGAGATGCGCGCCCGGCGCGACCAGATGGACCGGGAAGCGGAGACCCGGGCACGGCAGCTGATGCTCGCGGCCGAGGAGCGCTCGGCGACGCTGAAGACCGAGGGACTGCGCCAGGTCGGCGAGTTGCAACGTCAGGTCGAGCAGCTGCTCGGCATGCGTTCCGGGCTGACCCATGCGCTGCAGCGGCTGAGCGAGGACATCGCAGGCGCAATGGCCCGCGTCGCCGCAGCACCGGGGACGGCGATCGACCACCCGGTCGAGCATCACGTCGAGCGCTGGGCCGACGAGCGCCGCGACTAGCCGCGCACGGCGAGCCCGAGCCCCGCGACGCCGAGCACGTCGCGCCAACCGCGCGGTAGTTCCGCGTCTGCGTCGTTGCGCACCGCCGCCGCGACGAGCACGTCGCCGCCGCGCACGAATGCGCAGACGCCGGGGCCGAGGTCGACCGGCTCGTACGAGCCGGCGAACGCTGCCGGCCGCTCGGCGCGGAGCGCGAGCGCCTTCCAGGTCACGTAGAGCTTGAGCGTCTCTTCGGTCGGCTCGGCGCCGCGCGCGAAGCGCAGCGAGTGCTTCACGGCGCGCGTCCCAGTCGACCGGCCGACGGTTGTCGGGATCGACGAGCGAGAGATCCTCGAGCTCGTCGCCGCGGTAGATGTCCGGCACGCCGGGCGCCGTCAGCTTCAGCAGCACCTGGGCCGCTGCGATCCGCCGTCCGAGCGCGCGCACCTCGTCGAGGAACGGATCCGACTCGATCAGCGCCGCCGCGCGCGCGGCGTACTCCTGCACGGCGCGCTCGTGCTCCTCGTCGGGCGTCAGCCAGTTCGAGGTCACCTTCCCCTCGCGGAGCGCCTTCTGCAGGTAGGCGTCGAGTCGATCGCGGTCGATCGGCAGCGCTCCGGCGAGCGTCTGCAGCACGAGCAGCTCCTCGCGCGCGTCGTCGAGGCCCTCCAGTTGCTCGCGCCAGGCGTGCACGCGCTCACGCCACCGGTCGGCGAGCCAGGTGAGGGCGACGATGCGCGCGCGGACGTCAGGAGCACGCTTCGTGTCGTGTGTGTAGGTCGTCAGCAGATGCAGCGGGAAGCGCTCGCCGCGCTTCGCGTTGGCGGCGTGGAACTCGTCGACGCCGATGCCGAAGCGGCCGGGGTTACCCCCCACCTCGTTCAGCGCGGCGAGACGGAAGTAGCGGTAGAACGCGGTGTCCTCGACCCCCTTCGCCATCACCGGGCCGGTCGTCTGCTGGAAGCGGATCACGAACTCGTCGTGGCGCGGCTCCTGCAGGAAGAGGATGCGGCGCAGCTCCTCCGAGACGTTCGCGCGGCCGATCTCCGCGCGGTCTGCTTCGTCGACGACGCCTTCCTCCGGACGGATGTAGGTGCGGTAGACGTGGAACGACGAGAGCGCGAGCGGCAGGTTGTCGACCTCGACCTCCTCGTGCAGGCGGCGCAGCTCGGGCTCGAAGGTGTTGACCGCGACCTCGAGCTTCGACAGCGCCGCGATGTCCTCGAACCGGCGCGTGTCCCCGGTCAGCTCGTGGTAGAGCTCGGTGAAGGAGCTCTCCGCCGAGTCGTCGACGAACAACGCCATTACGTCGTTCAGGAACTCGTAGCCCGTCGTGCCCTCGATCGCCCAGTCGCGCAGCTCCTCGCCCGGCTCGACGATCTTCTCGGCCCACGCGTGCCGGACGCCGGCGTCGCGCAGCCGCTCGAAGTACTCCTCGGGGTCGGCGAGCCCGTCGGGATGGTCGACGCGCACGCCGTCGATCAGGCCCGCCCGCGCGAGCTCGATCACCTTGGCGTGCGTCGCCCAGAAGACCTCCCAGTCCTCCTGCTTGACGCCGCCGAGCTCGCCGATGTCGAAGAAGCGGCGGTGGAAACCGGTGCGCAGGTCGACGTCGTAGACCATCTCCCGCAGCCGTTCGTCGCGCCAGAACGGGCTCTCGTCGCCGGCGAGCATGTGGTTCGGGACGATGTCGAGGATCACGCCGAGCCCGGAGGTCGCGAGCTTGCGGAACTCCTCCTCCCCGCCGAGCTCGGGCGAGATGTGCCGCGGGTCGGTGACGTCGTAGCCGTGCTGGGAGCCGGCGCGCGCCTGCAGCGACGGCGAGAGGTAGAGATGCGAGATGCCGAGGTCGCGCAGATAGGGGACGAGCTGCCGCGCCTCCGCGAAGCCGAAGTCGGGCGTCAGCTGCAGCCGGTAGGTGGCGCGGAACTCAGCCACGCCGGAAGAGCACTGCCGACCTCGACTCGACGGTGACGTCGGCGCCGGGGGTCAGCCGGTCGCCGTCGACGCGGCCGGTCGCGAGCTCGACCTCCCAGCGCGTGCCGAAGCGGCGGGCGGGCAGGCGGAACGCGATCTCCTCGTGATGCGCGTTGAAGAGCAGCAGGAACGACTCGTCGCGCACCGGCTCGCCGCGCTTCGTCTCGGAGGCGAGCTCGTCGCCGTTCAGGAAGACGCCGATCGCGCGCGCGTCGCCGTTCTCCCAGTCGCGGCGCGTCATGCGGCGCCCGTCGGGGCGCATCCACCAGACGTCCGGCAGCTGCTCGCCCTTGCCCTCGAAGAACTTCGTGCGCCGGAAGACCGGGTGGCGGTTGCGCAGCTCGATCAGCCGGCGCGTGAACGCGAGCAGATCCTGGTCGCAGTTCGCCCAGTCGAGCCACGAGATCTCGTTGTCCTGACACCAGGCGTTGTTGTTGCCGCCCTGCGAACGGCCCCACTCGTCGCCGCCGACCAGCATCGGCACGCCTTGCGACAGCAGCAGCGTCAGCAGGAAGTTGCGCTGCTGCCGCGCGCGCAGCGCCAGCACCGACGGATCGTCCGTCGGGCCTTCGACCCCGCAGTTCCAGGAACGATTGTCGTCGGTGCCGTCCTTGTTCTCCTCACCGTTCGCCTCGTTGTGCTTCTCGTTGTACGAGACGAGATCGCGCAGCGTGAAGCCGTCGTGCGCGGTGATGAAGTTGACCGACGCGAAGGGCCGCCGCCCGTCGCTCTGGTAGAGGTCGGCCGAGCCGCCGAAGCGCGAGGCGAAGTCGGCGACCGAAGCGCGGCCGCGCCAGAAGTCGCGCATCGTGTCGCGGTAGATGCCGTTCCACTCCGACCAGAGAATCGGGAAGTTGCCGACCTGGTACCCGCCCGGGCCGACGTCCCACGGCTCCGCGATCAGCTTCACCTGGGAGAGCACGGGGTCCTGGTGGATGATGTCGAAGAACGCCGAGAGCCGGTCGACGTCGTAGAGCTCGCGCGCGAGCGCCGACGCGAGGTCGAAGCGGAAGCCGTCGACGTGGCACTCGGTCACGAAGTAGCGCAGCGAGTCCATGATCAGCCGCAGCACCGCGGGATGCACGGGGTTGAGCGTGTTGCCGGTGCCGGTGTAGTCCATGTAGAAGCGCGGCGTCTCCGGCACGAGGCGGTAGTAGCTCTGGTTGTCGACGCCTCTGAAGCTGAGCATCGGCCCGAGCTGGTTTCCCTCCGCAGTGTGGTTGTAGACGACGTCGAGGATCACCTCGATCCCGGCCCGGTGCAGCGCCTTGACCATCCCCTTGAACTCGCGCACCTGGTCGCCGGTGGCGGAGTAGAGCGAGTGCGGCGCGAGGTAGCCGATGCTCGAGTAGCCCCAGTAGTTCGTGAGCCCGCGATCTGCGAGAAAGCCCTCGTCGATGATGTGGTGCACCGGCAGCAGCTCGACCGCATTGACGCCGAGCGCGGTCAGGTACTCGATCGCATCCTCGCTCGCGAGGCCGCCGTAGGTCCCGCGCAGATCGTCGCGCACGCCGCTGCGCAGCTTCGTGAACCCCTTCACGTGCGCCTCGTAGATGACCGTCTCGTTCCAGGGAACGCGTGGACGCACGACGTCGTCGTCCTCCCAGTTGAACGACGGGTCGACCACGACGGACTTCGGGATCGCCGGCGCCGAGTCGGAGGTGTCGATCTCCAGGTCGGACGCGCCCGGCACGTACGGCAGCGCGTTCGCGGCGTGCCAGTCGACCGCTCCGTCGATCGCCTTCGCGTACGGGTCGATCAGGAGCTTGGCCGGGTTGAAGCGCTTGCCGGTCTCCGGGCTGTACGGCCCGTGCACGCGGTAGCCGTAGCGCTGCCCCGGCGCGACGCCGGGCAGATAGCAGTGCCAGTTGAAGGCCGTCCGCTCGGTGACCTCGATGCGCTCCTCGCTCCCGTCTCCGGCGTAGAGGCAGAGCTCGACCCGCTCGGCGTGCTCCGAGAAGAGCGAGAAGTTCGTCCCTTCGCCGTCCCACTCGGGGCCGAGCGGGAACGGGAGCCCGGGCCACACCGCTCTCATCGGAGCTCCACCGCCTTCGCGTCGAAGTCGACGAGGAGCGTGCGGTCGCCGCGGCGCATCGTCAGCACGTTGCCATGCGTCGCGACGTCGAGCTCGCGCGGCAGCGTGCGTCGCAGCTGCAGCAGCTCGCGGTAGAGCGGATCGGCAGCGCCGTGCGAGATGACCGAGCGGCGCGCGGTCGCCTCGTCCTGTGGGTCCGGCACCTGCTCGCCGGAGAACGACGTGAACGCGGCGAACTCGCGCTTGCGTCCCTCGCGGGTCGCGTCCGCGATCGCGGGATCGATGTGGTCGCTGAAGAACTGGAACGGCGCGCGCTCGTCGTGCTCCTCGCCCATGAAGAGGAGCGGCGTGTTGAGCGAGAAGAGCACGACGGCGAGCGCAACGCGATGCGCGTCCGGCGGCAGCCGGTCGCCGAGCGCACGGTTGCCGACCTGGTCGTGGTTCTGCGCGGCGACGATCAGCCGTTCCGGCTCGGGGCGCGTCAGCTCGCGCACGACGCCGTCGAGCGAGCCGAACCGCTCGTAGTAGCCCTCGCGCTCGCCGGTCAGGAGCACGTGCAGCTCGTGGTGCAGGTTGTCCAGCCACATTGCGTCGTGCCCCCACTCGGTGAGCGGGCGGAAGTCGTCGTAACCCATCTCGCTCGTCACGAGCCCTTCGACCCGGTCGCGCAGCTCGCGCAGCACGTGCACCGGCGAGTCGTCGTCGTAGATCGAGTGCACGGCGTCGAGCCGCAGCCCGTCGATCCCGAACTCGCGCGTCCACATGATCGCGTTGCCGATCGCCCATTCACGCACGCCGCGCTGCGAGTAGTCGATCGCGCTGCCCCAGAAGGTGTGGTGCGCATCGGTGAAGTACGGCCCGAAGGCGCCGATCGCCTCCGAGCCTGGGCCGATGTGGTTGTAGACGACGTCGAGCAGCACGCCGAGCCCGGCGCGGTGCGCGGCGTCGACGAATCGCGCGAGACCCTCGGGCCCGCCGTAGGCGTGGTGCGGCGCGTAGAGGTAGACGCCGTCGTAGCCCCAGCCGCGCTCGCCCGGGAAGGTGGCGACCGGCATCAGCTCGACCGCGGTGACGCCGAGCTCGCGTAGGCGGTCGAGGTGCGGGATCGCGGCGTCGAACGTCCCCTCTTCGGTGAAGGTGCCGACGTGCAGCTCGTAGAGCACGAGCTCGTCGAGTGTCAGCTGCGGCTTGGGTGCGATGGAGAACGCGGAGGTGTCGACGACGCGCGAGGGGCCCTTGATCCCGGCCGGCTGGCAGCGCGAGCACGGGTCGGGCAGCGCCGCGCCTCCGTCGAGCACGAAGAGGTAGTCGTCGCCCGGGTCGGCGAAGGCCTCGCCGGCGAAGACCCCGCCCTCGAGCGGCGCCAGCGCATGGTCGCGCCCGTGCAGCCGCACGTCGACGCGGGCCGCCGATGGCGCCCAGACACGGAACTCGGTTCCACCCTCCTGGAGCGGAACGGCCCCGAAGGGCCGCTGCCAGACCTGCGTCGACATCCCGGGCACGGTACCCAGCCGCGAGGCTGCCAACCCCCGACAGGCACCGTCCGCCGACTTCGCGACGATCCCTGCGTGCTGCACGACGAGCTGATGCGGATCATGACCTGGGAGGAGCGCCACCGTCGTCTCGTCGGGCGCCTGCTCCTCGTGCTGATCCTGACGCTGATCGTCGACGCCGTCGGAACGGTCCTCGTCTACAGCTTCGAGCGGGGCGTGCGCGGCGGCGAGATCCACACGTTCGGCGACGCGCTCTTCTTCACCACGGTCCAGCTCCTGACGGTCTCCTCCCAGATCAGGAACCCGTTGACGCCCGCGGGCAAGATCGTCGACGTCCTGCTCGAGGTCTGGGCCGTGATCGTGGTCGCAGGCTCAGCGGGCGCGGTGGCCGCGTTCTTCCAGGGCGGCGACAGCTAGGCGGCGACAACTAGACCGACGACCATGCCGCGGCGTCCCGCTTGCTCTCGCCAGAGCGGGTAACGGTAGGCCGATCGGGCGGCGTCCTGCACAGACGTGTGCGGGTGCGCCACGTGAGGCGGGCATCCCACCCGCAGCGCCATTCTCCCGCGCCCGGAGCGGCCGCGCAACCCTGTGGACGAGTTGTGACGCACCCGTAACGGTGCCTGGCACCGGGGTCAGGGCTTAGCTGGACGCGTCTGCGAGAGCCGCGGCCGGACGCAGCCACACCGCCGCCAGCGGCGGCAGGGTCACCTCGGCCGAGAACGGCTGGTCGTGCCAGCCGCGCTCCTCCGCCTTCACCTCGTCCGAGGTTGCCGACCCCGGTGCCGCCGTAGTGCGTCGAGTCCGTGTTCAGGAGCTCCTGCCACGCGCCGCCCTCCGGGAGACCGACGCGGTAGTTCTCGCGCGGCACCGGCGCGAGGTTCGCGATGCAGACGACCTTGCGCGACTTGTCGGCCGAGACGCGCATGAACGCGACGATGTTCCCCATCGCGTCGTTCGGCTCGATCCAGACGAACCCCTCGTGTGAGAAGTCGACCTCCCAGAGCGCCGGCTCCTCGCGGTAGACCGTGTTCAGGTCGCGCATCAGGTCGCGCATGCCCGCGTGCTCGGTGTGCTCGAGCAGCCACCACGGCAGCTCGTCCTGGTGCGCCCACTCCCACGGCGTCGCGAGCTCGCCGCCCATGAAGAGCAGCTTCTTGCCGGGATGCGACCACATGTACGCGTAGAGCGAACGCAGATTCGCGAGCTGCTGCCAGCGGTCGCCCGGCATCTTCGCGAGCATCGAGCCCTTGCCGTGCACGACCTCGTCGTGCGAGAGCGGGAGGATGAAGTTCTCGTTCCACGCGTAGACGAGCGAGAAGGTCAGCTCGTGATGGTGGTGCCTGCGGTAGACGGGATCGCGCTGGAAGTAGCTCAGCGTGTCGTGCATCCACCCCATGTTCCACTTGAAGCCGAAGCCGAGCCCGCCGACGTAGGTCGGCCGCGAGACTCCCGGCCAGGCGGTCGACTCCTCGGCGGCCGAGATCACGCCCGGCTCGCGCGCGTGCACGAGCTCGTTCAGCTCCTTGAGGAACGCGACGGCATCGAGGTCTTCGCGGCCGCCGAACGCGTTCGGCACCCACTCGCCGTCCTTGCGCGAGTAGTCGAGGTAGAGCATCGAGGCGACGGCGTCGACGCGGATGCCGTCGGCGTGGTACTCGCGCAGCCAGAAGAGCGCGTTCGCGAGCAGGAAGTTCTGCACCTCGCTGCGGCCGAGGTTGAAGACGTACGTCCCCCAGTCGGGATGCTCGCCGCGACGAGGATCGTCGTGCTCGTAGAGCGCCGTGCCGTCGAACCGCGTCAGCGCCCACGGGTCGGTCGCGAAATGCGCCGGCACCCAGTCGAGCAGCACGCCGATCCCGTTCGCGTGCATGTGGTCGACGAAGTACCGGAAGTCGTCGGGCGAGCCCATCGTCGAGACCGGTGCGTAGAAGCCGGTCACCTGGTAGCCCCACGAGCCCGAATACGGATGGTGCATCACCGGCAGCAGCTCGACGTGCGTGAAGCCGAGATCCCGCACGTACGGCGCGAGCTCGTCAGCGAGCTGCCGCCAGCCGAGCCCCTTGCGCCACGACGGCGCGTGTACCTCGTAGACGCTCATCGGGCGCTCGAGCTGCTCCTGGGTGCGCCGCTCGTCCATCCACGCGTCGTCGTTCCACTCGTAGCTCGACTCGAAGACGACGGAAGCGGTCTTCGGCGGCAGTTCCGCCTCGAACGCCATCGGGTCGGCCTTCTCGCGGCCGTCGAGGTGGAACTTGTAGTGCTCGCCGGCGCCGGCGCCCTCGACGATGCCTTCCCAGATGCCGCTCTCCGCGACGGGCTCGAGCACGTGCGCCGCCGAGTCCCAGTCGTTGAAGTCGCCGATCACGCTGACGTACTGCGCGTTCGGCGCCCAGACCGCGAAGCGGACACCGCCGTCGACGACGTGCGCACCGAGCTTCGAGTAGAGCTGCTCGTGCCGGCCGGCACGGGCGAGCCAGATGTCGAGCTCGCCGAATGCCGACGCGCGTGCCTGCGTCATGCCGGCACCTCCTCCTCGAGCATCCGCAGGATGCCGGCGACCGGGATCTTCACCCAGTCGGGCCGGTTGTTGAGCTCGTAGCGCAGCTCGTAGACGGCCTTCTCGAGCTCGAAGACGGCGAGGAGCTTGTCCATCGACGAGCCTGACGGAACGAGCGTCGGCTCGATCGTCTCGCGGTAGCCGGCGAGGAACTCCTCGCGCGCACGCGCCTCCCAGCCGTCCGGCGGCTCGGTGCCGCGCAGGATCGGCGCGGCGGAGGCGACGTAGGCGAACGAGCGCAACATGCCGGCGACATCACGCAGCGGGCTCCGCTTGCGGCGCCGCTCCGGCAGCGAGCGCGCGGGCTCGCCCTCGAAGTCGAGAATCACCCAGTCGTCCCCGGCCCAGAGCGTCTGCCCGAGGTGGAAGTCGCCGTGGTGGCGGATCACGCGTCCGATGCCGCCGAGCTGGGTCAGCAGGCGCAGCCGCTCGCGCACCTCCTCGCCGCGGCCGCGAATCGGCTCGACGTCGTCGGTGTCGGGAAGCTCGACGAAGATCGCCTCGATCTCGTCGTCGATCGTCGCGGTCAGCAGACCCAACGACTCGCTCGACGGTTGCTCGGGACAGAAGCTCGGGTCGTTCGAGTCGCTGCCGAGCAGCGTGTGCATCTGCCCGGTCACCGCGCCGAGCCGGTGCAGGCTCGTCAGGAACGCCTCGTCCCCCAGCGTGTCGAGCGCGAGCTCCCAGCCGTCCCGGCCGTTCGCGACGAAGCGCTGCAGGATGCCGAGCGTCGCGTCCATCGGCCGCCCGGTGTAGGCGTACCAGCCTGCGAGCTGCGCGATGTTCTCGAAGCCGCGCTCGGTCAGGAAGCGGAGCAGCTCGAGCTCGGGATTGATGCCCGCCTCGAGGCGCCGGAAGACCTTGAGGATCAGCTCGTCGTCGAACACGACCGACGTGTTCGACTGCTCGGCGCTGATCTGGCGCGCTTCGCGCAGCTCGCTGCCGAGTCCCGCGAAGCCGCCCACCGCCGCGAACTCGACGACGCCCTCACCGGCGGGCAGCTTGGCGCCGCCGCGGATCATGTGCACGAGCTCGCGCACCTGGCGGGGATCGCCGAGCGCGTCGAGCCCGCCGTCCGCAAGCAGCTGATACGTCTCGTGCGTCCCGGTGTCGAAGCGCGTCTCGACGATCTGCAGCTCGAGCGCCGGATCGGTCTCGCGCAGCACGGCGCGATCGATCAGCGTGGCGTGCGTGACATGGCGCGTCTTGGAGCCGAACCACCGCTGGCCGGTGATGAAGTCGATCAGTGTCTGTTCGTCGACGGTCATCCCTCCTCACCCTTCCTCAGCTGGAACCAGAAAAACCCTCGCGGCCCGAGCGTGAGGAGGTATGGCAGCTCGCCGATCGGCGGAAACGCGGTCTGTCCGAACATTTCTACCGGCACGAAGCCCTCCCAGCGCGAGAGGTCGAGCTGGACGGCCTGAGCGGAGCGAGCCAGGTTGTGCACGCAGAGCACGATGTCGTCCTCGTAGGTGCGCACGTGCGCGAAGATCCGCGGGTTGTCGGGCCGCAGCGCTTCGTACGTGCCGAGGCCGAAGAGCGGATGCTGCTTGCGCAGCGCGATCAGGCGCCTCAGCCAGCGCAGGAGCGAGTTCGGCTGGCGCAGCTGGGCCTCGACGTTGACGGCCTGGTAGCCGTAGACCGGGTCCATCAGCGGCGGCAGGTAGAGCTGCGCGAAGTCGGCGCGTGAGAAGCCGCCGTTGCGGTCGCTCGTCCACTGCATCGGCGTGCGCACGCCGTCGCGGTCGCCGAGGAAGATGTTGTCGCCCATCCCGATCTCGTCGCCGTAGTAGAGGACGGGCGAGCCGGGCAGCGAGAAGAGCATCGCGTGCAGCAGCTGGATCTCGTCGCGGCCGTTGTCGAGCAGCGGCGCGAGCCGGCGCCGGATGCCGAGGTTCAGCTTCATGCGCGGGTCCTTCGCGTACTCCTCGTACATGTAGTCCCGCTCCTCGTCGGTGACCATCTCGAGCGTCAGCTCGTCGTGGTTGCGCAGGAAGAGCCCCCACTGCGCGTTGTCCGGGATCGCAGGCGTCTGCTCGAGGATCTCGATGATCGGCAGCGCGTCCTCGCGGCGGACGCCCATGAACATCCGCGGCATGACGGGGAAGTGGAACGCCATGTGGCACTCGTCGCCCTCCCCGTCGCCGAAGTAGGCGACGACGTCGGCGGGCCACTGGTTCGCCTCGGCGAGCAGCACGCGGTCGGAGTAGCGGGCATCCACCTCGGCGCGCACACGCTTCAGGAACTCGTGCGTCTCGGGCAGGTTCTCGCCGTTCGTCCCGTCGCGCTCGTAGAGGTACGGCACCGCGTCGAGCCGGAAGCCGTCGAGGCCGAGGTCGAGCCAGAAGCGGAGCACGTTCAGCATCTGCTCCTGCACTTCCGGGTTGTCGTAGTTCAGATCCGGCTGATGCGAGAAGAAGCGGTGCCAGTAGTACTGGCCGCGCACGGGATCCCACGTCCAGTTCGACGGCTCGGTGTCGAGGAAGATGATGCGTGCCTCGCTCCAGCGCGAGTCGTCGTCGCCCCACACGTACCAGTCGCCGTACGGGCCTTCCGGATCCGTGCGGCTCGCCTGGAACCACGGGTTGTCCGCCGACGTGTGGTTCATGACGAGATCCGCGATCACGCGCAGCCCGCGCTGGTGCGCCTGGTCGATGAAGTACTTGAAGTCGTCGATCGTCCCGTAGTCGGGATGGATGTTGTAGAAGTCCGCGATGTCGTAGCCGCCGTCGCGCAGCGGGCTCGGGTAGAAGGGCAGCAGCCAGATGCAGTCGACGCCGATCTCCTGCAGGTAGTCGAGCTTGTCGGCGAGCCCGCGGAAGTCGCCGGAGCCGTCGTCGTTGCCGTCGTTGAAGCCGCGCAGGTGGATCTCGTAGAAGACCGCCGTCTTGAACCACTGCGGCTCGCGCTCGAACCAGTGCCCGGGCTCGCTCACTCAGCCACCTTCAGGACGTGGCTGCCGCCCGGCGGCAGCTCGACGTAGTTGCGGCCGGCGCGCCACGTGAACGTGTCGCCCGTGATCAGCTCCCGCGCGTTGAAGGCGGGCGGATAGCCGAGCGCGACCGGGATCACGCACGCGCCTGCCTGCGGCGAGTGTGGGTCGATGTTGACCACGCAGACGACATCATCCTTGGCATAGGCAACGAGTGCGTCGTTCTCCGTCTCGAGCCACCTGATGTTGTCGACCACCTGCAGCGCGGGCTCGGCGCGGCGCGCGCGGTTGAGCGCAGCGACGAGCGGCAGCAGCGGCCCGTCGAGCGACGCGCGGCCGCGCCTCGTACTTCTCGGAGTCGAGGTACTCCTCGGAGCCGGCGCGCACCGGCTCGTTCTCGAACGACTCGTAGCCCGAGTAGATGCCGTAGGTCGGCGACAGCGTCGCGGCGAGCACGAGCCTCGCGCGGAACGCGGGCGGCCCGCCGTGCTGCAGGTACTCGTGCAGGATGTCCGGCGTGTTCGCGAACGCGTTCGGGCGGTAGAACTGCGACCACGCGACGAGCTGCTCCATGTACTCGCCGAGCTCCGCCTTCGAGTTCTTCCACGTGAAGTACGTGTACGACTGCGCGAAGCCGAGCTTCGCGAGCGTCGTCATCACGGCGGGGCGCGTGAACGCCTCGGCGAGGAAGATCACCTCGGGATACGACGCGCGTACCTCGCGGATCAGCCACTCCCAGAACGCGGTCGGCTTCGTGTGCGGGTTGTCGACGCGGAAGACCGTGATCCCGCGCTCGACCCAGCCGAGCACGACGTCGAGGAGCGCCTGCCAGAGGGCGCGCCAGTCCTCGGAGTCGAAGTTGACGTTGTAGATGTCCTGGTACTTCTTCGGCGGGTTCTCCGCGTACTTCAGCGTCCCGTCGGGGCGGCGGTAGAACCACTCCGGATGCTGCCTCAGCCACGGGTGGTCGGGTGAGCACTGCACCGCGAAGTCGAGCGCGAGCTCGACACCGGCGGCCTTCGCCGCGGCGACCATCGCGTCGAAGTCGTCCCACGTGCCGAGGTCCGGATGGATCGCGTCGTGGCCGCCCTCCTCCGCGCCGATCGCCCACGGCGAGCCCGGATCGCCCGGCCCGGGCGTGAGCGTGTTGTTCGGCCCCTTGCGGTTCGTGTGCCCGATCGGATGCACGGGCGGCAGGTAGACGACGTCGAAGCCGAGCTGCGCGAGCTGCGGGAGCACGTCCGCCACGCCGCGGAAGCCGCCCCACGAGCGCGGGAAGAGCTCGTACCACGAACCGAAGCGCGCGAGCACGCGGTCGACGTCGACCTCGAGTGGCGAGCGAGGTGACGACGCCCTCGCGGTCGCCCGCCTCCGCGGCGAGGCCTTCGTCGACGGTGACGGAATCGGAGGCCGAGCAGCACCGCACCCTCTGACAGCTCGCCCGCGAGCTCGGTCTCGCCCGCTCCGACCTTGCGGCGGATCTCCTCCTGCCACGTGGCGATGCGATCGGTCCACGCCGCGACCGCGAACTCCCACCGGCCGGGACGGTCGACGGTGAACGAGCCGCCCCAGCGGTCGTTGCCGAAGGCGTTCAGCGGCACCTCCGCCCAGTTCCGCTCGCCGGGACCGCGCACCCGCACCGCACCCGCCAGCGTGTCGTGGCCGTCCTTGAAGATCGTCGCGTAGACGTCGACCCGGTCGCCGACCGTCCGCTTGACGGCGTAGCGCCCGCAGTCGACGATCGGCTCGATCGCCTGGATCTGGATCCGGGCAGGTGGTTGCGTGGTCTTCGGAAGGGGCACCCTGGCAACAATTCTCAGTCGTCGATCGCTCCTAAACGCATGAACCTCTCTCGCGCCTCCGGAATCCTCCTGCATCCGACATCGTTGCCGAACGGGGTCCTCGACCACGAGGCCTACCGTTTCGTCGACTGGCTCGCCGCCGCGGGGCAGCGCTGGTGGCAGGTTCTGCCGCTCGGGCCGCCCGAGGGAATCACCGGTTCGCCGTACATGTCACCGTCGGCGTTCGCGGGCTCGCCGGAGCTGATCGCCGACCGCGAGGCGACGGTCACCCGCACCGACGCGACGGAGTTCCGGGCGCGGAACGTCTACTGGATCGACGACTGGCTCGACCACGGCGGCTCGCTCGACGACCAGGTTCGCTTCGAGCGCGAATGGCACGCGCTGCGTGACTACGCCCGCGAGCGCGGTGTGCTGCTCTTCGGCGACATCCCGATCTACGTCGCCGACGGCAGCGCCGACCACCGCGCCCATCCGCGGCTCTTCCGCGTCGGCGAGGTCGCGGGCGTCCCGCCGGACTCCTTCTCCGACACCGGCCAGCTCTGGGGCAACCCGCTCTACGACTGGACGGCGATGCGCGCCGACGGCTACCGCTGGTGGATCGAGCGCCTGCGCCGCACGTTCGAGCTCGTCGACCTGACGCGCATCGACCATTTCCGCGGCTTCGTCTCCTACTGGGCCGTGCCGGCGGGGAACACGACCGCCGAGCAGGGCCGCTGGCGCCGCGGGCCCGGCCTCAGTCTCTTCCGCGCGCTCGAGGCGGCGCTCGGGGAGCTGCCGGTCGTCGCCGAGGATCTCGGCGTGATCACCGAGCCGGTGACGCGGCTGCGGCGCGAGCTCGGGCTGCCCGGGATGGTCGTGCTCCAGTTCGCGCTCGGGAACGACCCGACGAATCCGCACCTGCCGCAGAACCATCAGGAGCAGTCCGTCGTCTACACCGGCACGCACGACAACAACACGACGCGGGGCTGGTGGGAGAGCCTGACTGCCGAGCAGCGCACGTGGTCGGAGCTCGACCCCGACGACCCGGCACGCTCACTCGTGGAGGCGGCGTGGGCCTCGCGGGCGGCACTCGCGGTCGCGCCGCTGCAGGACGTGCTCTCGCTCGGCAGCGAGGCGCGGATGAACCTGCCCGGCACCGAGGAGGGCAACTGGCAGTGGCGCTTCGGCGCCGGCGACCTGACCGACGAGCTCGCCGGCGGGCTGCGCGAGCTGACGGAGCGAAACGGACGGCTTGTGCGGTGATGCCGGGGGAGGGAGTCGAACCCCCACGTCCCGAGGGACAGCCGGTTTTAAGCCGGCCGCGTCTGACCAATTCCGCCACCCCGGCGGCGTCAGGCTAAGAGGAGCCTCACTGGCCCGGCTGGAGCGAGCTCTTCGGGAAGATCGACGACTCCGGCCCGTGGTAGCGGAATGCCGACTGGAACGCCTTGAACGCCTTCTCGTTGAACTTCGTGCACTCGGCCCAGTTCGTCCACGCGGTCATGCTGATCTTGTTCCCGAGCTTCGGCAGCGGGGAGACGAGCATCGCCGTCGGGTCCTTCTGCCAGAACGCGTCGATCTGCGAGATGTCCGACTTCGGGACCCGGTTGCCGTAGTGGATGATCATCCCGCCGTGCTCGAGGTTGTGCACTTCCTTGATCAGCGGCACGGGCTCGGTGTAGTCGCCCCAGAGCACCCACTGGTAGAAGTGCCGGCCGCTCGACGGCGGGAACGAGTTCCAGCTCGGCGGCGGGCTCGGGTTGAGCGTCGTGTAGTGCGGTGAGCGCGCCTGCGCCGGGTAGTGCTTGTACTGGCAGCCCGCCGCGACGATCGTCTTGCCCGCCTTCTCGTTCGTGTTCGAGCCGCCGCCGAAGGCGACGATCGCGATCACGATGATCAGCGCGAGGATGCCGGACGCAGCGACCGCGTAGAGGATCAGGCGCGCACGCGCGCCCATGTCGTCGCTTGCCCCGGAACGGGTTTGCGGCGCCTGGGGGCGCCGCGGCGGAGTCGGTGTCTTCGGCTTCTTGTTCGCCAAGGCGGCACCATTCAAGCGGAAACGGGGATCCCGTTGCCGAAGAACGCCGCGACCGCGGCGGGATCCTCGGCGACCGGGCAACGCGGCAGCGCGGCGATGAACGCACGGCCGTACCCCTTGGTGCGCAGGCGCGGGTCGAGAATCGCAACGACGCCGCGATCGGTGTGGCCGCGGATCAGGCGGCCGAAGCCCTGCCGCAGCTGCAGCACCGCTGTCGGCAGCGCGTAGTCCATGAACCAGTCGCCGCCGACACGCTCGACCGCCTCGCAGCGCGCCTCGTGCAGCGGGTCGCCCGGCGCCGAGAACGGCAGCTTGTCGATCACGAGCAGCGAGAGCGACTCGCCGGGCACGTCGACGCCCTGCCAGAACGTCGACGTGGCGAGCAGCACCGAGCCGACCTCGGCCCGGAAGCGCTCGAGCAGGCGCTCGCGCGGCGCCTCGCCCTGCACGAGCACGTCGTACGGGACGCGGCCGCGCACCCGCTCGCGATACGCGTCGAGCGCGCGGTAGCTCGACGTGAGGACGAGTGCGCGCCCCTCCGAGAGCGCGAGCAGCGAGACGATCTCCTCGGCGGCGCGGTCGATGAAGCTGTCGCTGCGCGGGTCGGGCATCGCCTTCGGCAGGTAGAGGAGCGCCTGCTCGGCGAAGTCGTAGGGCGAGCCGACGACCGCCTCCCGGGCGTGGTCGAGGCCGAGCCGCCGCCGCACGAAGCGGGCGTCCTCGCCGGTGGTCAGCGTCGCGGAGACGAGCACCGTCGTCGGGCCGTCCTCCCACAGCCGCTCGCGCAGCTCGCCCGAGACGTCGACGGGCGCCCAGGCGAGCGCGTCGGGCTCCGACCAGACGACTCGCTCGTGCTCCCCCGCCTCCAGGCACGCCTCGACCTGCGCGGAGACGCCGAGCGCGCGCCGCGCCAGCCCGTCGAGATCCTCGCCCTGGCCCGCGAGCGCGCTCGCCAGGTCACCGAGCGCGTCGACGAGCACGAGCGCAGGCTCGGCAGGCACTTCCCGCAACCGCTTCCGGCCGGCCGCCGGCGCGACCGCGCGCAGCAGCCGCTCGCTCGAGCGCTCGACCCGGTCGAGCTGCCGCGCGGGCAGCGGCTTCTGTGCGTCACGGCAGGCGCGCTCGACGTCGAGCGCCAGCCGCCGCACGCCGACGCGCGAGACCCGGCCGCCGAGCCACGACGCGGCGGATTCCTCGAGCCGGTGTGCCTCGTCGAAGATGACGGCGTCGTGCTCGGGCAGCACGCCGCCGCCCGAGGCGACGTGCGCGAAATAGAGCGCGTGGTTCGCGATCACGATGTCGGCCTCGCCGGCGCGATCGCGCGCGGCCTCGGCGAAGCAGGCCGAGACGAACGGGCAGCGGCGGCCGGCGCAGCGGTCGCCGCCGACGGCGAGCTCGGCCCAGAGCGCCTCGGACGGCTCGAGCTCCAGCTCGGCTCGGTCGCCGGTCTCGGTCTCGTCGAGCCAGCCCTGCATCGCCTCCCAGGCGCGCGCGTCGCGCCCCTCGGCCATCAGAAACGGCTGGAAGCCCTGCAGCTGCCGGCGGCAGACGTAGTTCTGGCGTCCCTTGAGCACCGCGACGGTCAGCTCGCGCCCGAGCGCGCGGGCGGCGATCGGCACGTCCTGGTGCAGGAGCTGCTCCTGCAGCGCCTTCGTCGCCGTCGCGACGACGACCCGCTGTCCCGACTCGAGCGCCGGCAGGAGGTACGCGAGGCTCTTCCCGACCCCCGTGCCCGCCTCGGCGACGAGGTGCTCGCCCGTCGCGAGGGCGTGTTCGACCGCGCCCGCCAGCGCGGCCTGCTCCGGCCGCGGCTCGTACTCGGGCAGGGCGCGCTCGAGCGCGCCGCCGGGGCCGAAGACCTCCTTCATCTCCAGGCCCAGCCTACGCGACCGAACGGATGTTCCCCTCTCCATGACGACAACCCACCCCGGTATCGCTCGGAAACCTGAAATGACTATTGACCGCAGGGTGCGAGCGCGTCACAGTCCGCGGATTCCGTACCGCCCAGAGAAAGGGAGTTGATGGTCCGCATCGTGTCTCTCTTCGCAGTTGCCTGGCTGGTGCTCGTCGCCGGCGTCGCCGCTGCAGAGCCACCTTCCCCCGACGATGCTGCCGGTGTCGGCAATGACATCCTCGGCGTCGTCCCGACGCAGGCCGCCGCGCATTCGCAGGCCGGCGGCGGCGCCAAGGCCGGAAGCAACCTCACCTACCACGGCGGCAAGGTGCTGCTGACGAACAAGACGGTCGCGATCTACTGGTCGCCGTCGAACGCGATCGGCAGCGGCTCGAGCTATTCGAGCCTGATCAACCAGTACTTCGGTGACGTCGCTGCCGCCAGCGGCACCACCGGCAACGTCTACGCCGTGGAGACCCAGTACTACAACGGCACGAACGCCCACATCGCCTACAACTCGACGTTCACCGGTGCGGTGTACGACAGCCAGCCGTACCCGGCGAGCGGCTGCTCGGACAGCGTCTCGCAGACGACCACGTGCCTCAGCGACGCGCAGCTCCGCGCGGAGATCCAGCGTCTCTACAGCTCCGGCGCGATCCAGGCCGACTCGAACACGACGTACTTCGTGTTCACGGACAAGAACATCGGCAGCTGTTACAGCAGCTCGAGCTGTGCGTTCTCGCAGTACTGCGCGTATCACAGCAACGTTGCGCTCGGATCGACCACCGTCCAGTACGCGAACCAGCCGTACGCGGACACGGTCACCTCAGCCTGCGACTCGGGCTACCGGCCGAACAACAACGATGCGGACGCGACGATCAACGTCACGAGCCACGAGCATCGCGAGTCGATCAACGATCCGCTCGGCAACGCGTGGTACGACCGCCGCGGCTACGAGGGCTCGGACAAGTGCGCCTGGAACTTCGGCACCGTGGCCGCTGACCGTGCCAACCAGACGATCAACGGCCACCGCTACATCCTCCAGCAGGAGTGGAGCAACGCCGGCTCCGGCTGTGCGCTGACGGGCTGACGCGGCCGGTCGGCGTTCTGAACGACCCGGTGGGGCGGCGGAGACGCCGCCCCACGTTTTTCTGCAACGAGCGGCTTTTTCCGGCTCCGGTCACGTTGACGAGCTTGGGTGCCCGCGCTAGGTTCCCCTCGTCGGATCCGGTAGGTCTTCGGACTCGTCGGATCCGGCACTCAGCTCCTGTAGGTCTTCGGACTCGCGGGAGCTGATTTTTTGGTCCAACACGGCCGCAGCGAGTCCGTCCGACCCGGTCTCTACCGTTCGTCGGCCCATGACGCTCGCGTTTCTCAGCATCGGACTGCTCGTCGGAGGTGGCGCCGTCCTCCTCTGGGCGCGCGGCGCGATCGGCGCCCGCGAGGCGCGGATCGCAGCCCTCGACGGCCAGCTGGCGCTCGCCGAGCAGAGCCAGGGCCAGTGGGAAGACCGCTTCAAGGTGGCCACCGGCGATGCGCTCCTGAAGAGCCAGGCCTCGCTGCTCGCCCTGACCGAGGCGAAGCTCGCGCCGATCAAGGAGACGCTGCAGAAGTTCGAGGTGCAGTCGAAGGCGCTCGAGGACCGGCGCCTGCACGAGGTCTCCCGGATCGGCGAGCAGCTGCGCACGGTCGCCGAGGGCCAGGAGAAGCTGCGCACCGAGACCGGCAGCCTCGTCACCGCGCTGCGCGCCCCCCACGTCCGCGGGCGCTGGGGCGAGGTGCAGCTGAAGCGCGTCGTCGAGCTCGCCGGCATGCTCGACTACTGCGACTTCCGCACCCAGGAGAGCGGCCGCGACGACGAGGGCCGCCTGCTGCGCCCCGACCTGATCGTGAAGCTTCCCGGCGGCAAGTGCATCGTCGTCGACTCGAAGGTGCCGATCGAGGGCTACCTCGACGCGCTCAACTGCGAGGACGTCGACCTGAAGCGCGCCCATCTCGCCCGCCACGCGCAGCAGCTGCGCGACCACATCAAGAAGCTCGGCCAGAAGCGCTACTGGGACCAGTTCGAGTCGACGCCGGAGTTCGTCGTCATGTTCGTCGACGAGGGCCTGTACCGCGCCGCGCTCGACCAGGACGGGTCGCTCTTCGAGGCGGGCGCCGAGTCCGGCGTCATCGTCGCCTCGCCGGCGACGCTGATCGGCCTCCTGCGCACCGTCGCCTACGGCTGGCAGCAGGAGACGGTGGCGCAGAGCGCCCGCGAGATCTCGAACCTCGGCCGCGAGCTCTACGACCGCCTCGGCATCTTCGCGGGGCACTTCTCCAAGGTCGGCCGCGGGCTCGAGACGGCCGTCAACGCGTTCAACCAGGCCGCGAGCTCGTTCGAGACGCGGCTGCTCGTGACCGCGCGGAAGTTCCCGGAGCACGGCGTCACGAACGACGAGCTGCCCGACACGAAGCAGGTCGAGCGCAAGCCGGTCGTGCTGAGCGCGCCCGAGGTCGTCGCGCTGCCGCGCGCCGACGCCGACGCCGCCTGAGCGTGCGTCTCACACCAGCGTCTAGTAGCGGAGGATCGCGCCGACCCCGGCGGCGTCGCCGAGCGCGCCTCCGCCGAGCCTGACGACGGAGCCGCCGTGCTCGATCGCGCGGTGGATCGCAAGCTCCGCCGCGTCCGGCGCCTGCTCGAGCCTGGTGTCGTCGAGCGCGCACTTGCCGCCGTCGGCGGAGGCGCGACCGCACTTCGGGCACACCCACGCCTCGTGGCCGGCCGAGCTCTGATCGACCAGCAGCACGGCGACGCGGCCGTCCGACGCTGCATCGAGCGTCTGCTTCCAGCCCGCGGCGGCACGGCCGCCACGGCCATGCTCCTCCTGCCAGCGCTCGAGCTCCTCCTGCTCGCCTCGAGCACGCGCCTCGTCGAGCAGCGGCCGCACGACCTCGAGTAGCTCCGTCGGCGCGGCGTGCGCCTCGGCGGTCGCCCAGCCGACCACGGCCTCGCGGGCCTCGGTCGAGAGCGTGCTCTCGATCTCGCTGCGCAGCTCATCCGGCGCCACGATCACCAACTGCAGGCCGCCGGTCCTGCGCGCCTGCTTGTCGATCTCCTGACCGACCGTCTTCAGGTGCTGCTGGACGAGGTGCTCGATGTGCCGCTGGTAGCGCGCCTGCGACCAGCCGCCCTGGCTGTGCTGGCCCGGCGTCTCCTCGGTCTCGTCGACGATCTCGACGAGCCGGCCGGCGGCGACGCGGTAGACGGTGCCCCGCTCGCGCGACACGACGACGACGAGGCTGCCGTCGCGGCCGAGCTGCCCGACGAGCGGCGCCACCGCGAGCTCGCTGCCGATCCGCACGAGATCCTGCACGGGCTCGGGCAGCGGCAACGCCCGGAACTCGTCGTCCGCGGACGAGGCGAAGATGGCGACGCCTTTGGTCCCGTCCCGGTCGAACTCGCCGTCCCACCAGGAGCGGATCCGCGCGAGGTCGTCCTTCAGGGCGAGCCTGCACTCCCGCTCGGTGCCGTGCGTCTCCGCCGCTTTCTCGAGCTCGGAGAGGAGGGAGTTGAACTTCGTCTCGGCCCGCGCAGCGGTCGCCGTCGACGATGGATCCAGGTCGATATAGAGGCTGATCGCGCAGCCGTTCTCGGCCCGGAAGGCCGAAAGGGCGCGCAGGACGTTGTCGGTGACGGTAGAGGTCATGGAGCCGTCCTTTCCGGTCGTCCCCGATCTATACCTGAGGAACATCCAGCCGCCCGATCACGTTTACTACTACAGACAGATTTTCGGAGAGGAGCACTTCTTTGAGCGACCAGAACGTCCGTGAGCTGATCATCATCGGCGGCGGCCCCGCCGGCTATACGGCCGCGCTCTACGCCGCGCGCGCCGACCTGGAGCCCCTCGTGATCGAGGGCTTCGCCTGGGGCGGCCAGCTGATGATCACCAGCGACGTGGAGAACTACCCCGGCTACGCCGACGGGATCATGGGCCCGGAGATGATGTCCGACTTCCGCCGCCAGGCCGAGCGGTTCGGCGCGGAGTACGTGACCGACGACGTCACCCGCGTCGACTTCTCCGAGCAGCCGTTCCGGGTCTGGGTCGGCGACGACGAGTACCGCTCGCGGGCCGTCATCGTCGCCACCGGCGCGAGCGCCCGCTGGCTCGGGATCGAGTCGGAGGAGCAGCACAAGGGACGCGGTGTCTCGGCCTGCGCGACCTGTGACGCGTCGTTCTTCCGCGAGAAGAACGTGTACGTCGTCGGCGGCGGCGACTCGGCGTTCGAGGAGGCGCTCTTCCTGACGAAGTTCGCCACCAACGTCCACCTGGTGCACCGGCGCGACGAGTTCCGCGCCTCGCGGATCATGGTCGACCGCGCCGAGGCGAACGACAAGCTCGACTTCGTGCTCAACGCCGAGGTCGAGGAGATCCTCGGCGACGCCAAGGTCGAAGGACTGCGCCTGCGCAACACCGGCTCGGGCGAGACGTGGGAGGTCGAGGCGGACGGGTTGTTCGTCGCGATCGGGCACGACCCGAACACCGAGCTCTTCCGCGACCAGCTCAACCACGACGACGGCGGCTACCTGGTGACGAAGCCCGGCACGACGGAGACGAACATCCCCGGCGTGTTCGCGGCCGGAGACGTCCAGGATCACACCTACCGCCAGGCTGTCACGGCCGCCGGGTCGGGTTGTATGGCGGCGCTCGACGCGGAGCGCTTCCTGGCCGCGCTCGAAGGGCACCCGGGGACCGCCCTGACCGCCCCGCGCCCCGAAGCCGCCGAGGTATAGCGTCACGCCCGTGGCGGCGACGGAACCGCGGTGGATCGACCTCGTCGACCCCGACGAGGAGGAGCTGCGCGAGCACCTGCCGCAGGATCTCCACGCGAGCGCGCTGCGGACGCTGACGGCGCGGCACGACCCCGACAACGAGCCGCGGCCGCGGGTCGTCTCGCACGGCGAGTACATCCTCGGCATCTTCCTCGTGCCCGTCGCCGTCCCCGACGAGGATCGCGTCTACTACCAGGAGATCGACTTCGTCGCGACGCGCGAGCGGCTCGTCTCGGTCTCGAAGACGCCGCCGGGCGAAACCGCCTTCGACCCGCAGCCCGCGAAGGAGGCGTGCCGCCCCGACGACCGCGTCGGCATGTTCGTCGCACACCTCGTCGAGAACATCGCCGAGCGTTACCTCGACCTGGTCGACGACCTCGACGACGAGATCGACGAGCTCGAGGAAAAGGTCGGAGGGAGCCCACCGAAGGTGGTCGGACGACGCCTGCGCGAGCTCCGCCGCGACCTGCGTGAGATCCGCCGGACGCTGACGCCCACCCGGGACGCGGTGCACAAGGTGCTCGACGGCCGCATCGAGCTGGACGACGACCGCGACGAAGGCACGGAGGAGCTCTTCCCCCGCGACGTCGAGATCGCGTTCAGCGACGCCTACGACAAGCTGCTTCGCGCGACGGAGGCGCTCGAATCCTCTCGCGACTCGCTCGCAGGCGTCCGCGACTACCTGCAGGGCACGATCGCAAACGACCAGAACGAGGTCGTCAAGCGACTCACCGTGATCGCCTCGCTGCTGCTCGTGCCGACGTTCATCGTCGGCCTCTACGGCCAGAACTTCCGCGACATGCCCGAGCTGCACTGGATGTGGGGCTACTGGTGGTCGTGGGGCTGGATCATCGCCACGACGATCGCGCAGCTCGCGTTCTTCCGCTGGAAGCGCTGGATCTAGGTTCCCCAAGCCACCATGCGGCCTTGCGGGCGTCGAAGGCCTTCGCGTCGAGCACGCACACGTCCGAAGGAATGCCGCACACCAATTGCCGATGTGCCACCCTTCCAGCTCCATTTGAAAGGAGGAGGATCGTGAAGAAAATCCTCTTGGCGCTCGCGACGCTGGGCGTGCTAGCGAGCGTGGGATCAGCGTCCACGGCATGGAGCCCCGTCGGGACGAACGTCGTCGCCAGCAGTCCGGTGGCGGGCGGTGGCTATCCCGTTCCGCCTGGCTCGACGAAGCCGCTTCCCGGCACGTGTGGGCCGCAGATGCTGAACTCGAACCACTCGGAGTCGTGGCTCGCTGTGAAGCCCGGCACTGAGGACATCGTCGGTGACTCGAAGTTCTTCATCGGCAAGTGGAGCACGTTCTACGACTTCCACCTGGGCTCGTACACCATCCTCAACGGCTCGCCGGTGTCGAACAACCAGGTGCAGGGCTACGAGTGCACCACGGTGGGCACGCAGAACATGCCGCCGAGCTGGACGATGAACACCGACCCGAACGTCGACTGGGACACGCGGGGCCGCGCCTACATGACGACCCTGCCCTTCAACGCGTTCTGGGAGGGTGGCCTGCACCCGAACGGCGAGATCGACGTGTCCTACTCGGACGACATGGGCGCGCACTGGGTGAAGGGAAACGGCGGCAAAGCTCTGGATTCGACGAACAACCAGACGAGCCTCACGCTGGGTCACGTCGAGGACAAGGAATGGATCGCCGTCAACCACATCGTCGGGAACGCGAATCAGGACCACGTCTACGCGATGTGGACGACCTTCAACGGTGCGTCCGGTGGCAGCAAGATCATGGTTGCCGTCTCGCGCGACCGGGGACAGACGTTCTCGAAGGCCGTCCAGCTGACGACGCCTTCGGCGACGACGCCGGCGAACACCTACGTCTATCCGTCTGTCGGTGCGGACGGCACGGTCTTCGTCGCTTTCGTCAGCGGGTTCGATACGACGAACAAGAATCGGGTCGGCCATGTCTACGTGACGAAGTCAGTCGACGACGGCAGTCACGTGGACGCCGTTCACCGTCGCGGCGACCCCGGTCGAGAACCCGAACGGGCTACTTCCCGCCGACGAAGTTCCGGGACGGGATCATCGAGAACTTCGCGGCCAGCCCGACCTATCCGGGGCATGTCTACCTGACGTACGAGAACTGGGATCCGGCGGCGAACCACTCCGACGTCTTCTTCACGCAATCGACGGACGGTGGCCTCACGTGGTCGGCGCCGTCGCTCGTGAATGACGACAGCGCTCCGTCGACCGACCAGTTCCAGCCCTCGGTCGCGGCCGGCCCCGACGGCGCGGTCGCGGTCGCGTTCTACGACCGGCGCGAGCCGTGCCCGTCGGACCCGTCGATCATCCCGGCGCACGTGGGCGCGGCGAATACGTGCATCAACGTCTCGCTCCAGCCCTACAAGGACAGCGGGACGGCGGCCGGCGCGGTTCCTGTCGGCGGCAACGTGCGGGTCTCGCAGTTCGCGTGGGATCCTGACCAGCCGGCGCAGAAGGTGAACGGGATCTCGCAGTACCCCTGCGCCGCACACATCGACCCGTGCCCGACCGGTCGCGGCTTCATCGGCGATTACTTCGGGCTCGCGATCTCGAACTCGAACATCTACACCCTCTCCGTCTCCACCCATTACCCGGGCGCGGGCGTGACTGCGGACGGCGGCGGCCCCGTCTACTACCAGCAGCAAGTACTGGGCAAGGTTCCGCGCTCCACTTTCGGCGCGGGCTTCTAATCGGATCCCAAAGGGCCTGGGCGCGCACCGTGGGGTGCGCGCCCAGGCCGATCGTCCGCCTAGCCGCCGAACGTCAGCGTGGCGGTCATGACGTCTTCGCGCAGCCCGAGCGCGATCAGGGCCTGCCGCCGGTCGGTCCAGACCGGCCGCACCACGCCGTTCAGGGCGGCGATGCCCTCGTAGTCGCCGTACTGGTTGCCGAGGTTCACGCCGGCGCCCGTCGTCTCGTCGGTCGGGGCGTTCGCGACCGCCTGCGCGGCGTAGCGTCGAGCCCGCGTTCGTCGAGCGTGCGAGCGTGAAGATCGTCGACGGCGAACCTTCGACGCCGGTGTCGTAGTAGGCGACGTTCACCGAGCCACTGCCCGGGTCGACGGCCAGCCACTGGTTGAACTGGTCCCCGCCGGCGGGCATCTGCTTGACGGACGGCCACGTCACGCCGCCGTCCGTCGACTTCGCCACGAAGATCTTCGTCCCGGCGAAGGTGTCGTCCATGTACGAGCAGTAGAGGCTCGATGCGAACGCACCACACGCGGGATAGACGAGCGCTCCACGCGTCGATTGCGCGACCGGGTCGAACTCGAATCCGGCCACGTGCGCGATCGTGTGCGGCGCCGAGAACGTGTTCCCGCCGTCGGTCGACGAGACATCGGAGATCAGGCCGTGCGCGTAGTCCTGCCACGCGACGTGCAGGGTCCCGTTCGGAGCGACGTACGGATCCGCTCCGATGCCGCCGGTCTTGCCGATGAAGTTCCCGCTGACCGAGACGGGAGCCGAGAACGTCACACCGGCATCGTCGGAATACGAGAGCACGACGTTGTTGCCGTTCTTCTCGGACGACGAGTTACCGGTCGCGTTGTCCCAGGCCACGTAGATGCGGTTGTGATGGTGGCCGGGGCCGGTCCCGGTGTCGACGGTGATCATCGGCTTGTCGTTGAACTGGCCGTTGCCCGTCTGCGGAGCGAAGTACGTCGGAGTCCAGGTCAGGCCGCCGTCGAGCGAGCGTGAGACGGCCATCTCCGTGCCGTTGATCGATCCGCCCTTGGAGAAGAAGACGATGATGTAGGAGTAGAACAACCGCCCGTTGGCGTCGAAAGCAAAGCCCGGGTCGGAACCGAAGTCGAAGCCGCTCTGTGTCCGCGGCGGCGGCAACGGCAGATCCGTGCCGGTGAACGTCGCGCCGCCGTCGAACGACGAGTTCGCACGCATCGGCAGGCGCTGGATCTCGTTCGAGCCTGTGACGACATTGCGCGGGGTTCGCCGGGTTGATCGCGATGAACGTCTCGCTCTGCGATCCACACTCATGGCTCGCATCGACGTTCAGCGGGTTTCCCGGGAACGAAAGCTGCTGCGCCTCGCCCGAGTTCGACGTGCACGGCAGCGGCTCCGGCGCCGAGACCGAGAGGTACTTCTCGTACCAGGACGCGCCCTCGTAGGACTTCAGGTTGCCGGCGGCAGCCGTGCCGGCGCCGACGACGAGGAACGCAACGGCGACGAGCGTCGCCGTGAAGAACGACCGCATGTCTTCCCCCTCACCTCGATTGTGATATTCGACGCTATACGCTGGGCTGCTCCGGGGGCAACGGGCAGGGCGCAGGGTTAACACGAGCGTCGCATTGCGTCCCCCTCCTGATCAGGGCCGTGGGTGCGCGACGTCACCGGCTCCTTCGAGCGAGAAGGTGACGCCCTGAGCCGTCATCCGCACGCGCGGGGTCGCCATGCGCGCCAGACCGGAGCGCCTGGCTACGCTGCCGCCCTCGTGCCGTACTACATCTGTCCGAAGTGCAAGGAGCGCTCGCTCGACATCGACGCACGCGAGGGCTTCTCCGTGCAGGCGCCCGCCTGCCGGCACTGCGGGTTCGGGTTCCTCTTCGAGCTGCTCGACGACTACTACCCGGCGCCCGACACCGGCCTGCTCGTCACCGACCAGGAGCGCCGCGTGCTCGCGATCGGCCGGGGCATCTTCGAGCTGACCGGTTTCCCCGAGGCGGACCTGATGGGACGCGACGTCGTCGATGCGCTGCACCTCTCCGACGCCAAGCCGGTCGAGCTCGCCCGCGAATGGGGCGTGCGGCGCCTCGGCGAGAAGCTGTCGATCCGCACGCGGGGCGGCCAGGAGAAGGCGGTCGTCGCAGACGTGTTCCCCGCCTATGACGACGACGGCGGTCTGCTCGTCGCGCTGACGCCGCAGCGCGGACCGAACGGCGGCACTTAGCGCCCGTTGCAGGTGCCGTTCTCGTGCTGGTCGCGACCCGACCACCACGGTGCGGGCTGCAAGCTCGTCCGCCACGAGAGCCTGCCGGCGGCCGAGATGCGCGCGGTGATGCTCCCGTTCGTGTCGGTGCACCAGATCGAGGCGCCTGACGCCTTCAGACGCGAGACCGTCTCGGGTGCCGGGTGGTCGAACGCGTTGTGCGCGCCCGCGGAGATGACCGCCCAGTGCGGGTGGATCGCGTCGAGCAGCTCGCTCACCGAGCCGAACTTCGAGCCGTGATGCGTCGCAAGGAAGACGTCGACGGGGCGCGGCAGCAACGGCTTGAGCTCGACCGCGATCCGGCGACCGACCTTCGGCTCGACGTCGCCGGTGAAGAGCGCCTGCACGCCGTTGACCGTCAGCAGATAGGCGACCGAGGCGTTCGCAGCCTGGGACGCTCCGCCCGTGAACTCGTGCACGGGCGGGTTCAGGATCCGCCATGAGGCTCCGCCCCAGTCGTAGGTCTGTCCGCGGGTCGCGATCACGCGCGGCACCTTCTTCTCCCGCAGGAGGTCCATCAGCTCGCGGTTCGTGCCCGTGCCCTCCCACCACGCCGAGTCACTCATCACCACGAGCTTGATCGTCCAGCCGAAGTCACGGATCAGGCTGATCGTGTTCTTGACGTGATCCTCGTGAGCGTGCGACAGGATCGCGACGTCGATCTGCTTCGCCTTCAGCGCACGCAGCGTCTCGTCCACGTGCTCCGGGAACTGCTCGCCGGTGTCCGAGATGATGATCTTGCCGCCGATGCGCATGACGACGCCGTCTCCCTGGCCGACGTTGACGTAGACGATCTTCGCCGGCTTCGCCGCAACCCCGCTCCGCGCGTCGGCGCGGTCACCCGCCGCGATCCCGCCCGCGAACGCTGCGGACAGAGCGATCGCCGCCAGCGACCTCCACCTCATGGATTCAGCGTACGCGGCTCGATGGACAGAGGTCGAGCGCCAGCGGGCAGACCTCGCACTCCGGCTTGCGCGCGTCGCAGATCCTGCGCCCGTGCCAGATCAGCAGGTGCGGGAACCGCGCCCAGTCCTCGCGCGGCACCAGCCTCATCAGGTCGCGCTCGATCTTGACCGGGTCTTCCTGCTTCGTGAAGCCGAGCCGCTGCGAGAGCCGGCGCACGTGCGTGTCGACGACGACACCCTGCGGGTGTCCGAGCTCGGCGGTGACGACGTTCGCCGTCTTCCGCGCCACCCCCGGCAGCCGCAGCAGATCGTCGAACGACTCCGGCACCTGGCCGTCGTACTCCTCGATCAGCATCGTCATCATCCCGCGCAGCGATTTCGCCTTCTGGCGGTAGAAGCCGGTCGCGAAGATGTCCTGCTCGAGCTCCTCCTGCGGCACCGCGAGGTAATCCTCGGGACGGCGGTACTTGACGAAGAGCTTCTCCGTGACGCGGTTCACGTTCACGTCGGTCGTCTGCGCGGAGAGCATCACCGAGACGAGCAGCTCGAGCGGGCTCTCGAACGAGAGCGCGATCTTCGCGTCCGCATGCTCCACGGCAAGCCGCTCGATCACGGGACGAATCCGCTCCTTCTTCGGCGCGACGCGCTTCCTCGCCTCGCGGATGTAGCTCTTCGCCATCAGGCCTGGAGCGCGACGGGCGCCGCGGGCGGCCACGAACCGCCGCCGAGCCGCGGCCCGGCGCAGACGAGATCGAGCGCCGGGCAGCCCGAGCACGTGAACTCGCTCGGCGACGGCACGAACTCGCCCGCGTTGATGCGGGCGATCGCCGCCGACAGCTCGCTCTCGAGTAGCGGCAGCTCGCGCCGTTCGAACATGGTCGAGACGACGGCGTCGGGCCGCTCGAGGAAGTGGTAGACGACCTCGACCTCCTCGGCACCGGCTCGCAGGCACGCGAGCGCGTAGACGAGCCGCTGCAGCGTGTAGTCGTCCTCGACGATCTCCTCCGGTGTTCCCTCGGCGAGCGAGTTCGTCTTGTAGTCGAGGACCAGCGCGCGGCTGCCCTCCCGCCAGAGGACGTCGAGGCGGCCGTGCAGGAGAACACCGTCGTGCTCGAACGCGAACGGCCGCTCCGGCTGCACGTTCGCCAGCGTCGCGATGCGCGCCGCGAGCTCCGAGCCGCAGTACGCGTCGACGAAGACCGAGATCCGCTCCAGCTCCTCGTCCGTCACCGCCGGATACCAGGTACGCACGATCTCGACGTCCGGCGACGTAGGCGCCGAGAGGTCGACGAGCTCGAGCAGCCGGTGCACGGCGTCGCCGATCTCCGTCGCCTTCAGCCCCGTCGCGCCCGGCACCGTGCCGCGCTCCTCGCGCAGCCCGGCGACGCGCTCGACGTAGTACCGGTACGAGCAGCGCTCGAAGAGCGCGAGCGCCGAGTAGGACAGCCTGCGCACGCGGTGCAGCGGCGCGGCATCGGGCGCCACGAGCTCGGGAAGCCGATACCCGCGCGGCGCCGGTGCGGTCGGCAGCTCTGCGAAGAGCGCGAGCTGCCCGGCGTCGTCGGCGACGACGGGAACGTGCTCCGGCAGCGGCGGCGCCCAGCGCTCGACGGCGAGGACGAACCGCGCCTCACCGCGTTCGAGCTCGACGGGCTCGCCCGCGGCGCGTTCGACGTCTGCGAGGGCACCGAGCCGCTCGAGCACCCAGCCGATCGGCGTCTCACGATCCTGCGCGCGCTCGAGGTCGATCGCCCCGGAGACGATCAGGCGGTCGACCGCACGCGTCATCGCGACGTAGTAGAGGCGCAGCCGCTCGGCGCGATCCTCGCGCTTCTCGGCCTCCCGCACCTCCTCGTAGCTGAAGACGCCCTTGCGCTTGCCGGAGGTCGGGTCGATCACCCGGAAGCCGAAGCGGCCGTCGGTGCCGACGAGGATCTCGTCCGTCGAAGGAGCGCCCGCCGTGTCACGGCCGGCGTCGGCGACGATCACCACCTTGAACTCGAGCCCCTTCGCGGCATGGATCGTCAGGAGGCGGACCGCGTCGGCTCCCTCCTCCTCCGAGACGGCCTCGAGCTGCGACGCGCCGACCGCCTCCTGGTCGCGGATGAACTTGACGAAGCCGTCGATGTCCGCGCCGCGCAGCTCCTCGTAGGAGCGCGCGAGCCGCATCAGCTTGCGCAGGTTCGCGTAGCGACGCTTGCCGTCCCACTGCGCGAGCACCGCGAGGTCGTAGTCGTGTGACGAGACGATCTCCTCGCAGAGCCGCTCGAGCGGCAGACGCGCCGAGGCAGCGACGAGGCGCTCGTACCGCTGCTTGAACGCGCGCACGAGGCGCTGGTCGTTCTCGGAGAGCGGCTCGGGCAGCGAGCGCTCGATGCCGGCGTAGAGCGGCCGCTTCGAGGCGTGACGGCGGATCAGCACGAGCGCGTCGTTCGAGACGCCGACGAACGGCGAGGCGAGCACCGCCGCGAGCGCCTCGTCGTCGTAGCGGTTGTGCAGCAGCCGCAGGTACGACAGGAGGTCGACCACCTGCTGCTGGCCGAAGTAGCCGCGACCCGTGGCACGGTAGGTCGGCAGCCCCTGGGCGCGCAGCGCCGACTCGTACCGCTCCGCGTCGGTCCCGGCAGCGAAGAGCAGCACCACCTCGCCGGGAGCAGCCGCGCCCGAGTCGACGAGCTCGCGCACGCGCCGCGCGATCGCGTTTGCCTCGCCCTCACGCCATGGCGCGCCGGCTTCGCGGTAGCTCGCCTTGTCGGCGACGAGCAGCTCGACCGGATGACCGAACACGGGATCCGCGAACTCCCCGGACGCGGCCAGCGCCTGGTACCCCTCGCCGAACTCCTCGTGGAACAGGTGGTTGACGGCCGCGAGCACCTCGGGCCGCGAGCGGTAGTTGCGCGCCAGCGGCAGCCGCTGCGCCGCGGCCGCGCGCCGCTCGCGGAAGACGTCCACGTCGGCATGCCGGAAGCCGTAGATCGACTGGAACTCGTCGCCGACGAAGAACACGTCCGGCGCGCCCGGCCCGTCGCGCAGCAGATCGACCACCTGGCACTGCAGGCGGTTCGTGTCCTGGAACTCGTCGACCATGATCGAGCGGAACCGCAGCTGCTCGGCGACGCGGATCTGCTCGTGGTCGCGCAGGAGGTCGCGTGCGTAGAGCTGCAGGTCCTCGAAGTCGAGCGCCGACTCGCGTGCCTTCGACGCCTGGTACTCGGTGGCGAACAGGTTGAGCAGCTCCTGCAGGAGCTCGCTGTCGCGCCCCGCGAGCTCCTCGAGCGCCGCCTGCTGCAGCCGGTCGCGCGCCGCGCGGAACTCGGCCGCGCGGTCGCCGGCCGCCGCGAGCTCGGAGAGGTCGAGCAGCTGCTCCGGGTTCGAGCCGAGCGCGAGCGCCACGTTGGCCGCGGCGAGCTGCTTGTCGGTCGCGGCGGCGTCGGCCGCGAGGGTGCGCGCCACCTCCTGCAGCTCGGCGAGGCGTTCCGGGACGCCGGCGCGCTCGCCCAGCTCGAGCGTCAGGTCGCGTCCGGCCGAGCGCAGCGTCTCGTAGACGCCCGTCAGCATCTTGCGCAGCCCCTGAGCGCCGTAGGTCGCGAGCAGGCGCAAGCGCTCCGGGTCGCGCGAGGCGCAGAACGACGCGAGCGCCCGCTCGAACGCCTCGCCGCGCAGCACGGCCGCCTGGTCGTCGGCGAGCTCGTGGAAGCGCGGGTCGAGCCCGACCGCGAACGGATGCGTGCGGAGCAGGCGCGAGCAGAAGCCGTGGATGGTCGAGATCCACGCGCCGTCGAGCCGCCGCGCGAGGTCGGGCCGGCCGCGCGCGTGCAGCGCCGCACGGATGCGTGCGCGCAACTCACCGGCCGCCTTGCGCGTGTAGGTGATCACGAGCACCGACTCGACGTCGAGCCCGGCGTCGCAGACCGCGCGCACGAACCGCTCCACGAGCACCGTCGTCTTGCCGGTCCCCGCGCCTGCGGAGACGAAGACCTCGCCGGTCGCCTCGACGGCGGCTGTCTGCTGGCTGTTCATGCCCGCTCGATCCGGCACATCGTCCAGAGGTCGCACCAGGACGGGCACGTGCCGCCCTTCGGGTCGTGCTTGACGTCGCCCGCGCGGATCCGCTGCGCGTACCCGCGCGCACGCTCGCGCGAGGTCTCGACGAGCGACCAGAACTCGTCGTCGTCCAGATAGTCGTTCTTCTGGAAGCCCGGCAGATCCTCGGACGCGCCGGCGTGCAGCAGGCCGCGCGTGACGCGCGCGCCGGCCAGCGCCCGGTAGACGCCGCCGAGCGGCTCGATGCCGACGAGGTCGCGCAGCACGAGCATGTAGAGCGGAATCTGGAGCTTCAGCTCCTCGTCGATCTGCTTCGCGGAGTGCACCGTGCGTCCCGACTTGTAGTCCTGCACGATCCCGCGCGCGCTGAACGGGTCGACGTCGATGCGGTCGATCTTGCCGCTCAGGTGCAGGCCGTCGCCGAGCGGCAGTCCCCGCTGCAGCTCGGGCGCCGAGCGGTCGGAGCCGAACCCGACCTCGAAGCGGCGCGGCGCGAGCTGCAACGGCGAGCGCGACTCGTCGCGCACGAAGCCTTCGAGGTCGCGCCAGAGACTCTCTTCGAGCTCGGCCGCCTGCAGCTCGGTCAACTCGAGACGGACGCCGCCGCGCAGCGCGTCGTCGAGGCAGCGGCGGAGGAACCCGACCGCACGCTCGACGTTCTCCGGCGTCACGCGATCGTGCCCGAGCTCCTTCGGGAGCCCGGCGTAGAACTTGTGCAACGCGCTGTGCGCGACCGAGCCGCGCAGCATCGGGTCGACGACCGCGTCGATCGTCTTCGGCGACACGATGCGCTCGAACAGCCACGCGGAGGAGCAGTCGGCGAAGCGCTCGAGCTCGGTGACGCCGAATGTCGTCTTCGAGCCGAGCCACGAAAGCAGAGCGTCGTTCGTGATGCGTGTGTCGCGGCGGAACGCCGAGCGTGCGCGCGCGAGCCTGCGGCCCCAGTCGTTCGCCTCGGCGAGCGCGCGCGCCTCGTCGGGCTTCGCGACCGCGAGCTGTGCCAGCGCGCGCACGCGCTCACGCTCGGTCGGCGCTGCCTCGAGCCCCCACGTGAGCGCGGACAGCGGCCTGCGCGCGGTCGCGCGCGCCACGTCCTCTTCGTCGAAGACGGTCGCGACCTCTTCCCAGAACGGGCTCGGCTCGCGCGGCGCGCCGTCGTCGGTCGCCGCCTCGCGCACGAGGTAGAGACGGCGCGTCGCGCGCGTGCACGCGGTGTAGAAGAGGTAGCGGTCGCGGCTGACCTGGTCGGGGCGCTCGAGCCGGCGGCCGAGCTCGCGGCGCGCGTCGTCGTCGAGGAACGGCGACGTGCGCGAGCGGCGCGGCAGCGACCCCTCCTCGAGCCCGAGCAGGAAGACGATCTCGAAGCGCCGCGTCCGCGCGCGCATCAGGTCGAGCACCGCGACCCGGCCGGCCTCGAACGCCGAACCGAGCCGCACCTCGACGCGCTCGAGCGCCGCCAGCACCTCCTCCGGCGCAAGCGACTCGCCGAGGCGCGTCAGCGCCTCGAGCTCGTCGAGCAGCCGCAGGATCGCGTCGTACGTCCGCAGATCGAGCCGCGACGTCTCGCCTGCCGGCGGCGCCTCGGTGCCGTACGCGGAACGCAGCATCGAGCGGATGAGGACGCGCGCGCCCGCGAGCGGCGACTCCGCCGCGCGCAGCTCGCCGAGCGCGGGGACCGGTGCTTCACGCAGCTTCTCGGTCTCCTCCTCGACGCGCGCCGGGCTGTGGATCGCACGTCCGCGCAAGCGTCCCTCGACGTAGTCGACGGACGAGCGCGCGAGGCCCGAGTACGGCGAGCGGAGGAACGCGAACAGCTCGCGCCGGGTCGCGTCAGTCCACGCGTAGCGCAGCAGCTGCAGCAACGCGTGCCCGAACGGCGTGTTGCCGAGACGCACGCGCGACTCGAACGAGCACGGCACGCCGAGGCCGCCGAGCACGGTCTCGAGCGGCGCGCGCCAGCCGTCGAGCGCCGGCGCGACGAGCGCGATCTGCTCGGCGGGCGTGCCCGCGCGCAACAGGCCGAGGATCTCCTCGCCGATCAGCTCCAGCGTGCCGCGCGGGCCGGCGCCCTCGAAGAAGCGCACGGCGCCGTCGATCTCGGGCGGAGCCGAGGGCGACTCGCGGAAGAGCGAGCGCTCGAGGTGCGCGAGTGCGGGATGCGCGTACTCGGTCGAGCGAGGCGGCAGCTCCTCGATGCTGCCCGGCCGCGAGCGCCGAGAGATCGTCGGCGGTGCGCTGCAGCGACGCGAACACCTCACGCCCGGGCTCATACGGGAGCGAGACCTGCACGTCGGCGCGCCCCGCGAGCGCCTCGAGCAGCGACCACTGCGCGCTCGTCAGATCCTCGAACCCGTACGCGAACACGGGCTCGCCGTGCCACGCATCGAGGTCGGACTGGAGACGTTCGGCGGCGCGCCGGCGGAGCAGGTCGAGATCCCAGAGCGCGAGGCGGTCGAGCTCACCGCGGTAGCCCTCGTAGAGCCTGGCCAGGTCTCCGTCCAGGTCCGACGGGTCGAGCAGGCCGGACTCGAGCTCCCCCAGCGTCTGCTGCAGCGCGTCGGCGAACCCGCTCGTGCGCGCGGAGGCGGTCAGCCCGTTCAGCGTGGCGCCGCCGACCGCGCGACGCACGATCAGCGCGCGCTGGTGATCGGTCGCGACCGGCCGGCGGTCGGGATCGTCGCGAACGAGCAGCTCGAACAGGCGGTCGAACGTGACGATCTCGCCGCTGAAGAGGCAGCCGTGCCGCGCGAGCAGGTCGCGCTCGACGCGATCGACGTCCGACGCATTGGGCACGATCAGTACCGGCTCGTCGTCGAGACGCGCCAGATAGCGCTCGAGCAGGAGCGCGACTTTGCCCGCGTTCGCAGGCCCGGCGAGGAGGGACAGCCCCACCTTCCCATCGTAGAGCGGCCACAGGACGTGTCCCATGGCCGCTCCGAGCGGTTTTCCTCGCTCCTAGCGGGCCGAGCCTCTCTAGGCTTCTGCCTGGGCGCGCGGCCGGCGGCCGCGGCGGGCGGCGGCGCGGCCCGGCATCTTCCCGGCGCACTCGTCGCAGAGATCGGCCACCTTCGAGCCGCGGCGGGCGTCGGAATACGTCACGCGGAGCGACGCACCCTGGGCCTCGTCGACCTCCTTGCCGCAGTTGTCACAGACGAGCACTGTTTTCCGCGCCAAATTCGCCTCCTCGGGGGGTTTCGGAGACTAAATCCTAATCGGAAATCAGGCCGCCGCACGCGACGAGCGAATGCGCCACGAGCGCAGCAGGCTCAGCGTCGCCGTCTCCTCGGCGTCGAGACCGGTGTCGCGTGCGCCCACGACGCGCAAATGACGGGGCCGGAAATCCTCGACCGTTCTCCCGTCGAGATACTGCTCGACGACCGCCGGGCTGACGTACGACGAGCGCGCGACGGCGGGCGTGTTGCCGAGCTTCGCCCCGACCTTCCGCATCACCTCTGCGATCGCCTTCTTCGATGCGGTCGGGTTGTCCTCGAGGCCCTTCTCGGCGAGCTCCAGCGCGGCAGTCAGGGTGCCGCCCCACGTCCGGAAGTCCTTCGCCGTGAATTCCTCGCCCATGTATTCCCGGATGTAGTCGTTCAGGCGCCGGCTCTCGAGGTTGCAGAAGCGTCCGTCGGCCTCGAACTGGAAGACGCGTGCACCCGGCACGGCAAGCAGCTCGCGCATCGCTGCGGCGAGCTCGGGGTCGACGACCGCACTGCGGATCATCACCTGGTGCTTGCCGCGGTACTTGAAGGAGATCCGCGACCCGCGGACCGTCACGTGCCGCTTCGTGATGGTCGTGATCCCGAAGGTGCGCGAGGTCTTGGCGTAGCGGTCGGTGCCGACGCGGAACCAGCCGAGGTTGATCAGCCGGACCGCGATCGCCGCGACCCGCTCCGGCGGCAGCCCCTCGAGCTCCATGTGCTCGGCCATCGCCTCTCGCAGCTGCGGCAACCGCTCGGCGAAGCGGATCAGCTTGTCGTACTTCGCCTGCTCCTGGCGGGCGCGGAAATCCGGGTGGTAGAGGTACTGCTTGCGCCCAGCGGCGTCGACACCGGTCGCCTGCAGCTTGGAGCGCGCGGTCGGCGCGATCCAGACGTCCTTCCACGCAGGGGGGATCGCGAGCGAGTTGATCCGCTCCAGCTTCGCCTCGTCCGTGATCGGCCTGCCGGCGGCATCCACGTACCGAAACCGTCTCTTCGACCCCTCACGGCGCCATCCCATCGAGCGCGCCATCTCCCGTCCGCTTCCCGCAGGAGGGCCGCCGCTAATCTTCGCCGCCGTGGAGCTGAAGTCGATCGTCGTCCTCGAGGGCGACCAGACGGGCCAGGAGCTGCTCGAGGAGTCGCTCCGGGTGCTCGCTCCCGACGTGATCGGTCTCGAGCTCGAGCTGCCGCGCTTCGACCTCTCGCTCGAGAGCCGTCGTGCGACGAAGAACGGCGTCGTGCACGAGGCTGCGGCTGCGATCCGCCAGCACGGCCTCGGGCTCAAGGGGGCCACGGTGACGCCCGAGACGCGCGGCGACGTCGGCTCGCCGAACCGGATCCTGCGCGAGGAGATCGGCGGCAAGGTGATCGTCCGCACCGGCCGCCGGATCCCGGGCGTCGTGCCGTTCGGCGGCGTGCACCACCCGATCTCGGTCGTGCGCATGGCGGTCGGCGACGCCTACGGAGCGGAGGAGTGGCGCGAAGGCGAGGGGGATGACGAGGTCGCGTTCCGCACGGAGCGGATCGAGCGGTCGGTCTGCCGCGCCGTGGCGGAGTTCGCGTTCCGCGAGGCCGAGCGCACCGGGGCCAAGGTGTTCGGCGGCCCGAAGTTCACCGTCTCCCCGACCTACGAGGGAATGCTCAAGGAGGAGATGGACGCATCGGCCGGGCGGCACCCCGGCGTCCCGTACGAGCCGCAGCTGATCGACGCCACGTTCGCATTGCTGATCGCGTCGACCGGCGAGCCGCTCGTCATCCCGGCGCTGAACCGCGACGGCGACATCCTCTCCGACCTCGTCCTGCCGCTCTTCGGCTCGATCGCCGGCTCGGAGTCGATGCTCGTCGCGTTCGAGGGGGAGGACTTCGAGCCGACCGCGCTGATGGCCGAGGCGGCTCACGGCACCGCACCGTCACTCGAGGGCAAGAACGTCGCGAACCCGCTGGCGATGATCCTCGCCGCGGCCGCGCTCCTCGCGCAGACCGACGACGACCAGGGCAGGGCCGCGGGACGCGCGATTCGCGAGGCGGCGCTCGAGGCCGTCGCGCAGGGCACGAAGACCGCCGACCTGACCGGGCACGCGTCCACGACGGAGTTCACCGACGAGGTGATTCGCCGCACGCGGACGAAGCTCGAGGTCTGGTCGACGCTCTAGCGCGCGATCGAGAGGAAGACCTCGGCGAGAGCCGGGTCGAACTGCGTGCCGGCGCAACGCTCGAGCTCGCGGATCGCTGCCGCGTGTGACATCGCCGGCCGGTATGGACGGTCCGAGGTCATCGCGTCGTAGGCATCGGCGACGGCGAGGATGCGGGCCTCGACCGGGATCGCCTCGCCGGCGAGGCCGTGCGGATAGCCGCGGCCGTCCCACCGCTCGTGGTGATGGAGCACACAGGTCAGGGCGTCGTGCAGGGTCTCGTCGCCGTTCAGCATCTGCACGCCGCGCTCGGGGTGCGAGCGAATCTGGTCGAGCTCGTCGGGCGCGAGCGGCCCGGGCTTGCACAGGAGCTGAGGGTCGAGCGCGAGCTTGCCGATGTCGTGCAGCGGCGCTCCGAGCCTGATCGCCTCGATGCGCTGCGGGTCTGCGCCGACCGCCTCGGCGAGCCGGAGCGCGAGCGTGGTGACGCGCGCGGCATGCCCCGACTGGTCGGGATCGTCGGACACGAGCGGTGTCAGCAGTTGGGGCTCCCCCATGCGCCTCATCTCGTTCACCGTCCGCGGCGCAATCCCTGCGCCGTCGGCTCACGCGCTCTCGACGACCCGGTTGCGCCAGTACCTGAGAGCGAAGAACCCGACGACACCGAGCGCGAGGAGCGCCAGGACGCCGTAGAGGCCGTACTTCTGGATCGTCTCGGCGACCGCCTTGCCGGCCAGATAGGCGAGCACCGAGACGCCGGTCGCCCAGAGGATGCCGCCGGCGGCGTTCCACATGAAGAAGCGCCACCAGGGCATGTGGCTCAGCCCGGCGAGCCACGCGGCGGTCACGCGCAGGATCGCGATGAAGCGCCCGAAGAACACCGTCTTGGCACCGTGTTTCTGAAAGAACCGCTCCGAGGGCGGCAGCGCCTTGTCCGCGTAGCGCTTCGCGAAGCCCCAGCGGTCGATCAGCGCGCGACCGCCGAACCGGCCGAGCGCGTAGCCGATGTTGTCGCCGATGATCGCGGCCGCGGCCGCGACGACGATCACCGAGATGAGCGACCAGTGGTGGTACTCCGGCCGCGCGAAGAACGCCGCGGTGATCAGCGCCGTCTCGCCCGGAATCGGCACACCCGCCGACTCGATCGCAACCATCGCGAACAGCAGCACGAGGCCGTACTGCAGAAGCAGGCTGGTCACGCGAGCCAGTGTAGAAGGCGCGACCGACGATCCCTTTTCTCTCTGCGACCCCCGCGGGATGCGATAGCTTCGCGCGATGCGTCTGGGCATCCCCAAGGAATCGACGACCGGTGAGCGCCGCGTCGCGCTCGTGCCCGAGACGATCGGACGCCTCGGTGAAGGCGTCGACGTCGTCGTCGAGTCGGGCGCCGGTCAGGCCGCGTCGTTCTCCGACGAGGCGTACACCGAAGCGGGCGCGTCGATCGGCGATCCGTGGTCGGCAGAGGTGGTCGCGAAGGTCGCGCCGCCCACGGCCGAGGAGGCTGCTCGCCTCCGCGAGGGTCAGGTGCTGATCGCGTTCCTGCAGCCGCTGACCGACACCGCCGGCGTCGAGCGCCTCGCCGCGGCAGGCGTGCACGCGTTCGCGCTCGAGTCGGTGCCGCGAATCACGCGCGCCCAGCCGATGGACGCGCTCTCCTCGCAGGCGACCGTGTCCGGCTACAAGGCCGCGCTCGTCGCAGCCGACCGGCTGCCACGGTTCTTCCCGATGCTGATGACCGCTGCGGGCACGATCCCGCCCGCGAAGGTGCTGGTGCTCGGCGCGGGCGTCGCCGGCCTGCAGGCGCTCGCGACGGCGCGTCGCCTCGGCGCGGTCGTCTCGGGCTTCGACGTGCGTCCCGCGGTGCGTGAGCAGGTGGAGTCGCTCGGCGCGACGTTCCTCGACCTCGGCGTGCAGGGTGAGGAGACGGAAGGCGGCTATGCGCGCGAGCTGACGCCCGAGCAGCAGGCGGCGCAGCAGGCGGAGTTGCAGGCGCGCATCCCCCAGTTCGACGCCGTGATCACGACCGCGGCGATTCCCGGCCGGCCGGCGCCGATCCTCGTGACCGCCGAGGCCGTGCACGCGATGCGCCCGGGCTCCGTGATCGTCGACCTCGCTGCCGAGACCGGCGGCAACTGCGAGCTGACCGAGCCCGGCAAGGTGATCGACGCCGGCGGTGTGACGGTCGTCGGCACGACGAACGTCCCGTCGACGATGCCCACGCATGCGAGCCAGCTCCTCTCACGCAACGTCGCGTCGCTGCTCGGCCTGCTCGTCGTCGACGGCAACGTCGCGCTCGACTGGGACGACGAGGTCGTCGCAGGCACGTGCGTGACGCGGAAGGCGGTGCCCGCGTGAGCCACACCGCGACGCTCGTCTTCGAGGTGACGGTGCTCGTGCTCGCGATCTTCCTCGGCTTCGAAGTGATCTCGAAGGTGCCGACGATGCTGCACACGCCGCTGATGTCGGGCACGAACGCGATTCACGGGATCGTGATCGTCGGCGCGATGATCGTCGCAGGCACCGCGAACGCGGACGGGTTGCTGCAGGTGATCGGCTTCGTCGCGATGGTGCTCGCCTCTGCCAACGTCGTCGGCGGGTTCGTCGTCACCGACCGCATGCTCGAGATGTTCAAGAAGCGCGAGCCGGAGCGGAAGCAAGACGACTGATGGGCACGACCGGCGTCAATCTGCTCTACCTCGTGACGATCGTCTGCTTCGTGCTGGCGTTGCGCTTCCTGTCGTCCCCGGCGACGGCGCGGCGCGGCAACCAGATCGGCGCCGTCGGCATGGTGATCGCGATCGTCGCGACGCTGCTGAAGGAAAGCGTGCACATCACCTGGCTGATGGTGCTCGGCGCGGTGCTCGGCGGCGCGTTCGGTGCCGTCGCTGCGCGGCGCGTGAAGATGACCGCGATGCCGCAGATGGTGGCGCTGTTCAACGGCGTCGGCGGCGGCGCGGCGGCGCTCGTCGCGCTGGCGGAGTTCCACGAGCTGGCGCCGCCTCCGGGCCGCATCCACGGCGACGTCTCGCTCGCGATCCTGCTCTCGGCGCTGATCGGCAGCATCTCGTTCTCGGGCTCGCTGGTCGCGTTCGCAAAGCTGCAGGAGCTGATCAAGGGCCGGCCGATCGTCTACCCCGGCCAGAAGCTCGTCAACGCGCTCCTGATCGGCGCCTGCATCGCGGCGGGCGCGATCATCCTCGCGGGCGGCGAGCGGAGCTGGCTGCTCTGGGCGGCGGTCGCCGGGGGCCTCCTCTTCGGTGTGCTGTTCGTCCTGCCGATCGGCGGCGCCGACATGCCGGTCGTGATCTCGCTGCTGAACGCGTTCACGGGTCTCGCCGCGGCGGCAACGGGCTTCGAGCTCGAGAACAACGTCTTGATCGTCAGCGGCATGCTCGTTGGCGCGTCGGGAACGATGCTGACGCTTCTGATGGGGCGCGCGATGAACCGCTCGATCACGAACGTGCTGTTCGGGGCCTTCGGCCAGGTCAGCGCCACCGGTCCGGCCGGAGCAGTCGGTGCAGACGGCGCCTCCGTGCGCTCGGCGACCGCCGACGATGTCGCAGTCATGCTCGCGTACGCGAGCAAGGTCGTCGTCGTGCCCGGCTACGGCATGGCGGTGGCGCAGGCGCAGCACGACGTGCGCGCGCTCGCCGACATCCTCGAGGAGCGTGGTGTCGAAGTGACCTACGCGATCCATCCGGTCGCCGGTCGGATGCCGGGCCACATGAACGTGCTGCTCGCCGAGGCGAACGTGCCGTACCCGCAGCTGAAGGAGATGGACGAGGCGAACGGCTGAGTTCGGGCGGACGGACGTGGCGCTCGTGATCGGCGCGAACGACGTCGTCAACCCCGACGCACGCAACAACGCGGGCAGCCCGATCTACGGCATGCCGATCCTGAACGTCGACCAGTCGCAGGCGATCGTCGTGCTGAAGCGCTCGATGAGCCCGGGCTTCGCCGGCATCGACAACCCGCTGTTCCTGAACCCGAAGACCGTGATGCTGTTCGGCGACGCCAAGGAGTCGGTCGGGAAGCTCGCCTCGGGCGTCAAGGCGCTGTGAGCGTCCTCGTCTTCACGGCGAGGCACGTCGAGCAGGCTGTCTCACCTGATCGCGCGGTCGACGCGGTGCGCGACGCGTTCATCGCACATGCGCGCGGCGAGTGGACGATGCCGCCGAAGACCTACGTCACGAACTATCCCGCCGGCGACTTCCGCGCGATGCCGGCGCTCGGCGGCGGGCACGCGCTGCTGAAGTGGATCACCTCGTTCCCCGGCAATCCGCTGCAGGGCCTGCCGACTGTGAGCGGCGTGGTGCTCGTCTCGGACGCAGAGACGGGACAGCTGCGCGCGGTGCTCGACGCGGGCTCGGTGACCGCCCTGCGCACCGGCGCCGCCGCGGTGCTCGCCGCCGAGACGCTTGCACGCGCCGATGCGTCGTCCGCGACGGTGATCGGCGCGGGTGTGAACGGACGCGCGGCCGCGCGCACGTTCGTGACGCGCGGTCGTGCGGTCAGGGTCTGGGACGTCAACGCGTCGCGCGCGCAGCAGGTGGCTCGCGAGCTCGGCTGCGGCGTTGCGAGCTCGCTCGAGGAGGCGCTCGCGGACGACATCGTGGTCACCGTCACGCCCGGCCACGAGGTGCTGTTCGCAGCAGGCTCGCTCCGCGCCGGGCAGCATCTGTCGTTGATGGGCGCCGACGGCCCGGGCAAGGCAGAGGTGGCCGGCTCCGAGCTCGAGCGTGCGCACCTCTTCTGCGACGACTGGGAGCAGGCGAGCCACGGCGGCGAGCTGGCGCACGCGGTCGAAGCGGGGCTCGTCGCCCAGGCGGACGTGACGCAGATCGGCGACGTGCTCGCAGGCACCGCCGGTGGTCGGGCGGGCGACGACGAGATCACGGCGTTCGACTCGACCGGCCTGGCGATTCAGGACCTCGCGATCGCACTCGCAGCGCTCGAGCGCGCGGACGAGATCCCCGACCTCGCGCGGCTCGAGCTCTAGGACTGCTGCTCGGCCGGCGCCTGGGCGGCCGCGAGCCGGGCCGGATCGAACAAGTCGAGCTCCGGCGGCGGGTCGCCGAGGATCGCGCGGGCGACGAGGTCGCCGCAGGCGAGCCCGAGTGCGTTGCCGTGGCCGGAGTAGCCGCCGGCGAGCCAGGTGTCGTCGCGGCCGGGCACGCGGCCGGCGAGCGGCATCAGGTCGGGTGTCGTGCCCCAGATCCCGGCCCAGCGGTCCGTGACCCGCGGCGTGCCGCCGACGAGCTGCGCGACCAGCTGCTCGAGGCGATCCTGGATCACGGGCGTCGTCTCCTCGACGTCCGTGTCCTCGGTCGCGAGCGAGGCGTCCCGCTGCCCGCCGATCACGAGCCGGCCGTCCGGCAGCTGCTGCCAGTAGTCGTAGCCGTCGCGCGCGTAGTGCGGCCGGCTGTACAGCAGCTCGTCGAGCGGCTCGGTCACGAGCACCTGGCCACGCGTCGGGCGAACGACCGCGGCGAGCTCGGGCAGAAGCGATGCGGTGAAGCCGTCGCCCGCGACGACGACCACGTCGGCATCGACGGCGTCGACCGTGACCGGATCGTGCTCGCGCAGATCCGCCCCGGCCGCCGCTGCATGCGCCGCCAGACGTCGCACCCAGCGGGCGGGCTGGATCGCCCCGTCGCCGGGATGCAGGATCGCGCCGTCGTACAACGCCGCGAGTCTCGCCGGCAGCTCGTCGACCCACTCGACGGCGAAGCCGTCGTCGCGCAGGGCGTCGTGCTCGCGGCGGAGAGCGTCGCGCTCGGCTGCATCCGCGGCGAGGCGCAGGCTGCCGACCCGTCGAAACGCGTCGCCGGCGAGCTCCTCCATGCGGTCGAGCGCCCGTTCGGTGAGCGTCATCAGCCGCCGGGCCGCTCCGTCCCGAGCTCCGCCCGCGCGCGGTCGTACGGCACCGTCGCACCGCGGAGCGCGAAGCCGCCGTTGCGCCCGCTCGCTCCGCCGGCGATCTCGCGCGCTTCGTGCAAGCGCACGCGCACGCCGTTCGAGGCCAGCGTCAGGGCGCACGAGCAGCCGGTGACACCGCCGCCGATCACCGCCACCTCCGCGCGTCCCGCGAAGCGCGTCGACGACCACTCGCTGCGCTGCTCCTGGAGCCAGTAGGACGTACCTGACTGCGACGGCCCGCGTGACACCGCGTGAGTTGTACCGCTCGGCGGGCGCGAGCGCCCTTGATCCCGTTCCGGAGCAGCAGGCGAGCGGCCCGTGCACGCACGGGCCGCTCGCAGTGATGATCCGGAGCTAGGAGTGATCCGGCTTGAAGAAGCGGTCCAGCTCCCAGTCGGCGACGTCGTTACCGAGCTTCACTCCCTGCTCGACCGAGTTGCGGAAGTGGAAGCCGAGCCAGACGCGGGCGTCGATCACCTGCGACTGGATGTCGTGCACGGTGTCGAAGTGCTGCGTCGTCGTCAGGACGGTGCTGCCGTTCTGGCCACCACCCATCGTGACATCGATGTGGTTCGTGTGCAGCACCGACGCGAGCGCGTCGCTGAACGCGGCGGTGAAACAGCCGTGCTGCGACGGGTACTCGGGATGCCCCGGCACGGGTAGCACCGATTGCCACGCCGGGTCGGCGGTCGTGTCGGGATTGCCGTCCTTGTCGGCGTTCCTGATCGCCGTGATCGGGCGCCATGCGAGATAGAAGAACTTCGAGTCGAAGCACGCCATCCCGGCGTCCGTCGTCACGATCTCGCCGACGGCGAGCAGGTGCGCGGCGTCGACGAGGTCCATGTCGTGCTGCGCCACGACGCTCTGCATGGTCTGGTTGTACTGGTTGATGTTGTTACCCACCCAGAAGTACGCGATCGCGAGCTGCTCCGGAGTCCGCACGGTGCTGTTCAGCGCCCCGTAGGCCTCCGTCTCGTTCAGGTCCTTCGCGTACTGGTGACTCGTCAGTGCCGGCGGCGGCTCGGCCCTGAACTGCGAGGCCTGATCGAGCAGGAACGGCCGCATGGTCGCAAGCCACGGAGTCTGGACGGCCTGGCCGGGCTGGAGCTGCCACTGCCCAGGCAGGATCGGGCCGATCCCCCCGTACGCCGGTGTCGCGGCCTTGAGGCCGTCGCCCGCCCTGAACGCAATCAGGTCTTGCGCGGCCGCCTCGCCGACGGCGACTCCGCCCGCCACGTTGCCGGTGAGCCCCGCCAGGTAGGTGTTGTACTCGGCGTCGACCGTCGGCTGCTGGTCGGGCAGGTAGTTGTTCAGCGTCGTCCGAGCCGCGGCCGCAACCGCCGCCTGAACCGACGCATTCTGATCAGGAGCAAACGCGAAGTCGTGATACGGCTCGTAGCGCCCCTCGAGCTTCGTGACGGCGTCGTAGACCGCAGCCTGGACGTACGACATGTAGACCATGCCGTCCGTCTGGACCTTCGTCGGCGTCGACGAACGCACGGCGTTGACGGCGTAGGTGTTCCAGGTCAGCACTGCGTCGGGCGGCGGCCCTTCGTGCTGCGGGCCTTTCGCCCAGCCGGCTGCGGCACCGACCAGGACCGACAACAGTACGAGGCCGACCGCGAACTCGATCGTTCTCCTTCTACTCATCGTTCTCCCTCCTCGGACGTGATCGCTTCGACGACGCGCACGGGCTCGAGCCCTGCGGACTGCGCAACGAGCGCAGCCACGTGGCCCGAGGGGGCGTCGAAGACGAAGAAGCAGATCTCGTCCTCAGGTACGTAGATCGATCGACGGAAGCAGACACGGGAGTGTCCGCTCGCGAGCTCCTCGGCGGCGACCAGTGCCCGCCGCTCACGCGCGGCACGCTCACCGGCGCGAGTACGCGCGAGGTAGGTCTCGACGAGGTAGCTCGGCATGTCCTCGACGTTACGACCGGCGCATCCGGACGGAAACGTCAGAACGTCTGAACTTTGCTCAGAGCAGCCGTCGCGCAAGCTCGGTGCGCGAGCGCACGTCGAGCTTCGCGTAGATGTGCGTCAGGTGGCTGGCAACGGTGCGCTCCCCGAGGAAGAGCGCCGTCGCGACCTCCCGGTTCGTCTTCCCCTCCGCAACGAGAACCGCGACTCGGCGCTCGCTCTCCGTCAGGTCGCCGCTCGAGGGCGAGCGGCCCCCGATCCGGCCGAGCTCGGCGCGGGCCTTGTCCGCCCAGAGCGGCGAGCCGAGCCGCTCGAAGACGGCCTGCGCTGCCTCCAGCGTCGTGCGTGCGTCGGAGCGCCGCTTTGCTCGCCGCTCTGTCGCCCCGAGCGCAAGCAGCGTCCGGGCGTGCTGGAACGGATCCGCCGTTCTGGCGTGCTCTCGGAGTGCAGCCTCGAAGCTCGCGGAGGCGCCCTCGAGATCGCCTCGCGCCGCGAGGAGCAGCCCACGAGACCGCCCGAGGATCGCGAGCGTCGAGGCGCGGCCGAGCCTTTCGGCCCGTTCCTGCCAGGTCGCGAGGACCTGATCGGCCCGGTCGAGCTCGCCGACGCCGACGAGAGCCTCGAGAAAGTCGCCGAGCTCCAGCCGCTGACCCGGCTCGAGCATGAAGTCAGAGCGCAGCTCGTACGAGCGTCCGAGCTGCGAGAGCGCCGCGCCCGGGTCGCCGAGCGAGAGCTCGAGGAAGCCGAGGATCCAGGCGGAGCCCGACACCGAGATGCGAATGTCCATCGCCTCCGCGTCCGCCAGGTCGCGCTCTGCTGCGGCGCGCGCTTCGTCGACCCGGCCGCGGTGCGCCGCGATGAGCGCGACGGGAAACCCGTCCCCGGGCATGACCTGTCCGAGCTGCGTCCTGACGTCGAACGAGTCGGCCGCATATCGCTCGGCCGCCTCCCAGTTGCCGGCCCGCCACTCGAGGAGACTCAGCCACCAGGTGGCGGTCGACGCGCCGTCGGCGTTGTCCCGCGTCGTGTGCGCGTCGTAGAGCTCGTGCAGCAGCTCTCGCGCAGCCTCGAGATCCGCGACCAGCACCAGCTGCCGGGAGAACAGGTCCGTCGGCCCCCGGTCGAGTGGCCACGAGGGCAGCGACCGTTCGAGCGTCATCGCACGGTCCATCTCTGCCTGCTGCATGCCCCGGCCGGCCCTGAAGTTCCAGTCTCCGTAGGCTGCGAGCGCGCGACATTCGATCTCGGGATCGCCGGTCCGCGACGCGGAGGAGACGGCCTCCCTGGCGTGTGCGAGACCCTGCTCGGCACCTTCGCTCCAGGCCATCGACAGAGCGAGACTGGTGTGGATGGTCGCCGTGAGCGCATCGTCTCCTGCCGCCTCGGCGAGCGCCTCGCGGTAGAGGGGTCCGGTCGACTGCGGGTCGTCCTGCACGTCGGCAAGCCGAACCAGAGCCGCGGCCCGCTCGACGCCGCTGGGTGCCTGGTCTCGCGCCCGTTCCAGAAGGGCAACCGCGCGGTCGGTGGCGCCGGCGAGGTCGTGCATGTCGGCGGCCAGGAAGAGACGGCGTTGAGCATCCGCCGTATCGGCGGCCGGTGTCAGCCGCAGTGCCTGCTCAGCCAGGTCGGCGGCCCCGGCCGGAGCGCCGCGCTCATGCGCCGCGTGAGAGGCGTTCTCGAGGATCGTGGCGGTCGCACGATCCGGATCGACCGTCGCGAGGGCAAGATGGCGAGCCCGCTCCTCAGCTGTTGGAACGACCTCGGCGAGCCGCGCGTGCAGATCCCGCCGACGCGAAGGCGCCAAGCGCACGGCGACGGCCGATCCGAGCAGCGGATGGGTGAATCTGAGGCGCTCTCGGTCCGCCTCGATGATGCTTGCCGCGAGAGTCTCGGCCAGCCCGGCCTCGTAACCGTCCCCGACGACGGCCTCCACGAGGGCCATCGTCGGATCGGCGAGCGCTGCAACGGCGGAGGCGACGTCGAGAGCCTCCGTTCCAAGCGCGTCGAGACGCACGTGCAACAGCTGGTCGAGGGCGGTCGGGATGGGGAGATCCTCGCCGGCGTCGAGCGTGCCGCCTCGGCGTTGCAGGACGGCTCCAAGCTCGAGCGCGAAGAACGGATTGCCTCCCGACGCCTCCCAGAGCTTGATCAGCACCGGCCGCGCGAACGTCGCGTCGAGGCGGTTGCGCAACAGCTCGTGCGTCGCGCCAAGGCTCAGGCCCCGGACACGGACTGTTCGTAGTCGGCTCTCGTCGACCGCGCGGCTTACCCACTCCGGAACCTCGTCGCGTACCGCGAGCACGGTGGCCACACGCTCGTGGCGCAGCCGCGCGACCGCATACCGAATCGCCGACAGCGAGGCCGCGTCCAGCCACTGGACGTCGTCGACGGCGAGGCAGAGAGTGCGCTCGGCAGCGAGCAACCGCAGCGCCCCGAGGAAGGCGGCAGCCACTGAACGTGGATCAGCGCCGAGCGCGGAGTCGCCGAGCAGCAATGCGGCCTCCAGGGCCTCTCGCTGGACCGGCGGCAGCTCGGGCAAGACGTCGCCGACCACCTCGCCGAGCATGTCTGTCAACGCCAGGAATGAGAAACCGGCCTCGGCCTGCGTGGGGCGCGACGACAGGACCTGAATTCCGCGGGCGGCTGCAAGGTCGACAGCCGCGAGCCACAGCGCCGTCTTGCCGATTCCGGCCTCCCCGGTGATCACGGCGATCGACGGCAGCTGATCGGGCGCGTCGAGCAGATCGAGGAGTGAGGCAACCTCCTCCTCCCTCCCCACGACCTGCGGAACGCCGGCGTCCAAGCGTGTCTCCAAACCGCGAGTCTATGACCCGCTCGGCTCCGCAGAGCGGAGATTTTCGAGGTATTCAGGTCATTTTCATCTGCGAGTCTCGAGAGCACGGTCAACTCCTGCGCATCACCTCCCGGTAGAGCCCGTCGGAGTGGCTGACCACGCCGGCGAGCTCCAGCTCGGCGAGTGCCGCCGCGACGGCACCGGCCGAGAGACCCGTGCGCCGTGCGATCTGATCGGCGCTGACCGGCGCATCGGCGATCACCGCCTGCACGGGCGCGAGACGAGGATCGACCGGATCGGGTGCAGGCGGCGGCGCCGGCTCCAGCCCGAGCACCGCGAGCGCATCGCCGAGACACGTCACGGGAACGGCGCCCAGGCGAAGCAGGTGATTCGTGCCGCGCGAGAGCGCCGAGGTGATCTCGCCCGGCACGGCAAGCACCTCTCGCCCCTCGTCGAGCGCGAGATCGGCGGTGATCAGCGCGCCGCTGCGCTCGCGCGCCTCGACGACGAGCGTCGCCTGCGTCAGCCCGGAGACGATCCTGTTGCGTGCCGGGAATCGCCATGGCGCGGGCTCGACACCCGGCGCGTACTCGGAGACGATCGAGCCGGCCGCGGCGACCTGGGCGGCGAGCGCCGTGTGGGCACGCGGGTAGTCGCGGTCGATGCCGCAGCCGAGGACCGCGACCGTCGTCCCGGCTGCGAGCGCGCCGCGGTGCGCACACGCGTCGATGCCACGCGCCAGACCCGAGACGACGACCGCACCTGCGGCGGCGAGCCCGCGCGCGAGATCGTGCGCGACCGAGCTGCCGTAGGGCGAGCAGGCACGCGCGCCGACGATCGCGATCGCGGGCCGTCCGTCGAGCTGCGGCGGCGCGCCGCGCACGAACAGCCCGACCGGCGGATCGTGGATCGTGCGCAACCGGGCCGGGAACCCAGGATCATCGCGCGCGATCCAGGCGAGACCGCGTGCCGCGAGGTCGCGTCGGTATGCCGACTCGTCGAACGAGCGCCGGAACGCGTCGAACCGCCGCGAGCGTGGTGCGTCGACGAGATGCTCGCCACGCTCGGCCGCGAAGACAGCGGTCGCGAGCGCGCTCACTCGGTCAGCTCCCGCGGCGGCCGGTACGACAACGCCTCGGCGAGGTGCTCCGGCTCGACGCGCTCCGCACCCGCGAGCGCGGCGATCGTCGCCGCGACACGTCCGACGCGCGCGCGTCCGCGACCCGAGAGCGGCAGGCGCTCGACGGCGCGCGTCAACAGCTCGTCCGCCGCGGTCGACCGCTCGGGCGCGCCCGCGTCCAGCCGGTCGCGCGCACCGGCCACGCGCCCACGGACGGCATCCGAGTGCTCACCGGGCGGGCCGGCGAGGTCCTCCCCGCGCGGCCGAGGGACGGTCAACGACAGGTCGAAGCGATCGAGCAGCGCGCGGGACACCTTCTCGCGGTAGCGATGAATGCGCTGCGGCGCGCAGCTGCACTGCGTCGCCGGGTCACCGCGCGCGCCGCACGGACAGAGATTCATGGTCGCGACGAGCTGAAAGCGCGCCGGGAACGTGGCGCGGCCGGCGACCCGCACGACGGAGACGACGCCGTCCTCGAGCGGCTGCCGCAGCGACTCGAGCACGGGCCGCGCGAACTCCGGGAACTCGTCGAGGAAGAGCACCCCGAGATGAGCGAGGCTCGCCTCGCCGGGTCGCGGCCCACCGCCGCCACCGCCGATCACGGCGGGCATCGACGACGAATGGTGCGGCGCGCGGAAGGGCGGCACCCGGATCAGCCCACCGCCGGGCTCGAGCACGCCCGCAACGGAGTGGATCCGCGTCACCTCCAGTGCGTCCTCGTCGTCGAGCAGCGGCAGGACGCCCGGCAGGCGCCGCGCGAGCATCGTCTTGCCGGTGCCGGGCGGCCCGGCGAGCAGGACGTTGTGACGGCCGGCGGCCGCGATCTCGATCGCGCGCCTCCCCCGCTCCTGACCGCGGACGTCGGCCAGGTCGGGCGAGCCGAGACCGTGCGCTTGCCGCGGCACGTCGGGCGGCGGTGGGTCGTACTCGCCGCGCAGGTAGGCGACCGCGTCGGCGAGATGGAAGACGGGCACCGGCTCGACGCCCGCCAGCGCCACCTCGGGCGCCGATTCGCTCGCGCAGACGAGCTTCGTCGCTCGCGAGCGCCGAGCACCCTCCGCCGCGACGAGCGCACCGGGCACGGCGCGCACGCGCCCGTCGAGGGCGAGCTCGCCGAACGCCGCGATCCCGTCGAGCGAGTCTGGCGGCAGCTGCTGCGACGCGGCGAGGACGGCGAGCGCGATCGGCAGGTCGAAGCCCGCACCCTCCTTGCGCAGCGCCGCCGGCGCGAGGTTGACGGTGATGCGCCGCACCGGGAACTCGAGCTCGGCCGCGCGGATGCCGCTGCGCACGCGCTCCTTCGCCTCCTGGCACGCGCGGTCGGCGAGACCGACGATCGTGAACGACGGCGATGCGCGCTCGAGCCGTGCCTCGACCTCGACCCGGCGCGGATCGAGCCCGACGAGCGCGTGCGTGACGGTGCGTGCGAGCACGTGAGCCACGCTAGGCGGGTCGGCGTTACGTGTCTGTGCCGGAAGTGTGGAAGATCACACGCGGCGCGGAGGTGCCGTTACGGCAGGCGCTCTTCGCGCAACTGCTCGTGGTTCTGCTCGCGCCACTCCTCCTGGTACTGCTCCGCCTCGTCGAACTCGTGCTCGGTGCGCGCGCGGTCGGCGTCTGTCTCGTTACTCGGGTGCTCACCCTGGGCCGTCCTGTCGGCGCATCGCAACGAACCCGATCACGAGGAGCGGGATCGCGACGAGCACGAAGATCAGGACCGGGAGCACGTGCCCACCCTACGCGTCACGCGCGGCGCGCGACGAGCACCGACTCGAAATACTCACCTGCGCGGCGACCGGTGCGCCGGTTGACGTGCCGCTGGTACTGCTGCTCGAGCGCGAGTCCCGAGCGCTCGAGGATCTCCGGATAGAGCGTGCGCCGGTCGTTGACGACGATCACGATCCGCCCACGCGGCTTCAGCGAGCCCGCGCACGCGGCGAGCACGCCGGCGATGCCGTCGACGTAGGCCGCCAGCGCCGCCTTGGACGTCCCGCTCGCCGCCGCGCCGATCTCGCGCTCGCGCAGATCGTCGAGCCCGAGCAGCTCGTAGGCGTAGCGGTGCTGCTCGTGGTAGTCGATCAGCCCCGGATACGGCGGCGAGGTGACGACCGCGTCGAACGGGCCGGGCAGGTCCAGCTCGCGCGTGTCGCCGTGCAACACGGTGGAGGAGCGCTTGGTGCGAACGCGGCCGAACTCCTTCAGCCGCTCGAGCGTGTCGAGCGTGTAGCGCCGGATGAAGTGCTCCGCGCGCTCGACGGGCTTGCACTCGCGCCGGTGCTTGAAGCACCAGTACGGCTCGAGTTGCGGCTGCTGTGGGAAGTCGAGGTCGAAATGCGTCGTGCGACGCGCCGAGCGTGCGGCGCGCGCGAGCACGACACGCAACACGTCCGCGTGCTCGTAGTCGGCGATCAGCGAGCGGAAACGCAGCAGGTCCGTGCACGCCTGCGGCGCGAACCAGCGCTTGGCGTAGACCGACGGCCGCCCCGCCGAGCCTTCGCCCGCGGCGAAGCGTGCGAGCACGTCTCGCAACTCGCGCTCGAGCACGAACGGGTTGTGCGCGCCGGTCTTGACGCGCATCAGGAGGCAGTTGAACGCGGCGATGTCGACGCCGGCCGAGTCGAGCCCCGACTCGAGCGCCTGGACGAGCGTCGTGCCGGAGCCCGCGAACGGGTCGAGCACGCGACCCCGCGCAGGCACGTGACGGCGAAAGAGCTCCTCGACGAGCTGCGGGATGTACTTGCCGAGATAGGGGTGCAGGCGGTGCACGTGCTTCGTGCGCACGCGCTCCGGCAGGTCGGCCTCGGACCACGAGAGATCCAGGTCGAGGCCGTCGTAGATCTGCTGCTGGGTGACGCCCACAGCTCCTTCGTTCCACGGCCCCCGCAGGGCCTCCTGCCCCGACCTCGACTAGAAGGCGTCCGGCACGTGCTCGATTCGGCCGGCGCGGTCGGCGATCACGTCGAAGCGCACGGCCAGCCCTTGCGCCTCCGCATGCCGCGCCAGCCAGGCGTCGGCTGCCCGCCGCACGCGCTGCGCCTTGACGGTTCCGACCATCTCGAGCGGATCGCCGAAGCCGTCGCCGGTCTTCGACTTCACCTCGCAGAAGACGAGCGCAGCGACCGCGCCGCGCGACGATGTCGAGCTCCGCGCCGGCGAGCCAGACGTTCGTGTCGAGGATCCGGTAGCCGTGCAGGCGGTACCACCAGGCGGCGCGCCGCTCGGCGTCGTTGCGCGGCGGGTTACGAGGCGATGAGCGCTTGTGCCTCGTCCAGCGCACGGAGCTCGGCGTCGCTGAGATACGCCCGCGCGCGCCAGGAGCGCCGGTGGATCTCGCAGGGCCCTCGCTCGCGCACGACCTTCGTATGCGCCGGCGTGATGTAGCCGACGTGCGACGCGAAGCCGTACCCGGGATACATCGCATCGGCGGCGCGCATGTACCGGTCGCGCGTCACCTTCGCGACGATCGACGCGGCGGCGATGGCTGCGCTCTTCGTGTCGCCGTCGACGACGGCGCGATGCTTCGGCGCCGTCGGCCCCAGCTTGAAGCCGTCGACCAGCGACACGTCGGCCGGCTGACATGCCCACAGCGCTGCCCGGAGCCCCTTCAGGTTGCAGCGGTGCAACCCGTCGCGGTCGATCACCGCGGCCGGGTAGACGTGCACCGAGACCCGCTCGGCGCACGAGAGGACCGCGTGGTACAGCTCGTCACGCACTGCTTCGCTGACCTGCTTCGAGTCGTTCAGGAGCGCCAGCGGCCGGACGCGGTGGTCGCGCAGGCAGTCGTAGTCGAGCAGCACGCCCGCGACGACGAGCGGCCCGGCGAGCGGCCCGCGGCCCGCTTCGTCCGCTCCCGCGACGAGCCTGCCGCCGAGGTTGCGGTCGTAGCGGAGCAGCCTCTGCCCGGTGCGCTTCTGCTTCGGCGCCATCGCCCGAGAATAGCCCGGGCGGCGGCCGCCTCCCGCCGCCGTTTCACGCTTGTTGCGGAGAAGTCACAGGGGCTGCACACAGTCGACCTGCCGCCGCCGCAGCGAGACGACCCAGCGCCCGTGCTCGCGGCGCACGTACAGCTCGTCGCAGTCCGCGGCGGAGTGGCGGGCGAGGCAGATGAAATCGTTCGAGGCAACCGGCACGCCCGGCGGCTTGAAGCCCGAGCTGCAGCTGATCCGGTCGGGCTCGCCGTGAGTCGCGGCCCAGCTCTTCGCGTGTGCGACCGCCTGGTCGTGCGCGGCGGTGCCGCACCCCGTCGCCAGCACGGCGACGGTCAGAGCGAGGGCGATCCTCAGCTCTGGCGCAGCTCGCGGACGCGAGCCTTCTTGCCGACCTTGCCGCGCAGGTAGTAGAGCTTCGCGCGGTTCACGTCGCCGATCTGCTGCACCTCGATCTTGTCGATCTTCGGCGAATGCAGCGGGAACGTGCGCTCGACGCCGACGCCGAACGAGTTCTTGCGGACGGTGAACGTCTCGCGGGCACCGGCACCCTGCCGCTTGATCACGATCCCCTCGAAGACCTGGATCCGCTGGCGCGAGCCCTCGATGACGCGGAAATGGACGCGCACCGTGTCGCCCGCCTTGAATTGCGGGACTTCGCGCAGCTGACGGCGCTCGATGTCCTGGATGATGGTGCTCATGGCGAGGAGGGCCCGAAGGCCGCGGCAATGGTAGCGGATTTTGCCAGAGGCTAGTGGACCGCGATCCGGTGCCACGGCCAGTAGGTCGCCACGACGCGGCCGACGATCGACCGCACGCGGCACGAAGCCCCAGGCGCGCGAGTCGCACGAGCTGCGGCGGTTGTCGCCCACCACGTAGTAGCTCCCCGGCGGGACCGCGATCGCCGAGAACGACTGCGAGTCTCGCTCGGCTGCAGGGACGTAGGGCTCGATGATCCGGGCACCGTTGACGAAGATCGCCCCCGCCGCCTCGCCGACCCGATCGCCCGGCACACCGATGATCCGCTTCACGAACGTCCCGCCGGCCCCGCAGCGCGTCACCGCCGACGGCGGCGTGTGGAAGGCGACCAGGTCGCCGCGCCCCGGCGCGAAGCCCACGTACTTGAGCACGGCGACTCGGTCGTTCTCGGACGCCGAGCAGCCGGGCCCCGGTCGCGCACAGAGAAGCGTCGGCTCCATCGAGGCGGACGGCGTCGAGTAGAGGTGCAGGATCCCGAACAGCGCGAGCACGACCAGGAGCCCCACGACGAAGCCGAGCAGCGTGGCGAGCCAAACGAGGGCCCGCCCGAGCATCAGCGAATGGTCACCCTGCTCGGCGGCCAGTAGGTCGCGAAGACCTTGCCGATCAGGTTCGCGTGCGGCACCGTGCCCCACGCGCGCGAGTCACAGGACGAGCTGCGGTTGTCGCCCATCATGAAGTAGTGGCCCGGTTGGATCTTGATCGGGGCGATCGTGCGGTCGTCGCGCCGGCTCGACTTGATGTACGGCTCGGCCTGCCGGACGCCGTTGATGTAGACGTAGCCGCTCTTTTCCTCCCACGTCTCGCCGGGCAGGCCGATCAGGCGCTTGACGAACGTGCCGCCGGCGCCGCAGCGGACGTCGGCCAGCGGCGGGGTCTTGAAGACGACGATGTCGCCGCGCTTCGGGTTCCAGAAGCGGTAACAGAAGCGGCAGGCCAGCACGCGGTCGGAGAAGCGCGCCTCGCAGTCGGAGCCGGGCTTCGCGCAGTGGAGCGTCGGCTCCATCGAGCTCGAGGGAATCCGGTACGGGTTGACGACCCACGCCTTGATCGCGAGCACGATCGCGATCGCGCCGACGATCGTGACGAGCCAGTCGATCGTCACACGCCAGCCGTGCGGCAGCCCTTCCGTCAAGTGGTCGATCGGATTTCTCACCGCACGTGCTCCTTCCGCCAGCTCTCGATCCGCGCATGGTCACCTGACAGCAGCACGTCTGGGACCTGCCAGCCGCGGAACTCCGCCGGCCGTGTGAAGTGAGGGTACTCAAGTCCGCCACCGAGCTCGCGGGAGAACGATTCCAGCTCCCCCGAGCCTTCGCTCAGCGCGCCGGGCAGGCGTCGGGCGATCGCATCCACCAGCACCATCGCCGGCAGGTCGCCGTTCGAGAGCACGTACGGCCCGATCGAGATCGCGTCGGTCGCGAGATGCTCGACGATCCGCTCGTCGAAGCCCTCGAAGCGCGCCGAGAGCAGCGTCACGTGCGGCTCGAGCACGAGCTGCTCGACCGTCTCCTGCGTCAGCTGCCGGCCCTGCGGGCTGAGCGCGAGCACGGGGTGCGACGGAGCGCTGCCGTAGGCGGCCTCGAGCGCGGCCGCGACCACGTCGACGCGCAGCACCATGCCCGCGCCGCCGCCGTACGGCTCGTCGTCGACCTGGCCGTTGCGGAGCGGCGTCGTGTCGCGATACGAGAAGAGGCGCAGGTCGAGCTCGCCGCCGAGCACCGTCGCGACGGGCCGCTGCTCGGTCAGCCACGCGAACGCGTGCGGGACGAGTGTGAAGACGTCGAGCTGCATCAGAGCGCGAATCCCTCGGCGACGACGATGCGGCGTGCGTCGAGATCGACACTGAGGATGCAGTCCTCGATCATCGGCAGCAGCACACCGTCGCCGACCTGGAGGACGTCGTTGGCGACGCCGGGAAGCACGTCCGCCACGCTTCCGAGCTCGCGGCCGTTCTCCTCCACGACGTCGAGCCCGACGAGCTGGAACGTGTAGTACTCGTCGTCCTCGGTCGGCGGCAGCTCGCTGCGCTCGATCTCCAGCTGCGTGCCGCGCGCGACGGAGCGGTCGAGCTTGATCACCGGCCGTCCCTGCGCGCGCCGCGCGCCGACGACCTCCGCTTCCTCACCGCCCGCGAGGAAGCGCGAGCCGACCTTCCACCAGCGGTCGTCGGTGCTCGGGCGCTCGACGTAGAACGAGCCGTCGAGCCCGTGCGGCTTGCCGACCCGGCCGATCGGGACGCGATCAGTCATAGGCGATCGACTCGAAGTACTCGCTCGCCTCGCGACTCGATGCCTCTCCCCACTCGACGGGGTACGCGAGCCCGGGGAGCGCCGCGAGCATCGCGTCGACGTCGTACTCGCTGCGCCGCAGCTCGACCTCGGGGCCGAGCACCGCCCAGTAGGCGCCGGGTTCGTCCTCGTACGCCATGCCGACGCTGCCCGCGTTGACGACGCGCACGTCGCCGACGACGCGGTCGAACTGCACGTGCGTGTGCCCGACGACGACCGTTCGCTGCTCGACGCCCGCGAGCACCTCGCTCCAGCGCTCGTCGGGCGAGAGCACGGTGCGGATCTCCGTGTCGCTCCGCGGCGTCGCGTGACAGAAGAGCACCGGCCCGAGACCGTCGACGTCGAGCGTCTGCGTCAGCGGCAACTGCTCGATCGCGGCGAGCGTCGCGGCGTCGATGCGGCCGTGTGCCCATTCGAGCAGCTCTGCGGGCGCGCGACCCGGTGCACCGGTGAGCTCCCGGTCGGCGTTCCCACGCACGCGATACGTCGGGAGCTCGAGCGACTCGAGCAAGGCCGCCGTCTCCGCGGGCCACGGCCCGGCCAGGTCATCACCGCCGAAGACGATCGCGTCCACCTCCGCCTCGCGCACGTCGCGCAGCACCGCTTCGAGCGCGGGCAGGTTCGCGTGAGTGTCGTAGAGCGCGGCGACTCTCAGCGATGCCTCATTCCGGGTCGGCGATCTCGACCTGCACGCGCCGGCCGTCACGCACGGCGCTCGCGCGCACGAGCGTGCGCAGCGCGCGCGCGATCCTGCCCTGCCGGCCGATCACCTTGCCGACGTCGTCGGCGGCGACGTGCAGCACGAGCACGAGGACGCCGTCGCGCTCCTCGGTCTCGACGCGCACCGCGTCCGGCTCGTCGACCAGCTCACGCGCGAGATACGCGAGCAGCTCGGCCACGTTCGTCGGCCTCTACTTCTCGATGCCGGAGATCTTGATCAGCTTCGCAACCGCCTCGGTCGGCTGCGCGCCCTTCCCGAGCCAGTCCTTGACCTTCGCCTCGTCGAGATCGATCGTCGAGGGATCCGTCTGCGGGTTGTACCGGCCGACGATCTCGAGGAACTTGCCGTCGCGCGGGGAGCGCGAATCGGCCGCGACGACGCGGTAGATCGGATTCTTCTTCGAGCCCACGCGCGTGAGCCTCAACTTCACAGCCATCTGGTTCCCTTCGGTGGTTTGGGTGCAGGCTAGCGCCTGACCGCCTGGACTTCTTCTTCTTGCGCTTGACGCCCGACTTGCGCGCCGCCGAGAGCGAGACGGGCGGCTGGGCCGCCCCCGGTGCGGCGCCCGGCAAGGCGGGCATCTTGCCACGCCCCATCTGCTTCATCATCTTCTCCATCTGCTTGCGCGCCTCGAGCAGCTGGTTGACCTGCTCGACGGTGCTGCCCGAGCCGTTCGCGATCCTGATCCGGCGCTTGCCGTCGATCACGACCGGCTTCGCGCGCTCCTGCGGCGTCATCGAGAGCACGATCGCCTCGACCCGCCCGAGCTGCTTCTCGTCGACGTCGACGTCGCCGAGCTGCGCGCCGAGGCCCGGGATCATCTTGAGGATCCCCTGCAGCGGACCCATGCGGCGCAGCATCTTGTACGCCTTCAGGAAGTCGTCGAACGTGAACTGGCCGGCGCGCATGCGCTTCTCCATCTCGGCCTGGTCGTCCTCCTCGACGGCCGCCTCCGCGCGCTCGATCAGCGTCAGCACGTCGCCCATGCCGAGGATGCGCGAGGCCATGCGGTCCGGGTGGAAGACCTCGAGCGCGTCGAGCTTCTCGCCCGTCGACGCGAACTTGATCGGCTTGCCGGTGACGGCCTTGACGCTCAGCGCCGCGCCGCCGCGCGCGTCGCCGTCGAGCTTCGTGAGGACGACGCCGTCGAAGGCGATGCGCTCCTCGAAGGCCTGCGCGACGTTGACCGCTTCCTGGCCGGTCATCGCGTCGACGACGAGCAGCACGTTGAGCGGCTTCGCCTCGTCGCGCACGCGCTCGAGCTCGTCCATCAGCTCTTCGTCGATCTGCAGCCGGCCGGCGGTGTCGACGATCACCGTGTCGAGACCCTCGCTGCGCGCGCGCTCGAGCCCGCGACCGCGTCGCCTCGACCGCGTCCTTCGTGTCCGTGCGGTAGACGGGCACCTGGATCTGCTTGCCGAGCTGCTCGAGCTGGTCGATCGCGGCGGGGCGCTGCAGGTCGGCGGCGACGAGCCCCGGCTTGCGGCCCTGCTTGCGCAGGTGCAGCGCGAGCTTGCCGGCGGTGGTCGTCTTGCCCGAGCCCTGCAGGCCGGCGAGCAGGATGACCGTGAACTTCCCGAACGCGAGGCCGGACTCGCCCTCGCCCATCAGCTTCGTCAGCTCGTCGTGGACGACCTTCACGACCTGCTGGCCGGGCGTCAGGCTCTTGAGGATCTCCTCGCCGAGCGCCCGCTCACGGACGGAGGCGACGAAGTCGCGCACCACCGTGAAGTTGACGTCTGCCTCGAGCAGCGCCAGCCGGATCTCGCGCATCGCACGCGAGATCGACTCCTCGTCGAGCTTGCCCTTCTTGCGCAGGTCGCCGAGGGCGCTCTGCAGCTTGTCGGAGAGGCTGTCGAACACAGCCGCGGATGGTAGCTGCGTGCCTCTAGCGGGAGTCCAGCGCCGCGTAGGCGCCGGCGACGGCCAGGCCGTAGACGAGGTGGTACGAGAGGTCGATCGCGAGCTCCCGCTTCGGGTACCTTCCACGGCGCCTCGTAGATCCCGAGCGGGATCAGCTCCGCGTAGGCAGCGCCCCAGACGCCGGTGCCGAAGGCGAGGCCGCCCGCGACCGGGTCCGGCCTCGTGTGCCCGGCGCCGAGCCCGTAGAAGGTGCCCCAGCCGATCCCGTAGAGCCAGTGCATCGCGTTCGTCAGGAGCGGCACGTCCTCACGCGTGAAGCGGCTGCCCTCGCCGACGGCATCGGCGGCCTTCTTCGCCACCTGCGCGGGCGCGGGCGCGTCGGCCCACCGGTCGCGGAACGTCGGTGCCGACCGGCCGGCCGCGCAGCTTCGCGACGCCCATCTGGTACGCGGTCATGACGCCCGTGCCGGCGATGCCCGCGATGACGCCCTTGATCAGCGAGTTCATGGACGTGCTCGTTTCCGCTCGGACGCGCGTGAAACGAGCACGTTACGATCGCGCGATGACCTACACACCGGCAGCAGACCGCTACGACCGCATGACGTATCGCCGGAGCGGCCGCAGTGGATTGCAGCTGCCGGCGATCTCGCTCGGGCTCTGGCACAACTTCGGCGGCGACCGCCCCTACGAGACCGGCCGCGCGATCCTGCGCCGCGCCGTCGACCGCGGCGTCACGCACATCGACCTCGCCAACAACTACGGCCCGCCGTACGGCTCCGCCGAGGAGACGTTCGGCAAGGCGCTGCGCGACGACCTGCGCCCGTTCCGCGACGAGCTCGTCATCTCGACGAAGGCCGGCTACGACATGTGGCCCGGGCCGTACGGCGAGTGGGGCTCGCGCAAGTACCTGCTCTCGTCGCTCGATCAGTCGCTCGCGCGGATGGGGCTCGACTACGTCGACATCTTCTACTCGCACCGGTTCGATCCCGAGACGCCGCTCGAGGAGACGATGGGCGCGCTCGACACCGCCGTGCGATCCGGCCGCGCGCTCTACGCCGGCATCTCGTCGTACTCACCCGAGAAGACGCGCGAGGCGGCCGCGATCCTCGGCGACCTCGGCACGCCGCTGCTGATCCACCAGCCCTCGTACTCGCTGCTCAACCGCTGGATCGAGGACGGGCTGCTCGACACGCTCGGCGAGCTGGGCGTCGGCTGCATCGGCTTCTCGCCGCTCGCGCAGGGGATGCTGACCGACAAGTACCTCGACGGGATCCCGCCCGACTCGCGTGCGGCCGAGAACAGCTCGCTCTCGCCCGACCTGCTGACCGAGCAGACGCTCGGGAAGATCCGCGGCCTGAACGAGATCGCGCGCGGCCGCGGCCAGAGCCTCGCGCAGCTGGCACTCGCCTGGACGCTGCGCGACGAGCGGATGACCTCGACGTTGATCGGCGCCTCGAGCGTCAAGCAGCTCGACGACTCGCTCGGCGCGCTCGACAACCTCTCACTCTCCGACGACGAGCTGGCCGAGATCGACCGCTACGCGACCGAGAGCGACATCAACCTCTGGGCGCGCTCCAGCGGCGAGTAACCGAGTTTGTGTGGAGTCCACACAAACTCGGGGTAAACGTCACTCGGAGCACCGGTGCGCTAGGCCAGACGCAGCTCGAACTGCCGCAGGTCGAGGTTGCCGCCGAGTCGCGCGAGCGCGGCCGACGCAGGGTCTCCTTCGGGAACGTTCACGTAGTGGAGCGACGTTCCGCGGGCACGCGCGGCTGCGAGCAACGTCGCTGCGGCTTCCTCGTCGGCGGCTTCGAGCTGGAGAACCGAGACGCGTCCGTTCGCGACCCGGAACAGCGCCGTGCCTCCGTCCGCCTCGACGCCTTCGAAGCTCTCGGGGAGCGACGCGTCCTGCCGCTGCCACGGCAGCGATGCCTGGCCGAGCGGCCGCGGGTCGTCGAGCGGACGAGCAGTCGACGCGGGTGCTTCCTCGGTCAGCGACCAGACCTCGAGCATGCGAACGACCTCGAAGCCGAGGCTGTCGTAGAGCCGCTTGGCGGTCTCGTTCTGCTCGATCACCTCGAGGGTCACCGGCCGCGGCGCCTCGGCGAGCACCGCCTCCATCAGCCGGCGGCCGATGCCGCGGCCGCGGCTCGCCGATGCGACGCCGACCCCGCCGATCCAGGCCGAATCGCCGCGCACGGCGAGAAACGCGAGCCCGACCGGCTCACCGTCCTCCAGCGCGACACGCGATCGGTCGAGGTCGATGTCCCACGCGTCGACCATGAACCGCAACGCCGCCTCGTCGACGTGCAGCGGCACGAAGTAGCCCTCGTAGCCTGCGGTGAAGACAGCGGCGAGCGCGGCCAGGTCGAAGTCGGAGGCCGGCGCGAGCGTCATTCGGCGACGAGCGCGCGGGCGAAGTCGTCCGCGTCGAACGGCCGCAGGTCGTCGACACCCTCGCCGACGCCGACCAGCTTCACCGCCAGCCCCAGCTCGTAGGCGATCGCGACCGCGATGCCGCCCTTGGCCGAGCCGTCGAGCTTCGTCAGCGCGACACCCGTGACGCCGACCGCCTCGTTGAAGAGCCGTGCCTGCTGCAGCCCGTTCTGGCCGGTCGTCGCGTCGACGACGAGCAGCACCTCGTGCGGTGCACCGTCGCGCCGGGCCGCGATCACGCGCCGCACCTTCGAGAGCTCGTCCATCAGGTTCGTCTGCGTGTGCAGGCGACCCGCCGTGTCGACGAGCACGACGCCGTCCTCCGCACCGACCGCGTCGTAGGCGACCGACGCCGGGTCACCTCCGCGCTCGCCACCGACGAAGCGGGCGCCGGAGCGCTCCGCCCAGATCTCGAGCTGCTCCTCCGCCGCCGCGCGGAACGTGTCGGCCGCGCCGAGCGTCACCGGGCGCCCGTGCTCGCTCAGCTTCTTCGCGAGCTTGCCGATCGTCGTCGTCTTGCCGGTGCCGTTGACACCGACGACGAGGATCACCGCAGGCTCGTGCGCGACGTCGAGTGTCGCCGGCTCGCCGAAGAGAGCGGCGATCTCCTCTGCCAGCGCGCTCGAGAGCTCGCTCAGATCCTGCCGCGCCTCGAGGCGCCGGATCAGCTCCGCGGTCGCGCGCACGCCGACGTCCGCGTAGATCAGCGCCTCTTCCAGCCGCTCCCACGACGCGTCGTCCTCGGGATCGAAGGCGGCGACGACGATCTGCTCGGTGAGCGCACGCCGCGACTTCCCGAGCGATTCGCGCAGGCGGCCGAAGAGACCGCGGCGCTCCTCGTCGGCCTCGGGGCGCGCGTCCGTCTCGCCCAGCAGCTCTGACCAGCTTCTCGCCATGCCCGCGCGAGGTTAGCCGGAGCGCTACGCCGCGCGGCGCTGGGTCGAGCGGTAGCCCACGAGCGCAGCGGTCGATGCGACGCCCACGCGGCCGTTGGTCGAGAAGAGATTGTCGGGCCAGTCGTGCCGCCGGCGTGCGAGCCGCGTGAACCAGCCGTGGTCGTCGCGCTCGACGAGGAAGAGCTCGACGAGCGTCCCCTCGAGCATGAACGCGCGCTTCCAGGGGAATCGCTTCGAGTCGACCCAGTCGAGCTGCAGTGCGTCGACGCGCGACCAGTCACGCGCCGGGTAGAGCAGGTCGAGATCGGCGTGCTCACGCGGCGGGCACAACCCCCGCAGCTCCTCGCCCCAGCCGCCGAACACCCAGGTCTTGACCCCGCGCGACGACAGCAGGTCGACGGCGCGCAGGACGAAGCTCAGGTCGTTCACGCGGTGGCTGCGACCTCCTCGTCGCGCGGCAGGCGCCGCGAGACGATCTGCGAGACCCCGTCCTGTCCCATCGTCACGCCGTAGAGGACGTCTGCCGCTTCCATCGTGCGCTTCTGGTGCGTGATCACGATGAACTGTGCGCGGTCGGCGTACGTGCGCAGGAGCTCGGTGAAGCGGCCGATGTTCGTGTCGTCGAGCGCGGCCTCGACCTCGTCGAGCAAGTAGAAGGGGCTGGGCCGAGCGAGGAAGAGCGAGAACAGGAACGCGATCGCGCCGAGCGCCTTCTCGCCGCCCGAGAGCAGCGACAGCCGCGTCACGCGCTTGCCGGCGGGCCGCAGCTCGACCTCGATCCCGGGCTCCTCGCCGTCGTCGTCCTCCGACTCGGTCATGCGCAGCCGTCCCTCGCCGCCGGGGAAGAGCGTCGCGGCGACCTCGTGGAAGTGGTGCTCGACCGCGGTGAAGGTCTCGGCGAAGCGGGTCTCGACCGTCTTCGTCAGGTCGTCGCGCAGCTTCTCGAGCTCGTCGAGGCTCTTCTCCAGGTCGGCGCGCTGCACGGAGAGCTCCTCGAGGCGCACCTTCTCGGCCTCGTACTCCTCCTTCGCGAGCGGGTTGACCTGGCCGAGCTGCTCGCGGCGGCGCTCGTAGCGGGAGAGCTTCTCGGCGAGCTCGTCGCGGTTCTCGCCCTCGGCGGGCTCGGCCGCGGCGGCGTCGAGCCTGCGCTGCGCCTCGTCGCGCTCGGCGTCGGTGCGCGCGAGCTCGACGTCGATCGCCGCCAGCTTCTCGCCGGCCTGCGAGGCGCGCTGGCGCACCTCGACCTCTTCCGCCCCGAGCCGGCGCAGCGCTGCGCCGAGCTCCGTCGTGCGCGCGGCCTGTGCCTCCGCCCGCTCGCGAACCGGCGCCTCGAAGCGGTCGGCGTCGACGCCGAGGCACGCCTCGAGGCGATCGGCACCGCGCTGGAGCCGTTCGAGCACGAGCTCGCTCGGCCGGCGCGTGCGTCCCGGATCGGATTCCACGAGCGCCCGCGCGGCAGCGCGAGCGCGTTCCGCCGCGTCGTCGGCCGCCTTCGCGGCCTCGGCGGCGAGCGACGAGAGCTCCTCCGCCTGGACGCGCAGGTCTGCGACGTCGCCGATCGCCTCGGCGGTGCGGCCGTTGGCGCGCCGTTCGGCGGCGAGCGCGCGGCCGTCGGCGTCGGCGAGCGCGCGCCGCAGCTCGGCCTCGCGCGTCGCGATCTGACGCAGGTCACCCGCGAGGCGTCCCGCTCGCTCGGCGAGCGGCGACTCGAGCCGGGCTGCAGCGGCAGCCGCAACCCTCAAGGTCTCATCGAGCCTTTCGGCGCCGGCGACGAGCCGCTCGAGCCGGGCCGGGTCGGCGCGCGGCACGGCGCGCAGGTGCGCGACGGGGGCAAAGGCGTCTGCGGCCGAGCGGGCGCGGGCGGCAGCCTGCTCGGCGAGACCTGCGGCCTCGTCCGCGCGGCGGGCCAGCTCCTCGACTTCGGCGTGCAGCTCGCGGCGGCGGGCGTCGAGCTCGAGCAGGACGGCCTCGGCCGTCTCGCCGGCGAACCAGAGCTCGCCGCGCTGCGGGTCCCAGCCGATGCCGTCGGTGGTGACCGCGGGCACGGTCGAGGCGAGCAACTGGTCGCGCGGGACGACCGGCAGGTCGACGAGCTGGCGCGGATCGCGTCCGACGAGCACGAGCAGCGAGCCGAGTCCCGCGTCCATCGCCTGGCCGATCAGCTCGAGGCCGCGCTGCGGGCTCGCCGCGACGACCGCGGAGGCGCGATGGCCGAGCGCGGCGGCGACCGAGCGCTCGGTGCCCGCCTCGACCTCGAGCAGCTGCAGCGCCAGCTGCTCGCCGCCCTCGGCGAGCGCGCGGGCCGCCGGCGGGATGCCTTCGCGCTCGGCGAGTGACTGCTCGAGCGAGACGAGGCGCTCGCGCGCCATCGTCACGCGGGCCTCGAGATCTTCGCGCTCGCGCAGTGCGGCGCGCGCGGCCGCGTCTGCCTCGTCGGCGGCGCGACCGAGCTCGGCGGGCGTCGGGCCGGACGGGACCTGGCGCGACTCGACGAGCTCGAGCTGCAGCTCGGCGAGCAGGCGCTGCGCGGACTCCTGGCGGACACCGACACGCTGCGCGGCGCCGCGCAGCGTCAGCAGCGCGTCGCGGCCTCCGCCCGTCAGCACTCCCTCGGTGTCGGCGCGGCGTGCGAGTACGTCGTCGAGCTCGACCTTCAGCTCGGTCTGCGCACCGCGCTCGATCGCGCCGACGCGCGCCCAGCGCTCCTCGGCCTCGACCTGGAGCCGTGCACGCTCGCCGGAGGCGCTCTGCGCGTAGGTCGCAGCGTCGCGCGCGGCCGCTTCGAGCTCGACCGAGGCGGAAGGATCGTACGAGCGTGCAGCCTCGAGCTCGGCGCGGATCGAGGCGGCCAGCGAGCTCGCCGACTCGCGGCGAAGCTGCAGGCGCTCGCCGCCGCTGCGCAGCCGGTAGAGCGCGGCGGTGGCCTGCTCGCGTGCGCCCGCGGAATCGGTCAGCTCCTCCTCGGCCTGCTCGCGCTCGGCGACGAGGGCGGCGATCTGCTCGTCGAGCACGCGGCGCTCCTCGGCGGTCGTGACGCGGCGGCCCTCTGCCTCCGCGCGACGCTCGGCGAGGCGCACGAGGTCGAGCGTCGCGATCGCCGCCTGCAGGCGGGTGATCTCGACGCCGAGCTTCTCGGCGCGCTCGGCCGCGGTCGCCTGCAGGGCGAGCGGGCGCAGCCGCTTCTTGACCTCGTCCTCGAGGTCGCGGGCGCGCTCGACCTGGATGCCGACGCGCGCGAGCTTCAGCTCGGCGCGATGCTTGCGGCGCTTGAAGCGGCCGAGCCCGGCCGCCTCCTCGATCAGCTCGCGCCGCTCGTGCGGCTTCGAGTTGAGCACCGTCTCGACGCGCCCCTGCGAGATGACCGAGCGCAGGCCGCCGCCGAGGCCGACGTCGGAGAGCAGCTCGACCAGGTCGATGCGGCGGACGGGAGTCTTGTTGACGAGGTACTGCCCCTCGCCCCCGCGCTGCAGGCGGCGGGCGACGGAGACCTCCGAGTACGGCAGCTCCGGCCACGCGCCGTCGGCGTTGTCGAAGAGCAGGTCGACCTCGCAGAGATCGGTCTGCTGGCGGCCCACCGAGCCTGCGAAGAGGACGTCGTCGGGCTTCTCGGCGCGCAGCTCGCCGGGGCTCATCGAGCCGGTCGCCCAGAGGATCGAGTCGGAGACGTTCGACTTGCCGGAGCCGTTCGGCCCGACCACGACCGCGACTCCCGGCTCGAGCCGGATCTCGACCGGGTCCACGAACGACTTGAACCCGCGCAGCTTGATCGCCTTCAGGTGCATGCGGGGACGAAGTATCGCGGTCGGCACGGACGCCGCCGCCCAGACCCGCGAAGTCCCTGCTCAGGCGGTCGTCGGCTCGGCGGCGAGCGCCTGCTGGGCCGCCGTCTGCTCGGCGTCCTTCTTCGAGCGGCCCGTGCCCCGCCCCGCTTCGACCCCGTCGACGATCGCCGCGGCCGTGAACGTGCGGTCGTGCGGCGGCCCCTCGACCTCCAGCACCGTGTAGACGACCGAGCGCCCCGAGCGCGCCAGGCGCTCCTGCAGCTCCGTCTTGTGGTCGACGTACGTGTTCAGGGCGTATTCGATGCGCGGGTCGAACGCGGCGACGACCGCGGGCTCGACCGCCTCGAAGCCGTGCTCGAGGTAGAGAGCCGCCAGCGCCGCCTCGAGCAGCGCCGCGAGCACGTTGCGGTTGAGCGCGAGCCGCTCGACCTCACCCTCGGCGAGGTTGCCCGCCTCCTGCACGAGGCGCTCGCCCAGCTGCAGCTCCCGCGCGACGACCGCGCAGCTCGCCCGCGAGACGACGTGCGAGCGCACCTTCGCCATCCGGCCCTCGCTGAAGTCCGGGAACCGCTCGAAGAGCGCCCGCGCGATCGCGAGCTCGAGCACCGAGTCCCCGAGGAACTCGAGCCGCTCGTACGAGGCAGTGCGGTCGGCGGCCCACGACGAATGCGTGAAGACCGCCGCCGCCCGTTCGGCAGGGAGCCGGTCGATCAGCTCCCGCAGCGAGTCCAGGCCGCCCCTACTGGTGGGACGTGACGTAGTCGACGGCCTGCCCGACAGTCGTGATCTTCTGGGCGTCCTCGTCGGAGATCTTGATCCCGAACTGATCCTCGAGCTCCATGATCAGCTCGACCAGGTCGAGCGAGTCCGCGTCCAGATCCTCCTGGAACGACGCCTCCTCGGTGATCTGATCGTCCTCGACACCGAGCTGTTCCGTCAGAACTTCCTTGACGCGCTCGAAGACCTCTTCACGCGACGCTGCCATGTCACCTCAAGTCGTTGTTGGGGGGCGGGAAAACGCTACCTCGGAAAAACGGCGCGATCATACACGGACGCGCTCGGGGAGCCGCTCCGACAGGCGCTCGACGACCCGGTGGTCGACGCCGCGGGCCGCCAGCCGGATCGCGTTCCCGATCGCCGCGCGGCCGCTGTTGCCGTGCGCGATCACGGCCAGACCGCGCAGCCCGAGCAGGTAGGCGCCCCCGTAGGTGTCCGGGTCGTAGCGCCTCCGCAGGCGGTTCGCGGCCGGGCGGATCAGGAGGCCGCCGAGCTTGCCGGGCAGCGTCGAGGTGATCTCGGCGCGCAGCGACGCGAGCAGATCGATGATCGTCCCCTCGAGCAGCTTCAGCGCGATGTTGCCCGTGAAGCCGTCGGTGACGACCACGTCGGCGGCGCCGCGCAGCAGGTCGCGGCTCTCGGCGTTCCCGGCGAAGTTGAGGCCGCTCTCGCGCAGCAGCGCATGCGCGTCGAGGGTCAGCGCGTTGCCCTTCTCGTCCTCTTCGCCGATCGAGAGGAGGCGCACCTCCGGGTTCTCGACACCGAGCAGCTCGCGGCTGAAGACCGTGCCCATCTGGGCGAACTGGAGCAGGTGCTCGGCGCGCGCGTCGGCGTTGGCGCCGGCGTCGAGCAGCACGGAGGGGCCGTCGCGGGCGGGGATCGGCACCGCGATCGCGGGCCGCATCACGCCGGGGAGGCGCCGCAGGTGGATCATCCCAGCGGCGAGGACGGCGCCGGTGTTGCCGGCGGAGACGATCGCGTCGGTCGTTCCCTCGGCGACCGAGCGGACGGCCGCGACGAGGCTCGAGTCGGGCTTCGCCCGCACGGCGTCCGCGGGCTTGTCGGCCATCTCGATCGTCTCGGTCGTGACGACGAGCGGCAACCCCTTCGTGTCGAGGCCTTCTGGCCCGAAGAGCGTCACCTCGACCCCATCGGCGGCGGCGTCGAGCGCGCCGAGGATCACCTCGTCGGGCGCGTTGTCTCCTCCAAGCGCGTCGACTGCGACGCGGGCCACTTACGGAGCGTTGGAGACGGAGCGGTTCGACCTCGCGGCCCTTATAGGTGCCGCAGGTCGGGCAGATGCGATGTGCACGCTTCGGCGACCCGCACTGAGGGCACGTGTTGACGCGCGGAGCCTCGATGCTGTGGGTCGCGCGGCGCTTGTCGCGGCGTGACTTCGACGTTTTTCTCTTGGGGACGGCCATGGCGAGCGAGCAGTGTAGCTATATTCCTCCCGGGCCTTCGGGCTCTCCTATGACTGACCTCTAAGTCGAAACCCCCGCGTTTCCGCCCTTTCGACTGAAGGAGGTCAGCCCGTGCCGGGCTCACTCGCTGCACGTGACATCTCGAAGAGCTACGCCGCCGTCCAGGTGCTCGACCGCGTCTCGCTGGTCGTCTCGCCGGGCGACCGCGTAGGGATCGTCGGCCCGAACGGGATCGGCAAGTCGACCCTGCTGCGGGTGCTGGCGGGGCTCGAGCAGCCCGATCGCGGCCAGATCGTGCGCGGCGGCGCCGTCGGCCTGCTGCCGCAGGAGCCGGAGGCCCGCGAGGGCGAGACGGTGCTCGGCCTACCTCGCTCGGCGCACCGGCGTCGGCGCCGCGGAGCACGAGATGGACGAGCTGGCGGGCCGGCTCGGCGAGGAGCCCGAGCTCGCCGGCGCCTACGGCGATGCCCTCGACCGCTTCCTCGCGCTCGGCGGCGAGGACTTCGAGGCGCGCGCCCGTGCCGTCCTGAGCGACGTCGGGCTCGGCCCGCGCACCGAGCGCCAGATGACGAGCCTCTCCGGCGGCGAGGCGGCCCGCGCCGCCCTGGCGGCTGTCCTGCTCGCCCGCTTCGACGTCTTCCTGCTCGACGAGCCGACCAACAACCTCGACTTCGCGGGCCTCGCGCGGCTCGAGCGGTTCCTCGACGACCTCGCGGCCGGTGTCGTCCTCGTCTCGCACGACCGCGCCTTCCTCGACCGGTGCGTGACGCGCGTGGTCGAGATCGAAGCCGAGACGCGAAAGGTGCACGAGTACACCGGCACCTGGACGCAGTACGAGGCGGCGCGCGAGCGGGCGCGGGCCCAGCACGAGCGCGACTACGCCGACTACCTCGGCGAGCGGAGCCGCTACTCCGAGCTCCTGCGGGTGCGGCGCGAGGAGGCGCACCTGCTGGGCGGCGAGCGCAAGCTCGCGCGGCGGACGGGCGGCTCCGACCGCCGCGCCACGAACGCCCTCCGCGGCAAGGTGAACCAGGCGAAGAACCATCTCGAGCGGCTGGAGGAGGTCGAGAAGCCGTGGACGCCCTGGCGGCTGCAGCTCGACCTGCCGACGGTGGCAGCGGGCGGCGGACTGGTGGCGGAGCTCGCCGGGGCCGTCGTCGAGCGCGGCGCGTTCAGGCTCGGCCCGCATCTCGCTCGAGCTGCACTGGGGCGACCGCCTCGCGGTGGTCGGCGCGAACGGCTCGGGCAAGTCGACGCTGATCGCCGCCCTGCTCGGGGATCTGCCGCTCGCGGCAGGCACGCGGCGGCTCGGGCCGTCGGTGGTCTTCGGCGAGCTGAATCAGGCCCGCGACCAGTTCTCGGGCGTCCTGCTCGCCGACTTCGTCGAGGCCTCGGGCCTGCTCGAGGCAGAGGCGCGCACGCTGCTCGCGAAGTTCTCGCTCGGGCCGGAGGACATCGTCCGCCCCGCACCGCGCCTCTCGCCGGGCGAGCGAACGCGGGCGGGCCTCGCGCTCCTCTCCGCGACCGGGCGTCAACTGCCTCGTCCTCGACGAGCCGACGAATCACCTCGACCTGGAGGCGATCGAGGAGCTCGAGACGGCGCTCGAGACCTACGACGGCTGCCTCGTCGTCGTCACGCACGACCGCAGGTTCCTCGAACGGCTGTCGGTGAGCCGTACGCTCGAGCTGTGAGGATCGACGAGCTGCAGGCGGAGGACTGGCCGGCGTGCGCCCGGATCTACGAGGCGGGGCTCGACGTCGGCACCTTCGAGGAGACGGTGCCGTCGTGGGAGGACTGGGACGCCTCGCACCTCGCTTCGCCGCAGGCTGGTGGCGCGGGACGACGACGCGATCCTCGGCTGGGCGGCGCTGGCGCCGGTCTCGCGGCGGGAGTGCTACCGCGGCGTGACGGAGAACTCCGTCTACGTGGCGCCGGAGGCGCGCGGCCGGGGCGTCGGGCAGGCGCTCCTGAGCGAGCTCGTCCGCCGCGCCGACGCCGAGGGCGTCTGGACGATCCAGGCCGGGATTCTCGCCGGCAACGACGCCTCGGTTGCGCTGCACGAGCGCTGCGGCTTCCGGGTCGTCGGCACCCGCGAGCGGATCGCGCAGAAGCGCGGCGAGTGGCGCGACGTGGTGCTGATGGAGCGCCGGGCGCCGTAACGGCCGTGTCCCGGGGACTGTCCCCGGGACGTGTCGCTGCGAGCCGTGTCCCGGGGTCTGACCCCGAGACGTGTCGCTTCGAGCCGTGTTCCAGGGACAGTCCCCGGGACCTGGCTCTCTAGTCGGGGAGCGAGCCCTCGCGATAGCGCGCGAGCCCGCCCTTGGCGAACCGGGCGTACGCCTCTTTCGCGTCGGTCGTCTCCTGCTCGACGCCGGCGCCGTGGCGCTGCGCCGCCTCGTCGACCGTGTAGGCGCCCCAGTCGGGGCCGGTCGAGCGGTCTCGAGCGCCCGCGGCGAGCACGATGCACGGCCCGTCTCCGGCGCCGACGAGCACGTGGTTCGTCCCGGCCGGGCAGTGGACGAAGTCCCACTGCCGGAGCGGGCGCTCCTCACCCTCGACGATCGCGAGCGCCTCGCCGGCGAGGACGAGGAAGTCCTCCTGGTCGTTCTCCCGGTGGTACATCGCCATCGGCTCGCCGGGGCTGAGCACGGTGACGTTGATCCCGAGCTGCAGGAAGTCCGTTGCGCCCTCGAAGCCTGCGCCCTCGAACTCGCAGAGCGCACCGCGGCCCGGGCGCTCCCACCACTGCGCCTCGCGGGCGTTCAGGACGAACCAGCCCTCCCCTTTCGGGACGAGCCCGTGCTCCGTCGTGACGAGCTCCGCCTCGGGAGCCACGTGCCTGAGCCTGCCACATCGAGCCATGTCCAAGGGACAGTCCCCGGGACGCGTCAGCTCGGGACGCGTCAGTTCGGGACCTGTTCCGGGGACAGTCCCCGGGACACGTCAGGTCTGGTCGCGGAGCGCCTCGAGGGCCGCCCAGCGCGGGTCGCTGTGCGTCTCCTCGTGGGTGTGCGGCTCGTCGTTCAGGTTCTTGCCGCAGACGCCGCAGAGACCGGCGCAGTCCGGCATGCAGAGGATCTTCTCCGGCAGCGCGAGGGCGATCGCGTCGCGCGCCCAGCTCGAGACGTCGAGCATGTTGCCCGTCGACGTACTCCGTCCGCATCTCCTCGTCCTCGGACGACTCGTCCTGGTACTCACGGGCGCGGATCGGCAGCTCGAGCACCGCGTCGCCCAGGCAGCGGTAGCACGGCCCGAAGAGCCGCGCGGTGAAGGCGAGGGTGAAGACCGTCCCGGTGTTCGCGCGCGTGATCTCGAACTCCGCCGGCACCTTGCCGGGCACGGGCAGGTAACGCTGTCCGCCGTAGTCGAGCGGCGACAGCTCCACCTCGAGCTCGTCGCGGTACTGCTCGCCGGGACGGAGCTTCACCTGACGCAGGCTGAAGCTCGTCATGGCACCAGCCTAGCGCCCGTGACACGATCGACGCGTGGACGACAAGGGCCGACTCGCACCGGCGGCAGCCGGCCTGGTCTACCTCCTGTTCGCCGGCGCCTGCTTCCACCTGATCGGCCGCGACGACGCCCCGGGCCTCGCCCTCGGCGAAGGTCTCTTCACGCTGCTCGGCGCGCTCGGGCTCGCCGCGGCGGTCGTCGCCCGCAGCCGGCGTTGGGTGATCGTGCTCGCGACGACGCTGCCGCTCGTCGGCTGGTTCATCGCCACGCCGTACAACTCCGGCCCGCCGTTTCTGATCGCGTCGCTGATCGTGCCCGCAGTCGCGGTCACCGTCGGCGCCGTCGGCTTCGTCCGCGACTAGTAGTTCGAGCCGTTTTGGTCGGAGAGGTCGACCGGGCCGATCCCGGCGACGACCGACTCCTGCGAGCGCTCGTGCAGCCGCTCGCGGCCGCGGCGCACCGCGACGAGGAACTTGTCGAGGTTCGTCTCGAGCGTGGCGAGCATCCCGTCCGCCCAGTCCTCCATCTCGAGGCGCATCTCGCGGGCGCTCCGCCGGGCCTCGTCGATGATCTCCTGCGCCTGCCGCTCGGCCAGCTTGACGATCTCCGTCTGCGAGGCCTCGCGCACGGCCTGCTCGCGCGCCTCCTGGAGGAGCCGGTCCTGCTCGCGCTTCGCCTCGGCAAGCATCTCCTGCCGCTCCTTGACGATCCACCGGGCCTGCTTGATCTCTTCCGGGATCGTCGCCCGCATCTGATCGAGGATGTCGTAGATCTCCTCGCGGTCGATGCGGACCTGGTCGGTCAGCGGCACGGCCTTCGCGTTGTGCACGAGGTCGTCGAGCTTGTCGATCAGTACGAGGACGTCCATAAGGCGTTCAGTCTACTCCTGGTCGGACAGCGGAGCGCCGCCTCGCCCGTTCGGGAACATCTCCTTCAAACGGCGCGCGACAGCCTGGGGCACCAGCTCTTCGACATTTCCTCCGAAGGAGGCGATCTCCTTCACTCCGCTCGACGAAACGAAGCTGACCTGCGGGCTCGCCATCACGTAGACCGTCTCGATCTCGGGCGCCAGGTGCCGGTTCAGCTGGTTCATCTGGAACTCCCACTCGAAGTCGGAGACGACGCGGAGCCCCTTGACGATCACCTTCGCGTCCCAGCGGCGGGCGAAGTCGACGACCAGTTGGCTGAAGACGTCCACCTCGACGTTGGTGAAGCCGTCGAGCGCGTCCGTCAGCAGCTCGACCCGCTCGGGAACGTCGAAGAGCGGCGTCTTGTGGTGCGGGTTGCCGACGACGCCGACGACCACCCGGTCGAAGATCCGGGCCGCGCGGCCGATCACGTCGACGTGCCCGTTGGTGACGGGGTCGTAGGTGCCGGGATAGATGGCGGTGATCACAGTTGGAGAAGGGTAAGCCGTGCGGAGCCGTACTTGCGGGAGGTTCGCTGCTCGAGGCCCGGCACCTCCGGCGCCGGCTCGCGGCCCGCGGTCTCCCAGACGAGCAGCCCATCCTCGCGCAGAAGCCGCGGCAGGTGCGGCATGAGCCGCGCTGCGTCGAAGCCGTAGGGCGGGTCGAGGAGCACGAGATCGTAGGTCCGCCGCTCGCCCGCGACCAGGCGGACCGCGTCCTGGCAGAGGACGGAGCCCTTCAGCTTCAGCTTGTCGAGGTTCGCCCCGATCGTCCGGCACGCGTCCCGGTTCGACTCGACGAACGTCGCGCTGGCCGCGCCGCGGCTGAGCGCCTCGAGCCCCATCGCTCCGGAGCCCGCGAAGAGGTCGAGCACGTCGGCGTCGTCGACGGGGCCGATCAGGTTGAACGCGTTCTCGCGCACGCGGTCGGACGTCGGCCGCGTCTCGCGCCCCGCGGGCGCAGCGATCCGATGGCCGCGGTGGCTGCCGGCGATGATCCGCATCTCGACGGGATGGTGCCTGGCACCGGGTGCCAGGCACCGGTGGACGACGCTCAGCCGCCGCTGATCGCGGCGATCACGTCGACGCGCGACGCGGGTGCGAGCGGCGTGTCGAGTGCCGCTCGCTCCCGGTCGACGTAGAAGTGGATGTGCGGCCGGATCGTCGGCCCCGCCTCGCAGAGACGGTCGCGCAGACCCGGATAGCGCTCCTCCAGCCGCTCGATCGCCTCGTCGACCGTGCCCGCGTCGACGTCGAGCTGCCGCGGCAGGTCGGGGAAGAGCGGCGTCAGCGTTCTCGGGAGGTGGACGTCCGCCATCACTCGATCACGGTTGCGTGCACGGACGAGATCGGCGGCAGGTAGCTCGCGACCTCCTGCCAGCTCCCGCCCTCGTCGGCACTCGCGAACACCTGGCCGGTGCTCGTGCCGAAGTAGTACCCGGGCACGTCGTAGGTGTCGCTCGTCAGCCCCTGGCGCAGGACGCCGAGGTAGGCGCCGTTCTGCGGGAGGCCCTTGTCGGACCGCTGCCAGCTCGAGCCGGCGTCGTGTGTGATCCAGACCGCCGCCTCGCCGTCGGGCATCGTCCGGCCGTGGCCCGGGTCGAGCGGGATCACGAGGAACGTGTCGCGGTCGTGCGGGTTCACTGCCGCGCCGAAGCCGAACTCCGTCGGGAGCCCTTCCGTGATCTCGGTCCAGGAGGCGCCGCCGTCGTCGGTGCGGTGCATGCCGACGTGGTTCTGCTGGAACATCCGCTGGTCGTCGGCGCGGGCGAGCTTGTGCACGCAGAAGCCGACCTCCTCGTGGTCGCGGGGCCAGTCGGCCCGGAGACCACGGTTGCGGGGCGTCCAGTCGTTGCCGCCGTCGGTCGTCTCCCAGAGGCCGACTCCCTGCACGATCGCGTAGAACCGCGACGGATCGTCCGGGTGCAGCTCGATGCCGGAGATGCCGAGATGCCCGGGCGGCTGGTTGGCGGGGTCGTCCCAGCCCTCGCTGCCGGGCTCGCCGGCGAGGGTCGAGAGCATCGAGAAGGTTGCGCCGCCGTCCCGGCTCTCGAAGATGCCGGGCGCCTCGACGCCGACGAGCAGCCGGTCATGGCCGGCGGCGAGCGTCGAGACCTTCGAGAAGCGCCGGCCGTCCTCGTAGGTGAGGCCCTCCGAGGAGTGCTCCCAGGTCTCGCCGAGATCGCTGCTGCGCCAGATGGCCGAGCCGTGCCACTCGCTCGCCGCGGCGGCGAAGATCGTGCCCGAGCCCTGGTCGTAGACGGCGTGGTACACGGGCCAGCTCTCACAGAACGGGCCGCGGAGGCTCCAGTCGCGACGGTCGGCGTCGCTCTCGAGCACGAAGCACCCCTTGCGGGTGCCGATCAGAACCAGCGTGCGTGACATCTCCACCTCGTTGTCGACGACTGTTCGAGACTACTGACGACGCCCACGGCCGTTTCTCATCGGTCGCGAGTGTGAATCAAGCACAGCTCTGAATCAAGCACAGCTCTGGATCAAGCACCTGCGAGCCGGGCGCGGCGCCTGCGGGCGACCGACCACCAGGCGAGCGTTGCGAGCAGGAGCATGACCACGGTCAGCCCGAGATGGAACCTCACATCCTCCTGGTTGACGACGTAGTCGGAGATGACCGCTCCGATCCCGGCCACGAGCATCACCACCGCGGGCCAGCGCCAGGGCAGCCCGCTCCAGGCCGCCGCGGCGCCGACCACGAGCGGGCCGAGCAGCGCGAGCGGGATGAACAGCGGGTCGAACCAGAACAACACCGTGATCACGAGCCCGAGCCCGGCGGCCACACGGAGATCGTTCCGCTTCATCGAGGCGAGATTCTCAGACCTCGGTTTCGCGTGCAAGCCTGGTCACGCGCCGGCGATCGCACCGAGGCGGTCGGCGGCGTCCTGCCACGGCCCGTCCTCGTCGCGAAGCTCGTTGGCGAGCGCCCTCGCCCGCTCGATCAGGTCGCGGTCGACCCTCAGCTTCGTGAAGCGAAGATCGCTCCAGCCCGACTGGCGGGTGCCGAGCAGCTGACCCTCGCCGCGCAGCTCGAGGTCGACCTCGGCCAGCTCGAAGCCGTCGGTCGTCTTGACGAGCGCCTCCAGGCGCGACTTCGCGACGTCCGTCAGCTCGAGCTTGTCGCGGGAGATGAGCAGGCAGTAGCTCTGCTCCGCCCCGCGCCCCACCCGTCCTCGCAGCTGGTGCAGCTGTGCGAGCCCGAAGCGGTCGGCCTCCTGGATGATCATGATCGTCGCGTTCGGCACGTCGACGCCGACCTCGATCACGGTCGTCGCGACGAGCACGTCGAGCTCGCCCTCCTTGAACTGGCGCATCACCTCGCGCCGGTCGGCGGTCTTCAGCTTCCCGTGCAGCAGCCCGACGCGGTAGCCCTTCAGCTCGGCACGCCGCAGGCGGTCGGCCTCGGCCTCGGCAGCGCGGGCGAGCCGCGTCTCCGACTGCTCGATCAGCGGGCAGACGACGTACGCCTGCCTGCCGGCGTCGAGATGCACGCGCAGCCGCTCGTACGCCGCCGACGAGCGCTCGGCGCCGACCCAGGCGGTCTCGATCGGCTTGCGGTTGGCGGGCGGCTTCGCGATCTCGCTCACCGCGAGGTCGCCGTAGATCGTCAACGCGAGCGTGCGCGGGATCGGCGTCGCGGTCATGTGCAGGACGTGCGGCGAGCGTCCCTCGGCGAGCGCCTTCCGCTGCTCGACCCCGAAGCGGTGCTGCTCGTCGACGACGGCGACCGCGAGGTCGGCGAACTCGACGTCGCGCTGGATCAGCGCGTGCGTGCCGACCGCGATCTGCGCGACGCCGTTCGCGATCTCGTCGCGGATCTTCTTCGAGCCGACAGAGCCCGTGAGGAGGACGCAGCGGACGCCGAGCTGGGCGCAGAGCGGCTCGAGCGTCAGGAAGTGCTGCTCGGCGAGCGTCTCGGTCGGCGCCATCAATGCGCCCTGCCGGTCGCTCTCGACCGCGCGCAGCAGCGCGTAGAGCGCGACGACCGTCTTGCCGGAGCCGACGTCACCCTGCAGCAGCCGCTGCATCGGCGTCGTGCGCGCCAGGTCGAGGTCGATCTCGGCGATCGCGCGCTCCTGGTGCTCGGTCAGCTCGAACGGCAGCACGCCGCGGTAGCGGCCGACGAGCGCGCCCGGCTCGGGCAGCGCAGTCGCAACGGCGTCCTCGTCGCGTGAGCGCGCGACGACGAGCTGCAGCGTGAAGAGCTCGTCGAGCGCCAGCCTGCGGCGCGCCGCCTCGGCCTCCGCCTCGTCGCGCGGGAAGTGGATCGCCGCGATCGCATCGCACGCGAGCGGCTCGTCGAGCTCGGCGGGCAGCGCGTCCGGCAGATAGCGCCCGACCTGCGCGAGCGCGACGCGAACGAGGTCGCGCAGCTTCGTCGAGGGCACCTGCTCGCTCGCGGGGTAGACCGGCGCGAAGTCGGCGGTCGCCTGCGCCTCACCGACGTCGTAGCTCTTGACGTCGAAGCCGTAGCGGCCGAGCTTGCCGCGCAGCCGCAGGTGCGTCCCGGGCGTCAGCTTGTCGACGAGCCACGGCTGGTTGAACCACGAGGCGCCGATCATGCCGCTCGCGTCCTTGATCCGCGCCGTCACGATCGTGCGCCGGCCGCCGAGGCGCCGCGTGCGCACGTCCTGGACGACGCCGGAGATCGCAACCTCCTCGTCGCCCCAGAGCTGCGAGATGGCGATCTCGTCGACGGCGAGCTCGTAGCGTCGCGGCCGGTGCTGGAGGAGATCGAGCACCGTCTCGATGCCGAGTGCGCGCAGGCGCTTTGCGAGCGCGGCCCCGACGCCGGGCAGCGTGTCGATCCCGAGCGCGGCGACGCGTTGCGGGGCCACCCAGCCGCGCGGTCGCAGCCACTCGTGCTGGACCACACCTGTGAAACCCGCGTGCGCTCGGGTCATCGTTGCCACCGGGACCGAATATAGGACCCGGTCCGGACGGACACCTCAGTCGGCGTTGTCGTCGTACCAGAAGAAACCGACCGTGCCGGGGCCGGCGTGCGTGCCGACGACCGCGCCGAGCGTCGTTGCGATCTCGAGCTGCGCGTGCGGCCGCACGTGCGCGACCATCTTGCGCAGCGCCTCCATTCGCTCCGGCGCGACCGCGTGCGCGATGCCGACGCGCAGCGTCTCGCTGTCGGTCGTCGTCTCCTCGAACAGCTCCTGGAACGCGGCGAACGCCTTGTGGTTCCCGCGCACCTTCTTCAGCGGCACCACCTCGCCGTCGCGGATCGTCAGGATCGGCTTCACGTTCAGGATGCTGCCGGCGAGCGCCGCTGCGCGACCGATGCGGCCGCCCTTTGCGAGGTACTCGAGCGTGTTGACCGTGAAGAGCAGCTTGTGCCCTTCGGCGTAGCGCGCGACGAGCGCGTCGATCTCCTCGTCGGTCGTGCCGCGCTCGAGGCGGCGCTGCACACCGATCGCGAGCATCGCGAGCGACGCCGAGACCGTGCGGGAGTCGATCACGCGCACCTGATCGCCGCCGAGCAGCTCCGCCGCCTGCTGGGCGCTCGCGTACGTGCCGGAGAGGGTCGAGGAGATCTGCAGCGAGATGATCCGCTCGTACGAAGGAGCGAGCTCCTCGAACGTCGCCAGGAAGTCACCCGGTGTCGGTTGCGAGGTGGTCGGCAGCTCCGGCGCCGTCGCCAGGCGCTCGTAGAAGACGTCCGGGGTGATGTCGACGTAGTCGCGGAAGCTCTCGTCGCCGAAGCGCACGTAGAGCGGCACGACGCGGAAGTTGGGGAAGCGCTCCGGCGCCTCCGGGAAGTCGGCGGTCGAGTCGAGGACGACCGCTGTGTTTTCGTTGGTCAGCTTCATACCGCCGCCCCGCGCACGGTAGCGACGAGACTGTCGAAGTCCTCGTCTTTCGTCACGCAGGCGACCGCACCGGCGGCGCGCACCTCGTCGATCTCCTGCTGCGTCACCGACGCGCTCAGGCACACCACGCGCGTCGTCGGACAGGCGGTCAGCACGGCGCGCGTCGCCTCGGCGCCGTTCAGTCCGGGCATGCGGTAGTCCATCAGCACGACGTCGGGCACGAGCGCGGAGCACACCGTGGCCGCCTCGTCGCCGGTCGCGACGCTCGCGACGACGTCGATCTCCTCGCGCATCCCGAAGAGGAGCTCGAGCGTCTCGCGAAAGGTGTCGTTGTCCTCGACGAGGACGACGCGGACGGCTGGGCCGTTCACTCGGCCGCCAGCAGCAGTTGATAGTGCGGCTGGCCGCCCGAGTGCACCTCGAGCTCCAGCTCGGGGTGAGACGCCGCGATCTCGGAGAGCAGGCCGTCGAGCGCCGGCGCGTCGGCGCCCGTCAGCAGCGTCAGCAGCCCGCGCGGCTCGTCGAGCAGCCGGTCGAGCACCGCCTGCGCGACGTCGTCGAAGCTCTCACCGCCCGCGACCGGGACACCGTCGGCGAGACCGAGCCACTTGCCCGCGCGCACGTCGACGCCGTTCAGCTGCACGTCGCGTGAGGCGAGCGTGACCGCGCCGGTCGCGACGGCGTCGACCGCGACGCTCATCGTCTGTGCGTTGTCGGCGGCGTTCGCCTCCGGATCGAACGCGATCAGCGCGGCGAGCCCCGCTTGCAGCGACGTCGTCGGCACGACGCGCACGAGCTTCGACGAGTGATCGGCCGCCTGCTCGGCGGCCATGATCACGTTCTTGTTGTTCGGCAGCACGACCACCTCGGGCGCGCCGGTCGCTTCGATCGCCTCGACGAGGTCAGCGGTCGACGGGTTCATCGTCTCGCCGCCGTCGACGACGTGCGCGCCGGCGCTCTCGAACAGCGCGCGGTTGCCCTCCCCCGAGGCGACGGCGACGACCGCGGCCGGCTGCTGGCCCGGCGGGACGACGTGCAGCAGGCGCTCCTCGCGCTGATGCGTCTGCTCGTGCATGTTCGCGATCTCGATGCCGCCGATCGTGCCGCGCGAGACGCCGAGCGTCAGCGCGCGACCGGGGTCGTCGGTGTGCACGTGCACCTTGAGCGCCGTGCGATCGCCGACGACGAGCAGCGAGTCGCCGAACTCCTCGAGCTGCGACTCGAGCGCGTCGAGATCGAGGTCGTCGCCTTCGACGACGAAGACCGTGCAGTAGCGGTACTTCGAAAGCTCCTGATGGATCGCGTCGATGCCGATCTCCTCCTGCCGCTCCGGCGCCTCGGGCAGCGCCTCGCCGCTGACGGCGGCTGCGATGCCGCGCACGATCTCGACGAGGCCCGCAGCGCCCGCATCGACGACACCGGCTTCGCGGAGCACCGGCAGCATCTCGCGGGTCGCCGTCACGGCCTCGTCGCCGGCGGCGACGATCTCGGGCAGCGTCGCGCCGCGCTCGGCGGCGTCGGCCATCCGGCGCACCGCGGTCAGCATCGTCCCCTCGACGGGCTTCTTGACGGCGCGGTAGGCAGCGTCGCTCGCCGAGCGAAACGCCTTCGCGAGGTCGTCGGACTGCGCGAGCGACTCCGTCGCGCCGCGGACGATCTGCGAGAGGATGACGCCCGAGTTGCCACGCGCGCCCATCAGCGCCGCGCGCGAGATCTCCTTCGCGAGGCCGGGCCTGTCGTCCGCCCCCTCCGCGTCGATCACCTCCGCGATCGCGCGCACCGTCAGTGTCAGGTTCGTGCCGGTGTCGCCGTCGGGCACCGGGTAGACGTTGAGGTCGTCGATCCGGGCGCGGTGCGCCTCGATCGCGGCGCGCGCACCCTGAACCAGCTCGCGAACGCGCTTCCTCATGCGCTCGCCCGCACGCGCTGGATGACGACCTCGACGGCCGCGACCCCGAGCCCGGTCAGCCGCGTCACCTCGTAGCCGACCTGCGAGCGGACGGTCGCAGCGACCTCCGCCAGGTTGAGCCCGTGCTCGATCACGACGTGCAGCTCGATGCGCAGCGCCTGCGCGTCGCCGTCGACGCTGATGCCCTCGCGGCGGAACAGCCGCTTCACGCGCGTGCCGGCGGAGAGGCCGACGACGCCGTAACAGCCGAGCGCCGTCTCGGCGACGATCTCCGCGACTGCCTCGCGCGAGATGGTGAGTCGGCCGAGCTCGAGGTCCAGCGTCAGGTCATCCGCCACGGCGCGGATTAGACCCTAAAGCACCGTCGGTCGGTTGCTAGACCGCTTTGATGACTTTGTTGCCCTTGAGGCAACGGGTGCAGACGTAGGCACGCTTGGGCGAGCCGTCGAGGAGCACGCGCACGCGCTGCAGGTTCGGGTCGAACCGCCGCTTCGTGGCGACCATCGAATGGGAGCGGTGATGCCCGAAGCCGGGCTTCTTGCCGCAAATGGCGCAGATCTTGCTCATCGCGGGCGGGATTGTAGCGACAGAGCCACGCTACTGGCGGGCACTGGCCCGGAGCCGGGCGAAGAGGTCGGCCATTTCGAGCGCCGAGCGCACGGCCTCGGCGGCTTTGCCGACGCGGGCCTCCGCCTGCTCGACCGTCTCGACCGTGAGGACGCCGAAGGCGACCGGGACGCCGGTCTCGATCCCTGCCAGCTGCAGGCCCGAGGCGCACTCGGCCGCCACGAACTCGAAGTGCGGCGTGTCGCCGCGGACGATCGCGCCGAGCGCGACGATCGCCGCGTAGCGCCGGGTCTTCGCGAGTGCCATCGCCGCCAGCGGCAGCTCGAAGGCGCCGGGCACGGGCATGACCGTGATCCCGTCCTGCGAGACACCGGCTTCGATCAGCGCGTCGAGCGCGTTTCGCAGCATCAGGTTCGTGACGCCGCCGTTGAAGCGCGAGACGACGACGCCGACCGAGCGCTTGTTGCCGAGGGGCGTGCCCTCGAGGACCGTGTAGCCGTCCGGGACGTCGATCTCGCCGCGGACGTGCTCGACGCTCGTGTCGACGGGAGCCTCCTCGATCACCGCTGCCGACTCCGCCGCGGGCCAGCCCTCGAAGGGATCGCCGTCGCTCTCCGACTGGTCGACGCGCTCGTCCGGCACGGGGGCCGGTTCGGCGGGAGCCGCCGGTGTCACGGGCTGTGCGGGCGCCGCGGTCGGAGCCGCAGGCGCGGGCTCGTCCGCGTCGGGGGCCGGGCTGAGAGGGGGCATCTGGCCGTCGTCGATGTCGCTCACGCGTTCTCCGTCTTCTCGTCGTTGTCTAGGTCGAGGTCGAGGTTCTTCAGATCCTGATGGTGGAGCCTGTGGCCGAGCTTAGCCCGCTTGGTCGCGAGGTAGCGTTGGTTTTCGGTGTGCGGAACGACCTCGATCGGCACCTGCTCGACCACTCGCAGGCCGAAGCCGTCGATGCCTGTCAGTTTCTTCGGGTTGTTCGTCATGATCCGCAGCGTCGTCAGGCCGAGGTCGGCGAGGATCTGGTTGCCGATGCCGTAGTCGCGCGCGTCGACGGGAAAGCCGAGCTCGAGGTTCGCCTCGACCGTGTCGCGCCCCTGCTCCTGGAGCTCGTAGGCGCGCAGCTTGTTCAGCAGGCCGATGCCGCGGCCTTCCTGGGCCATGTAGAGCAGCACGCCGAGGCCGGCCGCCTCGATCTGCGCAAGCGCCTGGTCGAGCTGCTCGCCGCAGTCGCAGCGGAGCGAGTGGAAGACGTCGCCGGTCAGGCACTCCGAATGGACGCGCACGAGCACGTCCTCGACCCCGTCGACCTCGCCCTTGACGAGCGCGACGTGTGTCTTGCCGGTCAGCTTCTCGCGGAACGCGATCGCGGTGAACTCGCCGTACGCGGTCGGCAGGCGCACCGCGGGGCCGCGCTCGACGAGCTTCTCGTGCCTGCGCCGGTACTCGACGAGGTCGGCGACGGTCACCATCTTCAGCCCGTGCCGCTCGCAGTAGGGCACGAGGTCGGAGACGCGGGCCATCGTGCCGTCGTCGTTCATGATCTCGCAGACGACGCCTGACGGGTTGAGGCCGGCGAGCCGGGCGAGGTCGACGGCGGCCTCGGTCTGGCCGATGCGCTCGAGCACGCCGCCCGGCTTCGCGCGAAGCGGGAAGACGTGGCCCGGCTGCACGAGGTCGTGCGCGGTCGACTCCGCGTGGATCGCGACCTGGATCGTCCGGCTGCGGTCGGCGGCGGAGATGCCGGTCGTCACGCCTTCGCGCGCCTCGACGGAGACGGTGAACGCGGTGCCGAGCGGCGCCTCGTTGTGGTCGGTCATCGGGCGCAGGCCGAGCGTGTCGGCGCGCTCCTCGGTCAGGCAGAGGCAGATCAGGCCGCGCGCGTGCGTCGCCATGAAGTTGATCGCGTCCGGCGTCGCGAACTGCGCGGCGATCGTCAGGTCGCCCTCGTTCTCGCGATCCTCGTCGTCGACCACGACGACCATGCGGCCCTCGCGGATGTCCTCGATCGCAGCCTCGATCGTCGCGAACGGTGTGGTCACAGCCATCCCTGCAGGCTACCGAGGCAACAGCCGCTCGACGTATTTCGCGAGGACGTCGACCTCGAGATTGACCTGGTCGCCGGGCGCAAGACCGTCGAGCGTCGTCTCCTGCAGCGTGTGTGGGATCAGCGCGACCGCGAAGCCGCGCTCGTCGACGGCCGCCACCGTCAGGCTCGTGCCCTGGAGCGCGATCGAGCCCTTCTCGGCGATGTAGCGGAGGAGCTCCGCCGGCGTGTCCGTCCAGATCCGCTTGCCCTCGCCCTCGGGCTCGACGCTGCGCACGGCGCCGACGCCGTCGACGTGGCCCTGCACGTAGTGGCCGCCGAGCGCATCGCCCACGCGCAGAGCCGGCTCGAGGTTGACCCTCGACCCCGCCTCGAGGGTTCCGAGGCTCGTGCGCGCGAGCGTCTCGGGCACCGCCTGGAACGCGAGCGTCCCGCTGCTCGTGCGCGACGACCGTCAGGCAGACGCCGTCGATCGCGATCGAGTCGCCGAGCGCCGCCTCCTGGGTCGCCTCGATCGTCAGCCGGCCGTCCTCGAACGAGACGACGCGCCCCACCTCGCGGATCAGGCCCGTGAACATGCGCTCAAGTCAAACACACGCGCTGCCCGCGTCCGCGACGACGTCCCGGAGAAGCGCGTCACACTTCCGTATGGGTGGCTGCCACCATCACGGAAGTGCCACGGACGCACGCGTCCGGGGGCACACGGTCGTCACGCTTCCGTATGGGTGGCTGCCACCGTCACGGAAGTGCAACCACGGTCGGGGCTGCGCGTGTTCCGGGTCTCTAGTCGCCGTAGACGAGCGTCTCGACCGTCTCGCGGACGAGCACCTCGAGCTGGCCGCGCTCGCCGGGCACGGCGGCGGTGAGCTCGGTCACGAGCTCCTTGACCATCTCGCGGCCGACCGGCGGCAGCTCGTCCGTCCCGATCTCCTCCAGCTTGCGGCGCAGCTCGTCGTTGCCGAGCTGCCGCGTCAGCCAGTGGCTGAGGTGCGTGACGATCTCGTCGTCGGCGCGCTGGGAGGCATCAGGGGTCGTGGACATACGCTTCGAGGAGCACGTCGTCGCCCACCGCAGTCGAGGTCAGGTGCGACAGCGTGCGCGCGGAGGGTAGCGCAGTGAAGGCCGACGGGCCGTCCCCCGAAAGGGTCGGAGCGACGAAGACGAGCACCTTGTCGACGAGGTCTTCGGCGAGGAACGCAGCGGCGAGGGTCGGGCCGCCCTCGAGCAGCAGCGACTGCACGCCCTCCTCCGCGAGCGCGGCGAGCTCCTCCGCGAGTGGCCCCCGCCTCGCCTCGAGCCCGTGGGTCTCGGTCTCGCTGCGCGTGAAGACGAGCCGCCTCGGCTGGCCCTTCGGCGTCTCGACGTCGCGTGCGTCGAGCTGCGGCCGGTCGGCGCGCAACGTGCCGGCGCCGACGGCGACGGCGTCCACGGCAGCCCGAAGCTCGTGCACGCGTCGGCGGCTCTCCTCGCCGGTCACCCAGCGCTGCCCCGGCACGGTCACGCGCCCGTCGAGCGTCGTCGCCACCTTGTAGATCACGAACGGACGCCGCTGCGACACCCACGTGCGCCACGCCTCGTTCTGCACGCGCGCCTCGAACCAGTCGACGAACTCGACGTCGACGCCCGCCGCCCGGAGCTGCGCTTCGCCGCCCGCGGCCTCGGGATTCGGATCGTGGGCGGCGAAGACGACCCGCTCGACGCCGGCGGCGACGATCGCATCCGTGCACGGCGGCGTCGTGCCGTGGTGCGCGCACGGCTCGAGCGTCACGTAGAGCGTGGCGCCGCTCGCGCGCTCCCCCGCCTCTGCAAGCGCCACCACTTCACCGTGACGGCCGTTCGGCTCCGTCACGCCCTCTCCGACGACCTCGCCGTCGCGGACGACGACGGCACCCACGGTCGGCTTCGGGTACCCGCGCGGCCCCGCCTCGTCGACGAGCTGGAGCGCGCGCCCGATGCTCACTGCAGCAGCTGCACGAGCCGGCGATACGCTCGCGTCAGATCCTCGCGACCGAAGATCGCCGACGCGGCGACGAGCAGCCGCGCGCCCTCGTCGTAGAGCCGCTTGACGTTGTGATCCTTGATCCCGCCGTCGACCTGGATCACGACCGACGCGGGGAGGCTCGCGCGCAGCCGGCGGACGCGCTCGTACGCCTCCGCCTGAAACTGCTGACCGGAGTAGCCGGGATTGATGCTCATGCAGAGCACGAGATCGACGGCGTCGGCGAACTCGAGCACGGCCTCGGGCTCCGTCTCGGGGTTGAACGCGATCCCGACCTGCAGCTCCTGCTCCCGCGCTGCGCGAATCGTCGCGCGCACGTCGTCGACGGCCTCGATGTGGAAGGTGACGCTGTCGCCGCCCGCGGCCGCGACGGCTGCGAAGTGCTTCGCGGGCTCGTCGACCATCAGATGCACGTCGATCTTGCCGTCCGCTGCGTGGATCATCGGCGAGATCGACTCGAGCACGATCGGCCCCATCGTGATCGGCTCGACGAAGTGCCCGTCGCCGACGTCGAAGTGGAAGATGCGCACGTCGGCGCGCAGCAGGACCTCGATCTGCTCGCCGAGGTGCGCGAAGTCCGCCCCGTACAGCGACGGCTCGACCTCGACGGTGCGGATCCACTCCTGCCAGGGCACGCGCGGATCCTAGAGACGGAAGGATCCTAGACACGGAGGCGGGCGATGAAGAAGCCGCTCGTGCGATCGCGGTCGGGGCGCGTCAGCAGGAACTCGGGCCGCGACGGGTGCGCGTACTGCGGCCACTCGTCGCCGAGCGGCTCGATCTCGAGCCCTGCGGCGTCGACGACGGCCTCGTTCTCGTCGGCGTTCAGCGTGCAGACCGAGTAGACGACCGTGCCGCCCGGCCTCGTGCGCTCGGCCGCGGCGCGCAGCAGCTCGAGCTGCAGGTCGGGCAGCGGGCTCGCGCGCCAGCGCAGGTCGGGACGCCGCGCGAGCACGCCGAGCCCCGAGCACGGCGCGTCGACGAGCGCGCGGTCGAAGCCCGACTCGTCGAGCTCGCGCAGGTCGGCAGTGACCACGCGGACGTTCGGCGGCATCCGCTTCGCCATCGCCTCTGCGCGGCCGGGGTGCAGCTCGACCGCCGTCACCTCACCCTGCAGGATCAGCGACTTGCCGCCCGGCGCCGCGCAGCCGTCGAGCACGCGCTCGCCGGGCTGCGAGCCGACGACGAGCGCCGCCAGCTGCGACGCGCGGCTCATCGGTCGCATGTGCGCCGTGTCGACCCGTTCGACGACGTACGCGCCGGGGACGTCGGTCGGCTCGCCGACGGGCTCGTCGGCGCGCACCTCGAGCTGCGGCGGCTCGTTCTGGGCGCGCATCAGCGACAGCGCGTCGTCGAGGCCGAAGTCGCGCCGCCAGACGTCGAAGATCCAGTCGGGATACGAGTGCTTGACCGGCCCTTCGGGCAGCGACGCGACGAGGCCGTTGAACGACTGCGCGAGCCGGCGCATGACCGCGTTCGTGAACGGAACGGCGCGTTCGCGCTTCGCGGCGCGCACGAGCTCGACGGCGTCGTCGACGACCGCGTGCACGGCCTGGTCGGTCCACGCGAGCTGGTAGGCGCCGACCCGCAGGGCGGCGCGGACGGGCGGATCGAGCTTCCGCACGGGCCGCTTGCCCGCCTGCTCGATGCCGAAGTCGATCGTGCGGGTGCGCTGCACCGTGCCGTAGGCGAGCCGCTGTGCGAGCGCGCGGTCGCGCTCGTCGAGGCCCTCGACCGCCGACGCGAGCGCGCGGTCCGCGTACGCGTCCTCTTCGAAGACGCGGCGCACGACGTCGAACGCGGCGCGGCGCGCCGGCGCGATCATCGGACGCCGCGGAGGAACTCGTCGTAGGTCATCTGGCTGCGTCCTTCCGGCTGGACGACCTCGGGGACGAACGCGCCGTCCTCGAGCCGCGCCTTCCAGACCGTCACGCGCCGGCCGTGCAGCGTCGCCCACGCGCCGATGTGCGGCGAGAGCGCGCGGACGCGGCGCCACGCATCCTCGGGGTCGCCGAGATCGAGCTCGCGGTCGGCGGGGCCGATCTTCTCGGCGTACGTCGCGCCGTCCTCGCCCTGGGGCGCGAACGCGGGCGACTCGATCACCGCGTTGAGCAGACGGGCTGCGACCTCGGCCGAGCGCGCGAAGACCTGCCCCGCGTCGAGGTCGCCGACGTCGAACGCCTCGCGCGCCGCCACCGGTCCGGCGTCGAGCTCCGCGACCGTCTCGTGGATCGTCACGCCCGTCTGGGCGTCGCCCGCGAGGATCGCGCGCTCGACCGGCGCCGCACCGCGCCAGCGTGGCAGCAGGGAGGGATGCACGTTCATCCAGAGCGTGCGCTCGAGCAGCCGCGGCGGGATGTAGAGGCCGTAGGCGCAGACGACCATCCGGTCGACCTCGGCGGGAAGCTCCGGTTTCTCCGGCTGGTGCACCGGGATGCCGAGCTGGTCGGCGACCAGCTTCGCGGGTGGAGGCGCGACCCTGCGGCCTCGGCCCTGCCGTGCGTCGGGCCGCGTGAGGAGGAACGCGATCTCATGCGACTCGGCGAGCCGTTCCAGCACGTCGGCGCCGATCGGCGCCGTCGCCGCGACGCCGATGCGCATCAGCGAAGTGCGACGCGGGGGCGGAGCGCGGAGAGCGCTTCCTTGCGGTGCTCGTCGTCCGTGCGGTCGATGATCAGCACACCGTCCAGGTGGTCGAGCTCGTGCTGCACGACACGTGCGCCGTAGCCCTCGAGCTCGTAGCGGACGTCCTCCCCATGCGGATCCTTGCCCTCGAGGACGACGCGCGTCGGCCGCTCGACCGGGATGCGCACACCCTGCAGCGAGAGGCAGCCCTCGGTGTCCGTCTCGAGCTCGTCGCCGCGCTCGACGATCGTCGGGTTGACGATCGCGTGCTCACCTTCCTCGTCCGTCTCGAAGACGAAGAGGCGGCGCAGGACGCCGACCTGGGTCGCTGCGAGCCCGACGCCCTGTGCGTCCTGCATCAGGTCGATCATCCGGTCGACGAGGCGGCGCAGGTCGTCGTCGAAGTCCGTCACCTCGTGCGCGGTCAGGCGCAGGGCGGGATCGCCGTACTGGCGGATCTGAGCGAGCGCCAGCCGGCGGCGCGCCTCGGCCTCGGCGTCCTGCCCGTGGTCGTGCTCGCCGTGGTCATGGTCGTGCTCGTCGTCATGCTCGTGGTCGTGCTCATGGTCGTGATCGTGGGCCACAGCCGGTGCAGTGTAGTCAGCGCTCGGCAGGGAAGCGCGCCAGGATCCACTGCGCGTCCAGCGGCTCGCGGCGATAGGGCTTGCCGCCGACCTTGACGAAGTCGCGGGTGCGCGGATCCATCCGCAGGCGCGCCTCGATCGGGTAGTAGCGGTTGTGCCTGTCGATCAGGTCGTTGATGTCGCCGAAGTCCCAGCGGCCGGCGAGCCGGCGCCAGGCGGCCGGGTCGCCGCCGTGCTCGGCGTAGGCCTCGGCGAGGCGTGCCAGGTGGCGCTCGGTGCCGAGCTCGATCTCGCGCAGGCGCCGCATGTAGGGCAGCGGCCCGCCGAGGGAGGCGAGGTAGTTGTCGGCCTCGACGTGGAAGTTGCGCAGGCGCCGCCGCAGCGGCTTGCCGATCAGCGGGTTCAGCTCGCGGTCGGCCTCGAGGCGCTCGCGCTCCCGCTGCGACGGCGGCGTCACGTCGCGAACGCCCCACTCGCCGATGATCTCCTCCGGCCGGCGCTTCTGCATCGCCGCCATGGTGCCAAGCGGAGGTGGCGAGACGAGGCGTGTCCCGGGGTCAGACCCAGGAACACGTCCCGATCTGGCCACGTCCCGCGGGTCAGACCCAAGAACACGGCCCGCGTAGCCAGGTCCCGGGGACAGTCCCTGGGACCTGGCTGGAGCGGCGAGGTGCCTGGGCTCGGTCCGAGGCTCGGACTGGCTAGAGGCTCTGCGGGTCGACGTCGACGACTGCGGTCAGCTTCGCGCGGCGCATCGCCGGCGCGGCGGCGGCGAGCAGCCTCGCCGCCTGCGACGCGATCTGGCGCGGGCGCGTCGTCTTCGCGACGAGCTGCGCGCGGTGCTTGCCGCGCAGGCGCAACAACGCAGCGGGGCCGAGCAGCTCCGCGCCCTTGATCCCCGCCTTCAGCTCCTCGAGCGCCCGCACGACCGGCTCGATCTCCGGCCCCGTGACGAGGATGCGGACGAGATGGGTGTACGGCGGGTAGTCGAGCGCCTGCCGGCGCTCGAGCTCCTCCGTCATGAACCGGCCGACGTCATGCCGCGCCGCGTGCGCGACGGTGCGCGAGTCGGGCTGGAAGGTCTGCACGAGCACACGGCCGGGCGCGTCGCGGCCGCTGCGGCCCGCGAGCTGCGTGATCAGCTGGAACGTGCGCTCCTCCGCGCGGAAGTCGGGCATCGCAAGGCCCGTGTCGGCGTCGATCACCGCGGCGAGCTCGATCCCCGAGAAGTGGTGGCCCTTCGCGACCATCTGCGTGCCGAGCAGCACCGCTGCCTCTGCCTCGGCGAAGCGGCGCAGCGAGTCGGCGAGCTGCTCCGGCTTCGCGACCGCGTCCGCGTCGAGCCTGATCAGCTCCAGCTCGGGCAGCTCGCGGGCGAGCTCGCGCTCGAGCTTCTGCGTGCCTGCCCCGAGCCGCGCGAGATCCGGCGAGCCGCACGCCGGGCAGTTCGACGGCGCATCCGTCGTGTAGCCGCAGTGGTGGCAGCGCAGCGACGTGTCGCCGTGCAGCACCAGCGAGACGTCGCAGTTCGGGCAGCGGATCGTCGTGCCGCACGCGCGGCAGTGCAGCGCCGGCGCAACGCCGCGCCGGTTCAGCATCAGGATCGCCTTCCCGCGCCGCTCGGCGACGCCGCGCAACGCGTCGAGCAGCGGCGCCGAGAGCGGGTAGCCCGCCTCGCGCCGCAGGTCGATCACGCGCACCGGCGGCAGCTTCGCCCCGATCCGGCCGCCGAGCTCCAGCCGCTCGAGCGCCGCCCAGCTCTCGGGGCGCGGCGTCGCCGAGCCGTAGACGGCCACCGCGCCCTCGAGCGACGCGCGCTTGGCCGCGACCGTGCGCGCGTCGTAGCGCGGGTCGGAGTCCTGCTTGTACGACGGGTCGTGCTCCTCGTCGACGACGATCAGCCCGAGCCCGCGCACCGGCGCGAAGACCGCCGAGCGGGCGCCGACGACGATGCGCGCCTCCCCGCTCGCGATCCGCGCGCGCTCGTCGCGCCGCTCGGCCTCCGTGAGCGCGGAATGGAGGATCGCGACGCGCTCGCCGAAGCGCTGGCGCACGCGGCCGACCGTTTGCGGGGCGAGCGCGATCTCCGGCACGAGGACGATCGTCCCGAGCCCGCGCTCGAGCGCGGCGGCGCACGCCTGCAGATAGACCTCCGTCTTGCCGGAGCCGGTGGCGCCGTAGAGCAGGAGGTTCCCGCCGCCCGCGTCCATCGCCTCGACGATGCGAGCGACGGCTGCGACCTGCGGCTCCGAGAGCTCGTGCGGCTCGGCCTCGCCCGTCAGCGACTGCCGCTCGGCCGGCGGCGCCTGCTCCTTGCGGCGCTTCGGCGACTCCGGCGCGACGAGCGCGAGCGCGCGCGCCGGCGTCGAGCCGTAGTAGTCGGCGATCCAGAGGGCGAGCTCGACGAGCGTCGCGGGAATCTCCCCGAGCACCGACTCGATCGGGCGCGCGTCGACTCCCTCGGGCGGCGCGTCGTGCAGCGAGACGACGATGCCGCGCGCGCGAGAGCGGCCGAACGGGATGCGGACGATCGCCCCCACGCCGACGCCCTCGTCGACCTCGTAGGTGAACTCGCGCGCGACGGCGCGCGCCGTCACGAGCGGATAGACGGACGCGAACGGCACCTATCCGGCCGGCTGCTGTTCCTGCTCGGCGCGACCGGCGCGGCGCAGCTTCTTGAACGAGAGCGTCCTGGCCATCAACCCGATCGCGAGCAGCCCCAGCAACACGTTGACGACGGTCGTCGCGATGTTCATGCCGACGCTGAAGGCGAGCAGCAGCGACCGCGAGATCGCCTGACCGCGGAAGACGTAGACGATCAGCCCCTGCTTCGTCCCGGCGCCGCCCGGCGTCGCCGGGAAGAGCGTCGCGAGCGAATCGACGACCTGTGCGAGGAGCGCGTTGTGGATGGACGCGTGCACGCCGAACGCCTTCAGGAAGAAGTAGAGCGACGCGATCCGGAAGAGCCACGAGATCGCCTGCGGCACGAGCACGCCGAGCGCGAAGGCGCGGCGGTCGGAGAGGATCGCGAAGCCGAGCCTGATCCGGTCCCAGAAGTCCTCGACCCGCCCGCGCGCCCAGAAGAAGAGCACGACCCCGGCCAGGAAGAGAATCGCGAGCACGATCAGGCTCTCGTGCTGGTGGCGGAGGACGAACTTCCAGTCGACGGTCGGGATGCGCGAGTAGACCTGGTGCGTCGGCAGCACGCCGATCGAGAGCGCCCAGATCATCAGCGCACCGGCGACGACGAAGTCGAAGATCGTCTCGACGACGAGCGTCGAGGCGAGCGTCGGGTACGTCGCCTTCTCGACGCGGTGCTTGACGAGGTAGAGCTTGACGAGATCGCCGCCGCGCGCAGGCGCGATCGAGTTGACGCCGACCCCGGCGATGTACGCGCCGGCCGCAGCCCGGAACTTGAGCGTGTTCTTCGGGTACGACGCGTTGATGATGTTCTGCCACGCGCGGGCGCGGAAGAGGAGCTTGATCACATGGCAGAGAAGCGCGAGCCCGAGCGCGCCCCAGCTGACGTCCGCCAGGTGGTGGAAGAAGACCGCGACCGCGTGGAAGAAGGCGCCCAAGGACGCCTAAGGTAGTTCAGGCTGCGGCGCTCAGGCCCCGGCGGCTACGAGCACGAAATCCGTGGCGAATCCGAGCATCAGCCCGATCAGGATCCACCACGCGACGACCGTCGGCAGCGCGTAGCGCCGGCAGACGTCGAGCAGCTGAATGACGACGTAGAGGATCGAGCCCGCCGCGACGGCGAAGAACGCCACCTGCAGCGCCTCGCTCACCCACGCCTGCCCGATCACGGTGCCGACGAAGGTCGGGCCGCCGCCGATCAGGCCCAGGAGCGCGAGGTAGCCCCAGCTCGGCCGCTCGGCCTCACCGGACATCGGGCCGACGATGCCGAAGCCCTCCGTCGCGTTGTGCAGCGCGAAGCCGATGATCAGGACGAGCGCGAGCGACACCTCGTCCGACGCCGCGGCCTGGCCGATCGCAAGCCCCTCACCGAAGTTGTGCAGGCCGATCCCGGTCGCGATCAGGAGCGCGAGCCGCCGGCCGGGCGTCAGGCGCTCGATCCACGAGCGCGAGCTGAACTCGTCGACCGCTGCCGCGCCCGGCCCGACGAGCGGCGTGGCGCGCTTGCCGGTCATCCAGCGGTCGTAGTAGACGAGGCTCATCAGCCCGACAGCGAGCCCGCCGCCGAGCAGCGGCGCCAGCTGGGCGACGCGGCCCCAGTCATGTCCCTCCACGGCGGCCTCGACCGGCTCGACGCCGTGCGCGAGCACGTCCCAGAGCAGGAAGAGCAGGATGCCGGTCGCGAAGGCCGTCAGCGCCGCGCGCATCGCCGGGCGACGCCCCGCCGACGCGGCCGAGCGGCAGGCCGAGAAAGATGGTGAAACCGGCGATCGCGCCGAGGATCAGGGTCTGGGTCGTGCTCATGTAAGGCGCACCTTACACACATCGTGAGGACTACCATCGCCAAACGTGACAACCGGACACGGCATCGACGAGTACCTGGAGACGATCTACTTCCTCGCGTTCCCGATCGGGGAGTACCGCCCGGGTGCGACCGGCTCGACCCAGACGATCGCCGCCCGGGTCGCCGAGATGCTCGGCGTCTCACGTGCCTCGGCCGGTGAGATGCTGAAGCGCCTCGAGGCGGACGGCCTCGTCGAGCGCGGCGAGCACAAGGAGGCGATCCTCACGCCGGCCGGCACCGAGCGCGCCCGCAGGGTCGTGCGCAAGCACCGCATCATCGAGCGGCTGCTGACCGACTTCATGGGCTACACGGCCGCCGAAGCGCACGTCCACGCCGACGAGCTGGGCGCCACCTTCAGCGACGACATGGTCGAGCGGATCGACGAGAAGCTCGGGCATCCCGACCGCTGCCCGCACGGCTGGCCGGTCGATCCGGACGTCGAGCAGGCCGAGAACCGCGAGCTCGAGCCGCTGTCGGCGCTCGAGCCCGGGACGCGCGCGACGGTCGTGCGCCTCGCAGAGCACGACGGCGACCTCCTGCACTGGTTCTACGACCAGGGCCTCGCGCCCGGCACGGTCGTCGAGCTGCGCGCCGCGGAGCCCGCCGCCGGCCAGCTGCGCGTCGCCGTCGGCGGCGTCGAGAAGTCGATCGGCGAGAAGGCCGCCGACGGCTTGTTCGTGCGCGTGGGCTAGGCGGTGGCGGCCGCGAGGCCTGCAGCCTCGCGCAGCGCGTTTGCCTTGTCGGTGCGCTCCCACGTGAAGTCGTGGTCGTCGCGGCCGAAGTGGCCGTACGCAGCGGTCTTGCGGTAGATCGGCCGGCGCAGGTCGAGGTCGCGCAGGATCGCGGCCGGACGCAGGTCGAAATGCTCCTTGACGAGCGCCTCGATGCGGTCGACCGGCAGCTTCTCCGTGCCGAAGGTCTCGACGAGCACCGAGAACGGATGCGCGACGCCGATCGCGTAGGCGACCTGGATCTGAGCGCGGTCGGCAAGCCCCGCGGCGACGATGTTCTTCGCCACGTAGCGCGCGGCGTACGCGGCCGAGCGGTCGACCTTCGTCGGGTCCTTGCCCGAGAACGCGCCGCCGCCGTGCGGCGCGGCGCCGCCGTAGGTGTCGACGATGATCTTGCGTCCGGTCAGGCCGGTGTCGCCCATCGGGCCGCCGATCACGAACTTGCCGGTCGGGTTGACGTAGACGAAGTCGCGGCGAGTCGAGCTGCTTCTCGTCGTAGAGATCCTTGGGGAGGATCGGACGGAGCACGTGCTCGATCAGGTCGGGCTTGATCATCGCCTCCGGATCGAGCCCTTCGCGGTGCTGCGTCGAGATCAGCACGCGCTCGATCGCGGCCGGCGTCTGCTTGCCGTCGGCGTCGACGTCGTAGCGGATCGACACCTGGGCCTTCCCGTCGGGGCGCAGGTACGGCAGCACGTCTGCCTTCCGCACCTCGGAGAGCCGCTTGGTGATGCGGTGCGCCAGCATGATCGGCAGCGGCATCAGCTCGCGCGTCTCGTTCGAGGCGTAGCCGAACATCATCCCCTGGTCGCCGGCGCCGACGCTGTCGAGCGGGTCGTCGTCGCCCGGGTCGTGGGTCAGCTCGTAGGCCTTGTCGACGCCCTGCGCGATGTCGGGCGACTGCTCGTCGATCGCGACGACGACGCCGCAGGTCTCGGCGTCGAACCCGTACTTGGCGCGTGTGTACCCGATGCCCTTCACCGTCTCGCGCACGAGGCGCGGAATGTCGATGTAGGTGTCGGTCGTCATCTCGCCGGCGACGACGACGAGGCCGGTCGTGATCAGCGTCTCGCAGGCGACCCGGCTCATCGGATCGTTCGTGAGCGCCGCATCCAGGACCGCGTCCGAGATCTGGTCGGCGATCTTGTCCGGGTGTCCCTCGGTGACCGACTCCGAGGTGAAGAGGAAGGTGCGCTCCGCCATATCGACGGAGCGCACCTTAGCCGAATCGACCTACAGGTGCGGCACCCCACACGTGAAGTGCGCCGGGTTGTCCGGGTTGACCGGGTTGGCGTTGCCCTGGTCGCCGGCGAACACCATCGCCGTCTCGTCGTAGCCGGAGGTGCCGACGGTCGACGTCTGGACGGCGCCCATCCCGAACGCGAGCTTCTGCAGGAAGGCCTGCATCGACGGGCTGAACTGGCGCGTGATGCCCCAGTCGCCGTAGCTCGAGTCGCACCGGTAGTAGGCGTTGAAACCGCCCATCCAGTCGAGCGCACGGTCGCCCGCGCGGCGGGCCTGACCCCGAGACGTCGAGCTGCATCCAGTCGCGGTCGCAGCCGCCGTACATGATGTCGCTGCCGCTGTAGGCCCCGGCGTGGCCGTCCGGCTGCACCGGGTCGACCGTCGCCGCGGCGAACCAGCTGAGCGGATCCTTCGGGAACGAGACCTTCTTGACGGTCTCGGCATCCCGCGGCAGGACGTCGAGGAAGTCGACGCCGTGCCCGCCGAACATCGTGTCGTGGCCCGGGCCGCCCCACATGGCGTCGGAGCCGACCGGACTGTAGGTGGTGTAGGAGAACGTGACGAGCGTCGAGTCATCGCCGAAGATGTAGTCGTCTCCGCCGTTGCCGCTCATCACGTCTGCTCCCGGACCGCCGTGGATCGAGTCGTGGCCGTCGCCGCCGGCCATCGTGTCGTCGCCGGCGCCGACGCCGGCCTAGCAGCGAGTCGAAGGCGTACAGCTCGACCTGGCGGTAGAGCGAGGCGGTCGGGAAGATCGTCTCGCCCGGATCGAAGAACGGCGAGCTCGGTGCGATCAGGCTGCTGGGCACCCGGATCGGGCGAGCCGTCCGCGCCGGCGTCGATCAGGTTGTTCGTGATCAACCCGAGGTCACCGACCATCGCGTCCTCGCCCTCGTTGCCCGCCATCGTGTCGTTGCCGAGCTGGCCGTACAGGTCGTCGACCGCCTCGCCACCGGACATGGTGTCGTTGCCGAAGGCACCTGCGGCCTCGGGCGTCTTCTCCATCGTCACGATGCGGCGCGCGAGGTCGAAGTTCGCGTTCGTCAGCCGCCACCAGAGGCCCGAGCCGGAGACCCGCTCCGGGCGGGCGACGGAGGCGTTGTCGCCGACCATCGTGTCGTCCTCGAGGTTGCCGGTCATCGTGTCGTTGCCGTCCCGCATGGTCGCGCGGGCTCGAGTACACCCCACGCTGCACGGCGGGCAGCACGTCGGTGATCAGGCCGTTGCCGGCGGAGGAGCCGCCGATCATGTCGTCCTCGCCACCGTCGCCGGACATCGTGTCGGCTCCGGCGATGCCGGCCATGTAGTCGACGCCTTCGCCACCGGACATGGTGTCGTTGCCGCCCTGGCCGGCCATGATGTCGCGGCCGTCGTCGCCGAACATCCCGTCGCCGCCGCTCGTCGCAGCGGACGGGGTCGCCGAGCCGACCTTGTCGAGGTCGAAGAGCTGCACCGAGCGAACCGGGTCGCGGTCGCCCGCGGCGTCGACGTCGGTGTTCGGATCCGTCACCCAGAGCGTCGCGGCCGAGGCTGCCGGCGCCGCCGGCTGCCGTGCGACCCGGGCGTTGTCGCCCGAGACCACGTCGCCGGACTCGTTGCCGTGCATCGTGTCCGCACCGTCGATGAGGCCGTTGCCGACGCTCGTCGCGGAGATGACGCCGTCGTTGGCCGAGCCGCCGCCGACGAGGTCGTCGCGGCCCGTGTTGCCGTTGATCGTGTCTGCGCCGACGTTGCCCTCGGCGTAGTCGTCGTCGGCACCACCGTTGACGGTGTCGTCGCCGGCCTGCCCGAAGAGCTGGTCGGCTCCGTCGTCACCGTTGATCGTGTCGCCCGCACCGGTGCCCGCAGGCGGCGTCACCGACGTGGTGGCGACCTCGAGCAGCGTCACACCGCGCCGGACGATGTCCGAGGCGCTGTGCGAGCGGTTGTCGTGGATCCAGAGGCCACCTGCGTCGAACGGGCGGGTGATGACCGCGTTGTCGCCGGCTGCCACGTCGGGGCCGGTGCCGCCGCTGATCGTGTCGCCTGCATCGAGGCGCAGGGCGACGTTGCTGCCGCCGATCAGGTCGTCGCTGCCCGCGTCACCGAAGATGGCGTCGCTGTCGGCGTTGCCCTCGGCGTAGTCGTCGCCGTTGCCACCGTGGATGGTGTCGTTGCCGCTCTGGCCGTACTGGATGTCGCGGCCGTCGTCGCCGTAGAGCACGTCGTTGCCGAACGTTCCGGCCGGCGGGCTCGTCGTCGTCGTCGCCAGGTCGAACATCGTCACGGTGCGGCGGACCGTGCCCGCCGTGCCGCTGCCGAAGTCGTCCCGGACCCAGTCGGTGCCGGCTGCGTTCGGCGTGCGCGTGATCGAGCCGTTGTCGCCGATCATCACGTCGCTGGAGGCAGTGCCGCCGGCGGTGCCGCCTGCAGCCGCGCCGCCGCCCGAGCCGCTGCCGAGGCAGTTGTTCGAGCGGTCGTCACCCTGGATGCAGTCGTTTCCGTCCGGGACACCGCCGCTGCCCTGCGAGGTGCCGCCGATCAGATCGTCCTGACCCTGGTCGCCGAACACGGCATCACTGCCGCTGTTGCCCTCGATCAGGTCGTCGTCGGCGTTGCCGTGCAGCGTGTCGCCTGCGTTCTCGCCGTAGATCACGTCGTTGCCCTGGTCGCCGGAGACCGTATCCCCGCCGTAGAGGGACGAGTCGCTCGACGCAAGGTCGAACAACGTGACCGACCGCTTGTGCGCGCCGTCGACGCGGTCGCCGCCCGGCCTCGTGATCGTGGCGTTGTCGCCCGCGATCACGTCGTGGTCGTCGGTCAGCGCCGGGGTGACGCAGTCGCCGCCGCAGATCGTGTCGCCTGCGTCGAGCTGACCGGCCGACCCGCTGCCGCCGATGATGTCGTCCTGGTTCGCGTCGCCGGTCATCGAGTCGCTACCGGCGTTGCCTTCCATGTAGTCGTCCTGTGCGTCGCCGTGCATCGAGTCGTTGTCGGCGTCGCCGTACATCTTGTCGGTGCCGGCGTCGCCGTTCATGACGTCGTTGCCGGCGTCACCGTTCATCAGGTCGTTCTCGGTGCCGCCGCGCATGTGGTCGACGTCCTCGTTGCCACGCATGACGTCGTCGCCGGCGTCGCCGAACATCGTGTCGTCGCCGGTGTCACCGAACATCGTGTCGACGCCGATTCCGCCGCGCATCGTGTCGGCGTCCTCGTTGCCGTGCATGAGGTCGTTGCCGTTGTCGCCGAACATCGTGTCGATGCCGGCGTTGCCGTTCATCACGTCGGGGCCGTTCTCGCCGTGGAGCTGGTCGGCGTCCGCGCCACCGTTGATCGTGTCGGTGCCGTCCTGGCCCCAGACCGTGTCGTCGCCTTCGTCGCCGTTGATCAGGTCGTTACCGAGGAACGTGCCGCTCTCGACGAACGTGCCGCCGCTCGGGACTGCCTGGTCACCGAAGATCAGGTCGTTGCCGGGGCCGCCGGCGATGTCGTCGCCGACGCCTGACGTCGCGGTGTTGTCGTCGCTGCCGATGATGACGTCGTTGTCGGGACCGCCCTTGAGCGTGTCGCTGCCGGCCTCGCCGAACACCTTGTCGTTGCCAGGGCCACCGTCGCCCTGGTCGTTGCCCTTGCCGCCGGTGATCGTGTCGTCGCCGGCCTGGCCGTGCAGGTCGTCGGCGCCGTTCGCGCCGGCGAGCGAGTCGTTGTCGTTGCCACCGAACAGGTGGTCGTCACCGTTGTCGCCGGAGATCGCATCGTTGCCGTCGTCGCCGTTGATCGTGTCGCCCGTGTTCGGGCCGTCGGCCTCCGGGCCGCCGGAGAGCGCGTCGTCGCCGGCGTTGCCGTGGATCGTGTCGACGCCCTCGCCGCCCTGGGCGTTGTCGATGCCCGAGCCGCCGTTGATCGTGTCGTTGCCGCCTTCACCGACGAGCGTGTCGTCGGCGCCGCCGCCGTAGATGGTGTCGCCGCCGCCGTTGCCGCCGATCGAGTCCGGGCCGTCACTCGAGACCTCGGTCGTCGGCGACGGGCAGTGGATCGCGCCCGGCGCGGCGTCGGGACCGTCACCGACGAGGATGTCGTTGGCGGTACCGCCCTGGATCACGTCCTTGTCGGCGCCGCCGCAGATCTCGACCGGCACGGAGACGTCGATCGGCTGCGAGTCGATTGCGCCATCCGTCCCGTTCGTCGAGACGACGCCGGGCTGCATCGTGATGTTGTCCTTCTTCGTGCCGCCGTCGGCGAAGATCCGCTTGATCAGCGGGTGGCCTTCCTCCGGGTACTCCTGCGTCAGCCCGAAGGCCGTCACCGAGAACTTGTGGCCGTCGCCCGGGTTGTTGTCGAGCTGGCGCACCACGACCTTCTCGCTGTCCTGCAGCTCGCGCCCACCGGCGCCGTCGGCCACGTTGCGGCCGGGCGTGTTCGGGCCGATCTTCAGGATCAGCGTTCCCGACGCGTCGTCTTCCTGCGCGAGGTGCGGCGGCGGCGGGTGGTTACAGATCGGGTCGGTGATGTCCTGCATGTTCAGGAGCGTCACCTCGACGATCGTGATGTCGAACGAGAAGTCGAACGGGCTGAAGCCGACCGTGATGAAGAACTTCACGAAGGCATCGAGCTGCCCGCTGACGTCGAAGATGCAGATCGGGTTGTTGAGCATCGAGGCGAGCTCGTCCATGTAGAGCAGGCCGTCGACCTTCGCTGGGTCGGTCGGTCTGCCGCCGTCGTGCAGGTTGAGGTCGACGGTCGCTCGGATGCCGACGAGCACGCCGGCCGAGGCGATCACGATCGAGACCTCCGCGCCTGCGTGCACCTCGGCGGTCAGCCGGATCTCCGGCACGTCGACGCCCTGTGCGTTCAGGTCGTCGATGAAGATGCCGTCGAAGAGCAGGCTCGCGTTCTGGAAGAACCCGTCGTTCGACGTGTCGTCGTCTGTCAGGCCCTTGACGGCTTCACGGATGCCGCGCGTCGAGTACCCGATCGCGAAGTGTCCTTCGATGCCTGCCGAGCCGCCGATGATGATCGAGACCGGCACGGGCCCGGCCGGGAACGGCCCGATCGAGATGTCGAAGCCGAAGCTCGCCTTCAGCTCGCCGGCGTCGAACTCGATCAGCTTCACGTCCTTGCCGACGAGCAGGTTGAACAGGTTCCGCGTGTCGGTGAAAGCCGGGAACGTCAGGCCGCCTTCGGCCTGTGCGTGCGAGAGCGTGTCGGCGTGCGAGAACGACGCCCCTGGCGCATTGAACGCGTTGAGGCTTGGACTCTCGTCACTCGTGTCGATCAACCGGTCGGCGTTGTCGCCGGTGGGGGCAGCGCCCGTCACCGCCGAAGAGTCGAGGCTGAAGTGACCGAGGTCGATCACGGAGCCGCTTTCCGGGAAGTTGTTGATCAGCGTGATCAGGTCGATCAGGCGTCGGACCATGGTCAGGTCCGCGCCGGAGGCCTGTTCGAAGAAGTCCATGAAGGTCAACGGGCCGTTGCCCGCGAGCTCCGACAGCTGCGACAGGCCTGGGATCGGCGCGGTCGCGGTGTCGAGGATCGGCTGCAACGGCTTCGTGAACTTCTGGACGTCGTGCACGATCGGCAGCAGGAACTCGGCGAAGAACGAGCCGAGGTCGAGCTGGACGTTGTCGAACTTGATCGCGAGATCGTCGACGTGGCCCGAGAGCCCGTCGTTGAGGCTGATGCCCGCTCCGAAGCCCCAGTCGACGTGGAAGTCCGAGTTCAGCTTCGGCAGTGCGCCCTCACCGGGGAGGTCGCCGATGCTCTCGGGCATGTGCACGCTGAGCACGAGCTTCAGGTTCAGGTGGATGCCGCCCTCGAGCGTCACGGCCAGGTCGGCCGCGTTGCTCGGGTCGGAGGCGGTGAGATCCGAGAACGCGAGCTTCGTCGCGCCGTCGGCGTCGCTCTGGCCGCCCTTGACGTCGGCCGCGAGCTCGAGCCCGAGGTCGGCGTAGTCGTCGGCCGTGTTGTTGTTGGAGACGTCGATGCGCAGGAACGCGAGGTCACCGTGCGTGCCGTCGTTCGGCAGATGCACGTGTGCGTTGACCGTCAGCTCCTTGTCGCGGTGCGTGTCGGCCGGCTCGTCCGTGCGGACGTAGAAGCCGCGCGAGCGCGAGAGACCGAAGGTGAGGTCGTAGCGGAAATCGACTCCCGCCTTGATCTCCTTGTCCATCGTCAGGCGCAGGCCCGGGAAGCCGCTGTCGAACTTGAACTTCGCGTCGGCGATCGAGCCGCCGATCCCGAGGCTGATCTCTGCGTTCATGATCGCGGACACCGTGTCGCCCGTCGTCGCGTCGCAGACGTGCAGGTCGCTGCCGCAGCGGAACGTGATCTTGATGTCGCTCGCGGCAGGAACGGTCCCGTCCGGCGCGTCCGCGTCGTACGGCAGCACGAGGTTCGCGCCCGGCTGGCCGAGGTGATCCCAGATCGTGTTCCGGATCAGGTCGCCGACGCCGTCGAACGTCGCGACGCCCTCGAGAGAGGTCGCGAGGTCGTTCAGCGGGTCGACGAAGTTCGTGTTCAGCTTCTGGACGATCTGCGCGCCCGCGTCGAGCGAGTGGCCGATCACCGGCAGCTCGGCACCGCCGTACGCCGAGGCGTCGAGGGCGTCCTGCAGGTTGTGCGTGACCGTGTGGAGGCCGTGCACGATCGTCGTCCAGTCGAGCGGCTGCCCGAGAATCGCGGTGACGATCGACGGGTCGACCTCGCCGTCCCACGTGCTCGGGTCGAAGATGTTCTCGGCCGCGAAGGTGATGTTCCCGGTCGGCGACGCGTCGGCCGCATGCAGGAACACCGGCACGGTGGCGCAGGCGTCGAACGGGCCCGAGCCGGCCGTGCTCGGGTAGGCCGGGCACTCGGCGTGCACGTCCGGGCGGAAGTCGTCGATCGACGACGGGATCAGGTCGCCGATCCAGTCGGTGAGCGGCGTCAGGTTCGACGGGTCGATGACGACCTCGCCGCTGTCGTGCGAGAGGTGGAACTTCGCGCCGACCTTGGCGACGATCGGCTTGTTCACGACGGGACAGCCGTCGTTGACCTTCGTATCGGCGTCCGCGGCGTCGTCGTCGGTCGCGTTGTCGCACTGGCCGGCAAGCACGGTCTCGGCGGTCGCCCCCACCTGCGGGCAGCCGTCGTTGATCGCGCCGTTGCCGTTGTCGTCGGTGGCGTTGTCGCAGTCCGCGCCCGACTCGGCGGTGTACGTCTTGCCGAGCGTCATCGTGATCGGGACCGACCGAGGCCTGGAGCGACGTGTTCTCGTCGGTCTGCGCATGCAGGTCGACGTTCAGCGCGGTCTTCGCCGGGTCGGTGTCGATGAACAGCTCAGGCGAGCCCGAGATGATCGGGTCGCCGGAGCCGAGCGCCGGGCTGACCGTCGGCAGATGGATGCCGAAGCCGACCTTGACGACAGCCTTCGTCGAGATGTCGACGCCGCCGGTGCCGGTGACGCTGACGAGGCCGCCGATGTCCGGCAGGCTCAGGCTGAGCGGCACGTGCAGCGGCGTGCTGATCGTGCACTCGGGGTCGGCGGGGGCGCCGGTCGGCGCGGTACAGAGACCGAACGACAGGCGGAAGTTGACGGTCGGCGGCGTACTGCCGGAGCCGGGCGTCAACATGATCGAGACGAGGTTCTCCTTCTCCGCCGCCGGGATCCCGAACGCCGTGGCGATCCGGTCCTCGAGGTCGTTCTCGAAGGTCTGCAGGAAGGCAGACGGGCTCGAGGCGAAGTCGTTGATCGTCGAGGAGAGCTTCGTGAACGCGTCGACGAGGTCGGCGAAGCTCTTGTTGATCACCGGCAGCTTCTCCTGCAGCGACGGGTTCGACTGCACCTGCGCCTCGATCTGCTGGGTGATCGGGCCGAGGATGTCCATCAGCTGCGTGAACATCGCGGCCGGGTTCGACGGGTCGAAGTCGAACGCGAGCAGCTGGCTGCTGAAGTCGCCGTCGGCGCTCAGCTGCGGCGTGCCCGTGAGGATGTTGTCCCACTGCACGTGGGCGACGCCCTGGACGAGCTGCGCGCCGTTGTTCAGGCTTGCTGCCGCCTTCAGGTCGAACGGCGGCACGGCGACGTTGACGATGTCGCTCGCGCTCGACGCATCGAGGACGCTGAACGGGTCGGCCGGCGTCGAGTCGGAGCCGAAGCCGTCGAAGATCTGCTTCAGCGTCAGCTTGTCGTCGGCGTTCGGCTTCAGCTTCAGCTGGATCATCGGCTTCGACGAGTCGGCACGGTCGAGGATCCGAACGCTGCCGGGCGCGCCGCCCTGGATGCTCTTCAGGCTGAGGCCGAGGAACCCGATCTGGCCGACCATGTCGAGCGTGCCCGTGATCTTCGCGTCGGCCGAGAACTCGGTCGCGCTCGGGACCAGGAAGATGCGGTCGCTGAGCGTGGTGCCTGCGCCCGGCGGATTCAGGTCGACGCCGAGCTTCAGGTGCCAGTCGAAGCTCGGGTCGACGGTCGCCTGCGCGCCGACGGTGTCGACGCTCGTCAGGCCGACGCCCTTCAACTGGTCGCCCATGTTGACGTGCGCGCTCAGCGCCGCCAGGTCGTGGCGCGACTGCCCGAGCGTGAACGTCAGGTGCTTCGAGGCAGGGTCGTAGGCGAGGCCGAGCCCGGGCGCGGACGCACCAAGGGCCGCGGTCACCTTCGCGAGCACGTCTTGGACGTTCGACACGGTCGCGAGGTGCGCCGGGTCGAGGTTCAGGCTCAACGGGTTCGCCGGGTCGGAGAAGCCGTTGTCCTCGAAGAACTTGATCAGGCCGGCGTTCAGCTTCAGGACGTCCGAGAGGTTCTCGACGGGCGTGTCCGTGGCGGGCGCCGACGGATCGCGATGCAGGAACGGCAGGTCGATCGCGGCCGGGCCGGACTGCTCGAACGTCTGGATCAGCACGGCGAGCGACGCGAGCGCCGACATGAAGTCCTGCGGCTGGATGTTCTTGAAGCCGCCGAGGTCTCCGAGCGAGACACCCGGCGTGTCGAGCCCGTTCGTCAGGTTCGTGTCGTGCTCGGTGATCGTCGCCGAAGCGAGACCGCCGCCGAGCGGCTTCGCGATATCACTCGAGAGGCTGACGTTCGCGTCCGCGTGCGACGCGGTGAACGACACGTCGAACGCCTGCTGCGGCGCCGTCGTCGTCCACTCGGTCTGACTGATCTTGCCGTTGCCGTCCGGGTCCTGGAGCTGCGCCTTGATCGTGGCGCCGACATCGGCGCTGCCGCCGACGTGCACGCTCGTGAACCCGAGGTTGATGTCGAACGGGGTCGCGGTGAAGTTCGCCTGCGCGCTCGCGGTCGTCGACAGGAGCGGCGCCGAGGCGGCGTCGAGATAGAACTTGTTGCCCGCGGCTTGCGCCGGGTCGTACTTGAAGCTGAGGTTCGCCGTCGCGTCGAAGCTCGTGGCCAGCGAGCCGCCGTCGACGTTGACCTGCGAGGTGTCGAGCTTGAGCGGGGTCGTGCCGGTGCGCGAGAGGTGCAGCTGGAGCGCGACCGTGTACAGCGGCGCGCCCGCGGTCTGGGGAGAGACCGTCGCGTTCGCCGTGACGGCGACGCCGCCGTAGGTGTCGGAGATGCCGGTCGAGAGGTAGGCCTCGAGCTCGGTCAGGGAGGTGAACGCGGGGTGCGCGGCGAGCTTCGCCTTCAGGGAATCGGTGAAGGTCTGCGCGTAGTTGAGGCCGTTGGCGGCCGTCGGGACCTGCGAGGTGAAGGGCAGGCTCTGCCCGAGCTGGTTCAGCGAGTCGAGCCCCGTCAGCGACTGCGCAAAGCTCTGCAGCCCGGACGAGACGTCGTTCGCGATCGGTGCAGTTGCAGGATCAGCCGTGTCAGCGGACGACGACGTGAGCCCGAATGCAAGCGCCGCAAGCAGCACGACGACAACCGGGATACCCCGGTAACGGCGCCGCATGCGCCTCAAACCAGCCATGACCTACCTCCCGCTCGATTCCCCGTAAGCGCTGAACGTAGGACGAGAAGCGGCGCGTGTATATCCGGCAATTACCGTACGGCGACGGTCAGGGCGCCACGCGTGCGGTAGGCGAGCAGCGTGCGGAGCGAGCTCAGTTTCCCGATGAATGCAGGCGAAAGACGTGTTCCGGCGAGTGCCGCGAGGCTCTCGAGCGCCGGCAGCCCGCGCGCGACATCGAGATAGGCCCAGGCGCGGGTCTCGGGCGGCAGGCCCTCCGGCGCGAGCGAGGTGGCCTGAGGCGTGAGCGTCGCGCCGGGATCGTCGGTGACGAAGATCGTGCGCCCGACCTTGCCGTAGAAGAGGTCGACCGGCCCGAGCGAGACGTCGGTCGCGGCGACCCCACCGACGGTGCCCGGCACGCCGGCGACGTTCGGCGCCAGCTCGGCCACGATCCGTCGCGCGCCGGTCCGGTCGGCGCTCGTTCGCGAGCAGCGTCACGGTCGCCGCCGGCACGCCGCTGCGTGCGTAGAGCGCCGCGTCGCCGGGCGCGGCGGCGGCCAGCGTCGCCGTCTCGAGACCGAGGCCGTCCTTCAGCTCGGCCGCGAACGGGAGCGAGGCGAACACCGTCGCGCCGTCGTGGACCGCGGCCGCGGCGACCGCGTCGACCGGGATCGACGCCGCGAGCGGATGCTCAGCGTCGGCGCCCTGCGGCGGCTCGCTGCGGGTCGCGCGCGCCTGGTCGCCCTGCATGCTCGCGACCACCGTCCCGAGCCGGCGGTTGAAGCTCACATCGGCCTCGACGGGATGGAACCAGCGCGTGTCGGCGAGCCGGCTCTTCGCATGCAGCGCCGCGTCGACCGAGGCGCGGTCGCGCGCGAAGACGGTCCAGCCGCTGATCCGTGCGTGCGCGATTCCCGCGTCGTCGAGTTGCTTGTCGAGCTGCTTCTGGTCGCTCGGCCGGACGAGCGCGACGGCCCGCGTGCCCGCGCGGTCGAGCACTGCGAGTGTCGGCTGCTCGCCCGCGCCGGTCAGACGGACGGCCCGGGCGAGCAGGCGCTCGAGCTCGGCCCACTCCGGCAGGAACGCGAGCGCACGCTCGAGCTCGGGCGTCGGCCGCCCCTCGATCAACAGGTAGGTGCCGGCCGGCGCGACCTCCGCCGCCGACGTCGCCGGTTTGCTCCCGCCGCAGGAGGCGGCCAGCACCGCCGTCGCCGCGAGGACGACGGCGAGCGCGCCCCTCACTCCGCGGTCGCGCGGCGGCCCATCAGCGACGAGAGCAGCTCGTCGAGCTGCATTCCGTCGAGCACCGCGCAGACCCCCTCCGTGATCGGCAGCTCGACCCCGATGCGATGCGACAGGTCGCGCAGCACCGGCGCGGTGTTCAGTCCTTCGACGACCTGGCCGATCGCGGCGCGCGCCTCGTCGGGCGTCGAACCGCGCGCGATCAGCTCGCCGGCGCGACGGTTGCGTCCCGACGGGTGCCAGCACGTGCAGATCAGGTCGCCCATCCCGGCGAGGCCGGAGAACGTCTCGGGCTCGGCGCCGCACGCCTCGCCGAGGCGCGCCATCTCGACGAGGCCGCGCGTGATCAGGGCGGCCTTCGCGTTGTCGCCGAGCCGCAGGCCGTCGACGCCGCCGGCCGAGAGGGCGATCACGTTCTTCGCCGCGCCGCAGAGCTCGACGCCGATCAGGTCGGTGTTGACGTAGACGCGGAAGGTGACCGACGTGATCGCGTCCTGCAGCCAGATCGCGAGCGACTCGTCCTCGGAGGCGATGACGGTCGCACCGGGCAGCCCGGCGGCGACCTCCTCGGCCATGTTCGGGCCCGAGAGCACCGCGACCGGGCGGTCGGTGACGAGGGTCGAGAGCCGGTCGCCGCTCGCCGGGTCGAGGCCCTTGACGAGGCTGAGCACCGGCGCGTCGCCGCGGACGTGGCCGAGCACCTCGCGAAACGAGCTCGACGGGACCGCGAGCACGACGAGCTCGGCGTCCTCGTACGGCGCGTCGTCGATCGTCGCGCGCGTCGCGAGCGTCACGTCGTGACCGCGCGCGCGCAGCAGATCCGTGAATGCGGTGCCCCAGGCGCCGCCTCCGACGACGACTGCGTTCACGTCCGTGCTCTGAAGTCGATCGCCACGGGTACGCCCTCCAGCTCGAACCGCTCTCGCAGCTGATTCTCCACCCAGTAGCCGTAGTCGCGCGTGATCAGGCCCGGGTCGTTGACCGTGATCCGGAAGCGCGGCGGGCGCGACGAGACCTGCGCGCCGTAGAGCATGTTCAGCCGGCGAACCCCCTTCGACGGCGGCTGACGCGCCTGTTTGAGCTCGCCGAGGAACTTGTTCAGCTCGGCGGTCGGGACGCGGCTCGCGTAGACGTCGAACAGGTCGGCGACCTTGTCGAGGATGCGCGAGACACCGCGGCCCGTCAGCGACGAGATGGTGATGAAGTCGGGCCGCTGGCGCAGGCGGCGCTGCAGCTCGGGCCGGACCTCTTCGATCGTGATCTCCGAGATGTCCCACTTCGCGAGCACGATCAGGGTCGCCGAGTGGGACTTGCGCGCCACCTCGACCGCGGTGATGTCGCCTTCGACGATTCCTTCGCTCGAGTCGATCAGGACGAGCGCCACGTCGGCGCGATCGGCGGCGTCGAGCGCGCGCAGCTCCGAGTAGTAGTCGATGCCCTGGCGCTGCTTGCGCTTGCGTCGCAGGCCGGCGGTGTCGACGAGGATGAACGTGCGGCCGTTGTGCTCGAGCACCGTGTCGGTGGTGTCGCGCGTCGTGCCCGGCACGTCGTGCACGATCGCGCGCTCCTCGCCGAGCAGCTTGTTGAGGAGCGACGACTTGCCGACGTTCGGCCGGCCGAGGATCGCGACGCGGATCGCGTCGTCGTCGGGCACGACGCGGCTCGAGACGCCGGGCAGGCGGTCGAGCACCTCGTCGAGCAGGTCGCCGGTGTTCGAGCCGTGCAGCGCCGAGATCGGGAACGGGTCGCCGAAGCCGAGGCGGTGCAGCTCGAGCGCGAGCGACGCCTGGGACGGGTCGTCGATCTTGTTCGCGAGCAGCAGGACATCCTTCTTCGACTCGCGCAGGATCTGCGCGAGCTCCTCGTCGCCGGGTGTGACGCCGGCGCGGGCATCGACGACGAAGAGCACGAGGTCGGCCTCGGCGATCGCGGTGCGTGCCTGCTGCGCGATCTGGCGGGTGATCGGATGCGGGTCGACGATGTCGACGCCGCCCGTGTCGATCAGCAGGAAGTTGAGCCCGTTCCACTCCGCGATCAGCTCCTTGCGATCGCGCGTCGTGCCCTGCGTCTCGTGCACCACCGCCTGGCGCGTCGAGGTGAGCCGGTTGATCAGCGTCGACTTGCCGACGTTCGGGAAGCCCACGATCGCGACCGTGCCTTGCAGTTCGATCGGGGGCTCCGTGGGCTCGCTCATACCGGCGGCGTCGCATGCTCGGGCCGTCCGTTCGCGTGCAGGCCGGCCAGCCAGTCGAAGAGCACGTTGATGCGCCGCTCGATCTCGACGGTCGCTTCCTTGTAACCCTTGCCGCCCTTCGGCAGCCCCTCGAAGCGCAGCGGCTCGCCGAATGCGACCGAGCATTTCGACCAGTCGCCGACCTTCCAGAACTGGGTGCCGTAGATTGCGACCGGGGCGACGGGCACGTCCTCTTGAATCGCGACCATCGCCGCGCCCGGCTGAGCGGAGCCGGGGCGGCCCGAGTCGTTGCGCGTGCCTTCGACGAAGAGGCCGACGGCGTGACCTGCACGCGCCGACTCGCGCATCCGGCGCACGGCGTCGCGGTCGGACTCGCCGCGGCGCACCGCGATCGTGCCGTGCCAGCGCAGGAACTGTCCGACGCCCGGCAGGTTCACGGCCTCCGCCTTCGCGACGAAGTCGATGTTGCGCGGCGAGACGACGCCGATCAGCGGCACGTCGATCCAGTGCATGTGGTTGATCGCGTAGACGACTCCCCCGGTCTTCGGGACGCGGTCGATGCCGTACGTGCGCGGCCGCGTCACAGCGCGCGTCGGCAGGCCCATGTAGTAGCGGCCGAGCGCCCAGGCGACTTCGGGGACGGTCAAGAGGTCGCGAGCGAGCGCGCGCGGATCAGTTCCTCGATGCGCCCGACGACGTCGTCGACTTCGAGGTCGGTCGTGTCGATCAGCTCGGCGTCCTCGGCAGGCTGCATGCGCACACGGTCGCTCTCGTCGCGCGTGCGGAGATCCGTCGCGAGCGCGTCGGCGCCGATGTCGGGCCGCTCGGCCTGGCGGCGGCGCGCGCGGATGTCGGGATCGGCCTGGAGGTAGACCTTCACCTCGGCGCCGGGCGCGACGACCGTGCCGATGTCACGGCCCTCGATGACGGCGTTCCCCTGCGCGGCGAGCTCGCGCTGCCGCTCGCGCATCACCTCGCGCACCTCGTGGTGCCGCGCGACGACAGGGACCATCCGGTCGATGCGCGACTGGCGGATGTTGGAGGTCACGTCGGAGCCGGCGATGAAGACGCGTCCGACCTCGTCGAAGGTGACCGGGTTCTTCCGCGCGAGGTCGCCGAGCGGATCACCGGCCCCGAGCGGGAGCCCCTCCCGCAACGCAAGCCACGTCAGCGCGCGGTACATCGCCCCGGTGTCCAGGTAGCGGAAGCCGAGCCGCTCTGCGAGGCGGCGCGCGACAGTGCTCTTGCCCGCCCCGGCGGGGCCATCGATCGCAACGATCATCTCTGCGCCAATCGGTCGAGGAGCTCGTAGAAGCCGGGGAAGGATATCGCCACGCTCTCGGCGCCCTCCACGCGTACCCCTTCGCGCGACCAGACCCCTGCAACGGCCCCGAGCATGGCGATCCTGTGGTCGTCGCGTGACTCGACTTTGCCGCCGCGCGGGCGGGTCGGGACACCGGTGACCGAGAAGCCGTCCTCGTGGCCCTTCGCGCGGCCGCCGACCGCCTTCAGCGCGTCGACGAGCGCGTCGATGCGGTCGGTCTCCTTCAGGCGCAGCTCGCCGGCGCCGTAGACCCAGCTCTCGCCGCGCGCGCCCGACGCGAGCAGGCCGAAGAGCGGCAGCTCGTCGACGAGCAGCGGCACCTCGTCGCTCTTGATCGTGGTCGCGGTCACCTCGGCGCTCCGCACCTCGAGCGTCCCCGCCTGCTCGGAGCCGATGCGCGTCCGTTCGAGGATCCCGACGCGCGCGCCCATCCGGTCGAGCACGTCGAGCAGCCCGGTGCGGCGCGGGTTGAGATTGACGCCGTGGATCGTGATCCGCGACTCGGGCACGAGGCTGGCGGCGACGATGAACGGCGCCGCCGACGAGAAGTCGCCCGGCACGTCGACCGAGCCGAGCTGAATGCTCGTCGCGCCGTCGACGCTGGCGGAGTTCGGCCTGGTCGTCACGCGCGCGCCCGCGGCGCGCAGCATCAGCTCGGTGTGGTCGCGCGTCGGCGCCGGCTCGATCACGGTCGTCTTGCCCTCCGCGCCGAGGCCGGCGAGCAGGATGGCCGACTTGACCTGCGCGCTCGCAACCGGCAGCGCGTAGTCGATCGCCTGCAGCTTCGTGCCGGTGATCGTCAGCGGCAGGTGGCCGTCGGTCGTCTCGATCTGCGCGCCCATCTGCCGCAGCGGCTCCGCGATCCGCTCCATCGGCCTGGCCGAGAGCGACTCGTCGCCGGTCAGCGTGAACGTCCCGTCCTGGAAGGCGAGCAGCCCGACGATCAGGCGCGCGAGCGTGCCCGCGTTGCCGCAGTCGATCGTCGCGCTCTGCAGGCCGCGCAGACCGACGCCGTGCACGATCAGCTCGTCGCCTTCCTCGTCGACGCGAGCGCCGAGCGCGCGCACGGCGGCGAGCGTCGACTCCGTGTCCCCGCTGCGGCCGAAGCCGCGGACAGTCGTGACGCCGTCGGAGACGGCGCCGAGCAGCAGCGACCGGTGCGAGATCGACTTGTCGCCGGGGACGGCGAAGTGACCGTCGAGGCTGGCCGCGGGCTCGATTCTCATTCGATCACCTGCGAGACGACGACCGAGTAGCCCTGCGCCTCGAGCATGTCGGCGGCGCGCTGCGCCTCGCCCGCCCCGGTGATCAGCAGCGTCAACGTGCCGCCGCGCTCCGGTGAGACGTGATGCAGCTCGAAGTCCTCGATGTTGATGCGCTCGGCGCCGAGCGCCTGCGTGATGCCGGCGAGCACGCCCGGGCGGTCGGGCACGTGCACGCGCAGGCGCTGCAGCTCGCCGGGGTCCGGGTACTCGCGCTCGAGCATCCGGCGGCGGTTGCCGGAGGCCTCGCCGATCCAGCGCGCGAGAAAGCCGGCGTCGCCCTGCTCGAGCGCCTGCTCGACCTGCTCGATGCGGCGGCGGTGCTCGGCGAGCTCGCCGCGGATGCGCTCGGCGTTGTCGAGGAAGATGTCGATCCAGATCCGCGGGTTCGCGCCGGCGATGCGCGTCATGTCGCGCAGCGAGCCGCCGGCGTGCGTCAGCGGCTCGTGACCCTCGACGCGCGAGGCGCCGGTCTGGTTGGCGACGATGTTCGCGAGCACGTGCGGCACGTGGCTCGTCAGCGCGACGAGCCGGTCGTGCGCCGCGGCGTCGATCGCGACCGGCGTGGCGCCGACGTCGGTGATGAAGCCGTGCACCAGCCGGTGCCGGTCGGGATCGGTCTGGGCGACCGGCGTCAGAAACCAGGTCGCACCCTCGAACAGCCCGGCGCTCGCGTTCTCGGCGCCGCGCGTCTCGGAGCCGCAGATCGGGTGCCCGCCGACGAAGCGGGATGAGCCCGCCGCGGCCGCGACGACGCTGGACTTGGTCGAGCCGACGTCGGTGACCGTCGCGTCGCCGGGCGCGGCGAGCACGGCCGCGACGGTGGCGGGAAGCTGCGCGATCGGCGAGGCGACGACGACGAGCTCGGCGTCGGCGACGGCGTGCTCGAGGCCGTCCGCGGCGGTGACCGCCTCGCGCGCGACCGCGGCGTCGAGCGCGTCGGGATCCGGGTCCCAGCCCGCCACGTCGTCGCCGCGCGCACGCGCAGCGAGCGCGACGGACGCGCCCATCAACCCCGTTCCGACGACGGCGATCTTCACGTCAGCACTCTACGGACCGCGGAAACTCTCGAACTTGGTTCATGAGGTGAGGTGCGGGACGAACGCGGTTCGCCGCCATGAACCAAGTTCGAGCGGTCAGCGCGGTGCGCGCTGCATCAGCTCGGCGAGCCGGAACGCGAGGTCGAGCGACTGCCGCGCGTTCAGGCGCGGGTCGCAGAGCGTCTCGTAGCGCGACGAGAGCTGCGACTCGAGCACGTCGTCGGCGCCGCCGAGGCACTCCGTCACGTCCATGCCCGTGAACTCGAGATGCACGCCGCCCGGTCGCGTGCCGGCCGCCCAGCAGGCGGCGAAGAAGCCTTCGATCTCGGTCATCACCGCGTCGAAGCGGCGCGTCTTCGTACCGTCGGCGGTTCGGATCGTGTTGCCGTGCATCGGGTCGCAGGCCCAGAGCACCGGATGCTCCTCGGAGACGACGGCGGCGAGCAGCGGCGGCAGCAGCTGCTGCACGTTCTCGGCGCCCATGCGCGCGACGAACGTCAGGCGCCCCGGCAGCCGGTCCGGATTCAGCCGCTCGCAGAGCTCGACCACCTCGTCGGGCGTCGCCGACGGGCCGAGCTTGACGCCGATCGGGTTGTGCACGCCCGAGAAGAACTCGACGTGCGCACCGTCGAGCTGCCGCGTGCGCTCGCCGATCCAGAGCATGTGGGCCGAGCAGTCGTACCAATCGCCGGTCAGCGAGTCCTTCCGCGTCAGCCCTTCCTCGTAGTCGAGCAGCAGGCCCTCGTGACTCGTGAAGACGTCGACCTCGTGCAGGCGCCGCTCGTTCGCAAGGTCGATGCCGCAGGCAGCCATGAACTGCAGCGCGCGCTCGATGTCGTGCGCGAGCCGCTCGTACCGCCGACCCTCGGGCGACGACGTGACGAACTCCTGGTTCCAGAGATGCACCTGCGTCAGGTCGGCGTAGCCGCCCTTGGTGAAAGCGCGCAGCAGGTTGAGCGTCGCGGCCGACTGGTTGTAACCCTCGACCATGCGTCGAGGGTCCGGCACACGCGCTTCCTCGGTGCGCGCATCGTCGTGAACCATGTGGCCGCGGAAGCTCGGCAGTCCGTCCGCGTCCGTCGCCTCCGAGCGCGGCTTCACGAACTGGCCCGCGATCCGCCCCACCTTCACGACCGGCAGCGTCGCGCCGTAGGTGAGGACGGCGGACATCTGCAGCATGATCTTCAGCTTCTCGCGGATCCGGATCGTCGAGAGCTCGTTGAACGACTCGACGCAGTCGCCCGCCTGCAGCAGGAAGGCGCGGCCGTCGATCACGCGCGCGAGCCCCTCGCGCAGCTCACGCGCCTCGCCGGCGAAGACGAGCGGCGGGCTCGCCTTCAGGCGCTCGAGCGAGGCGCCGGCCTCGACGGCGTCCGGCCACTCGGGCTGCTGGAGCGCCGTGTGCTCCCGCCAGGAGTCCGGCGACCAGGTGCGTGATGTAACTGCCATTTCCCCAGTGTAGAGACGACTTTTGCTCTATTCTCCGCGCATGGACTTCGCTGCCCGCACGTGCTGGTCGTGGCCCTGCGGGCGTGGCGGAGTCCTGCTCTAGACCGCCTCGCCCGCTGATCGTCTTGCTCCTGCGACCAGACTGAGGTGACTTCCATGCGCGTTTTCTCCGGCATCCAGGCCACGGGTGCCAAACACATCGGCAATTACATCGGCGCGATGCGCCAGTACGTCTCGACCCAGGACGAGGGCGACGCCTTCTTCTGCATCGTCGACCTGCACTCGATCACGGTCGACTACGACCCGCAGGATCTGCACGACCGGTCGCTCGACCTGGCCGCGCTGCTCTTCGCGGTCGGCCTCGAGCCCGAGCGCTGCACGCTCTTCCTGCAGAGCCACGTCACCGGGCACGCCGAGGCGGCTTGGCTGCTCTCGGCCGTCACCGGGTTCGGACAACTCGGCCGCATGACCCAGTTCAAGGAGAAGGGCGAGGGCAAGGAGTTCGTCTCCGCCGGCCTCTTCACCTACCCCGTGCTGATGGCGGGCGACATCCTGCTCTACCAGACCGACATCGTCCCGATCGGCGACGACCAGCGGCAGCATCTCGAGCTGGCGCGCGACATCGCGCAGCGGTTCAACTCGCGCTTCGGCGAGACGTTCAAGGTGCCGGAGGCCGTGTACCCGACGGTCGGCGCGCGGATCATGGACCTGCAGGAGCCGACGAAGAAGATGTCGACCACCGGCTCGACCGACCAGGGCAAGGTGCTCGTGCTCGACGAGCCCGACGTGATCCGCAAGAAGTTCAAGACGGCGGTCACCGACTCGGGCCGCGAGATCCGCTACGTGCCCGACGAGAAGCCGGGCGTCTCGAACCTGATCGAGATCCTCTCGGTCTCGACCGGGCGCTCGATCGAGGACGTCGAGCGGGACTACGACGGCCGCGGCTACGGCGACCTGAAGGGCGACGTCGGCGAGGCCGTCGTCGAGCTCTTCGCGCCGATGCAGGAGCGGTACCGCGAGTTGCGGGCCGACGAGGGAGAGCTGCGGCGGTTGCTGCGGGTCGGCGCCGACAAGGCGCGTGAAACCTCAGCTCCGACGCTGCGCCAGGTCTACGAGCGCATGGGCTTCGTCACGCCGTAGACTCCCTGGGTTCATTACCCGACGCAAGGGGTTGACATGTGGCATCTGTCGACTGCGGCGGCTCCACTCTGTCACCGGACCGTTTTCGGGCGGTCTCCCCTGCGTCTCTACCGGCGACGTAGCGTCGGCTCGACGTTACGTTCGAGCAAGGGGGGAAGATGAAGCTCTTCAAGCGGACGGCGTTGCTCGCCGTTCTCGTCGCTGCATGTGCTGCAGCAGCGCTTGCAACCGGAGCCCTCAGCAACGGCTCCACAACCGCCACTGCGAGCGGCCCGTGCCAGCTCGGCACGAAGGCGGGACAGGTCAAGCACGTCATCTACCTGCAGTTCGACAACACGCACTACCGTCGCGACCGGGCCAACGTCGCGTCGGATCTCGAGCAGATGCCGCACCTCCTGAACTTCCTCAAGGGCAACGGCACGCTCCTGACCAACGACCACACGATCTTGATCTCGCACACGGCCGGCGGGATCCTGGCGTCGCTGACCGGCCTCTACCCCGACCGCAACGGGCAGACCGTGTCGAACAGCTACGACTACTTCAAGAACGACGGCACGCCGCAGTTCACCTCGTCGTTCAAGTACTGGACCGACACGGTCGACGGCACGAACGAGACGATGCCGAACATGGTCGGCGACGGCGGGCAGACGACGCCCGCCCCGTGGCTCACCTACACGCATGCCGGCTGCAACGTCGGCGGCGTCTCGAGCGCGAACATCGTGCTCGAGAACAACTCGACGACCGCGTCGGGCGACATGACGCGAGTCTTCGGCGTCGGCTCGGACGAGTGGAACGAGGCCGCGAACCCGGCGACGAAGACGAAGTCGCTCGCCGACTTCGTCGGCATCGCCGTGCACTGCGCCAAGGGCAACGCCCTCTGTGACGCGAACCCGAAAGCGAAGCCGGACGACTCGACGATCTATCCCGGATCGGACGACGGCTACAAGGCGCTCTTCGGCGCGAAGTACGTCAACCCGGCGATCACCGGCGGGCAGCCGTGTGTCAAGGCGACCGACGGCACCGACATCACCGACCCGGCCGGCAACTGCGGCTTCCCGGGCTTCGACGGCGCGCTCGCGAAGAACACCCTCGGGATGGTCGCGCAGATGCAGGAGAACGGCGTCCCGGTCACCTTCGCGTACATCTCGGACGCGCACGACAACCACACGCTCGCCCGCGCTTCAGGCCCGGGTGAGGCCGACTACAAGCAGCAGCTCGCCGACTACGACGCGGCGTTCGCGACGTTCTTCCAGCGTCTGGCGAGCCACGGCATCGACAAGAGCAACACGCTCTTCGTCGTCACGGTCGACGAGGGTGATCACTTCGCAGGCGGTGTCGGAACACCGCAGGCCGACGGCTCGCTCGCGTACTCGCATACGCCGTGCTCGCCGACCGTCGCCACGTGCCCGGCGAACCAGATCGGCGAGATCACGACGAACCTGAAGGCGTTCGCGCCGGCAGGCAGCCCGTCGTTCGACCTGCACTTCGACGACGCACCGACGATCTACGTGCAGGGCCAGCCCACGCGGAACGATCCCGCTGTGCGCAACCTCGAGCGGGGTCTCGGAGCCGCCATCGTCGTTCGACCCCTACGTGAACGCGAGCGTGCCCCTGGCACAGCGCCTCGCCGACACGGTCGAGGAGCAGACGCTGCACATGGTCAACGCCGACCCGAAGCGGACGCCGACGTTCACGTACTTCGGCAACTCCGACTTCTTCTTCCAGGCGTCGAACCCGACCGCGTGCAACACGCCGACGTTGCCGACGTGTGTCGATCCGAAGTTCGCCTGGAACCACGGCGACTTCCAGGACGAGATCGCCAACACGTGGCTCGGGATGGTCGGTCCCGGCGTCGCGCGGAACGGCGTCGACTCGAAGACCTGGACGGATCACGTCGACATCAGGCCGACGATCAATTCGCTGGTCGGGCTATCCGACTCGTACGAGGACGACGGCCGTGTGATCACCCAGGTGCTCGGCAACGGCAAGGGCGGCGACGATCATGGCGACCGTGGCGATCACGGTGATCAAGGAGATCACGGCGACCCGACGACGCAGCTCGGCGACGCGTACAAGCAGCTGAACGCGCCGTTCGGCTCGTTCGGGCTCGACACGCTCGTCGCGTCGACCGCGGCGATCCAGTCGACCGACGAGCTGAAGTACGACTCGATCGAGACGCAGATCGCGAACCTGACCGCCAAGCGGGACGTGCTCGCGGGAACGATCCGCGCAGCGCTCAACGACGAGGCGGCGGGCGGCGACAAGATCAACGGCGGCCAGGCGCACGACTGGACGAAGCAGGCGCAGAGCCTGATCGATCAGGCGCACGCGCTGGCTGCTGCTTCATAGCCGGCGAAGTTCTTCGATCTCGGAGGGCTCGAGCTCGCGCCACGCGCCGGGCTCGAGCCCTTCGACGTCGAGCGAGCCGTAGCGGCTGCGATGCAACCGCTTCACGCGGTGACCGACGGCCTCGAACATGCGCTTCACCTGCCGGTTGCGTCCCTCGTGGATCGTCAGCTCGATCACGGCACCGGAGATGCGGCGCACCTCCGCGCGCGCGGTCTTCGTGCCGTCCTCGTCGAGCTTGACCCCGTCGGCGAGCTTGCGCAGGATGCCGTCGGTCGGCTGCTGCCAGAGCTCGGCGACGTAGACCTTGTCGACCTCGTACTTCGGGTGCGCGAGCCGGTGCGCGAGGTCGCCGTCGTTCGTGAGCAGGATCGCGCCGGTCGTGTCGGCGTCGAGGCGGCCGACGGGCACGACGCGTGCCGGGTGGTCGACGAGCCCGACGACGGTCGGGCGACCCTCCGGGTCGCTCGCCGTCGTCACGACACCGGCGGGCTTGTGCAGGAGCACGTACGCGAGCTGCTGCTTCTGCAGCGGCTCGCCGTCGAGTCGCACGTCGTCGGTGCGCTGGACGAACGTGTTCAGCTGGCCGGGCTCGCCGTTGACGGTGACGCGGCCGGCCTTGATCAGCTCGTCGGACTTGCGGCGGGAGGCAACGCCCGCGCGGGCGAGCCAGGCGTTCAGGCGCATGCGGCCATTGAAGCTGAGGCAGGGAGAGGCCGCCCACTCCGGCCTCTCCCTGCTGTTCCGTACGGCCGTGTCCCAGGGACAGTCCCCGGGACCTGGCTCGTCGGGCTAGCCGCGCCGCCCCTCGGCTGGTTGATGCAGCGCGTCGCGAACGTAGAACCGCCCGCTAACCCGGCGCTAACGGCGCAGCGTTAGCGCGGCCTTAGCCGCGCCTGAGCCGAACGTTTGCCGCCCCTCCGACGCTCCGCCGCAGCAGTCGAGAGGAGGTGAGAAACATGCAGTGGACCTACCAGCGGCGGCACCGGTTCACGTCGATCGTGGCGCTCGCAGCAGCGCTGACGGCCTCGGCGTTCCTGACGGCGGGATTCGAGAGCGCCGCGCAGAGCGCGCCGGCGCGGGCGGCGTATGTTTGCCCGCCGGCTTGTTGAACGCAGGTGCGGGGAGCCCGACGGGGCTCCCCACTATCTCCGCGACAGGCTCATCGAGCGGATTCGTGCCTCCGAGACACGGTTCCCCTTCCGCTCGAAGAACCCGAGGGCTCGATCCCAGGCCTCGTCCGCGTCGGTCGCGAAACCGGCGAGTGCCTGAACCTCCGCCAACGCGGCGTAGGCCTCACCCTGTTCGTCCAGCACCTGCGTCTCGCGGAGAAGCGTGATCGTCTCGCTCGCCAGCGAGATCGCCTCGGCCAGCTCACCGGCTTGCGCGAGAGCTTTCGCACGTACCCGTCTTGCGACCGCGAGTGACGTCAGGTGTCCGGGTGGGGCGAACCCCAGCGCCTCGCCACTCTGCTGCAGCGCCTCCTGGAATCGACCTTGACGGTAGAGCACCTCTGCGAGGAGAGCCGAGTTCGTTGCGAGCCACTCTCGCTCGCCAACCGCCCGCAGCGAGTCGCACGCGCGCGGTGAGGATCGATTCGGCGCGGTCGAGGTCACCGCCGAGCAATTCGACCTCGGCGGCGAGTGCGGCCCAACTCGTCGCGATTGCTCCGGCCTCGGCGAACTCGCGCCTCGCCAGGCGTGCCTCGTCCAGGTGTGCACGAGCCGCGTCGAGCCGCTCGTCCATTGCCTCGAGCACGGCGAGCATCGGGAGGATGAAGCTTTGCCAGAACGGCGTGCCCGCATCGGCGAGCAACGCGTCGCACCGGTCGATGCCTTCACGCACGGGGGTGGGACCGCGATATGCGTGCGTCGCGCGCAGGAAGGGCGCGCTGCCGCGGGCAAACCCTGAACGCGCGTAGTGGAACTGCAGACGCGTGATCACGTCATCGAGCTCCCCATAGCGGAACCGGTAGACCGCGTCCACGACTACGCGGCAATGCCAGGCGCGGCCGCGGGCAAAGTCGTCGTCGTCTGTGAAGATTGCGAAGCTCCGCTCGAGCAGACGAGTCGGCTTCGTCGATCCCGAGCTCGCCGCGAGCGAGCCTCGGCCAGACCAGTTCGATCCGCGCGAGATGCTCGATGCGCGCGTCACCCGCGGCGGCGCTTCGCCGCGCAAGGTCGTCGAGGAGCGACTCAGCCCGCGGGTCGCCCGAGAACTTGTACGCCAGGCCGAGCGCGCACTGGAGCTCCCGCTGTTCGTCGTCGGCAAGGCTGAGCGCGCGTGTGAGCAGGTCGATCGCTGTGCGCCCGTCGACCCGTTTCATCGCACGGATGCCCGCCGCGCCGAGCCGGCGGCTTGCCTCTCGCTGCAATTCGGCAGCAGGCTCGCCGCTCGCTGCGCGGAGTGCCGCTGCGTGCTCCAGGTGGTAACCGACGGCTTCGTCCCGCTCCGGGCCGCGCTCGGCGAGCACGCGCGCGACCGCCTCGTGCAGCTCTGCGCGCGACTGCTCGGGGACGCCCGCGTAGACCGCGTCGCGAATCAGCGCGTGATGGAACCGGAACCCGTCTTCGCCGGCCACCGTCGCGCGTTCTGCGTGCACGAGCCGACGGCGCGCGAGCGCGATCAATGCGCTGCCGATCGCCGCCCGCTCGTCGTCGGGCGAGACTGCCTCGACGGTCGACCGCCAGAAGTTCCGCCCGACGACCGCTGCCCGCTCGAGCACCGCGCGCTCACCGGCGGGCAAGCGGTCGATCCGCGACGCGATCGACACCTCGAGCGTCGGCGGCAGCGGGTCGAGCACGTCCTCGGCGGCAAAGACGACGAGCTGTTCCAGGAAGAGCGGGTTGCCTTCGGCCATCTCGACCGCCGCGCCGACGACGCTCTCCGGCAGGCCTGCCCGCTCCGGCAGCAACTCGACGAGGGTTCGAGCCTCCTCGCCCGAGATCGGCCCGAGCACGATCGCGTCGTCGCGCCACTCGGGCCGCGACTCGAGCAGCTCGGGCCGCGCCACGCAGAGCAGCAGCAGCGGGCCTGTCGCCCAGCCGAGCAGGTACTCGACGAGGTCGAGCAGGTCGGGCGCTGCCCAGTGCAGATCCTCGAGCAGGACGACCAACGGCCTGTCGCCTGCCGACACCTCGAGCAGCCGGCGGAACGCCCAGAAGGCGTCACTCGGCTCGGCGAGCGCTCGGTCGCGCAACGGCAGGAGGATGCGGGCGGCATCGGGCTCAGTCCGCAAGGACATCGTCGATCGGCTCGAGCTGCTCGATGATGTCGCGGAGCGGCAACAGGCCCGGCGCCGTCACCGTAGGCCCTGCACCGTCCCGACAGCGTGCGCGCCCTGCTCTCCGCCTGCGAGAGGAACGCGTTCGCGAGCCGAGTCTTGCCGATCCCCGGCTCGCCGAGCAGGACGATGCGACGCGCGGATTGGCTCCGCTCCACCTCCGCGAGTGCGGCGTCGAGCGCGTCGAGCTCGGCAATGCGTCCGACGATCGGCACGTCCAGGTGGCGCGCGAACGACTCCGCGCCCGCATCGAACCGCAGCACGCGATATCCCACGCCGGACTCGTGCGGGACGACGTCCACTGCTGCCGGCACGACACGCAGCGCCTCGGGGCCGAGCAGCAGGTCGCCGGCAGCAGCCTGTGCGAGCAGGCTCCTGACGCCTTCGAGCTGAGCCTCTGCGTCCTCCTCACCGGCCAGCCGCTCGACGGCCGCCCGCAGGACGAATCGCTCCGGCAGCGCGGCGCGCGCTTCACCCACGGCGCGAAGTGCCCGCAACGTGTCGTCGTCGTGTGCGACCGGCGAGCCGAAGACGGCGACGAGCTCCTCGGACAGCAGCTGCCGAACCTCTCCTTCGTGGCGGTCGACGATGATCGGCGATCTCCGCCAGGGCGGCGGCCGGCTCCTCGCGGACACCCTCGTCCTCCAGGTCGACGAGCTCGAGCAGCGCGACGACCATGTTGCGCCTGAGGTCGTGGGGCGCGTCGTCGGCCGCCGGCGTCAGATCGAGCGCCGGGTCGTGGGCGATGATCATCCGCTCGAGCGCGCGCAGCTCCTCCGACGGGGCAAGCCCGTACTCCTCGACCAGCTCGAGCCGCGCCTCCTGGTAGACGCGCAGCGCATCCCGCTGGCGGCCGGCGCGGTAGAGCGCGAGCATCTGCTGCCGCCGCAGGCGCTCGCGGACCGGATGGCGCGCGGCGAGCGCCTCGATCTCGCCGAGGATCGCGTCGTGCCGTCCGAGCGCCAGCTCGGCGTCGATCCGCTCCTCGAGCGCGGTCAGCCGCAGCTCTTCGATCCGCGCGATCTCGGTGGCGCCGACGCCCTCGAACTCCACGTCGGAGAGCGGCGGCCCGCGCCAGAGCGCGAGCGCCTCACGCAAGGCGGCCGCCCGCTCGGGCGGATCGAGCGTGCGGGCCGCGTCGAGCGCCCGCTCGAAGCGCAGCGCATCGACACGTTCCGGATCGACGTTCAGCCGGTAGCCCGGCGGGCGCGTCTCGATCGCCTCGCGGCCGACGACGTTGCGCAGGTGCGAGATGCAGTTCTGAAGCGACGCATCGACGCTCTTCGGCGGTCGCGCACCCCAGACCTCGTCGATCAGCCGGTCGGTCGAGACGACCTCGTTGGCATGCAGCAGAAGGAGCGCGAGGACGCCGCGTTGCTTCTGGCCCCCGATCGGCAGCGGGCGGCCGTCCGACAGCGCCTCGAGTGGCCCGAGGAGCCGGAATTCCATGGCTGGGCGAACCTAACACCGCGCGTTAGCGATTTGTTGGCGGCGCCGGGTCGAGTACGCCAAATGACCACGCGCGAAAGGAGAGCTCACAGTGCCAGCTGCCAAGCCCGTCGCCCGGTTCGTCGTCCGCCCTCGCAAACCCTCGCTCACGGACACGATCGAGTTACTCGACTGCTCCGTCGATCCGAGACAGGTCGGGATCGCCTGGCGAGCGTGGGATTTCGGCGACGGCACAACGTCCGTCGGCCCTGCACCCGTGCACCGCTACGAGGTCGCGGGCGAGTACGAGATCACGCTGACGCTGGCGACCTTCGACGGCCGCATCAGCCGCCGCTCCTCGAGCATCCGCATCCAGGCCGAGCCTCAGCCGTAGGATTTACGGCGTGGCGAAGGTGATCCCGGTCGAGTCGATCCGGCAGAGCGTCCGCTCCGCGCTCTTCGACGGCAGCGAGCAGGGCGCAGGCGTCTCGTTCTTCGTCGGCTCCTACGCGCGCGGCGAAGGCCCCGGCCCGCACACGCATCCCTACGAGGAGACGTTCGTGATCCAGGAGGGCTCCGTCACCTTCACGGTCGACGGCGAGGAGATCGAGGCCGGCCCGGGCACGATCGTCGTCGTGCCGCCCGGCGCCGTGCACAGCTTCAAGGGGTCGAGCGACGAGCGGACGCGGCAGGTCAACATCCATCCCGTGCCGGTGATGGACACGACCTGGCTCGAGGACGATTAGTCGGTCGCGTAGCGCGGGTCGTGCGCAGCCGCGAGCTTCGCGAGCAGACCCTGCAGTGTCTTCCGCTCGGCCGCGGTCAGCGGCGCGAAGAGCTCGCTCTCGACACCGTCGATCAGAGCGCGTAGCCGCACGAGCTCCTGCTCGCCCGCCTTCGTCAGGGTGACGACGTGGCGGCGGCGGTCGTTGAGGTCACGCCGCCGGTCGATCAGCCCGCGCCGCTCGAGCTCGTCGAGCAGGCCGACGAGGTAGCTGCGGTCGTAGTTGAGCGAGTCGGCGATGTGCGCCTGCGTCGCGCACGCGCCCTGTGCGAGCACCGCGAGAACCGCGTAGTCGTACGGCACGGCGCCGCCGTCTTCGAAGGCCTCGTGCGTCTTTTCCTTCGCGATCATCCCGAGCCGCTTGAGCAAGAACGACGGCTTGCTCGCGAGCTCTTTTGGCGCTCTGAGCGCCTTCTTGATTTCGGTCATCTCGACCATGACTGAAGTGTAGCGCGTTCTACCGTGGTGATGATGTATAGTGGAGTAGATCCACGATTTAGGGAGCTGATAAATGTCCTTTTCCATCTCACCCAACCGCTGGGCCGCGCTGACGCTGATCGTGGTCGCGCAGTTCATGGTCGTGCTCGATATGTCGGTCGTGAACGTGGCTCTTCCAGCCATGAAGACCGACCTCGGGTTCTCCGAGAGCGGTCTGCAGTGGGTCATCACGGCCTACGCCATCGTCTTCGGCGGGTTCCTGCTGCTCGGAGGGCGCCTCGGCGACCTCTACGGGCGGCGCCGCCTCTTCATGATCGGCCTGATCGTCTTCGTCGCCGGGTCCGCCCTCTCGGGGCTCGCCTGGTCGTCCGGCTCGCTGATCGCGTTCCGCGCCGTGCAGGGTCTCGGTGGCGCGCTCTTCGCGCCGGCCGGGTTGTCGCTGCTGATGACGACGTTCACCGAGGGTCGCGGCCGCAACCTCGCGATCGGTGTCTGGGCGGCCGCCTCGGGGAGTGGCGGCGCGGCAGGCGTCCTCCTCGGCGGCGTGCTCACGTCCTATCTGAGCTGGCCGTGGATCTTCTTCGTCAATGTGCCGGTCGGGCTCGCCGTCGTGGCGCTGACCCCGCGGTTCATCGGCGAGGCGAAGCGGATCGACGGTGCCCGCCACTTCGACGTCGCGGGTGCAGTGTCGGTGACCTCCGCGCTGATGATCTTCGTCTACGCGCTGACCTACGCGACCCAGCACAGCTGGGGCTCGGCAGTCACGCTCGGGCTGCTGGCGATCTCGGCCGTCCTGCTCGCCTCGTTCGTCGCGATCGAGCGGCGTGCGGCGTCGCCGCTGATGCCGCTCGACATCTTCAAGGTGCGGACGCTCGCGGCGGGCAACGTGATCACCGTCATCCTGGCGTCGGTCGCGTTCTCGACCTTCTTCCTGCTCGCGCTGTACCTGCAGCAGGTCGAGCACTACTCGGCCGCCGAGACCGGCGTCGCGTTCACGGCGATCGCCCTGCCGATCGCGACCCTGTCGAACGTCGTCGGCCCGCTCGTGCGGCGCGTCGGCGCGCGGCCGGTGCTCGTGCTCGGGCTGCTGCTGATCGTGATCTCGGAGAGCCTGATGATGCGGCTGCCGGTGCACCTGAACTACGTGGTCGATCTGCTGCCGGCGTTCCTGCTGCTGGGCGTCGGCATGTCGCTCTCGTGGGTGTCGGTGACGATCGCGTCGCTCGCGGGGGTCTCCCCCGCCGACTCCGGCATCGCGTCGGGAATCGCGAACACGGCGCGGCAGGTCGGCGGAGCCGTCGGCCTGGCCGTGGTCAGCACGATCGCCGCGAGCTACGGCGGCGTCGACGCAGCGGACGTCACGCACGGCTTCCGCGTCGCGTTCGACGTGCTCTTCGTGCTCAGCCTGGTCGCGGTCGTCGTCGCGGCGGCGTTCCTGACGCCGCGCGAGCCGCAGCAGGTCGGTGCCGAGGACGAGGCGCCCGAGCTCCTGCTCGAAGCCGCCTAGGTTCGAAGGACGGTGCCTGGCACTCCGGTGCCAGGCACCGCCGTCTTCGGGGTCAGACCCGAGGACACGGCTGATCGAGCCGACGTCCCGGGGTCAGACCCGAGGACAGGGCTGATCGAGCCACGTCCCGGGGTCAGACCCGAGGACACGGCTGATCAAGCCATGTCCCGGGGATCAGTCCCGGGGACAGGCCTGATCGAGCCATGTCCCGGGGTCAGACCCGTGGGTCTCGGTTGCAGCGGCGGCCCTGACGTCATAGGTTCGAAGGGCTGTCCACGTCAGGAGGAACACCGATGACCGACATCGGCACCGCGCCCGCTCGGGGCGCTTTGGATTCCGACGCACTGAGCGAGCTGCGCGAGGGCTTTCGCGGCGACGTGATCGAGCCCGGCGACGCTCGGTACGACGAGACCAGACAGGTTTTCAACGGGATGTTCGACCGCCGCCCCGCGGCGATCTTGCGCCCGACCGGCACGGCCGACGTGATCCGCGCGATCGGGCTGGCGCGGCTGACCGGCCTCCCGTTCGCGATCCGCAGCGGCGGCCACTCGGTCGCGGGCTTCTCGAGCTGCGACGGCGGGATCGTGCTCGACCTGCGCGCACTCAAAGGAATCCGCATCGACCCCGAGCGCCGCACCGTGCGCGTCCAGGGCGGCGTCGACTGGGGCGAGCTCGACCGCGAGACGCAGCAGTTCGGCCTCGCGGTGACCGGCGGCCGCGTGACGTCGACCGGCGTGATCGGCTTCACGACCGGCAGCGGCAGCGGCTGGCTCGAGCGCAAGCTCGGCTTCGCCTGCGACAGCCTGATCTCGGCCGACGTCGTGACCGCGGACGGCGACGTCGTCGTCGCGACCGAGCACGAGAACTCCGACCTGCTCTGGGCGCTCAAGGGCGGCGGCGGCAACTTCGGCGTCATCACCGAGGCCGAGTTCCGCCTTCACCCCCTCGCGCCGATCGTCTACGGCGGGCTGATGGCGTTCGACCCCGCGCAGGGACGCGAGGTGATCTCGACGTGGCGCGACATCTCGAGCAGCGGGCCGGAGGAGCTCGGCTGGGCGGTCGCCTCCGTCACCCTGCCGCCCGAGCCGTTCGTCCCGGTCGAATGGCAGGGACGCCGCGTCTGGGCTGTCGCGGGCCAATTCGCCGGCCCGAGCGACGTGGCCGAGAAGCTGATGGCGCCACTGCGCGCGCTCAACCCGCTCGTCGACCTCTTCCAGCCGATGCCGTACACGGTGGTGCAAACGCTGATCGACGGCGCGAACCCGTACGGGCGCCGCAACTACTGGCGCGCGCACAACGCCGACAACGTCGACGAGCCGACGATCGACACGATGCTCGAGCTCGCCGACGCGATCACGTCGCCGTTCGCCGCACTGCTGCTGCTCAACCTCGGCGGAGCGGTCTCGAGGGTCAGCGACGACGCGACGGCACTCGGCGGCCGGGCTGCGCCGTTTGCCTTCCACCTGAACACGATGTGGGAAGGCGAGGAGCACGACGACCAGAACATCGCGTGGACACGCCGCGCGACCGAGGCGCTGTCCCCGTGGATCTCACCCGGGATGGGCCTGAACTTCTACACCGAGATCGGTGACGACGAGATCCGCGACACCTTCGGCAGCCGGCTCGACCGGCTGCGCAAGACGAAGCAGATGTACGACCCGACGAACCTGTTCCGGCTCAACCAGAACATCGCGCCGGCGTAGCGATTCGAGAACCGGTGCCTGGCACCCCGGTGCCAGGCACCGCGGTCTAGGCACTTCTCAGGCGGGGCGCTTCTGAGCGACCGCTTCGAGGCGCTCGCGGATCTCGGTCACGTCGGCGCCGAGGTCGTCGGCGCGCGGCAGCGCGGCGAGCGAGTCGAGGCCGAAGATGCGCTCGAAGAGCGGCGTCGTGCGGTAGCGGATCGCGCCGAACTCGTTCTCGCGGCCGCCCTCGGCGATCAGCCCGCGCTCGGCGAGGCCGGCGATGACGCCGTCGACGTTGACGCCGCGGATGCGCGCGACCTCGGGGCGCGTCACCGGCCCGAGATACGCGACGATCGCGAGCGTCTCGAGCGCGGCCTGTGAGAGGCCCTTCTCGACCGGCTTCTCGAAGAGGCGCGCGCAGGCTTCGGACGCAGCGGCGGAGGCGCGGAACGCGTAGCCGCCGGCGACGTGCTCGAGCACGATGCCGCTCGTCTCCTCGGAAAACTTCTCGCCCAGCAGCTCGAGCGCCTGCTCGACTGCGGCGGCGTCGACCTCGGTGGCGGCCGCGAGCTCCTCGAGCGGCAGCGGCTGCGAGGCCACGACGAGCAGGGCCTCGACCGTCCGCGCCAGCTCGGCTGCGGGGGTCACCTCGGTGGTGATCAGGCGGAGTGGGCTGTCCACGAGAGACTCCTTTCTGCATCGGCACGGGAAATCCTTATCGGGGCGAACGGCCCGGATTGGGCGATCGCGATCTCGTCCTGCTTGCGCAGTTCGAGCAGCGCCAGGAAGGCGACAGCGACCTCGACGCGCGAGAGGCCTGCGACCTCCTGGTCGAAGTCGAAGCGGCTGCGGCGGCGCAGCAGCGACCGCCAGCGGTCGAGGAACTGCGTCACCGGCGGGAAGCGGAGCGCCATGTGCGCCGTCGACGGCGTCGGCGGCTCGACGGCGAGCCCGCGCAGCGCGGCGACGAGCTTCTCGGGATCCTGCTGCGCGAGCTTGCGCTCGGGCTTCGGCGCGAGCGGCGCCGGGCCGGTGCGGAAGAAGAGATCGCGGCGCTCGTCGAGGCGCCCGCGCAGCCAGTTCGCGGCCTCCTTCGCGCGGCGGTACTCGGCGAGGCGGCGCGCCAGCTCCTCGGCGGCCTCCTCGGGCTCGAGCTCGGCGAGCTCGGCGTCCTCGTCCGGGAACATCGCGCGCGCCTTCAGCTCGAGCAGCGCGCTGATCAGGATCAGGAACTCGCCGCAGGCGTCGAGGTCGAGCTCGCCGCGCTCGGAGAGGTTCTCGATGAACGCGATGATGATCTCGGCGAGGTCGACCTCCCGCAGCGGCAGCTCTTCGCGGAGGACGAGCGAGAGCAGGAGGTCGAAAGGCCCTTCGAAGGCGTCGAGGTCCAGCTCGAGCTCGCGGACGGCCAGCATCGGCGTCAGGGTACTGCCGTTACCGGACGCGGCTCTTGGGGATCGCCATCGCCGGGCGGTGCTCCGGCTCGTGCGGTTTGTGCGGCCGTTCCGAGAAGAACTGGTGCCAGACGAAATACCCCGCTGAGAGCACGAAAAGGATGATCGAGACCCACGCGTTCAGGCGCAGACCGGCGATGTGGTGCGACGGGTCGATCCGCAGCAGCTCCTCGAAGAAGCGGCCGAACGTGTACCAGGCGACGTAGAGCGCGAAGAGCGCCGGCGGCTTGATCCGGAACCGCTTCGAGACGTAGAGCAGCACGCCGACGCCGATCAGGTTCCAGATCAGCTCGTAGAGAAAGGTCGGGTGGAACGTCGCCTGGTCGAAGTACTGCACGGGCCGGTGCGCCGGGTCGATCTCGAGCCCCCACGGCAGGTCGGTCGGCTTGCCGTACAGCTCCTGGTTCCAGTAGTTGCCGATGCGGCCGATCGCCTGGGCGAGCAGCAGCCCGGGCGCGGCGCAATCCGCGAACACGGCGACGCTCGCGCCCGCACGGCGCACGACGATCGCGCCGACGACGGTGCCGAGGAAGATCCCGCCCCAGACGCCGAGGCCGCCCTTCCAGACCTCGAAGACGCCCTGCCACTTCGGGCTCGGCACCTCGCTCCACGACGTCAGGTCGTGGTAGACGCGGGCGCCGATGACGCCGAAGGCGACGCCCCAGACGGCGACGCGGGTGACGAGCTCCCACTCGCCGCCGAGCGCAGTCCAGCGCTTGCCGGTCAGCCAGATGGCGGCCAGGATCGCGACGAGCAGCGTCAGCCCGTAGAGGTGGAGCGTCAGCGGGCCGAGGTCGAGGGCGCCGCTGGACGGGCTAGGGATGGAGCCGAGCACGGTGCGGATACTGCCACGACGGCCCGGACGGGCACGGGTGAACGGGTACGAACCTGGCTCGGCTAGGGGCCAGGTTCGTGGGTCGTGCGTTAGCGGAGGATTTCGAGGGCCAGCTCGGTGGAGCAGCCCTTCGTGAGCAGTTCGACCGCGCGGTGGAGGTCGACGTCGGTCCGGGCCGCGAGCTCAGCGGCGGCCTCGGCCGGGTAGCCGGCCCGCTCGAGCTCCATCGCGCGCCAGGACTCCACGAGCTCTTGCTCGGAGGGGCGGACGTTGGTCTCTGCAGTCGGCATCTAGTTGATCATCTCCTCAGTCATCACTTCGGTAAAACGAGCGAGATGGTTCTCCCCATACCGGGGGATCCTCTGATTTAACGGACTCCAAACGGTCCGTGCCACTGGACATTCGAGGGGTCAGAAACCGGCTCGGAGCCCTGGAAACGGCAATCTGACGGGTGATGGCCCTCCCTCCCCTCTCGATTCTCGACCTGGCGCCGATCGTCGAGGGCGCCTCGGCGAGCGAGGCTCTCCGGAACTCGCTCGATCTGGCCCAGCACGCCGAGCGCTGGGGCTACAACCGGTTCTGGCTCGCCGAGCACCACAACGCGGTCGGGATCGCGAGCGCCGCCACCGCCGTCGTGATCGCCCACGTCGCCGGCGGCACGGAGACGATCCGGGTCGGCGCCGGCGGGATCATGCTCCCGAACCACCCGCCGATCGTGATCGCCGAGCAGTTCGGCACGCTCGAGGCGCTGCATCCGGGACGGATCGACCTCGGGCTCGGCCGTGCGCCGGGGACCGACCGCCTGACGATCCAGGCGCTCCGCCGCGACCCGATGAGCGCCGACACGTTCCCGCAGGACGTCGTCGAGCTGCAGCGCTACCTCGCGGACGCGCGGCCGGGCCAGCTCGTGCAGGCGACGCCGGGCGCCGGCTCGAACGTGCCGCTCTGGATCCTCGGCTCGAGCCTCTTCGGCGCGCAGCTCGCGGCGGCGCTCGGTCTCCCCTACGCGTTCGCGTCGCACTTCATGCCGGACGCGCTGCTGCCGGCGCTCGAGATCTACCGCTCGACGTTCGAGCCGTCCGAGCAGCTGCAGGAGCCGTACGCGATGGTCGGCGCGAACGTGATCGCCGCAGACGACGACGAGAGCGCGCGCAGGCTGTTCACCTCGGCGCAGCAGTCGTTCGCGAACATCCTGCGCGGCCGGCGCGGAAAGCTGCCGCCGCCGATCGACGACATCGAGACGTACTGGACGGAGGTCGAGAAGGAACGTGCGTCGGCGATGCTCAGCCGCTCGTTCGTCGGCTCACCGGAAACTGTTCGTGCAGGGCTCGAGGCGTTCGTGGCGGAAACGGGCGCCGACGAGATCATCGTCGCGGGCGCGATCCACGAGCACGCGGCTCGGCTCAGGTCGTACGAGTTGCTGGCTGGGCTTCGCTGAGCGAGCTCAGGTAACCGCGGAGCAACCGCGTGCGCAGTTCGTCCTCGTCGATCGCGAGGCGTTCGAAATAGCCGCGCGCCTGGAGCTGCCGGATCAGAGGTTCGGTCAGCCCCAGGCGTTCGGCCATCAGTTCGGCATCGAGGTTGCTCATGTGCGTGTGGGCAAGCGCCGATGCGTGACGTCCAGCGCGGCGTGCGCCAGACCGGCCAGCCGTGACGCGCGGCGGTGGCGCGTCGGCGACAGCTCGACCTGCGGAACAGGCTGCTGTGCGTCTTCGGCCAGCCGTGCGACGTACTCCTGGTGGAGCAGGCGGCTTACTTCAGGCTGATGAGAAAGCATGGGATCCTCCTTTCCTCTCGTCGGCGTGTGTGGAGTCGTGAGTACTCGTTGGTGACGGCATGAGGACGTGCGTGCTCCTTCCGCATGGGGACGTGGTTTGGCCGTCTCGCGAGGAGACGTCGATAGGGCTCGCGCAACGGTCGAGGACGGCGCGGATTCGTGTCCGCACGTCGACCCGGACGGTCGGCGAGATTCACTAACCGGGCTTCAGGAAGCCCTGCGCGCGGCGTTCAGTTACGCCGCGAGAGGAAGCCAGAAGACCGGCGAGTTCGCAATGTTCGTCATCTGACCTCCTTTGTGCATTTATCGCAGCCGACGACCGGCGGCGAAGCGTTGAGGTCTATCAAGAACTCACACCTGCGTCAAACGCAGAACATCTGCGACACCGGATACTCTCCCGCTCGCGCGGCAGGAATTGCGCTGCCGTTCTTGTACGCCGCCCTATGCGTCCTCGCCTCAACATCCTCCTCACCGTTCTGCTGCTCGGCATCTTCGTCGCGGCGCCCGCGCGCGCCGGCACCGGCATGTTCGTCGGCGCGGCGGAGGACGAGTCGCGCAAGCTCGATCCGCTCGCGGCGAAGTCGAAGCTCGACCTCGCCGCAGTTGCAGGCCTCGGCACGATCCGCATGACGTCGATCTGGTCGCCGGGCGAGACGGTTCTGCGCGGCGACGAGTTGATCGCGTTGCAGAACGCATCGACCGCGGCGCAGTTCGACGGCGTGCGCCTGATCGTCTCGATCTATCCGCGCGACCGGCGCACGACGCCGCTCAACGCGCGCGCCCGCGGCGAGTTCGCGGAATACGCAGCGTCGGTCGCACGGCTCGTACCCGGCGTCAAGGACTTCATCGTCGGCAACGAGCCGAACCTGAACCTGTTCTGGATGCCGCAGTTCGGCGCAGGCGGCCGTGACCTCGCCGCGCCGGCGTACGAGCTGCTGCTCGCGAAGACCTACGACGCGCTCAAGTCTGTCTCGCCCGACATCAACGTGATCGGCGGCGCACTCTCCCCGCGCGGCCAGGACAAGGCGAACGCCGCGCGGCAGACGCATTCACCAACCGCGTTCATCAAAGACCTCGGCCTCGCGTATCGCAAGTCCGGCCGCACGCGTCCGATCATGGACATGTTCGCGCTGCATCCGTACCTGATCCCGTCGAAGCTGCGCCCGGACTTCGCGCATCCGAACACGACGACGATCGGGCTCGCCGACTACCCGAAGCTCGTCGCGTTGCTGACGACAGCGTTCGCACGCACCGCGCAGGCCGGTGCGACGTTGCCGATCATCTACGACGAGTTCGGCTACCAGACGCGCGCGCCGATGCTGAAGCGCTCGCTCTACACGCACCTCGGAACGCCGGCCGCGCAGGATGCGATCACCGAGCCGCGCCAGGCGCTCTACTACCAGCAGGCGATCGCGATCGCGCGCTGCCAGCCGACCGTCGCCGGGATGCTGATCTTCCACGTCACCGACGAGCGCGACGCGAACGCGTGGCAGTCGGGCGTCTATTACCCGGACGACACGCCGAAGACGAGCATGGACGCGCTCCGCTCGGGCGCGCTCGCGGCTCAGGACGGAACGGGCGCGCAGTGCGCGAAGCCGAAGACGGCGAGCAACTTCGAGAGCGTCGTCTTCCACCAGCCCCCGGCCGAGCCGGGGCCGCTGCAGATCGACCTGACGTGCGCGTCGGCGTGCACCTACACCGCGCGCCTGATCGACCTGCACGACGGCACGGCCGTCGCAAGCGTCGACGGCGCGGGAACCGGCTTGCAGACGATCGCGCTGCCGGGCGACCAACATCCGACCGGCGAGTACCAGTACACGGTGCGCACGTTCGTCACCGGCAAGCCGGGCACGGCGGTCGTCCGCTCGAGCCGTGCGTTCACGATCACCGCGCCGCTCCCGCCGCCGCCGGTGGCCGAGGAGCCGCCGGCCGAGGATCCGCCCGCGGATCCCCCACCCCCGCCGCCTCCGCCGCCCGAGGCCCTGCTGCCCTTGCTGCCGCTCGTGCCGTCCCTGCCGACGCTCGCGCCGGTCGTGCCCTAGCCAATGCGGAACCTGCTCCGTGCCTGCGTGGCAGCCGCCGGCTGCGCCGCCGTCGCCGCGACGATCGTCCCCGCAGGCGCTGCCGCGACTGCGGGCAAGTGGTCGCCGCCTGCGTTGACGGCGAGGTTCACCTCGGTCTCGTACGCGCCGGGCGCGCCTGCCAGGCTGATCGTCCGCACGCACACCAAGCGGCTCGAGCTGCAGTTCATGCGCGCCGGGGCCGAGCGCGGCTGGAGCAGCGTCGGTCGTCCGTGGGGGCCGCCGCAGATGTGGCGGCTCGGCCGCGGCGACGTGCACACGCTGACCGTCCGGCCCGGCGCCTGGCAGAGCGGCCTCTACTTCGCGCGGCTGACGGCGCCGGGCGGCAGGGCCGTCACGTTCGCGCCGTTCATCCTGCGCGCGGCCGTGCCGGGGGTCAATCGCATCGCGATCGTGCTGCCGACGTACACGTGGCAGGCCTACAACTTCTACGACGCGAACGGCGACGGCAAGCCCGACTCGTGGTACGGCGACCCGAAGCGGCACAGCGTCTCGCTCGGACGGCCGTACCTCAACTCGGGGAAGCCGCCGCACTACCGCACGCTGCAGCGCGGGTTCCTGCGCTTCCTCGTGCACACGGGCAAGCAGGCGGACTACCTCTCCGACGAAGACCTCGAGAAGTTCGCCTCGGGCGACGACCTCGCGAAGCTGTACGACCTCGTCATCTTCTCGGGTCACGAGGAATACGTGACGCAGCAGATCTACGACGTCGTGCAGCGCTACCGCGATCTCGGCGGCAACCTCGCGTTCCTCTCGGCGAACAACTTCTTCCGGCACGTCGTGCTGTCGAACGGGAGCATCTGGCGCGGCCGGCTCTGGCGCGACGTCGGCCGGCCCGAGTCGGCGCTGATCGGCGTCCAGTACGACGGCAACGACCGTGGCGGCCACGTGGCGCCGTACGTCGTCACGCTGCCCGACGCGGCGCCGTGGTTGTTCAACGGCATCTCGGTCGTGGCCGGCACGCCGCTCTCAACGGCCCGCTACGGGATCGAGTTCGACGCGATCACACCGTACTCGCCCCCTGGCACGGTCGTGCTCGCAGAGGTGACGCCGGGACTGCGCGGGACAGAGATCCGCGGGCAGATGAGCTACTACGAGACGCCTGTCGGGGCGAAGGTGTTCGCCGCGGGCACGCTCAGCTTCTCCGGCTCGGACAACCCGACCGGCTCGGTGCTCTTCCAGAACATCTGGACGCACCTCGTGACTCCGTAGGAAACGTCAGCTCGGCGGTACGGGCGGCGCTGTCTTGTGCACGACGGAGACGATCTCCTCGGGCCGAAGCCAGTCGTTCGTCAGCTCGATGCCGCCGGCCCGGTCGACCGCGTCGAGCATCGGCTTCGCCCACAGGTGCTCGATCAGCACGAGCACCGCGCTCATGTCGTTCGGCAGCGCCTGGGTGACACGGAAGACGTTGTCCTCGTCGAAGAGGTGGCCGTCGGCGAGCTCGGCCGCGCCGGCCATCGAGCCCTTCTCGATCCCGGCAGGCCCGGCGGCCGCGTACCCGGCGAGGGCGCCGACGTAGGAGCCGAACGAGACGGCCTCCTCCCAGTTGAGGTCGCTCGCGGTCGTCACCATCACGTTGCCGAGCTGGTCCTTGCGCACGAGCAGCAGGTCGACGATGCGCACGATGCCGGCCTGCTTCAGCTTCTCGAGCTCGGGCAGGATCTCGCCCTTGAAGTGGTTGCCGGGGAAGGCGAGGCTCGTCATCTGAATCGGCCCCATCGACTCCGCCACGGGCGGGTCGGCGTCGTGCTCCATGTCTCCCATGCAGTGAACCCTAGACCCACGGGGCACCTGTGCGCGTTGCCTTTGCGGCGCGCGAAGGGTTGACTGGCCCGGTGAGGTCGCACGCTGGAGCTGCGAGTCTCGTCGTCGCGGCGCGCAGCGCGCCGCTGCGGCGGGCCGAGCTTGCGTGGGGAGGCCTCGTCGCCGCGGAGTGGGCGCACTTCGTCGCGCTCGGCGTCTTCGCCTACCGCGTCGGTGGAACCTCGGCGGTCGGCATCGCGGGCGTGGCGCGGATGTTGCCCGCCGCCGTGCTCGCCCCGTTCGCTTCGTCGCTCGCGGATCGCTTCCGTCGCGAGCGCTTCCTGCTCGCGATCGCCGTCATCGGTGCGACCGCGCTGGCGGTCTCGGCGCTCGGTGCGCTTGCGGACGACCGCTACACCGTCGTCGCTGCGGCAGCGGTCGTCGGCATCTCGTCGACGCTCTTCCGCCCCGCGCTGCAGGCGCTCTTGCCGTCGCTTGCGAGCACGCCGCAGGAGCTCGTCGCGGCGAACAGCACGACGTCGGTGCTCGAGAGCGCGGGCACGGTCGTCGGCCCGCTCGCCGCCGCCGCACTGGTCGCGACCGCGGGTGTGAGCGCGATCTTCGCGACCGGCGCGGCGACGCTCGTCATCTCAGCCGTGCTGCTCGGCCGGCTGCACGTCGACCGTGAGCGCGTCGTCGGTGAGGCACAGGGCAGCGAGCTGATGCAGGGCTTCCGCGAGATCGCCCGCGTCCCGGGCGCCGCGACGCTCGTCGGGTTGATCGTCGCCCAGACGTTCGTGCGCGGCTGCCTGAACGTGCTGATCGTCGTCGCGGCGTTCGATGTGCTCGACGGCAGTGGCGCGGACGTCGGCTACCTGACGGCGGCGGTCGGTCTGGGCGGGCTCGTCGGCGCGATTGCGGGGGCCGCGCTGCGGCACCGGCTCTCGCGCGCCTTCGCGCTGTCGCTCGTCTTCTGGGGGCTGCCGATCGCGGCGCTGGCCGTCGCCGGTCACCTTGCGATCGCGATGTTGCTCCTGGCCGTGGTCGGCGCGGCGAACAGCATCGAGGACGTCTCCGGCTTCACCCTGCTGCAGCGCGTGATGCCGAACCACGTGCTCGGGCGCGTGCTCGGCGTCGTCTGGGGGCTCGCGATGGGAGCGGTGGCGCTCGGCTCGGCCGTCGGGGCGGTCGCGGTCGGGCTCCTTGGTGCGAATGCGGCATTCGTGCTCGTCGGTCTCGTGTTGCCGGTGCTCGCGCTCGTCAGCTATCGGCGGCTGCGGCACATCGAGGCCTCGGTGCCGCCGGCGGCGCGCCTGGACGTGGTCGAAGAGGTGCCGATCTTCGTGCCGCTCTCGCTCGCGGCGAAGGAGCAGGTGGCCGCGAAGCTCAGCGACGCGACCTTTGAGGCTGGGCAGACGGTCATGCGCGCAGGAGACGCCGGCGACCTCTTCTACATCGTGCGCGACGGCGAGCTGACGGTCACGGTCGGCAGCGAGCCGCCGCGACCGCTCGACGGGCGGCTACTTCGGCGAGATCGCCCTGCTCCGCGACGTGCCGCGCACGGCGACCGTGACGGCTGCGACGAAGGTCCGGCTGTATGCCTTGCAACGCGACGACTTCCTCGAGGTGGTGACGGGCCACGACCGCGCGCGCGAGGCGGCGGCGGCCGTCGCGGAGGCGCGGCTGCCGCTCGCGGTGCACGACGGCGCGTCTGGTCGCCGCTCACCGCCGTAAGGTTGGCGCATGCGGCAATGCCTGACCTGTGGCGCCGAGAACCCGGACGTCGCCCGGTTCTGCCTGTTGTGCGGTGCGTCGGTGGCCGCCGACGAGGCGGCGGGGATCGAGCGGCGGATCGTGACGGTGATCTTCGTCGACCTGGTCGGCTTCACCTCGCGGGCCGAGCGGCTCGACCCGGAAGACGTCCGCGCGGTGCTGACGCCGTACCACCAGCGCGTCCGGCGTGAGATCGAGTCGTTCGGCGGCGTCGTCGAGAAGTTCATCGGCGACGCGGTGATGGGCCTCTTCGGCGCGCCGTTCGCGCACGGCGACGACGCGGAGCGCGCGGTGCGCGCCGCGCTCGTGATCCGCGACTGCGTCGGGGAGCTCGCCGGCGGCGACCTCCAGATCCGCGTCGCGGTCAACACGGGTGAGGCCGTGGTCTCGCTCGGCGCGCGGCCGGCGCTCGGCGAGTCGATGGTCGCGGGCGACGTCGTCAACACGGCGGCGCGCCTGCAGGCGGCCGCGCCGATCAACGGCGTGGTCGTCGGCGAGGAGACCTACCGCGAGACGCGCGACGCGATCGAGTACGAGCCTGCCGAGCCGGTGGTCGCGAAGGGCAAGGAGCATCCCGTCCGCGCGTGGGTCGCGCTGGAGCCGCGGACGAAGGCGGGCGAGCGGCCGCTGGCGATCTCCGCGATCGTCGGCCGGGAGGGCGAGCTGGCGATCCTGCGCGCGTTCTGGGAGCTGGCGACGCGCGAGCGGCTGCCGCACCTCGTCTCGATCTTCGGGCCGGCCGGGGTCGGCAAGTCGACGCTGGCCGGCGAGTTCGCGCGCGAGGCGGAGGACGGCGAGGCGCGTGTCGTGCGAGGCAGGTCGCTGCCGTATCGCGAGAGCGGCGCCTACGGCTCGCTGGCGACGCAGCTGATGCAGCTCGCCGGCGTCTTCGAGAGCGATGCGGCGGAGGTGGTGTCCGCGAAGCTGCGGGAGCGCTCCGAGCAGCTGCTCGCCGGGCGGGACGGGGATCCCGCGCTCGTCGCCGCGCACCTCGGCGCGATCGTCGGTCTCGACGTCGGCGCCGAGGCGCACAGCCGCGAGGCGCTCTTCGGCTCGGCGCGGCAGTTCCTGGAGAGCGCGGCGCGCGAGCAGCCGACGATCCTCGTCTTCGAGGACATCCACTGGGCCGACGCCAACCTGCTCGATTTCATCGAGACGTTCGCGAGTCGGGCGCGCGACCTGCCGCTCCTGCTCGTGACGCTGTCGCGGCCCGAGCTGCTCGACACGCGACCCGGCTGGGCGGCGGGGCTCTCTGCGTACACGGCGCTCACGGTGCCTCGCCTCGGGGACGAGCATGCGCGGGAGCTGGCGGCGCGCAAGCTGGGAGACGCGGAGGGCCTCGACGAGGTGATCCGGGTCGCCGAGGGCAACCCGCTCTTCATCGAGCAGCTCGCCGCCGCGATCGACGAGACGGAGTCGGGGAGCCTGCCGACGAGCGTGCGCGCGCTCGTTGCCGCGCGCCTCGACGCGCTGCCGCGAGCGGAGCGTGCGGTGCTGATCGACGCGGCGGTGGTCGGCAAGGTCTTCTGGACGGGCGCCGTTGCGGCGATCACCTCCGAGCGGGCCGATCTCGGCGCGCTGCTCGAGGAGCTCGAGCGCCGCGACCTGATCCGGCGCGAGGACCGCTCGATCATGGAGGGCCAGGAGCAGTTCGCGTTCACGCACATCCTGATCCGCGACGTCGCCTACGACCTGCTGCCGCGCGCGGAGCGGGCGCGGCGCCATGCGCTGATCGCCGAGTTCTTCGAGAGCTCGTCGGGCGTGTCGGGTGAGGCGATCGGCGCGATCGCACGCCACTGGCGCGACGCGGGCAACCATCCACGCGCGGTCGACCAGCTCGCGCGGGCCGCGGCGCAGGCGGAGCGCGGCTGGGCGAAGGATCACGCGGCGCTGCTCTACCGGCAGGCGCTGGAGCTCGTGCCGGAAGACGACGCGGAGCGCCGAAGCTTCATCCGGCGGCGCCTGGCGATCGCGGCCCAGGCGTCGTTCCATCTCGGCGATGTCAGACGGGCGGGAAGTCCGCAGGCGTGACGTCGCCCGCGATCTCCTCGATCGAGGCGACCTCGTGCCTGCCGAGCCGCAGCGAGTGCTCGACCACCATGTCTGCGGTGGGAGCCTCGTAGACGCAGTAGGTGCGCACACTCCCGTCGTCGTCGACGACGACGTGGCTGTGCTCCCAGGTGATCTGCTCGAACTCGGTCTCGACGAGCTCGCGCGAGCGCCGGCCGACGTCCGGCATCTCGGGCTCGGTGACGTCGAAGAGGCGGACGATCATGAACCTCGGCATGGCTGGCGATGTTAACGGAGCGGCCGGAAATCGCAACTAGCCGGTCGGGCGGGTTGTCGGTTCAGCGGCGGCGCTGCCGACGCTCCGTCTGTATTCGCGCGCAGACGCTGACCGCTCAGACGCGAGTCACGCGTCGAGGCGTGTTCGGTCGTCATGGCGCTCGCCGCGAGTGCCGAGCGCGCTGGCCAGACGGCCTCAGTCGCTCGGCTCGACCGACCGCCGGCTTCCGGGCTCGATGCGCTTCAGCGCTGCGACGCGACGATGCGCGCCGACCGAGCCGGTGGCTCTACTAGCTACTCATCCCGCGATCCGGAGTCGCGACCGATGAGCATGAGGTCTGATCGTTCGCCAAGCTTCGCGTGCGTCGGCCGTTCTCGAGTCCGCGTCGGATGCGACGTACGCCGTCAAGCACCGGTCTCGGCCGAGTAGCTCGCGAGCTGCACGACGACGTTCTCGCCAGCGACCTGCACATGCATCGCGAGTCCAGGTCCGAGTGCCTCGCTCGCTCAGGGCTGTGACTTGCGACCGTCGCGTCTCGTGGACGAGGTCGGCGCCGAAGGCCCGCGACGACTGGCGCGATCGATCGTCTGTCTGCGAGGAGCGGCTACTTCAACGTCGTATCAGCGCGGCTAGCGACGCTCGACGCTGCCGCCAAGCGGCGCGGGCGTGCCGAACTCGGTGAGTCGCGTCGCTTGCAGGACCCGATGCTCGCGGCGCCTGCAGCCCGCTCGACAGGCAGCGTCGCCGTGGCCGAACGGCGGGTCATTGCGCCGAGACTCCATGGCCGCGTCGCTGACAGGTTCGCGCGGCAAGCGCAGCGCACGTCATCGGCGTCGCGGAATGTCGTAAAGAAAGTGCTACGCGACCGCGGACTCGCCGAAGATCATCTTGACCTCGGCGAAGAAGTCCGGTGCGGGCTGCACCTTGTACTGCGGCCCGAAGGCGTAGGTCTTGCGGCCGTTCGACGTCATCAGGTCGGCGTAGACCGGTGACTCGCCCGGGAAGTCGCGGATCAGCGCAGCGAGCTCCTTGATCGTTCCGGCGCGCGCCGTCGTCGCGTCGATCTTCAGCCGCACCTCGCGCTTCTCGGCGACCGCTTCGAACGGCAGCAGCTCGAGCGCGACGAGCTTCGTCTCGCCTTCCTTGCGGTCGATGCGGGCCTTGACGATCAGGATGCGGTCGGTGACGCACAGCTCGCGCGTCTTCTCGTAGAGCGTGTTGAAGACGACCGTCTCGATGCCGCCGGTGATGTCTTCCATCTGCAGGAAGATCATCGCGTCGCCGCGCTTCGTCGTCATGTGACGCAGGCTCGAGACGATGCCGCCGATCGTGACGACCTCGCCGTCGCGCCGGCGCTCGAGCTCGCCGACCGTCGAGTCGGACTTGCGCCGCAGCTGGTCGCGGATCGCCGAGAGCGGGTGGTCGGAGACGTAGAGGCCGAGCACTTCCTTCTCGAGCTTCAGCAGCTCGTTCGTCTCGAACTCGTCGGTCGGCGTCGGCGGATGATGCTTCGGCTTCTCGTCGTCGACGGGGCCGAGGTCGAAGATCGAGCCCTGGCCGGCGAGCCGGTCGGCCTGCTGCTTCTGCCCCCACGCGACCGCCTGCTCGAGCACCTCGAGCGCGCCCTTGCGCGAGCCGGGCAGCGCGCCGCACTTGACGAGCGCCTCGAGCACGCGCTTGTTCGAGACGGTCGGGTCGACGCGCTCGGTGAAGTCCCAGATCGACTCGAACGGCGCCGCCTTCGTTGCGCGCGTTGATCAGCGCGCGCGCTGCTCCCTCCCCCACGCCCTTGACGGCGTTGAGGCCGAAGCGGATCTTGCCCTCGACGACGGCGAAGTCGACCTGCGACTCGTTGACGTCGGGCGGCAGGATCTCGATCCCCATCTCGTGGCACGCGTTGACGTAGATCGGCACGCGGTCCTTCGTGTTCATGACCGAGCTGATCAGCGCCGCCATGTACTCGCACGGGTGGTTCGCGCGCAGCCAGGCGGTCTGGTACGCGATCAGCGCGTAACAGGCGGCGTGCGCCTTCGGGAATGAGTAGTCGGCCGCCTTCTCGACGTCCTCCCACAGCTGCTTGGCGGCGGCGGGCGTGACGTTCTGCTCGGCGGCGCCGTCCATGAACTTGTCCTTGAGCGAGTCCATGAGCGTGCGGATCTTCTTGCCGATCGCCTTGCGCAGGTCGTCGGCCTCGCTGATCGTGAAGCCGGCGAGCTCGCGCGCGATGCGCATGTACTGCTCCTGGTAGATGCAGATCCCGTAGGTGTCCTTGAGGATCGGCTCGAGGCGCTTGTCGACGTAGCTGACGCCTTCCTGCTTCGCCTTGCGCTTGCCGTAGCTCGGGATGTAGCTCATCGGGCCTGGGCGGTAGAGCGCGACGAGGGCGATCAGGTCCTCGAAGACGGTCGGCTTCACGAGGCGCAGCGAGTCGCGCATGCCCGACGACTCGAACTGGAAGACGCCGGCCGCGTCGCCCTTCGCGAGCATCGCGTAGGTCTTCCGGTCGTTGAGCGGGATCGTCGAGATGTCGAGGTCGCCGATCAGCGCGCACGCCTTGTCGATCACGTCGAGGTTGCGCAGGCCGAGGAAGTCCATCTTCAGGAGGCCGAGCGCCTCGATGTCCTTCATCGAGAACTGGGTCACGACTTCCATGTCGCTGCCCTTCTGCTGCAGCGGCACGACGTTCATCAGCGGCTCGGCGCCGATCACGACGCCGGCGGCGTGGATCGAGTCGGCGCGCGTCAGCCCTTCGAGCGGCTGCGCGAGCTCGATGATCTCGCGCGCGACGGGATCGGAGTCGATCGCCTTGCGCAGCTCGCCGCCGGGCTTGAGGCACTCGTCGAGCGTCTGGCCGGGACCTTCCGGGATCAGCTTCGCGATCTTGTCGACGACGCCGTAGGGAACCTCGAGCACGCGGCCCGCGTCGCGCACGGCTGCGCGGGCGGCCATCGTCGAGAAGGTGATGATCTGCGCGACGCGGTCGTTGCCGTACTTCTCGCGCACGTAGTTGATGACGCGCTCGCGGCCTTCGACGGCGAAGTCGATGTCGATGTCGGGCATCGACTTGCGGCCCGGGTTGAGGAACCGCTCGAACATCAGGTCGTAGCGGATCGGGTCGATGTCGGTGATCGCGAGCGTGTAGGCGACGAGCGAGCCGGCGGAGGAGCCGCGGCCGGGGCCGACGGAGACGCCGTGCGTCTTCGCGAAGTGGATGAAGTCCCAGACGATCAGGAAGTAGTCGGTGAAGCCCATCTCGCGGATGGTCTTCAGCTCGTACTTGAGGCGCTCCTGGAGCTCGGAGGTGACCTTGTCGTAGCGGCGCGCGAGGCCCTTCTCGCAGAGCTCGACGAGGTAGTCGAACGAGTCGCGGCCTTCCGGCACGTCGAAGCGCGGCAGGTGGATCTTGTCGAGCTCGATCTCGACGTTGCAGCGCTCGGCGACCTCGAGCGTGCGGCGCATCGCCTCCATCTGGCCGGGGAAGTCGAGCGCCATCTCCTGCGGCGACTTGAAGTAGAAGTGGTCGGTCTCGAACTTCCAGTGGTTCGGGTTCTTGAGCGAGTCGCCGGACTGGATGCAGAGGAGCGCCTCGTGTGCGCGCGCGTCGGTGTCGCGGAGGTAGTGGACGTCGCCGGTCGCGACGGTCGGCAGGTTCTGCTTCGCGGCGAGGTCGACGAGCTGCGGGAGGATGCGCGCCTGCACGTCGAGGTGCGCGTTCTGGAGCTCGACGTAGACGTTGTCGCGGCCGAAGACCTGCGTCAGGTGGTCGAGCTCGCCCTCGGCGTCGGTCGTGCGGCTCTCCTCGAGCGCCTTGCAGACTCTGCCGCTGAGGCAGCCCGAGAGCGCGATCAGGCCGGACTTGTGGCGCTCGAGCAGCTCCCAGTCGACGCGCGGCTTGTAGTAGTAGCCCTCGAGGTAGCCGAGCGAGGAGAGCTTGATCAGGTTCGAGTAGCCCTCGTTGTCGGCGGCGAGGAGCGTCAGGTGGGCGTTGCCCTTCTCGTGCGCCTTGCGGTTGCCGGCGACGTAGACCTCGCAGCCGATGACGGGCTTGACGCCGGTGTTCCGCGTCGCCTTCCAGAGCTGGACGGCGCCTGCCATGGAGCCGTGGTCGGTGAGGCTGACGGACGGCATCTCGAGCTCTGCGGCCCGGGAAACGAGGTCGGGAACCCGGCACGCCCCGTCGAGGATCGAGTACTCGGAGTGGACGTGCAGGTGGACGAATTCAGCCTGGGCCATCGCGGAGGGTCATAGTACGCCGCGGTCCAGACGGGTCTCGAAAGGCCCGCAATTTGCGGTTCTGGCTCGGGCGGGGGACGCTGTGACGGAGGTTCATCGATTTGGGCAGCGCGACTCCGAGCGGTCCAATGCATAGACCGCGTCACCTGAATCGGGGATGGCATACGGCCAGCCGCGTGTCATTTTGAGCCCTGCCCGGTCGTTCTCAACGGAAGGCGGAATCTGTGCGGCTGCTCACCTTCCTCGCAATTACGACCGTCATGCTCGTCAGACCTGCGACGGCGGCTAGCAAGCGTCCGCCTGACGAGTGTGACGTCGCCGATAAGCGCCGGCTCCCATGCGACGCTGACGGTTTCCGTCTCGCGGCCGGCTAGCTGCTCGATCACGGTGAACTACAAGAGCGGACCGTCGCACGCCCAAGGTCTGTACACGAAAGCGAACGACCGCCGGCCGCGTGAGTTGGACGTGGATGGTCGGTACGCGGACGACTCCCGGACGTTGGGGGATCGATGTGCGCTGCGGTAGCGCTGGCTCGCTCCACACTTCATTCGTCACCCGTTGAACCCGCGCATCAAGTGCCCACAGTCTGGCGAGACCGGCGTCCCTCTGCGCCGGACATGCCCGGCCGTTTCCGGGTTGCCGGAGAGCACTACAGGATGATGGCCTCCCTGCCGATGCTTTCGGCTGTGGGGGTCACAGCGAGTGCACAAGCCGGCGATCCTCGGCGCCTCCGACTGCGCTACGCCGCGGTGTGCGCCAACTGTGGCATCGCGCTGTCGAAAGGCGCTGAGGCGTATTGGAGTCGCTCCGAGAGAAAGGCGAGTTGTCTCGCCTGCGCTTCGGCCGGTGGAGCCGATCCCGGAACCGCCGGCGCCTCCGCCGCGGCCGAAGGCGAGCGCCGCAAGAACAAGCGCATTGAGGACGTCCGCCGACAGTACGGCGACCTCGCCGCGGAAGTCGCCGCGGAAATGGCCGCACGCGACGTCGCGGCGAGCTGGGAAAAGGGCAGCTCGGGTGAGAGCCGACTCGCCACGTTCGTAGCGCGTGAAGTCGGGGACAGTGTGATTCCCCTACACGATCGCCTGATTCCAGGAACACGCGGCAATATCGACCACATCTTCGTCGCCGCGACCGGCGTCTGGGTCGTCGACGCCAAGGCATACAACGGGAAGGTGGAGCGACGAGAGGTCGGACCTCTCTGGAACCGCTCGAACGAGCTGTGGATCGGCGGCAGAAATCGCACCAAACTCGCCAACGGGCTCGAGAAGCAGGTCGCAGCGGTGCTCGCCGCGCTCAAGCGAGACAGTTCGTTCAAAGGCACGAATGTCCACGCTGCGTTGTGTCTCGTCGAGTCAGAATGGGCTCTTCTCGAATTCCCGTTCCAGATCGGAAACGTGTGGGTGCTCTACCCCGGCGCTCTGCGGAAGCGGCTCAAGAAGTCCGGCCCACTCTCACGAGACACAATGGAACGGATCGCGCATAGGCTCGACCTCAGCCTTCCGCACGCAACAGGCGGTTCGCGTTAAGCGGTCGGCCGGCGGGCGGCAGTTACCGACATCGCTAAGCGACGGCGGCCGCGAACGCTGAATACAGATCGCCGGGAAGCGGGCGCCCCAGTTGCCACCGGAAGGCAATGGGTCGGCTCCCTTCGTGGCTGACGTATGAGGCTCGACCCAAACACCAGAACGCGCGGTCGTCGCTTCGGAGGCGCGCGAACATAACGACATTCGTTTGCGCCTCGAGTTGCTCGATGTAGCGCTGGCCTGTCGAGCTCTCCACCGACGTTGCAGACTGGCTCTCCCAATGGATGAGCGTTGGACTGACCGCATAATCCCGGTACCGGGTTGTTGGCGAAAACCCACCGACACTCTTGTCCAACGTGAACGCAAAGAGATCGGACTGCGACGCCGCGTCCCAGTAGACGCCTGTTTGCCATGTCGCTGGCTTCGCCCCGACCCCGGATCCAAACGCCGCCAAGATCTCGTTTCTCGTGTATCGCGCATGAACCGAGAGCGGAATCGCAGCGCCGAGACCAATGGGCTCGTGTAGATGGTCCGCTCGCCCGCGCAACAGCTCGAACATCTCTCCTAGCTCAGCACGCACCTGCGGATGAGCCCAGAGCTGCTCGACTGCATCCGAAAACGGCTGGCGCGGGCCGAGAGTTGTGAGTGAGGCAACAAGCATGCGGAGCCACCGCTGGTCTCTCAACTCAAGTTCGGCCACGTCCGGCGGCTGGGGTGAGCTCAGGAGCCGAAGGTACGCGGCTACGCGTTCGTCGTCGTCGACGTGAAGCAACCGCCCGACTGCGCGGAGAATCGACACTTCATCGCTACCGGCCGGTTCCGTGGCAAGGCCCGCAGATCGTCGTAACTCGTCCAGCTGTGGTTCCCGGAGTAGACGTCTTCGAGCTCGAGCCCCGTGTGCTCCAGGTACTCAGCGAGCGAAACGTCGCCGAGAGCTCGCAGCTCTGCCTGCCGCTCACGCCATCCTGACGGAATGGCGTCGCGAATGCTGCGAAGCACGATGTCGCGCGCCACCGAGTCAAGCTCGAGATGACAGCCCGCGGGCAGAAACGGGAAGCCAGCTCGTACCTGCCGCTCGACCTCGGTACGACTCGCTCCGAGCAGCGCGCGAAATCGTCGATCGAACCGGAACTCCTTCCTATGCATCCCGATGAAGTCGAGCACTGTGCAGACGGATTTGCCCGCATGTCGGCGAAGTCCGCGGCCGAGTTGTTGAAGGAACAGAGTTGCGCTGTCGGTCGGGCGCAGCAGAAGCAGGGTGTCGACGTTCGGAACATCGATCCCTTCGTTGAACAGGTCAACCGTAAACACGACTTGCACTTCGCCTGCTGCCAGGTTACGGAGTACCGCCGATCGTTCGCTCTCCGGTGTCGTGCCCGACACCGCCACAGACGTCAGGCCGGCCTTGTTGAACTCATCGGCCATGAACTTCGCGTGCGCAACGCTCACGCAGAAGCCAAGCGCGCGCATCTTGCTCGGCTCTGCGACCTTGGCGCGAATCTGTTCCAGGATTCGACGCACCCACGCGTGATCCGCCGTAAACACGTTTGTGAGTGCATCCACGTCGTAACCAACACCCTTTCGCCACGGAACCTGTTGCAGATCAAGGCCGTCGTGGACGCCGTAGTAGGCGAAGGGCGTCAAGTACTGCTGATCAATCGCATCCCAGACTCGAAGCTCTGCGGCGATTCTCCCGTCGAAGTAAGCGAAGACATCAAGCCCGTCGCTTCGTTCCGGCGTCGCCGTAAGCCCGAGCAACTGCGTCGGCTGCAGATGTTCGAGAAGTGCCTTGTACGTCGGAGCCGCAGCGTGGTGGAACTCGTCGACGATTACAACATCGAAGTGCCGTGGGTCGATCAGCTCGACGCCTGAGGCGGAAAGGCTCTGGATCGAAGCGAAGACGTGTTCGAATCGCCGCGGTCGATGGCGCCCAACCCAAAGCTCACCAAACGCGGGATCTCTCAGGGCGTGTTGGAACGTCGCAAGGCTCTGTTCGAGAATTTCTGAGCGGTGAGCCACGAAAAGGAGTCGGTCGCGTGTGAGGGAACGGCGCAACCGCGCAAAGTCGACGGCCGACATCACGGTCTTGCCGGTTCCGGTCGCTGCGACGAGCAAATTCCGGGAGTGCCCCTGCTGCCGCGCCACGGCGATGAGCTCGAGCAATCGTTCTTGAAAGGGACGCAGCTCGATGTCGGCGAGGCTGAGCCGAATGAGATCCACCGTCTCCGCGAGTTCGGTGCGCGCGCGAAACTCGTCGGCTTCGTAGTCGACGAAATCGCGGCCTTCCCAATACGAGTCGAAGACTGCGGTTACCTTCGCGAGTGCGTCTGGGTTCCGCACGCCGGACAGGCGAACGTTCCATTCCAGCCCGGTGACCTGCGCAGAGTGGGTCAGATTGGACGAACCGACGTACGCAGTCGAGTACTCGCCACTGCGATGAAAGATCCACGCCTTGGCATGCAACCTCGTCATGGTCGTGTCGTACGACACACGGACGTCGGCGCCAATTCGTGTCAGCTCGTCAAGTGCACGCTGTTCGGTGCTGTTCGTATAGGTCGTTGTCAGGACGCGTATGTGTTTTCCTTCGCGCACGTGACTGCTCAATGCGTCGAAGAGAGGGCGGACACCGCTCCACCGGATGAACGCCATGACGACGTCGATCGACTCGGCGGACGCGATTTCGGCGCGGAGTTCGTGTCCAACGGACGGCTCACCGGGAGCGTTCGTAAAGACCGTCGTATCGAGCAGAGGGGTAAGTGGTCGCTCGATCTCAAGAGCAGACCCGTCTGGCTGACGTCGGAGGACGGCCTCCAATACCTGACCCGGCTCAGTCGGTATCTCCGGAGAGACGGCGAAGCCCGGCATAAGGTCGCCGAGCAGAGTCAGTAGCTGACGAGCCAACCGCACGGCTTCCGCCGCTTGCGTTCCGTCGGGCGCGCTCTTGATCGCGCTCTCAAGAAGTGCAGCGACGTGTCGTGATACTCGATCTGGAGCTTCGGCCTCGGCGAGGGGCGACATTCTCGTGAGCAGCGCAGGCGGAAGCGCGGCTAGGACATCCTGAAGAGACGCTGTGACGAGCGCCTCGCGCAATCCCGGTTCGACGTGACCCTCCACCCTCGGCCGGGAGTTTGTCACGTCGTCCCCGCAGATCTCGTCCGAGCGACTGAGTGTGACGGCGCGAGTGCGAACTGCTTGACTCACGCGCGCAGCAGTTCGAGACTAATGCAACTTGAGCATTCTAGGACGGGACAGCGAGCTGGCCCGCCTCGAAACCCAGCTCGAGTCATTGCCTTCGGGGCCGGTGAGACTCCTGATCGAGGGAGAGGCGGGGATCGGCAAGACGACGGTCTTGCTCGGCGGTATCGCCGCCGCCGAAGGCCGCGGCTACCGCGTGCTCGAGACTCGTCCCGCCGAGGCTGACGGCGCTCTGCCGTGGAGCGGGCTCGGCGATCTGCTCGCGGACGTTCCCGACGACGCGACTCGCCAACTTGCCCGAGCCACAGCGCGACGCGCTCGAGGTCGCTCTCCTGCGTCGCGTCGTCGACACACGCCCGCCCGACCCGCGTGCCGTGTTCACCGCGTTCCTCAACGTCGTCACCTCGCTCGCACGTGAGCGCCCGGTCGTCGTCGCTGTCGACGACCTGCAGTGGCTTGACCCGCCGTCCGCACGTGCGCTCGAGTTCTTCGGTCGACGCGCGACACGCCCGGGATCGCGCGTGCTCTCGACGACACGCGTCGCCGACGACGTCGTCCTTGCTCCCGTCACCGACTGGTTCGCGCCTCGAAGAACGTCTTCGCCTCGCGCCGCTCTCCGTCGCTGCGCTTCATCGCCTGCTTCAGGAGACGGCTCGACGTTCATCTCCCCCGCCCCGCCGTCATCCGCCTGCACCGCGTCTGCGCCGGCAACGCGTTCCACGCGCTCGAGATCGCGCAGCGCCTGCCACGCGCCGGCCTTGCTCGACGCTCACGCCGACTGGCCCATGCCCGACCGACGTGCGCGAGCTCGTTCGCGCTCACGTGCGCACTCTGGACGAGGACGCACGAGCTAGAGCTCGTGCTCGCCGCCGCCGCGTCGCAGCCGACAGACGCGCCTCGCTCGGCGCCAAGACGGTCGCTGCGGCAGAAAGCGCAGGCCTGATCGCACGCGACCACGGACGGCTGCAGCTTCGTCCACCCGCTCTACATGGAGGCCGTCTACGCGGGCGCGACGGAAGTCGGAACGAGAGCGCGCGCATCGACTGCTCGCCGAGGGCGAGCCCGATCGCGTCGAACGAGCGCGGCACCTCGGCCTCTCCGCCGCCGACCGCGACGAGCAGATCGCCGCGGAGCTCGAGGCAGCCGCCGACGACGCCCGGCTGCGCGGCGCACCCGAGACGGCAGCGCAGCTGCTCGAGCGCGCGCTCGAGCTCACACCAGCCCGCAACCGCGACGCCGCCGACCGGCGACGACTCGCAGCGGCCGCCGACTGGTTCGGCGCAGGCGCCATCGCCCGGTCACGCGAGCTCCTGACCGAGCTCCTGGACGAATCGGCGGATCGTCGCCTGCGTTCCCGTGCGCTTCGACTGCTGGCGCTCGTCCATTCGCGCGAAGAGAGCATGCCGCAGGCACTCGAGCGGCTCCTCGAGGCGGCAACCGCGGCAGGCTCCGACGACGACTTGCGCGCACCGGCCGAGCTCGAGCTCGCGTTCATGTCGGTCAACATCTCGTTCGACTTCGAAGCCGCAGGCCCGCACGCCGACCGCGCGCTCGCTTGCGCCGAGCGACTAGGCGACGCGGGAATCCTCGCGCAAGCGCTCGCGGTGAAGGCCATCGCCGATTTCCTCCTGGGCGGCGGCCTCGACGAGTCGCGCGTCGAACGCGCCCTGGAGCTCGAGCCTGCTTGCACCGCCGACGTGCCGGCCGAGCTGCGGCCGTCGTTGATCGTCGGGTCGCTCGCCATCTACGTCGGGCAGCCACGCCGAGCCCTGCAGCTGCTCGAGGCGCTCGAGCAGCAGATGCGCGAGCAGGGCGTCGAGGCAGATCTGCCGCTGCTCCTCTGCGTCATCCAGTGGGCACGCTCCTGGTCAGGCGACCTGCTCGGGGCCCGAGCCGCCGGGGTCGAGGCGCTGGAGCTCGCGCATCTCACCGGGGGCGACTCCCTCATCGGCTACGTGCACGCGAATGCGTCGATGGCCGCGGCGCACGCCGGCGACGAGCCGGGCTGCCGCGCCCACGTCGCCGCCGCGCTCGCCGGCATGGAGCGCACGGGCTATCTCGTCCACGCGACCTGGTCGATGAGCGCGCTCGGCCTGCTCGAACTGTCGCTGCGCAGACCCGGCTGCCGCAGCGGCCGCACTCCGGCCCGCTCCTCGATGTGTTCGAGGACGCACCGCCGTCGGAGCCGATCCGGGCGTTCTTCCTGCCCGACGCCGTCGAGGCGCTTGCCGGCTGCGGCGAGCTCGAGCGTGCGGCGCGGCTGAACGAGCTCTTCGCGGAACGCGCCGAGCCTGGTCGGACGCACCTGGGCGATCGCGGCGAGTCACCGCTCGCAAGCGTTGATCGCCGCGGCAGAGGGCGATCTCGACGCAGCGCGACGTGCGGCCGAAGCAGCGATCGAGCTGCAGCGCCAGGGAGAGCTGCCGCTCGAGCTCGCGCGCTCCTTGCTCGTGCTCGGGCAGGTCGAGCGACGGGCCAAGCAGAAGGCCGCAGCGAAGGCGGCGCTCGAGGAGTCGGCGGCGATCTGCGACCGGATCGGCGCTGCGCTCTGGGCTGCGCGTGCGCGCGACGAGCTGGCGCGCCTCGGCGGGCGGGCGAACGCCGACGAACTGTCTGCGACGGAGCAACGAGTGGCGCACCTGGCGGCCTCCGGCCTCACGAACCGCGAGGTCGCGAGCGCCGCGTTCATGAGCGAGAAGACGGTCGAGGCGAATCTCTCACGCGTGTACCGGAAGCTCGGCCTGCGCTCACGGACGGAGCTCGCCCGCCGGCTCGCCAACACAGAGCAACAGCGAACGCCGATCGCCTAGGTCGAGGGGAATCCCCGTTTCGTCCGCGCAGTGCCGGGCGTAGCTTCGAGCCGTGTCGCACACGTACCTCGTCGAGTGCTACTGGCCGGGCGTCGACGCCGGCGCAGTGCAGGCAGCACTCGCACGAGCCGACGCCGAGGAGCAGGACGTGCAGGTGCGTCGACACGATCCTCGTCCCCGAGGACGAGATCGTGCTGTGCCTCTTCACGGGGCCTTCTGCCCAGGCCGTGCGCGCCGCCACTCTGCGCTCTGGACTCCCGTCGGAGCGCGTGACGCCATCCATTCATCTGCACGCACCCGAGAGGGGAGAACCATGAAGCGATATCTGTTCGTCGCGGCAGCGCACTCGCTGCGCTGGCCACCGCACATGCGGCCGGCGCGGCGACGCTCTGCGTCGGACCTCACAGCGGCTGCTTCGCCCAGATCCAGCCTGCCGTCACCGCCGCGCACGACGGTGACACGATCACGATCGCGCCCGGCACGTATGCCGGCGGGGTCACGATCGACAAGAGCATCAAGCTCCAGGGCACAAGCGCAGGAGCGACGACGATTGCGGGCGGCGGTCCGGTGGTGACGATCTTCCGTGCGACGGCCTCCGACGGCCTGGTCGTGTCGATCGACCGTGTGACGATCACCGGAGGAGTGAACACGAGTGTGCCGGACCACGCAGTCACGTTTGGCGGCGGCGTCGCGATTCCGAACTCGCAACTCGACCACCCGCCGTTCAACGGCACCGGCGCCACCGTCTCGATCTCGAACAGCGTCATCACCGGTAACAGCGCGACATCCACCGATGTGATTCCTCCCGGTTTCTGTGGACCGCGCCCATGCGCGTTCAACAGCGGCGGCGGGATCGACAACGGTGGAGTCTTGACGCTGACCAACACCGCAGTCACGAACAACATCGCAGGCTCGACAGCCTCCCTCGTCTCCACGGCCAGCGACGCATCGTCCGGTGGCATCACGACCCACTTCGCAAGCTCGCTTGTGTTGCGCAACAGCTCCGTCAGCGGCAACCATGTGCTCGTCGACGGCGCGATCGCGAATCATGCGGACTCCGGGGGCATCGGCAGTAGCGGCGGGCTCGACGTCGCCGACAGCACGATCAGCGACAACACCGTCTCGTACACCGGGTCGCTGGATGTCGAAGACCAGTCCGGGCTCGCCGGCGGTCTCAGCATCGACCAGTTCATCGTGCCGCATCCGATGCCGACGATCCGGAACACACGGATCACCGGCAACAGCGTGACGGCCGTGAACACCAATCCGAACTCCACGCCGTCGGGCTACGGCGGGGGCGTTGTTGCCTTCGTTCCCGCACTGCTCGAGGGCATCATGCTGTCGGGAAACAGCGTGGAGTTGACCGGCGAGGGCTTCGCCGGCGTGGACGGCGGCGGCATGGAGATCGACGCGCCGGTGACGATGCGCGACAGCGTCGTCACCCAGAACTCCGTCAAGGCGACAGGCAAGCGCGGCGCGATCGCGTTCGGCGGCGGGATCGCGATGTTCGGCGCCGACCTGACGCTGGAGCGGACGGTCGTCAACGCGAACTCGGCGACAGGAAACGGAGCGGCCGCGCCGCTGCCGTTCGGCGGCGTCTCGAGCGCATTCGGCGGCGGCGTCTCGAACGGTGCCCCAGGGGTTCCCCAGGCGACGCTGACCCTGACGAACAGCGTCGTCAACGCGAACCGCCTCAGCGGGAGTCCGGGGTTCCTGCTGCAAGGCGGCGGGGTCTTCAGCCCGGGCGGGATCGTCAGCACCCACAGCGTCATCGCGGGCAACAAGCCGGACGACTGCTTCGGCTGCTGAGCGAAGGAGACGGCGAGCCCCGTGGAGGGGCGGGACTCGCCGTCGCCCACGGCCGAGAGAGCGACCGTTGATGTTGGACAAAAGTTGGACAGAACTGGTACGGTCCAGCTCGTCCACACCAACGTAAGGAGAGACGACTATGCGGAAGCTCCTCCTGGTCCTCGGCCTCGTCGCCGCGCTCGCCATTCCGGCTGCTGCGTCGGCACGGCCTCCCGCGGCAGCCCCGAGCATCGTCGACACCGCAATCGCGGTGAACAGTTCCGGCGCCTACGCGGGCATGTTCGACACGCTCATCTGCCTCGTGGCGAACAACCCGGCCGTGCTCGCCACGCTCTCGCAGAAGGGGCAGTACACGGTGTTCGCACCGACGGACGCCGCCTTCGCTGCGATCGGCGTCGACGGCTCGAACTGCAAGGCGGCCGCTGCGACGCCCGCCGTCACGAACATCCTGCTCTACCACGTCGCAAAGGGTCGTCGTGACGCTGCCGACGTGACGACGTCGTCGCAGATCCGGATGCTGAACGGTGAGTTCACCCGCATCTCAGCGAGCGGCGGCGCGTACTTCATCAACAACGCGCAGATCATCGTCACCGACGTCTTCTCCTCGAACGGCGTCATCCACGTGATCGACAAGGTGCTGCTTCCGTCGTAGCTCAGCACTCGCGCCGAACGGCGCCGGCCGTCCTTCGAGGCGGCCGGCGCCGCGGCGCGAGTACCGCTCTGTGCAGCGAGAATCCCGGCGCCTGACGAGCGTCGTGCCGCCAACCGGTAGCTTGCCCGGCGCATGCAGAGCGGCGGAACCACCTGGTGGGCAGAGACCCACGGCGGCGACGAGAACGCGCGGA
>CAVZYK010000007.1:0-110883 GCA_963779505.1 uncultured Actinomycetes bacterium | reverse complement strand
GCAGCAGCGCTCGGGGGGCGAGCTACGCCGCATGGTCGGCGGAGCGCAGTTCACGCAAACCGCTCGCCCATTCATCGATCGACGGAGGGAAGTCCGCATGCGGATGATGCCGACGAGTCGAGAGTGCCTCGACGAGGCGTTTCGGGGTGGCGGGCCCAATCGTCGAAGTCCGCCGGAGCACCGAGCGCCGCCACTCCCCGCACCCGGAGATCACGGGCGCCGGCACAGATGCTGAGAGCCCCGCCGGTACCGAAGCCGGCGAGCCACACACCGTTGAGCCGCTCGTTGCGGTTGAGATGTTCGGCTGCTGCCAGGACGTCCTCGAACCATCCATCGAGAGAGAAATTGCCCTGCGAACCCCCCGTGCCCCGCGGATTCAACGCCAGTGCCACCCAGCCCATCTCCTGGGCGATGCGATCGGCGAGTGCAGGATGGGTCGTCGGTGCCGACGTGCCTCGATCAGGGCCGGACGGGTAGCCCGGCACGAGGACGACGCCCGGCAGCCCGGTACGGGCGACCCCTGTGGGGCGAGCGACGTACGCGGCGAGCCGCAATCCACTGACATCAACCATCACGACTACCACTGCGGGTCAGGCTAGGCGCAGGCGATAGCCACGGTTGCGCGCCTCGGCCAATGTGTCGGGCCCGAAGGTGGCGACTTGCTCCGACGCGACCAGTTCGTCGAGCACCGAGCGGTCCTCGAGCGCGTCGAGGTCGTACACGACTTGGCGCCGTTTATCGCCGAGGAACCGGTTGTGCTCGTATCGAATCGGTCGATCCACGCCGTATTCCCTTCCCTTGACGTTGCCTTTTGCCGGGACCTGCAGGCACGGTCCATAACGTGCACACGGGGGGCGGCCGCCCGCGGCAATTCGGTTTTCTGGTGAACCATCGAAATCGTTGTGTGCCGAGCGGGACTGGTCTCGGCGGATTTCGATAGCGGTGGTCTGGCAGGGATTCGCCAGCTGGACCAGCGGCCGACTAGCGGCCAGCCACCTCCAAGGTCCCAAATGAACTGCTACTACTGATTTGGACCACCCCCTTTCTCTTGGTGCACACATTGTGTCATGTGTCCGGATCGGCGGGAGGTCCGATCGCACCAATTTCTTGCCAGTACTCCATCTGTTTGTCGAGCACCACGACCACCTGGAGCGACGTCAACTCCGAGCCCTCCTCGAGGGCACGGGACACGACGTAGTCGATCGATTCGTCGGTCGACCCGATGACCGAGCACGTGACCGCGAGGCACCGCGGCACCGCCGAGTTCCTGGCCGTGGTCGGTCACGAGGCCCACGTCGGCGAAGTGATCGAGGTGCCAGTCGAGGATTCGCCGAACGTCGTCGTGGGAGATCTCGGCGGCGATCTCGAACGGCAACCGATCGGCGATCCACGTCACCGAGTCGTCGACTTGCAGGACCGTGGGCCCGGGGCACGTGGGCAACGCCGACCACGGTGCCAACGGTCGCCGCGGCGATCACGAACACCACCAAAGCAGCGATGATGACGAAGACGATCGTCATCGTCGCTGCCCCTGCGCCAAGTCGATGCCGATCACGCTGGCGCGAGGATCGCGGTGATACGTCGGATCACCGAACAGCAGCTGGAGGATTTCGGCACGCTGGTCGAGGAGTTCGCCGAGCGTGTTCCAGGTGAAAGCCGATGCCGCCATGGATCTGGATGTTTTCCGCGGACACGCTGGAAGTACGCCTCGGAGCAATACGCCTTGGCCAGCGAAGCCACCGAGGGCAACTCGTCGTTCAGTTCGGATGCACACAGCCCCACGTAATACACGGCGGACTTGGCCGACTCGACTTCGAGCAACATGTCGGCGCACTTGTGCTTGATGGCCTGGAAGCTGCCGATCGGACGGCCGAACTGCACCCGCACCTTGGCGTATTCGACGCTCATGTCGAGGCACTTCTCCGCGCCGCCGACCTGTTCGGCCACGAGCACGACCACGGCGAGGTCGGCAGGCGTCGAGCACCTTCCAGCCGTCGCCGTCCGCGCCGAGCAGTGTGGCCGGAGTGTTATCGAACTCGAGGCGGGCTTGCTTGCGTGTCTGATCCATGGTCTGTAATGCAGTGCGCGACAGGCCCGCAGCATCGGCGGCCACGGTGAACAGTGAGATGCCCTTGCTGGTGCGGGCAGCCACGATGATGAGATTCGCGACATGGCCGTCGAGCACGTACATCTTGTGGCCGTTGAGCGTCCAGCCGTCACCGGCCGCAGTGGCAACCATCGTGATGCCCGACTCGTCCCACCGACCGTTGTCTTCGGTGAACACGAGCGTGGCGATGGTGTCGCCCGAACACGATGCCCGGCAGGTGTTGCTTCTTCGCGGCGTCGTCGCCGCTGTGGATCAACGAATTCGCGGCGGGGACAAGATCAGTGGAAAAATAGGGCGCGCACAGCAACGAACGACCCATCTCCTCGAGCACGACGATCAACTCGACGTAGGTGTAGCCGGAGCCCCCAAAGTCCTCGGGAACGATGAGCCCCTGCAGACCCATCTGATCGGCCATCTGCCGCCAGACGGCGTCGTCATAACCCTTTTCGGTCGCCATCAGGGCCCGCACTGCCTGTTCGTCCGACTTGTCGTCGAGGAACTGGCGCACGATGCGCCGAAGCTCTTCTTGTTCTTCGCTGAACGCGAAATTCATGCGTGTCGGGCTCCTTGCGTCACCGGAACCACGCCGGCGTGCGCTCGTTTCTACTGGCCTTTCTACTATGGCGCCAGGGGTGTACTCCACTGACTCGCGGCAGACTGGGCCGGTGGGAACCGCATTGCGCTACGACGAACGCCCCATCGACAACACTTTGCGGCACACGGCCGATCTGCCCGGACACGGCCAACCACGACCGCAACATCCCCACCGACCGCGTGGATCGAGGCACCCGAGGCGCTGCTGACGCTGGGCGACGACCTCGGCCATACCGATCCGCAGTTCCAAGTCACGATGTACAAGCGCCGCATCGGCCGCTGGCTGCTGTGGCACACGGGGCCCGCCGTCGAGGCCGACACCCGCTACCTCGCCGTCGACGGCGACGACCTCACACGGCACGTGACCTTTCGTCTGTACGCCGACGGTTCGGCCGACGGCGTAGGGCCGAGCGGGGTCCGTCACGACCGGTTCCGAGCCTGGAAACAAGATCTCCTGGCCTCCGGCAAATGAACGAAAGTCAGGGCTCCCGGCCCAAATAATTACCACTACGGGCGTAGTGCAAATGCCCGTCTCGCTGCATAGACTCGGGCCATGACCCCGCTGTTCGAGGTGCGCAACTTGCACGCTGGTGCCGGTTCCACGCCCATCTTCCGCGGCGTCGATCTCACCATCAACCCCGGCGAGATCCACACGCTCCTGGGGCCCAACGGTTCGGGCAAGTCGACCCTCGCCAACGTGCTGCTGGGCAACCCCAGTACTCGATGACCCAGGGCTCGATCCTCTTCAAGGGCGACGACATCACGACCTGGCCCGCCGACGTGCGAGGCAAGTCGGGCATGTTTCTTGCGTTCCAGTACCCGCAAGAGATCGCCGGCGTCTCGGTGATCAACTTCTTGCGCCAAGCGCTGTCGGCACGTAAGGGCATCGATCTGTCGGTGCTCAGACTGCGGCTGTCGATCATGGAGTGGATGCAACGCCTCGGCATGGACTCGTCGTTCGCCGACCGCTACCTCAACGAAGGCTTTTCCGGCGGCGAGAAGAAGCGCAACGAGGTGCTGCAACTCGCCATCCTCGAACCCGAATTGGCGATCCTCGACGAAACCGATTCCGGCCTCGACATCGACGCGCTGCGCATCGCGGCCAAGGGTGTCAACGAAGTGCGCCCGCGACCGCCCCTCGATGGGCGTGTTGGCGATCACGCACTATCAGCGCTTGCTCGAAGAGCTGGTACCCGACGTCGTTCACATCATGATCGACGGCCGCATCTTCACGACCGGCGGTCTCGAGTTGGTCGAGCGGCTCGAAAGAGATGGCTACGAAAGCTGGCGGTGATGGCACTCGACGTTGGTCGCATCAAAAGGAATTCCCGCTTCTCGACCAAAAGGTCGATGGCCACCCGATCGTCTATGTCGATTCTGCCGCGACCTCGCAAAAGCCACAGCGCCGTCATGGACGCGATGACCACCTACTACGAGACGATCAACGCCAACGTCCATCGCGGCGTCTACCGCATCGCCGAAGAAGCAACCAGTCAGATGGAAGGTGCGCGTCGAGCGGTTCGCGGGGTTCATCGGCGGTGACTACAACGAAGTCGTCTTCACGAAGAACGCCACCGAGTCGCTCAACCTCGTCGCGTATTCGTGGGGCCGCGCCAACCTTCGCGAGCGACGCGGTCGTGCTCACCGAAATGGAACACCACGCCAACATCGTGCCCTGGCACATGCTCGCCGCCGAGCGGGGCATCGAGCTTCGGTGGCTGCCGGTTCGCGAAGACGGCTTGCTCTGCCTCGACGAACTCGATCGCTACGTCGACGGCGCCAAGCTCGTATCGATCACCGCGATGTCCAACGTGCTCGGCACGTTGAACCCGGTTCGCCGTATCGCCGACGCCGCGCACGCCGCCGGCGCCACCGTGTGCATCGACGCTTGCCAGTACGTTCCTCGTCTCGCGACCGATGTCCACAAGTTCGGCGCCGACCTGCTGGCCTTCAGCGGCCACAAGATGTGCGGTCCCGCGGTGTCGGCGTGCTGTCGGGTGCCGTCGAACTACTCGACGCCATGCCGCCGTTCCTCGGTGGTGGCGAGATGATCAGAGACGTGCGCTTCGACGGTTTCACCACCAACGACGTCCCGTGGAAGTTCGAAGCGGGCACTCCCCGATCGCCGAGATCATCGGGCTCGGCGCTGCGGTCGACTACCTCCTCGGGCTCGGCATGGACGCGGTGCGTGAGCACGAAGTCGTTCTTGCGGCGTACACATTGCGCACGCTCACCGAGCGTTTCGGCGACGAGTTGCAGATCTTCGGTCCGTCCGAACCGTAACGGGGCGCGGTCTTCTCGTTCACCTACCGAGATCTTCACGCGCACGACATCAGTCAGGTCCTCGACCAATACGGTGTATCGTTCGCGCCGGTCATCACTGCGCCAAGCCGCTCATGCGCAAACTGGGCCTCACCGCTACGGCAAGGCGTCGCTCTACGTGTACAACGACGAGTCCGATGTCGATCAGCTCGCCCGATGCGCTCGAGGCCGCCGGCCAATTCTTTGCCATCTGACGTTGGCGAGGGTTGAAACGCCAGGGCTCGAAGATCTCTACCGCGAGATCATCCTCGACCACTACCGCGATCCGCGTAACAACGGCACGCTCGAGTGTCCGCCACGCATCACGCCGAGGGCTTCAACCCGCTGTGTGGTGACGAGGTCACGGTCTATGTCGATGTCGACGACGGACGTGTCAACGATGTGCGCATCACCGGTCAGGGTTGCTCGATCAGCAAAGCGTCGGCATCGATGATGAGCGTTGCGGTCAAGGGCAAGAGCGTCAACGAGGCACGCTGGATCACACGGGCCTTCAAAGGGATGATGTCCATCCACGAGAACGAACTCGACGGTACGACCAGTGAGACCGACGACGACGGTGTCGAGATCAAGCTCGGCGATCTCGAAGCTCTTCGCGGTACCGTGAAGTTTACGCATCACGGATCAAGTGCGCAACGCTCGCCTGGAACACGCTCGCCATTGGCCTCGACGACGCCGAAGCTACTTAGTGCGGCTGCGCCGCAACGCTGGGCAGCTTCGCCGCGGAACGATAAAGCCCGGCAAATGTTTCCACAACGCCGCGCGCCTCTCCCTCACGACGGCGTAGATCACGAGATCGTGATACTCGCCGCGCCGATGCTGGGCGCTACGTAACACGCCTTCCGCAACGAACCCGGCTTTCTCGAGCGATCGCTGCTCCGGGAGGTTGGTCACATCGGTGACGGCCTGGATCCGCTGCACGTTGGTCTCGGTGAAGAGGTAACGAACGAGCAACCACTGCGCTTCGGTGCCGAGGCCTCGCCCCGGGCGCTGGGAATGAGCGAGATACCGATCTCGATGCAGCGCGACAGCCACGACGGCCCCCACGTGACCGTGCGCCAACCGACCGAACCCGGCCGGAACGACGGCGCGATCTGTTCGACCAGCAGTAGTCCGTTGTCGGCGGTGACGAGCTTGTCGGCGCGCCATCGCTCGACCGAGTTGTACGGCGGTTGTTGGCCGAAGTCGTCGTACTCACTCGTGATGGGAACATGGTCGTACCACTGGACGTCGGCGAACTCGTCCGCACCGCAGACGAATGACACTGCCCTCGATCTCGTGGCGCACGTCAGGCTCGGGTCAGGATCGCGTCGATCCGGCAGGCCGCGAATTCGAAGTCGAGGGCAGTGAGGCCACCGGCGTCGTGCGTCGTGATGGCAATGTCGACGCGGTTGTACACATTGGACCAGTTCGGGTGATGGTCGAGGCGTTCGGCAACGAGCGCCACCTGTGCCATGATCCCGAACGCTTCGACGAACGAGGGGAAGACCAGCTGGCGGCGCAACGAGACGCCGTCGAGCTCCCAGCCGTCGACCGCGTCGACGAGGAGCGCAATCTCGTCCGTTGACAGGGAGCGACGATCGACCGGCATGGTTTCGAGCCTACGGCACGAAACGTGATCGCTCAGGCGAAGGGGTCCGCGAAGGGGTCGTCCTCGACCAGTACGCGGTCGCTTCGGCCTCGGCGTCGGCCCAGCGGCGTAACCCGTGCGCTCGAGTCGGACGCCAGCTCGGGGCCGCCGCTGGCCTTGATGCGACCGTTGGCGAAGATGTGCACATGGTCGGCGTGGAGCACTTCGAGCAGGCGTTGATAGTGCGTGATGGCGAGCACGCCGAGATCGAACTCTTTGGTGGCGTCTTCGACACGGCGGCTCACGAGGCGCAATGCGTCGATGTCGAGGCCGGAATCGAGTTCGTCGAGCACGATCTCGGCCGGACTGCAGCTGGAAGGTCTCGACTCGCTTCTTCTCACCGCCGGAGAGATCGACGTTGAGCGCACGCGTGAAGAACTTGTCGTCGAGACCGGCCCGCGGTGCCTCGGCGGCGATCCGTTCGGTGGCAACGCTGTCGGCGGCCAGGCCGCGGGCCTCGACAAGGACTTCTTCGACATGGACGCCGGGCACCTCGACCGGATACTGCAGACCGAGGAACAAGCCCCACCACGCTGGTTAGGCGCGCGAGCCCGACGAGATCGATGCCGTCGAGGGTGATCGAACCTGCCGTGACCTCGTAACCCGGCTTGCCCATCAGCACGTGCGCCAGCGTCGACTTGCCCGAGCCGTTGGGCCCCATCACCGCATGCACCTCGCCGCTGCGCACCACGAGATCGACGCCGCGCAAGATCGGTGTGTTGCCGCACGTTTGCGTGGAGCCCGGCAATGACGAGTTCACTCACCGTCGGCCTCGATCGACACGTAGACCGAGCCGTCTTCGACGACCACTTTGTAGACGGGAACCGGGTCGCGTCGCGGCAGCAGACCGGATGGCCGTCCTCGACGCTGAACTGACTGCCGTGCTTCCAGCATTCGAGCGTCCGCTCTTCGAGGTTGACCTCGCCCTCGGACAGGGAGTAGTCGGCGTGCGAGCACGTGTCGCCGATGGCGTAGAAATCGTCGTCGATGCGAACCAGCACGATGCGGTGAGTGCCCACGTCGAAGCGCCGTGCCGTCGCGGGCGGCAACTCGTCGACTGCGCACAACAGAACCTGCTTCACGGCGTCTCCTCGCCCAGCTTGGCGGTGATGGCCGCCACGACGAGCGGGCGGGCCGCGGCGACCGGCAAGGCGTGGAGCACCTCGTCGAAGAAGCCGGCGACGATGAAGCGCTCGGCCCGTGACGGATGCAAGCCGCGGCTCTCGAGGTAGAAGCGTTGAGCTGCTCGTCGACCGGGCCAACCGTGGAAGCGTGGCTGCACTTGACGTCGTTGTTCTCGATCTGCAAGTTGGGAACCGACTCGGCCCACGCCTCGTCGGAGAGCTTGATGTTGCGGTTCGTCTGGAACACGTTGGTGCCTCGGGCATCGGGTCGCACGTGGATGAGCCCGGTGTACACCGAGCGGGCCCGGTCGTCGATCACGCCCTTGAACAGCAGATTGCTCGTGGTGTCACGCGCCGCGTGATCTTGGAAGGTGCGGAAGTCGAGCAACTGGTCGCCGCTGCCGAAGTACAACGCCTGCAACACGCCGGTGGCGCCGCGACCGACGAGGCGGCAGTCAGTGCGTTGACGCGCCGAGTCACCGCCGAAGACCGCGGCCGATGCGGTCAACGTGGCTCCGGAGTCGACAGTCGAGGAATGCGACGCAAGCTGCCATGTGCGGGCCCCAGACTGCTGCACGTTGAGATAGCCGAAGCGAGCATCGCGCTCGACGACGATCTCGACCACCGGCGCCAGCATCAACGTGTCGGCGGATGACAAGGCGTGCTCGACGAGCGTCGCGTCGCTGGCGCCGGCCCGCACGACGAGGCGGGGAAATACCGCGGCGTCGGGACCGTCGTTCCAGTGCACGACCACGATCGGGGAGTCGATCTCGACATTGGCGTCGACAACGACCGCGAGCGGGTCGACCGTGAACGCGTTGTTCATCTCGGCGAAGAGGTCGGTCGCAGTCGGCGCCGCCGAGCCGAGCATCGTCTCACCACCGCGATAATTGGCCAATGGACCGACGTGGAGACCACGAGACACCGAGCGATCGACGTGCACCAACCGGCCGTTGTGGACGATGGCCACCGCCGCGGTGTCGGTATAGGCGTCGAGCACCGCTTGCACCTGTACAACGCACCGCGGCGTTCTCGGCCGCACCGCGTCGCTCAAGTGAAAACGATCGATGGCGAGGTCGCCGATGCGGCTGTAGCGCCAAACCTCTTCGTCGGCGGTGGGCAACGGGCTCGCCGATACCCGCTGCGCCGCGTCGCTGCGCCATTCACGCAGCCATTCGGGCCCGTGTAGCGAGCGCGCTACGTCAGGGGCGAAGACCGAAACCACGGAAATAATCCTATCCGCGTAGGGGAAATATCATCACCCACGGCGGCCGAACGGCCACCACTTTCGCCGACCCGAATCTCGACCCTGCTCGCGGCTTACCTCGTCGATGATCCGCGGGCCGGCCTCGTTCAAGATGTCCTCGGCCTCGTCGAGCAGTTGACCACCGCGTCGGGATCCTCGCTCAGGCTCTGTGGCTCGGCAGGGGTCGGCGGCGTCACGAGCAGCCGTGCGCCCAATTGACGTCGGCCAAGCGCGGCGTGAACGCCGCGCAGTTCACGGGACAACGCCACGGCGCCTCGGGGGCGAGATCGAGGTCGCACTTACGGACGGTTTCACCGTTGCCGTAGGTCCGGCTCTCGAAGAACTTGCACTCTTCCGCGCATGGGCACCGCTCCATACTGCCAAACACAAGGGCCTGGCCACGCTCCGCCGCAACGTGCGGAAACGCACTGCGCGTCCCCGCCTCAGCGTTAGCCGACGCTACCTTCCATCTGGAGTTCGATCAGACTGACCACTCGACCGCGTATTCCATCGGCAGGGTGCGAGTCACCGGCTCGATGAAGCCGTTGACGATCATGCCCATGGCCTGTTCGTGCGAGAGCCCGCGGCTCATCAGATAGAAGAGTTGATCGTCGGCGACCTTGGACACCGTGGCCTCATGGCCCATGACCGCGGTCTTTGGCCCCGATCTCCATGTAGGGGAACGTGTCGGAGATCGAGTGGTCGTCGAGAATCAGCGCATCGCACTGCACGTGGCTCTTGCATCCGTACGTGTCGCCTTCGACACGAACGAGACCGCGATAGCTCGTGCGACCGCCGTCCTTCGAGTCGACTTGGAGACGATCTTGGAAGTCGTCTCCGGCGCCGCGTGCACCATCTTGGCGCCGGCGTCTTGATGCTGGCCCTGACCTGCATAGGCCACCGACAGCACTTCGCCGGACGCCTTGGGCCCAACCATCACGACGCCTGGGTACTTCATCGTGAGGCGCGGCCGATGTTGCCGTCGATCCACTCCATGTGGCCTTCGGCCTCGACCCGTGCTCGTTTGGTCACAAGGTTGAAGACGTTGTTCGACCAGTTTCGGATGGTCGTGTAGGTAACGCGAGCCGACTTGCCGACGAGAATCTCGACGACAGCCGAATGCAGTGAGTCGGTGGTGTAGACGGGTGCGGAGCAACCTTCGATGTAGTGCACTTCAGAGCCTTCGTCGGCAATGATCAGCGTGCGCTCGAACTGGCCCATGTTCTCGGAGTTGATGCGGAAGTACGCCTGCAAGGGCATCGGCACCTTGACGCCCGGCGGGCATAGATGAACGAGCCACCACTCCAGGCCGCGGAGTTGACGCGGAGAACTTGTTGTCGTTCGGCGGAATGATCTTGCCCATGTGCTTCTTGACGACATCGGGATACTCGCGCAGCGCGGTATCCATGTCGCAGAAGATCACACCGAGGCCGGCGAGGTCTTCACGGTTGCGGTGGAATACGACTTCGCTTTCGTACTGCACGGTGACGCCCGCAAGGTACTTGCGCTCGGCCTCGGGGAATCGCCGAGCGCGAACGACGGCGCCTGAGTCGTGGGCCGCTCGCCGGCTTGGCCTTAGGCCGACGGTGAGTCAGAGCGACGACCCACTGCGTCGCACGCTGGACCGGCTAGGCGTCGCGCACGGGACTCGCGTGCGCCTCGGCTTCACACCAGATATCGCGCTGCTCAATTACTCGTCCGTCACCGTCAAAGCGCAGAAGCGAGACGCCGCTAAGCGCCTCCTCGCCACCGTCGCGAAGATGGGTCTGCGCCCGCCACTCGACAACCGCGCACTCGCCATCGACCAACGGTGCCGCAAAGCGCTCGGGCACCGCTCTCTCCTCACCGAAGACGCGAGCCACGTAATCAGCGGCCGGCTCCGGCGCGCGGAAAGGATGCGACTGAAAAAGCGCGTCCTCGGCATAGAGAGCGGCGATAGCGGCGACGTCATGATCCTCCACGCTCGCTGCCAGATCTCGCCCCAGTGCCGTGCCGCCTCACGCGTATTCATCTATCCGCCCTGAGCGCCAATCGAGAGTCGAAACCAATCCCCAGCGAGCTACCCATCCGTCCGCAGACTAACCAGACAGAGCCACGGGCGTTCACGTCCACCTTGAGCCATAACGAGGTGCGCGCTCCTCAAAGCCTCATCGCTCACGGGCGCAGGGGTGCTGACAGCGCCCTGCGCCGATCATTTCCTCTCCGAGCACGGCCGCGCAACCGGTAGCTTGCCGGCGCATGCAGGGCGAGCAGACCACCTGGTGGGCCGAGACCCACGGCGACGACGAGAACGCCCGCATCGCCTACTTCTCGATGGAGTTCGGGATCGAGGAGTCGCTGCCGATCTACAGCGGCGGCCTCGGCGTCCTTGCCGGCGACCACCTGAAGGCGGCGGCTGAGCTCGGCGTGCCGCTCGTCGGCGTTGGGCTGCTCTACCGCGGCGGCTACTTCACGCAGGGCATCGACGACGCCGGTCGCCAGACCGAGGAGTACGAGCGCGTCGATCCCGAGGCGCTCGGCTTGCACCGCGAGGACGTCACCGTCGAGGTCGAGCTCGACAGCGAGACGATCTCCGCCAACGTCTGGCGCAAGGACGTCGGCTCCGTTCCGCTCTACCTGCTCGAGGTCGAGATGCTCACCGACGCGCTCTACTCCGGCGACCGCGAGCACCGCATCCGCCAGGAGCTGCTGCTCGGCGTCGGCGGCGTCCGTGCGCTCGAGGCGCTCGGCGTCGACGCGAACGTCTTCCACATGAACGAGGGCCACTCCGCCTTCCTCGCGATCGAGCGCATCCGCTCGCTCGTCCAGAACGGCATGTCGACCGACGACGCGATCGCGCACGTCAAGGCCTCCACCGTCTTCACCACCCACACCCCCGTCCCCGCCGGCAACGAGATCTTCGGCACCGCGCTGATCCGCCGCTACGTCGTGCCGCTCGCGAACGAGGCCGGCATCACCGAGGAGTACCTGCTCTCGCTCGGCGAGTTCGGCGAGGCCGAAGCGTTCGGGCTCACGCCCATGTCGCTGCGCCTCTCCGCCTACGCGAACGGCGTCTCCGCCCTCCACGGCGAGGTCGCGCGCGAGATGTGGTCGTCGCTCGAGAACGTCGACACCGAGATCGGCCACGTCACGAACGGCGTCCACCTCGGCACCTGGCTCGACCCGGCGCTCAGCACGCTCCTCCGCTGGACCGGCGTCGACGCGACCGCTGCGCCCGACGACGCCGGCTGGGAGAACGCGACCAACCTCGACCCGCAGAAGCTCTGGGACGTCCACCACGCCGCCAAGCGCAAGCTCGCCGAGCTGACGCACCTCGACCCCGATCGCCTGACGATCGGCTTCGCACGACGCTTCGCCACCTACAAGCGCGCCGCGCTCGTCTACACCGACCTCGAGCGCCTGCTCGCGATGCCCGTGCAACTCGTCGTCGCCGGCAAGGCGCACCCGCAGGACAACCCCGGCAAGGACGTCATGCAGCAGATCGTCGAGCTCGCGCGCGAGCACTCCGACCGCATCGTCTTCCTCGAGGACTACGACATCGGCCTCGCGCAGACGATCATCCCCGGCGTCGACGTCTGGCTCAACAACCCGACCCGCCCGCTCGAGGCCTCCGGCACCTCCGGCATGAAGGCCGCCGTCAACGGCGTCCCCAACCTCTCCGTCCTCGACGGCTGGTGGCCCGAGGGCTACGACCCCGAGGTCGGCTGGGCGATCGACGGCGTCTCCGACGAGGCCGACCTGCAGCAGCTCTACACGCTGCTCGAGAACGAGGTCGTGCCGGCCTGGCAGGACCGCGACCGCTGGGTGCGGATGATGATCGCCTCGATCTCGAAGCTCGCGCCGCAGTTCTCGATGCACCGCGCCGTGATCGAGTACGTCGAGCGCTACTACCTGCCCGCCGCGAACGCCTCGCTACGCCCGCTCCAACCACTGAGCGAGATCCGGCGCCCGCGCGGCGCCGTGCATGATCTGACGATGGAGCGCGCGCTGCCCGCCGGGACGGTGACGTTCCTCTTCACCGACGTCGAGGGCTCGACGCAGCTCCTGCACTCACTCGGCGAGGAGCGCTACGCCGACGCGCTCGCCGAGCACCGGCGCATCCTCCGCGGCGCCTTCGGCGCCCGCGGCGGCGTCGAGGTCGACACGCAGGGCGACGCGTTCTTCATCGCCTTCCCCACCGCTCCCGCCGCGCTCGCCGCGGCTGCCGCGGCGACCGAGGAGCTCGCGACCGGGCCGATCCGCGTGCGCATGGGCCTCCACAGCGGCACCCCGCTCCTCACCGACGAGGGCTACGTCGGCGTCGACGTCCACCGCGCCGCCCGCATCGCCGCCTGCGGCCACGGCGGCCAGATCCTCCTCTCGACCGCCGCCGCCGGGCTCGTCGACCCGGTCGACCTGCACGACCTCGGCGAGCACCGCCTCAAGGACCTCTCCGCGCCCGAGCGGATCTACCAGTTCGGCAGCGCCGAGTTCCCGCCGCTGAAGAGCCTCTACCGCACCAACCTGCCCGTCCCCGCGACGCCGTTCCTCGGCCGCACCGGCGAGCTCGACGCGCTCGCCGACCTCCTGCGCGCGAGCGAGCCGCGCCTGCTGACGCTCACCGGCCCCGGCGGCGTCGGCAAGACACGCCTCGCGCTGCAGGCGGCGGGCGCCGCGGCCGACAGCTTCGCGGACGGCGTCTTCTGGGTGCCGCTCGCGCCGCTCGACGACGCGCAGCTCGTCCTGCCGACCGTCGCGCAGGCGCTCGGCGCCGAGCAGGACGTCGCCGCGCACATCGCAGACCGCTCGCTCCTGCTCGTGCTCGACAACTTCGAGCACGTGACCGACGCAGCCGACGACGTCGCGGCGCTGCTCACCGCCTGCCCGCGCCTGCACGTGCTCGTGACGAGCCGCGAGGTGCTGCGCCTCCCCGGCGAGCAGGCCTATCCCGTCACCGAGCTGCGCCCGGAGGAAGGCGTCGAGCTCTTCCTCTCGCGCGCGCTCGCCGCCGATCCGTCGTTCGCCTCCACCGACGGTGTCGCCGCGCTCTGCGCGCGGCTCGAGCAGCTGCCGCTCGCGCTCGAGCTCGCCGCCGCGCGCGTGCGCGTGCTCTCGCCCGCGCAGCTGCTCGACCGCCTGTCGAGCCGGCTCGACGTGCTGAAGGCCGGCCGCGGCGTCGACCCGCGACAGCAGACACTGCGCGCGACGATCGAGTGGAGCCACGAGCTGCTCGACGCCGACGAGCAGCAGGCGTTCGCCCGGCTCGCCGTGTTCGCCGGCGGCTGGACGCTGCTCGCGGCCGAGGCGGTGACGGACGCCGACCTCGACGTCGCGCAGTCGCTCGTCGACAAGAGCCTCGTCCGCGCCCGCGAGCGCGACCGCTTCTTCATGCTCGAGACGATCCGCGAGTTCGCCGCCGAGCAGCTCGACCGCTCCGCCGACGCGACCGACGTGCGGCGGCGCCACGCCGCGCACTTCCTCGCCTTCGCAGAAGCCGCGGCACCCGCGCTCGAGGACGACCGCCAGGACGAGTGGTTCGAGCTCGTCGAGACGGACCTGCCGAACCTCCGCGCCGCGCTCACCTGGAGCCTCGAGCACGAGCCTGCCGACGCGCTCCGGATCGCGGATGCACTCAGAGCGCTCTGGTTCGCACGCGGCTACCTGTCCGAAGGGCGGCGGTGGCTCGCCGCCGGCCTCGCTGCTTACGACGAGCGCACACCGATCCGGGTACGCGCGCTGACCGCCGCGTCGATCCTGGCGTCGATCCAGGGCGACTGGCCGGAAACAAAGCGCTGCGCCGAAGAGAGTCGCTCGCTCGCGAGCGAGCTCGGCGACCCCGGGCTCGCGCGCGAGTCGCTGCTGACGCTCGGGCGGACTCGGATCGCCGAGGGCGACCCGGACGGGGCGCTGCAACTCTTCGACGAAGCCGAGCAGGCTGCCCTCGCTGCGGGCGACCCGCAACAGCTCGGCATGGCCCGCTTCAACGCGGGCTACCTCGAGCTGACGCGCGGCGACTACCCGCAGGCTGAGGTTCGGCTCCAGGCCGCGCATGCCGTGCTCGCCGGTGCGGGCCACCACCACGGTGCCGCGCGCTCGCTCGCTGCCCTCGGCTCGGTCGCGCTGCACGAGCACCGCACCGCCGACGCCGTCGAGCGCCTGCGCGAGAGCATCGAGCTCGCGAACCGCGTCGGCGACCGCGGGATCATGGCCTGGGCGCTCGAGCTGCTCGGCGACACGCTCGCCGACGACCGAGCCGCAGCGCGCCGCGCGCTTGCTCGGCGCGGCGGAGGCGCTACGCGAGGCGCTCGAGAGCACGCTCGAAGGCATCGAGCTCGCGCTGCACGAGCAGGCGCTCGCGTCGCTCGAGCCCGTCGACGTGCGCGACGCGTGGGCCTCGGGCCGCGCGCTCTCGCCCGACGACGCGGCCGCGTTCGCGCTCAGCGGTTAGAAAACGCCTCGTACGCGCGCTCGAGCACCTGCGCGAGATCCTCGTCGCCGACGGCGATGCCGCTCGGGCCGAGCCGCTTCAGCATCGCGCCCGCCGGGAACGCACGCACCTCGCCCGGCGCCGGTAGCTCGCCGGCGACCCACATGTCCTCCGACGGCGCCTCGTCCTCGCCGGCGAGACAGCCGCGCCAGCGCAGGAGCTGCGCCGGCTCCTCCTCGATCGCATCCGCGAACGCGAGCCCGACCGCGGCCACGTGCTCGCACGCGCCGCCCTCGTCGCACGTGCACGCGCGCCGGATCATCTGCGCCCGCGGCACGAGCGGCTCCTCCCAGTCCTCCGCCATCAGGTGCTGCAGGTGCGACGACTGCGAGCGCCCCTGCACCGCCTCCTCGAGCGCGCCGCGGCCGCCCGCGTAGGAGACCATCGCCGCCCAGATGCGCGGCGGCACGCGCTCGGTGCGCAGCGTCACCGTGCACTCCCCCACGTGCCCGACGACCGTGCCCGGCTTGATCTCGAGCGAGTCGACCTCCGACGTCGGACGGATGTCGCCCGCGACCTCGACCAGCACTGAGCGCGACCATGGTCCTCTCACGCGCTCGTCTCCAGCGCGTCGGGCGCGAGCGCGACGGCTGCGCGGATCGCGCCGAGGTCGAGATCGCCGAGCCAGTCCTCCGACGTCCCCGCCATCACCTTCGCGACGAGCTCGCGCTTCGAGTCGAGCAGCGCGTCGATCCGCTCCTCGAGCGTCCCCGTGCAGATGAGCGAGTGCACGAACACCGCCTTGCGCTGCCCGAGGCGGTGCGCACGGTCGGTCGCCTGCTGCTCGACCGCCGGGTTCCACCAGCGGTCGAAGTGGAAGACGTGGTTCGCCGACGGCAGGTTGAGGCCGCGGCCGCCGGCGCGGATCGAGATGACGAGGATCGACGGCCCCTCCGGCGTCGCGAACGCGGTCAGCAGCTCGTCGCGCTGCCGCGCGTTCAGGCGCCCGTGGAAGAAGCCGACGCTGCGCCCCGTGCGCTCCGCGAGGTACGGCACGAGCCGGTCGAACGACGGGTACTGCGTGAAGACGAGCGCCTTGTCGTCGGCGGGCATCTCCTCGAGCAGCCCGACGAGACGCTCGAGCTTCCCGGAGCGGCCCTCGAGCGGCTGCCCCGTGTGCAGCAGCATCTCCGGGTGGTTGCACACCTGCTTCAGGTGGCCGAGCATCGCGAGCACCGCGCCGCGGCGGCCGAAGCGATCCTCGTGCGACTCGATCCGCGGCAGCCAGTTGTCGACCGTCGCCTGGTAGAGCGACGCCTGCTCGACCGTCAGCCGGCAGTAGTCCTTCTCGACCGTGATCGGCGGCAGGTCGAGCTCCACCTCGGGCGAGTCCTTCGCGCGCCGCAGGATGAACGGCCGCACGACGGCGCGCAGCCGCTCGAGCGCCGGCTCGTCGTTCGCAAGCTGGATCGGCCGCGCGAACGTGCGCCCGAACCACTCGCGCGAGCCGAGCAGGCCCGGGTTGAGGATGTCCATCAGCGCCCACAGCTCGCCGAGGTGGTTCTCGATCGGCGTGCCCGTCATCGCGACGCGCCGCCGCGCCGAGATCTGCCGCAGCGCGCGTGCGCGCTTCGTCGCCGGGTTCTTGACGTCCTGCGCCTCGTCGAGCAGCAGCCGGTCCCAGCGGATCTCGCCGAGCGTGTCGATGTCGCGCGTGACGATGTCGTACGAGGTGATCACGAGGTCGACCTCGCTGAGCTTCTTGAGGAGCGCCTCGTCGGCGAGCCGGTCGCTGCCGTGATGCAGGTGCACGCGCAGCGACGGCGCGAAGCGCTCGACCTCGGCGAGCCACTGGCGCGCGACGCTCATCGGGCAGACGACGAGCGTCGGCCCGAGCTGCTCGCGCCCGAACTCCTCGCGCTCGGAGAGCAGCATCGCGATCGCCTGCACCGTCTTGCCGAGGCCCATGTCGTCGGCGAGGATCGCGCCGATCCCGAGGTCGCCCAGCATGCGCAGCCACCCGTGGCCGCGCTCCTGGAACGCGAACAGCTGGTAGGTCATCGCCTGCGGCGCCGGCAGCGGCTGGAAGCGCGTGTCGCCCTCGAGCAGGTTCGCGAGCGCCGGGTCGAGCGCGACGCTGCCCATCTCGAGCCCCGCCTCGTCGACCTCGATCCCCGAGATGCCGCGCACGAGGTCGACGACACCGCCGCCCGCCTTGCGCTTCTCGAGGAACTTGAGCGCGCGGCCGACCTCCGACGGGCGCAGCGCGTGCCAGCGGTCGCCCGCGAAGACGACCGGCGCCTTCGCGGCGGCGAGCGCGCGCAGCTCGTCCTCCGACAGGTCGACGTCGCCGACCGCGAGCTTCCAGTCGAACTGCGCGAGGTCCGTTGTCGACATGAAGCCCGCCGACTCTGCTGTTTGAGACCGTGCGGCGCCGCTCGCGGTCAGGTTGGCGCGGATGCGCGTCGGCGAGCGCACCCAGGCCGACGGCAGCAGCACCGGCACGCCCGCCTTCTCGAGCAGCGGCATCAGGTGCTTGAGGAAGAACGTCGTGTCGTCGGTGTCGAGGTCGACCTCGCTCGGCTCGTCGTCGTCGAACGCGATCCCGCCCTCGGCGAGCAGCGGCGCGAGCTCCTCGAGCTGCGCGGCGAGGTCGCCGTACGGGTCGCCGTCGCGCACGAACTCGAAGCCTTCGCTGCCCTGCCAGAGGAGCGACGCGGGCAGGCTGAGCGTCGGGTCGTCGGAGGCGTGCAGCCACAGCTCGAGTGCGAGCGTGTCGCTGCCGGGGCGCTCGTCGAGGTGGAAGCCGAGCAGCCACGGCGACTCCTTCAGCTCGCCGAGGCCGCTGTCGACCCAGCGCGAGAGGCGCCGCTCGAGCGAGGCGTAGCTCGGGCCGTCCGGCAGGTCGGGCTGGTCGGCGGCGAGGCCGATCAGGAACGCGTCCATCGCCGGCGAGCGGGTCGGCGGCGCGAGGCGGACGCCGTCGAGGCGATCGCGCGCGATCCGGTCGACCAGGTGCGGCAGCAGCTCGTCGATCGCGCCGCTCGCAGCCGGCGCGGCCGCGGCGATCGCGTCGAGCTCGGCCTGCAGCGAGTCGTCGAGCGTCACGCCCCAGAACGCGAACCAGCTGCTGCCGCCGCGCAGGAGCTGCGGGTGGACGAGCCCCTCGGAGACGGCGCGCTGGGCGAGGCCGACGATCGCGAACGCCGCCTGGGCGCTCGAGCCTGCGTTGGCGGGCGGATCGGCGGCGAGCTCGACCAGCTGCCCGACGCTCAGCTCGCGCTCGGTGGGGCCGAGCAGCCGCAATTCGCCGTCGCGCCAGACGATTTCGAGCGATTCACGCGTGAGCTCCGATGCGGACACGACCCACCAGAGTAGGCGACAAACGCACCTCTGTCGCTGGACTCGTTCGTACACTCGCCGCATGGAACTGCTCGCGCTCGAGTATCCGGCCATCCTGCAGCGCCTCGCGACCGCGACCGAGACCCCGCTCGGCGAGGAGCTCGCGCGCGCGCTCGAGCCCTCCGTGGACGCCGCGGAGGTGGCGCACCGGCAGGCGCTGACCTCAGAGGTGATCGGGCTCTTCGAGCTCTCGGAGGAGCCGCCGCTGGCCGGGATCCACGACGTGCGCGAGGCGGCGGAGCTGGCCGCGCGCGGCGGGGCGCTGCCTGCCGAGACGCTCGCGCGCGTCTCGGCGACGATCCACGGCGGCCTCGTGGCGCGCGCTGCGATCACGACGCCGCTGCTCGGCGCGCTCGCGTGTGCCGATCGAGCCAGTCCTGGCGCCGGTCGCCGAGCAGATCGACCGCGCGGTCGAGCCGGACGGCTCCGGCCTGCGCGACTCGGCCTCGCCCGAGCTGCGGCGCCTGCGCAAGCAGCTGCGCGACCACCAGCAGCGCGCCGCCGAGGAGCTGCGCCGGCTCGCGCGCTCGTCGGCGCTGCGCGACCACCTGCAGGAGGACTTCGTCGCCCAGCGCGGCGGGCGGCCCGTCTTCGCCGTGCGCGCGAGCGCGCGCGGCAGCGTGCCGGGGATCGTCCACGACGTCTCGGACTCCGGCCAGACGGTCTTCATCGAGCCGCTCGAGCTCGTCGAGATGTCGAACAAGCACGCCGAGGTGGCGAGCGCCGAGCGCGAGGAGGTGCTGCGCATCCTGCGCGAGCTGTCGGCGGCGGTCGGCTCGCGTGCGGACGCGCTCGTCGCGCTCGTCGAGGCGACGGCCGCGATCGACCTCGCGGTCGCGCGCGGGGTCGTCTCGCGCGGCTGGCGCGGCGCCGAGGTGACGATCGCCGACGAGGTGCAGCTGCTCGAGGCGCGGCACCCGCTGCTCGACCCGAAGACGGCGGTGCCGATCGACCTCGAGCTCGGGACGCTGCGCGCGCTCGTGATCAGCGGCCCGAACACCGGCGGCAAGACGGTCGCGCTGAAGACGCTCGGGCTCGCCGCGCTCCTGCACCAGGCCGGCTTCCGGCCGCCCGCCGAGTCGGCGTCGCTGCCCGTCTTCGACGAGGTGCTCGCCGACATCGGCGACCGCCAGTCGATCGAGATGAGCCTCTCGACCTTCTCCGGCCACATCGCGAACCTCGTCGAGATCCTCGACGACGCGACCGACCGCTCGCTCGTGCTCGTCGACGAGATCGCCTCCGGCACCGATCCCGAGGAGGGCTCGGCGCTCGCGCAGGCGCTCGTCGAGCGGCTCGCGCAGCAGGCGCGGCTGACGGTCGTGACGACGCACTACCCCGAGCTGAAGGAATGGGCGAGCGCGCGCGACGACGCCGTCAACGCGGCGACCTCGCTCGACCCGGAGACGAACACGCCGAACTACCGGATCACGCTCGGCCGGCCCGGCATCTCGCACGCGCTGCAGACGGCCGCGCGGCTCGGCCTCGACGAGTCGGTCGTCGCCGCGGCGCGCGAGCGCGTCGCACCCGAGCGGCTGCGGATCGGCGAGCTGCTCGCCGAGACCGAAGCCGCGGAGCGCAGCGCGTCGAGCGTGCTCGCGGCCGCGCGAGCGGCTGCCGAGCGCGCGCAGGAGCGCGAGCGGGCGCTCGACGCGGAGATCGAGAAGGTGCGTGCGTCGGCCGAACGCGAGCGCGAGCTCGCGGCGGCGGACGCGCAGCGGGAGCTGGCCGACGCGCGCGTCGAGCTGCAGGCGCTGCGCGACGACATGCGCGAGGCGCGGCGGCGCAAGCGCGACCAGCCGGCCGTCGACCGTGCGCTCGGCGCGGCGTCGACGCGCGCGGCGAACGCGGAGCGTGCGCTGCGCGACCTCGAGCCGCTGCCGGTGCTGACGCCGCTCGCGCCGGGCGATCCCGTCGAGTCGGACGTCGGCGTGCGCGGCACGATCGCCTCGATCAGCGGCGAGGAGGCCGAGGTCGTCGGCTCGGGCGGGCACCGCGTGCGGATCGCGCTCGCGCGGCTGCGTCCGTCACGCGGCCGCGAGGAAGTGAGCGAGCCCGCCGTGAAGGTGAACGCGACGATCAGCGGCGACGTCTCGGACGAGATCGACGTGCGCGGCCAGCGCGCGCAGGAGGCGCGCGAGGCGGTGCGCGCGTTCGTCGACGAGGCGTCGCTCGCCGGGCTCTCGAGCGTGCGCGTGATCCACGGCCGCGGCACCGGCTCGGTGCGCGCCGCGGTGCGCGACGAGCTCGACAAGCATCCGCTCGTCGACCGGCGCGAGCCGGAGGCGAACGACGGCGCGACGCTCGCTCACCTCTCGTCGTGAGGTACATCGGCCGCGAGAACGTGCGCAAGCGGTTCGAGCCGCTCGAGGGCACGCCGGGACACACCGTCTACGGCGGCGGCGAGGTGCGGATCGACGACGTCGTCGTGCGGCCGACGTTCGGGCTCGCGCACGAGGGCGAGTACGACGTCGTGCACGTCGGCGCCGCTGCTGGAGGAGATCGCGCGCGACCACCTCGTCGCGGTGCTGCTCGTGCGGCTCGGCGGCTACGCGGTCGGAATGCTCGAGGGCGAGCGGATCGTTACCTCCAAGGTGGGGTCGCGCTTCGTCAAGAACCGGCACAAGAAGGGCGGCTCGTCGGCGAACCGCTTCCGGCGGCGGCGCGAGGAGCAGGCGAAGGCTTTGATCGAGGAAGCAGCTGAGGTGACGGCCTCCGTCTTGTCGCCTGCGCCGTTCGTGGCGCTCGGTGGGGATCGGACCGCGGTCGACGGTGTGCTCGCCGCGCGCGCCGATCTGGCGTGGTTGCGCGAGCGGGCGCTGCCGCGCTTCTTCACCGTGGAGGAGCCGCGGCTGCGGACGCTGCAGGCGCTGCCGTACGACCTGTACGCGGTCGGGGTGCGGGACGAACCTCACGATGCGAACCGTTCGAAGAGCACTCGCGAACCACGTTCGGGTGGTGGCTCGTGAGCGACACCCGCCGCGTCGAGGCGTTCTCCGACGGCGTCTTCGCGATTGCGATCACGCTGCTCGTGCTCGACCTGACCGTCCCCGAGTTCAAGAGCGGGCAGCTCCTGCACGACCTCGCTCACCTCTGGGGCGCGTACATCGCCTACGTCAGCTCGTTCCTCTACATCGGCGTCATCTGGCTCAACCACCACAACGCGTTCACGCGCATCCACCGTGTCGACCGGAACCTGCAGTGGGCGAACCTCGGCTTGCTCTTCACGACCGCCCTGCTGCCGTTCCCCACCGCCGTGCTCTCGGCCGCCCTGCAGTCCGGCGGGACAGCCGACCGGCGCACCGCGGTCGTCCTCTACGCACTCGTCGCCGGTGCGATGGCCGCCACGTGGCTCGGGCTCTTCCACCGCCTCTCGAACCACCCGGAGCTGACAGGCGGCGACGACGGCGCCGCGTTCTTCCGGATCGAGCGCCGTCGCGCCTGGCTCGGCATCGGCTCGTACGGCGTCGCCGCCGTCGTCGGCCTGATCTACCCCATCGCGGCGCTGCCGTTCTTCCTCGTCCTGCCAATCTTCTACGCCCTCACGTCGGAAGGAACACGATGAGCTCACGCTGCGCCCACCTCGAACAGATCGCCTACCCCGACCTGCCCGCGGAGATCGCCGGCTGCGAGGAGTGCCTCGCAGACCGGGCTCGCGCTGGCTGCACCTGCGCCAATGCACGATCTGCGGCCACATCGGCTGCTGCGACGACTCGCCGAACAAGCACGCGACCGCGCACTTCCACGCGACGGAGCACCCGGTGATCCGCTCGGCCGAGCCGGGCGAGGACTGGTTCTGGTGCTACCCGGATGAACTGATGTTCCGCTTTAGAGCGGTGAAGCTCGGCGTCGTCCGCGGAAGTGCGCTCTACATCGGCGCCCTGATCGGGCCTGGCCTGCTGCTCGTGCCCGCGCTCGCGGTGCAGGCGGCGGGCGGCGCGTCGATCGTCGCCTGGGCGGGGCTGATCGTGCTCTCCGCCCCGCTCGCGATCACCTTCGCCGCGCTCGGGATCCGCCACCCGGTCGCCGGCGGCGTCGCCGCCTACGTGCGCGCCGGGGTCGGCGAGACCGCCGCGGCGATCACCGGCGGCTGGTTCATCGACCGCCGTCTTCATGGGCACGCCCGCCGTCTCGCTGATCGGCGGCTACTACGTCGCCGACCTGACCGACAGCGGCACCACCGTCGCGGCGCTGGTCGGGCTCGCGATGTTCGCCACCGTCCTCGCGGCGAACACGTTCGGCCTGCGCGTCTCCTCGGGCTTCCAGCTCGGGCTGTCGGCGGTGCTGATCACCGTCGTGGCCATCGCGGTCGCGGTCGCGCTGCCCTCGAAGGGCGGCGACAACTGGACGCCGTTCGCGCCGCACGGCTGGTGGGCGGTCGGCACGGCGGCCAACATCCTCGTCTGGCTCTTCGTCGGCTGGGAGGCGGTCGCGCAGCTCGCCGGCGACTTCCGCCGGCCCGAGGTCGACCTGCCGCGGGCGATGGCGCTCGCCTTCGGCATCGTCACGGTTCTCTACATCGGCCTCGCTGTCGCGACCGTCGGCGTCACGGGCGACAGCGACTCGAAGGTGCCGCTCGCCGACCTGATCTCGGTCGGCTTCGGTCGCATCGGGCGCGATGCCACGACCGTGCTCGCCGTCGCCCTGACGATGGGGACGATGAACGTCTACATGGGCGGCTTCTCGAAGCTCGCCGCCTCGCTCGCGAACGACGGCGCACTGCCGACCTGGCTCGGCGGCGACGCCTACCGCAGCGTCCCGCGGCGGCCGCTCGTCGTGCTCGCGGCGGTCACCGTCCCGCTGCTCGCCCTGCTCCTCGCCGGGGTGAGCAACACCGACAACCTCGTGCGCGCGACCTCCGCCTGCTTCATCGCCGTCTACGTCCTGGCCGTCTACTCGGCGACGCGCATCCTCGATGGACGCCTGCGCGCGCTCGCGTGGGTGACGCTCGCGATGGTGCTCGTGCTCGCGGTGTTCTCGACGTGGTACCTCGCGGTCCCGGTTGTCGCCGCTGCGATCTCGGTCGGACTCCACCGGTACCATCGCTGAAGCGGCGGGCCTCGGCCCGCCCTTCGCCATGCTCAAACGGATCGAGATACCCGTCGCCGACCCCGGCAACCCCGACACGCGCTCACCGGTGCGGCTGTTGGTCTGGGTCGGGAAGCACCAGAAGCGCACGCTCGCGCTCGGGATCTTCTTCGGGATCTGGTGGATGCTCGCCCAGGCGCTGATGCCGTTCGCGATCGGCCGCGCGATCCAGCTCGGGATCGTCGAGGGCTCGAACCGCGACCTCGCGATCTGGACGCTCGCGCTGCTGATGCTCGGCCTGATGCAGGCATTTGCAGGGGTGATGCGGCATCGCTACGCCGTCTTCAACTGGCTCCAGGCCTCGTTCCGGCTCGCGCAGCTCGTCGCGCACCACGCGGCCCGGACCGGCCCCGCGGTGCGCGGGGCGCTCTCGACCGGCGAGGTCGTCGCCACCGTCTCGAACGACGCGATGCGCGCGGGCGGCGCCTACGACATCACGGCGCGCCTCTCGGGCGCCGTCGTCGCCTACGTCGTCGTCGGCGTGATCCTCGTCTCGTCGTCGGTCGTGCTCGGGCTGATCGTGCTGATCGGCGTGCCGGTGCTGGTGCTGCTGCTCGGCGGGATCATCAAGCCGCTGCAGTCACGCCAGCGCGACCAGCGCGAGGAGGTCGGCAAGCTGACCGCGCTCGGCGCCGACACCGCCGCGGGCCTGCGCGTGCTGCGCGGGATCGGCGGCGAGGACGAGTTCTTCGAGCGCTACCGCCGCCGCTCGCAGCACGTCCGCACCGCCGGCATCCGCGTCGCGATGCCGCAGTCGACGCTCGACGCCTCCCAGGTCTTCATCCCGGGTCTCTTCGTCGTGGTCGTGACCTGGATCGGCGCGCGCTTCGCGCTCTCGGGGAAGATCGACACCGGCGCGCTGATCGCGTTCTACGGCTACGCGGCCTTCCTCGTCATCCCGCTGCGCACCTCGGCCGAGGCGGTCGACAAGATCACGCGCGCGCTCGTCGGCGCCCGCCGGATGCTGAGCGTGCTCGAGGTCGAGCGCGACATCTCGGAGCCCGAGTCGCCCGCCGAGCCGCCGCCCGCCGGCGCCGGCCTCGTCGACCCCCGCTCGGGGCTCGTCGTGCACCCGGGCCAGATCACCTGCCTCGTCTCGGCGCTGCCCGACGACACGGCGGCGATCGCCGACCGGCTCGGCCGCTTCGGCGAGGAGGACGGCGTCGTCTTCGGCGGCGTGCAGCTCGCCGACCTGCGGGTCGCCGACATCCGCAGCCGGATCGTCGTCAGCGAGGCCGACCCGGTGCTCTTCGCCGGCACGCTCCGCCACGAGCTCGACCCGTGGGGCCGCGCGAACGGCGACGACGCCAAGATCCTGACGGCCGTCTCGGTCGCGAACGCCGAGGACATCCTCGACGCGCTGCCCGAGGGGCTCGACGCGCCCGTCGACGAGCGCGGGCGCTCGTTCTCGGGCGGCCAGCGGCAGCGGCTCGTGCTGACGCGCGCGCTGCTCTCGGAGGCGGAGGTGCTCGTGCTCGTCGAGCCGACGAGCGCCGTCGACGCGCACACCGAGGCGCGGATCGCCGACCGGCTGCGCGACGCGCGCGCCGGCAGGACGACCGTGATCGTGACGTCGAGCCCGCTCGTCCTCGACCGCGCCGACCGCGTCGTCTACGTGCACGAGGGCCTCGCCGTCGCCGAGGGGACGCACCGCGAGCTCCTGCGCGCACGGCCGGACTACCGCGAGGTCGTCACCCGGGGTGAGGAGCTATGAGCAATCTGCTGCCGATCGCGGACGGCCCCGAGCTGCGCCTGCAGGCGAAGCAGCTTGCGCGCCGGCACCGCAAGGCGCTGATCGGCACCGTGCTGCTGCACGCGTCGGCCGCGGCGACCGGCCTCGCAGGGCCGCCGATCCTGGGCGGGCTCGTGCAGTCGGTGCAGCACGGGACGACCGCTGCGCACGTCAACCAGATGATCTACCTGCTCTTCGCGTTCCTGCTCGCGCAGACGGCGCTGACGTTCTTCGCGCGCCGGGCGTCGTTCGTGCTCTCCGAGAAGATGTTCGCCGAGCTGCGCGAGGACTTCATGCGCCGCGTGCTCGCGCTGCCGCTCTCGACCGTCGAGCGCGCCGGCACCGGCGACCTGATCTCGCGCACGACCGCCGACGTCGACGCGCTCACGCGCACGATCCGCTTCGCCGTGCCCGAGACGACGATCGCCGCGATCACCGCGGTGCTGACCGTCGCGGCCGCGATCTGGGTCAGCCCGCTCGCCGCGCTGCCGTGCATCGCCGGCGTGCCGGCGCTCTGGATCGGCACGCGCTGGTACCTGAAGCGCGCGCCCCAGGGCTACCTGTGGGAGCGCGCCACGTACGCGACGCTCGCCGGCACCGTCGGCGAGACGGTCGAGGGCGGCCGCACGCTCGAGGCGCTCGGCCTGAACGAGCAGCGCGTCCGGCGGATCGACGCCGACCTGCGCGAGTCCTACCGGGCCGAGCGGCGCACGCTCTACCTGCGCACGATCTGGTTCCCGACGGCCGAGTTCGCCTACGTCCTCCCCGTCGCGGCTGCGCTCGCCTGGGGCGGCTGGCTCGTCGCGAACGGTCACGCGACGCTCGGCGAGGTGACGGCGGTCTCGCTCTACGTCGTGCAGCTCGCCGACCCCGTCGACCGGCTGATCTCGTGGCTCGACGAGATCCAGGTCGGCGCGACGTCGTTCGCGCGGCTCGTCGGCATCGCGCGCGTCCCGCCCGACCGCACGGCGACCGACGAGACACCCGACGACGAGCACCTGATCGCGCAGGACGTGCGCTACGCCTACGTCGCCGACCGCGACGTGCTGCACGGCATCGACCTCGACCTGAAGCCGGGCGAGCGCGTGGCGGTCGTCGGCCCGTCGGGCGCCGGCAAGTCGACGCTCGGGCGTCTGCTCGCGGGCATCCACCCGCCGCGCGTCGGCCGCGTCGACGTCGGCGGCGTCCGCCTCGTCGACCTGCCGCTCGAGGCGCTGCGCAAGGAGGTCGCGCTCGTCACGCAGGAGCAGCACGTCTTCGTCGGAACCCTCGACGAGAACTTGAGGCTCGCGCGGCCGGGCGCGAGCGACGAGCAGCTGCGCGCGTCGCTCGAGGCGGTCGACGCGATCGACTGGGCCGACGCGCTGCCGGACGGCCGCGACACGGTCGTCGGCGCCGGCGGCTTCCCGCTGACGCCCGCCCAGGCGCAGCAGCTCGCGCTCGCGCGGCTCGTGCTCGCGGACCCGCACACGCTCGTGCTCGACGAGGCGACGTCGCTGCTCGACCCGCGCGCGGCGCGCCATCTCGAGCGCTCGCTCGCCTCCGTGCTCGACGGGCGCACCGTGGTCGCGATCGCGCACCGGCTGCACACGGCGCACGACGCCGACCGCGTCGCGGTGGTCGAGGACGGCCTGCTCGAGGAGATCGGCACGCACGACGAGCTCGTCGAACGGGGCGGCTCGTACGCCGCGCTCTGGGACTCATGGCACAGCGAGCGGTAGACACGATCATCGCCGAGGCGCGCGCCGAGATCGCGGCCGGCCGCGTGCCCGACTCGGCGGCGTTGCGCGCGCGCATCCGCGCCGAAGGCGGAGGTGACGACGCGCTCGCGCAGCTGGAGCGCGTCTTCGCGATCCAGCGCGCCCGCGCGCGGCTCTCGCGCGAGGTCGCGTCGCCTGCGAAACGCGGGCCGTCGCTGCGCACGGCGCTGAAGACGAAGGTCGCGGTGAACGCGAACATGGACGTGCGCCGCGGCGAGGGAACGACGCTCGTCTGGGACCCGGTCAAGGCGGTCACCGGCTGGGAGGTGCGGATCAGCGCGCGCCCCGATCCGCGCGGCGACTACGTGGTGCAGGAGACGCGCGAGCTCGCGCCCGGCGAGACGAGCGCACACGTTCCGCTCGGCGAGCAGCCGCTGCGCGTGCACGTGCTCGGGCGCACGCGCGACGGCCGCCTGCTCCGCCGCGCCGTCATCTCCGGCCTGACCGCCGAGAACTGGCGCGACCGGTGGCAGCGGCGCGCGAGCGCGTCATAATCGCGCGGCCGATGCCGAGCCTCGAGCAGCAGAACGCCGACTACATCCGCTCCGTCGCCGAGTCCGACGTCGACTGGTTCCGCGCGAACCTGACCGACGACTTCCTCTGCACGCTCGGCGACGGCGTCACGATCGGCAAGGAGGCGTTCCTCGAGCGGATCGGGATGGGTCCCGGCGTCGACGACATCACCTTCGAAGTCGTCGCGATCCGCGAGCTCGGCGACTTCGCGCTCGTGCACGGCGTCACGCACTACAAGCTCGACGGCAAGCCCGGCTCCGGGCGTACACCGATGCGTGGCGCCGACAGGGCGACTCGTGGGTCGCCCTGTCGGCACAGCTGACGCCTGTTAGCGAGCTAGGCCGCGACCGGCACAGCGTCCGGCGCTTCCGCCAGCTCCTCGCGCCGCACGAGCACGACCGAGGCGAGCACACCGACGGCTGCGATGGCGGCGCCGACCCAGAAGGCGGCGTGGAAGCCGTTCGTCAGCGCCTGCGAGGCGCCTTCGCTCGAGTGCGAGTGCGAGACCGCGACCGACGAGAGCACGGCGATGCCGAGCGCGCCGCCGATCTGCTGCGACGTGTTGATCAGGCCCGAGGCGAGACCTGCGTCCTTCGCCTCGACGCCTGCGAGCGCGGCGATCGAGATCGCGACGAACGCGAACGCCATCCCCATCGCGATGATGAGGAAGCCCGGGAGGAGATCCCGCACGTAGGAGCCGTCGACCGACACCTGCGTGAAGTAGAGGAGCCCCACCGTCAGCAGGCTCATGCCCGTCACGAGCACCGTCTTGACGCCGATCTTCGTCACGAGCTGCGACGCGACGGTCGCCCAGACGATCGACGTCCCTGCGACGGCGAGGTACGCGATGCCGGTCTTGAGCGCCGAGAAGTGCAGCACCTGCTGCATGTACAGCGTCAGCATCAGGAACATCGAGAAGAGCGCCGTCCCGAGGATGAAGCCGGCGACGTTCGCGCCGCTGACGGTCTTGATCTTGAAGATCGAGAACGACATCAGCGGTGCCTCCGCGCGGCCCTCGTAGACGAGGAACCCGCCGAGCAGCGCGAACGCGGCGACGAAGAGGCCGGCCGTCTTGGCCGAGCTCCAGCCGTACGAGTTCGCCTGCGTGATCGCGAAGACGAGCGTCGAGAGCCCGCCGGTCACGAGCACGGCCCCGAGCGCGTCGAACCCGCGCGCGGTGCGATCGCGGCTCTCGCCGAGCAGCAGCGGTGCGGCGATCACGGCGCCGACTGCGACGGGCAGGTTGATGAAGAAGATCCACTCCCAGCTGAGGACGTCCGTGAAGACGCCGCCGAGGAGCACGCCTGCCGCGGCGCCGAAGCCGCCGACGGCGCCCCAGACGCCGAGCGCGATGTTCCGCTCACGGCCTTCCGAGAACGTCGTCATCAGAATCGACAGCGCGGCCGGCGAGATGATCGCGGCACCGAGGCCCTGGATCGAGCGAGCGCCGATCAGCGACGCCTCACTCCACGCGAGACCCGCGAGCAGCGAGCCGACCGCGAAGACCACGAGGCCCGACATGAACATGCGGCGACGGCCGAGCATGTCGGCGGCGCGGCCGCCGAGCAGCAGGAAGCCGCCGAAGACGAGCGCGTACGCGCTGATCACCCACTGCAGGTTCTCCTGCGAGAACCCGAGATCCACCTGGATCGACGGCAGCGCGACATTCACGATCGCGATGTCGAGCACCACCATGAACTGGACGACGCTGAGGAGCGCGAGCGCGAACCACTTGCGTCTTGAGGTTGCGACCACCGGACTACCACCTTTCACCTGAGATCGAAGACGTACTTCGATCGTGGCGGTGGCCCGGTCGGCGCCGCGGACGATTTGCCGTCGTCCGATCGGACGACCTGCGTGTGCCGCAGGGATGAGGGTGCGACGCGCTAGGCGGCGTCAGCCGGCGACGAGTCGTCGTCGCCCGAGCGCTTCTTCCAGAACGTCGAGCACACCGACGGCCGTCGCGGCGGCGAGCGCGATCGCGCTCTTGTTCGGCCGCTTCGACTCGGTGTCGATCGTCGGCACGGCGGCCTTCGCCTTCTGCTTGATCACGCGGATCCCGACCTGGTAGACGACCCAGCCGAAGAGGGCGTTGCGGCGGTTGATAACGCTCATGCAGCCACCCTACCCGACGCCATCTCGGCCCCAAACAAAAGACTGGGCCCCCACCTCCTGCGGCTCGAGGTGGGGGCCCAGTGGGAGAGTGCCGGGAGCCTGCGGGCGGGCGAAGCTCCCGGCGGGACGAGGGCACGTCCAGTGGTAGAGACGCCGGCCCGCGGCCGATCTTGCCCCGGGCTGCGAGACTTTACGTCCCCTTTACTTTTTGGAGTGGCCCTGGCCAGGATGCAGCGCCTGGTCGACCGCCTCGTCCAGCGTGGTCACGAAGGCCGGGGCGTCTGCCGGCGTCGTTTCCGTCTTCTTGACCGGTTTTGCGGGTTTGACGGGCTGCACCGGGTGGGCCGGATGGGCCTTGGCCACCTGGGCCTTCTTCGCAGCGGCCGCGGCCTTCGCAGCCGCAGCAGCCTGGGCTCTTGCCTTCGCCGCCGTCGCGGCGGTCGGCTTCGTCGGATGCGGCTTCTTGACCGGATGGGCCGGATGCACGGGATGTGCGGGGTGGTCTGGCAGCGTTTGCCTGCGCCGGCGCCGCCGCGGTCGCCGGCAGCGTGTGCACCGCGGTCGCGCGCTCGTGGCGCTTGGCGGCCGGGTTACGCGGATACGCGCGGCGTGCCGGTGGCGATGCGGCTTCGCGACGTGCTTCTGCGCCACGACGGCGGCTCCGACAATCGCTACCGGTGCTGCGCTACGAACCGCGCGCACGTGGCTCGGCTGCGCCGAAACACGTTCGTGTGCTTGCGCGGACTTCGCCGCAACCGCGTGCACGTGCACTTCCTTGGCCGCTTCGTAGCCGCCGGCGCCGACGACCGCTCCCGCGCAGACGACGGCGGCGGCTTTCGCGCCGAGCCCGAGTGTCAGGCCGGAGCCGCCCCAGAGCGACGCGGGCAGTGGCACGGCGCCCATCAGTGCCTTCATTGCGCCGCGCGAGGCGCGCTGCTTGCGCGCCAGCGTCTCGCACTCCGGGCATTCGCGCAGATGGGCGCGCAGCTGCCCCCGCTCACCGCGCGCGAGCTCGCCGTCGACCTGCTTCGAGAGGAAGAACTCGGCCTCGGCGCACGACAGGGTTGCCCTCGAGCTGCTCGCGCAGCGCGCGCCGCGCGCGGAAGAGGACGGTCTCGACGGCGGCGACAGTCGTGCCCATGATCTCGGCGATCTCGGCGTAGCTCCGTCCTTCGAGCTCGCGCATCATCAGCGCCGCGCGCTGGTTGAAGGCGAGCTGGCCGAGCGCGCGCTGGATGTCCTCGGCCGAGTAGCGCTCGTCGCTCTCCGGGCACGGCGGCCTCCGCCGCGTCCTCGAAGAACTGCGACTCCTGCGGCCGTCGCTGGGCCTGGCGGAAGCGCTGGCGGCAGACGTTGTGCGCGATCGCGATCAGCCAGTTCTTGGGCGTCTCCGGGCGCTCGCCGTTCTGCATCGCGCGGAGCGCGTTCAGGAACGTCGTCTGCGTCACATCCTCTGCGTCCTGCGCGTTCCGGAGCACCGCCAGCGAGTAGCGGTAGACGTCGCCGACGTAGCGTTGGTACATCCGTTCGAACTGACGGTCGGCGGAGGGGGTCCTCGCCAGAAGAGGCGTCATACCTATGGGACGCTGGGAAGCCCAGGAACTTGCGGTGTGGCGACCGGCAAATCGAGGGGCAGCGTAGGCAATTCGACGGTCGGCGAGGGCACCGGCGGCACCGCGACCGGCGGTGGCGGCAGCTCCGGCACGGGGAGCGTGGACACGGGGAGCGTGGGCACGGCGAGCTCGACCGGCAGCGTCGGCAGCGGCAGCACGGGCTTCGCCGCTGGGGTGGTGGCCGCGGGGGCAGCGGACGCGGCGGCAGGCTCGGGCGTTGCGGCAGGCTCGGGCGTTGCGGCAGGAACGGCCGCCGCCGGCGCGCGCGACCGAGGTCGCCACAGGCGCGGCTGTGACGCGCCGGTGCGCGCGGGCCGGTGAGCCGGCGCTGGGCCGAGTGGGACGACCCAGCACCGGACGGGCTCTCACGGCACGCGTCCTCGCCCGCGCGGGTGCGTGCCGCGGCCCGACCACCGGGGGGATCTGGGGACGGTCGACCTGGAGCGGGGCCACGTCGGGAAGCCGCCTGGCGGGCGGGTCGGCGATCGCGGCGCCGGTGACGCCGACCGCCGATGCGGTGACGGCGACGACCAGGAACTTGCCCAGGAGGGTCTTGCAGAAGCCCGGCAGCCCGAAGCTCGAGGCGATGCGGCGGAGCGCGCCCTTGCGGCCGCGGGCCTGGCGCTCGACGGTCGAGCAGTCGCTGCACGCGCGCGTGTGCGCGCGCAGCAGGCGCCGCTGTGCGTCGCTCAGCGTCTCCTGCTCGATCAGGGCGCAGGCTGCGTCACAGCCGAGTTGGTCTTCGAGCTGCTCGCGCACGGCCCGCCGGGCGCGGAAGAGCAGGGTCTCGACCGCCGACTCGGTCACCTCGAGCGTGGTCGCGATCTCGCTGTAGGAACGGCCTTCGAGCTCGCGCAGGACGAGCGCCTCGCGCTGCTTCGAGGTCAGCAGGGAGAGCGCGGCGCGGAGCGACTCGGCGCGACCGCTTTCCGCCTGCTCGACCGGCACCTCCTCGAGCTCGACCTCGACCGCCCGCCGCGAACGGGTCGCGAGAGCGCGGCGGCACTCGTTGTGGGCGATCTTGATCAGCCAGTTGCGCGGCTTCTGCACCCGCTCGCCGCGGGCGAGGGCGCGGAAGGCGCGGATGAAGGTCGCCTGGACGACATCCTCGGCGTCCGTGCGGGAGCGCAGGACCAGCAGCACGTACCGCAGAACCTCGTCCGCGTGACGTCGATACAGCCGGTCGACCTCGGCGGAGGCGTCTCTGCGCCCGAAACCGAGGATCCTGGCGTCACCTGCGATGACGACCATTGCTCTGGAGAAAACGTCGTAGATATCCCTAGGGATACGGTCTAAGGTGGCGGCTGTGAGGTTGGGGTCCGCCTTCGCACCCTTGTCGGAGCGCCCGTTTCGGCTGCTATGGCTCGGCCGCGCCTCGTCAGCGGCCGGCGATGCCCTCATGCCGCTCGCCGTCGCGTTCGCCGTTCTCTCGGTCAACGGCTCAGCGACTGCCCTCGGAGCGGTGCTCGCCGCCTTCTGGATCTCGCGCGTGGCGTTCACGCTCGTCGGCGGCGTCGTCTCCGATCGCCTGCCGCGTCGTGCAGTGATGCTCGCCAGCGACGGGGCGCGCGCCTGCCTCGAGGCGTTCACGGCGACGATGCTCCTGACGCATCAGATGACGCTGCCGATCTTCATCGTCACGGCGGCGCTCTTCGGCACCGCCTCGGCGTTCTTCGGGCCTGCGTCGGACGGCCTCGTGCCACAGACGATCAGCTCCGAGAAGCTCCAGCCGGCGAACGCGCTGCTCGGCATTACCAACAACGTGATGAACGTCTTCGGCCCGGCGGTCGCAGGCATCCTGATCGTGTTCACGGCACCCGGGTGGGTCTTCGCGATCGACGCGGTCAGTTTCCTCGCGAGCGCCTGGTTCCTGATGCAGCTGCGCATCCCCGCACATGAGCGCCTGCCGCGCAACACGTTCATGCACGAGCTGCGCGACGGACTGCGGGAGGTGACGTCGCGTAGGTGGGTACGTGCGCCGATCATCGGCTTCGCGATCACGAACTTCTGCTTCGCCGCGTTCATCGTGCTCGGCCCGGTGATCGCGCGCGACGATCTCGGCGGGGCCCGCGACTGGGCGATCGTCTCGACCTGCGGCGCGTTCGGAGCGATCGTCGGCGGACTCACGTCGGTGCGGCTGCATCCGCGCCGGCCGTTGTCGTTCGGCTTCGCCGCCTCCGCGCTCGTCGGGTTGCCGATCGCCGCGCTCGCCGGCCCGCTGCCCGTCGCCGCGCTCGCCGCTGCGTGGGCGATCGGCATGGCGTCGATCGCGCTCAGCAACACCTACTGGGAGACGAACCTGCAGCGGCGTATCCCCCGCGGCGTGTTCGCACGTGTGCGCTCGTACGACATCCTCGTCTCGTTCGTCTTCATGCCGCTCGGCTTCATCGTGTTCCCGCTGATCGCGCGGTCGCTCGGCAACGCGCGCACCTTGCTCGCGGCCGCGATCATCGCGGCGGTGACGAGCCTCGCCGTGGCGCTCCGCCCGGGCGTGCGCGCGATCACGGACGAGCCCGCGGAGCCTCTCGCGCGTCCCGTTGCAGCCGAACCCGGCCCGCCGGCAGCGGCGAGCCAGGTTCAGCCGAGCTCCGTCTAGGCCTTCGCCGCTGCGCGCTTCTTGTTCGGGATGTGAATCGCGCGGCCGAGCGCGGCGAGGGCGGCTTCCTTGATCGCCTCGCTCAGCGTCGGGTGCGCGGCCATCCCGTCGCCGACCGTCTCGACGGTCGACTCGGCGTCGATCGCGACGACAGCGGCTTCGATCAGGTCGGTCACGTGCGGGCCGACCATCACCATGCCGAGCAGCTCGCCGTACTTCGTCTCGTGGATCGACTTGACCCAGCCGGTCGTCTCCGCCTGCATGACGGCGCGTGCGTTCGCGACCCAGGGGAACGTGCCGACGGCGACGTCGTCGCCGTACTGCTCGCGTGCCTCGGCCTCGGTCAGGCCGACGCCGGCGATCTCCGGATCGGTGTAGATCGGGCGCGGCACCGCGCGGTTGTCGACGATCGCGTCGTGGCCGCACGCATTCTCGGCCGCGACCTCGCCCTCGCGGAAGGCGGTGTGCGCGAGCTGCCAGTAGCCGGCGCAGTCGCCGACCGCGTAGATGTGCTCGACGTTCGTGCGGCGGTGCTCGTCGGTGGTGATGCCCTTGCGCTTGTCGAACTCGACGCCGGCGGCCTCGAGGCCGACGTTCTCGACGAGCGGGCCGCGGCCGACCGAGACCAGCATCAGGTCGCACTGCACGCTCTCGCCGTCACCGAAGTAGACGGTCAGCGCGTTGCCCTGCTGCTCGACCTTCGTGCACTGCTTGCCGAGCTGCAGGTTGATGCCGCGCTTCTGGAACTGCTTCGCGAGCTCCTTCGCCGCGTCGGCGTCCTCCTGCGGGATCAGCGTGTCGAGCATCTCGACGATCGTCACCTCGGAGCCGAAGCGGTTGAAGATCGATGCGAACTCGGAGCCGATGATGCCGCCGCCGAGGATCACGAGCCGCTTCGGCACCTCGGTCTGCGCGAGCAGGCCGGTGGAGTCGACGCAGAGGTCGGACTCGAGGCCCGGGATCGGCGGCCGCAGCGGGAACGAGCCGGTGGCGACGATCGCCGTCTTGAACGTGATGTCCTCCCCGCCCTCGACGGAGATCGTGTTCGCGTCCTTGAACTTGCCGTGGCCCTTGACCCACTCGACGCCGTTCGCCTTCAGCAGGCCGGCGACGCCGCCGGTCATCTGCTTGACGACGCCTGCCTTCCACTCGTTGGCGGCCGGGAAGTCGAGCTGCGTGTTGTCGACGCTGACGCCGAGCTTCGCGAAATTGTCGTTGGCCTGGTGCAGGAAGTGCGCGGTCTGCACCCAGGCCTTGGTCGGGATGCACCCGACGCGCAGGCACGTGCCGCCCAGTTCGGGCTCCTTCTCGATGCACGCGACCTTCGCGCCCAGCTGGGCTGCGCGGATCGCTGCGGTGTAGCCCCCGGGCCCACCGCCCAGGACGGCGACGTCGACTTCCATCTCAACTCCTCAGCTTGCTTCGGTTTCCGCGAGCGATGGTACCGAGCGGTCAGTCGGCCCTGCGTGCGGTCACGATCCAAACGGAAGAGCCGCCGAAAACGCCTTCCGGCGTGACGAGATCTGCGAGCGCCTCGCGCAGGAGCGCGGCGAGCTTCGGGCGCATGGCGTCGCCGTCGTCGCCCGCGAGCCGCACGGCCTCGGCCGCCGGGCCGAGCGCGAGGTTGAACTCGATCGCCTCGTCGAGGGTGTTGCCGATCTTCAGCGGCAGGTCGCGGCGGTGCAGCGCCACGTCGACGAATCCGGCGGCCTGGTGGATCGTGCTCGCGGTGTCGGCGTTCGCCAGCGAGAACGGGCCGGGGCCGCAGCGCGCCTCGTCGGTCTCCTCGGGGATCTCGACGAGCGGCTTCACGACCTGCTCCGCGCGGTACATCCACTCGTTGTCCTCGCGCCTGCGCCAGACGAGCGAGCAGAGGCGGCCGCCGGGCTCGAGCGCGTTGTAGACGTTGCGCATGGCCGCGACCGGGCTGGCGAAGAACATCGTCCCGAAGCGCGCGAATGCGTAGTCGAACGTGTCGGCGAACGGCGACGCCTGGACGTCGGCGACCTCGAAGCGCGCGTTCGCGACGCCGAGCTCGCGTGCGTCCGCCTCGGCCGCCTCGATGAAGCGCGGCGAGATGTCGACGCCGAGCGCGGAACCGCGAGGCCCGACGAGCTCGGCGAGCTGCACCGTCGTGTCGCCGAGGCCGCAGCCGATGTCGAGCACGCGGTCGCCCTCGGCAGGCGGGAACGCCTGCATCGCCGCGGCCCCGTGCAGCGCGAGCGAGGTGACGATCAGGTGCTTGAAGTGGAGGAAGCGGTCGAAGAGCACGCCGTCCCAGGCGCGCTGAGCCTCTTCGTTCTCGGGGAGAACGGTCGCCATCCGTGAATCGTACGAGCCAGGGGCGGCCGAGTCCATCCTCGGAGCGCGCGGGCGGGCCACCGGAACGGTGCCAGGCACCGAACGGGGGCGCCCGGACACGGTCCATTGGAGACACGGCGAGCGTGTCAATGGTGTGACACCTCGTCCACATGCCTTTCGTTGCGCCGGCCGGTCCGGCAGAGTGATCGTGCGGCACGGTTGCCGTCGGTGCCTGGCACCGCATGAAGCGCTACACCGGTGGGACGCCTGGCGTCGCGGCAACGCGGCGGGCGCGGACGCAGACGGCTCGGATCGGGCGTGGCTCGTCGTCAGGCGACGAGCACGAGCTTGCCGAACTTGCCACCCGCGGCAAAGGCCTCGTAGGCGGCCTGCGCATGCTCGAGCGGGAAGGCCTGCTGCACGTGGACGGTGAGCCGGCCCGCGGCGAGGTGCGGCAACGCATCCTCCGCGAGCCGGGCGACCACGAGCGCCTTCTCCTCGGCGGAGCGAGCCCGCAGCGTCGATCCGAGCAGCCGCAGGCGCTTGCGCATCAGCAGGCCGAAGTCGACCTGCGCCCGCGCTCCCGCGCCGGTGCCGATCACGACGAGTCGGCCGTACCGCGCGAGCTGCTCGACGTCGCGTGTCAGCAGCTCGCCGCCGACGAGCTCCATGATCACGTCGTACTCGCCGTCGGGCTCCGTGCTCGCACCGAGCCCGCGCACGAGCTCGCGGCTCTCCTCGCGCCGCGCGGTTCCCGTCACCTCGACGCCCGCCGCGACCGCGAGCTGCACGGCGGCCGTGCCGACTCCGCCGGCGGCGCCGTTGACGAGCAGCCGCTCGCCGGAACGCAGCTCCGCCTGGGTGAAGAGCGCGTCGTGCGCGGTCGCGAACGCCTCCATGAAGCCGCCCGCAGCGGGCCAGTCGACCTGATCCGGAACCGGCAGCACGTGCCGCTCGTCGACCGCGACGAGCTCCGCCTGGCCGGCGCCGGGCAGGAGCGCCATCACCCGCTCGCCCGTCTCGACGAGCTCACCCGCGCACTCCAAGCCGGGCATGTCCTCCGGAACCGTGCCGGGCGGCGGCGGGTACTTCCCGGCCGCCTGCATCAGGTCGGCGTTGTTGACCCCCGCCGCCTGCACGCGGATCAGCACCTCCCCGGTGCCTGGCACCGGGTCGGGGCGCTCGGCGACCCCGACCTTTCCCTGCTCGATCACGACTGCACGCATCGGCGCTGGCAGGATACGACCATGAGGCTCCACGGGATCCACCACGTGACGTGCATCACCGGCGACGCACCCAAGAACGTCGCGTTCTACACCGACACGCTCGGGCTGCGGATGGTCAAGAAGACGGTCAACCAGGACGACCCGACCGTCTACCACCTCTTCTACGCCGACGAGAACGGCTCGGCAGGCGCCGACATCACCTTCTTCGAGTACCCGGGTGCGATTCCCGGCCGCGCGGGCGACGGGATGGTGCATCGCGTCGCCTTCCGCGTCGGCAGCGAAGCGTCGCTCGACTTCTGGCAGGAGCGCGTCGGCGGCGAACGCACCGACGGCTCGCTCGTCTTCGACGACCCGGAGGGGCTCGAGCTCGAACTCGTCGTCGACGACGGCGTCGACGCGCCACTCGTCGCGCGTCATCCCGAGATCCCCGAGGAGCACGCGCTGCGCGGCTTCGCGGGCGTGCGCGCCTACGCGTCGTCGCCCGCACGCAGCGCCGACTTCCTCGCGGGTCTCACCTTCGACGGCTCGGGCGCCGAGTGGGAATCGCGCGGTGACCGGCACGGCTTCTACGTCTACGACGAGCCGCCGGACGACCGGCGCGGCATCCCGGGCGCCGGCACCGTGCACCACGTCGCGTGGTCGGTGCCGCTCGACGAGCACGCAGGCTGGGTCGAGAAGGCCGCGGCAGCGGGCGCACGCCCGACGCCGGTGATCGACCGCTTCTGGTTCCGCTCGATCTACTTCCGCGAGCCGAACGGCATCCTGTTCGAGATCGCGTCGCTCGGCCCTGGGTTCACCACGGACGAGGACCTCGAGCACCTCGGCGAGAAGCTGATCCTGCCGCCGGCCTTCGAGCATCTGCGCGCGCAGGTCGAGCCGCAACTGACGCCGCTGCCGACCCCGCGCCGGTGATCGTCCGCGAACGCCCCGCAAGCGGCGAGCCCGAGGGCGCGCTCGTCCTCTTCCACGGGCGCGGCGCCGACGAGCACGACCTCTTCCCGCTGCTCGACGTGCTCGACCCGGAGCGCCGCCTGGACGGCTACACCCCACGCGGGCCGCTCTCGCTGCCGCCCGGCGGCGCGCACTGGTACATCGTCCCGCGCGTCGGCTACCCCGACCCCGACACGTTCAACGCGTCCTACCGGGAAGCGTCGGACTGGCTCGACTCGCTGCCGCACGAGCGTCTCGTGCTCGGCGGCTTCTCGCAGGGCTGCGTCATGTCGCTCGCGCTCGGCCTCGGCACCGGGCGGCCGCGGCCCGTTGCGATCGCCGGCTTCTCCGGCTTCATCCCGGTCGTCGAGGGCTGGCAGCCCGACCTCGAGCGCCCCATGCCGCCGGTCGCGCTCGGGCACGGCACCTACGACCCGGTGATCGACGTCAGCTTCGGCCGCACCGCCCGCGACACGCTGCTCGCCGCGGGCGGCGAGGTGCTCTACAAGGAGTACCCACTCCCCCACACGCTCGACCAGCAGTTCCTCGTCGAGGTGCGGGAGTGGTTGCAGGCGAAGCTCTGACCTCAGAGGTCGCGCTTCATGACGAGCCCGCCTTCGGACTCGCCGACGCGCGCGAAGCCGTTCCGCTCGTAGAACCCGACCGCCGGCGAGTCGGCCTCGACCGACAGCGAGACAGTCGCGTGGCCGGCGTTGCGTGCGGCCGCGAGCAACGCATCGAGCAGCTCCTGCCCAGCCCGTGCCCGCGCCTCGACGGGACGATCGAGATCGTCACCTCGGGCGTCTGCTCGTCGACGAACCCGTAGCCGGGCGCGTCGGCGCGGAAGACGCGCAGCCAGGCCGCGCCGACGGGATGCCCGTTCTCGGTCGCGACGAGCGCGATGTCGCCCTCACGGCCCCAGTTGTCGACGTAGCGCGTGAGCGGGATCTCGGCCTCGAACTGGTTGACCCGCCAACCGTAGGCGTGCGCGAGCATCGAACGCATGAAGGTGACGTCGCCGTGCGAGCCCTTGCGGATCACTACGCCTCCAGATGCTGCGCGAGCTGAATGCGGTTGCCGTCCGGGTCGAAGACGTCGACGAGCCGCATCTGGCCGGCGAGCTCGAGGACGACGCCGACCTCGACGCCCTCCTCCCGCAGCTTGTCGGCCTCGGTCTTCACGTCGTCGACGTCCACCATCGCGACGCCGCCCTCCGTCGGCTCACCTTCTGCGAGCGCGATGCGCATCGCGCCGTGCTCGAGCTTCGACCACTTGTCGTCCCAGTCGACGAAGGTCTCCTCGAAGCCGAGCACACGCTTGTAGAAGTCGCGACCCAGGTCGAAGTCGCGCACGAGATACCAGACCCGTGGCGCCGTCTGGATCACAGCGCGAGTGCCGGCTCTTCGACGAACTGCTTGACGGTGCGCAGGAAGTCGGCTCCGTCTGCACCGTCGACTGCGCGGTGGTCGACGGTCAGCGTCATCGTCAGCATCGGGCGGATCACGACCGCACCGTCGCGTGCGACCGGCGTGTCGACGGTCGCGCCGACCGCGAGGATCGCGGCCTGCGGCGGGTTGATCACCGCGACGAACTGCTCGATGCCGAACATGCCGAGATTCGAGATCGTGAACGTCCCGTCCTCGAGATCCTGCGTCGTCAGCTTGTTGTCGCGCGCGCGGCCGACGATCTCGCCACGGCCGATCGCGATCTCCGCGAGCGACTGCCGCTCGACGGAGCGCAGCACCGGCACGACGAGCCCTTGCGGCGCCGCGACGGCGATACCGACGTTCGCGGTCGGGAACTTCAACAGCGCGTCCTCGGTGTACTGCACGTTCACGTCGCGGTGGCGCATCAGTGCCTGCGCGCACACCTTGGTGAGCAGATCGGTGACCGTGACGCGCACGTCGGGATTCAGCTCGCGCACGCGGGCGACCAGCTCGTTCGCGCGTGTCATGTCGGCGCTGACCGTCAGCTGGAAGACAGGTGCCTGCCACGCGGCGGTCAGGCGGCGCGCGATCGTCTTGCGGATCTTCGTCAGCGGCACCGACTCGATCTCGCCCGTCGGCACGGCCGCGGGCGCTGCTGACGGCGCGGCGGCCTCGCCGCGCTCGACGTCGTCGGCGACGATGCGCCCGTCGGGGCCGGTGCCACGCAGCGATGAGAGCTCGATGCCGCGCTCGCGCGCGATGCGGCGCGCGAGCGGCGAGGCCTTGATGCGGCCGCCGTTCGCGGCGCTGGACTCGTGAACCTGGTTCGTCTGCGACGAGGCACGTTCAGCCGATGCCTCGCGGCCCTCCTCACGCTCGGGGTCGCGCTCGTGCGCTTCCGCCGGCTTCTCGGCCGACTGCGGCATCCCACCGTCGTTCGGAGCCTCTGCCTGGACTTCCTCGCCTTCCTTGCCGATGTAGGCGATCGTCTGGCCGACCGGCGCCTCGCCCTCCGGCAGCGTGATCTTCAGCAGCACGCCGGCGAAGTCCGACTCGACCTCCTGCGTCACCTTGTCGGTGTCGATCTCGAAGAGCGGCTCGCCCTTCTCGACCGTGTCGCCCTCCGACTTCAGCCACTTCGTGATCGTGCCGGCCTCCATGCCCTGGCCGAGGCGCGGGAGCTTGACCTCGGACGGCACGGCTACTTCCCCACCGTTCGCTTGATCGCGGCGAGCACGTCCCCCGCATGCGGGACGACGAACTGCTCCATCACGGGCGCGAAGGCGAGCGGCGCGAACTTCGCGCCGACACGCTCGATCGGCGCGTCGAGATAGTCGAAAGCCTTGTACTGCAGCACCGCGGCGACCTCGGCGCCGAAGCCCATGCGCGTCACGGCCTCGTGCGCGACGACGACGCGGTTCGTCTTCTTGACGGACGCGACGAGCGCGTCCTCGTCGAGCGGCTGCAGCGTGCGCGGGTCGATCACCTCGACCGAGATCCCTTCCTCCTCCGCCTGCTTGGCGGCGTCGAGCGAGCGATGCACGAGCGGCCCCATCGCGATCACCGTCACGTCGGTGCCCTCGCGCATCGTGCGCGCCTTGCCGAGCGGGATCGGCTCGAGCGTCTCCGGCACGTCGCCCTTGACCGGGTAGAGCAGCCGGTGCTCGAAGAAGACGATCGGGTTGTCGTCGTAGATCGACGACCAGAGCAGGCCGCGCACGTCCTCGGGCGTCGACGGGTAGACGACCTTCAGGCCCGGCACGTGCACGAGCCACGCCTCGAGCTGCTGCGCATGCTGCGCGCCCGGCGACCAGCCGGCGCCGCCCTGCGTGCGGATCGTCAGCGGCACCTTGATCTGCCCGCCCGACATGTAGCGGTGCTTCGCGGCCTGGTTGACGATCTGCTCGAGCGAGAGCGTCAGGAAGTCCTCGTACATGATCTCGACCACCGGGCGCATGCCGGCCATCGCCGCGCCGATGCCCGCGCCGACGATCGCCATCTCGGAGATCGGCGTGTTGCGCACGCGCTCCGCGCCGAACTCGTCGAGCAGGCCCTGCGTGACCGCCATCGAGCCGCCCATCTCGGCGATGTCCTCGCCCATGATGAAGACGTCCTCGTCCTTGCGCATCGCCTGCACGAGCGCGTCGCGGACTGCCTCGCGGTAGGTGATCTCAGGCATAGACGTTCTTGAGCGCGTCTTCGGGCTGCGGGTCGGTGCCGTTCTGCGCGAACTCGAGCGCCGCGTCGACGATCGAGTGCGCCTCCTCGTCGAACGACTCGAACTCGTCGTCGCCGAGACCGAGGCGTTCGCGCAGCAGCGTGATCGGATCGTGGTCGGCCGCGTCCTGGCGGTCTTCCTTCGTCCGGTAGACCTGCGGGTCGCCGATGAAGTGACCGTGCATGCGCTTGGTCTCGACGTCGAGGAAGACAGGCCCGTCGCCGGAGCGCGCGTGCTCGAGCGCCTCGTGCGCGGCGTCGAAGACCGCCTGCACGTCCTGCCCGTCGACCTTGATCGCGCGCATGTCGTACGCGAGCGCGCGCTTCGACATGTCGTCCCAGACCGGCGAGTGCTGCCAGCCCGGCGTCGACTCGGCCCAGTGGTTGTTCTCGCAGACGAAGACGGTCTTCGTCTTCCAGAGCTGCGCGAGGTTGAGCGACTCGTGGAAGGTGCCGATGTTCGTCGCGCCGTCGCCGAAGAAGGCGACCGCGACGCGCGGCTCGTCGCGCAGCTTGAACGCGAGGCCCGCGCCCGTGACCGCCGGCAGGCCGCCGCCGATGACGGCGTTCGCGCCCATGTTGCCGCGCTCGACGTCGTAGAGATGCATCGAGCCGCCGTAGCCGTGCGAGCAGCCCTCCATCTTCCCGTAGAGCTCCGCCATGACGGCGTTCGGATGGGTGCCGCGGGCGAGCGTGTGCCCGTGCGCGCGGTGGGTCGACGCGAAGACGTCGCCCTCCTCCATCGCCTGGCAGACGCCGACCGCCACGGCCTCCTGGCCGATCGCGACGTGCAGGAAGCCCGGGAGCTCGCCTGCCCGGAAGCGCTCCTCGACCTTCTCCTCGAAGCGCCGAATGAGGAGCATCTCGCGCAAAAACTCGCGCAATGTCTCCTCGTTGAGGGCGCGTTTCTTTTCGACCTTCGCCACTGCGCCCGCCAGTGTACGTTTTGCGTCGTGAGCCTCGTCGGACAGTGGCGCTCGCTGGCAGACGGGCTCCCCGAGGGCTGGCGCACCGCCGGCCTGCGGCTCGAGCTGCGGGAGCGCGAATCCGCCGACCGGGCGGCCGCGCTGCTCGGCCCGGCCCAGCCCTTCCGGGCGGAGCCCGACACCCTGCGCTTCGACACGGCCCGCGACGGCAGCGCGACCGGCCCCGACGGCGTCACCCGCCTGCTGGCGCGGCTCGACGACGCCAGGATCGGCGGCACCCTGACCCTCGCGAGCTCCAAGCAGGCCCCGCCGCGCGCCCCGCGGGGCGAGACACTGCTCGCCGACGCCTGGGACACCGCCCTCGCGGGTCTCCCGTCCGACTGGAGCGACCTCCTCTGCGAGCTGACGCTGCTCTCGACGGACTACGTCGAGCGCGCGGCCGTCCTCTGCATCCAGATGAACCCGCGCCGTGACGGCGACCGGGCCGCGCTGCGCTTCCGCTGCGCGCGCGTCTCCGGCTACGGCGTCTCGCCCGAGATGGCCCGCCGCTGTCTCGAGCGCTCCGACCGTGAGGGCATCCGCGGCACGGTCACGGTGCTGCGCGCGCTGAGCGACACCCAGCACGTCGGGACGCAGGGGCCGGTCTGGCAGCTCGACGGGCAGACCGTCTGATGGCCGACCCGGTCTCCTGGCTGCTGATCGAGCCCGGCTGGGAGGTCGTCGGCGCGAACGGCGAGCGGATCGGCAAGGTCGACGAGGTGCTCGGTGAGACCGAGGCCGACATCTGGGACGGCCTGACCGTCGACGGCAAGTACGTGCCGGCCGAGCAGGTCGCGTCGATCGTCGAGGACCGCATCACACTCGCGCCTTGAACGACGCGCTCGCCCTCGCCGCGCAGGTGCGCGCGGGCGACGTCTCCGCACACGAGCTCGTCGAGGCCGCGATCGCGCGCGCCGAGGCGACGAATCCCGAGCTGAACTTCCTCGTCACCGACTGCTTCGAGCAGGCGCGTGCGACCACGCCCGAGGACGGTCCGTTCACGGGTGTGCCGATGCTGGTGAAGGACCTGACGGAGACCGCCGGCGTGCGCACGACGTTCTCGTCGCGCGCGTTCGAGCACTACGTGCCGGCGACCGACGCGGCGGTCGTGCGGCGGTTGAAGCGGGCCGGCTTCGTCGTGATCGGCAAGAGCAACACGCCGGAGTTCGGCATCACCGCCGTCACGGAGTCCGAGCTGAACGGTGCGTGCCGGAACCCGTGGGACACCTCGCGCACGCCCGGCGGCTCATCGGGCGGCGCCGCGGCGGCGGTCGCGGCCGGCGTGCTGCCGCTCGCGCACGGCTCGGACGGCGGCGGCTCGGTGCGCATCCCCGCCGCCTGCTGCGGCCTCTTCGGGATCAAGCCGTCGCGCGGGCGCGTCTCTGCGGCCCCGAATGTCAGCGGCTCCCTGGAGCTCTCGCAGAGCGGGCCGCTCTCGGTCACCGTCCGCGACGCGGCAGCATTCCTCGACGTGATCGCGGGCTACGAGCCGGGCGACGCGCACTGGGCGCCCGCGCCGGAGCGGCCCTTCCTCGAGGAGGTCGGCGCCGACCCGGGACGGCTGCGGATCGCGTTCACGGCCGAGCCCGCCGTGCCGCACCCGGTCGACCCGCGCCTCGTCGACGTGGCGCGCCGCGCCGCCGACGCGCTGGCCGCGCTCGGCCACGACGTCGTCGAGCGGACGCCGCCGTGGGTCGACGAGTCGGTGCTGTCGGCGTTCGCGAAGCTCTGGCAGCTGACGCCGGCGCTCTACCCGGTGCCGGACGACTCGCTGCTGATGCCGATCAACCGCACGCTGGCCGCCGCGGCGCGCGAGACGTCGAGCGTCGAGTTCGCGCAGGCGGTCGGCGCGTTGCTGCGCGCCGCGCGCAGGATCGTCGCGTTCTGGGACGACATCGACGTCGTGCTGACACCTGCGCTCGCGAAGCTCCCGGTGCCGGTCGGCTGGGTCTTCGAACCCGACGAGCCGTGGGAGCAGTTCACACGCGGCGGCGAGTTCACGCCGTTCACGCCGATCGTCAACGTCACAGGGCAGCCGGCCGCGGCGGTGCCGTTCGAGGTCGTCGACGGGCTGCCGGCCGGGATTCAGCTGATCGGCCCGCCCGCCGGCGAAGCGGTGCTCTTCCGGCTCGCGGCGCAGCTGGAAGCGGCGCACCCCTGGGCCGAGCGGCTACCCCATCGAGGCTGAGAGCTCGTCGGCGAGCTCCGCAGCGCGGCTCGGATCCTCGGTGATCACGAGGCACGTGTCGTCGCCGGCGAGCGTCCCGACGACGAGCGGATGCTCGAGCCGGTCGAGTGCGCGGGCGATCGCCGGAGCCGACCCGATCTCGGCCTGGACGACGACGAGGTTCTGGGCGACGACGGCGCGGCGGCCGAACTGGTCGAGCAGGCTGTCGAGGATCTCGCGCGGGTCGATCCGGCGCTCGCGGTTCGGCAGCACGTAGCGAAGCCGTCCGAGCGGGTCGCGCGACTTCTCGAGGCCGAGCTCGCGGATGTCCCGCGAGACGGTCGCCTGCGTGACCGTGCAGCCGGCGCCCTCGAGCGCGTCCAGCAGCTCCTGCTGTGTGCCGAGCCGCTTGCGCTCGACGAGGCTCGCCACGAGACGCTGCCGCTCCGCCTTCGACAGTTGTAGCTCCTCCTGCATACAACCAGCATCGTGCATACAGCCGTGCTTGACAACGTTTAGACGTATCCGTGCCTGGCAATCCGAACTGCATGCTTCGGAAAGCGATGTGGACCGGCCTCTACGCCGGCCTCGCGGCCATCTCGACGCTCGCCACCCGGCGACTCGCGTCGAAGATCTGGCGCGTGGCCACCGGCGAAGCGCCGCCGATCAAGAAATGACGAGGGGCGACGCAGCGGTCGAATCGGCCGCCGACAAGCTCGACCGTTTCGTCCGGAGCGCCCGGACGAGCGGCGGCGTCAAGGGTAAGGTCGGCCAGGCGTTGTCCGACGACCCCGACTTCCTGCGCAAGCTGAAGCCGAGCCTGATCAAGGCGCGTGCGAAGGGCGAGGCCCCGACGGACGAGCCGTCCGGCGGCACGCGGAGCGCACCGTCCGGCCCGCAGCTCTCGCGCCCGAAGCCGCCGAAGCGGAAGCGCGGCAGCGGGCCGAGTCCGTGGCTCGTGATCGGCGCGGCGCTCGCCGGTGGCTACGTGCTCGCAAAGGTGATCGACTGGAGAGGTCATGCCCACCCCCATAACTGACGCCCGCACGACGATGACCCCGCCCGTCCAGAACGGCGGGCTCGGCGGTGCCGCCAAGTCGGTCGCCGAGCACGCGTCGGCCATCTTCAGGCTGGAGCTCGAGCTCGCCGGCCTGGAGCTGAAGGCGAAGGTGACCGCGCTCAGCGTCGGCATCGCGCTCGTCGTCGCGGCAGCGATCTTCGGGCTGTACATGCTCGGCTGGCTCTTCGCGACGCTGACGGCGGCACTCGAGACGTTCCTCGCGACGTGGCTCTCGCTGCTGATCGTGACGCTCTTCCTCGGTGCGGTCGCCGCCGTGCTCGGCCTGATCGGGATCAACCGGATCAAGAAGGGCACGCCGCCGATGCCCGAGCAGGCGATCCGCGAGGCCAAGCTGACGACGGAAGCGATCAAGAGCTGATGGCGACATCGAACGGCACCCGCACGACGGCCCAGGTGCGCAGCGACCTCGAGACCGAGCGCGAGCAGCTCGCCGGCGCGGTCGAGCACCTGCGCGACGAGCTCGGCGAGGCGACCGACATCAGCGGCAAGCTGAAGTCGAAGCTGCCGATCGTCGCAGGCGCCGCAGCGTCCGCCGGCTTCGTGCTCGCGGGCGGTGTCGGCGCAACGATGCGGTACTTCGCGCGCCGCGGCCGCGAGGGTCACGAGAAGATGCGCGTCGGTCGCTGGTCGATTCTCGACCGCGATTGACCTCGGACGTCGGCACGGTCCCGCAGAAGCCGACCCGGCTCTCGCGCGGTGAGTGGGTCACCGTCTTCAAGCGGACGTTCTCGCAGTTCATGGCGGACGACTGCATGGGGCTCGCGCAGCAGGTCGCGTACAGCTCGCTGCTCGCGTTCTTTCCCGCAGTCGTCGCGCTGGTCGGCTTCCTCGACCTGATCAACGCGTACGACGCGCTCGAGAGCTTCCTCAACCCGGTCGCACCGAAGGCGGTCACCGACCTGATCCGCAGCTTCCAGAAGGATTCCGGCGGCGGCGGTTCGATCGTGGCGCTCGTGATCGGCCTGTTCGCGGCCGTCTGGGTCGCCTCCGGCGCGATGGGCTCGGTCGTCAAGTCGGTCAACAAGGCGTACGACCGGATGGAGACGCGCCCGTTCTGGAAGGTGCGCCTGATCTCGATCGTGCTCGTGATCGCCTCCGGCATCGTCACGGCCGGGATGCTGCTGCTGATCGTGATGGGCGGGACGCTCGGCGACGCCATCTCGCACAAGGCGCACGCGGGCGGCGCGTTCCTGTGGGTGTGGAACATCGCGCGGTGGCCGATCGCGTTCGGGATCGTGCTGCTGCTGTTCGGGCTCGTCTACGGCCTCGCCCCGAACGCCGAGCGGCGCGGCTGGAAGTGGCTGTCGCCGGGGGCGCTCGTCGCGGGCCTGATGTGGCTCGCGCTGAGCGGCCTCTTCGCGCTCTACACCTCGCTCTCGAGCTCGTACTCGAAGACGTACGGCGCACTCGCGGGCGGCATCGTGCTGCTGCTGTGGCTGAACTACACCGCGTGGGCGATCCTCTTCGGCGCCGAGCTGAACTCGGAGCTCGACCGCCAGGCGGACATCCACGCCGCAGGCGGCGAGCGCGCCGGCCTGACGAGGCCGTCGCGCCGCCAGCGCTAACGGGCCTGGCGGAAACGGCCGTGTTCCTGGGTCTGACCCCGGAACACGGCCCGAAGCGCCATGTCCCCGGGACTGACCCCGGGACACGGCCGCAAGCGCCATGTCCCAGGGACAGTCCCCGGGACACGGCTTGTGCAGACAGGCGACGACGCTGGGCGGTTGGCGGCGAACGTTCGCGTCAGGCGCGCAGGGTGGCGCCGAAGGCGCCTGCGAGGGCGTCGACCACGGCCTGCCGCAGGCGCGCGCCGTCCTCTTCCGAGAGCGTGCGCGAGTCCGACTGGAACGCGATCGCGATCGCGACCGACTTCTTGCCGGCCGGGATCGGCTCGCCGCGGTAGTCGCTCAGGAAGCGCACCTCGCCCACCTCGTCGCCGCCTGCCTGCGCGCGCCGCCGCGATCACGTCGCCGGCCGGGACGCCCTCGTCGACGACGAAGGCGAAGTCCTCGCGCAGCGGCGGGTACGTGACGACGTCGCGATAGAGGATCCGCTCCGGCACGGCGGCGAACAGATCGGCGAGGTCGAGCTCGAACGCGCTCCACTCGCCGTCCAGCTCGAGCGGCCCGTACTGCGCGACCCACCCCGCCTGGGTGGTCGCTCCGACGGTCGTGCCGGCGAGCGGCTGCGCGCGCTCGAAGCGCGGCTCGACATGCAGTGCGGCGAACACCGCCTCGACCGCGCCCTTGGCGCGGAAGAAGTCGCCGCGGAGGATGCCGCCCAACCGCCACCGCTCCTCCGGCACCGCGGTTCCCTCACGCGGCAGATAGACGTGGGCGATCTCGAACAGCGACGGATTCTGGTTGCCGCGGTCGACGTTCAGGCGCGCGGCGGCGCGCAGCCCGATCGCGAGCGTCGTCCGCAGCAGCCGCTGCTGCGAGCTGAGCGGCACCGGCAGCTCGAGCGCCGCCGGGTCGGGATCCTCCGCCTGCAACGAGTAGGTGTACGCCTCGAAGAAGCCGGCGCCGACGAGCACGTCCGCGACCTGGCGTCGCAGGCGCTGGTCGTGCGTCAGCCGCCCGAACATCTTCTGCCGCGTCGGGAGCGTCAGCGGCACATCCAGGAGCCGGAAGCGCGCGACCTCCTCGACGACGTCGATCTCACGGCGAACGTCGCGTGCGCGCCAGCTCGGGACCTCGACCCGCCAGTCGGAGCCGACGGTGAAACCGAGCCGCTGCAGGCGCTCGCGCTGCTCGGCCTCGGGGATCTCGAACCCGAGCACCTCGGTCGGGCGGCCGGGCCTGAAGGAGATCACGGCCGGCGGCGCCACCTCGCCGCGCACGTCCGTCTCGCCGGTCCAGCGGGCACCGGCGAGCTCCGCGAGCAGCTGTGAGGCGTAGGTCGCAGCGGGGCCGGCGAGCTCCGGGTCGACGCCCTTCTCCCACCGCGTCTGGCTCTCGGTGCGCATGTGATGGCGCTCGCCGCTGCGCAGCACCGTCAGCGGCTCGAAGTTCGCCGCCTCGAGCAGGATCGACGTCGTGTCGTCGCCCACCTCGGTGTTCGCCCCACCCATCACACCGGCGATCCCGGTCGGCCGGGAGGCGTCCGCGATCACGAGATCCTGCGGGTCGAGCTGCCGCTTCGTCCCGTCGAGCGTCTCCAGCTCTTCGCCAGGCGCAGCCCAGCGCACGACGATCCGTCCGCCGTCGAGCTTGTCGAAGTCGAACGCATGCAGCGGGTTGCCGAGCGCGAGCATCACGTAGTTGGTGACGTCGACGACGTTCGAGATCGGGCGCATGCCCGCTCCGAGCAGGCGCGCCTTCAGCCACGCGGGCGACTCGCCGATCTGCACGTCGCGGAACAGGCGCCCGACGTAGCGCGGGCAGTGCTCGAGATCCTCGATGCGAATGTCGACCGGCTCGTCGCCCGCGCGCGCGGGATCGGTGCCCGGCATCGGTTTGAGCTCACCGCCCGTCAGCGCCGCGACCTCGCGCGCGATCCCGTAGATCGAGGTCAGGTCGGGCCGGTTGTAGAGCGTCTCGATCTCGAGGATGTCGTCGCCGACCGGCAGGACGTCGGCGAGCGGCGTGCCCGGCTCGAGCTCGCCGGGGAGCAGCATGATGCCGCCGTGATCCTGACCGAGCTCGAGCTCGCGCTCGGAGAGGATCATGCCGTCGGAGACCTCGCCGCGCAGCTTGCGCTTCTCGATCGTGAACTCGCCGCCCGGCATGACGCCGCCGGGAACGACCACCGCGACCGTCGCGCCCGCGCCGAAGTTCCAGGCGCCGCAGACGATCGAGCGCGGCTCGCCCTCACCGACGTCGACCTTCGTCAGCTGCAGCTTGTCTGCGTTCGGGTGCTTCCCGGCCTCGAGCACGCGCCCGACCACGAAATGGCGGAGGTTGTCGCCCGTGTCGGGCACGCCGCGACGGACGATCCGGTCGACCTCGCAGCTCGTGAAGACGAGCTGCCGCGCGAGCTCCTCGACCGGCAGGTCGAAGTCGACGTACTCGCGCAGCCAGCTGACCGGGACCTTCATCAGAACTGTCCCAGCACGCGCAGGTCGTTCTCCCAGAACGCGCGCAGGTCGGGGAGGCCGTGGCGGAGCATGGCGATGCGCTCGATCCCGAAGCCGAAGGCGAACCCTTGCCACTCGTCCGGGTCCAGGTCGACGTTGCGGAACACGTCGGGGTCGACCCAGCCGGCGCCGCCCATCTCGATCCAGCCCGAGTGCTTGCAGGTCGCGCAGCCCTGGCCGCCGCAGATGAAGCAGGTGACGTCGAACTCGACCGACGGCTCGGTGAACGGGAAGAAGCTCGTGCGCATGCGCACCTCGCGCTCTGCGCCGAAGAGCGAACGGAAGAACTGCAGCACCGTTCCCTGCAGGTCGGCGAGCGTGATGCCGCGGTCGACCGCGAGGCACTCGACCTGGAGGAAGATCGGCGAGTGCGTCGCGTCCGGCGTGTCGCGGCGGTAGCAGCGCCCCGGCGAGACCATGTAGAGCGGCGGCGTGCGCGAGAGCATGGCGCGGATCTGGTCCGGGGACGTGTGCGTGCGCAGGACGGTGTCGTCGTCGAGGTAGAAGGTGTCGTTGATCGACCGCGACGGATGGCCGGGGTCGCTCGTCAGCGCATCGAAGTTCTCCCAGACCGTCGCGACCTCGTTGCCGTCCCAGACCTCGTAGCCCATGCCGAGGAAGATGTCCTCGATCTCGCGGGTGATCTGCGTCAGCAGGTGCAGGCGACCGCGCTCCACCGGGGTGCCGGGGATCGTCACGTCGACCCCGCTCCCCGCAGCGGCCTCGAAGGCGAGCCGCTGCAGCGCCGTCACACGCTCCTCGACGGCCGCCTCGAGCTTCGCGCGTATGCCGTTCAGCAACATGCCGCTCTCGCGGTCGCGCACGCCGCGGAGCGCCTGCGCGAGCTCGGACTTGCGGCCGAGGAAGCGCACGCGCGCCTCGTCGAGCTCCGCGTCGCTGAGCGCGGCGCCGATCGCGGCGGTTGCTTCCTGCTCGTACGCCTCCCAGTTCACGGCGGCGACACTATCCAAGGTTCCTCCTTCGAATCGCGGGTCCGGGTCGAAAACGCCCCGGGCCGGGCCGAAGGCGCTAGCGCACGCCGCGGCCCGAGCACCGGGGCCGCATAAAGGACGTGATCGCCAGCGAGTTCATTCCTGAAAGCATAGCGCCGTGTCCGCCTACGACAAGATCGCCCGCCTCTACGACCCGTGGTCGCGCAGCGTCGTCGAGGACGTGCCCTTCTATCTGGACGAGGCGCGCCGCAGCGGCGGGCCGGTGCTCGAGCTCGCCGTCGGCACCGGGCGGATCGCCGTCCCGATCGCCGCGAGCGGGATCCCGGTCGTCGGCGTCGACCTCTCGGAGGGGATGCTGCAGGTCGCGCGTGAGCGCGCGCAGGAGATCGGCGCCGAGCTCGACCTGCGCTACGGCGACATGCGCGACCCGCCGGTCGAGGGCACGTTCCCGCTCGTGCTCGTCCCGTTCCGGTCGATGCTGCACATGGAGACCGACGCCGACCGCCGCGCGGTGCTGCGCGCGATCAAGCGCCACCTCGCGCCCGACGGGCGGCTGATCTTCGACGTCTTCGCACCCGCGGCCGACGACATCGAGGACACGCACGGCAAGTGGATCGAGCGCGAGCCGGGGATCTGGGAGCGCGCCGACTGGAACGAGCAGACGCGCACGCTCGTGCTGCGGGTGCGGGACGAGACGGCGGAGAGCGAGATGTCACTCGCGTGGCTCTCGATGCCGGAGTGGCGGCTGCTGCTTGCCGAGGAAGGCTTCGAGGTGGACGCGCTCTACGGCTGGTTCGACCGCTCGCCGTGGGCCGGCGGCGAGGACTCGATCTGGATCTGCCGTCTACCGGCCTGACTGGCGCTGCCACTCGTAGAGCGCGATCGCGCCGGACGCCGCGACGTTCAGCGACTCGGCGCCGCGAATCGGGATCCACGCCTCGACGTCGCGCTCGACCTCGGCCGGCAGCCCTTCGCGCTCCGCGCCGAGCAGGAACGCGACCCGGCCGGAGAGGTCGACCTCGGCGAGCGGCGAGCCGCGGTGCGCCTCGAGCGCAACCCTCGTTTGTGTGGACTCCACACAAGCCCACGGCCCTTGGGGGACGCGCCAGATCGAGCCGGCGCTCGCGCGCAACGCCTTCGGCGAGGTCGGATCGGCGCAGCCGTCCGAGAGGACGATTGCGGCGCCGAACGCGTCTGCCGTCCTGATCAGGGTGCCGACGTTGCCCGGGTCGGCGAGACGCCAGAGCGCGAGGGTCGCCGGCCGCTCCTCCCAGCCGGGGAGATCGGCCCGCCGGTAGACGGCGATCACCCGCGGCGGGTGCGGGGCGCTCGCGACGTCCGCGAGCAGCTTCGCGTCGACGTCCTCGCCGGCGCGCAGCAGGTCGACCGGCTCGGCGGTCGCCGCCTCGATCGCGTCCTCACCCTCGACGAAGAAGAGCCCGAGCTTCTCGCGCCAGCGCCGGTCGTGCAGCTTGCGGACGAGCTTCAGGCGCTCGTTGTCCCTGGAGACGATCACGGAGGGACTGTATTGACAGACGTATTCCTCTAGGGGAATATGTCTGGCGTGGCCGATCTGTTCACCGCGATCGCCGAGCGGCACCGGCGCGACATCCTGGACGCCCTCTGCGAGGGCGAAAAGGCAGTCGGCGCGCTCGTCGCCGACCTCTCGCTGGCGCAACCTCAGGTCTCGAAGCACCTGCGCGTGCTCAGCGAAGTAGGCCTCGTCAGGTCACGGGCGGACGGGCGTCGCCGCCTCTACAGCGTCGACCCGACACGCCTGGCGCCGTTTCGGGACTGGCTGGCGAAGTACGAGCAGGCGATGAGCGACCGGCTCGATCGGATCGACGACTACCTCAAAGAGCTGCAACGACAAGGAGAGACGCAGTGACAGTGAACACGATCGCAGTTCCCGAGCGACCTCGAGATTCTCATGACGCGCGAGTTCGACGCTCCGATCGAGCTTGTCTTCGACGTCTTCACGAAGGAAGAGCACGTGCGCAACACCTTTCCGCCGTTCGGGGAAGAGATGGCGCTCTGCGACGATCGACCTACGCGTCGGCGGGGAGTACCACTACGTGGTGGTCACCGATGAGCGGACGGGAGATGTCGTTCCGCGGGACATTCCTGGAGATCGAGCCGCCGACGCGCATGGTCCAGACGTGGCTGTTCGAAGGGTGGCCCGACGCCGAGGCCGTCGAGACGGTGGATTTCCACGAGACCGACGGAGTCACGACGATGACGTGGAAGCTGGCGTTCCGCGACCAGGCCGGCCGCGACCACATGACGAAGTACGACGGCATCGAAGCGAGCTGGGACAACGTGGAGGCCTATCTCCGAACCCTGCGGGCCGCCTGATCGACTCACTTCCCCCAGTCGAGCCACTCGCCGTGGAAGTCGAAGACACCGAGCCGCTGCCGGCTGCCGCCGGGGTAGCGCTCGACGTCGAGCGCGAACCCGGCGTCGTCGGGCGAGTTGCCGCCGCCGACGTAGACGAGCGGCTCGAAACGGGAGGCCTCCTCGAGCGCGGCGCGCACGCGATCCATGCCGCCACGCTCGACGTACATCGTCGACGCCGTCTGGAAGACGACGAGCTGCACGCCTTCGCGGCGGTCGCCGAGCAGCGCGGGCAGCGACTCGACGTAGTCGCCGCGCATCAGCTCGGGCGGATCGGCCCGCACCTCCTCGATCGCCCGCCGCAGGCGCTCGAGCCGCTCCGCCTGGTCGGCCCAGACGAACGCCTGCAGGAGACGCGCGCCGTGGTCGGTCGTCGCGTCGACCGGGTTCAGGTCGATGCCGCGCCGCCGCGCGACCGAGACGGAGCGCTGCAGCAGCTCGGCCGGCGGCGGTGTCCGGTCGTCGCCTGTGAGCTCGAGCGAGCCGTCGCCCCACGTGCCCGTCGCGTAGCGATAGCGGTAGCGGTCCCAGACGAGGTTGAGCCCCGCGGACGGGCCGAGCTCGAGCAGGTCGAACGGGCGGCCGTCGGCGACCGAGAGGAAGCCGGGCAGCAACGCCCACGCGCGCTGCACCTCGTTCGTCTGCACCTCCTGCTCCGCGGTGAACCGCGCCAGGAACTCGGCGTGCTGCTCGAGCGCGCCGCCGACGTCGTCCCACGACACCTGGCCCGCGAGCTGCAGGTAGTGCAGCGCCGCGAGCAGGCGCAGCGGGAAGTCCCACGTCAGGTCGGGAGCGAGTGCGCCGACCCGCGGATCGACCGCGAGCCGGCGACAGAGATCGGCGTAGAGCGGCGACCGGCCGTCGCAGTAGACGGCCTGCCGCGAGAAGATCTCGGCTTGACGACCGCCGCTTATTTGGCGAGCGCCAGCTTGGCCTGCTCGACGATGTCGCCGAACGTGGCCGGATCGCTGACGGCGAGATCGGCGAGCACCTTCCGGTCGAGCTCGATCTCGGCTGCCTTCAGGCCCGCGATGAACTGGTTGTACGAGAGCCCGTTGGCGCGTGCGCCGGCGTTGATGCGCATGATCCAGAGCTTGCGGAACTCGCGCTTCCTGACCTTGCGGTCGCGGTACGCGTACGAGAGGGAGCGCTCGACCTGCTCCTTCGCGTACTTGTAGTTGGTGCTCTTGAGGCCCCAGTAGCCCTTCGCCTGCTCGAGAACCTTGCGGCGCTTCTTGCGCGCGTGAACGGATCGCTTGACGCGAGGCATTCCCTATCTCCTCCCCAGCATGCGAGCGACGTTCTTCTCGTTCGCGGAATCGACCGGCTGGTCCTTACTGAACTGGCGCTTCTGCTTCTGCGACTTGTTCATGAGCTTCCCCGACATCTGGCTCCGCCGCAACAGCTTGCCGCTGCCCGTCACCTTGAACTTCTTCTTCGCTCCCGAGTGTGTTTTCTGTTTCGGCATCTCTCTTCACTCCTGCGTTCTTCGTTGGGCCCAGCACCATGGTCATGTTCCGACCCTCGAGCAGTGGCTGGGTCTCGATCAGGCCGATCTCCTTCACGTCATCTGCGAGCCGCATGAGCAAGTCGCGCCCGCGATCCGGATGCTCGCGCTCGCGGCCCCGGAACATGATCGTGACCTTGACCTTCGCGCGCTGGTTCAGGAAGCGCTCGACGTGGCCTTTCTTCGTGTCGTAGTCGTGAATACCGATCTTCGGTCTGAGCTTGATCTCCTTGACGTTGATCTGCGTCTGGTGCTTCCGCGCGAGCTTTGCCTTCTGCTCCAGCTCGTAGCGGTACTTGCCGTAGTCCATCACCCGGCACACCGGCGGATCAGCCTGGGCCGCGACCTCGACCAGGTCGAGGTTCTTCGAGTACGCGTACTCGCGTGCCTCGTCAGTCGTCTTCAGTCCGAGTTGCTCGCCGTTCTCATCGATCAGCCTCACACGCGGGACGCGAATGGCGTCGTTGATCCGTGTCTGTGGCTCTGGACGGCGCGGTGGCTCGAAACTACGCCTGCCCCGCGGCCTCAAATGCTCTTCACCAAGCTCGTGTTGACCTCCTCGTAGATGGAAAAACCGCTGGCATGCAGCGGCAGAGGTTCTCGATCAACCCGCTCGATTGAGCACTCGGTTGAACCCCCGAAGCGTGAGCTAGGAGGTGAGAGACGGTTCCGCCCCTGCTTGCCAGGGTTCCAGGGTAGCAAGTTTCTCCCGGAAATCGACCAGGGAGAGGGTGCTCTGCTCCCCGCCCCGCTCCCGGATCGCGAGGCTCTCGGCGCTCTCCTGGTCGCCGTAGACGACGACGAACGGGATCTTCTCGACCTCGGCGTTCCGGATCCGCTTGCCGACGGTCTCCCCGGAGTCGTCGACCTCGACCCGGTAGCCCTCGAGCGCCGGGATCAGGCCGTGCGCGGCCTCGCGGTGCTGCTCCCCGACCGGGATCACCCGCACCTGGACCGGTGCGAGCCAGAACGGGAACGCGCCGCCGTAGTGCTCGGTCAGGATCCCGATGAACCGCTCGAAGGAGCCGAAGAACGCCCGGTGCACGACGTACGGGGTGTGCTCGGCGTTGTCGGCGCCGATGTAGCGGCAGTTCAGGCGCTCCGGCTGCTGGCTGTCGAGCTGGATCGTCCCCATCTGCCACGAGCGGCCGAGCGAGTCGGTCATGTGCAGGTCGATCTTCGGGCCGTAGAAGGCGCCGTCACCCGGGTTGAGCGTGTACTCGAGCCCGCGCCGGTCGAGCGCGGCCTGCAGCGCCGCCTCGGTGAAGTCCCACTCCTCCTCGGTGCCGAGCTTGTTGTCGGGCCGGGTCGAGAGCTCGAAGTTCGCGTCGAGCCCGAAGAGGTCGTAGAGGTACTTCGCGTAGTCGAGGCAGCCGAAGATCTCGTCCTCGATCTGCTCGCGGGTGCAGAAGATGTGCGCGTCGTCCTGGGTCACGTGCCGGACCCGGGTCAGGCCGTGCAGGGTGCCGGCCCGCTCGTTGCGGTGGAGCGGCGCCGCCTCGGCGTAGCGGAGCGGCAGCTCCCGGTAGCTGCGCAGGGTGTTGGCGAAGAGCAGCATGTGCCCCGGGCAGTTCATGGGCTTGATCGCGAAGGTCTGGTCGCCCTCGGGGATCAGGAACATGTTCTCGCGGAACTTCTCCCAGTGGCCCGACCGCTCCCAGAGCACCTTGTCGAAGATCAGCGGTGTCTTCACCTCGACGTAGCCGCGACGCGCGTTCTCGCGCCGGCGCACGCCCTCGAGCTCGTTCCAGATCACCATCCCCTTCGGGTGCCAGAACGGCGAGCCCGGCGAGATCTCCTCGAGGTGGAAGAGGTCGAGCTGCACGCCGAGCCGGCGATGGTCGCGCTTGCGCGCCTCCTCGAGGCGCGCCAGGTGCGCGTCGAGATCGTCCTGCGCATAGAAGGCGGTCCCGTAGATGCGGGTCAGCTGCTTGTTCTTCTCGTCACCGCGCCAGTAGGCGCCGGCGAGGCCGGTCAGCTTGAACGCCTTGATCGGCTTCGAGGTCTGCAGGTGAGGCCCGCGGCAGAGGTCGGTGAAGTCGCCCTGGGTGTAGAGCGTGATGTCGCCCTCGGCGCTCTCGACGAGCTCGACCTTGTACGGCTCGTTCTCCTCGAGGAAGCGCTGGCGCGCCTCCGCGCGGGAGATCTCGCGCCGCTCCCAGCTGCGGCCTTCCTTCAGCTCGCGCCGGACCTCGTCCTCGATCTTCTGCAGGTCGGCTTCGGTGATCGGCTCCGGGAAGTCGAAGTCGTAGTAGAAGCCGTTCTCGATCGGCGGGCCGATCGCGACCTTGACGCCCGGGTAGAGACGGCGCACCGCCTCGGCCAGCAGGTGCGCGGCGGAGTGCCGCAGCACGTAGAGCGCGTCCGGGTCGGCGGTGTCGCGCGTGGTGAGGATCTGGATGTGTGCGCCCTCGATCAGCGGCGCGCGCAGGTCCTGCACCTGGCCGTTGGCCCGGATCAGGACCGCTTGCTCGGCGAGCTTCGACCCGATCGCGCGCGCGGCGTCGAGGCCGGTCGCGCCGTCGGGAAGTTCGAGCTGGGAATTGTCGGGTAGGACGACGTGCATGACAGACGACATTACTGATCACCCCCGTGAAGACGACAGGAACGACGAGCTGAACGAGTCGCCGGTGCCGGACCCGGAGGCCACGGAGCCATCGACCGAGGAGAATGACCCCGGGGCCGACTAGGAGGCCGCGCGCAGGCCGGCGACGTTCGCCCGCGCGCGGCTGCGCGTGGTCGTCGTCGTTGTCAGGCCTGCATGCATGGTCGGATCCTAGCCGAGACGGGCGCGTTTTTCCTGCCCCGCTCCCGGCAACAACGTCCTCTGGACCCAACCGAGGAGGTTCTGCATGCCGGGCAAGAGCTCGCACGTCAAGAACGAGAAGCAGTACGAAGCCCTGAAGGACAAGGGAATGTCGAAGGAGCGCGCCGCGAAGATCGCCAACTCGCCGGACGCCTCCAGGCACGGCGGCGAGCAGTCGCACTCGGGGAGCGGCGACCCGTCACAGGGCGGCACGCACGCCCAGAAGGTCGCCGCCGGCCGCAAGGGCGGCAAGGCGACCGCCGCGAAGCACTAGGTCTCGAATGGTGCCTGGCACCGTTTCGAGCGGTGCGACGTTTCAAGCGGTGCCAGGCACCGTTACGAGGGTGCGACGATCCGTCCCCAGGGGAAGTCCCACTCGACGACGTCACGACGGTCGCCGCCGGCCGCGGCGTAGAGGGCGTTGGCGGCGTCGTTGTCGAGGTCCGTGAGCACGAAGCCCTCGGCGATCCCGCGCTCGCGTGCGATCCGCGCCAGCTCGGCCAGCAGGCTCGTGGCCACCCCGCGGTGGCGGTACGCCTCGTGCACGTCCACCTCGTAGACGAGCAGCATCGCCGCGTCTCCATGCCGCCGCTGCAGCTCGTATGCGAGCACGAAGCCGATCGGCTCGGAGGCCTCGAAGGCGGCGAGGAAGATCGTCGAGTCGTCGGCCAACAGCGCCGTCTGCGGCGCGCGGTCGGCGAGCGCCGCCACCACGTCCTCGTCGCCAGGCCCGAGCCGCCGCACGGTCGTCGTCATGGCAAGAGGATCGCACGCGAACGGGTGCCCCCGAAATGGTGCCAGGCACCGTTACGGGGGCGTCACAGAGTGTCCACAGGTTGCCCCGACGCCGCACGATGCGCCGCGTCGGCGAACCGCCGCTCGTAAGATCGTCCGCGTGGACTTCACGCTCTCGGACGAGCAGCAGCTGATCCGCCAGACCGCGCGCGACTTCTGCGACGCGGAGATCGCGCCGCACGCGGCCGAGTGGGACCGGACCGAGGCGATCGACCGGTCGATCGTCGGCAAGCTCGCCGAGCTCGGCTTCCTCTCCGCCGCGCTGCCCGAGGAGCACGGCGGCATGGGGCTCGAGCTGGTCTCGTACGCGCTCGTCGTCGAGGAGATCGGCCGCGCCGACTCGAACGTGCGCGGCATCGTCTCCGTCTCGAACGGCCTCTACGGCAAGTCCGTCGCACGCTGGGGCACCGACGAGCAGAAGGCGCGCCTCCTCCCCGCGCTCGCCGCCGGCGAGGAGCTCGGCTGCTACGCGCTGACCGAGCCGGGCGCGGGCTCCGACCCGGGCGGGCTCGAGACGCGCGCCGAGCGCGACGGCGACGACTGGGTGCTGAGCGGCCAGAAGATCTTCATCACGCTCGGCTCCTGGGCTGCGCACGCACTCGTCTTCGCGCGCACCGGCGAGCCTGGCCCGCGCGGGATCACGTGCTTCATCGTCCCGACCGATGCGCCCGGCTTCGAGGCGCGGCCGATCAAGGGCAAGCTCGGCCTGCGCGCGCAGGACACTGCGGAGCTCTTCCTCGACGGCGTCCGCGTCTCCGACTCCGACCGGCTCGGCGAGCTGGGCGCCGGCTTCAAGGTCGCGATGTCGGCGCTCGACCACGGACGCATCTCGCTCGGCGCCGGCTGCGTCGGCATCGCGCAGGGCTGCCTCGACGCGTCGATCGCCTACACGAAGGCGCGCACGCAGTTCGGCCGCCCGGTCGCGAGCTTCCAGCTCGTCCAGGAGCTGCTCGCCGACATCGCGGTCGAGACCGAGGCCGCCCGCCTCCTCGTCTGGCGCGCAGCGGCGACCGCCGACCGCGGCGAGCGCCACACCGTCGAGGCGTCGTTCGCGAAGTACTTCGCGAGCGAGACCGCGGTGCGCGCCGCGAACGCCGCCGTGCAGGCGCACGGCGGCTACGGCTACGTCGACGAGTACCCGGTCGGCAAGTACCTGCGGGACGCGCGCGTGACGACCCTCTACGAAGGGACGAGCCAGATCCAGAAGCTCCTGATCGGCCGCGCCCTGACCGGCGAATCGGCGTTTGCCTGAGCTGAGCCTCCGCGACGCGGCCGAGTGGGCGGCCTGGCTCGAGCAGCACCACACGACCGAGAGCGAGGTCTGGGTCGTCTACTGGAAGAAGGCGACCGGGAAGCCGTCGATCGCATGGGCCGAGGCGGTCGAGGTGGCGCTTCGGTTCGGCTGGATCGACGGCATCGTCCGGACGCTCGACGAGGAGCGGTACATGCAGCGCTGGACGCCTCGCAGGCCGAAGAGCAAGTGGTCGCTCGTGAACAAGAACACGGCGCTGCGGCTGATCGCCGAGGGACAGATGTCGCCCGCCGGCCTCGCGACGGTCGAGGCGGCGAAGGCGAGCGGCGAGTGGGACCGCGCCTACACCGTGCAGAAGGTGACGCCGCTCCCGCCCGACCTGCGAGAGGCGATCGGCCGCGACCCCGAGGCGAAGAACGCGGCGGGCCGCCTGAGCCGGACGCGCCACGAGCGCTGGCTCGCCTGGCTCGACGGCACCGAGGGCGCGACGCGCACGCGGCGCATCAACCGCATCGTGCGAGCACTCGCGTCACACGACTTTCAAGCCGTCGACGAAGCTGCCCGCAAAATGCGCTGAATTCTCAGTCGCGAGGTCTTGTCAGCCGCGCGTTCTCTGCCTACTCTGCAAATCCCATCGGGTGCGGAGCGCAAGTAGGTCGAAGCCCCGCCGAGCGACACGAGGACGCGCGCAAGCGCGAAACCGGGCCGGTCGGTGAGGTGGACGAAAGCGCCTCCCGCAACGGATGGGAACTTCGGAGGGCCCCGCAAGGGGCCCTCCGTCGTTGCGTGCACTAACTCGCGGCGAGCCCGCCGTTACCGGCCGGCAGGCCGTCGACGACGCCGAGCGGCGTCAACGAGCCGTCGCTGCCGATCCGGAAGCCGTAGACCTGGCCCGTGCGGTCGGCGATCACGTACAGGAAGCGGCCGTTCGCGCTGACTGCCTCGTCGATGATGTGCGCGCCGGCGCTGACGGTCGTCGTCCCCGCCAGAGTGAGCGCGCCGCTCTGCGCCACCGCGAACGTCGAGATCGTGCCACTGCCCGCGTTGGCCGTGAACGCATACCGGCCATCCTTGGAGGTGACGAGCCAGCAGGCGGCACCCTGCCCGGTCTGCACCGGCAGGCCGTTCGCCGTCAGCGTCCCGTCGTCGGCAACCGCATACGACGTGGCGGCGCTGTTGCCCGGTCCCGCGTTCGCGTCGGAGACGATGGCGTTGCCGTGCGCGAAGTCGAACCCGAAGGGCGTGTTGCCGACGGAAGCGATCTGCTGCGGCGCCGACGGCACCTGATTGCCGTCGAGCGTGAACGAGTCGATCGTGTTCGAGCCGCGCTCCGTGACCACGAGCACGCCGTTCGGCGCGAACGCGATCTGCGAAGGCGTGTTGGCGCTCGGCGACAACGCGCTGGCCGGAGCCGGCAATCGGTGTCAGGCCGCGCTTGTCGACGCTGTAGCCGTGGATCGAGAGCGACGTCGCGTTCACAACGAATGCAACGTGCCGTTGCACGGCGATGCTGACCGGCTGCGTCCCGAAGGACGGCACGACATCGAGCAACTGCAACCCACTGCTCGTGACGGCGAACGCCGAGACCGTGTTGCTGCCGGCGTTCACTGCGAGCAGCACGTGCCCATCGGCGGTGAGCGCAACGCCGCCCTGCGAGCCGAGCCCGCCTGCGCCGCTGCCGAGGCCGGCGGTCGGGTAGAACCGCGGCGAGGAGAGGTATCCGTCCGCGGCGCGGTCGTAGACGGCGACGGCGTTGCCCTGCGCTGAGTTGGTGAGGGCATAGACAGCACCGGGGCCGCCCGGTGTTCCGGCGAGCGCCCCGGTCGCGAGCGCGAGGACGAGCACGGCGAGGCCGGCGACGACAGTCGCAAGCTGCTTCATGAGAGGTCCTTTCGATTGTCGGGTCTGTATCGGCGCCACGCTCAACGTGGCGGCGTCATGGAGCTACAGACGAGCGAGCGGATCCCTCGTTACACGCGCTTGAGATGGAACGGTGCGAGCCGCCACGCCGCCCAGTGCCAGTACCACGCCGGCGGCTTCTTCGGCGCGAGCTTCGGCCGCGGTCCGCCACCGTGCTGGTAGGCGAGCAGCCCCCACGCCCAGCGCGGCAGGATGCGCGGCACGTCGTGCGGCTTCACCGTCGGCACGACGACGACGGGGCGCGAGACCTTGCCGAGGATGCCCGACGCATCGACCGCGCGCACGCGGTAGACCGTCTGCCCGGCATGGAAGCCGCGCACGATCACACGCCGCGTCTTCGCGGGCAGCGTCGACACGGCGGTCCCGTCGAGCAGCACCTGGTAGTTCGCGACGTCGCCCGTGTTGTCCGTCGCCGCGGGCCACGCGAGGCGCAGCGCGCCCTTGACGAAGCGCGCCGTCGTCTGCACCTGTGACGGCGGCGTCGTGTCGGGCAGCAAGCCGAAGTAGCCGGGCACGAGCGTCTGGATCTCGATCGTCCCGTCCGGGTCGAGCGTGTAGCCCGCGTCGACACCCGCCGGCAACGCCGCCGACGACAGCTTGCGCAACGGCTTCCAGACAGCGCCGTCGACCGACCACGACGGCGCGAGCCCGCCGGTCTGCATCAGCAGATGGACGACCACCGGTGCGCCGAAGCGCGCCACGGCGATCGACGTCGCAGGATCGGTGACCGTCAGCCGGACGCCGTACCCCGTCGGCGACGGCGGGGCCGTCGTCGGCGTCAGCGTCACGACGGCAGTCGTGTCGAACGAGCCGGCGACCCAGGTCGCAGTCGCCTTGCCGTCACCGGAGCCGACCGAGCCGGCCGGCGGCTCGGCGGGCGGCGGCGGAGGCGGCACGGCGGCGCTGCCGCCGACGACCGCGCCGTCGACGTAGTCGGAGTCGATGTTGATCGTGGCGCCGCCGTACGTCTCCTTGTGTCCGCCCTTGTACTGATGCACGCGCTGGTGGTTCGGCCAGAGCGCGTCGCTGACATACGGGTCGCCGAAGACGTCCTCGACGCCGTTCCAGTTCGCGATCCACGCGTTGTCCGGCTTCGCCGATCCGAGCGCGGCGACATCGCGCATCGTCGACGCAGCGCTGCCGTAGACACCCGACACGTAACCCTGTGCGTGCAGTTCGCTGTGCCACGCGGAGACGAACGACTGCACGGCCTTCGTGCACGTCGCGTCGTTGCCCTTGTAGCCCTCCATGTCGAAGTAGATGGGGCTACCCGCCGGCAGCCCGAAGTTCGCCGCGCGCGCGATTGCGTCATCGGCCGCCGCGCGACCCTGGCCGGCCGCCGTCGCGACAGTGGTCGAGATCTTCTTGAGCCCCGACTGGCCGACACACGGCGCCTGCAGGCCGACGTACAGCGGGAGGAGGCTCCACCCGAGCGAGAGCGTCGAGGAGACCCACGAGGCGGAGAGGTTGCCGTCAGCGCAGGCGCGGTTCGTGCCGCCGAGATAGATGCCGACAGCGCGGTACGGCGACGCGTTCCACGCCTTCAGCGCGGTGAGCGACGGCGCGGTGCACGCTTCGAAGCCGTAGCCCGTGAAGATGCCGGCGCGCGCTGCCTGCGGCGCGGCTGCTCCGCCGGAAGCGCCGATCAGCAGTGCGGCGGCGACGATCGCGGCGATCGATCCGAGGCCTCTCACCCGGCCCAGGGTCGCGCAGACCTGTTAAGAAAAACCGATTTGCAACTCAGAGGCGGGCAAGCTCGTCGAGCAGCCGGTCGACCTCGTCGCGCGTGTTGTAGTGCGCGATCCCCGGCACGCAGCGACTGCTCGGGCAGGCGCGGCGCGAGTGCGACGCAGTACCAGTTGTCCGCGTACCAGAGCCCGATGCCGCGTTCTGCGAGCTTGTGCGCCGCGTCGACGGCCGGCACGCCCTCGACGTTGAAGAGGAAGGTCGGCACGCGTCCGTCCATTCCCTGCGGCCCGTAGAGCGTGACGCGATCAGGAAGGTTGTCGAGCAGGTGCGCGCCGAGCTCGCGCTCGTAGGCGCTGATCGCGGGCAACCCGCCGATCGAGTCGAGGTAGGCGACGTCGCGCTGAAGCCGGCGAGCAGCTCGTACGGCAGCGTGCCGGTCTCGAACTTGCGCCCCACCGGCGTCGCCGCCGACGGTCGCGCCTTGTACGGGCGCAGGCTCTCTGCCAGCTCACGCCGCACGTAGGCGATGCCGAGATGCGGCCCGCAGAACTTGTACGGCGAGCAGAGCAACACGTCGCAGCCGATCTCCGCGACGTCGATCGGCTCGTGCGCCGCGTAGTGCACCGCGTCGACCCATGAGATCGCCCCGGCCTCGCGCGCGAGCGCGCAGATTCGCTTCGCGTCCGCGACCGAGCCGGTCGCGTTCGAGGCGATCGCGAACGCGACGACCTTCGTGCGCTCGTTCAGCTGCCGCTCCAGGTCGTCGTAGTCGACCGTCAGGTCATCCGTGGCAGCGGCGACGCGCACCTCGAGCCCCTTGTCGGCGGCGAGTTCGACCCACGGCGCGACACCGCCGTCGTGGTCGAGCTGCGTCGTCAGGATCTCGTCGCCGCTCGCGAAGTCACGCGCGGCGGCGCGCGAGATCGCGAAGTCGAGCGTCGTCATGTTCATCCCGAAGGAGATCTCGTCGGGCGAGCAGCCGAGGAAGCGGCCCGCATCCGCCTTCGCCCGCTCGAGGATCGCCTCGACCGCGCGCCCGGTCGCATACGGCGCACCGAGATTGCCGGAGGCCTCGCGCAGGGCGTTCGCGATCGCCTGGCCGACCTCGTCGGGAACCTGCGTGCCGCCGGGCGCGTCGAAGAACGCGAAGCCCTTCTGCAGCGACGAGAACCGCTCGCGCAGCGCCTCGACGTTCAGGGCTGCTCCCCCACGAGGATGCGGCTGAGCACAGCCGGGTCGATGTTGCCGCCGGAGACGATGCAGACGACCTTCCGCGCTCCGTCGAGGCGCCCCGAGAGCGCGGTCGCGACGGCGAGAGCACCGGCGCCCTCGGCGATCACGCGCGCGCGCTCGGCGACGAGCCGCACCGCGGCAGCCACCTCGTCGAGCGGCAGCGCGAACGCGCCGTCCAGCAGCTGCGACGCCTGCTCCCAGACGCGGGGAATCAGCTCGCGGCTGCCCGAGCCGTCGACGAACGACGGCGTGTACTCGACCGCCGTCGGCTCGCCCGCGGCGAGCGTCGCCGCGACCGGCGCGCCCGTCTCGGGCTCGGCCGCGAAGAAGCGCACCTCGGGCCGCTCGGCCTTGACCGCGCTCGCGATCCCGGTCAGCAGACCGCCGCCGCCGTACGGCACGACGACGGTGTCGAAGTCGGAGCTCTGCTCGAGCAGCTCGAGGCCGATCGTCCCGTTCCCCGCCATCACCCGCTGCGTTGTCGACCGGGTGAATGAACAGTCCGTCAACACCTTCGTAGCGGCCCGTGACGAGCACCTGCCACCACTCCTCGTACGGCACCCGGATGACGCGGCCGCCGTAGCGCTCGATCGCGTCGATCTTCGTCTGCGGCGCGTGCTCGGGCACGACGATCGTCGCGGGCACCCCGCGCAGGCGCGCGGCGTACGCGACACCCTGCGCCATGTTGCCGGCGCTCGCCGTCAGGACGCCGCCCGCGAGCTCGGCGTCGCTCGCCTGCAGAATCGCGTTGCCGGCGCCGCGCAGCTTGAACGAGCGCACCGGCTGCAGCACCTCGAGCTTGAGCCAGATCTCCGCGTCCGACGTCGGCGTCGAGCCGCACGAGCGGCGTGCGGATCGTGGTGCCGTCCAGCACCTCGCGCGCGCGACGGATCTCCTCGATCGCGATCACAGCGAGACCACGGTGCCCGCGCCCTCGGCCTCGGCTCGCCGCAGCACGTGCTCGGCGGCCGCGAGATCCTCGACGGCGAGACCGAGCGACTTGAAGACCGTCAGCTCGCCGGGCGAGCGTCGTCCCTCGGCCGAGCCGATCAGGAGCTCGCCGATCTCGGCGCGGATGTGCTCGGGGCCGATCGCGCCCTCGCGCTGCGGGAACAGGAAGTCACCCGCCTCGTTGACCGTCGACTCGCGCCGGTCGACGAACAACGCCGCGTCGCGCATCGTCTCGGTGTCGAGCTCGCGCGTCGTCGGGATGCTCGAGCCGACGGCGTTCACGTGGGCGCCCTCCTTCAGCCAGCCGCGCTGCACGATCGGCTCGGGGGCGGAGGTGGCGGTGACGACGACGTCGGCGTCGCGCAACGCCTCTTCGACGGTCGCGACCTCTTCGACGTCCTCGAGCTCGGCGGCGGCGCGGCCGGGCGTCCTGCTCCAGGCGACGACGCGATCGAAGTCGCGCACGGCGCGCATCGCCTCGAGGTTCGCCTTGCCCTGGATGCCGGCGCCGAGAATCGCAAGCGTGCGCGCGTCGTCGCGCGCGAGCAGCCGCGTCGCCACCGCGGAGACGGCCGCGGTGCGGACGGCGGTGATGCCGCCGGCGTTCAGGAGCGCGCGCGTCTCGCCCGTCTCGCCGTCGAAGAGCGCGACGAAGCCCTGATGGAGATCCATGTTGCGGGCAGCGTTGCCCGGCGCGATCACGACCGTCTTCAGCCCCCAGAGAGGCGTCTCGCCACCGCGGTAGGCCGGCATCAGCCCCATCAGGCTCCGCGCTTGAAAACCCTGCGCGTCGGGCGGGCGCACGACGAAGCGCAGTGGGTTGTGCACCTCGCCGCGGGCCAGCGACGCGAGCGCCTCGGCCATCACCTCGATGCACTCGCCCATCGGCAAGAGACGCCGCACGTCGTGCTCGTCGATGATCCGGACGCTCATGCGAACAGCGCTCCGATGCGCTCGTGCTCCTCGGCGTCGAGGTGCAGGTCGCGCGCCGCGAGCACGGGATCGAGCTGCTCGGCGCGGTTCGGCCCGCAGACCGCGCCCGAGACGTGCGGATGCGCGAGCACCCACGCGAAGGCAAGCGTCGCCATGTCGACGCCACGCGCCTCCGCCTCGGCCCGGAAGCGATCGAGTGCGTCGAAGACGGCGTCGTCGACGAGGCGCTCGTACGGGCCGGGCCGCATCGTCATGCGCGAGCCCTCCGGGAACGCCTCGCCGCGCCGGTACTTGCCGGTCAGCCAGCCTCCCTGCAGCGGGCCGAACGGCACGTACGCGATGTCGTTCGCGGCGCAGAGCGGGAGCACGTCCTGCTCGTCGCCGCGCTCGAGCAGCGAGAACGGGTTCTGGAGCAGCGCCGGGTGGCCGTGCGCGAGCGCTTCCTCGACGCCGGCCGCGTCGTAGTTGCTGAGCCCCCACGCGGCGATCAGGCCCTGCGCGCGCAGATCCTCGAAGGTGTCGATCGTCTCCGCGAGCGGTGTCGCTGGATCGGGCTCGTGGGCGAGGTAGAGGTCGATCCGCTCGACGCCGAGACGCCCGAGGCTGTCCTCGACCTGCCGCCGGATCCGGTCGGGCGCGAGGCCGGTGTCGCCCGGCGTGCCCGTCGTCGAGTGGAAGACCTTCGTCGTCACGCGCAGTCCGGCAGGCGCGCGGTCTGCCTGCCAGTCGCCGATCCACGTCTCGCTCGCGCCGCCGCCGTACGCATCGCCGGTGTCGAACCAGTGGATGCCGTTCTCCCAGGCGCGATCCATGATCGCGAACGCCTCGTCGCGCGCAACTCCCTGTCCGAAGAACTCGGGCGCCGAGCCGACGCCGCCGAAGTTCCCGCAACCGAGGAGTGGGCTCGCGAAGCTCATTCGGGCAGGTTCATCCGCGTCAGCTCGTTCCGGACGTCCCAGAGCTCGGGATAGAACGAGTGGTGGATGAGGCGACCCATCACCTCGACGGGCGTGCCCTGCGTGCCGATCACGTCGGCGCCGATCACGCGCTGCACGACCTTGAAGTGACGGACGCGCCAGACGATCACGCGCTCGTCGAACTCGATCAGCTGCTCGGCGAGCGTGTAGAGGTCCTCGAACTCGCGACCGCGGGTGTAGACCTCGACGAGCGTCAGGCCGGCGCGCTCGTGCGCCGCGTGGAACGCCTCGCCGAGCGGCTTCGCGACGCGGCGGATCTCGCGGAAACCGGGCGAGTCGAAGCCGCTGCCGTGGCCGAGCACCTTGCGCACCTCGGTGTACTCCCACGGTGACATGTGCTCGAGCATGTCGAGCGCCGACGTGACGAGCTTCAGGCAGTCGCTCGCGCGGCGCAGCAGCCGGTTCGCGGCCGCGATGTCGTCGGCGGCGACGAGCCTGCCCGCCTCCTCCACCTCGTTCCACGCGAGCTTCAGCCACAGCTCCGACGACTGGTGCACCGTCTGGAACAGGAGCTCGTCGCGATGCACCCACTCGTCCGCGCCCTTCTGCAACCGCAGCAGCGCGTCGGTCCGCAGGTAGCGCTCGTAATCCGAACCGCCCTCGCCCTCGAGGATCGGCTTCGCCAATTCGTTCATGACCGGCTCTCCGTTCCGTCGAAGATCTTCATCGGCAGGCCCGCCAACGGCACGCCGCCGTCCTTCGTCACCTGCCAGGTGTCCTGCATGTAGAGGCAGGCCTTGCCGTCCGGCGAGATCGCGTGCGGGTGCATCGAGAAGATCATGTTCTCGCGCAACTCCGTCTCGTCGCCCTCGCCGATCTTCGGCCATTCGATCATCGTCATCCCGATCGAGTGGCCGGTCACGTGCCCGAGCGTGAAGCCGCGGTCGAGGAAGCCCTGCGAGACGGCGCGGTGGACGTCGTGGGCGGTTGCGCCGTCCTTGAGCGCGCTCCGCGCCGCGTCGTAGTACTCCTCGTATGCCTCCATCATCTGCGCAGTCTCCGGTACTCGGCGAGCCCGCGCAGATCGCGCGTGAGACCTCGACCCAGTGGCCGCCGACACCGGCGATCTCGAGCGACGGCAGCACCATGTCGCTCACCTTGATCGCGTAGTCGCCGGCGATCTTGAACTCCGGCAGAGCGGCGCCGCCGTCGCCGACGAGCACCATGTCCATCGTCAGACGGCCGCAGCCCTGCTCGACGAAGTACTTCTCGCAGTGCGCGAGGATCTCGCGCTCGCTCTTGCCGGGCGCGAAGTGCTCGAGGAAGATCCAGAAGCCCTCGGTGTTGATGCGGACGCTGTCGCGCACGGACTCGAGCTCGAGCTCGCTCTTGACGGCACGCGCGTGATCGAACTCGACGTCCCACGGCACGATCTCCGCGGCGCCGTGCAGCGCGCGGTAGTCGCGCACGGTCATCACGTAGTCGAGGCCGTAGACGCCGACGCGCTTGCCCCGAACCTGGTCGGCGAGCCATTCGCCCGGCTTGTCGACGAAGACCTGCTCGTCGATCCACGTCGTTCCGTGCTCACCGACGTACGTCGCCTCGCGGGGGAAGACGATCGCCGGCTCGCCCTCGCGCGGCAGCAGCACGTAGGCGTAGCGGTGCACGATCACGAAGCCGGACATGTACGTGACGGCTCCTTCGAAGCCGGTGTACTCGTTGCCGGAGACGATCACCGCGTCGAGGCCGTCGCGCGCCATCGCCTCGCGAATGCGGCCGTACCGGCGATCGACCTCCTCCTTCGGCATCACTGCTGCTGCCAAGCTGCCTCCACCCCTTTCACGAGTGCCCAGATCGAGTCGTGTGCCGGAGTCGGGACGCCGAGCTTCCGTCCGAACTCCGCGATGCCACCGTTCAGGTAGTCGACCTCAGTCTGCCTCCGGGCTTCGACGTCCTGCAGCATCGACGCCTTGTGGCCGTAGGCGACCTCGGGCCGCGCTGCATAGTCGATCAGTTCTTCGGGGTCGGCGTCCAACTCGATTCCCTGGGCTGCCGCGACGGCCTTGCCCTCGTCGACGAGCTGGGACGCGAGCCGGCGGAGCGGCGGCTGCTCGCAGACGCGGCCGTGCGTCAGGCCGGTCAGCGCCCCGAGCGGATTCGTGGCGGCGTTGAAGATCACCTTGCGCCACTGCGGGCCGCGGGCGTCCTCGACCGCCGTCGTCGGCATGCCGCCGCGGGTGCACGCCTCGGCGAGGCGCTCGACCTCGGCGAACGGCGCCGGCCGCTCCTCGAACGGCCCGAACGTCGTGTCGCCCTTGACGTCCCATTGCACGACTCCGGGGGACGTGATCTTCCCTGCGGGGAAGGTGGTGCCGCGAATCACGCGCTCGACGTGCGCGGCGAGCACCTCCTCGTTGCCGATCCCGTTCTGCACCGTTGCCACGCAACCGTCCGCGAACGCGTGCGCGGTCGCACGGATCGCGGGCTCGGTGTGCATCGCCTTCGTCGCGACGATGCCGAAGTCGCACGGCGGGCAGCTCCGCCGCGTCGGTCGTGGCGCGCGGCCGGCCGACCACCTCGCCGGCGCCCGTCAGGCGCAGCCCGTCGCGGTTGATCGCGTCGACGTGCTCCTGCGCCAGGTCGTACGCCCAGACCTCGACGTCCTCGAGCGTCGCCAGGTTCGCCGCGAACAGCGACCCGACCGCGCCACAGCCGACCACGCACACTCTCATTGGTCCCAGCTCGCCTCCTTGGCCTTGATCAGCCGTTCCATCGTCTTGTGCAGCGGGACGGGCACGCCGAGCCGGTCGGCCTCGCGCACGAGCGCTCCCGTGATCATGTCGACCTCGGTGCGCCGGTGCGCCTCGACGTCCTCGAGCATCGAGGGGTAGTGGGCGCTGCCGCGCTGGGTGGCGAGGACGTTCATCTCCCATGGATCCTCCCTGAGCGGCACGCCTGCCGCCTGCGCGACGGCCTTCCCCTCGTCGATCAGGTCGCGGACGAGGTTCCCGAGGCTCGACGGCGCACTGACGTCGGCGAAGTGCGCGTCGTGCGGCAGCCCGGTCAGCGCGGCGACGGTGTTGACGGTCGCGTTGAAGATCAGCTTCGACCACTGCGCCGGGCGCAGGTCGTCGAACGCCTCGGCCTTCAGACCCGAGCTCGCGATCAGATCGGCGACCGCGCGCGCATCGTCCGGCGTCGTGCCGCGCGCCGGCCCGATCCACGTCGCCGTGTCGAGGACGTACTGCACCTGCGTGTCCGAGTGCCGCGTGCCGCTCATGAACGTGACCGCGCTGAGGATGCGCCAGTCGCCGTGGCGCGCGACCACCTCGTCGGCGCCGATGCCGTTCTGCACCGTCATCACGATCGCGTCCGGCCAGTGGCCGGCGATCCGGCCGGCAACCGCGTCGAGGTCGAGTGTCTTGCAGGCGAGGATCACGAGCTCCGGCTCGGGCAGCTCCTCCGGTGCGGTCGCCGCCTGCAACTGTGCGGTGAAGTCGGCGCGGCCGCTGACCTGGAGACCCTGCTCCCGCAGCGCGCGGGCGTGCTCGTCTCGGCGGACGAGCGCCGAGACCTCGGCGACACGCGCGAGGTGCGCGGCAAAGAGGCTGCCGATCACGCCGGCGCCGGCGACGCACACGCGCGTCATGAGCTCGCCCTCGGCCAGAGCTTGAACTCGCGGCCGCCCGTGATCCCCGTGGGCCGCAGGATCAGCATCAGCGCCATCAACGCCCCGACGACGATCACGCGCGTGCCGGCGGGCAGATCGATCGGATGCCCGAAGATCGTCGTCCCGTTCTCGGCGATCGCGAGGTAGGAGTCGAGGGCGCTGACGGCGAGCGCGCCGACGACCGCGCCCCAGAGGCTCGTCGCGCCGCCGATCACGAGCATCGCGAGCGTGATGAACGTCAGATCGAGATACACGGCTTCAGTATTCAGCGGCAGCAGGTGCACGTAGAGGCCGCCGGCGAGCCCGGCGAGGAGGCCCGAGGCCGTGAACGCGAGGAGCCGCTGGCGGTAGACCGATGCCCCGACGGCGCGCGCAGCCGCGCTGTCCTCGCGCGTCGCGCGCAGCAGGCGGCCGAAGCGGCTGCGTGCGTAGACGAAGGCGATCACGACCGCGAGGAGCGCGCCGAGCGCGGCCTGGCGGAGGCCGGTCGTCTCGGGCACCGACGAGAACGTGTTCAGGCCCGGGCCGATCTTCTCCTGGTAGCGCAGCAGGTTGTGCGTGATCTCGAGCACGGCGAAGGTCGCGATGCCGGCGGCGAGCCCCGAGAGGCGCATCAGCGGCACCCCGACGATGAACGCGCACACCCCGCCGACGAGCGCGGCGAAGAAGAGCGAGGTCAGGTTGCCGGTCGTGTGATCCGCGAGGGCATGTGCGAGGTTCGGCATGATCGCCGGCTTCTCGCTGCGCGGCACCGAGAGCACGCCGGCCGTCCAGGCGCCGAGCGCGACGAAGCTGATCTGGCCGAACGAGAGCACGCCGGAGTTGCCGATGAACACGTAGAGCGCGACCACGATCGCGACCTTGACGAGCGCGTCCGTGAAGTACGTCTCCGTCGAGCTCGAGACGAGCGTGCCGACGATCGCCGTCGCGATCACGAGCACCGCCGGCGCGAGCAGCTGCTGGAGCTCGACGAGCCGCCTCATACGCGCTCCACCGCCGTCCTGCGCACGAAGAGCCCGGCCGGGCGCACGAGCAGGACCAGGATGACGGCGACGAACAGGATCGTCGGCAGGTACTGGCTCTGGTCAGTCGGGAGCGCCCCGCCGAGGAGACCACTCGCGAAGCCGATCGAGAACCCCCCGAGCGTCGCGGAGAGGGGCCGGTTCAGGCCGCCGAGCACGACGCCTGCCAGGACGATGATCGTGTCGCGCAACGCGAAGTCCGGCGTCACGAGCGGCGACTGCACGGTCAGGATCACCGCGACGACGGCGGCCAGCGCACCGGAGATGAGCACCGCGGCCCCGATGACGCGGTTCGCGCGCACGCCGAGCAGCCGCGCCGTCTGCGAGTCCATGGAGGCCGCGCGCATCTGCAGGCCGATCGTCGTCCGCTCGAGCAGCAGTGTCAGCGCGGTGAGACACACGATCGCGACGACGATCGCGACGATCGTGATCTTGCGGATGTCGACGCCGGAGATCGTGACCGGCTGGCTCAGGTCACCGAACGAGCTCGCGATCTTCCCCAGCGGCCCGAACCAGACGAGCGCGATGCTCTGGAGCAGGAACGCGATCGCGAAGGTCGCGACGAGCATGACGGCGGGCGTGCGGCCGCGCAGCGGCCGGAAGACGAGGTAGTCCATCGCCAGCGAGAGCGCGAGCACGACGGCGAAGCAGAGGACGATCCCGGCCCAGAGCGGCCACCCCCACTCCGACGCGAGCGCGAGCCCGAACGCTCCGGCCATCACGAGCTGGCCGTAGGCGAAGTTGACGAGCCGCAGCACGCCGAAGACGAGGCCGATGCCGACCGCCATCAGCGCGTAGACGGCGCCGAGCGCGACCGCGTCGGCGAACACCTGCGACGTGATGTTCCAGAACGCCAGCATCATGAGAAGTAGGCCGCCACGAGCGCATCGGTGTCGGAGGCCTGGTCGGGGCCGAGCGTGAGACGGAGCTCGCCGTTTGCGAGGACGTGGCAGCGGTCGGCCGCTGCGACCGTGCGCTGCGCGCGCTGCTCGACCAGGAGGATGCCGAGGCCGCGCTCGCGGATCGCTGCGAGCACGTCGAAGACGACGTCGACGACGGTCGGCGCGAGCCCGAGCGACGGCTCGTCGAGCAGCAGGATGTCCGGCTCGGCGACGAGCGCGCGCGCGATCGCGAGCTGCTGCTGCTGGCCGCCCGAGAGTGCGCCTGCATGCCGGCCGCGGAACTCCTCGATGATCGGGAAGAGGTCGAAGACGCCGCGCAGCGCCGCTGCGGTGTCGCCGCCGCCGCGGCGCGCTGCGAAGCCGAGGCGCAGGTTCTCCTCGACCGTCAGCTCGCCGAAGATGCGCCTGCCCTCGGGCACGAGCGCCACGCCGTCGCGTGCCACGTCCTCCGGCCGGCGCCCGCGCAGCGAGGCGTCGCCGAGCCGGATGTCACCGCCGGTCACGGGCGCGACGCCCATGATCGCGTGCAGGGTCGAAGACTTGCCCGCGCCGTTGGCGCCGATCAGGCCGACGATCTCGCCCGGACGTACCTCCAGAGAGAGACCGCGCACCGCTTCGACACCGCCGTAGCGCACGTGCAGGTCGTCGACGACGAGCGTCCGCTCAGCCATCGACGACCGGCCGTTCCCCGAGGTACGCCGCCGCGACGTCGAGGTTGGAGCGGATCTCCACCGGCGTTCCCTCGGCGAGCGTGACTCCCTGATCGAGCACGTGGATGCGGTCGCAGAGCTCCATGATCAGCGCCATGTTGTGGTCGATCAGGAGCACCCCCGCGCCGTGCTCGGAGCTGACGGAGCGCACGACGGCGGCGAACTCCGGGATCTCGGCCTCGGGCAGACCCGCGGCGGGCTCGTCCATCAGCACGAAGGACGGCTCGGTGGCGAGCGCCCGCGCGACGCCGAGCCGGCGCTCGTCGCCGTGCGAGAGTGCCGCCGCCGGCGCGGCGGCGTAGCGATCGAGCCCGAGCTGGGCCATGAGCGCGTCGGCGCGCCTGGTGGCCTCGCGCGGAGCGGCGCCGACACCGAGCGCCGAGACCTCGACGTTCTCGCGCACCGAGAGGTCGCGGAACGACCGGCTGTGCTGGAACGTGCGCGCGAGGCCGTTGCGGCCGCGGCGATGCGGCGACCAGCGTGTGATGTCGCGCTCCCCGAGCGCGACCGTGCCCTGGTCCGGCCGATCGAAGCCGCTGAGCACGTTGACGAGCGTCGACTTGCCGGCGCCGTTCGGCCCGATCAGCCCGACGATCTCGCCGCGGTGCAACTCGAGCGTGACGCCGCCGAGGGCGCGCACGCCCTCGAACGAACGGGAAACGGAGGAGGCCCGGAGCGTCGCTCCGGGCCTCGTCTCCGATTCGGCCTGTGGTTCAGCCGCCAACCTGCCGTCAGATCTTCGGGACGACCTTGGCGGTGACGGTGCCGACGAGCTTGGGCTTGTTGTCCTGGATCTTGATCACCCGGTACTGCCGACCGAACACCGTGTGGAACTTCGCCGAGAAGCTCACCAGACCGGAGATCGTCGGCACCTTCTTGAACGCCTGCATCTTCGAGGCGAGCACCGCTCCGTTGGTGGAGCCGCCGGCGCGCTTGATCGCCGTGACCACACCGTCGATCGCGGCCGGCCCGGTGATGAAGCCGCCGGTTCCCGCGTGCACCTGCTTGGCGAGCTTGTTGACCGCCGCCGACGGGTCGTCGCCGAACACCGACGCGAAGGTGACGAACCAGTAGTTGGTCACCTGCGGGCTCTTCGGCAGCCAGTAGTTGCCGTCGCCGGCCCACGAGTTCAGCACGGCGGTGTTGTTGCCGAGGCTGCGCAGGCCAGAGATCAGCGACGAGAGCGCACCGAACGCACCGGCCGTCGACGTGACGATCACATCGGCCTTCTCGTTGTTCAGCCGGCTGACGGCGTTCTGCACGTTGTTGCCGCCGAGCGACTGGTACGACTCGTGCGCGACGATCTTGCCGCCGAGCTGCCTGAAGCGCACGTCGAACGCCTTGACGACGTCCTTGAAGTAGACGATCACCGTGTCGGTCGCGAGCGCGGCGGTCCGCCAGCCCTTCGCGTAGGCGTACTGCGCCATCGCCGAGCCTTCGTCCTGGGCGACGTTGCCGTAGCTGAACGCGAGCTTGCCCTTCGGGCCGAACCGCTTCGGGCCCATCTGGTCGGTGCCGATGCACGGCGCGACCGCGAGCACGCCGCGGTTGATCGTCTCCTGCACGACCGGAGCGGCGAAGTCGACGTCACACGTGGTGAACATCACGTTCGCACCGCCGCTCAGCAGCTTCACCGCGCAGGCCTTTGCGATCGCGGCCTTGTTGCCCTGCGTGTCGCACGTCCTGATCTGCAGCTTGCGTCCGTTGACGCCGCCCTTTGCGTTCACTGCCTTGACGTGGAGCTGTGCCGCGGCCAGCGCAGGGTTGTCGAACGGGGCCATCGCGCCCTTGCTGTCGTACGCCCAGCCGATCACGATCGGGCCGGCCGCCGGCGACGAAGTGCGTGCCGCCGCCGTCGTCGCGAGCGCCACGACGGCGATCAGGACGCCGGCGAGGATGAGCCCCATCCGGGTGCTCGGTCTTGTCATCTGTGCTCCTTCATTGTCGAGGGGGGTGTAGGCACTCGGGTGGCGTCCCAGCAGCGTGCGAACGTCTCGCGCGCCTGCGCGAGCACGTCGTCCGCCGGGGCAGCCCAATATGAGTCGGGGTACGACGAGCCGAACGTGCCGTCGTCGGAGAAGATCTCGATGTCGTAGAGACCCTCCCAGCCTGCGTCGTCGAGCGCCCGCAGGATCGCCGGCACGTCGGCCGGCCCGTCGCCCGGCAGCGCCCGATCGGCCCAGCCGCGCGTCGGCTCGCGCACGTCGCAGACGTGCACGCCGGTGAAGCGGTCGACCTCGTTCGCGATGTCGTCGAAGAGCGTCGGCGTGTTCCAGAGGTGCCAGACGTCGAACTGGATCCCGAGGGCCGGCGGGTCGCCCGCCTCGTGGATCAGCTCGACCGCGTCCGGGATCGAGGTGGCGATCGTCCACTGCTCGCCGCTGTCGCGCTGGTACGGCTCGATCCCGACCCGCACCCCGTGACGCTCGGCCTCGGCGGCGATCGTCCTCAGGCCGTCGACGACGGTCGCCCGCGCGTCGTCCGGGTCGCGCCCCGAACCGGTGCCGGTCAGCAGGACGAGCCCGCTCGGGCGGAATGGGGCGAGGCGTGCGATCGAGTGGCAATACGCCTCGATCCGCTCTTCCGGATTCTCCGGGCCGCCGAGCAGGGGCAGCGGCAGGATCGAGGGGACTGCGGGCACTGCGGCCGCGGATTCGAGGCCGCTCGCCTCGAAGAGCTCGAGCAGCTCGAGATCCTCGCCCTCGGCCAGTTTCAGCTCCCAGACGCCGATCCCGTCCAGGCCGGCCTCGGCGTAGCGACGCAGGTCGTCCGCGAAGCTCGACCTCAGCGTCGTGATCTGGGACACGGAGATCCGAGGCGCCACACCACGATCCTTTCACGCCGTTTGACATCTGATCAAGGGTTGTGGGACGGTCGGTTCATGGCACGCGCCGCGGAAGGCAGGATGCGCCATCGGACGATGGCGGAATACGCCCTCGCCGAGCTCCGGGAGGCGATCATCCTCGGTGAGCTCCCCGCCGGGACGCCGCTCCGGCTCGACGAGCTCGCGCGGTCGCTCGGCATGAGCATCTCGCCGATCCGGGAAGCGGTCAGGCAGCTCGAGGCGCTCGGGCTCGCCAAGCACGTGCCGCACCAGGGCGCACGGGTGCTCGACTTCGACATCGACGAGCTGCGCGACCTCTTCGAGGTCCGGCTCGCGCTCGAGTCGCTCGCGGTGCGCCGCGCGGCCGAGCGCTTCACCGAAGCGGACGCGACGGCCGCCCGCGCCCAGCTCGAGCGGCTCGACGAGCTGCGCGGCGAGGGCGACGTGCGCCAGACGATGCGCGCACACACGGATTTCCACTTCACGCTCTACGAGGCGTCGCAGTCGTCGTGGCTCGTCTCGCTGATCCGCCCCGCGTGGGATCGCTCCGAGCGGTTCCGGCCCGCGCTCTTCACGGCCGAGAACGAGCCGCAGGTGCGCCACCGCGAGCTGGACGGGCGCCTGCTCGCCGCGTGCGAGGAGCACGACCCGGCGGCCGCAGCGCAGGCGCTCTACGAGCACCTCGAGCTGGCGAGCCTCTTCTTCGAGACCGAGCTCGGCGGCGAAGGCATCTTCGCGCGCGGCGCGTAAGCGGCCCTAGAAACGAAGCCCAGCCGCGTCCGGGAAGCGGGCCTGCACGCCCCAGCCGCCGAAGCTCTCGCTGATCGCGAGCACCAGCTCGTTCTGCCCCGCCTGCAGCGGCAGATAGACCGTGTCGAACCAGCCGATGCTGCCGAGGAAGCGGTAGTCGCGCGAGCGGTATGAGTCGTCGCCGCGGTAGAGCGGCATGCCGTTCAGATGCACGACCGCCCGGTCGCTGAAGCCGAGCTCGAGCGGGACGTGACAGGCGCGATCGGCGTGGACGACGACGCGCGCGAGCACGGTGTCGGCGCCGTCGCGAACCGCGTTGACGCGGGCGAGATCGGCGAGGCCGGCAGGCTCCGCGTCGAGGGTCGTCCAGTCGTGCTCGGCGTCGAGCTGCGCGGCCAGGTCGCGCTCGGCGAACGCCTCCGACACCTCCCAGCGGGAAACGATCCCCTCCAGCCCGCGGCTCCGGCGGTAGCGCCGGGAGCACAGGCGCCTCGGCCGACCAGCGGAGCGCTCCGAGCAGCAGATCGTCGCCGCCGACGAGGATGCCCACCCCACTCGGCTTCGCCGCGTGTCGTAGCCGGGTGCACTCGAGCACGACAGAGCCGGCGACGTGCGCGCGCAGACGGTTGTCCGCGAACTCGACTCGCACGGTGAACCACTCGCCGACGGGGAAGTGCGCCGGGTGCCAGAACCCGTCGCCGTGATAGAGCTGCCACGCGGAGAGGCCGTTGAAGACCGGGTGTGTACTGGATCGCGTCGGGATTGCCGACCTGATGCGGTCGCACGAAGAACGACTCGTAGTTCGACTCGTCGGCGACGCGCCAGGCGACGCCGTGGAACGACCGCTCGGCCGTGACAGCGAGGTCGGCTTCGAGCACCCCGTCCTGGAGCGTCACGCCGTGCGGGCCGCGCGAGCACGCCTGCGCCGGAGAGGCGGACGGCGGCGCGCCCGGCGAGCTCGGCCTCGGCGCGCTCGACACCGCCCCACTCCCACGCGTCCAGCTCGAGGGGGTCGATCGTCTCCATCAGCGCCAGAGGTCGGCCGTCGCGGCGCGCAGCGCGAGTGCAGTGCGGCCCGTCGGCTTGACGCCGCCTGCCGCGGGCAGCGTGCGCGGCAGCTCACCCGTCAAGCCGGTGTACGCGACGAGTGCTGCGAGGTACGTGCCGAGGCGGCTCGGGTGGAACGCGTCCGGCCCGTAGAGGCCGATCGCGGGCCGGCGCCGAAACGCGTTCCGCCAGGCCTGCCCCGCGGGCAGGAGCAGCGCGTTCGCCGCCCGCGCGGCGTCGCGGTAGTTGCGCACCACGTCGGCGAAGACCGAGAAGCGCTCTCGCTCCGGCCAGACGGTCAGTACCGCCGGCCGCGTGCCGTGCGCGCGAGCTTCGTCTGCCCAGCGCTTCGTCCACTCGATCAGGTTGACGCGGCTCTCGGGCAGCGACGACGGCCCTTGCTGCAGCACGACCACGTCGAAGCGCGCCCGTGCGCAGCGCGGCGAGCGCGCTGCCGTCCGCCCAGTGATCCTCGAGCGCGTAGCCGCCGGGCGCGACCGTCTGCACGTCGATCGCCGTGTGCCCGACGCCGCGTGCGATCGCGGCGACGGTCGCGGGCAGGTCGTTCGTCGCCGTCAGGCTGTTGCCGACGAAGAGCACGCGCAGGTGTCGCTGCTGCGCGCCTGCGCCGCCTGCCGCGACACACGCCAGCAGCACGACGAGCAGCGCGGCGAGCGTTTTCATTCCGCCCAGAGAGCGGCGAGCTCGACGATCGTCGCCGCCGCCAGCCCCATGTCGTGCACGCAGCACCACTCGCGCTCCGAGTGGTAGAGGTGCCCGCCCGTGAAGAGGTTCGGCGTCGGCAGGCCCTGCTCGGTCAGCCGGGAGCCGTCGGTGCCGCCCCTGATCAGCGTCCGCTTCGGCTCGAGGCCGACGCGGCGGATCGCCTCGAGCGCACGGTCGACGATCTCGGGTCGCTTGTCGAGCTCGTTGCGCATGTTGCGGTACTGGATCTCCTCGGTGTGCTCGATTCTCGCGCGCGGCTCGCTCGCCGCGACATCGCCGAGGATCTGACGCAGCAACGAGACGTGCTGCTCGAGGAGCGCGTCGTCGTGGTCCCGCAGGATGATGCGCAACTCGACGACCGCGGCGTCGCCGGCGATCTCGTCGACGTGGATGAATCCCTCGCGCTCGTCCGTCGTCTCCGGCGAGAGGCTGTCGCGCGGCAGCCGGACGACGATCTCCGCGGCCAGCTTGAGCGCGTTCACGAGCCTGTTCTTGCCCCAGCCGGGATGCTCGGCGCGCCCGTGGATGGTCACGATGAAGCGCACCGCGGAGAACGTCTCGTCGTGCAGCTCGCCGGCGGTCGAACCGTCGAGCGTGTACGCCGCCTCGGCCCCGAAGCGCTCGAGGTCGAAGTAGTCGGTGCCCGTGCCGAGCTCCTCGTCGGGGTTGAAGCCGATGCGAAGCGGCCCGTGCGGAAGCTCGGGATGCGCGACCAGGTGCGCGACCGCCGTCATGATCTCGGCGACACCCGCCTTGTCGTCGGCGCCGAGCAGCGTCGTGCCGTCGCTCGTGATCAGGTCGTGCCCGACGTGATCCGCCAGCTCCGGCGAGTTCTCGAGCGTGATCACCTGCCGCTCGTCGCCGGGGAGCACGATCTCGCCGCCCTCGTAGCGGATGCGCTGCGGCTTGACGTTCGTGCCCGAGACGTCAGGCGTCGTGTCGACGTGCGCGAGAAACCCGATCGCCGGCACGTCGTGCGCGACGGTCGCGGGCACCGTCGCGAAGAGATAGCCGTGCTTGTCGAGGTCGACGTCCGCGAGCCCGAGCGCGACGAGCTCGTCGCGCAGCAACCGCAACAGGTCCCACTGCTTCTCCGTCGACGGAAATGCGGTCGAGTGCTTGTCGGACTGCGTGTCGATCCGCGCGTACCGCATCAGGCGCTCCGCGGCGTCCTCCGCGAGCGCCTCGATCGGAAGCTCGGTCATGAGCAGACCCTAACCCGTGCCGCGCAGGCGGCTGACCATGCGCTTCGTGAACGGCGGCTCGAGCAGCTGCTGCGCGACGAGCGCACCGCTGCCCCCGCCGAGCCCCGGTCCGGGATGCGTCGACGCGCCGATGTGCCAGACGCCCTCGACCGGCGTGCGGTGCCCCGGTTGCGACGCGAGTGGTCGCCAGAGGAAGTTCTGGTCGAGCGCGAGCGAACCGCCGTACGGGTCGCCGTTGACGAGGTTGATGTTCGCCTCCTGCAGATCGGCCGGCGAGAGCGTGACGCGGTCGAGGATCGACGACTCGAGGTTCGGGATGTGCCGCGCGAGCCGCGCCTGGATGCGGTCGGCGTAGCGCTCGCGCAGGCTCTGACTCCAGGTTCCGTCGCCGACGTCGAGCTCGCCTGCGGCGTCACCCTTGATGCGCCACGGCAGCTCCTGCAGCTGGATCCAGAGGATGCCCCTGGCCGTCCGGCGCGCGCGAGGGATCCATCGTCAGCGGCTGCCCCGCGACGACCGTCGCCTCGGCGGGCAGCAAGCCACGCTCGGCCTCGTTGACGGCGCGCGAGACCCCGTCGAGCCCCGGTGTCAGATGCACGATCGCCGTCCCGCCGAGCCGCTCGTCACCGTCCCACTGCGGCGGCTCGGACAGCGCGAAGTGGATCTGCATCTCCGACCGTCCGTAGCGGAAGCGCTCGGCCTTCGCGCCGTAGCCGTCGAGCAGGTGCCCGTAGAGCTGGGTCGGCGTGACGTTGCAGATGACGGCGCGCGCGGCGGTGATCGTGTCACCCGACGCGGTGTGCACGCCGCCCGTGAACACGCGCGAGACGTGCACGCCGGCCTCGCACGTGCCGCCGTTCGCACGAATCAGCGCGACGAGCGCGTCCGCGAGCTTCGCGCCGCCGCCGCGCGGGATCGGCATGCCGCCCTCCTGCACCGCGACCGCGATCACCTGCGCCATGTAGCCGGACGCCGCGGCGTCCGGCCCGAGACCCGTGTGCAGCACCCAGGGCGCGAGCAGGCCGTGCGCTCGTTCCGACACGAACGCCGTCTCGAGCCAGTCGCGCGCCGACACGAGCAGGTTGCCCGCGAACTCCGCGGCGCCTTTGCGACCGAGCCGCCGCACGGCCTTTGCACCCAGCGACGCGCCGTGCCGCGACCAGAGCTCGGTTCCGAGCACACCGAACGCGAGGTCCGCGTTCGGAAAGAACTCCGCGAGCAGAGCGTTCCAGGCAGCGCCGTCGCCGGCATGGTGCCGGTCGAGCTCGGCGGCGTTCGCCTCGGCGGTGCGGAGCAGGAAGGCGCTCTCGCCGTCCGGGTACAGCGTCGCCGTCGGCAGCTCGGTGTTCAGGTACTCGAGCCCGTGCGCTGCGAGCGCGTCGCCGAGCTGCGCGTGCGCAGGCCCGCCGACCCAGAGCGGGTGCCAGGCACTGAAGACGTCGTGCTTGAACCCCGGCTGCGTGAGCTCGGCCGTCTTGATCGCGCCGCCGAACCAGTCGTTCCGCTCCAGGACGAGCACACGCCAGCCGGCCTGCGAGAGCAGCGCGCCGCACGCGAGCCCGTTGACACCCGAGCCGACGACGATCGCGTCGTACTCAGCCAACGATCGCCCTGAACTCGTCGTCGGTGACGAGTCCGCGCTTCTCGGCGCCGCGCTGCTTGACGGCTGCGAGCACTTCGGCACGCCGTTCCTCCGGCACGTCGAGGCCGAGCTCCTCGGCCTTGATGCGGATCGAGTCGAGCCCGCTCTTCTTCCCCAGCACGATCGAGCGCTCGGTCGCGACGAGCTCGGAGGAGTACGGCTCGATCGACGGCGGATCGTGGAACTGCGACGCGACCGCGCCGCTCTCGCGGCGGTACAGCGTCTCGCCGGTGACCGGCTTCCACGGCTCGAGCTCGTACGCCGACAGCTCGCGAACGCGCGCGGAGACCTCGCGGATGCGGTCGAGCCTCAGGTTGGACTCGACGCCGTAGAGCGCGCGCAGCGTCAGCGCGACCTCGCCGAGGTTCGCGTTGCCCGCCCGCTCCCCCATGCCGTTGATCGTTCCGTGCACCCACGTCGCGCCCGCGCGCACGGCCGCGACGGCGCTCGCGGTCGCGAGCCCGAAGTCGTTGTGGCCGTGGAAGTGCACCGGGGTGCCGTCGAGCCACTGGATCGTGCTGCCGACGAGGTCGGTGACGGCCTCGGGCGAGGCGATGCCGAGCGTGTCGACGACGACGACCTCGCGCGCGCCCGCCTCGACCGCCGTCTCGTACACGCGGCGGAAGAACTCCGGCTCCGCGCGCGTCGAGTCGACCCCGAAGAACGCCGCGTAGATGTCGTGCTCGGCGGCGAACCGCATCGCCTTCGCGATCCGCTCGAGCATCGTCTCCCGCGAGACGCCGATCGCGTCGAGCTTCAGATCCGAGATCGGCGACTCGATCACCGAGTAGCGGACGCCGAGCTCGACGAGCGCCTCGAGGTCGGCCGGCACGGCACGCGAGAAGCCCCACACCTCGGCGTGCAGCCCTGCGCTCGCGACCAGCTCGACCGCGCGCCAGTCGTCGTCGGAGACGCGTGGAAAGCCCGCTTCGATGCGGTCGACGCCGAGCCCGTCCAGCAGCCGCGCGATCTCGAGCTTCTCCTCGGGGCCGAGCACGACGCCGACGGTCTGCTCGCCGTCGCGCAGGGTCGTGTCGTAGAGGCCGACGTGCCCGCGAATCGCGTACGCGTCGTTGAGGCCGCCGGTCCAGATCAGCGAATCTAGGTCAGGCATTGCACCACTCCGTCCGGGAAGGGCGAGAGCTTCTCGGCGCCCCCGCTCGTGATCAGGAAGTTGTCCTCGACGCGCAGGCCGCCGCCGCCGTCCCAGTAGCAGCCCGGCTCGATCGCGAGCACCATGCCCTCGGCGATCTCGCCGCCGCCGGCCTGGTGCGCGTACGGCGGCTCGTGCGCGCGCGCGCCGACGCCGTGGCAGATCGGATGCGTCGGCTGCCCCGGATACCCGAGCTCCGTCGATCCCGTCGCGCACGAGCACGGTCGAGCTCGGCCAGGCTCGCGCCCGGCCGGCAATGGTCGATCGCGCGCTGGTAGACCGCCAGCAGCCCGTCCTCGAGCTCGCGGTAGTCCTCGCGCAGCTCGCCCGAGGCAGAGCAGCTTCGTGTGGTCGCACCAGTAGCCGTCGGCGCAGACCCAGATCTCGAACAGCGTCGGCTGCGTCCTCCTGACGACCGGCAGGTCGCCGGTCGCCGTGAACGTCTTGATGCCGACGCCCGGACCAGACGAGCGAGAAGCCGAGCGCGAGCTCGACCTTGCCCTGCCAGCCCGTGCCCTCGCCGTGCACGAAGCCCTGCCAGATCGCCGCGGCCTCGCTCTCCTTCATGCCGGGCGCAGCTCGCCGCGCACGTGCTCCATCGCCGCTGCGCAGATCTCGTTCGCGAGCCGGACGCGCTCGATCTCCTGCTCGCGTCTTGATCGCGCGGGCGGCCGTCAGCACCGGCATCGCGTCGCTGCGCCTCCGGCCAAGCGTCGAACCACGCCTTCGTGAACGTCGTCGGCTCGCCGACCATCCGGTCGGACGCCTGCGTGCCGAGCGACAGCTCGAGCCCGACGCGGCCGTAGTCCTCGCGACGCTGCGAGTGCGGCGTCGAGCGTGCGCGCGGGCACCGGGCGCGGATCGTCCTCGTCGTAGCCGCGCACGAAGCGCACGTCCGCCGTCCACGCCGTGCGAGCCGCATCCTCCTCCGAGGCCTCGAGGCAGATCAGCACCGGCTCGCCCTCGCGCGGGAAGACACACGCGTCGTAGCCCTTCATGCCCCAGAAGTTCGTCAGGTAGAGGACGTCGTCGGGGGCGCGGACGACGAGCGCGTCGAGCCCGTGCTCGGCCATCAGCGCGCGTACGCGCTCGAGCTTCGCGTCGTCGCGCGCCCAAGCCACCTAGGCGTTCTCGCCCCAGGGGCGGATCCGCGGCGGAGGCGGCGTGCCGTGCCCTTCCTGCCAGGAGATGACAGGCGTGCGCAGGACGCCGATGCGCTCGATCTCCGCCTCGATCACGTCACCGGGCTTCAGATAGAGCAGTGCGCGCTCTTCCGGCGACTTGAAGCCGGCGACGCCGGCGACCGTGCCGGTCGAGAGCACATCACCCGCGGAATAGCCGAGCCCGGAGAAGTTCGAGAGGATCTCCGGGATCGTCACGCTCATCCGCCCCGAGTGCGATTCCTGCCGGACCTCGCCGTTCACGCGCAGCTCCATCTTCAGGTCGTGCGGATCGGGGATCTCGTCGGGCGTCACGATCCACGGCCCGAGCGGGCAGAACGTGTCGATCGCCTTGCAGAAGCTGAAGACGCCCGAGCGCATCTCGCCGCGCTGGATGTCGCGCGCCGTGATGTCGTTGAAGATCACGTAGCCGCCGATGTAGTCGGCTGCCTCCTCGGCCGAGAACCAGGTGCCCGACTTCTTCAGCACGACGGCGAGCTCCAGCTCGTAGTCGAGCTCCTCGGTCAGGTGCTCCGGGTAGATCACCGGCTCGTCGGGGCCGACGATCGCGTCGACGTTCTGGAAGAAGTTGATCCACGGCGCGATCTGGTGCGACCAGTCGACGTTCTTCGACTCGTCCTCGTGCTCGCGGAAGTTGCCGGCGGTGTGGAAGAACTTCTTCGGGACGATCGGCGCCTCGAGCTTCGCCTCCGCGAGCGGTGTGCGCTCGTCGGTGTCGTCGGCACCGCCGCGCTCGAACCACTCCCGCATCGTCGGCACGTCGAGGCGGACGATCTCCTCGCCGTCGATGCGACCGACCTTGCCGCCGTCGTAGGTGACGAGCTTCACGAGCAGACCCGCTGCGCGACGAGCGCGTACGTCGTGTGCCATCTTCACCAGTCCCTCGATCTCGAGATTCTCGCCGAGCTCGACGTCCATCAGCCCGGTCGACGTGCCGTAGTTGACGGTCGGGATGCCGTAGCGCGTCAGCGCGGAGCCGTCGCTGAACCAGCGCGTGACGTCCCGCTCGGGCGTCGCGCCGAAGACCTCCTCGTGCGACGCGTCGATCGCGGCGACGAGCTCGTGTCCCTCGTCGATCTCGCTGCCCGGCGCCGTCACGTAGACCTCGCCCTCGATCCCGTAGTCCGGGAAGCGCGCCGCCAGCGAGCGCACGAGGTCGAGCACCTCGCGCCGGGCGACGCCCATCTCCTTCGTCGGCGGCACGCGCACGTCGAGGAACAGATCGGTGTGGTGCGGCGTGCGCGAGACGCGCCAGCCGAAGCCGCCCTCGACGGCGCCGATGTTGACGATCGCGCGCGCACCGCGGTAGGCATTCGAGGGATCGTTCTCCCAGGTCGGGATCCACTCGAGAATCGCGCCCGTCACCTCGTGCATGCGCAGGATCGAGTTCTGGTCGCGCTTCCCCTCGCTGAATGCGGTGTGGATGAAGTTGCCGTGGACGCGGATGCGCAGCCAGATGGCGCCGTAGTGGCCGAGCACGACCTTGCCCTCGGTCGGCTCGCCGAGCAGGCACATGTCGGCGACCCCGCCGTGCGAGACGAGGTAGCGCGACCCGGCGGCGTAGCCGCGATACTCGCTGCCCTGCGCGTCGCCGTACTGCGTCTTCTCGATCTCGCCGCAGACGGCGGCGATCAGCACGTCGCCCTTCAGCCGCACGCCGGCGTCCTGCAGCGCGCGAACCGCTTCGACGTAGCAGGCAAGCGCGCCCTTCATGTTCGAGATGCCGAGCCCGTAGAGCCGGTCGTCGCGGACGAACGCCTGCGGCTGGAAGCCCGGGACGCCCTTGAGCCACGGCTCGCGACCGGAGTACGAGGTGTCCATGTGGCCGTTGAACATCAGCGTCTTGCCGCCACCCGTGCCGCTCCAGGTGCCGAGCGCGTTGGCGCGCCGGTCCTCGACCTGCTGCCACTGCACCTGCAGGCCGAGCTCGTCGTACAGCTCGACCATGCGCTCGGCCATCGCCTGCTCGTCGCCCGTGAAGCTGTGCACGTCGATCAGCGAGCTCGCGGTCGCGACGAGCCGGTCGCGATCGATGCTCAGCACGGCTGTCCCATCCCGGGCAGGCCGGGCTCGAGCGGCGGCGCGTCCATCGTCGGCAGCCCGGCGGCGACCCACGCCTCGTAGCCGCCGACGAGGTCGCCCACATCCGGGACTCCCAGGTCGATCAGCGCCGCGGCGGCGAGGCTCGAGGAGTAGCCCTCGGCGCAGACGAGGATCAGCGGGCGATCGCTCTCCGCGACCACCGGGTTCGCAAAGCCCGACGTCGAATCGCAGCGCCATTCGAGCACGGAGCGCGGCACGTGGATCGAGCCGGGGATGACGCCGTTGCGATACCGCTCGTCGTGGGAGCGCAGGTCGACCAGCAGCGCGTCCGCCGCCGCTGCCTCGGCCGGGGTGTATCGCCTGATGCGCGTGCGCGCGTCGGCGAGGAGCTGCGAGATCATCCGCGGACGTGCGGGAGGACCTGCTCGCCGAAGAGCTTGATCTGCTCCAGGCGGTCCTCGCCCCACAGCTCGAGCATCACATGCGTGCAGCCTGCGGCCTTGTACTCCTCGATCGCGGCGATGCAGTCGTCGGGCGTGCCGGCGATCGGCTTGCACTTGTCGAGGATCGCGTCGGTCACCTGCTCCTTCGCCGCGAGTCGGCCGCCGCGCTCCATCGCCTCGGCGACCGGGCGGATCTCGTCCTGGCCGAGACCGGCGAGGTCGAGCAGCGTGTCGGCGGAGCCCTGGATGTTCTGCACCTTGTTGGCGAGGTACATGCCGGCGATCTCCCGCGCGCCGTCGCGGCCCTGGTCGCGGTCGGTGGCGTGGATCGAGGCGACGACGGTGCAGCCGATGTCGATGTCGGCGTTGACGTTCTCGCGCGTGTAGCGCACGAACGCAGGCGTCGTGATCGACGGCGTCAGACAGCCGTCGCCGATCTCGCCGGCGAGCGCCTGCATCTTCGGCGCGGTCGCGGCGACGTAGACGGGCGGCACCTCGCGCGTCGAGTGCGCATCGGCCTGCAGCGCGGGGACGTCGGCGCTCCACGTGTCGCCGTCGTAGTCGAAACGCTCGCCGCCGAGCACACCGCGGACGATCGTGACGGCGTCGCGCATCGGGCCGAGCGTCTTCTTCGTCTGCGTCTTCGTGTTGTTGAGGAAGATCTTCGAGGTGCCGAAGCCGAGGATGAACCGGCCCGGCCCGGCGGCCTCCTGCACGACGCGGGCGTCCATCGCGACCTGCACCGGGTGGCGCGTCGAGGCGGCGATGATCCCCCAGCCGACCGTCAGCCGCTCGGTCTCGCGCGCCATCAGCGCTGCGACACCGGTCGAGGAGCGCGCCTCCATCCCGTGCTTGCGCCACCAGGGGTAGGCCTCGGCGAGCCAGATCGTGTCCATGCCTGCTTCGTCCATCGCACGCGCCGACGCGAGCATCTCGTCGAGCGGCTCCATGGTCAGCTGCATCACGCCGACGCGGAAAGGCACAGCCATGGCGGCGCTCAGCCCTTGTCTTCCGTGGAGGTCGTCGGCCCCTCGGGGTCGGGCTCGTACGCCTCCGGCGACAGCGGGCTGACGCCCTCGTCCGCACCGCTGGAACCGGCCGGAGCGCCGGCCTCGGTGTCCGCGTCAGCCGGCCGCCGTAGTCCTTCGGGCCTTCCGAGGCGGCGGCGCCGTTCGCAATCGCCTCCTGCACCTGCTTGTCGAGCGCCGTCAAGACGTGCGCGACCTGCTGGTTGACGATCGGCTGCAGCACCCGCTGCCCCATCGAGCCGACCGGGCCGGCGAGCTTCACGTCGGCGGCCCAGTGCATCGCGGTGCCGCCGGCGGCGTCCTTCAGCTCGAACGACGTCTCCATGCTCAGCATCGCGCCGACGCCCTGGCCCTTGACCTGCAGCCGGGCGAACTCGGGCTCGCGCTCCTCGGTCTTGTTCATGTCGATCTTCATCTTCAGCCCGCCGAGGCCGAGCGGGATCTTCACGTTCGCCGTCCAGCGGCGCTCGTCGTGCACGTCGAAGCTCTCGACGCCCGGCATCGTCTTCGCCATCGACGCCGGGTCGTTGAGCACGTCCCACACCGCCTGCCGCGGCGCGGCGAACGTGCGCTCACCCTGAACGTTCACGCGTCCACCGTGTTGACCGTGGCGCGCGTGCGCTCGGGGTGCTCGAGCATCTCCCAGACCGTGTGGTACGGGTTCGCGCTGTCGACGACGATCGCGCCGCCGCGCGAGCGCAGTGCGTCCTGCACCGCCGCGCAGACCGCGTGGATGCCGGCGCCGCCGCCTTCGCCCATCCCCTTCGTGCCGAGCGCCGTGAACGGCGACGGGCTCTCGACGTAGCCGGTCTTCAGCGGCGGCATGTCGAGCGCGTGCGGCACGTGGTAGTCGTAGAAGTTCGGCGTCAGCAGGTTGCCGTCCTCGTCGTAGACGAACTGCTCGTGCATGACACCGCCGAGCGCCTGGGCGGTCGCGCCCATCACCTGCCCCTCGACGATCTGCGGGTTGATGCGCTTGCCGCAGTCGTCGACGGCCGCGTAGTCGACGATGTCGTAGTAGCCCGTCTCGGGATCGATCTCGATCATCGCGACGTGCACCTGCGCTGCGTAGGTGAGCGTCAGGTTGCCGAACTTCCGCTCGACGTCGGGCACCTCGAAGGGCGGCCGGTAGACGTAGCGGCAGTTCAGCGTCACGCCCAGGTCCTCCGGCAGGCCGGCGTTGTTCGCGTTGATGATCGCGCCGCACGCCATGAAGGGCAGTGCGGCCTCCGGGTTGTCCTTGATGCGGACGCTGCCCTCGGCGAGCTCGAGCGCCTCCTCGGGCACGCCGCCGAAGACCGCGGACGCGAGCTTCTTGATCTCGGCCGCGAGCATGTCGGTCGCGCCCTTGACGGCGCTCAGCCCCGTGACCGCGAACTGCGACGCGTACGTGCCGGAGAAGCCCGCGTGCGAGTTCCAGTAGGAGTCGTGACCGGCGCGCACGTGCACGTCGTCGACCGAGCACTGGAGGATGTCGGCCACCACCTGCGCGGCCGTCGTCTCGTGGCCCTGGCCCTGCGGCGTCGTGCCGAGCGTGACGACGATCTCGCCGAAGATGTCGAGCTTGACCGTCGCGACCTCGTTGTTGCCCGAGAACTGCAGCTCCGGGTTGATCATCCGCGACTGGCCGAAGTTGTTCGTGCCGGAGTCGAGCGTCGAGCCGATGCCGACGCCGAGCAGCTTCCCGCGCGCGGCCGCGTCGGCGCGCTTTGCCTCGCGCTCGTCCCAGCCGATCAGGTCGAGCCCGATGTCGAGCATCTTCGCGTAGTCGCCCGAGTCGTAGACGCAGCCGTTCGGCGTCTCGTACGGCATGTCCTCGGCGCGGATGTAGTTGCGCTTGCGCACCTCGACGGGATCGAGGTCGAGCTCCCGCGCGACGATGTCGATCACGCGCTCGGTGAACCAGAGGTGCTGCATGCGCGAGTAGCCGCGGTTCGGCGAGACGGGCGCCTTGTTCGTGGCGACCTGCGTGAACTCGAGCCGGATGTGCCGCCAGCGGTACATGCCGGGCGTCACCTGCGCCCAGATGACGCCGCCGAGCGGCTCGTAGCGCAGCCACGCGCCGGCGTCGTCGAGCGCCTTCGTGCGGAAGCCGAGCAGCGTGCCGTCGGCCTTGACCGCGACCTCGGTGTCCTGGAACCAGCGCTCGTTGCCGTGCGACATCGACATGTGGAAGTCGGTGCGCCACTCGGTCCACTGCACCGGCCGGTGCAGCTTGCGCGCGAGCAGGCAGCAGACGACGAGCTGCGGATGCGACGTGATCTTGTTGCCGAAGCCGCCGCCGATGTCCTGCGTGACGAAGCGGAGCTTGTCGAGCCCCGACCGCATCGCCGGCCCCATCATGATCGCGGCGAACCCGGGGAACTGGTTGTTCGTGTGGATCGTCCACTGCCCGGTGCCCCGGTTGTACTCGACGAGCGCGCCGTCGCACTCGAGCGGCGTCGAGTTGAAGCGGTGGAAGTGCAGCTCGTCGATCTTGACGATCTTGTCCGCCTCGGCGAACGCGGCGTCGAGGTCGCCCCACTCGTAGACGCCCTCCCACATCAGGTTGCCGCCCGCGTCCTCGTGGATCGCCGGCACACCCTCCTCGCGCGCGTGACGCGCGTCGGTGATCGGGTCGATCGGCTCGTATTCGATCTCGACGAGCTCGGACGCGTCGCGTGCAAGCTCGCGCGTCTCGGCGACGACGGCGACGACTGCCTCGCCGACGTAGCGCACCTTGCCGACTGCGAGCGCGTAGTCCTTCAGGTTCGCGCCCGGCACCGACGAGATCTGGAAGAACGGATCGGTCAGCGACGCGACCTCCTCGCCGGTCAGCGTCCCGTAGACGCCCGGCGCCGTCTCCGCCTTCGAGACGTCCAGCGAGGTGATGTGCGCGTGCGCGTACGGCGAGCGCACGAAGTGGATGAAGCCCATGCCGTGGCGCTTGATGTCGTCGACGAAGACGCCCTGACCCTGCACGAGGCGCTTGTCCTCCTTGCGCGGGACGTTCTGGCCCTTCCACGTCTCCGCGGGCGCCTCCGTCTCGGTCGTCTCGGGTGCGACGGTCGTTGCTTCGGCGTCATTCGGAGGCCGCCTTGACCGCCTCGAAGATGTTCCAGTAGCCGGTGCAGCGGCAGATGTTGCCCTGCAGGCCCTTCTTGATCTCGTCCTCCGAGGGGTGCGGGTTCTCGCGCAGAAGCGCGGTCGCGCTCATCAGCATCCCCGGCGTGCAGTAGCCGCACTGCAGCGCGTGGTGCGAGCTGAACGCCTGCTGCAGCTTCGTCAGCTCGTCGCCGTCGGCGAGCCCCTCGACCGTCTCGATGCTCGAGCCGTCGGCCTGGACGGCGAGCATCATGCAGCTCTTCGCGAGCGTGCCGTCGACGATCACCGAGCACGCGCCGCAGTTGCCCGTGTCGCAGCCGATGTGGCTGCCCGTCAGGTCGAGGTCGTCGCGGATGAAGTGGATCAGCAGCTTGCGCGCCTCCACCTCGCGTTCGTACGTCTGCCCGTTGACGGTGACCGAGATCGTGTGTGAGGTCGAGACGGTGTCGGCTTCCACCTGGTGTCAGCTCCTGTTCTTCGCTGCTTGGGCGACGGCGCGAACGGCGAGCACCTGCGCGAGGTGCGTGCGGTACTCGCTCGACGCGTGCACGTCGGAGGGCGGGGAGAGGCTCGCGGAGGCGACGGCAGCGACCACGGCTGCCTCGTCCTCCGATTCCGGCTCGAGCACGACCGGCACGGCGTCGACGCAGCCGAGCGCGATCCTCAGGCTGCCGTTGATCGACGCTGCCGCGCTGACGATGCACGTGCCCTTCGACGCCGAGCGTGACGGCGGCGAAGCCGTCGGCGCGACCGGCGGGGATCCGGATCTTCGTCAGGAGCTCGCCGGCGCCGACCGCGGTCATGTAGACGCCGAGGAAGAAGTCCTGCGCCGTCACCGTGCGATCGCCGCCCGCGCCGTGGATCGTCATCTCGGCGCCGAGCGCGGCCAGCAGCGGCGGCAGATGGTTGGTCGGGTCGTTGGTGCAGATGTTCCCGCCGATCGTGCCGCGGTTTCGCACCTGCACGTCGGCGATCTGCGCGCAGACCTCGCCGAGGATCGGCCGGGCGCGCGCCTCGCTCGACTGCACGAGCTCGGTGTAGGTCGTCATCGCGCCGATCTCGAGCGTGCCGTCGCCCGCGAGGTCGATGCCCTTCAGCTCCTCGATGCGGCTCAGGTCGATCAGCGCGTCGGGCGAGCCCGCGCGCGCCTTCATCACGTTGACGAGCGTCTGGCCGCCGGCGAGCGCCCGCGCGCCGTCGTTGGCGGCGAGGAGCTCGACCGCCTCTGCGAGAGACGCGGGCCGTGCATATGCGACTTCACGCAGAAGCATCGTCAGGGAGTCTTATAAAATGTCTGATCCGCGGAATGCAAGTCGCTACCGCGGCTGAGGGCCGGATTCGGCCTGGCTCGAGAGGCGAACGTCCTCATGCCAACAGCGCGCGGTGCGTCGTGAGCGCGGCGAGGACGCGGTCGACGTCCTCGGCGGTGTTGTAGGCGTGCGCCGAGACGCGCAGGTTGCCGTCTCGGTCCGAGGTGACGATGCCCTCCCCCGCGAGCACGCGCACGAGCTCCGGAGCGTCGGTGGAGCGGATGCAGATCAGCGCACCGCGGCTCTCCGGCGCCCGCGCCGTCGCGATCGTGCCGCCGAGCTCGTCGACGCCGGCGATCAGGCGGTCGTTGAGGGCGCTCACGTGGGCGCGCGTCTCGGCGATCCCGATCTCCTCGATCAGCTCCATGCCGGCGATCCCGGCGTAGATGTTCGGTACCGGCGGGGTCCCCGACTGGAACCGCCGGGCGGTCGGCGACGGCGCGTAGCGGGTATGCGCCATCTCGAAGATGTCGCGGTCGGCGAACCAGCCGGTCTGCGTCGGCATCAGCTCCTCGGCGAGGCCCGGGCGCATCCACATGAAGCCGAGGCCCGCCGACCCGAGCAGGTACTTGAGCACCCCGGCGGCGAGCACGTCGACGCCGAGCTCGCGCACGTCGAGCGGATACGTGCCGATCGCCTGGTAGGCGTCGAGCACGACCAGTGCGCCGCGCTCGTGCGCGATGCGCGCGATCTCCTCGACCGGCAGCCGCGAGCCGTTCCGGTAACAGACCGCGGCGATCGAGACGACGGCCGTCTCCTCGTCGATCGCCTCGTCGAACCGCTCGAGCGGGATCTCCGGGCCGTCGGCGGGCACGATCGTCACCTCTGCCCCGCGCAGCTCCTGGGCATGCCAGATCTGACCGATCGTCGGGAACTCGAAGTCGCTGATCACGATCTTGCGCCTGGTCGAGAAGTCGATCGCGCTCGCGAGCGGGCTGACGCCCGCTGAGAGCGACGTCGTCACGGCGACGTCGTCCGGCTGACCGCCGACGAGGCGCGCGAAGGTCACGCGCGCCGCCTCGGTGCGCTCGACCCAGTAGTCCCAGGGCGCGCCGCGCTCGTCCCAGCCCGTCAGGTAGTCGTCGTATGCGGCGCGCACCGCATCGGAGAGCGCGCCCTGCGAGCACGAGTTGATGTAGGTGAGGCGCTCGAAGATCGGAAACCGCGAACGGCACCCACCGACGGACTCGTGAACCTGGTTCAGCTGCGCCGAACCAGGTTCAGCGGTCGTTCGGGTCGCGGCTTCGCTCATCCAGCGAGCCTACATCCCACGCTTCAGCGACCGAGGTAGGCCTTCCTCAGATCCTCGTTGTCGCGGAGCTCGTCGGCCTTGCCCTCGAGCACGAGGCGGCCGGTCGAGAGGACGTAGCCGCGATCGGCGATCGAGAGCGAGACGTTGGCGTTCTGCTCGACCACGAGCATCGCGACGCCCGAGTCGTGCACCTGCTTGATGATCTCGAAGTTGCGCTCGACGAGCACGGGCGCAAGGCCCATCGACGGCTCGTCCATCAGCAGCAGCTTCGGCCGCGACATCAGCGCTCGGCCCATCGCGACCATCTGCTGCTCGCCGCCCGAGAGCGTGCCGGCGAGCTGCGTGCGCCGCTCGTAGACGCGCGGGAAGAGCTCGTAGACGCGCTCGAAGTCCTCCTTCTTGCCGCCGCCGTGCAGGTAGGCGCCGAGCTCGAGGTTCTCGAGCACCGTCATCGGCGCGAAGAGGCGGCGGTTCTCGGGGACGATCGCGAGGCCGCGGCCGATCCGGTAGCTCGTCGGGCGCTTCGTCACGTCCTCGCCCTCGATGCGCACGGTGCCGTTCCGCGGACGCACGATGCCGAGGATCGTCTTCAGCGTCGTCGACTTGCCGGAGGCGTTGCCGCCGAGCAGGCAGACGAGCTCGCCCGCCTCGATCCGGATCGTCAGCCCCTGCAGGATGTGGATCTGGCCGTAGTAGGTGTCGACCGCGTCCAGCTCGAGCAGCGTCGTCACTTCGTCTCCGCGGTCCCGAGCCCGAGGTACGCCTCCACCACCTGCGGGTTCGTCGCGACCGACTCGAACGAGCCCTCGGCGATCTTGATGCCGTGATCGAGTGCGACGACGCGATCGGAGATCCCCTCGACGACGTGCATGTCGTGCTCGATGACGAGGATCGTGTAGCCGCCCTCGACGCGCAGCTGCGCGATCAGCTCCGTGATCTCGTGCGTCTCGGACGGGTTCATCCCGGCCGCCGGCTCGTCGAGCAGCAGGATGCGCGGATTCGTCGCGGTCGCGCGCGCGATCTCGAGCCGCCGCCGGTTCGCGTACGAGAGCGAGTACGCGGGCTGGTCCCAGCGATAGCCCATCAACCGCTTGCCGAAGAACGCGAGCCTCTCCTCGGCGAGCCGCTCGATCTCGCGCTCCTCGCGCCGCATGCCCGGCGTCCGCAGCATCGACCGGAAGACGCCGGCCTTCGTGTGGCCGTACGCGGCCGACATCACGTTCTCCTTGACCGACATGTTCAGGAAGAGCCGCAACGTCTGGAACGTGCGCGAGATGCCCCGCTGGCAGATCTGTGCGGCGCGAGCCCGACGATCGAGCGCCCGTCGAGCGTGATCTCGCCCTCGTCCGGGTCGTAGATGCCGGTGATCAGGTTGAAGAGCGTCGTCTTGCCGGCGCCGTTCGGCCCGATCACCGAGACGATCTCGCCTTCCTCGACGTACATATCGAGGTCCGAGACGACCTTCAGGCCGCCGAAGGCGAGCGAGACGCCCTTGCAGCTCGAGGAGAGGCATCAGATGATCTCCACGCGGCGCTCGCCGAGCAGGCCGTTCGGCCGCAGGATCATCAGCCCGATCAGGATCAGCCCGAGCACGATGTACCGGGCCGGCTCGGGCTTCGCGAGCATCACGTTCTCCCAGACGAAGGCCGCGAGATAGAGCGTCGGGATCAGCAGCACGAGGCGCACGCGCGGCGAGAGCAGCGTCAGCACGAGGATGACCGCGATCAGCCCGATGTACGAGACGGGCGCGACCCAGCGGTCGAGGTGCGACGGCGACGACGACCCAGTGCGCGATCGCGCCGGCGAAGCCGCCGCCCTTCTCACCGGCCACCCAGGCCTCGCTGTGCGCGCGCGCGAGCTCGTGTAACGCGAAGCCGAAGATGATCTCGGCCGCGGCGACGAGCGCGAGCTTCTTCGAGAAGCGGAACGCGAGCACGAGCCCGCCGAGCAGCGCAGCCACGAAGACGAGCCGCGACTTGCCCGGGTCGCGCAGCAGCTCGAGCAGGACGCTGATGATGATCGCGCCGAGCACGACGCCCGGCTGGCTGCCGGAGCCGCCGAGGATCACCATCGTGTAGACGGTGATCAGCAGCACGAAGTAGAAGCGTCAGCGGGAAGACGCTGGCGTTGAGCGCGGCGAAGAGCGAGCCGGTGAGCGCCGCCACGGACGCGCCGAACATGAAGCTCATCAGCTTCAGCCAGTTGACGGGCATGCCCATCGCCTCGGCCGCGAGCGAATCCTCGCGCTGCGACCGCCACGCGCGACCCGTGCGCGAGAGGTTCACGAAGCGGAGCGCGACGTAGACGACGACGAAGAACGCGAGCGCGACGTAGAGATACGAGACCGCAAAGACGCCGCCGTGCTCGACGGCCAGGTCGTGGCCGAAGAGGTGGAACGGGTCGACCCTCAGGATCCCGTTCGGCCCGCCCGTCACGTTGTGGCCGTAGACGCTGTCGCCGTTCGTCGTCAGCGTCTGGAACAACTGTAAGAAGAAGAGCGTCACGATCGCCAGGTAGTCGCCGCTCAGCCGTCGCGACGGCAGGCCGAGCATCAGGCCCGCGAACGCGCCGAGCAGGACGACGAACAGCACCGCGAGCGGCGTCGGCAGGTGGTAGCCGAACTTGTCGGAGTCGAGGATCGCGTACGTGTAGGCGCCGATCCCGTAGAAGGCGACGAAGCCGAGGTCGAGCAGCCCGCCCCAGCCGACGACGACGTTCAGGCCGAGCGCGAGCATCATGTAGAGCACCGTGTCGAAGCCGACCCGGCGCACGTAGCCGCTCGAGGAGACGACCGGCAGCAGCGAGAAGAGCGCGACGAAGAGCACGAGCCACGCCCACCAGGGGACGAGGCGAAGCCGCCCCTCGACCGTCCCGAGCCGCCCCTCGAAGTAGCGACCCTCGGCGTGACGCGCGACCCACTCGTCCTGCCCGACGGCGGGCCCGGTCGACTCAGGAGGTGGCGTGGAGTCCGTCATACCTTGCGGATGTCCGCTCTGCCCAGCAGCCCTTGCGGCCGGAAGAGCATGAAGAGGATGAGGATCGAGAAGACGATCAGGTCCGACCACTTCGTCGTGATGTAGCCCTGCGTGTACGACTCGGCGAAGCCGAGGATCAGGCCGCCGGCCATCGCGCCCGGGATCGAGCCGATGCCGCCGATCACGGCGGCGGTGAAGCCCTTGAGCCCGGCGACGAAGCCGATCGAGACGAGCGTCGGCACGCGCAGCGCGAACATCACACCGGCGGCGCCGGCGAGCGCCCCGCTGAGCGCGAACGTGAACACGATCACCCGGTCGATGTTGATGCCCATCATCGCCGCGGCCTCGCGGTCGAACGACGTCGCGCGCATCGCCTTGCCGGTGCGCGTGCGGTTGACGAGGATCCAGAGGAACACCATCAGCACGAACGCCGAGCTGATCGTGATGATCCGCAGGAGCGGCACCCGCACGTTCCCGATGTCGATGCCCTTCAGGTAGAGCGAGCCGTTGTCGAGCGAGAAGATGTCGTAGTTGCGCGGCTCGGCGCCGACGAGCAACTGCATCGAGTTGGCGAGGAAGAACGAGACGCCGAGCGCGCTGATCAGCGGCGCGATCCGCGGCGCGTCGCGCAGCGGCCGGTAGGCGAAGCGCTCGATCACGACGCCGAGCCCCGCGCAGCCGGCCATCGCCGCCGCGGTCACGAGCACGAGCAGCAGCCACACCGGCACCATCGGGTTCGCGGTGCCGCCGAGCGCCTGCAGGACGCCGAAGCCGATGAACGACCCGACCATGAAGACGTCGCCGTGCGCGAAGTTGAGCAGCTTCAGGACGCCGTAGACGAGCGTGTACCCGAGCGCGATCAGCGCATAGACGCTGCCGAGCGTCAGGCCGTCGACGGTGAGCTGGATGAACGTGTCCACAGGGTGAGTGCGAGTAAACCAGGGGCGGCCCCGAAGGGGCCGCCCCTGTCGTTCCGGTTAGCTGACCTCGTTAACCGACGAGCTTGTACGAGCCGTTCGACTGGATCTGGAAGATGTAGAACTTCGCGTTCAGCGGGTCGTTCGTCTTCGTCGAGAAGCGGAACGAGCCACCGAGGATCCAGTTCGGGATCCGGACGCTCTTGACCTGGCGCAGCACGTCACGCTTGGTCTTGATCGTGCCGTGACCCTTGACGCAGGCCTTCTTGATCGCGTTCAGCGCGACCTGCGCGGCGCCATAGCTCGGCGGGCCGAAGGAGCCCACGGACTTGCCGGGGTTGTCCTTCTTCCAGCCGGCGATGATCGCCTTGTCGGCCGCGATGCCGGTGATGTCCGGGTGCGAAGTTCGACACGTACGAGCCGGGCACCTTGAACGCCGCCGGGTCGTTCGAGCCGTCGCCGCCGAACACCTTCGCCTTCTTGCCCTTCTCGATCAGCTGCTGCGCGAACGTCTGAGCGTCGCCCGGCTTCTGCGTCGGGAAGAACACGATGTCGGCGTCGTTCGGGACCTTCGTCACGTAGGCCGAGTAGTCGGTCGTCGTGTTCGGAGCCGAGAGGCGGGTCGTCGAGACGCCGCCCTTCTTGAGCACTCGCCTCGACGGCATCCGCGAGACCCACCGAGTAGGGCTCCTGGAAGTCGAGCAGCACGACCTTGTTCACCTTGAGCTTGTCGATCATGTAGTGCGCATCGGTCGGGCCCTGGATGTAGTCGCCCGGGACGACGCGGAAGAACGCCGACGATCGCTTCCTTGGTCGCGCCCTGCGTGAGCGAGGTGCGCGTCGCGGACGGAGAGATGTGCGCGATGCCCGCCTGGCCGTACGTCGTGCTCGAGGCCGCAACGGCGCCCGAGGTGGACGGCCCGAGGATCGCGACGACGCTCTTGTCAGCCACGTACTTCTGCGCGAGAGACTGCGCCGGAGCGGGGCCCTGCTCCACCGGCGTGTCGCCGAGGACGAGCTTCACCTTCAGCCCGAGCGGCTTCGCCAGGGTCTTGACGGCGTACTTGGCCCAGCTCGACTGCTCGTTGCCGAGGAAGCCGGCGCCGCCCGTGAGCGGGGTCACGAGAGCGATCTTGAGCGTGCTGTTGCAGCTGACCGAAGCAGTGCCGGCCGCAGCAACCTTCTGGCCTCCCTGCGCGCTCGCGGCCACCACTGACGTGGTGAGAATCGCGAGAGCGAGGCCGATGGCCTTCTTCATCTAGGTCTCCTCCTTGCCCTGACGGGCACTGCATCGATGCGGGGGTACGCGCCTGAGGGCCCGAGTTTCCTCGGTCACACGCACGGTGTCAATGATCAAATACGAGCTGCCGTTCACATGCGGAGCGCGCCGACCCACCCTGCCGTGTCCACGAACCGGCAGAAGCGAATCGCCTTGTCGCCGCTCATGCTCCAGATATGGACGAACGGAACGTCCAGATGTTTGCGCGTCTCCTGGGAGGCACGACCACCCGAGGTCCGAGCGGCGAACGATCTCGGCTGCGTAGCCTATGGAGCCGATGCGCTACGCGATGCACGAGCGGGACGCGGCCGACGGCCGCCTCTTCGACGCCGACCGGGGCTGCGCGCTCTTCTCGCAGCGAACGACCACGTTGTCGGGTGCGATCGAGGCACCGGGCTCGGACGAGGTGCTCTACGTGCTCGACGGCACGGGGACCGCGCTCATCGACGGGCACGCGCACGAGCTCGGCCCGGGCACCGCGCTCTTCGTCGCACGCGACGTGCCCTGGCAGCTCGACGGCGAGGTGCGCGCCGTCTCGGTGCTGGTGCACGACGCCGAGCCGTCGAGCGTCTCGCACGCGGTCGTCGACCTGGACGAGGTCGAGACCGGCACGGCCACGGCCGGGCGGCAGTTTCTGCTCGGCGTGACGCCGGAGCAGGGCTGCGCCTCGGTGACCCAGTTCATCGGCCTCGTCCCGCCCGGGCGCGCGCCGGATCACTTCCACACCTACGACGAGGTGATCTACGTGCTCGACGGCGAGGGCACGCTCTTCATCGGCGGCGAGGAGGCCGAGCTGCGGGCGGGCTCGTGCGTGCACCTGCCCGCCCGCCTCGTCCACTGCCTGGCGAACACGGGCGAGAGCGAGCTGCGGCTGCTCGGCGTCTTTCGGCCGGCCGGCTCGCCGGCCGAGGCCTATTACCCCGACGGCACACCCGCCGTCCCACCAGAGGAGACCACCTAGTGCCGAGGATCGAACGCTCTGCAGACGTCAGCTGGGAAGGGAATGTGGCGCGTGGCGAGGGCGTGCTCACGGCCGAGTCGGGCGCCTTCAGCGAACTGCCGTTCTCGCTGCCGACCCGGATCGCGCGGGTCGCAGGGAAGACGAGCCCGGAGGAGCTGCTCGCTGCGGCGCATGCGGGATGCCTGACGATGTCGCTCGCGACCGAGCTGACCGAGGCGGGGACGCCGCCGACGCGACTCGATGTCGACGTGCACGATCGTGATGGACGAGGTCGAAGGGCAGGGCCACCAGATCGTCGGCTCGAACGTCACCATCTCGGCGGCGGTCGACGGCGCCTCGGAGGACGACCTCGCCGCTGCGATCGGCCGGGCCGACGAGGGCTGTCCCTTCTCGCAGCTGCTGAAGCGCGCAGGCGCCGAGGTCTCGGTCAGCCGCGCCCGATGAGTTCGGTGCGGACGCCGAGTCGTAATCTGCGTACCGGCCAATCACCGACAAGGGGGCAGCATGGACTGGAAGCTGGAGCTGATCGCGGTGCCTGTCTCGGACGTCGACCGCGCGAAGTCGTTCTACCTCGACCAGCTCGGCTTCGAGCTGCTCGTCGACCACAGCCCGAACGACGCGTTCCGGATCGTGCAGATGGTCCCGCCCGGCTCGGCGTGCGCGATCGCTTTCGGCAAGGGACTCAAGAACGGCGAGCCCGGCTCGGTCAAGGGGCTGCATCTCGTCGTCAACGACATCGAAGCGGCACGCACCGAGCTCGTCGGTCGTGGAGCCCCGGTGAGCGAGCTCTTCCACTTCGAGGACGGCGCACAGACGGAAGGCCCCGACGCGGAGCGCTCCGACTACAACACGTTCTTCTCCTTCGACGATCCGGACGGCAATGCGTGGCTCGTGCAAGAGGTCGGCCGCACGGGTTGATCGTCGAAAAAAGGCCCGCTCGTCGCGGGCCTAGGTGACCTTCATCGAGTTCGGCGTCGGCTTCGTCCGTTTCAGTCGGGTCGCGTTTGGATTGGTTCTGCCTTCGGCGACTCAGCTGGAAGTTCTTCCTACTGACGATTCCGTTCTCGCGCAGGAACAGCTTCGCGCGTGGAGGGCTCGGTCGCATCAGCGGATTCCCGGATTCGTTGAGGAACCGGCTCGGTACCACCCCGCAAGTGGACGGCCGGCAACTGCGGATGCGCCGCAAGACCGGCGCGCGGATGCTCGGGATGGATGACCGCCACCCTTCGCAGACCACCTGTCCCGAGCGCAGCGCCGACATGCATGACCGGCGCCCGGAGGTCACCTGCGCCCGCACATCGCGCTTCTCCTCCCCGCCGCGAGCTCGACACGATCGCCCGGTTCTGGCAATCCGCGCTCGATGCGGCGGGTTCCGCGCTCGACGCGGAAACGGCCATCCTGCCGGCGGCCGAGCTCGCCTCACGTAGACGTCGATTGACTGCGGAGCGACTCGGGTCGGGGACGCTCCTCGGTCAACTGGCGCACGTCCGAGGGATCAAGCCGGAGCCATGGCTGCCGCCAATTCCCGTGACACCTTTTCTCCTGGGGCTCGACAAGTCCGTGCAGGGCTGCATCTTCGATCTCGAGGGTGTGCTCACCGACAGCGGCCCGTTGCACGCGGCGGCTTGGGCGCACGTCTTCGACTCGTACCTGCTGGGTCTGGCTCATGACACCGGCTGGCAGTTCGCTCCGTTCGATCCCGCCTCCGACTACCTGACCTACCTGGATGGGCGACTGCGGATCGACGGCATCCACGCGTTCCTGGCCAGCCGCGGCCTTCGGGTGCCCGAGGGGCGCGCCCAGGACAGCCCCGACGCGAGCACCGCGTACGGCCTCGCACGGCGCAAAGGGCAGCTGTTGGCGCGCGCCCTCGAGACGAGGGGTCTCGCCACGCTGAGCGGCGGTCGCAGGTACCTGCAGGCAACCGGCTACGCGCAACTCGGGCGCGCTGTCGTCGCCGCCAGCTCGAGCACCGTGCCGATGCTCGAGCTCGTCGGTCTCGAGCACCTGATCGAGACGCATGTCGACGCGAACGCAATGCAGCGCGAGGGCCTGCATCCGCGTCCCGCGCCCGACCTGCTGCTCGCGGCATGCCGCGGACTCGGAGTCGATCCGGCGAGAGCGGCGACACTCACGCACACCGGGGCCGGCGTCGTTGCGGGACGGCGCGCCGGCCTTGCCTCGGTGATCGGAATCGGCTCCGGCACGCGAGCCGAGCTTCTACGCGACTTCGGTGCCGACATCGTTGTGCCAAGCCTGCTCGCACTCCTCGACGCGCGACTCGTGGAGGGTGCGCACGACGAGCCGCACCGGCGAGCTTAGGAAGGGATCGCCCGGCCGGGCCGCCGCGTCGGCGACCCACCGTCCGGTGCAAGCGTGGGCAGCCAGGCGAGCCAGTTGGGCAGATACCAGTTCCACTCGCCGAGGAGCTTCATCGTCGCCGGCACGAGCACCGCACGGACGACGGTGGCATCGAGCAGGACGGCGACCGCAAGACCGAAGCCCATCTGCTGCATCATGATCATGCTCAGTGTCGCGAACAAGCCGAAGACGGCGACCATGATGATCGCGGCGCTCGTCACGGTGCCGGCGGTGCGGATGATCGAGAGACGGATTGCATCGTCTGTCGCCACGCCCGCGTCGTGCAGCTCCTGAATGCGGCTGAGTATGAACACGTGGTAGTCCATCGAGAGACCGAAGAGGACGACGAAGAGGAAGAGCGGCAGCCAGCTGACGATCGCGCCGTTCGTCTGGAAGCCAAACGCGCCGGCGAGCCAGCCGTGCTGGAAGACGGCGACGAGGATTCCGTACGCGGCTCCGACCGAGAGCAGGTTCAGCGCGATCGCCGTCGCGGCGATCACCAGTGACCGGAACGTGATCAGCAGCAGGACGAATGCGAGTCCCAGCACGAAGGCGAAGACGTACGGCAGCCGCGAGCGCATCTGAGCATTGAAGTCGTACGTCCCTGCCGTGACGCCGGTCACAGCCACCTCCGTCTCGGGCAACCGGGAGGCGATCGGTGGGATCACGGTGTCGCGCAGCGTGTGCAGCGCGGCAATCGACGCCTTGTCGTCGCCGGACCCGGCGATCGCAAAGTCGATCCGCGCGACCGTGCGGTCGGGGTTGAGCGTGACGGTGAACGGCGCGAACAGCTCGCCCGTCGCCAGGGCGCGTTCACGGAAGAGGGTGTAGGCGCGCTGCATCTGCGGGGTGTCGACACGCGGCGCCCGGACGACGACCACGGCAGGCGTCTGCGAACCCGGGAATGCGCGCTGGATCCGCTCGTACGTGCGCACGATCTTCAAGTCGTGGGGAAGATCGGTCAGGTTCGGCAGCTTCGTGTGCATGCCCGCAGCCGGCAACGCCAGGGCGAAGAGGAGCCCGCCGGACAGCAGTGCCGACGCCACGGGGCGCCGCAGGACGAGCGCGACGAACCGGCCCCAGGCGCCGTCGTCGCGAGGCTGGCCCCTGAAGACCGGGATGCGCCCTCGGTCGACGTTGTCCCCAAGGCGGTGCAGCAGCGCAGGCAGCACCGTCAACGAGCCGATCATCGCCGCGAGCACGACGATCATGGTCCCGAGACCGATCGTCTTGAAGAGGGAGTTGCCGGCGACGAACATGCCTGCCATCGCGATCAACACGGTCGATCCCGAGACGAGCACCGCCTGGCCCGATGTGCGTGCAGTGCGGAGCAGCGCTTCGTGCGGCGTCAACCCGCGATGACGCTCTTCGCGCTCGCGACGCAGGTAGAAGAGTGAGTAGTCGATTCCGACCGCCATGCCGAGCATGAGGATGATCGCGGCGAGCGTCTGCTGATCGGTCGGGAGCACGTGGCTGAGCAGGCTGTTCAGCCCGGTCGCCGCGAGCACCGCCGAGAACGCGAGCAGTACGGGTAGCCCGGCCGCGACCAGCGCGCCGAACGCAACGAGCAGGATTCCCGAGCGTGAGCGGTAGCGAGGTGAACTCCGCCCGGCCCATGTCGTGCGCAAAGCGCTGATCGAGCTGGTGGTCCGCCGACGCCTGGCCGAACTCTTCGATGATCAAGCTGGGATTCCCGGCCTGCGCTCGGTCGACGGCGCCGAGGATGGGCGCGATCTTCCCCGCGGCGTCCTCGGCCTTGCCGCGGACGTCGAACTGGACGAGCGCGGAGTGTCGGTCGGCCGAGACGAGGCCCGCACGAGGATGATCGAGCGGCGAGACGATGTTGGTCACGTCGCGCTCACGTGCGAGCGTCTGGATGACGCCGGCGACCGCCGATGCGAACGTCGGCTGATCGACCGTCGTCGTGAAGGACTGCACGAGCACGCTCTCCCGCGCGGGGACGTTGAAGCGACCCTGGTCCAGGATCTGCTCAGCCCTGCGCGAATCGCCGTTGGCGATCGCCCACGACTTCATCTCCTTGGCGCCGACGGCACTGCCGACCACCACCGCGGCGACCGCGAACAGAACCCAGCCCAGCGCTGCCAGCTTCCAGTGGGCGGCGCTCCAGCGGCCTGCCCTTCCCGCGAGATTCGTGCGCATGCCGACCTCCTCGATCGCTCAGCAAGACCACGCTAGGACGGCGCCGGCCCACTGCAATCGTCAGAAACTACGAATTGGGCAGCGGGATTTGCCGAGGACTCGCACACCGCTTCGGGGTCCGTACTTCCCCGCAACGATCGCCCGCACCGTTGCGGATGCCGTTGCGCAACCGGACGCAGCAGCATTGGGTGACGGGGTCGAGTCACCCAGGGAGGTGCACGATGAAAGTCAGTGACGTGATGACGCGCGACGTGATCACCGTGCCACGCTCGGCATCGCTCAAAGAGGCTGCGTCGGTTCTCGTCCAGCGCGGCATCTCCGGTGTCCCGGTCGTGGACGACGGCAAGGTCGTGGGAGTGTTCTCCGAGCGCGATCTCCTGTTCAAGGAGCAGGGGAAGCCGGACGCCACCCACTGGCTCGACGTGGCTGACCGACCCGATGGCGGTCGCAGACCGGCCGAAGCTCGAGGCCCACACGGCCGGCGAGGCAATGACGACGCCGGCCGTCACAGTCGAGGCAGACGCGACGATCCCAGCCGCTGCGCGCCTGATGCTCGAGGCCGGCGTGAGCCGGCTACCGGTGCTTCGAGACGGGATCCTGGTGGGGATCGTGACGCGCGCCGACCTCGTTCGGGTCTTCGTCCGCAGCGACGACGAGATCGCTCGTGAGATCACGGACGAGATCCTCGGGCGGACGTTGTGGATCAAGGAAGATGCGCTCGAGCTCAGCGTCCGAGACGGCGAGGTGTCGCTCAGCGGAGAGCTGCGCGACACGGTCGACGCTGACCTCCTGAGGCGCCTGATCGCCCAGGTGCCCGGCGTCGTCAGCGTCGAGACCGACCTGCAGCTCGTCTGATCACACACGAGAGAGGGCGGAGCCTTTGTCTCCGCCTCTCGTCCGTGTCGATCAGGCGCCTCGATGTACGGATCCGTGGTCAGCACTTTGCGCGGATGTCGCTCGAGCCGCCACGTGCAACGCTCGCCGTGAAGGAAAGGAGGCCGAGATGAGTGTGATTCCGCACGAGCGCTCGGTCGACAGTCGGTTCGCCTGGCTCCAGATCACCGAGATGTGGGCGTCGCTGGCGATCTCCGTGATCTGGCTCGCGGTGCTGTTCGACGCGATCTTCGGGCCGAACATCGTCTCCACCACACCGGGTGGCACGAGCTCGAGCGTCCCGTCGGCAGTCGCAGTCGCGCTGTTCGCGACCATCGCCACGTGGGCTGTCGCGAAGTACGGGTTGCGCCACAGCAAGCACGCGTGACCGACCCGCAACTCGCCCGACCGTGAACGGCGGAGGGGACATCCCCTCCGCCGTTTCGTCACGGTGCCGAGTCGTCGCTCAGGCGACACCCGCCGGCTCGGTCTCCCGAACCTCGGTGTGCTCGGGCAGGAGCCGCACGGGCTCGGCCGTCAACACGACCTTGAGCGCGTGCGTCTCTGCGGCGGCCGCGAAGATGTCGTACGCGGTCTCCGTGTCGGCGAGCGCGAACCGGTGCGTCGCAAACGGCGCCGGGTCGAGCCTCCGGCTCTCGATCAGCTTGAGCAGCTGAGCGGTGGTCGTCGTGTCGACGAGGCCGGTCGTGATCGTGATGTCACGGATCCACAGCGTCTCCAGATGGAGCGTCGCGGAATGGCCGTGCACACCGACGTTCGCGACGCGGCCGCCCGGCCTGACGATCGCAGTGCAGAGCTCGAAGGTCTCGGGAACGCCGACCGCCTCGACGGCGACATCGACGCCGAGCCCTTGCGTCAGCTCCATGACGCGCGCGATCGGATCCTCGGTGGCGTTGTTGATCGTCACGTCGGCTCCGAACTCGAGCGCCTTCTCCAGCCTCGCATCGGCGATGTCGATCGCGATGATGCGCCCGGGCGTGAAGAGCTTCGCGGTCATGATCGTCGCGAGCCCGATCGGTCCGGCACCGACGATCGCAACCGTGTCACCAGGCTGCACGCCGCCGTTCAGGACGCCGACCTCGAATGCCGTCGGCAGGATGTCGGCGAGGAAGACGACGTCTTCGTCGGACAGGCCCTCCGGCACCTTGTAGACGGACGTGTCGGCGAACGGCACCCGGGCGAACTCGGCCTGCAGGCCGTCGATGGTGTGGCCGAAGATCCAGCCGCCGCCACCGGTGCAGAGGCCGTAGTGGCCTCCCTTGCAGAAGCTGCAGCGCCCGCACGAGGTGATGCAGGAGACGAGCACGCGGTCTCCGGGCTCGATCGTCGTGACGGCCGAGCCGACCTCCACGACGGTCCCGACGGCCTCGTGGCCGAGGATCGTGCCCGGTTTGACCTCCGGCACGTCTCCCTTGAGAATGTGCAGGTCCGTCCCGCAGATCGTCGCGGTGTCGATGCGGACGATTGCGTCCGTCGGATCGAGGAGCACCGGATCCGGGACGGCCTCCCAGGCCCGCTGACCTGGGCCGTGATACACGAGAGCGTTCATAGCGCCTCCTTTTGTCACCTCATGCTCGCTCGGTGCCGGCTCCGAAGAATCGGTGTCGGCACCGAGCGGCTGCCCGTGGTTTCTGCGGACTCAGACGAGTGCGGCGACCGGCAGCGCGATCCGCTGCGCCAGCTCGACGAGCCTCGTCGAATACGCCCATTCGTTGTCGTACCAGGCGATCACTTTCGCCTGTGTCCCGCCGGTGATCGTCGTCAGCTCGGCATCGACGACCGCGGAATACGGCGACTTGATCACGTCGCTGGAGACGAGCGGCTCGAAGCTGAGCTGCAGGATTCCCTCCAGCTGGCCCCAGTCGGCCCGATCCGCGAACGCGGCGATCACGCCGGGAGCGGTCGTCACCGTCTCGAGCTCGACCGTCAGGTCGATCAACGAGCCTGTCGGCACGGGAACGCGTGCAGCGACGCCGTGGAGCTTGCCGGCGAGCTCGGGGATGACCAGCCGCAGCGCCTTGGCCGCACCGGTCGACGTCGGCACGATGTTGACCGCGCCCGCCCGGGCGCGACGGAGATCCTTGTGCGGCAGGTCGACGAGACGCTGATCCCCCGTGTAGGCGTGGATCGTCGTCATCGTCCCGTGCTTGATGCCGAATGCGTCGTTCAGGATCATCGCGACGGGCGCGAGGCAGTTGGTCGTGCAGGACGCATTCGAGATCACGTCGTGCACGGCTGGGTCATAGGCGTCTTCGTTGACGCCTCGAACGAGGGTCACGTCGGCGTCCTTGCCGGGTGCCGAGATGATCACCTTGCGGGCTCCCGCGGCGAGATGCCGCGCGGCGTCCGCGCGCGAGCGGAATCTGCCGGTGCACTCGAGCGCGACGTCGACTTCGGCGACGGCCCAGGGGAGCTCGCTCGGATCGCTGAGCGCGTAGACAGGGATCTCGACGCCGTCGACGACGAGCGCCGACCCCTCGACCTCGACGGTGCCGGGGAACGGGCCGTAGACCGAGTCGTGGCGCAGCAGGTGCGCCAGGGTGGCGACGTCGGCGACGTCGTTGATGCCGACCCAGTCGATCGGCGCCTGGGACTCGAACGCCGAGCGGAACGCGCACCGCCCGACGCGGCCGAAGCCGTTGATCGCAACGCGGACGGACATGACAGCTCCTTTCAGTGGATTCGCATCGAGCCTGCCGCCGGCACGGGCCGGCGGCATCGGTGCTCGCCCGGCTGTCGCTTCGGCCTTCTACCCACCTGCAGGCACGTAGGCGGGGCTGGTGCGGGCGAGCACTGCCTGGGCGGCTGCGAGCCGTGCGACCGGCACGCGGAACGGCGAGCAGGAGACGTAGTCGAGCCCGAGCCCGTCGCAAAAAGCGATCGACGCCGGGTCGCCGCCATGCTCGCCGCAGATGCCGATCCGCAGCGACGGGTTCGCGGCCCGTCCCCGCTCGACGGCGATCGAGATCAGCTCCCCCACCCCGTCGACGTCGAGGGTCTCGAACGGATCCGCGGCGAGGATGCCGTGCTCGAGATAGTGCGTCAGGAATCGCCCTTGCGCGTCGTCGCGCGAGAAGCCGAGCGTCGTCTGTGTCAGGTCGTTCGTACCGAACGAGAAGAAGTCGGCGTGGCGCGCGAGCTCACCTGCGCGTAGCGCGGCGCGTGGAAGCTCGATCATCGTCCCGCACCGGTAGTCGATCGGCCCTTCCTCGGCGACGGTCCTGGTCGTGATCTCCCACAAGCGGACGAGCTCTTCCTCGAAGGCGACGAGCGGGTGCATGATCTCGACCTCCGGCGCAAGGCCGGTACGCCCCTCGACTGCGAGTGCCGCTCTGACGATCGCGCGAATCTGCATCTCGTAGATGCCCGGCCATTGCAGGCCGAGCCGGCAGCCGCGTGTGCCGAGCATCGGGTTCGCCTCCTGCAGCGCGAGCACGCGCTCGCGCGTTCCGGGATCGTCGATCTCGTCGACGGGCGGCAGGAACTCGTGCAGCGGCGGGTCGAGCAGCCGGATCGTCACCGGCAGCCCCGACATCGCCTCGAAGATCCCCTCGAAGTCCGCCTGCTGCATGGGCAGCAGGCGAGTGAGCGCTGCGCTGCGCTCGGCCTCGGTCTCCGCCAGGATCATCGCGCGGACGATCGGGAGCCGATCGTCGGCCATGAACATGTGCTCGGTCCGGCAGAGCCCGATGCCCTCAGCGCCGTTCTCGCGCGCGCGGGCCGCGTCGGCCGGCGTGTCGGCGTTGGCATGGACGGCCAGCGTGCGCAACTCATCTGCCCACTCCAGAATCACCTCGAGCTCGCGATTCCGCGAAGGCTCGACGAGCGGCACCTGCACCGACGATCACGTCACCAGACGTGCCGTCAATCGTGATCACGTCGCCTTCCCGGATCGTCCGGTCTCCGAGCGAGGCCCTGCGCGAGTCGGGATAGACGTGGAGTGCCGAGCAACCCGCGACACACGGCTTGCCCATTCCTCGAGCGACAACAGCCGCGTGCGAGGTCATCCCGCCTCGAGCCGTCAGCACACCGCGCGCCTTGATCAGACCGTGGATGTCGTCCGCGGTCGTCTCGGGCCGGACGAGGATGACCGGATCGCCAGTCGCCGCGCGATCGGCGGCGCGGTCGGCATCGAAGACGGCGTGTCCGCAGGCCGACCCGGGCGAGGCTGCCAGGCCGACCGCAGCGACGTCGAACGACGCGGACGGATCGATCATCGGGTGCAGAAGCTGGTCGAGGGCCGCTGGGTCGATGCGACGCACCGCCTCGCGCCGATCGATGGCGCCCTCGTCGACGAAAGCGACCGCGCAGGCGAGCGCCGCGGCTGCCGTGCGCTTCGCTCCGCGCGTCTGGAGCAGGTAGAGACGGTCGTGCTCGACCGTGAACTCGACGTCCTGCATGTCGGCGTAGTGACGCTCGAGCGCGTCGACGGCCTGCTCGAGCTCCCGGTAGGCACGGGGGAACGCCTCGCTCATGCGGGCGATCGGCTCGGGCGTGCGCGTTCCGGCGACGACATCCTCCCCCTGGGCGTCGACGAGGAACTCGCCGTACAGGCCCGGTTGGCCGGTCGCCGGGCTGCGGCTGAAGCAGACGCCGGTGGCCGATCGAGCATCGAGGTTGCCGAAGACCATCTCCATCACGTTCACAGCGGTCCCGAGCTCGTCCGAGATGCCGTACTCGTGGCGGTAGACCCGGGCGCGCGGCGCGTTCCACGACGCGAAGACCGCGCGGATCGCAGCGGCGAGCTGTGCGCGCGGATCCTGCGGGAAGTCCTCGCCGGTCGCAGCGCGGTAGAGCTCCTCGAACGTGCCGGCGAGCCGCACGAAGTCGCGGCCCGAGAGCTGCGAGTCGAGCTCGAGCTCGAGCTCGTCCTTCAGCGCCGCGAGTGCAGATGCGAAGACGTCCGCGTCGATTCCGGCGACCACCTCGCCGTACATCTGGATCAGCCGCCGGTAGGCGTCGAACGCGAAGCGGCGGTTGCCCGTCGTCCTCGCCACGGTTTCCGCCACGCCGCGGCTCAGGCCGAGGTTCAGGATCGTCTCCATCATCCCGGGCATCGAGACCGGCCCCCCGGAGCGGACCGACAGGAGCAGCGGCTGCCGGCCGTCGCCGAAGCGCTTGCCCGTCAACTGCTCGAGCCGCGCGAGGTGCTCATCCACCTCGTCAGCGAGGCTCGCGGGCGGGCGCCCGTCGCGCATCGTGCGCAGGCACGCCTCGGTCGTGATCGTGAAGCCGCGCGGCACGGGCAGCCCGAGCTGCGTCATCTCGGCCAGGCCGAGCCCCTTGCCGCCGAGCAGCGCGCGCCCACCCTCGCACGGCTCGTCGAAGTCGTAGGCGAATCGTTCTCTCAGCTGTGGCTC
>CAVZYK010000006.1:0-145222 GCA_963779505.1 uncultured Actinomycetes bacterium | reverse complement strand
ATTCCCGCCGCCTCCATGATTGGCTTGAACGCAGGGGCTGGGCGAACGATTCACTCGCCGCCTTCTGTCGGCGCTGTTTGTCGTCGGCTGGCTGACGGTTCGGATGCGGTGCGCTGCGCTGAGCCGGTGTTTCGGAATGAGGTGACGACGAAGTCGAGCGACCGCGGTTCGATGTCCGCTTTCGGCGTTTCGCGGAGGTCGCAGTCGCCTAGGCCCGCGCTCGTGAACACGCGAGACGATCGCGGGAGGCCGACGTCTACGATCGGGTGGTGCTTACGTTCTCTACCGAACTCCGCGATTGCCTAACAGAGATGCTCGGCGTGCAAGTCCCGCCCGCAGGGGACGCCGTTGATCCTCAGCGGTTCTTCCGTCAGTGGCTTGCGGAGCGGAACCTCGGGCTGGTTCCGATCGACGACGCAGCTTCATTCGCCTGGGCTGGACAATGGATCGCGCTTGTCGGCGGCGCTGATCGACTACACGCGGTTGTCATGTTCGGGTCGCCGTCAGGCGTCTGGCTCGATCCGGGCAACGCCTATCGCGAGGGCAGCGAAATCGGGGCCGGTTTGATGCTGACGCCGCTCGATTTGCACCTTCCGACAAGCGCCCCATATGGAACGACGAACGGCGCTGGAGTCGTGGCCGGAATCCTCATCGCTCCGGAAGCCGAGGCTCGGCTCACCCGAGTTGACTCGGTCGCTGCCTTGCCAGGTCACGGGCTTGAGGGCGATCGCTACGCAAAGGAAAAGGGCACATTCAATGCACCGGGACGCGGCTACGAACTTACGCTCGTCGAGGCAGATGTTCTGGACGAGATCGAGCTTTCGTGGGAGGACGCGCGCCGCAATATCGTCACCGCGGGCATCTCGCTGAACGCTCTGGTTGGCCGGCAGTTCCAGGTTGGATCCGTCAGTTGCGTCGGCAGAAGGCTGGCCGAACCTTGCTCACATCTCGAAAGACTCGCGCGGCCCGGACTCCTGAGGCCACTTGTCCACCGCGGGGGACTTCGGGCGGACGTTCTCACCTCAGGCACGATCACGGTCGGCGACAACATCGTCGTCACCGATAGAGTGCGCGACGGCGGCGAGTGTCCCTCGTCATCCGCGCGGGCGAGTTGAGAATCGAGATTCCCTGCCCTGTGCGAACGTTCTCTCGCCCGACAGTGGCCGACGGACGCCTTCCGACGATGGGGGTCACTGGTTCAGCTCAGCACCGCCCATTCACGCGTTGTCGGGAACGACACCGGAAAGTCCTGGAAAATACGTGGTTGTCGCTATACCGATCGCTCGTCGAGAGAACTGGGCGGGTCGGGTCGTTCTCGCGACGAAGCCGTAAGGGCTGACCTGAAGATCAGGTGCCCGTCAGGTCGTGAACTCAGCGATCGGTTCTCCGATCTCGACGATGTAGGTGCTGAGCATTATTCCGGTCTCGGGGCCGAGGTCACGTGCGTTGTGTGGGGTTTGGGGTGGCATCAGAAACGGGTCGCCTTTGCGCAGGGTGAGGGTGGGTTGGTCTTTGATTTTCATTTCCACGGTGCCGGCAAGGATGTAGCCGACCTCCTCGCCGGGGTGCTGGTGCCAGCCGGACTCGACGCCAGCGGGGATCTCGGTGAGCACCTGGACGATCTCGCGTCCGGGGATCGAGGAGGCTTTGTGTTGGAGTTCGGTGCGCTTGAGTTTCGCGGCGAGGGCATCGATCGGCTGGTCGGACGACATTCAGGCTCCCTCCGGCGCGGCTGCTGCCTCGGCCACGGCTTCCATGATCACGGTCGTCACGGCTTCTGGCTGGGAGATCATGATCACGTGCGAGCCGTCGACCTCCGTGATCTTGGCGCCGGCCCGTACGGCCATTGAACGCACGACGTCGGCGCCGGCTGCGCGGTCGCCGGTCGCCACGACCGCCCATGACGGACGGTCCTTCCACGCCGGTGGCCCGGACGGCTCGGAGAACGCGAGTTCGGCGACCGGCCGCTGCGTTGCTCCGATCCATGCAACTTGCTCGTCGTCGAGATCGCCTGCGAAGGCGTCGCGGACCTTCGATGGGTCGATGGAGAATTCCGTCGCCGATCCGCCGTTCGCCGTCGGGTACTGCCACGGGACAAGCGCGGAGTTCAGGACGCTGTCTTTCGAGTCCGCCTCGGCTGCGCCGAGCGTCTCGCCCTCTTCGGGGGCGAACGCCGCTACGTAGACGAGGCCGACGACGTTCTCGGCTTCGGTCGCAGCGTTCGTGATCACGGCCCCGCCGTAGGAGTGGCCCACGGCCACAACCGGTCCTTCGATCTGGGAGAGAACTGCCGCGATGTACGCCGAGTCGGCGGCGATTCCACGGAGTGGGTTCGCGGGGGCGATCAACGGGACGTCATTGGCCCTGAGCCGTGTGATCACGCCGTTCCAGCCCGACGCATCGGCGAACGCCCCGTGGACGAGGACAACTGTTGGTTCAGACATCTCTGCTCCCGTCATCTCGACGAATCTGATGAGAGACGAACACTAGAAGACGCGCGCGTGGCGAAGCCCCATCAAAATGGTGACAAGACGGCCCCTGATTGGGACGCAGCCAGAGCGTCCAGTTTTTGCGCGACACGCGCCCGGCCGTCACCCCGCCACCTTCCGGCCCCCACAAGCGACGCGGTACGGGACGCCGGAAATACAAGGCGCCCAGATTCTCGGCGAATGCGCGACGATCGAGCGCGACCGTGGCGAGCCAAGAGAGATTTGTTTTCGCCACCTGACACTGAGGCGGTGGGATTGTCACGCGGCTCGTTCGATTCCCGCCGCCTCCATCATCAACGGCTCAACAAAGCCGTTCTCAGAGTACATCGATTGAAACGCTTTCAATCGGCCGGCTCTTCGTCCTCCTGCCGACGAGAGCGGCAAGCGCTTCCGTCGCGCGCCCCAGTGCGTTCGAAGCAGCTGGAGCTACGCTGTGATCGTCGACGCGGAGGAGGTGCACGGTCAGCGCCGAGAGCTCGGATCCGCGCCCGTATGGCAGACGCGCCTTCCTCGGTCTCCTTGCGGGCGGCATCAGTTCATTTCTCTGGGCCGGCCCCGCGAGCCGCGCCTTCGCGCCCGTCACGTCCGGGTTTTCCCAGCTGCTCGCGGATGTACTGCCTGTCGGCGGCTGGCGGATCTACACGATTTCCGGTTCGATGCCGGTGTTCGATCCGTCGACGTGGCGACTCGAGATCGGAGGGCTCGTCCGTAGGCCGCTGAGCCTGACGTACGACGAGCTGCGCAGGCTGCCGCAGGCACACCAGGTCTCCACGTTTCATTGCGTGACCGGCTGGACCGTGCGTGACGTCCGGTGGGGTGGAATCCGCTTCAGCCATCTCCTCAACCTGTGCGACCCGCTCCCCTCGGCGCACGCCGTCCGGTTCATCTCGCTCGAGGAGCCGTACGACGACTCGCTCACGCTCGCTCAGATGAAGCTCCCAGAGGTGATGCTCGCGCTTGACATGGACGGCGCGCCGCTGTCGCGTCCACACGGCTCGCCCGCTCGCGTCGTCATCCCGGAGATGTACGGCTACAAGGGCGTCAAGTGGCTCACCCGCATGGAGCTCGTGGCGAAGCAGCCGCTCGGCTTCTGGCAAAACCATGGCTACGACCAGGACGCGTGGGTTGGTCGCTCCAACGGCTACTGACCGTCGCCTGCCTCGCTTCGGCCGCACCGAACGCGCCGTGCACTGGGTACACGCCACTGCGTTCATCGTGCTGCTCGCGACCGGGCTCTGCTTGTACCTCCCGTCCCTTGCAGAGCTTGTCGGGCGCCGACCCCTGGTCAAATCGATCCACGTCTACACCGCAGTCGGCTGGGCGGTCGCGCTGCTCCTGATTTGCGTGGTTGGCGACCGCGCGGCGCTGCGCCGGACTGCGACGGAAATCGACACGTTCGATCGTGACGACAGAGCGTGGCTCAGACGACGCGGCGCCCCGCAGGGGCGTCTGAACGCCGGGCAAAAGGTGAACGCCATCGTCACCGGGGCGTTCGCGCTCCTGTTCGTCATTACCGGCTTCCTGCTCTGGTACGGGGAACGCGACACCCGCTTCCGTTTCGCTCAGACGATCCTGATCCACGACTGGCTGATGTACGTCTCGTTCTTCCTGTTCATCGGGCACCTCTATCTGTCCGTGATCCACCCAGCAACTCGACACTCGCTCAACGGCATCACCCGCGGCTGGGTCGACCGGTCCTGGGCCGAGCGGCACCACCCGAAATGGGCGGCGACGTTCGCGGCCCCAGAATCGACTCTCGATCAGGCCGGCCCCGACGACTGACCGACTGCTCGCCCACACGTCGGCCAGGTCCTGAGATCGATCGCGTTTGCGACTCGACTGTGCACGGTCGCGATTGTGTTCTTGCTCTGTGTGTTCCGTCGATTCACACGCTGACTGGGGCGCGGTCCAGAAGATGGACGGCGTCGTCAGAGTCGGCATAGGCTGCTCGAGATGCTTGGCGACGTAGGGACGCGATACGTGAGTGCGGTCGCCGCGCAGGACGAGGAGGCGCTTCGAGCGTGCTTCGCCGCGGACGTCGCATTTCGCGCGTTGATCCCGCCCGGTCTCAGGGAGCGGACCGGGGCACTTGAAACGGCGGCGTTGATCTCACAGTGGTTCGGTGATTCAACCGAACTGCATCTGGTCGACTCGCGAAGCGCTGAAGTCGGAGATCGCCTGCATCTCTCATATCGGTTCGCCGGGGTCGAGGAGGGCGAGGCATACGTGGTCGAGCATCATCTCTTCTGCACGATCAGCGAAGACAAGATCCAGCGTGCCGATCTTCTCTGTTCAGGCTTCCGCCGTCCACAGGCCAGGCCTTGAACTGACCTTGAACTGACGCCTCGCCTGTCCTACCTTCCCCGCACCAGTCAATCAATCTTGGAGGGGTCTCTTGAACCAGACACGCCTCGCGGGCGTTGGTGGGCTCGCGTTCGGGATTCTTGCGTTCGTCGCTTTGATCACCGCTTCGCCACCGGGCGGTAACTACAAGGCGTCGGACGTGACGTCATTCCTCGCGAAGGGTCACCGCCCGGCGGTGTTATCTCCGTCTACCTGATGCTGATCGCCGTCGCAGGGCTGCTGCTGCGCTGCTCGCTCGGCTGCGGCGCGATCGACGGTCGCGGGACCGCTCTCTGAGCATTTTCAGGGCTTCGGCCGACCACGTGCGTTCGCCGGCGACCTGCTCGTCGCCGGGCCTGCGACCGCGCTCGCGTTCAGCGGCGGGAAGCTCGGAGCGACCTCGCGTCGCCGAAGGTCGTGCACGTCTTCGCGGAGTCGGGCTGGGCGGTCATGTACGGCGTCGGCGGATCTCGCTGGGGCTGCCGATCACGTTGTCGTCGGTCGACGTTGTGCTGCCGGCGTGGGTGCGCGGTCGACGGCCGTCGCCGGCGTGGCTGCGCTCGCAGCGATGGCATGGTTCCCGTTCTTTCTCGTCTACCTCTGGGCGATTGTCCTTGGTCTCTGGACGCTCGTGGCCGCGCCCGCGGAAGCGCCGCGAACGGCGGTTCAACCCGCATAGCTGCTCCGAGGTGTGGGCGGCGCTCAGCGCGCCGTCGCCACCGCCGCTCACCGGCCGACGCGATAGCGCACGTGGGTCGCGAGCGGCGAGTGGATGACCTCGACCGGCTCAAGGCCGGGATCGGCGACGCCGTCGAAGAGCCGCTCACCGGAGCCGAGCAGGACGGGGGCGAAGTCGAGGACGAGCTCGTCGATCACGCCTGCCGCGAGCGCCTGGCGCACGGTCGACGCGCCGCCGGCGATGTCGACTCCCCGATCACCTGCGGCCTCCGAGGCGCGCGCGAACGCGGCGTCGAAGCCGTCGCCGACGAAATGAGAACGTCGTCCCGCCCGCGAGCTCGATCGGCTCGTGCTCGTAGTGCGTGAGAACGAAGACCGGAGCATGGTACGGCGGCTCGTCGCCCCACCAGCCGCGCCAGTCGCCCTGCCACGGACCGCGAATCGGCCCAAACATGTTGCGTCCCATCACGTACGCGCCGCGTGGGCGCAGCAGCAGGTCGCGTGCGCGGGCGTCGGCGTCGTGCAGCGGCTCGTCGAGGTGCCAGTGATGCAGCTCCATACCGCGACGGCCGAGAGGGTGCTCGAGGCTTTGGTCCGGTCCTGCGACAAAACCGTCGAGCGAAATGGACATGTGACACGTGGTTTCGCTCATGCTGCTTCGACTGCGCCGGCGCGCAGAAATCATCGGTCTACGTCACATTCTGCGCGCCCGACACCGCAGGCGCGGCCTAACGGAGCTTCCAGCTCAGCGTGATGGCGGTCGGCTTCGGCTTCTTGCGTTTGCGCCTGCGCGCCGTCGCGAAGATGAGTACTGCAGCCGCTACGAGGCCACCGGCGACGAAGGGCACACCCGAGAGGAGCTCACCTTCGAGTGCTGTGAGATTGTCGTCGAGGCGCTGTCGCTCGGCGGCGATTTCCTGGCGGATGTCCGCGACAGTGCGTTCAGACATGGCTTTTCACGGTCGCGATCGTGCGCTCGCCCTCTTCGATCGCCTGCGAGGGACGCGGAGGCAAAGCCTTGCGCGCCGAGCTCCTCGCTAGGAGTCCAAGGATCGCTGCTGCGAGCAGCATCAGTCCGATGACGATCAGCACGGACGCCCAAAGCGGGAGCCACAGATCGAGCACGATGGCCACCAACGCGAAGATCAGCCCGATCGCGTACAGGACGATGACGAAAGCGGCAACCGCCAGGCCGCCGGCGACTCCGATCGCCGTGACCTTCTGCTGCGCTTCGCGCTTCGCCAGCTCGAGATTCAGCCTCGCCAGCGACCGCATCCGCCGCTGAGCGGCTCTCGCCTCTGCTACCGCTCGAAGCATGCTGCAGACCCTACGCGAGCGAGAGCGTCACATCCATCTGTGTGGGGCAGGAGTCCTGTTTTCCGTCGCGAACCCCGGACCGCGAAGTCACTCTTGCGAAGACGGAAGAGGAGGAATCATGCGCCCGGACCTCGAGCGGAAGCTGGTTGTGGAGTTCATCGGCATGTTCCTCTTCGTGTTCACGGTCGGCATGGCCACGAACAAAGCGGGTGCCGGAGCTTTGGCCCCTCTCGCCATCGGATCGATCCTGATGGTGATGGTCTTCGCAGGTGGTCACGTGTCGGGCGGCCACTTCAATCCGGCAGTGAGCACCGCGGTGCGCCTCCGCGGGCGGATGGGCACTGACGAGTACATCGCATATCTCGTCACTCAGTTCGCCGCGGCCGTGCTTGCCGGTCTGCTCGTGCGCTACGTCGGCGGCCGGGAGGCGCATGCGATAGTCGCAAGCTCCGGCAAGATGCTCGTTGTCGAGTTTCTGTTCACGTTCGCGTTGGCCTGGGTGGTTCTTCATGTCGCGACGGCCCGTGGCACCGAGGGCAACTCGTTCTACGGGCTAGCGATCGGGTTCACCGTTGTCGCCGGTGCGCTTTCTGTCGGGGGGATCTCGGGCGGCGCGTTCAATCCCGCGATCGCGCTTGGTGGAATGGTGACGGGGCTATTCGAGTGGAGCAACATCTGGATCTACTTTCTCGCTGACTTCCTCGGAGCCGCCGTCGCCGCATGGATGTTCCTCTTCGTGCTCCCGGGTGAGAAGGAGGCCGGAGACGTAGAGGCCGCGGCGACCGAGTAAGGCGTCGACTTCCGGGAACCTTGCGCGGGTTCGATTCCCGCCGCCTCCATGATTCGACGCAACGCGCGCCGTCTGCTTGGACGACGGCCGCGAGGCGGGTAGCGTCCACCCGATGGATGAACTCCAGGATGTCGTCGGCGCGCTCGCGGAGGAACTGCACGTCCCCGGCGTCGCCGTCGGCGTGCTGCACGACGGCCGGGAGGCGCACGCGTTCCACGGCGTGACGAGCATCGAGAACCCGCTGCCGGTGGATGAACGGACGCTCTTCCTCTGTGGCTCGACGACCAAGACGTTCACGGCGACGGCGATCGTCCGCCTCGTCGGGCAGGGCCTCGTCGACCTCGACGCACCTGCCCGCACGTACGTGCCGGAGCTTCAGGTCGAGGACGAGGAGGCGGCAGCGTCGGTGACCGTGCTCCAGCTGCTGAACCACACGTCGGGTTGGGACGGCGACTTCTTCCGGAACACCGGCGACGGAGACGATGCACTCGCGCGATACGTCGAAGCGATGTCCGGGCTCACGCAGGTGACACCGCCGGGCGCGGCCGTCTCCTACAACAACGCCGCCTTCGGTGTCGCCGGCCGGCTCGTCGAGAAGGTGACAGGCTCGCCCTACGAGACGGCGCTGCGGGAGTTGCTGCTCGGGCCGCTCGACCTCCAGGACACGCTGTTCTTCTCGCGCGATCTGGTCACGCGACGTTTCGCTGTCGACCACCAGCGGCTGCAGGACGGTGGCACGAACCTCCTGCCGTTCGGCTTTCCGCGTGCGACGAACCCGGTCGGCGGCCTGGCGACCACGACGCGCGACCTGATCGCGTGGGCGCGCTTCCATCTCGGCGACGGCGATTCGCTCCTCACGCCGGAGCTCGCGCGCCGAATGCACGAGCCGACGGTCGAGGCTCCCGGCTGGTCGCAGGGCGACGCGGTCGGCATCTCGTGGCTGCTCAGCGATGTCGCAGGCCTCCGTGTGGTCGGCCACGGTGGGGCGACGCTCGGTCAACTCTCGCTCTTCAAGATCGTCCCGGAGCGTGGATTCGCCCTCGTCTCGTGCACGAACTGCAGTCCTGTCGGCGCAGCGTTCAACGAGCGGATCATGCAGTGGGCATGGGAGACGCTCCTCGACGCGCCGATACCGGAACCGGAGACGTCCGCGCGCACGGCGGACGAGGTCGAGCCGTACTGCGGCCGTTATGAGACCGTTGCGAACCTCATCGACGTCACACCGAACGGCAACGGCGTCTCACTGCTCGTGGTCGACCGGCCGGAAGTGCTCGCCGAGCTGGGTGCCGAACTGGAGCAGGAGCCGCCGGTTCCGTTCCTCTTCCGTGCGGGCCATGCGGACCGCATCGTCTGCACGACACCGCCGTACCGCGGCAGCACCGGCTTCTTCGTGCGCGACCAGTCCGGTCGCGTGACGGCCGTGAACGCCTTCGGGCGTCACGCCGTCCGGACGAGCTGAGGCCCTTCCTCATGCCGACCGTCACCGGATCGGACGCCGGGCTGTCGCAAGCCGAGCTGACTGCCATCGTGCGCGACCTCGCTGCCCAGGTCGTTGCCTCCGGCGCGCGGCGTGTGCTGCTCGTGCCGCCCGACCAGACGCGACTGCACTCGCGTGCGGGAGAGATCGTCGCGCAGCTCGTCGGGCTGCTCGACGGCGAGCTCGAGCGCGTCGACGTCATGCCTGCGCTCGGAACGCACCAGCCGCTCGGGCCGGCCGAGGCTCGGCTCATGTTCGGTGACGCGATCGATTCCGCGCGCCTGTTGCACCACCGTTGGCGCGACGACGTGACGACGATCGGTGAGCTTTCGGCGGACGAAGTCGACGACGTCCTCGGGCGTCCCTTGGGGCTTGCTCTGCCCTTTGCCGTCAACCGTGCACTCGTCGATGCCTCATACGATCTCGTCGTCTCGGTCGGACAGATCGTCCCGCACGAAGTGGCGGGGTTCGGCGGCTACACGAAGCACATCTCGATCGGGCTCGGCGGGAGTGAGACGATTCAGCGCAGCCACTTCTTCAGCGCCGTCTACGGGATCGAGCAGACGATGGGGAGGATCGACGCGCCGGTCCGGCAGCTGCTCGATCTTGGCTTCGATCGCTTCCTCGAGCAGCGTTGTCGTGTCCTCTTCGTCCTCACCGTCGTCGAGGCGCGCGACGGCGGGTCGGTCTTGCGCGGCGTCTTCACCGGCGAGGGCGGCACCCGATCGTCCGGAGGCGACGCGTTCCGCTCGGCCGCTGCGCTGTCGGCCGAGGTCAACATCGAGACGGTCGAGACGCCGTTCCGTCGGTGCGTCGCCTACCTCGACCCGGCGGAGTACCGCTCGACGTGGCTTGCGAACAAAGCGATCTACCGCACGCGGCTCGCGATGGCGGACGGCGGCGAGCTCATCGTCGTCGCGCCTGGTGTCACGCGCTTCGGCGAGGACCCCGTCGTCGACGCGTTGATCCGACGGCACGGCTATCGCGGGCGAGAAGCCGCACTCCAGGCGATGGCAGTCGACCCCGAGCTCGCGGCGAACCTCGCTGCGGTCGCGCACCTGATGCACGGCTCGACCGAAGGGAGGTTCACCGTCACCTACGCGCCCGGCCCCGAGCTCTCGCGCGCCGACATCGAAGGCGTCGGGTTCGACTACCTGCCGCTTGTCCGAAGCGCTCGAGCGCTTCCCGCGTGACGAGGTCGACATCCCGAACCCTGGGCTCGGGCTGTGGCGGATCTGAGAGCCGATCGCTACATCGAAGCGCCCGGCCTCGGCCTCGAGCTCTACAACGACGTCGCCGAGCTGCCGATCGTCAGCCCGCACGGGCACATCGACGTGCGCCTCTTCGCCGACCCCGCGGCACGGCTCGACCCGCCCGGCCGGCTCTTCGTCGGCGCCGACCACTACGTCGTGCGGATGCTCTACTCGCAGGGCGTGCCGCTCGAACGAGCCGGGCTCGGCGAGACCGAGGTCGACGACCGTGCCGTGTGGCAGTTGCTCGCCGACAACGTGCACCTGTTTGCGCTGACGCCGACCGGGCTCTGGTTACGCGAGACGCTCGCAACGGTGTTCGGGATCGAAGAGCGCCTCGACTCGGACTCCGCGGAGGTGCTCTACGCGCGTGTCGAGGAGCAGCTGGCGTCGCCCGCGTTCGCACCGCGCGCGTTGCTCGACCGGTTTCGCGTCGAGTCCCTGTCGACGACCGACGCGGCCGGCGCATCGCTTGCAGACCATCGCGCCCTCGCCGAGTGGGAGCCGGGCCGGATCCGCCCGACGTTCCGTCCCGATGCGGTCGTGGCGCTCGACGCCCCCGGTTGGCGCGACAGCGCTCTCCGAGCTCGAGGCTGTCGCCGACCGCGAGATCGGCGACTACGCGACGTTCGTCTCGGTGCTGGCCGAGCGGCGCGCCGCGTTCAAGGCGCTCGGCGGGACGGCAACCGACCACGCGGCGACGAGCGCCGACACCTCGCGCCTCACCGACCGTGAAGCATCCGCGCTGTTCGCAAACGCGCTCGCCGGCGAGAGCTCGCATGCCGACGCGCGGCGGTTCGAGGCGCACATGCTGAACGAGTTCGCGCGGATGAGCAGCGACGACGGCCTCGTGATGCAGCTCCACATCGGCAGCCTGCGAGACCACAACAGCCCGCTCGCGGAGCGGTTCGGGCGCGACATCGGCGCAGACATCCCGGTCGCGACCGACTGGACGCGCGGCCTGCGACCGTTGCTCGAGGCGTGCGGCAACGAGCCGGGCTTCACGGTCATTCTCTTCACGCTCGACGAGAGCACCTACAGCCGCGAGCTCGCGCCGCTCGCGGGCCACTATCCCGCGGTGTTGCTCGGCTGCCCCTGGTGGTTCCACGACAGCCCGGCAGGCATCGACCGCTTCCTCGACCGGGTGACGGAGACGGCGGGGCCGTACAACCTCGCCGGGTTCGTCGACGACGCGCGTGCGCTGACGGCGCTCCCGGCGCGGCATGACCTCTGGCGCCGCCGCACGTGCGGCTGGCTCGCGCGGAAGGTCGCTGCCGGTTTCCTCGCCGAGGAGGAGGCGCGTCGGCTCGCGTCGGAGCTCGCATACGGATTGGCGCGCCGCGCGTATCGCTTGAGCTAGACGCCGCCGAACGCGCCGAAGCCGCCGTCGATCGGGATGACGGCGCCGGTGACGAACGACGCCGCCGCGCTGCAGAGCCAGATCACGGTGCCTGCGACCTCGTCCGGCTCCCCGAAGCGTCCGGCCGGCGTCGCCGCGACGATCCGCTCGCCGCGCGCCGTCAGCGCTCCCGACTCGTCGACCAGGAGAGCGCGATTCTGGTCGCCGACGAAGAAGCCGGGCGCGATGGCGTTCACGCGTACGCCGTGCGGCGCCAGCTCGACTGCGAGCCACCGTGTCAGGTTCTCGACCGCTGCCTTTGCGGCCCCGTAGCCGACCACTCGCGTCAGCGCGCGGTCGCGCCGCCATCGACGAGACGTTGACGATCGACCCGGTGGTCATCGCGGCGCCGAAGACCTGGCTCGGGAGCACCGTGCCGGTGAAGTTGAGCCTGACGACCTCGTCGAGTGCGGCCGGCGGGAGCTCGAAGAACGACCGCTCGCCGACCGTCGCGGCGGGGACATTGCCGCCGGCGGCATTGACCAGCGCGTCGATCCGGCCGAAGCGATCGAGCACGGTCGTACGGGCGCGGTCGAGCTGGTCGGCGTCGAGCACGTCGGCCTCCAGCACGATCGCGGATTCGCCGAGGCTCTGCGCCAGCGCTTCGAGCGGCTCGCGCCGTCGCGCGAGCAGGCCGACCCGTGCGCCCGCTGCTGCGAGGCCTCGCGCGATTGCGCTGCCGAGCGCGCCCGACGCACCGGTGACGACGGCGACCTGGTTCTCCAGCCCGAAGAGCTCCGACAACGCGGCCGCCATGCCGCTGAGTCTGTCAGGCCTGATAGAAGCACGGGCGTGCAGCTGAGCGTGATCACGGACGAGATCGACGCGCGCCTCGGGCCGGCACTCGACGTCTGCGCAGAGCTCGGGATCCGTGCTGTGGAGCTGCGCACGGTCGACGGGATCCAGATCGTCGACCACGGCTCCGCTGCTCTCCACACGATGCGAGCTGAGCTCGACTCAAGAGGCTTTCACGTCTGCGCGATCGCTTCGCCGTTTCTGAAATGCGATCGGGGCGACGATCCAGACGCGCAGGAGCGTGTCCACGAGCGTGCACTCGAGGCTGCGTCGGTCCTGTCTGCGCCCGTCGTGCGAGCGTTCTCGTACTGGCGCGAGCCCGATCCGAGCGCCGCGTTCGCCGAGCTCGGCAGCGCGTTGCGTCGTGCGGCGGCGCGCGCGGGCGACGCCGGCGTGACGCTCGCGCTCGAGAACGAGCACGAGTGCAACGTCGCCACGAGCGACGAGGCAAAGGCTGCGCTCGCTGCCGCGGATTCGCCCGGCCTGCGCCTGATCTGGGACCCCGGCAACGCGGCCATGCTCGACCCGGGCTCGTTCAGCGGGCTCGGAGGCCTGGAGACGATCGACGACCGGGTCGCGCACGTGCACCTGAAGGACGTCAGCGCATCGGGTGAGTGGACCACGGTCGGCGCCGGCATCGTCGACTTCGCGGCGCTCCTGCGTCACCTTGCCGGCATGCGCTACGACGGCTACCTCTCGTTCGAGACCCACTACCAGCGGGACGGCAGCGGAGAGCTCGCGACGCGCGACTGTGTCGCGGCACTGCGCTCGATCGCCGCTCAGGCCGACGTGGAGCTCGCCGCGTGAGGCTGCGCTACGGCGTGATCGGGGCCGGGGTGGTCGCGCCCCTCCACTTGCAGGCGATCGCCGCACTCGACGATGTCGAGCTCGTCGGAATCAGCGCTGACGACCAGGAGCTCGCGGTGGCGCGAGCGCAAGAGGCGGGATGCCCGTCGTTCGTCGATCACCGGGAACTGCTCGCTCTGGCGCCGGATGTCGTCGTTGTCTGCACGCCGCATCCGTCCCACCCGCCGCTCACGATCGAGGCGCTCGAGGCAGGCGCCCATGTGCTCGTCGAGAAGCCGCTCGCTGTCGAAGCACGCGAGGCCGACACGATGATCGACGCTGCGGAGCGGGCTGGGCGGCTGCTCGGTGTCTGCTTCCAGCAGCGCTTCCGGCCGGTGATCGTCGCCGCGCACGCGCTGATCGCAAGCGGCCGGCTCGGGGAGCTCGTACGCGTCTCGATCGTCGACCCGCTCTATCGCCCGAACAGCTACTACGCCACCGCCGGCTGGCGCGGGACGTGGTCGGGCGAGGGCGGCGGTGTGCTGATGAACCAGGCACCGCACACGCTCGATCTGCTCTGTCACCTTGCAGGACCGCCGGCGACGGTGTGGGGCCTCTCGCGGCGGCGCTCGCAGCCGATGGAGGCCGAAGACACGGCGACCGCGCTCGTCGAGTACCAAACCGGCACCGTCGGCACCGTCGCGGTGTCGACTCTCGAGCCGGGCGTGCAACGCATCGAGCTGGTCGGTGACCGTGGCCGGATCGAGATCGTGGGCGAGTCCCTCACCTTCGAGCGCTTCGAACCGCCGGTGTCGGAGCACCTGCCGGCTGCTGTCGAGATGTTCGACCAACCGGCGATCGTGAGCGAGAACGTTTCCCTTCCCGGCGGTCGCGGCGATCACCTCGACGTGCATCGGGACTTCGCGGTGGCGATCCGCACCGGCAGCGCGCCGCGCGTGCCGGCGCGCGACGCGCGCTGGTCGCTCGAGCTCGCGAATGCGATCGTGCTCTCGACGCACACCGGTCAGGCGGTGCCGCTGCCGGTCGACCGAGCGGCATACGCCGCTCTGCTCGCGGACCTGCGCTCCGGGAGGGCAACGACGCCCGGGTGAGGATCGCCGTCTCGAACCTCGCGGCCCCCGATTGGACGCTCGAACGAATGCTCGCAGCGGTTCGCGAGTACGGCTACGACGGGCTCGAGCTCCGCCTGCTCGACGGAGAGCCGATCGATGTCCTCTCGCTCGACGCCGGGACACGCCGCGCCGTCGGGAAGGCGCTCGCCCGCGCTGCGGTGCCGCTCGTCTGTCTCGACACGTCGATCGAGCTGGCGCAGCCGTTCGACCGCGAGCTGCCGGCGGCCCTCGAGCTGGCGTGCGAGTGGGGCGCGCCGGCGGTGCGCGTGTTCGGCGGCCCGTCGGGGGAGCTCGCTGACATCGCGCGACGGCTCGAGCCGGTACTGGACCGAGCCGAGGAGCTGGGGGTGACGATCGCGCTCGAGACCCACGACAGCTTCGCGAGCGCGGTGCTCGTCGGCGAGCTGCTGCAGCGCGTCGGGAGCACGTCGTTCGCGGCGATCTGGGACGTCCATCATCCGTACCGGGTCGGCGAGGCGCCGGCGGACGTCCTCCGCGCGCTCGGCGATCGTGTCCACCTCGTGCATGTGAAGGACGCCCGCCGCCGCGACGAGGAGTGGGAGCTCGTCGCTCTCGGCGAGGGGGAGGTTCCGGTGCAGGAGAGCCTCACCGCTCTCCGCGCGACCGGCTACGACGGCTGGCTGACCGTCGAGTGGGAGAAGCGCTGGCATCCCGAGCTGGCAGAGCCCGAGGTCGCGCTGCCGCGCGAGCGCGAGACGTTGGCGCGCTGGCTCGGCTAAGCCTCTCGCCTCTACGAGAAGAGCGGTACGAGGTTCCGGCTCGCGGCGAGCTCGTCCATCGTCTCGTTCGTCGGCCGGGATGCGAAGCGGCTCGCAGCGTCGAGCACCTTCGGCAGCAGCGCGACGTCGCCGACAGTGTTGAGGAAGACGCCGGGCCGGCCGAGCACCCAGTGCACGGCCAGGTCGATGTCGCTCTGCTCGCGCAGCGGCTCGTACCACGTCGCCGCGGTCTGCTCCCGGCCGTCCCACGGCGCGAGCGTGATCGCCTTGATCGTCTGCATCGCGACGCCCCGATCGACACACATGTCGGCGAGTGCCTCGAAGTCGGCGGCGTACCGCTCGTCGCGCAGCTGGACGTAGCTGTACGGGAGCAGCACCGAATCGAACGGGAATCGCTCGAGGCTGCGACGGTGCATCTTTGCCACCGTCAGACCGTGGCCGGTGACGCCGATGAAGCGGACGAGACCTTCGTCGCGTGCCTCGACGGCCGCCTCGAGCGCGCCGCCTTCGCGCAGCGCAGTCTCCCACTCGATCACGTCGACGAGGTTGTGGAGCTGGAGCAGGTCGACGCGATCGACACCGAGCCGGTCGAGCGAGCGGCGAATCTCCTCGCGCGCGCCGGCGCGGTCTCGCTGCCCGGTCTTCGTCGCGAGGAAGAACCGGTCACGGTGTTGGCTCAGCCACGGGGCGAGCCGCAACTCCGAGTCGCCGTACGACGCAGCGGTGTCGATGTGATTGACGCCGTGCTCGAGCAACAGCTCGAGCGTGGGATCGGCCTCGGCCTGACTGAGCGAGCCGAGCGCTGCAGCACCGAAGATCGTGCGCGTGCTCTCGTGGCCGGTGCTCCCGAACGGCGCCTTCGCGATCACCCCTTCAGATTAACCTGCGCGGAGTGCCGTATGACCTGATCGCTGTCGGCGACGTGATGCTCGACGGGACGCTTCCGGCACCCGTAGCCGGTACCCGCGTGCACGGCCGCATCGAGCTTCGCGCGGGCGGGTCCGCCGCGAACGCCGCGCTCGCGGCAGCGCGTCTCGAGGCGCGTGCAGCAGTCATCGGCCGGGTCGGCGCAGACGCCGTCGGCAGGCTGGTGGCTGACTCGCTTGCCGCGGACGGCGTCGAGGCGTTGCTGGCGTTCGACGCAGATGCGCCGACCGGCTGCGTCGTTGTCGTGGGTGGTACGTCGATCGTCGCCGATCCCGGAGCGAGCGCCCGGCTCGCGCCGGACGATCTGCCCGTGACCCTCGATGCGGGGGCCGTCCTGGTCTCCGGTTACACGCTCCTGCAGCGTGGCTCGGAACCTGCCGCGCGAGCCGCGATCGAGCGCGCGCGGACGGGCTGGCTGGCCGTGGATGTCGGCTCGGCCCGCCTCGTCACGGCGTTCGGCGTCGAGCGATTCCTGGAGGCGACGTCGACCGTCGGCGTGCTGCTGGCGAACGCCGAGGAGGCACGCGCCCTCACCGGACTCGACGCCGAAGAGGCTGCGGTCGCGCTCGCGCGGCACTACGAGGTCGTCTGCGTCAAGCTCGGCAGCGCCGGGGCGCTGGCTGCAAGGGGCGAAGACGTCGTACAGGCTGCGGTGCAGCCGATCGAGCGGAACGACACGCTCGGTGCAGGCGACGCGTTCGCGGGCGGGTTCCTCGTTGCCCTCGCTCGTGGAGCGGAGCTGCCCCGGGCGCTCCGAGTTGGGTGCGACGCGGCGGCGGCCAGGCTCCGTTGCTGACCCGCTAGGCGGCTTCCTGCCGCCGTCCGGGTAACCGCCGTGTGAACCAGAAGGAGAGCATCGCCAAGAACGCGACTGCGAGCATCGACGTCTTCAACGCGTTCAGCTGGGCGTCGCTGTAGTCGGCTGTGACGGCGTCGGCGTCGGCCGGCTTCAGCCCGGCGTCGAGCAGCGCCTGGTGCGCCTGATCGGCGGTCACGATCGCGATCCCGTCCTCGGTGGCGGCCGAGATCTGCGTCTTCACGTCGGCGGGCACCGCCGGGTTCTTCTGGATCCGCGAGTTGAACCCGTTCAGTAGCCCGAGCAGCAACACGGAACCGATCAGCGCGGTACCCAGGGATGCGCCGAGGTTTTGTGCCGTGCCCTGCAGGCCTCCGGCCTCGTTCGTGTCCTTCGGCGGGGCCGCGGACATGATCACGTTGCCGAGTTGTGACATCAGGAGCCCGGCGCCGATCCCGAAGAAGACGAGCGACACGGCGAAGGCAGCTCCGTTCAACTTCACGTCGATCGTTCCGACGAGGACGAGCGCAGCGATCGCCATTGCGCCGAGGCCGACCTGGACGACGGCCCGCGGCCCGAACCGCACTGCCACCTTCGGGCCGATGAGCGCGGCGGCCAGCATTGAGACCGACATCGGGAAGAGCCGCTTCCCTGTCTCGAACGCGTCGAAGCCGAGCACGACCTGGAGGTAGACCGGCAGGACGAAGAAGGTGCCCATCACGATCAACTGCAGCGCGGCAAGTGAGGACAGCCCGGCGCGCAGCGTCTCGATCTTCAGCAGCGCACGGTTGAGGAGCGTGCTCCGCCCGATCCTTTCGCGACGCTCCTCCCACGCAAAGAAGCAGCCGAGGACGGCGAAACCGCCGATGATCAGGAACGGCACCAGGGAGAACCCGAGCGGCGTGATCTCGCGCCCGTCGATCGTCGGTGCTGCGACCGGCTTGATCCAACCCCAGGTGCTGCTCTTCAGGATCCCGAGCACGATCAGCGCGAGCGCGACCGCGGAAAGCGCGGCGCCGCCGTAGTCCAGCCTCGGCGGGCGATCGGGCTTGGGTGCGCGCTTCATGCGCCGGTGGACGAGGAGCACCGCGATCACGACCACGACCTCACCGACGAAGACGTACCGCCAGCTCCAGGTGGTCGTGACGTAACCGCCGATCAGCGGGCCGGCGGCGATCGCCGCGCCGGCGGCGCCGCCGATCATCGAGTAGGCGAACGCGCGCTCCTTGCCCTCGTAGTTCGCGGCGGTCAGCGCGGCGATGGCCGGGATCACCAACACCGCGCCGAGACCCTCGACCCCTGACCAGCCGATCAGCAGCACCGTCAGATCCGGGCTGAGCGATGTGATCAGCGAGCCGAGCCCGTACACGGCCAGGCCGAGTCCGAAGGCCCGGTCGCGCCCGAGGATGTCGCCCAGCTTCGCGCCAACGAGCATGAACGCCGCCATCACGAGCGTGTACATCGTGATCGCGCTCTGCACGCCGGTGACCGTCGTGTTCAGGTCGACCACGATCTGCGAGATCGAGACGTTCATCACGCTCGAGTCGAGCACCATGATGAACTGGGCCGACGCGAGGATGATCAGCGGGAGCCACTTGCGCACCGCGCGACTCTACGCTGTCCAGCCGCTCACGGCCCGGACCGTCGGCAACCTGCCCGTCCGGGTTGTTCAGCCCGCACGTGACGGCGTAGGATCGACCTCGCTGTTGTCGTTGGAAGGGAGTGCGGACATGGCAGGCAACACCGCGACACGCCCCAACACCGAGGCCGTCAAAGCGCTAAGTGAGCAGGTGCGCGGTCGAGTGATCACCGCCGAGGACGAAGGGTACGCCGAGGCGAGGATGGTCCACAACGGGATGTTCGACAGGCATCCGCTTGCGGTCGTGAAGACCGAACAGGTCGCTGATGTGATCGGTGCTGTGAACTTCGCTCGCGAGAACGGACTCGATCTCTCCGTGCGCTGCGGCGGGCACAGCGGGCCTGGATTCGGAACGAACGACGGAGGCGTGGTCATCGACATGTCGGAGATGCGCACCGTGCGCGTTGACCCGAGAACCAAGACGGCTCGTGCCGATGCCGGAGCCACGTTGGGAGACTTCAACTACGCAACGCACGCCTTTGGTCTCGCGACGACCGGCGGGATCATTTCGACGACGGGCATGACCGGTCTCACATTGGGAGGAGGCATCGGCTACCTCGCACGCGGGCTCGGCCTGACGATCGACAATCTGATCTCAGCTGACGTCGTCACCGCGGACGGGAAGTTCCTCACCGCGAGCGAACGCGAGAACGAGGATCTCTTCTGGGGACTGCGCGGCGGGGGTGGCAACTTCGGCGTCGTGACCTCGCTCGAGTATCAGCTCAGTGAAGTCGATCAGGTCTTCGCCGGCCCGATCTTCTACAACCTGGAAGACGCCGCCACCGTCTTTCGCATGTTCGATGAGTTCATCCGCGAGGCGCCGGAGGAGTTCGGCGGCTTCCCCGGATTCCAGATCGCTCCGCCGTTGCCGTTCATCCCGGAGGACCGGCACGGCGACACTCTGTGTCTCGTCGTCGTGCACTGGGCGGGTCCGCTCGACCAGGCCGAGAAGGTCCTCAAGCCATTCCGAGACGTCGCGCCGATCGTCGCGGACGGAAGCGGGCCGCTGCCGTATCCGGCACTGAACGGCGCCTTCGACGCGCTCTATCCCAAGGGTCTTCGTGCGTACTGGAAAGGGGCCTTCGTCAAGGATCTTCCGGACGCCGCGATCGCGGCCCACGTCGAGCATGGATCCCAGGTTCCCGAGGTGACCTGCACGATGCACCTGTACCCGATCAACGGTGCATGCCATCGCGTAGGGGCGAACGACACCGCCTTCGCCTATCGCGACGCCACGTACGGCATGGTGTTCCTCGCGGGCTGGACCGACCCGGCCAAGGACACTGAGCGGATCGCGTGGCTCCGCGACTACTACGAAGCGTTGTCGCCGTACTCAGAGCCCGGCGGCTACGTCAACTTCATGCAGGACGACGACGACCACCGAGTTCGAGACAACTACCGCCAGAACTACGACCGCCTCGTCCAGGTCAAGCGGACCTACGATCCCGACAACCTCTTCCACCTGAACCAGAACGTCGCACCGTAAGCGCTGGGAGAGTTCCGGAGCAGCTCCAGAACTGGGGCTGCTCCGTGCCGACCAGTCTCGGGGCAACAACGCGCGGAGCCTGTAAAACTCATCCTCATGGGGTGAGGCTCGAGAGATCGAGCCGCGCGACACTTGCCGCGCGCGGCGGCAAGGTCGGCCTCAGCGCGCGGTCCCGGTTCTCCGAGCTCGAAAGTTGAGGTAACCCATGGCTTCCGCGACCACGACACCCGGACTCTCGGATGCGCAGCTGGTGGAGTTCCTTGCGCTGACCAAGGGCGCCGACAGCGTCGAGTTGAAACTGACCGTGCCGATGTCGGATCGGAGCCGTGCGGGGGCGGCGCTCGACGTCGATCCGCTCCAGGGCCAGATTCGCCAGGTGTACTTCTTCGACACGCCCGACCTCGCGCTGAACAAGCGCGGTCTCGTCGTTCGTGCCCGCCGCGTGCAGGGACGCGGGGATGACTCGGTCGTGAAGCTGCGCCCCGTCGTTCCCGAAGCAGTTGCCGCCGGTGTTTCGTCGTTCGCCGAACTTCGGCGTCGAGGTCGACGCGATGCCCGGCGGCTTCGTCTGTTCCGGCTCGATGAAGCGCGCCCTCGGGATGACCGACGTCAGAGAAGCGGTCACAGGCATGCGGCCGGTTCGGAAGCTCTTCTCGAAGGAACAGCGGGCGCTGTACGCCGCGCACGCACCGGACGGGCTCGAGCTGGAGAGCCTCTCGATTCTTGGCCCGATCTTCGTGCTCAAGCTGAAGCTGGTGCCCAAGGGCTACGATCGCCGGCTCGTCGCGGAGATCTGGATGTATCCGGACAACTCGATGATCCTCGAGCTGTCGACGAAGTGCGCGCCCTCGGAGGCGTTCCAGAAAGCTGCCGAGCTGAAGGCGTTCCTGACGCAACGCGACATCGATCTGACCGGCGAGCAAGAGACGAAGACGAAGAAGGCGCTCCAGTTCTACTCCAAGCGACTGCAGGCCGAGGCAGCTGAACAGCCCACGTCAGAATGACGCGGACCGTTGTACAGAACGACCGCTTGGTCGAGCACGCCGAGCGATTGCTGGCTGCACCCGAGGTGGCGCGTCGCGAGCTTGCGTTGGACTTCGCCGGGAGTGTCGCGGCATCGGCGCGACTCCACGTCGAGGGTCGCAACTTCTATCCGCCGCTGCTGGCCGACATCGCGTCTGCGTCGTCATCCGTCCACATCAACCAGTTCGGGTTCCGGCCCGGGTTGGTGGGCGACCGCTTTGCGGCCGCGCTGATCTCGAAAGCGCAGGAGGGTGTTCCGGTTCGTGTGATCGTCGATCGTCAAGGCACCGATCCGGAGCGCGGCTCGCGCGAGTTCTACGAGCGGCTGACCGAAGCGGGGATTCAGGTGTGCGTCGCGCGGGCGACACAGCTGCGGGCGCCACGCGGGCCGCTGGGTGCCGGCGGTGCCGTCGGCTGGAACCTGAGCGGACTGGGGCACATCGACCACCGGAAGGTGGTCGTCGTCGATGGTCGTATCGGTTGGGTCGGTGGTGCCGGCATCGAGGACCATTTCGAGAACGGCGAGTTTCACGATCTGTTCGTGCGGGTCGAAGGCCCGATCGTCTCGCAGTTGCAGCTGGTGTTCGTCGCCAGTCTGCGCTGGCTTGGCGGCGAGATCCCGTCGAGCAGTGTCGAGGCCCTGTTCCCTCCGCTCGACGAGGGCTCGAGCCCTGTACCTGCAGTCGTGCTCCACAATGCGCCGGGTCGGTTCAGGCCGATCACGGAAGCGATCGCGGCGCACATCGACGGAGCGCGGGACACGCTCGAGGTCGTCAATCCGTACGTCACCGACCGCAAGATGATCAACCGGATCGTCGCGGCGGCCGATCGCGGCGCCCGCGTTCGCCTCTTCGTCCCAGGGAACCCCAACAACTGGGCGTGTGGCGCCGCCGAGCAGTTCCACCACAAACGACTGATCGAGGCAGGCGTGCGGATCCTGGGCTATCCGACGATGCTGCACGCGAAGGCGTTCGTCGCCGACCGCGAGCGCGTGCTCGTCGGCACCTGCAACCTGGAGGCGTGGAGCCTGAAGCGATTCTTCGAGATCGACATCGGCTTCGAGTCCACCGATCTCGCAACGCAGTTCGACGAGCAGTTCTTCGCTCCCGCGGAGGAGGTCAGCTCGGACCTGCAACCTCCGTCGACGATCAAGGCACGCGCGCGGGCGGCCGCGTTCGCAGCGATTTCGCCGCTGCTCTGACCGCCAGGAATGACATGCTCGATCCGACGTCGAAAGGACTACCGGTGAATCGCTTGTGACTGACAGCGCGCTGACGAACACTCCTGAAGAGCGAACGGCCAGCCCTCGGCTCCCGTACCTGCTTGCGGCGGCGATGTTCGTGCTCGTCGTCGACACGTCCCTGATGAACGTCTCGATCTCCTCGGTCGTCAAGGATCTCGACACGGACGTGAGCAGCGTGCAGGCCGCCATCGCCTTGGAGGCGCTGGTGTCGGCCGCGTTCATCCTGATCAACAGCAAGGTCGGCGATCTGATCGGCCGCAAGCGAGCCTTCATCCTGGGACTGCTCGGCTATGCAATCGGCGCGCTGGCCATGACTCTCGCCCAGAGCGTCACTGCGATCATCATCTTCTGGGCGATCATCGGCGGGCTCGGGGCGTCGCTGCTGCTGCCTGCGATGCAGTCCCTGATCCACGGGAACTTCGAGGGCGCCGCTCGCACGAAGACGTACGCGCTGGTCGGGGCCGCCGCTGCGATCGCTGCCGGGGTCGGGCCGCTGCTCGGCGGCTTCGTGACGACATACCTCTCGTGGCGTGTCGGCTTCGGGCTCGAGGTCGTCGTGATCGCGATCGTGTTGTCCCAGATCAAGCTCGTCCACGACGTCGCATACACCGGCCCGAGGCAGATCGACGTGCCCAGCGCGATCCTCTCGGTGATCGGCATGGGCGGCCTCGTCCTGGGCATCCTCGTGTGGCAGGAAGGCGGCGCGTACGTCGGCTTGCTGATCGCGATCGGAGCCGTCGGGCTGGCGCTGCTTGCCTATTCGCTCGTGCGGCGCAAGCGGGCCGGGAAGGCGACCTTGATCGACCCCGGGCTCTTCAAGTTCCCGCATTTCACGGCCGGGATCTCCGGCCAGTTGCTGCAGAACGTCACGCTGGGCGGTTCGATGATCGCGCTCCCGATCTTCCTCCAGATGACGCTCGAGTACAACGCGATGAAGACGGGCTTGACCCTCGCGCCGCTCTCGCTCAGCATGTTCGCGGTCGCGATCCTCGCCGGACGCAGGTCGGGCGGCCGGCGCCCGGCAAACATCATCCTGATCGGATTCGCTCTGTGCACCGTCGGGCTGGCGCTGATCATCCCCGTCGTGCCTCGCACCGACTCGGGCTGGGCGCTCTTCGTCCAGCTGCTGATCACGGGCTCGGGGCTCGGCCTCCTCGTCTCGCAGCTGAACAACTACGCCCTCTCGCCGATCGAGGAGGAACGGGCGAGCGAAGCGGCCGGAGTCAACTCGGCCGCCGGATCGTTCGGCCTCTCGTTCGGGCTGGCGATGGCCGGCGGCATCATGCTCGCGTTCCTCAGCTTCTCGTTCACCAACCAGGCCGAGAACAGTGCCGTCATCCCGCCCGCCCAACAGCAGCAGATCGCAGACACCCTGGAAGACGACGCACAGGTGATGAGCAACTCACAGCTCGAGCCCTTGCTCGCCGGCGAGCCCGAGGACGTGCAGGCAGAGGTGCTGCGCATCAACAAGCGGGCGCGCGACCGCTCCCTCCAGGTCGCCCTCCTCGTCCCGGTCCTCGCAAGTCTCCTCGGCCTCCTCAACGGCTTCCGAATGAGACGCCTTCCCGACCCCGTCCCGGCCACGATCGAAGGAGTGCTCGGCTAGCTCGACGATGATTCATGGTGACGGCGGACGAGATCGGTCAGGTCACCGGTGTTCGCAGACCTCGAGGCGGCCGATCGCGAACGGCTTTCCCGTGTCGTCGCGGACATCACGCTCGTGCCGGGCGAGTACGCCGTGCACGAGGGTGACGAACGGGCGCTGTTCGGCGTCCTCGAAGGGCGGATCGAGGTGGTCAGACGCGTCGACGGTGTGGAGAGCGTGATCGGCGAGCGAAAGCCGGGCGAGGTCTTCGGAGAGATGTCGATCGCGTTCGGAATGCTCTACCCGGGTGGATTCCGCGCCGCAGAGTCGTCGCGTGTCTTCCGGGTCGACCTGCACGACTTCCAGTCCCTCACTGCCGCGGTGCCGGAGGTCGGCGAGCGGGTGGGACTCCTCGCGAACAACCGGCTCACAGGTCCCAGAGGCCTCCAGGCCCGGGCGTCCACACCGGCCCCGTTCAGGGCGATCGTCCTTGGCCATCGTCGCGACGCGTCGTGCGCGGAGCTGCAGGCGGTTCCTCGACCGCAACCAGATCCGGTTCAGGTGGCTCCAGCCGGACGTGCCGAGCGACGCCGAGCAGTGGATCGGTGCGTTGCCCGCCGAGGGCGACTACCCGGCGATTCGCGTCGTCAACGGGAAGACCGTCGTGCGGCCGCAACTGCGGCGAGTGGCGGAGCTCCTCGACATCGCAACCGAGCCGGTGGCTCCCGAGTACGACACCGTGATCGTCGGTGCCGGCCCCGCCGGGCTGGCAGCCGCCGTCTACGGCGCCTCCGAGGGGCTCCGCACGATCGTGATCGAACGCGAGGCGCCCGGTGGCCAGGCGGGCACGTCGTCGCGAATCGAGAACTACCTCGGCTTCCCCTCAGGCGTCTCCGGCGACGCACTCTCGAGCCGGGCCCTCCAGCAGGCGCGCAGGCTCGGCGCCGAGATCCTCGTCACACGCGCGACCACGCGTATCGACGCTGCGACGCACCAGGTGCACCTCGACGGTGGCGACGTCCTGCACGCGCCGACGATCATCCTTGCCTGCGGCGTCACGTGGCGACACCTGGCGATCGACGGCTTCGACCGTCTTGCCGGCAGAGGTGTCTTCTACGGAGCCGCGCGCAGCGAAGCCGGCGGGCACGCACGACCGGCACGTCCACATCATCGGTGCCGGCAACTCAGCGGGTCAGGCGGCGCTGTTCTTCGCGTCCCACGCACGGAGCGTCACCATCCTCTACCGCGGCGAGAGCCTCGAGAAGGGCATGTCGCACTATCTCGTCGAGCAACTCGCCAACCGGTCGAACATCCAGGTCCTCTATCGGGCCGAGGTGGTCGCCGCCCACGGCGAAACCTCGCTCGAGGCGATCGACGTTCGCAACACCGCGACCGGCGAGACGACCCGGCTCGAGTCGGGTGGGCTCTTCATCTTCATCGGTGCGGACGCCGAGACGGCATGGCTGCCGCCGGAGATCGCACTCGATCAGAAGGGCTACGTGCTCACCGGTTCCGACGTGCGCGCCGAGGGACGGTGGCAGTTCGACCGGGACCCGTATCTCCTCGAGACGAGCGTCCCGGGCATCTTCGCGTGCGGCGACGTCCGGTTCAGTCCCGTAAAGCGCGTCGCGTCGGCGGTGGGCGAGGGCAGCATGGCGATCGCGTTCGTGCACCAGTACCTCAGGGAGAACGAAACGAGGGGCCCGGCCGAAGCCGGGCCCCTCTGAACGACGTGCTTGTGCTGCGTCTAGGCCGCGGCGATCGACAGCGTCGCGGACGAGTGGAACGGCCCGGCGAAGAGCACGAAGCTCAGCGCTGACGTGCACGCCGGCCGGTTGTTGACGACCCCTTCGCTGATCGCTCCGGGCGTGGCGCAGTTCGCCATCGCCGGAGTCAGGACGGCGGTCCCGAAGCCGACGGTGCTGACCACGGACCACCCGGGGAGTGTCAATCCGGTCACGTCGATGCGACCGGACGGCACCGCGATCGTGACGTGGCAGGTCGGCGTTCCCAGCGTCACCTGTCCGCCAGGCCATTGCTCGACGGGGATGAGATCCGCCGTTCGTGAAGCTCGTCATCGTCGTCGTGAGCGTTCTGGGTGAGCACGTCGGCGGCGGCGTCACGTTGCTGCAGACGATGTGCCCGACGGAGTCGAAGCCCGTGACCGACGCGCCGGTCGGGCACGTCTGATTCGCGAGGCCGAGATCTCCGGGATCACCCTTCGGGCCGGTCGGACCTGCGGGTCCCGTCGCTCCGGTCGCTCCGGTCGCTCCCGTCGCTCCGGTTGCTCCAGTCGCGCCGGTGTCGCCCTTCGGGCCGGTCGCACCTGTGGCGCCGGTTGGGCCGGTCGCGCCGGTTGCTCCGGTGTCACCCTTCGGGCCGGGAGGGCCGGTGGCGCCGGTTGGGCCGGTCGCTCCGGTGGCTCCGGTGTCACCCTTCGGCCCCTGTATGCCTTGTGGGCCCTGCGGGCCTTGCGGGCCGGTCTGGCTCCAGCTGATCCCGATCTCCGACGGTCGACAGCTGTCGCCGGCGCTCGGGTCGATCACTCGCAGGTTGCCGACGTTCTTCTGGTAGCAGCCATTGATGACGCCGCTCGCGTCGGGAATCGCCGCGAACGCGACGCCCCCGGCGACGACTGACCCCACAATGGCGCCGGCCACCAACCAGCGCACGCGTCCAAACGTGAATCTGCGCATTGCGCACTCCTCCTCTAGGAGGCGGCCGCACACCTCGGTGTGTTTTTGGACCCGATCGACGATGTCACTGGTGGTGACGACAGTCAAGCGCCTCCAGGCGGCCGCGGGCGAAACGATGACTTCAGCCTTCACTCCGTCGTGAGACGTCTGATGCGCTCATCCGAAGCGGATGACTCGCGAGCCGTGGCGTGGCACTAGCTTCGCTCCGTGGGACAAGCGATCGGCCAGATCCTGTCGCTCGCCGTCGGCGTTGCGATCAGCCCGATTCCGATCATCGGTGTCGTCCTGATGCTCGTCACCCCGCGCGCACGTGCCAACGGGCCGGCGTTCGTGGTCGGCTGGCTGCTCGGGCTTTCGCTCGTCGGGGCGATCGTGCTGCTCGTCTCGCCGAGCGGCACGAGTGACGGCGGCAGCCCGGCGACGTGGGTCAGCACGCTCGAGCTCGTGCTCGGCGCGCTGCTCGTGCTGATGGCGGCGAAGCAGTGGCGGGGGAGACCGCACGGCGACGAGCAGGCTGCGACGCCGAAGTGGATGGGAGCGATCGACGGGTTCAACGCGCCGAAGGCTCTCGGCGCAGGCGTCGTGCTTTCCGCAGCGAACCCCAAGAACCTCCTGCTCGCGATCGCTGCCGCGGCGGCGATCGTCCAGACCGACATCCCGGGCGGGGAGCAGGCGATCTGCGTACGCCGTCTTCGCACTGATCGGCACGGTCGGGGTCGCGGTGCCCGTCGTCATCTTCTTCGCGCTCGGCGACCGCGCCGGCCCGATCCTCGAGCGCCTCAAGTCGTGGCTCGCGCAGAACAACGGTGTGATCATGGCCGTGCTGCTCCTGATCATCGGCGCGAAGCTGATCGGCGATGCGATCGCCGGCTTCAGCAGCTGACGTCTCTGACAAAGTTCAGGCATGCCTGAGGACTACTTCGGCGAGCGCGTCGCCGCGCGATACGACGACGCAGGACCGGAGATCTCCGGGACACAAGCGGTCGATCCCGTCGTCGACTTCCTCGCAGACCTGGCCGGTGACGGTGCCGCGCTCGAGCTGGGGATCGGCACCGGCCGCATCGCGCTGCCGCTCGCGCAGCGCGGCGTTCGCGTGCACGGCATCGACCTCTCGACCGCGATGGTCGAAGCGACTGCGCGCGAAGCCCGGGGGAGAGGAGATCGGCGTCGCGATCGGCGACTTCGCGACGACCACCGTCGACGGGACGTTCACGCTCGCGTACCTCGTCTTCAACACGATCATGAACCTGACGACGCAGGACGCGCAGGTCGCGTGCTTCCAGAACGTCGCCGCGCACCTGGAGCCGGGCGGCTGTTTCGTGATCGAAGTGGGGGTGCCGGATCTGCAGCGACTGCCGCCCGGCGAGATCTTCCAGCCGTTCCACGTCAGCGCGACGCGGCTCGGCATCGACGAGTACGACGTCGCCGCGCAAGGGCTGATCTCGCACCACTACCTCCTCGAGGGCGACACGACCGAGGTGGTCTCGGTGCCGTTCCGGTACGTGTGGCCGGCGGAGCTCGACCTGATGGCGCGCCTCGCAGGCCTGACGCTCCGCGAGCGCTGGAGTGGCTGGCAGCGCGAGCCCTTCACGAGCGAGAGCAGGCAGCACGTCTCCGTCTGGGAGAAGCCGGACGCGCCGCGCTAGCCGTTGAGCGCCCGCCAGGAGACCGGCACGGTTCCCTGCGACCACGACCGCGTGCGGATGAGGTCCTCGGAGAACTGCTCGTTGATGCTCGAGCCGAGCACCGAGATGTCGTCGCCGTAGACGTGCACCGAGATCGCCAGCTCCGTCCCGCCGTTCTCGACGCGATGAATGTCCTCGTCGGGCGGCACGAGCACCGAGACATCGCCGGGGCGGGTCTCGACGACGTGCCGCTGCAGCAGGTACGGCGTGCCGTTGTCGGAGTGGAGGTTGTAGGTCGTCTCGCGCTCGAGCCCGCGCCAGACGCCGACGACGCACCAGCAGCGGTGGTCGTGGATCGGCGTCGCCTGGCCGGGCTTCCAGACGAGCGCCACGATCGAGTAGAGGCCCTCCGGATGCACGTGAACGAGGTGCTGCCGGTAACGGTCGGGTGCCGGCTCGCGATGACGCTGCTCGAGCAGCGCCTCGTCCGCGAGTGCGGGGCGCAGGAGCATCCCGACGCGAACGGCGATTGCGTGCGGATCGTGGTTCGTCGCGACGAGCGCATCCAGCGACCGCGTCAGGCGCCGCAAGCCCGCGCGTCCGGCCGACGGGGCGCGGATCTTCGACGAGCTGCAGGGCGTGATCGGCCATACAGCGAGTGTGCGCCGCGTTCGGCGCGGGCGCATCGGTCGCAAGACCTGGTTTCGCTCGTCCACACGGACGAATGCGACCGGTACCTGAGGACGAGAGCTCGAGCAGAGAGCGCGGGCGCCCGGCGTTTCCGCCGGGCGCCCGCGTCAGTCAGCAGTCGAGGTCAGCTAGACGCAGCGGCGATGGCGCCGACCGCGACCAGATCGGCCGCATGGATCCACTCGTCGGCGAGCACGATGCCGCCTTGGTCGACGATCGCATCCCGGAACGGGATCGCCCACCGGTGCTCGAGCAGCGCAACGGCCGCCGTCGTCCCGTTCGGGATCGCGTCGGCGACGTACCAGGCCTCGGCGTCGTCGATCAGATGCGAGTCGGCCCCTGCGGTCGCACCCGCGACCGCCGCCGCCTCCATCGTCTCCTCGTCACCGGTGCCGAAGCCGATCAGCGCTCCGACGAGGGCGCCGAACTCCATCGCCTCGTCCTGCGTCAGGTCGGTGGCCTGCACGACCGCGAGGTCGCCCTCGTCGTCCTTGGCGACGACGAGCAGGTCGACGAGCCGCACGATGTCGGCCTCGCGCAGCCGCTTCAGCTCTTCCAGCACCTTGCCGCTGAGCGAGTCGGTTGCGAAGCCGATCACCAGCATCTGGACCGGACCGAATTCGTTTGGGGTGGTGCTCATGTGCGCTCCAGGAGCTTGTGCTTCTGCACCTCGAACTCGGCGTCGGTGATGACGCCCTTTTCCTTCAGGTCTGCGAGCCGCTCGAGCTCGTCGTAGATGTCACCCGAGCTCTGAGCCGGCGGGGCCGCGTCGGCCTGCCCGGTGTCGTACGCCTCCTGCTGCTCTTGGTCGCGGTTGCCCTGCACGTGCTTGCCGACCGCATAGGCAGTGCCGCCGACGATCGCAGCGCGTGCCAGCGGGCGTCTACGTCTGAACATTCGTTGTTCTCCCTTCCCGGTTGGGCGCCGGCGCCGACGGGCTCGCCGCTCTCGGCCGACTGGATGGGTCGAGCCCACCGGGTTCTACCATCGACGTCGCGGGGCCGCGTCACATCGCCCAGATGGGATGAACGCCTGGCCAACACTGGCCGCGCGCCCTTCCGTAGGCTCGGGTCATGCTCGACGCGCTGATCGTCAAGCCGGGATCGGCCGCGAAGCTCCGCGACCGCGATGCCCGGGACACGCTTGGGCTCGCGGGGAAGGACGAGGCGGCCGCGAAGCACACGACGCTGCTCGCCGAGCTCGCGGAGCTCCAGGAGCGGCTCTACGCCGAGAGCAAGCGCAGCATTCTGCTCGTCCTGCAGGGACTCGACGCCTCGGGAAAGGACGGCACGATCAAGCACGTCTTCACCGGCCTCAATCCGCAGGGCTGCCGCGTCTCGTCGTTCAAGGCGCCGACGCCGGTCGAGCTCGCGCACGACTTCCTCTGGCGCGTGCACGCGCAATGCCCGGAACGCGGGATGATCGGCATCTTCAACCGCTCCCACTACGAGGACATCGTCACCGTGCGCGTCCTCGGGCTCGTGCCGCCGGCGGTGTGGAAGGCGCGCCCGCAGCGGGTCAACGAGTTCGAAGAGCTGCTCGCCGGCGACGGGACGACCGTGCTCAAGTGCTTCCTCCACGTCTCGCAGGAGGAACAAGCCGCGCGCCTCGCGGAGCGCGTGTCCGATCCGACCAAGGAGTGGAAGTCCAACCCGAAGGACCTCGAGACGAACAAGCGCTTCGACGAGTTCACGGCGGCCTACGACGACGCGTTGGCGGCGACGTCGACGAAGTCGGCGCCGTGGTACGTGATCCCGGCCGATCGCAACTGGGTACGGAACTTCGCGGTCACGACCGTGCTCATCCATGCGCTGCGGAAGCTCGACCCGCAGTTCCCGGTCCTCGCGCGCTAGTCCGGCTTTCATCCAGGTGGGATAGACTGGCGGCGTGACGAAGGTACTGGCCGTCAGGGCGCCGAGCCACGATCAGGGCGAGTTCGTCCTCAGCTCGCTCCACGACGCCGTCGAGAAGAAGCGGATCGAGCTCGACGACATCGCGCTCGTCTCGCACGACGCAGACGGCAAGCTCGAGCTGCACAAGACGAGCGGCCGCTTCCACCGCCACCGGATCGACGACGCCGTCCTGAGGCACGTCGGCGACCAGATCGAGTTCCCGGACGCGATGGTCCTCGCCCAGGGCGACGACGACACGATCGACAGGGTCGGACAACGTGTGCGCGCCATCACGGGCGGCGACATGAAGACCTACGAGGTCGCCGGCGACGAGTTGCTCGAGCTGCGCGAGGTGACGGGCACCGACGGCTCGATCGCGCTCGCGGACGACGAGGGACTCCTGCGCGAGGCCTCCGACTCGCTCGCGATGCCGACGGGCATCATGGTCAAGATGCCGCTCTCGTAGCGGCCCGCGGCGAACCTCCCAGACTCTGAAGGACTGCGGAACCTGGCCCGTCTGGGGGCGAGCCAGGTTCCTGGCCGCGCGATTACGTCGTGCCGCTGACGAGGCCGATCAGGTGGCCCTCGGGATCCTTGAACTGGCCGAGGATCATCCGCTCCATGATCTCCTCCGGGCCGAAGACGCGGGTGCCGCCGAGGCTCTCCGCCTTGTCGAGTGCCGCGCCGACGTCCGGGACGCCGACGTAGAACGTGACGTGGCCTTCGTAGCCGTCGGGGCCGGTCGCGACGCCGCCGCCGATGCTGCCGAGATCGTCCGGCGCCGGGTTGGCGTCACGCGCGACGACGCCGTAGTTCATCGAGTTGTCGGTGTCGAACTCCCAGCCGAAGAGCTCCCCGTAGTAGCTGCGGAGCTTGTCTCCGTCCTTGCCGATCACCTCGAAGTGAACGACCGGGTTTCCCATGCTGGTGCTCCTCTCGCTCGGATCCCGTTTCCCCTACCGACCGGCCGGCGAGTCGAAACTCATCGCGGCGCGCGCAAATCCCGTTTCAGGGGGATAGCGCGGCCCGTTTCCCCGCCGATAGCCACAAATGGAGGGGTCACCCGCGGCGCGTAGGAGAAGCCAGATGGCAGTCCCGGAAGCAAATAGCCAGCACGACGCCGACCGCGTGCCGCTCGGCCAGCTCCTGGTCGACTCCGGGCTCCTCGACGCGGCCGACCTCGAGCGCGTGCTCGAGGAGCAGCGCCGCACGGGCGCGCCGCTCGGCCGCATGCTCGTCGACGGCGGCTATGTCGCGAGCTCGACGATCGCGATGGCGCTCGCCGACCAGCACGGCGGCCTGCTGAAGACGGAATACGGCTTTGCGACGGGTCGCCCTAGCGCGACTCAACGCGCGCCACGGCCGGACGGCGAGCCCTTCGATGCCTCGCAGCTGCCGCCCCTCGCCGAGCCTGCCGCGGAATCGGTCTCGCTCCCGCCACTGTTGCTCGCCTCCGAGCCGGCGCCTGAGCCGGAGCCGCGCGAGACGCGCCGGCCCGATCTCGAGCTTGCGCCGCCGCCGGCGGTTCGCCATGCCGGAGCCGGCGCTGCCGGTCGCCGTCGAGCCCGAGCCAGTCGTGGTCCCCGAGCCCGAGCACGCGCCGGTCCTCGCCGATCCCGCACCGGTGTTCGTCGCCGACGAGCGCGATCAGCTCGCCGGCAAGCTCGCAGCGGCCGAGCTCGAGCGCGACGCGTTGCGCAACCGCCTCGACGATGCCCATCAGGCACGTCGGACCGCCGAGGAAGCCGCGCAGGCGAGTGCCGAGGCCGCTCGCGAGTCGCTCGCGGTCTTGCAGAAGGACGCCGACGCCGCCGCTGCAGCGCTCACGATCGCCCGCGACGAGCTGGCGGCAGCGCAGGCCCAGATTGCAGACCTCGAGGCGCGCCCCGCCGAGCCCGCCGTCGACGAGGCCGCTCATGAGGCGCTTGCCGCCGCACAGGGCGGAGGCCGCAGCCGCCGGGATCGCGCTCGAGGAGGCACGCGCCACGATCGCCGATCTCGAGGCACGCCTCGCCGAGCCCGCCGTCGACGAGGCCGGTGATGAGGCGCTCGTCGCCGCGCAGGCGGAGGCCGCAGCCGTCGGCATCGCGCTCGCGGAGACGCGTCACGAGCTCGAGGACGCACGCACGACGATCGCCGACCTCGAAGCGGCGCGCGCCGAGCCCGTCGTGGACACCGCCGCCCAGGAGTCTCTCGCCGCGATGCAGCTAGAGGCAGGCGCGGCGGCTGACGCTCTCGCGGAGGCACGTCGCGAGCTGGACGCAGCCCGGGCGCAGATCGCAGCGCTGGAAGAGGTCAACCTCGAGCGCGTCGGAGCCGACGTCGCGCACGACACGCTCGTGTCACTCCAGCAGGAGAACGAGGCCGCGGTTGCCGCTCTGGCCGCTGCGAGCCGCGAGCTCGAGTCTGCGAACGTGCGGCTTGCGGAGCTCGACGAACTGCGCGCCGGGCGCGCGCGCGCCGCAGAGCGCATGCAGGCGCTCGAGGCTCGAACGCAGGGGCTGCAGGACGAGCTGGCGAGCCGGGCTGCGCGGATCGACGAGTTGGAGTCCCGTCTCGCCGAGCACGCGTCGGCCGGAGAGCAGGCTGAGCCCGAGCCGGCCGAGCCGACCTACGATGACGCCAAGCACGTTCTGCTCGTGCCGTCCGAGACGGGGTTCGTGACGCTCGAGCGGCCCGGGCCTGCGCCGCAGCCGGGCGACGACCGTCGCGCTGCCGATCGGCCGCTACAAGGTCTCCCGCCGCGGCGCCTCGCCGTTCCCGGCGGATGCGCGCGGTTGTGCGTACCTGATTCAGGCCTGACGGTCTACGCGGACGCGAGCACGTCTCTGCCGGCTGCCGTCAGCAGGACGGAGCCGTGGTCGACGCGGACGAGGCCGTCGGCCAGCGCGTCCTCCCAGACGGCGAGTCGCGGACACGAGGTCCGCCAGACCTCGAGCGTCTCCGTGTAGCCGGGCGAGCGCTCCGCGATCCAGGCGAGCAGTTGAGCCGTCGGAGCAGTCACGGTGCGCATGGCCACAGGCTACTCCCGACGGCAGGTCCGACCGCACGGCCGGCTCGAAGGGCCGTGTCCCGGGGACAGTCCCCGGGACACCGCTTCAACGGGCTAGTCCGGCAGCCAGCCGGGCTCGTACGGCACGAAACGTGACCGCGGCAGGTCGGCGAAGATCTGCGCGTAGGCCTCGCCCGGCTTCCTCGTCTCGCGTTCGACGCTCGCGCCGTGGCGCGCTGCGAGCTCGGAGACGGTGTAGACGAGGCCGCCGCCGACACCACGCCCGCGTGCGCCGACGGCGACGAGAATCGCCGGCTCGTCACCTGCGCCGACGATGATGTGCTCCGTCCCGCCGGGGCAGTGGAAGAAGTCCCACTGCTCGAGCGAACGCTCCTGCTCCTCGACGATCAACAGGCACTCGCCGGCGACGACGAGAAAGCCTTCCTGCGCGTTCTCGCGGTGATACATCCCCATCGCCTCGCCTCGTGCGAGGACGCTGATGTTGAAGCCGAGCTGCGGGAAGCGCCGCTTGCCTTCGAAGTTGCAGAAGGAGCCGAGCGGCCCCTCGGTCCGCCAGCGCGAGTCACGGGCGTTGAGCACGAACCAGCCGTCGACGTCGACGACCAGACCGTTCTTGGTCGTGCGTGGAGCTGCCTCGGGTACCACCCGGCAGAGTCTGACGAACGCGCTGCTACTTGCGCTTGCGCTTGCGGGAGCTGCTCGCTCCGCCGCCGCCCGGACGGCCGCCGCGGGCCTGCTGCTGCATCCGCTCGGCCTGCCTGCGCATCTTGCGGTTCGCGGTGTCGGGCACGCCGCCCTGCTCCTGCGCGGCTTCCATGTACGCGCGACGCTCGGCCGGGGTGAGGCGGCTCATCGCCTTCTGCACGGCCTGCGGGTTCGGGTTGGAGGCGACCGGGTTGATCTTCTTGATCGCGCTCGCGAGCTCGGGGTTCTGGCGCTCGATCGCCTTCGTGCTGACGCTCGTGAAGAACCGGCGCATGAAGCCGATCCGCGAGAGCCACGCGATCACCGGCCGGAGTAGCGCCCCGTTCCGGAACCGGCCGAGGAAGACGAGCAGGCCGAAGAAGACGAGGACGACGCCGATGATGATCAGCGGGAGATAGAGCCACCACATGGGCGCTGATCGTAGCGCTCGGAGGTTCGCAGCGGGCCGGTGAGGCGAGAGCCTGAAGCGGACGACGCCGAAACCGAAATGCCCTGATCTCCGTTTTCATGGTTAGACCCGGCGGCGCCCGGGGAACGCGTGATGCCATGACTACTGCCGATCCCATCGCAACCCTGATCGAGCACGGCGAAGAGCACGGCTGCGTCCACATGACGGAGCTGTACGAGATCGTCCAGAAGCTCGAGCTCGAGGAGGACGACATCGAGACCCTGCTCGAGCGGCTCGATTCGCACGGGGTCGAGCTGACCGACGACTGCTCGCGCGCGATCGAGGAGGACGTCAGCTACACGAACACCCAGATCGCGTCGGCCACGACGGACTCGCTGCAGCTGTTCCTGAACGAGGCCGGCCGCTACCCGCTGCTGACCGCCGCCCAGGAGGTCGAGATCGCGAAGCGGATCGAGGACGGCGACAAGCAGGCGAAGGACCTGCTCGTCAACTCGAACCTGAGGCTCGTCGTCTCGATCGCCAAGAAGTACCAGGGCCACGGCCTGACCCTGCTCGACCTGATCCAGGAGGGGATCATCGGGCTGATCCGCGCCGCCGAGAAGTTCGACTGGCGCAAGGGCTTCAAGTTCTCGACCTACGCGACGTGGTGGATCCGCCAGGCGGTTCAGCGCGGCGTCGCGAACAAGGCGCGCACGATCCGCATCCCGGTGCACATCGTCGAACGCGAGCAGAAGATCTCGCGCGCGGAGCGCGAGCTCGTCGCGAAGCTCGAGCGCACGCCGACGGACGAGGAGCTTGCAGAGAAGTCGAAACTGCCGCTCAAGCAGGTGCGCGAGGTCCGCACGGCGGCGCGTGCGGTTGCGTCGCTCGACAAGCCGGTCGGCGAGGACGACTCCGCGTCGTTCGGCGACCTGTTCGCGAGCGACGAGAAGACGCCGGACGAGCAGGTCGAGGTCGAGCTGACCGAGCAGGCGCTCCACAGGGCGGTCGCGGAGCTGTCCGAGCGGGAGCAGAAGATCCTCGCGCTGCGGTACGGCCTCAGCGGCACCGAGGAGCCGAAGTCGCTCGAAGAGATCGGCCGCATTCTCGGCATCACGCGCGAGCGTGTCCGCCAGCTCGAGGCGGAGGCGCTGCGCCGCCTCGCCGAGCGGCGCGAGATCGCCGCGATCAAGGCCGCCTAACCCGCCGGCGCGAGCCCGAGCTCCTCGCAGAGCGTGAAGTACGCCTGCGCGTAGGGGCTGCCCGCGGTGAGCTCCCGCAGCAGCGGCCAGTCGACACGCTCGCGCAGTGCGCGCGTCACCTCGAGGACGCTCTCGTAGTCGACCTCGTGCTCCTTCAGCGCGAGCAGCTTCGTTGCGAGGACGTCCGTGACGCTCATCACCTTGAGCACGATTGCGTAGACCTCGAGCTCGTCCGCGCGGGCGAGCAGGGCGTCGACGGTCTCGGGACGGCTGTTCGGCGCGAAGATCAGGTCGATCATCGCGTCGTTCGAGTCGTAGACCTTGTAGAGCCAGTGCTCCGGCGGGCGCTCGCAGCGGAAGCCCGCTTCGCCGAGCAGGTGCAGCGCGTGCTCGGCGTCCGCCTCGCGCAGCACGAAGTCGACGTCGTGGCCGCTCTCCGGGCCGCCGTGCGCGTAGATCGCCTGTCCGCCCGCGAGCGCGAACTCGATCCCGTGGTCGCGCAGCACCGCGGCGGCGCGCTTCATCGCATCCAGCAGGTCGCTGACGGCTCCGTCGCTCGGCATCGAGCGTCGGTACCCGTGAATGGCAAGCGCGAATCCGGGTACGACCTGGGCATGGCGAAGACCGTGCGCGTTGCAGCAGCAGGCGACATCCATGCGGGAGCGGCCGAGCGGGATCGTGTCCGCGAGGCGTTCAGCCGTGTCGAAGAGCAGGCAGACCTGATTCTGCTCGCGGGCGACCTGACGCAGCACGGCCAGGTCGACGAGGTCTGCGTCGTCGCGGACGCCTGCCGCGATCTGTCGGTGCCCGTCGTCGCAGTGCTCGGCAACCACGACTGGCACTCCGACCGGCCCGCCGACCTGTCGCGCGCGCTCGCCGAGGCGGGGGTCGTGGTGCTCGACCGGTCGCACACGATCCTGCCGATCAACGGCGCGAGCGTCGGCGTCGCGGGCGTGAAGGGATTCGTCGGCGGCTTCGGGCAACAGTGGGCGAACTTCGGCGAGCCCATCTTCCGAGAGGCGTACGCCGAGACGACGAAGGACGTCGAGGGTCTCGAGGCGGGACTCGCCGCGATCGAGCCGTGCGCGGTGCGCCTCGCGCTGCTGCACTACTCACCGGTCGAGGCGACGCTCGTCGGCGAGCCCGAGCGTCTGTGGCTCGTGCTCGGCGCAGACCGTCTGGCCGGTCCGATCGCGGCGCACCGTCCGGACCTCGTCGTGCACGGCCACGCGCATCACGGGTCGTTCGAGGGCGAGATCGACGGCGTGCCCGTCTACAACGTCGCCGTGCACGTGATGGGCCGGGAGTTCTGGGTCTTCGAGCTCGACGCCGAGCGGCGCGACTCGCAGCAACCGCTCGCGGTCGACGAGACCGTAACGCGGAGCTCTCGCGAGGTTCGTCCCTAGCTGCCGACGACCTTGCAGAGCCAGCGGCGCGGGCGCGAGCGGTCGAGCTCGATGAAGAGCACCCGCTGCCACGTGCCGAGGCAGAGCTCGCCGTCGCCGACCGGAACCGACTCGCCGGCGGAGCCGAGGATCATCGACATGCAGTGCGCGTGGCCGTTCCCGACTTCCTTGTCCTCTTCGCAGATGTTCTCGGTGCGCCGGTCCCAGTCGTCGTGCGCGTAGTACGTCTCGTGCGGGATCAGGCGGCGCAGGAGCGCGCCGAAGTCCTCGAACATGCCGCGCTCGTACTCGTTGACGCGCACGCAGCACGTCGTGTGAGGCGAGTAGATGCAGCAGATGCCGTCGACGACCCCGGACTCGCGGACGATCTCACGCACCTCGTCCGTGATGTCCGTCACGTGCAGCCCCCCGGTGGTCTGGAAGTGCCGCTCGGCCTGGAAGACCTTCATCGGGGTCGAGTGTAACGAGCGAGGGTCTGACGCCGTCATCCGATCGGGATGGTCTGAGAGGGCGGGGCTGTACGGTTTTCGTCGGCACGGCATGATCACGCTGGAGCGGGCCCGTAGCTCAGCGGTTAGAGCAGCGAACTCATAATTCGTTGGTCGGTGGTTCGAATCCACCCGGGCCCTTTCGAGCAGCGATGCGACTACGCGGCGTGCTGGAGCGCGATCCGCCGGTGATGCCGAGCCGGCTCGTAGGCCGAAGCTCGTGCGATCCGTGGGCGTTGGCAAGCAGAGCGCAGTCGCTGGCGGGCAGCCTCGGCACCGGAGTCGGCGGGCGTAGACTCGCGGTCGTCGAAGCGTCGTCCGACCGGGGCGGTCGCACGCGCCGTGGCGCCGCCACCGGTTGCGAGTTGACACGCGTGACGCTCGCTGGCGCTGCTACGCCGTCGAGCTCGATCACCGGCGCGGCTCGTGCTGACGGTCGCGGCACGAGTCGCTGCGCTGATCGCCTGAGAGCGTGGACGCGACTACACGGCTCGTCCACGCGGTCTCGAGCCTGGCCGGCGACGTTCGCGGTACGGCCTGATGAGGGCTGCTGCATGCGTCGGCCAGTGCGTCGAGCTGCGCTCGACGCTCGTCGCTGCGTGCGAGCCGCACCCGACGTCGCCCGCCACGCTGGTCGCAGTGCAGTACTGCCCGATCACGAACGGTGTCGTCTCAGCGATCGGCCGTGTCCCACGAATCGCCTCACGCGACGCTCAGGGATGTCCGTGCGGCCCGCGACCGAGCGCACGATCTACGGCTCAGCCGACTCGTGACCGGCACCTCGACGCGCTCGCGTGCGCCTGACGACGAAGCATCGGCGGCGTTACGTCACGCTGGCAGGTCGACCCGCACGACGAGCTCGGACGGTGGCCGGTCAACGTCGACTGCGCGTATGAAGCCGGATCGAGTAGCAGGCTCGATCCTGGCCGCAGTCGACTCGAATGGAACGCCCACGATGCTCGCGGATTACGCCGTCGAAGAGCTGACCTGCCCTGGCATGCTCGCGCTCCAGACGATGGCAGCTCAGTTCTTGGCTATACGGCCGGCGGCAGAGCAGTGCCGAACCCCCGGACAAGCATCGCTCGGACGGTTGCCAGCATCACGACGACTGTGCGTCATCGATGGCGACGCCTCCGGACCGAGAGCGTCACGACGTCGACGCCGCAGCGTCTCCTGATTTCACCTGTTCGAGGGAGCGGACCCGTGGGCGATTCGGGCGATTCCCGTCGTGTGACTGAGGCGCGTCTGCGGTACGCTCTTCCTCGCGACCGGCCTCTCATGGTTCGTCGCCGTCTTCGCGGCGTACCGTCTCCTCGAGCGTCCCGGGCTCGGGATCGGGCACCTCTACTACATCGGCATCGTGCTCGTCGCGGTCGCCGGCGGCGCGTACGTCGGCGCCCTGGCAGGGTTCCTCGCGACGGCCTTCTATGCGGTCGGCGTCTTCTGGAACCCGCACATCGACGTCGCGACACTGCCAACGATCGCAACCGGCATCAGGCTCGTCAGCTACGTCCTGATCGGATCGATGGTCGGGTACTACGCCGCCCGCAGTCGCACACTGCTCGCGCGTGCGGACGATCTGACCGAAGAGCTGAAGATCCTCGCGCGGCGAGACGTCGTCACCGGGTTGCCGAACCAGCGAGGCTTCCAGATGGCGATCACCGAGCGCATCGACCGGGGAGAAGCGTTCTGCCTGGTTGTCTGCCAGGTGCCGGAGCCCCCGTCCGGCCTGGCGGGAGCCGATTGGTTGCTGCGCATCGGCGAGCGCTTGACGTACTCGGTCGAGGGGAGCCACGTCTCCCGGATCACCGACCACCAGTTTGCGGTGCTCGGAACCGCGGGGCACTTCGCGAGCGCACGCGCGCTGACCGCTGACGTCGAGACAGCGCTGCGTGAGTTCTCTCGCCCCGTGGCGGGCTGGTCGGAGTTCCCGAGCGACGGCACGGATGCATTGACGCTCTTCACCGCGGCCAGCGAGCGAATGTACGCGCGCGCAGTCGCCCGCGGGCAATCCGCAGTCGTCACGTCACTGCGTGCGTCCTGAGGCCTGCGCTCAGTGGGCGGGGAGACTCGACTCCCCGCCCACGAGCGAGCTTCAACCGACCGTGATCGAGCCGAACAGGCCGTGCTTCTCGCCTGACGGGCCGGCGAGGAAGTAGAGCGTCGTCGTCGGGCCGGCTGCGGCGCCGTTGCCGAAGGCGATCGCCCACAACCCGTCGATCGTGATCGGAGCGCCGGTCGCGACGCGCAGCTGGCCCTTGTAGACCCAGCCGTTGCTCCGCTTCGTGTAGGCGCTGATCCTGCCGTCGCCGAAGTTGCCCACCAGGAGATCTCCTCCGAAGGGGCCCCAGTCGGCCGGTGTCATGGCGAGCCCCCACGGCGCGTTCAGCGGCGCGTTCTTCTTGCCGCTGTTGATCACGCGCGCGACGAATTGCCCGTCGGGCGTGAACTCGTCGACGTACGCCTGCCCCGGTACGGGGATGTCGTCCTTCGCGGCGGCGTCCTGCTTCGCATACGTGACGAAGACGCTGCCCGCGAGTGCCTGGATGCCGAACGGCGCGAAGCCCTTCGGTACCTTCGCGTCCTTGAACCCACCCGTGGTCACGACAGGTGCGAACGCCGCGTCGAAGACGTCGACCCGGCCGTTGTGGAAGTCGGTTGCGTACAACCGGTCGTTCAGCACCGCGAGGCCCTTGTAGACGGCGCCGCTCGACGAGCGGTCGACGCCGATCACGGCGGACGTGGCTGCAACGGTCGGTGACCAGCCGAGAATCGTCCCGGCTTCCGTCGCGAACAGGAAGCGGGCGGCTGCGGACTTGCCGCCCTGGCTGACCACGAAGTCAGCGCTGCTGGCGTTGAACACCGTGCCCGTCGGACCGCCCGGAACGGCGACGGTCAACGCGGCCTTCGTGCCCGCGCCGCTGTAGAGCGTGGAGGTGTTCGTGCCGTTGTTCGACGTCCACCACGGCGTTGTCGGGCCGACGCTGAGGCCCCAGCCGTTGACGAGCGATGCGTCCTTCGCCGGGGCCGGCGTCGACGCGTCATCGGAAACGAGCGAGTGCATCGTGAAGATGTCCGGCCCGGATCGTTCTTGTGCGGCTGCGGTCACCGTGACGAGCCCGGTCATGATCACCACCGAGAGCAAACCTGCGATGCGCGATCTCATTGAAGACCTCCCTCTCATGCTGATGCGGACCTGAGGGAGTACCGGGAAAGACGCGATTCGGATTCGCAGCAGCATTGAGAGGGGGGCGGCGCAGCCGAAGCTGCGCCGCCCCCGAACGCGCTAGCGCGAGAAGGTGCGCTTGGCGGGTGCGCTCGTCAGGCCCGACTTGTCGCGGGCACTGAGCGTCACGGTGTACCTGCCGTGGCCGCGGAACCGCGCGACCGGCGTCCAGTGACGCGTGTAGACACCACACGGCCTGGGCGCGGCGAGCGTCGAGAAGCGCCGCGTGTACGAGAGCTTGCCCGGACGTGAGTCCGTGGCGATGATCGACAGGTTCTTCAACGAGTCGTCGCAGATCCGGAAGCGCGCGTACACGGCCGCGCCGACGAACCGCACGGAGACGATCGCGAGCGTCGGACGGTTGTTCGTGATCTTGAGCGCCGGCGCGATCACTGCGGTGGTCGCCGAGCTCGCCGTGGTCGCGCCCCGCGCGTTGTGGGCCGTCACGCGGACGCGCAGCCGGTAGCCGAGATCGCCGGTGTGGAGCGCGTAGCTCTTCGACGTCGCGCCCGCGACGTTCAAGCAGGCGACGATGTTGTCAGCGTCGCAGCGCTGCCACTGGAACGAGTACGACGTCGGGTTGCCGGTCCAGGTGCCTTCGTCGGCCGTCAGCGTCTCGCCGACCTCGGGCGTGCCGGAGATCTCCGGCCGGTCGGTGTTCCGCGGCACCGCGCCGGCCGACGCCGGAGCGACCGGATCGGTCTGCGCAGACTGAGCGGAGCTCGAGCCGTCTGCGTTCGTCGCGGTGACCTTCACCCGCATCGTGTGGTTCGCATCCGCGCCGACCAGGGTGTAGGTCTTCTGGGTGCCGTTGGCGACGTTGACGCAGCTGCCTCCCGTGGCGTTGCAGCGGAGCCACTGGTAGTCGTAGGACGTCGGGGTGTTGCTCCAGGTCCCGTTTGCGGCCGTCAGCGTCTGTCCGACCGTCGGCGTGCCGCTGATCGTCGGCGGGGCCGTGTTCACCGGTGCCGCCTGGGCCGCGGCGCCTGCCCCCGCGACGACCGTGGCGAGGCCGACGAGCGCCAGCACGGCGACGACGGCGATCTGTGTACGAGCGTTTCTCACGTTGTTGCTCCTCCTTGGAGTCACGGTGCGCAGAACGTGCTTGGTCCGACCGCTGGGGACAGTCCGGGAACAGAACGGACGAGCTGGCGTTACGGGGACCGTTACGGGCGCACCCGACCGGGCGTAGGCTTGGTGGGTGATCCCCGTTGTCGACTTGCGGAGCGACAACGCCGTCGCTGCCTTGCGGAGCGCGTGCGAGGAGATCGGCTTCTTCACCGTCGTCGGCCACGGCGTCAGCCCGGCCGCGATCGACGAGGTCGCTGCGGTGTCGGCCCGCTTCTTCGACCAGACGGTGGACGCGAAGGCGCGCTTTGCCGGCCCGGGCAGCGTCGTCGGCCTGCCGGTCTATCGACCGCTGCAGTCGGAGCGGCTCGGCGCGACCGGCGACGGTGACGACCACGCCGACCTGAAGGAGTCGCTCGACTGGGGGCCGTCGCTCGCCGGCGTCGACTGGCCCGCCGGGCTCCAGCGCCCGTACGTCACCTACCTGCGGGAGATGCATCGCCTCGCGCGTGCGCTGCGCGGTGTGATCGCGCAGGCGCTCGGCCGGCCGGAGGACTGGTTCGAGGACCGCTTCGACGAGCTCTCGTCGTCGCTGCGCGTCATCAACTACCCGGAGCCCGACGCGGCGCCCGAGGCGGGGCAGCTGCGCGCCGGCGCGCATCGCGACTACGGCTTCCTGACGATCCTCCGCAGCGACGACGCGCCCGGCGGGCTCGAGGTGCAGACGGTCGCCGGCGAGTGGGTTCAGGTGACGCCGACGCCCGACGCGTTCGTCTGCAACATCGGCGACCTGCTCGCCGACCTGACCGAGGGTGCGTGGACGTCGACCCTGCACCGAGTCGCGGTGCCGCCGCCGGGTGCGCACAGCGCGCGTCGGCAGTCGATCGTCTTCTTCCACAATCCGGGCGACGACGCCTCGCAGCAGTACATCCTGCGCAAGGCGGCTGCGGCGCTCGGCACCGACTGATGGGAGGCGACGACAAGCGCAGGCAGATTCTCGACGCCGCGGTCCGCGTCTTCGCGCGGCAGGGCTACGAGGCATCTCCTGTCGGCGACGTGGCGAAGGAGGCGGGCGTGGCCTACGGGCTCGTCTACCACTACTACGGGTCGAAGGACGCTGTGCTCGAAGCGGTGTTCCGCGAGGCGTGGGGGAGGCTGCTCGCCGCCGTCGCCCTCGCGGAGGAAACGGGCGAGACGGCGCCCGAGCAACTCGCGCTCGTCGTCAAGATCGTCCTCCGCGCCTGGCGCGACGATCCGGATCTCGTCCGCCTGCTCGTGCGGGAGATCACCCGCAGCCCGCACATCCAGGACGAGCTCGACGAGATCGGCCAGGCGTTCGCGAGCCTCGAGCGAATCATCCGCAGGGGGCAGGAGGAGGGGACGTTCCGCGTCGAGGTCGACGCACGCCTCGCGGCGTGGATGCTCTACGGCGCGCTCGAGGAAGTGCTGACCGGCTGGGTGCTCGGCCAGCTCGCCGACGACGCGGATCGTGTCTCGTCCGCAGAGCGCGAGGTGATCGCGTCGATCACGGGAGGGCTCCGCGTCCGCCCGGACTGATTCGCCAGTCAACCGCCCGCGTGTCCCGCGCTCCCGGATGCGGAAGACTCCTACGCAGACGGGGCCCCTGCGGGGCGGGCCGAGCCACCGCCGGCCCGTCCGGCCCCGCCCTCGCCGTGAGATGCTCGTCGCATGATCGACCCGCAACGGCGTTGGCGTCCCCTCGACGACAAGCCCGACTACGCGGGCTTCCTCTCCTTCGGCGGCGCGCTCCTCGCGCAGGAGCCGGAGCACCTCGCCGGCGTCGACGTCGCGATCGTGGGTGCGCCGACCGACGACCTCGTCTCGGACCGTCCCGGCACGAGGTTCGCGCCGCGTGCGATCCGGGCCGCGTCGTGCCCGCCCGGCCCGCACCTCGAAGCGGGGATCGACGCGTTCGCCGCGCTGTCGATCGTCGACTACGGCGACGCGCCGGTGATCCCCGCCGACCCCGAGCGAACGCACGCGGCGATCAAGGCGCTCGTCGGCGAGGTCGTCGACGCAGGCGCGCTGCCGGTCACGCTCGGCGGCGACCACTCGATCACGGAGCCGTGTATCGCGGCGATCGCAAAGCGCCGCGGGCCGGTGGGCTTGATCCACTTCGACACGCATACGGACACGGGCCGCGAGGTCTTCGGTGTCGAGCACTCGCACGGGACGCCGATGTACCGCCTCGTCGAAGCGGGTCGCGTCGTCGGGCGGCGGTACGCCCAGATCGGTCTGCGCGGGTACTGGCCGGGGCCGGCCGAGTTCGAGTGGCAGCGTCAGCACGGGATCGCGAGCTTCTTCATGCACGACGTTCGCGACGACGGCATTCGCAGCGTCGTCGAGCGAGCGCTCGCGCACGTGGGGGAGGGGCCGGTCTACCTGACGGTCGACGTCGACGTGCTCGACCCGGCCTTCGCGCCGGGCACCGGGACGCCCGAGCCGGGTGGCATGACGTCCGTCGACCTGCTCTGGGCGGTGCGCGAGATCGCCTCGCGCGTCGACCTCGTCGGCGCCGACGTCGTCGAGGTCTTGCCGACGGCGGTCGGCTCGGCGGACCTCACCGCCCTCGTCGCCGAGCGGGTCGTGCGCGAGGCGCTGACGGGGCTCGCGCTGCGGCGCGGCGCCGAGCCCAGCAAGTAACAGGCTGTTACAAGCGCCCGAAAGGACACGCCCGGACTGGACACGAACATACGTTCGCTCTAGCATCGGGCGCTATGCAGCTGCGTCTCGATGCCGCCGACCGGCTCGTCGAGCTCGTCGAGGAACGCCGCGGGCCGGTGGCCGCCGACGAGGCGGCGCGGAAGGTGCTGAAGCTCGGTGCGGCCGTTCCCGTTGGGCTCGCGCGCTCGCTGCTCGCGGAGGCGGTCGCGGCGGACGCGCGCCTGCGCTGGGCCGGCGATCTCGTCGCGCTCGCCGCGGCGCCGGGCGAGGACCTGCTGCTCGAGCAGGCGACGTTCGTCGTCTTCGACCTCGAGACGACCGGCCTGCGGCCCGGTACCGCGCGGCCGTGTGAGGTCGGCGCGGTGCGCGTGCGCACGCTCGAGCTCGAGGAGCGCTTCAGCTCGCTCGCCAACCCGGGGGCGCGCCTGCAGCCGGGCGTCGCGGCCCTGACGGGCCTGCGCGACGACGATCTGCGCCGGGCGCCGCCCGTCGCGGCGGTCGTCCGCCGCTTCCTCGGATTCGCGGGCGACTCGATCCTCGTCGCGCACAACGCGCGCTTCGACATGGCGTTCCTCGACAACGAGACGATGCGGCTGACCGGCAACCGTGTCGCCGCGACCGTCATCGACACGGTTGGCCTCGCGCGGAAGCTGCTCGGGCGCCAGCCCGCCAATCTCGCCGCGCTCTCGTACCGCTTCGCGACCGACGCGCGTCCGTGCCATCGCGCGCTCCCCGACGCCGAGGCGACCGCGGAGATCCTGCTCTGCCTGATCGGCATGGCGCAGGAACGCGGCGCGCGGACGGTCGCCGACCTCGTCGAGCTCTCGGCGACGCGGCCACGGCGCGTGCACCGCAAGCGGAACCTCGCCTTTGGCGCGCCGCAGCGGCCCGGTGTCTACCTCTTCCGCGACGCGCACGACCAGGTGCTCTACGTCGGCCGCGCGCGCGACCTGCGCGCACGCCTGCGCTCGTACTTCCGCTCCGACAAGCAACGCCCTGCCGTCGAGAGCGCGCTCGGTGCGCTGCACCGGATCGAGTGGCGTGTGCTCGGCTCCGAGTTCGAGGCTGCGCTCGAGGAGCTGCGGCTGATCCGCGAGCTGCGGCCGCCTGCGAACGCGCGCTCCGCACGCCCCGACCGGTACGTCTACCTCCGCCGGCGAGGAGACAGCGTCGTCTGCTCGTCGACGCCCGGCCCGCTCGGTCCGCTCAAGAGCAGGCGGCGCGCGCAGCTCGCCGCGCGTGCGTTGCAGGGAGTCGAGTGGGACTCCGTCGACGACGCGCTGCCGAAGCTGCAGGCGAAGCTCAAGCGGCTCGCGCGCGACCTCCGGTTCGAGGACGCGGCGCGCCTGCGGGACCGGATCGAGGCACTCGAGCACGTCGTGCGTGAGCTGCGGCGCATCGAGCAGCTGCGCGGGCTCGCGGTGTGCGTCGTCACGCCCGGCGAGCAGGAGGGGACGCGCAGGGCGACGTACATCGCGCGCGGCCAGGTCGTGTGCGCCCGTCCGTGGCAGGGGCCGCACGGGCTCGAGTGGCAGGCGGGCCTGGCCGCCGTGGCGCGGGCCGAGCCGACGCTCGCTCCGGAGGTGGCCGACGAGCTGCTCGTCGCCGCGACGTTCCTGCGCCGTCCGCCGCCGGAGCTGGAGGTGATCCCGCTCGTACACTCCACGTCATGGACGAGCTCCGCGCACGCGCGCTCGGCACCGGCTGGCGAAAGCTCGTCGCTGACGGCGTGACCGCCACGCCGGTGACGCTTCGCCGGGGCGACGCCGTGAAGATCGTCGACGGCCCGCGCACGGAGACGGTGCCGCTCCCGGACTGGCCGGCCCGCCTCGACGGGCTGCTCGACGGCGCGACGAACGTGCACCTGCTCTCGCCTGACGGCGACGTGCATGCACGCCGGACGAAGAAGGGCCGCTGGCTCGTCTCGAACGCGAAGCCGTCGTCGCAGGCGGCGGTGAGCGAGCAGCACGACCGCGCGCCGCAGCATCCGCTGCCGGCCGGCCATCCGCTCTTCGCCGCGACGAAGAGCTCGCGCGACAAGGAGCGGCAGGTACAGCACTACGTCGAGCTCCTGCGCCCGCTGCCGCTCTGGGACCGCGAGCGGATCCGCGTCGTCGACGCAGGCTGCGGCAAGGCCTACATGAGCCTCGCGCTCGTCGCGTACGGCCGCGAGGTGGGGACCCGCGTCGAGCTCGTCGGCCTCGACAGCAACGAGTCGGTGATCGAGACCGTGCGCGGCATCGCCGACGGGCTCGGCTACGACGAGGCGCGCTTCGAGGCGACGACGATCGACGCGTACGAGACCGACGAGCCGATCGACCTGCTCGTCTCGCTGCACGCCTGCGACACGGCGAGCGACGAGGCGATCGCGGCCGGCGTGCGGCTCGGCGCCGAGGCGATCGTCGTCGCGCCGTGCTGTCACCACGAGCTGGCGGCACAGATCGCGAAGCACGAGAAGGACGGCTTGCTCCGGCACGGGCTGCTGCTCGGTCGCCAGGCGGACCTCGTCACCGACGCGCTGCGCGCCGCTGCCCTCGAGTCGATCGGCTACCGCGTCGACGTGATCGAGTTCATCTCGGCGGAGCACACGGCCAAGAACGTGATGCTGCGCGCCGTGCGCGCCCCATCGGCGTCCCGTGAGGCGCGTGCGCGGGCCGAGTACGTCGAGTTGCGTGACCGCTTCGGCGTCGAGCCGTCGATCGAGCGCCTGCTGCCCGTATCTCCCGTCGCCTGAGTTTCGTTGATCCTCCGGAAAGGGGGAAACTCACACATGGGAATTCTCTGGATCATTCTGATCGTCGTACTGGTGCTGGCGTTGCTCGGCTTCTTCTCGCGCAGCGTCTGGTAACCAGGCTCTCGTAGGACTCAACTGCATCGAATGATGGGCCGTCCCGCCCTCGCGGGGCGGCCCATTTGTCCGATACAACAGGGGTATGGATGCGACACCGCCCATGCTCCGCCGCGGTGACGCCGCCCTCGCGCTGCCTCGTCTCGGCGGCATGGCGCGTCCTGACGGCGTCGTGATCGTCTCCGAGCGCTTCTGGGCGTTCGCCGGTGTCGACGGCTCGATCCGCGAGGGTCAGATGCCGAAGCCGCCGGAGGCCGTCCACAACCTGCCGCTCGCCCGCGGGCTCGTGCGCCTCGGCGCCTCGCTCTCACCGATGTTCCGGCGGCAGGGCGTAGCGAAGCCCCGTGAGCGTGTCCTGATCCTGGCCGCGGTGCTGGCGCCGATCCCCTTCGCGTTCATCGGCTCGCCCTGGTCGACGATCGGGGGCATCACCGTTTCGCTCGCCCTGCTCTTCACCATCCTGCGCGGCCGAGCGCTGCACTTGCACGGCGCGGAACACCGCGCGATCGCCGCTGCCGAGGAGCGCCGCCTGGCCGCAGCATGGGGCGGGACGGTCAAGCCGACGCGTTTCTCGCCGCGCTGCGGCACGAACTTCGCGGCGCTCGCTCTGCCCGTCACCTTTGCCGCCGACAAGCTGTTGCCGCTCGCACCCGCGTTCTGGTCGCCGCTCGTCGTCCTCGTCCTGTCGCTCGCTCTGACGATGGAGCTGTGGCGGATGGTGCAGATGTCGTCGCATCGTGTCCTGCAGGCGTTTCTCCTGCCGGGCCTTGCGTTGCAGCGCCTGACGACGCGCGAGCCGACGCTCGCCGAGACGCAGGTGGCGCTACGGGCCGTGGCCGCGGTCCTGGCGCGCGAGCTAGCAGTAGGCGCCGATGCACGAGCTCGGAACAATGCGCGTCAAGAGCGGCCTCGCCGAGATGCTGAAGGGCGGCGTGATCATGGACGTCGTCGACGCCGAGCAGGCGAAGATCGCCGAAGAGGCGGGCGCCTGTGCGGTGATGGCTCTCGAGCGTGTCCCCGCCGACATCCGCCGCGACGGCGGCGTCGCGCGCATGTCCGACCCGGACATGATCCGTGGGATCCAGGAGGCCGTCACGATCCCCGTGATGGCCAAGTGCCGCATCGGCCACTTCGCCGAGGCGCAGATCCTGCAGTCGCTCGAGATCGACTACATCGACGAGTCCGAGGTCCTGACGCCCGCCGACCTCGAGCATCACGTCGACAAGTGGCAGTACACGGTGCCGTTCGTCTGCGGCTGCACCAACCTGGGTGAGGCGCTGCGGCGCATCGCCGAGGGCGCCGCGATGATCCGCACCAAGGGCGAGGCCGGCACCGGCGACATCGTCAACGCCGTCACGCACATGCGGTCCGTCTTCGGCGGCATCCGCCGCCTGCAGTCGCTGCGCAGCGAGGAGCTCTACGCCGAGGCGAAGGAGCTGCGCGCGCCGTACGACCTCGTCAAGTGGGTTGCCGAGAACGGCCGCCTGCCGGTCGTCACGTTCACCGCCGGCGGCATCGCGACCCCCGCCGACGCGTCCCTTTGCATGCAGCTCGGCGCCGACGGCGTCTTCGTCGGCTCGGGCATCTTCAAGTCCGGCAACCCGTCACAGCGCGCACGCGCGATCGTCGAGGCGACGACGCACTACCTCGACGCCGACGTGCTCGCCCGTGTCTCGTCCGGCCTCGGCGAGGCCATGGTCGGCATCTCGACGCAGTCGCTCGACCCGAGCCAGCTGCTCGAGACCCGCGGCTGGTAGAGGAAGCGCGGGGGGAAACCTCCGGTTTCCCCCCGCGGACCTGCGTTTCCTAGCGCCGCTGTCGAGCGCCGAGGTAGACGAGGATCTGGGCGTTCTGCGGGGCCTTGCCGCCGCTCAGCGGCGTCTGCTGCACGACCTTGCCCGTCTGGGAATCGGACGTCACCGGGAACCTGACGAAGATCAGCCTCAGCTGGGCGCCGTTCATCGTCGAGACCGCCTCCCTCAGCGTCTGCCCGACCGCGTTCGGGACGGTGAGGTCAGTGGTCGCGTTCGGCCCCTTCGACACGTTGATCTGCACGTGCGAGTGGTAGGGCACGGTGGTGCCCGCCGCCTTCGCCTGCTGGATCACCGTCCCGAGCGGATCCTGCCCCGGCACGAAGACGATGCTGGCGAGGAGCCCTGCCCGGTTCATGCTCGTTGCCGCTGCTGCCTCGGTCTGGCCCGTCACGTCCGGCACCTTGGCCGTCGTCGGCTGCGGGGGAGCAGTCGTCGTCGGAGCAGTGGTCGTCGGAGCTGTCGTGGTCGCCGCGTTCGTCGTCGTGGGCGCGGTAGTGGTTGCCGCGGTGGTCGTCGTCGCAGCGGTCGAGGTCGTGGTCGAGGTGGCTGCCGACGCGACCGAGAGCGTCACGGTCGAGCCCTTGGCCACGCTGGTCCCGGCCGTCGGCTCCTGCTCGACGACGGTTCCGGCCGGCTTGCTGGAGCTGACGGACTTCTTCGCCGCGTTGAGCCCTCCGGCGTCGAGTGTCGTCTGGGCGTCCGAGAACGTCTCGCCGGTCAGGTCGGGCACGGTCACCTTCGCCGCCGTCGTCGCGGTCTGAACGGTCGTGACGGTCGTTGTGCCGTTGTCGTCGTCGCGATGCGTCAGGTACCACGCGATCAGGATCCCCAGCGCGACGAGCGCGAGCGCCCCGAGGGCGAGCAGCATGCCGGCGCCGATGCGCCGGTCGGGAGGCGGGCCGACGGGCTCGGGCGGCGGTCCGCCGACCACCGTCTCGCGCGATGAGATGACGGTCGGGTCGTCCGGCGTCGGCCAGGCGTCGTCCGGGGGCGGTGGCGGTTCAGGTGGTTGAGTCATGGGGCGGGTCTATCCATGCGCAAGACTCCGCAATCCTTGGCGAGATTGCTGATCACCGGCGGCGGCGGCTTGCTCGGCCGCGAGCTCGTGCGGCGTGCTCCCGCGTGCGGGTGGGAGGTGCGAGCGACGTGGTGGTCGACGCGGCCCGACCTCCCGGTCGATTGGGTGCACGCCGACGTGCGCGACGAGACGGCGATGGTGGCGGCGACGCGGGATGTGGATGCCGTCATCCACACCGCGTACCGCCAGGGCGACGACGAATGGTCGACGAACGTCGAGGGCTCCGACTGCGTCGCGCGCGCCTCGGTGGGCGTGCGGCTGATCCACATCTCGACCGACCTGGTCTTCGACGGGCTGCGCGGCCGCTACCGCGAGGACGACGCCGTCGGGCCGGTGAGCCCGTACGGCCGGTCGAAAGCCGAGGCCGAGCGGCGCGTCGGCGCGGCGCATCCCGCCGCGACGATCGCCCGCACCTCGCTCCTCTACGGCGGTCCCGAGGCCGGGCCGCAAGAGCGCCTGGCGCGCGAGGGGTCGACGTTCTTCGTCGACGAGATCCGATCGCCGGTGCGCGTCGGCGACCTGGCGGAGGCGCTGCTCGAGCTGCTGCCGCTCGAGCTGCCCGGGCCGCTGCACCTCGGCGGCGAGGATGACGTCAGCCGCTACGACTTCGCGGTCGCGCTCGGCGCCGACCCGGCGCGCATCGAGCGCGCGCACACCACCGCCGATCGCGCTCCCGACGTGTCGCTCGACAGCTCCCGCGCACGCGGTCTGCTCCGGACGCGCCTCCGCGGCGTCTACGACAGCAGCTCGGCTGTTCGTCCGGCGCGGTAGTCGAAGATCGCCGCCAGCAGCCGCCCGACGACGCGGCTCGACGAGCGGAGCGAACGGGCCGCCCGGGACGCGATAGCGCACGTGGTCGTGGATCTCGGTTCCGCCCGGGACCGCCGAGAGCCGGTGCGTGTGCTCCCAGAGCAGGTACGGGCCGCTCAGCTGCACGTCGACGAACGAGCGGGGCGGATGCCAGCGGGCGATCACCGTCGTCCAGCGAACAGGCACGCCGAAGAGGGCGAGCCGGTAGCGCAGGAACGCGCCACGGCCGAGCTCGGCCGGAGCCGAGTCGATGCGGAAGCCGAGCCACGGCGGCGTGATCGCCTCGAGGTTCGCCGGGTCGGCGTAGAACGTCCAGGCAGCGTCGAGCGGCGCGGCGACGACCTGCGTCCGCTCGAGGTGGCGGATCCTCACTCGCGCCAGCGCTCGGCAGCGGCACGCCCCTCGGGGGTCGAGAGGAAGTGCTCCAGCGGCACGTGCAGGAGGGCGACCCGCGCTTCCGCGAGCGGCTGGTCGCCGTCGACGATCGCGCCGGTCGTGCGGATGCGCCGGCCGCGTGCGTCGTCGATCCGGGCGCGCAGCAGAAGCTCGGTGTTGATCGGCACGGGCCGGCGGAACCGGACGAACATGCGCGTAGTGACGGCCGGAAACGCGTACCAGGTCGCGAGCAGCCCGCACGCCTCGTCGATCGCTGCCGAGACGAGCCCGCCGTGCGCGAGGCCCGGTCCGCCCTGGTGTCGCTCGTCGAACGAGAAATAGGCCTCGTACTCGGTCAGGCCTTCGGCGGCCGGCGCCGGCAGCCTGAGGCCGGTGGGGTTGTCGCCGCAGCCCCAGCACGCGGGGTCATGGTGCGGAGGGATCTTCTGCATGCCAGACGTTCTCGAACGTCCCGAACCGGAGCTCCTGGACGTAGTGGAAGCGCGACTCGTCGCTGCGGCGCAGGTACTCCGCCTGGTTCGCGGCGAGGAAGGCGTTGTAGGCGTCGGCGGACTCCCACCGGTCGAGCACGAGGTAGCGCTCGGGCTCCTCGACGTCGCGCAGCAGCTCGGTGCCGATGTAGCCGGCGCCCTGCCGGAAGAACTGCGCCCACTCGCCGTCGGGGCCGTAGGCCGCTTCGAAGCTCTCGCTGTCGCGCACCTCGTAGCGGAAGACGAGGGCGATCATCGAGGCCGCCGCGCTGGTGATGAGCCTGGAAGAAGTTCTCGCTGCCGGCGGTCGCCATCGCGGCCGAGGCGCTGATCTCGAGCGCCAGCGCGGCCGCGGCGACGATCTGCGCGAAGCGGTAGACCGTCCCGCTGCCCGCGCAGCCGATCGAGGCGAGCCAGTCGCGGGCCGACGGCAGCGTCGTGCCGCCGCCGACGGTGCCGACCTCGAGGCCGCCGAAGCGGATCGACGCCTGCAGGCCGCCCTCCACGCGCCGCCCCGTGCCGTGCGCCATCGAGCTCGTGCCGACCATGCCGAGATCCTGGCCCGTCGCCGCAAAGATCGCGGCGATCGCCGATGCGGGCGTGAACGCGACCGACTGCATGCCGCTCGCGACCGCGCCGTGCGTGCCGACCCACGAGAGCGCCTCGAGATCGGCCGCCGTCGTCCGCAGCACGCGGCGGATCTGCTCGTCCGTCAGAAACGCCTCCGCCAGCACCGTCTTGCCGTGTCCCGACTGGAAGAACTCCGCGGACGGCTTCTTGTCGCCGCCCATGTTCGCCTCGAGCACGGCCCGCTCGGGCTTCACCGGGCGCGCGCTGCATCACGTACGCCATGTTCAGCGCGTAGGAGTTGCGCGTCATCATGTTCGGCCCGACGGCGTCGCCGGTCGTCCACTGCCAGAGCACGTGGCACATCGGGCCGACGACGTGCGTCTTGACGCCGCGAAGCCGTGCGCGCTTCGACAGCGACGCGTCGTCCGACGAGGCGAGCCACTCCTGCATCGAGGGCAGCTCGGACTGCACCCAGCTCGCGAGGGCGATCGCGTCAGCGGCGTCGCCGCAGACGAAGCACGACGCTCGCGTGATGCGGTCGTGCAGGACGTACGTGCGGATCGTGCCCGCGGCAAGCGCGCCGCGCGTCATCGACGCCGTCAGTCCACCCTCGGTGTGCGCGAGCGGAACGCGCACCGTCTCGATCGCTGCGTCCGCGCTCCTCGACCGCGCCGTCGTCGCCCAGCTCGTACGCGCCGAGCTCGATCTCGAGCGGCACGGCGGAGACGGGGATCACCGCGACGCCGACGAGCGACTCCGCCGCCGTGGCGAACGGCTCCAGGTCGACGCTCGTGACGATGCCCTCGGTCACGCCCATCGCGGCGCGCCGCGCCTCGACCGAGGCGGCGTCGTTCTTCCGGGGCCAGCGCATAGGCCGGAGCCTAGACTCCGCGCATGGCCGCGACACCGATGAAGGGCAAGCCGCTCGCAGACCGCATTCGCGCCGAGGTCGCGGAGGAGGTACGCGTGATCGGCCACATCGGCCTGGTGACCGTGCTCGTCGGCGACGATCCGGCGTCCGAGGTCTACATCCGGCTCAAGCACAAGGCCGCGGTCGAGGCGGGCTTCGACGCCACCGACCTGCGCCTGCCGACGGAGACGACGCAGCAGGAGCTGCTCGACAAGCTCGCGGAGCTGAACGCGTCGGACGACGTCGACGCGATCCTCGTCCAGCTGCCGCTGCCGTCGCACCTCGACGAGGAACAGGTGATCCGGGCTGTCTCGCCTGCGAAGGACGTCGACGGCTTCCATCCGATGAACGCCGGCGAGCTGTACCTCGGCCGGCCCGCGATCGTCTCGGCGACTCCGCGCGGAGTGATGGCGCTGCTCGAGGAGCACCAGGTCGAGCTCGACGGCGCCCGCGCGGTCGTGATCGGCCGCAGCGACATCGTCGGCAAGCCGCTGTCCCACCTGCTGCAGCAGGCGAACGCGACCGTGACGCTCTGCCACTCGCACACCCGCGATCTGGAGAGGCACACGCTCGACGCCGACGTGCTCGTCGCCGCCGTCGGGGTGCCCGCGCTCGTGACGGCGGACATGGTCAAGACGGGAGCGGTGGTCGTCGACGTCGGCATGAACCGGACGGAAGCCGGGCTCGTCGGCGACGTCGACCCGGATGCCGCCGAGCTCGCATCTGCGATGACGCCCGTGCCGGGCGGCGTCGGCCCGATGACGATCGCGTGCCTGCTGCAGAACGCCGTTCGCTGCGCGCGCTACCGCCGCGGTGACCTCGTGTATCCCGCGTCCTCGCGTTGATACTGTTGCGCCGCTCCGCCGGTGCGGGCATCTCGTAGTCGTCGACGCAAGGAGTGCACGAACGTGGCTGAAGGCACGGTCAAGTGGTTCTCGAACGAAAAGGGCTACGGCTTCATCGAGCAGGGAGACGGCGGGGCGGACGTCTTCGTCCATTTCTCCGCGATCGCCGGAGAGGGGTACAAGTCGCTGACCGAGGGTCAGCGCGTCAGCTTCGAAGTCGTCCAGGGCGACAAGGGCCCGCAGGCGTCGGAGGTCTCGGCGCTCTAGGACGTCATCGGAACCGCGTTGAAGGGCTCCGAGAGGAGCCCTTCGTGTTATAGGAGGGGACATGGCCGGGATCTCGAGAGAAGAAGTGCTGCACGTCGCGCGGCTCGCGCGCCTCGAGCTGACCGACGCCGAGGTCGAGAAGTTCCAGGGGCAGCTCTCGGCGATCCTCGAAGCCGTCTCCAAGGTGGCCGAGCTCGATCTCTCCGATGTCCCGCCGACCGCGCACCCGCTCGAGATCCAGAACGCGTGGGACGAAGACGAGCCGCGGCCGTCGCTGGAGCACGACGACGTCTTCCGCAACGCGCCGGACCACGAGGACGACCACTTCAGGACGCCGCCGGCATGACGGTTGACACCCTCACGCTGACCGCCGAGCGGGCGAACCAGCTGCTCGGCGCGAAGGAGATCTCGTCCGACGAGCTCTTCGCGGCCTACCTGGCTGCGATCGGTGAGCGCGACCCGGAGCTGCACGCCTACCTCTACGTCTGCGACGAGAGCCCGGGCGAGGGCATCCCGATCGCGATCAAGGACGTGATCGGCACGAAGGGCATCCGGACGACCGCCGGCTCGAAGATGCTCGAGAGCTACGTGCCGGTCTATGACGCGACCGTGATCGAGCGCTGCAAGGCGCGCGGCCTGCGCATCCTCGGCAAGACCAACACCGACGAGTTCGCGATGGGCTCGTCGACGGAGAACTCCGCCTACGGGCCGTCGCACAACCCGTGGGATCCCAGCCCGTGTCCCCGGCGGCTCCGGCGGCGGCAGCGCGGCTGCCGTCAGCGGCGGGCTCGCGCCATGGGCGCTCGGGTCGGACACCGGCGGCTCGATCAAGCAGCCGTCGGCGCTCTGCGGCAACGTCGGTCTCCGCCCGACCTACGGGACGGTCTCGCGCTACGGCGTCGTCGCGTTCGCGTCGTCGCTCGACCAGGTCGGCCCGGTGGCGAAGAACGTGCGCGACTGCGCCTACCTGTACTCGATCATCGCCGGGCGGGACGAGAACGACTCGACGACGGTCGACGTGCCCGAGATCGTCGTACCGCAGGTCGACGCCGGCGATCTGAAGGGCGTGCGGGTCGGCGTCCCGAAGGAGCTCAACGACGCGGAGGGAATCGAGCCGGGCGTGCGCGACGCCGTGCGCAAGGCGATCGAGCTCGCGGAGTCGCTCGGCGCGGAGGTGGGGGAGTGCTCGCTGCCGCGCTCGGTCGAGTACGGCCTCGCCTGCTACTACCTCGTGGCTCCTGCGGAGGCGTCGTCGAACCTCGCGCGCTACGACGGTGTCCGCTACGGGCTGCGCGAGCTGGGTGACGACTTCCGCGAGATGGTGATGAAGACGCGCGACGCGGGCTTCGGCGACGAGCCGAAGCGCCGCATCATGCTGGGCACGTACGCGCTCTCGTCCGGCTACTACGACGCCTACTACGCGAAGGCGCAGCGGGTGCGCACCGTGATCAAGCGCGAGCATGACGCGGCGTTCGAGCAGTTCGACGTGCTCGTCTCGCCGACGAGCCCGACGGTCGCGTTCGAGCTCGGCGCGAAGACGGAGAACCCGCTCGCGATGTATCTCAACGACCTGTTGACGATCCCGTCGTGCATGGCGGGGCTGCCGGGACTCAGCATCCCGTGCGGGCTCTCGGAGGGGCTGCCGGTCGGCCTGCAGCTGATCGGCCCGCAGTTCGCCGAGAACACGCTCTTCCGCGTCGGGCATGCGCTCGAGGGCGCGCTCGGCTTCGACATCGTCCCGGAGCGACTGCGATGAGCGCGACGACCACCTGGGAGCCGGTGATCGGGCTCGAGATCCACGTGCAGCTGAAGACGAAGACGAAGATGTTCTGCCGCTGCCGCAACTCCTACGGCGATCCGCCGAACTCGAACGTCTGCCCGGTCTGCCTCGCCTTCCCCGGCGCGCTGCCCGTGCCGAACAGGCGCGCGATCGAGGAGACGATCAAGCTCGGGCTCGCGCTCGAGTGCGAGATCGCCGAGCGCGCGGTGTTCCACCGCAAGAACTACTTCTATCCCGACCTGCCGAAGGCGTACCAGATCAGTCAGTACGACGAGCCGCTCTGCGCAGGCGGGAAGCTCGTCGTGCCGAGCGACGACGGCGGCGTCACGATCGGCATCACGCGCGCGCACCTCGAGGAGGATGCGGCGAAGAACATCCACGTCGCCGAGTCCGGGCGGCTGCACGGCGCCACCGCCACGCTCGTCGACTTCAACCGCGGCGGCACACCGCTCGTCGAGATCGTGACCGAGCCCGACCTGCACGATGCCGAGACGGCCAAGCGCTTCCTGCAGCTGCTGCGCCAGACCGTCGTCGAGCTGGGGCTGTCCGACGCCGAGCTCGACAAGGGATCGATGCGCTTCGACGTCAACGTCTCCGTCCGCCCTCAGGGCTCAGATGAGCTGCGCACGCGCACGGAGCTGAAGAACATGAACTCCTTCAACTTCGCGGCGAAGGGGATCGAGCGCGAGATCGCACGGCAGATCAAGATCTACGAGTCGGGCGGCACCGTCGACCAGGAGACGCTCCACTTCGATCCGGGCAACGAGGAGTCGGCGCCGATGCGCTCCAAGGAAGAGGCGCAGGACTACCGCTACTTCCCGGAGCCAGACCTCGTCCCCGTGCATCCGCCGGACGACCTTGTCGAGCAGTTGCGCGGCGAGATCGGCGAGTTGCCCGGCGCGCGGATCGGCCGCATCGCCGACACGCTCTCGTTCTACGACGCAGACGTGCTCGTGACCGGCGGTCTCGACCGGCTCTGGGCGGCGGTTGTGGATGCGGGCGCGGACGCGAAGGAAGCGGCGAACGTGCTTGCGAACCAGTTCGTTGCCACCGGGATCGCACCCGAGGCGGTTTCGGCTCCCGAGCTCGCGAAGCTCGTCGCCGCGCGCGGCGAGATCCCACGTGCGACCTTCGACGAGGCGCTGGCGCACGTCGGCGACCCGGGCTTCAGCGCAGATCCGTTCGTCGCGCAGAAGGCGGTCTCGGAGGCGTCCGAGCTCGACCCGGTGATCGACCGCGTGATCGAGGCGAACCCGGCGCAGGCCGAGCAGTACCGCGGCGGCAAGCAGGGCCTGCTCGGTTTCTTCGTCGGCCAGGTGATGAAGGAGACGCAGGGCAAGGCCGACGCGCGCGTCGTCAACGAGCGCGTGCGCGAGAAGCTCGGCTAGCGCCGAAACTCGCGAACGTGGTCTCGCGAGTTACGCGCCCGGCGCGACCGAGAGCATCGCCAGGCACATCTCGTCGGTCGTGCCCTCGCCCCAGAGGACGTAGCGCGGCGCCAGCTGCGCGGAACCGACGACGGGCTGCCCGGCCTTGGAGTTGTCGTAGGTGCAACGGACCCGCACCGTGTCGCCGGCTCCGACCTTGATCGGCGTCTTCAGGTAGTAGACGTCCTGCCAGTGGAAGTCCCACGCCGGGATGTGCAGGAGCGTCTGCTCCCGCGCCGTCCCCGGGTCGAGCACGACGGAGATGTCCTGGCCGCGCAGGTGCATGTGGCCCGCGACGCCGTAGATCGTCTGTGCGCTCGTGAACGGGCGATCGCACGAGGTCGGGATGCGCGTGCCGGCGCCGACGTCCTGCGGGTAGTCGGCGAGCGTCTTCCCGCAGAGCCGCAGCAGCGCGGTCGGGATGTAGGCGTTCTGCACGCCGTACTTGGCGATCTCGTCCTGGAACGCCTGCGCGCGGCTGCATTTCGGCCCGGACGATCCGCTCGGGCACGGCAGCTCGACCGGGGCGGCCACGAGATGCGTCTCGAGCGCGGTCAGCCTGGTCGACGCGGGACGGAGCCGAAGCTGCGCACGCGAGCGGTCGGGGCCGGTGCCGGCGATCAGGTTGTAGTGCACCTGCATCACGACCTTCGCGCCCTTGTGCAGGAGCACACCGGTTCCGGCGGGCAACGCGTTCGACGTATGACCAGGCACCCAGGCTGCGATCCACGGCGGCTGGCCGAGGCGGTCGATCGCACCGGTGGCGTTGAGGTCGACCGGCAGGTCGGGCCCGCCGAAGCACGACCAGCCCTTGCCGCCGTGCGCGGCGTTCAGCTGCGTCGCTGCCGTCGCCTGCGCGCCCGCGGCCTCGTAGAGGATCACGTGGTGGACGCTGCCGGTCCGCTGCGGGCGGATCAGCGCGGCGGTCACGTAGGCGCTCTGCTTGAGCTTCGGGTCGAGCAGGAAGCAGTGGTAGTCGTCGATGCCGCCCCCGGCTGCGTGCGGCGAGTACGCCTTCGGCGGCGACGAGCGTGATCGTGCGGCCCGGCCCGCCGAGGCCGGCAGGACGGGCGGGTTTGCTGTGCCGGTCGCCCGGGCGACCCTCGGGCGCGCCGGCCGCCGCCCACGCGGCGAGCGTCGTCAGCTCACCAGGGGTCAGACGCCGCACGTCACGTCCGACGAGGGCTGCCGAGTCGGGGCCGGGCATCCACGGCGGCATCGCGCCCGCCTTCGTCATCCGCACGATGCCGGAGGCATGCGCGCGGGCCTCTGCCGCCGTCGTCAGCGGGAACGGGGCGATGCCGCCGATCCGGTGGCAGGAGGCGCACTTGGCGTCGAGGATCGGTGCGACGTCACGGTTGTACGTCGGGGCGGCGGAAGGCGCTGCGCCGCCCGCGTGGGCGACCAGCGCGGTGACGGCGGCCGCGGCCAGGGCGGCAAGCAGTGCAACATTCCGCATCTCGATCGACTGTAGTGCTGATCAAGGCCGCCGTCCTCCTCGGAATCCTCCTTGAGGACGACGCGATTGCGACCCTGCCGGACTACCCTGCCGCGCATGTTGCGGCGGTTGCAGGCGGCCGATGTGGTGGCCATCCTGATTCTCGGCATCTTCGTGGGGGTGTTCGGCACCGGGCTCGGCGTTGCGGCAGCCCACGTCAGATCGACGTCGTCACCGAAGCACGCTCCGCTGCGGCTCATTCTGCGCCCCGACTCCGAGGCACCGTCGATCCAGCGCGACCGCGTGCACTTCCACAGGCCCCCGTAGCGTCCTAGACTCGGGCGATGGGCCTTCCGCGCTGGGTCGTGGTCGTGATCGTCGCTGCGGTGGTCGTGCTCGCGATCGACGTCGCGATCGTCGTGCTCGCGCACGACGGCACCGCTCCGGCCGCGGCAAAGGCGACGGCTGGCGGAGATGCCGTGGCGATGATCGATCCGGGCGAGCGCAGCGTGGTCGCGAACGTCGAGGTCGGCCGGCAGCCGACGGCGATCGCCGCCGGCTACGGCGGCGCGTGGGTGCTGAACCGGGGCTCGGGGACGCTGACGCACATCGACGCCAAGACGCACAGCGTCGTCTCGACGATGGAGCCGGACGCGACGGCGAACGACATCACACTCGGCGCCGGCGGGGTCTGGTTCGTCGGGCATCCGAAAGGCGTGAACGGCCCGCTGCAGACCGCCGAGCTCGAGCGCATCGATCCTGCGACCGACGCCGTCGATCGCACGTTCGAGACCGGCACGGGCGCCTCCGTGATCGCCGCAGGCGGGAACGCGCTCTGGTCGACCGGCTACCTCGGCGGCCACGTGCGCGGCGCTGCGCGGTCGGATGCGCGCAGCGGAGAGATGCGCCGCATCAACATCGGCATCTACGGCGACCTCGTGACCGCCGACAAGAACGCCGTCTACTACGTCGCGAGCATCGGCAACCGGGTCGCGCGCGTCTCGACCCGGACGGGCACGCTGACGAACTCGATGACGCTCGCCTCGGACGAGAGCCTCGCCGCCGGCAACGTGCCGCCCAGTCCGACCGACGCCGTCTTCGGTGCGGGCTCGCTCTGGATCAGCACCACGGACGGCAGCGTCCTCAAGATCGACAGCCGTCTGGGCGGGATCCGGAACAGCATCCACGCCTGCCGGAACGCGCTCGCGATCGCCTTCGGTGAAGGTGCCGTCTGGGTCGCGTGCGGTGACAACACCGTCGTTCGCATCGACCCGTCGACCGACGAGGCAGGCGAGCCGATCCACGTCGACGGCCTGCCGCGCGGCATCGCCGCGGGCGCAGGCGCCGTCTGGGTGACCCTGAACCGATGAACCCTGCCCAACGCTTCCGCTGGCGCCGCTGGTGGTCGGGAGTCGGCATGCCGGCCCTCCGCGTGATGGCGATCGAGCACTGGGATCCGGTCGGCGTCTACGACGACGCGTCGCATGCCGACGTCTACGACCCGTACCTCGAGCGCGTCGGCCGCATGCTGCGTCAGGGCAAAGGCCCCGACGCGATCGCGCGCTACCTCGGCGATGTGCGAACGAAGGCGTTCAAGCGCGGCGAGAGCGAGACGGCCGACGAGCTGTTCGCGGATCGCGTCGTCGCCTGGTACTCGCTCGAGTCGCCGTCCTAGGCCGCTCGAACCCCGGCAGCGAGCAGGACGGCCGCGAGCGCGAAGCACGCCGACGCGGCGGAGACCGCGGTCTGGGTCAGCGCTGAGGCGGCGGCCGCCGCGGCGACGGCGCCGACGATCAGGGCGTTCGCGCGCGGCCGGCGGCGCAGCGTGGCCGCCGCGACGACGACCACGGCGAGCGCGCCGAGCGAGCTGCCCGCGATCGCCACGACGCGCGGCAGGACGTCGACGTGGTCCTGGGCGCGCGGCACGGTCGTCCCGTCGAACGTCCCGTGCACGTCCATCGTCACCGCCACGCCGATCGCCAGCCCGGTGTAGAGGAGGCCCAACGGAGCGGCCCAGGGGCGACGCCAGAGCTGCAGCGAGCCGATCCCGAGCAGCGGGGCCGAGAGAAGCGCGCCGGCGAGGTAGTAGACGCGGAACGACGCCTCGTCCCAGCCGTGCGCGGCGCCCCAGGCCATTGCGCCGGCCGCGGCCGCGAAGGAGAGCAGCCCGCCCGCCCACGCGATGCGGCCGGCGCGCAGGAGACGGCCGGCGAGCCTGAGCGAGATCAGAGCCGCGGCAAAGGAGAGGAGCACGTCCACGGCGACAGTTTGCTGACCGCGCACCTGGAGTGCGGTCACGCGGTACCCGGCACGGACGTGTGCCGGGCACCCGACGGCGAAACGGCCAGGTCCCAGGGACAGTCCCTAGGACATGGCCGCTTCGGCAGGGCGGCCGCGGCTGTCGTTAACCTGTCTGACTTGGAGAAGCGATACCTCTTCACGCCGGGCCCGACTCCCGTCCCGCCGCAGGTCCTGGCGGCCGGCGCGGAGCCGATCGTCCACCACCGCGGCGTCGACTTCCGCGAGATCTACGCGAGCACGCTCGACCGGCTGAAGGGCGTCTACCGCACCGAGTCCGACGTGCTCCTCTTCACGGCCTCCGGCTCGGGCGCGATGGAGTCGGTCGTCGCCAACCTGTGTGAGCCCGGCGACCGGGTCGCCGTCGTCAGCCACGGCTCCTTCGGTGAGCGCTGGGTCGCGATCTGCGAGCAGCACGGCGTCGAGGTGCAGGCGATCCGCTACGAGTGGGGCGAGGTTCCGGACGCCGACGAGATCGGCGCCGCCGTTCGCGAGTCGGGCGTCGACCTCGTGCTCTGCCAGCAGTCCGACACCTCGACCGGGGTCGTCTCCGACGTTCGCGCGGTCAAGGAGGCGGTCGGTGACGCGACGCTCGTGGTCGACGCGATCTCCTCGCTCGGCGCGGTCCCGCTCGAGACAGACGGCTGGGGGATCGACGTCGTCGTCTCGGGCTCGCAGAAGGCGCTGATGTGCCCGCCCGGGCTCGCGACGGTCTCAGTGCCGGAGCAGGTGCTCGCGCGTGCGAAGCCGTCCCGCAGCTTCTACTTCGACTGGCGCGCCAACAAGAAGGCGCAGGACAAGCTCGACGCGGCCTTCACCCCGGCCGTGTCGCTGATCCGCAGCCTCGACGTCGCGCTCGGCCTGATCCTCGACGACGGCCTCGACGCTGCGTTCGAGCGTCACATCAGGCTTGGCCGCGCCGCGCGCGCCGGCATCAAGTCGATGGGCCTCGAGCTCTTCTCGCCCGACGACGACACCTCGGCCGTCGTGACGGCGGTACGCGCGCCGGAGGGGATCGACGGCGACGACCTGCTCACGCATCTGCGCGACCGGCACGGCGTCACGCTGGCGCCGGGGCAGGCGCACCTGAAGGGCAAGATCTTCCGCATCGGCCACATCGGCTGGTTCGACGTCTTCGACATCGCAACCGCGCTGGCGGCGGTCGAGTTGTCGCTGACCGAGCTCGGCGCGGAGATCGAGCGCGGCGTTGCGGTCGCGCGCGCGTTCGAGGCGTACGAAGCGCGCGTCACCGCGTAGAGGCTTGATGCGGATTTCTGCGCACTCGCGGATGGTGCACCAGACACGGCGCGGCTCGGCCGATCCGTGCTTGCCCGTAGACCCCGCTATGCGCGGCGCACGGCTCGACCGATCCGCTTGGTCTGGAGCATCCCCGCAAGCACGCCAACCCACATCAAGCCTCTAGTGAAGGTTCTGATCCGCGAGACGATCGCCGACGCGGGCGTGGAGCTTCTGCGAGGGAAGTTCGACGTCGATGTCGACGGCGACTCGCCGCTCGACGAGATCATCGGCGACTACGACGCGCTGATCGTCCGCTCGGCGACGAAGGTGACCGCAGACGTGATCGCCGCGGGCTCCCGCCTGAAGGTGATCGGCCGCGCCGGGGTCGGCGTCGACAACGTCGACGTCGATGCCGCGACGCGACGCGGCATCGTGGTCGCGAACGCGCCCGAGTCGAACGTCGTCTCGGCGGCCGAGCACACGATCGGCCTCCTGATGGCGCTCGCCCGCAACATCCCGCAGGCCCACGCCGCGCTCGTCGACGGCCGCTGGGAGCGCTCGAAGTGGGGCGGGATCGAGCTCGCCGACAAGGTGCTCGGCGTGCTCGGCTTCGGGCGCATCGGGCGCCAGGTCGCGCGACGCGCGCTCGGCCTGCAGATGAAGGTGATCGCGTACGACCCGTTCGTCGGGCCTGACCGTTTCCGCGAGCTCGGCGTCGAGAGCGCGACGTTCGACGACGTGCTCGCACGCGCCGACTTCCTGACGCTGCACCTGCCGCTCACCGACGAGACGCGCGGCGCGATCGACGAAGCGGCGATCGCGAAGATGCGCGACGGCGTGCGGATCATCAACGCGGCGCGCGGCGACCTGCTCGTCGACGACGCCCTCGTGGCCGCGCTCGAGTCGGGCAAGGTTGCAGGCGCCGCGATCGACGTCTTCGTCCAGGAGCCGTACTCCGGCCCGTTGCTCACGGCGCCCAACATCGTCCTCACGCCGCACCTCGCCGCCTCGACCGAGGAGGCGCAGGACCGGGCCGGCGTGATCGTCGCCGAGCAGGTGGCTGCGGCGCTCGAGGGTGGGCTGGTGACGAACGCGGTCAACATCCCGACCGTCGGTGCGGACGACCTCGAGGTGCTCGGGCCGTACATCCCGCTCGCCGCCAAGCTCGGCCGGTTCGCGATGGAGCTCGCGGGCGGGGACGTGCGCAAGCTGACGATCGAGGTCTACGGCGAGCTCGCGGAGTACGACACACGCCTGCTCACCGTCGCGGCGTTGAACGGCGCCTTCCAGGGCCGCACGGATCAGCCCGTCAACTACGTCAACGCGCCCGTGGTCGCCGCCGAGCGCGGCATCGACGTCGTCGAGGAGAAGCGCCGCTCGTCACGCGACTTCACGAATCTCGTCGCCGTCACCGCGGACACGTCGCGGGTCGCCGGGACGACGATCGGCAACGACGACCGGCACTGGCTCGTCTCGGCGCTCGGCTTCGAGCTCGAGATGGAGCTCGCTCCACGGCTCGTGCTGCTCCGCTACGACGACGTGCCCGGCGTGATCGGCCGCGTCGGCACGCTCTTCGGCGAGTCGGGCGTCAACATCGCGAACATGGCCGTCTCCCGCACGCGCGAGGGCGAGAAGGCGCTGATGGCGCTGTCGATCGACGCCCCTGCGACCAGCGACCTCGTCGCCCGCCTGCGCGAGGGCGTCGACGACGCCTACGTGATCCAGTAGCTACGCCGCCCGCGGATCGAGCTGCCGCACGATCGGCGTCACGACCGGCCCGAACTTCTCGACCACGTTGTACTCGTCCGTCTGCTCGACGACACGCTCGATCTCGAGCTCCTCATGACCCGGCGCGAGCATGAACCGCGTCGGCTCCGAGCGGACCTCCTCGTAGTCGTCGAGGTCGGCGTTCAGCCGGTGGGCGCACGCCGGATCCGCGCATTCGCAGACGAAGTCGGTCTCGTCTGCATCGAAGCGTGCCGCCGTTGTGGCGATCGCCTCGTTCACCTCTCGGAACGCGGACTCCGTCCGCGCCTTCGTCTCGTCATCCACTGATTCGTCTCCCGGACGTTGAACAGGTGTCTCCGGGACAACGTCCGGGAGGCACAATCGGTCACGCATGCAAACACCGAACGAGCGCAACTGGCCCGAGCCGGTGCAGCGGGTCTCCGCTGTCCTGCGGGCGGCCGCCGTCGATGCGCGGATCGAAGAGTTCGCCGGCGGGACGCCTTCTGCGCGGGAGGCCGCACGCGCCGTCGGCTGCGAGCTGGCCCAGATCGTCAAATCCCTGGTGCTCGTCTGCGACGGCGCCTATGTGCTCGCGCTCGTCCCCGGCGACGGCCGGGCCGACGAAGGGGCGATCGCACGCAAGCTCGAGGTATCCGAGGTTCGCATCGCGCGGCCCGACGAGGTGGTGCACGCGACGGGCTTCGAGCCCGGTGGGGTCGCCCCGTTCCCTCAGCGCGCAGTCACGCGGACCCTGATGGACAGGAGCTTCTTCCGCTTCGAGCTCGTCTGGATCGGAGCAGGCAGCGCCTCCCACATGGCCGCGATCGGTCCGCCCGAGCTGCAGCGCCTCTCGGGCGCGACGACGTTCGATCTCACCTCCCGCGGGTAGACTTCGCCGGGTCCGGCGACCGGAAAAGGAGCCTTTGGCGTGCAGGAGACCGAGAAGATCTGGATGAACGGCGAGCTCGTCGACTGGGCCGAGGCGAAGGTCCATGTCGGTGTGCACGGACTGCACTACGGCTCGGGCGTCTTCGAGGGCGTCCGCTGCTACGACACCCCGAAGGGGCCTGCGGTCTTCAGGCTCGGGGAGCACATGCAGCGGCTGCACAACTCCGCGAAGTTGCTCTACATGGACATCCCGTACTCGGTCGACGACCTGCGCACGGCGTGCAACGAGCTGATCGGCGCCAACGGGCTGCCGGAGTGCTACATCCGCCCGATCGCGTTCTACGGCTACGGCGAGCTCGGTGTCGCGGCCCGCGGAAACCCGGTCGAGACGGTGATCATGAGCTGGCCGTGGGCGCCCTACCTGGGCGAGGAGAGCCTCCGCACGGGCATCCGCGCCAAGATCTCGTCGTGGCAGCGCGTGTCGCCGAACATCGTCCCGCACGTCTCGAAGGCGACCGGCGTCTACCTGAACTCGATGCTCGCGGTGACCGAGGTGATCAACGCCGGTTACGACGAGGCGATCCTGCTCTCGCCGGAGGGCACCGTCGCCGACGGCTCGGGAGAGAACATCTTCCTCGTGCGTGACGGCGTCATCTACACGCCCGATCTCGCGACCGGGATCCTGCCGGGCATCACGCGCGACACGGTCACTCAGATCGCGCAGGACCTCGGCTACACGGTCGTCGAGAAGTCGATCATCCGCTCCGACCTCTACCTGGCGGACGAGGTGTTCATGTGCGGCACCGCCGCCGAGGTGACGCCGCTGCGCTCGGTCGACGACCACGAGATCGGTGTCGGTGAGATCACGCTGGCGATCCAGAAGGCGTATCTCGACACGGTGCGCGGCGCGAGCGAGCGCTGGCAGCAGTGGCTCGACCCCGTACCTCAGCTCGCGCGCAGCTGAGCCGACGTGTCCACCGCGACCGACCGGATCAACCTCAGCGCGCCGTGGATCGACGAGCGCGACGAGGAGCTCGTGCTCGAGGTGCTGCGCTCGGGTTGGCTCTCGCTCGGCCCGACCGGGCCGCGCTTCGAGGCGCTGCTCGCGGACGCCGTCGGCGCGCCGCATTGCGCTGCGGTCTCGTCCGGGACTGCCGGTCTCCATCTCTGCATGCACATCGCCGGCGTCAAGGCCGGTGACGAGGTGATCACGTCGCCCTACTCGTTCGTCGCGTCGGCCAACTGCGCCATCTACGAGGGAGCGACGCCGGTCTTCGCCGACATCGACCCGCGCACGTTCAACCTCGACCCGGCCGCGGTCGAGGCCGCGATCACGCCGCGGACGAAGGCGATCGTCGCGGTCGACATCTTCGGCTACCCCGCGGAGTACGACGAGCTGCTCCCACTGTGCGAGAAGCATGGGATCGCGATGATCGAGGACAGCTGCGAGGCGCTCGGCGCGCAGTACAAGGGCAAGCCGCTCGGCTCGCACGGCCATCCGGCCGTCTGGGCGTTCTATCCGAACAAGCAGATGACGACGGGTGAGGGCGGCGCCGTGACGACGGGCAACGAGGCGGACCACGAGCTGCTCGTCTCGCTGCGCAACCAGGGACGGCTCGAGACCTCGAGCTGGTTGCAGCACGGCCGCCTCGGTTACAACTACCGCCTCGACGACCTCTCGGCGGCACTCGGCATCGGCCAGCTCGAGAAGCTCGACCGGATTCTCGAGTCGCGCCGCGCCGTCGCAGGCGTCTACAACGAGCTGCTGGCCGGCGTCGACGTCGAGACGCCGCTGGCAGACGACGCCGACCACGTGCGGTCGTGGTTCGTCTACGTCGTCAAGCTGCCCGCCGGTGTCGATCGCGACGGGGTGATGAGCCGCCTCGCCGACCAGGGCATCGCGACCGCGCCGTACCTGCCGTCGATCCACCTGCAGTCGTACATGCGCGAGCGCTACGGCTTCGGCGAGGGGATGCTCCCGGTCAGCGAGGACTGCAGCGCGCGCACGATGGCGCTGCCGTTCCATGCGCGCCTCGACCGCTCGGATCAGGAGCGCGTCGCCGAAGCGCTCCGCGCGGCCATCGCGTAACACCCGAACCGAGTTCGTGAGTCTCTGACCTAAGATCCGGCCGTGGCTGACGCGCCCCGCATGGTCTTCCTCGGCTTCGGCAAGTACGTGCGTTCCGACCGGATCTACGCGGTCGAGCCGATCATCGACGAGCGCGGCTCCGGCGCACGCACCCGCGTGTGGGTCGAAGGGATCCCCGAGCCGATCGTCGCCTCGCGCACCGAGCGCGCGATCCTGGCCGAGATGGGCGTCGTGCCCGGCCGGACGCGTCCCGCCCCGCAGGACGAGAACCTCTTCTAGCGGGTGGAGCTCCGGCCCCTTCAGACCGCCGACGCGCGGCCGATCCTCGAGCTGCGGCTCGCCAACCGTCCGTACCTGGAGCGGACGGAGCCCGACCGCGACGATCCCGACGCGCGGTACACGATCGAGGGCATCGAGGGCTGGATCACCCGGCACGACCGTGCCTTCGTCATCCTCGACGGGACGGAGATCGCCGGCACGATCAGCCTCTTCAACGTCACCGGACGTCCCGCACTGAGCGGCATGATCGGCTACTGGATCGACCAGCGCCGCGCGGGCCGGGGGCTCGCGACGGCCGCTGTCGCCGCGATCCTCGAGGTCGCCTGGCGCGACCTCGGCCTGCATCGGGTCGAGGCGGGCACACGCGCCGACAACGTGGCGTCGCAGCGCGTGCTCGAGAAGAACGGCTTCACCACGGGTCGGATTGCTGCGACGCCACCTGCTGATCGGCGGCGAGTGGGTCGACCATCTGCTCTGGGAGAAGCTCGAGGACGACTGATGGCGATCGACCCGCTGCACACGGGTGAGCGCAAGAGCGTCTTCGCACGCATGCGGCTCGACACGCGGCCGTTCAAGCACCGCGACTTCCGGAACATGTGGCTCGGTCAGGCCGTCTCGACGATCGGCGGCGAGATCGGCGCGGTCGCCGTGCCGTACCAGGTCTACACGCTCACGCACTCGACCGCGCTCGTCGGCCTGCTCGGCCTCGCATCGCTGATCCCGCTCCTCTTCGTCCCCTTGATCGGCGGTGCGATCGCAGATGCAAACGACCGCCGCTCGGTGCTCCTGCGCACGGAGACCGGCATGGCTCTCGTGGCCGGGGCGTTCGTCCTCAACTCGCAGCTGGCGCATCCGCGCGTCTGGGTGCTCTTCGTCCTGCAGTCTGTCGCGGTCGCGATCTTCAGTCTCGGCCGGCCGGCGATGAGCTCGCTGACCCCGCGGCTCGTGCCGGACGAGCAGATCCCCGCGGCGGTCGCGCTCTCCAGCGTCTATAGCTCGCTGGCCGGCGTCGGAGGCCCCGCGATCGGCGGCATCCTGATCGAGCTCGTCGGCTTCTCGTGGACGTACGGCATCGACCTGGCGACCTACGCCGCCTCGTTCTTCGTGATCTGGCTGCTGCCCCGTTTGCCGCCGATCGAGGATGTCGACCGCCCGAGCCTGAAGTCGATCGTGGACGGCTTCCGGTTCCTGAAGGGGAGGCAGCCGATCCTCGGCATCTTCGCGGTCGACACGAGCGCGATGGTCTTCGGGATGCCGAGCGCGCTCTTCCCGGCCGTGGCGTTGCACCAGCTCGGCGGCGATGCGTCGACCGTCGGGTTCCTCTACGCGGCGCCGGCCGCCGGTTCGCTCGTCGGCTCGCTCTTCTCGGGCTGGACCTCGCACGTCCGCCGGCAGGGGCTCGGCGTCACGGTTGCGGCGTGCGCGTGGGGTGTGTCGATCGTGGTCTTCGGCTTCATGACCTCGCTCTGGCCCGCTCTCTTCTTCCTTGCGGTGGCCGGCGGCGCCGACTTCTTCAGCGCCGTTCTGCGCAGCACGATCCTGATGCGTTCGACCCCGCCGCATCTGCTCGGCCGGCTGCAGGGGATCGAGTTCGCTCAGGTGGCGAGCGCGCCGAGCCTCGGCGACCTGGAGGCAGGCGTGCTCGCGTCGCTCACGTCGCTGCGGTTCTCGATCGTCTCGGGCGGTGTCCTCTGCGTGATCGCGTGCGCGGTGACGGCGCTCGCACTGCCAGGCTTCCGTCACTACGACAGCCGTGAGCCCCTTGAACCTCAGACGTAGCCCGCACGACGTCGCGCCCGAGCTGATCGGCGCCGAGCTGCTCGTCGACGGAGTCGGCGGCCTGATCGTCGAGGTCGAGGCCTACGACCACGAGGATCCGGCCGGGCACGGCTTCGGCAACCGGCGCACGGAGCGAAACGCGTCGATGTTCCTCGCGGGCGGCCACGTCTACGTCTACCGCTCGTACGGGATCCACTGGTGCATGAACATCGTCTGCGACGAGCCCGGCGTCGCCGGCGCGGTGCTGATCCGCGCGCTCCAGCCGACGCACGGGCTCGAGCTGATGGCGGCAAGGCGCGGCGTCACCGACGAGCGGTTGCTCTGCAGCGGTCCCGGGCGGCTCTGTCAGGCGCTCGCCGTCACGCGGGAGCACGACGGGCTGCGCGTCGACCGGCCGCCGTTCGTCCTCCGGCCGGCGCAAGGAGCAGTCGAGATCGTCACCGGCAGGCGGATCGGGATCACCAAGGCGGCTGAGCTGCCCTGGCGCTACGGCCTCGCGGGCTCGCGCTTCGTCAGCCGTCCGTTCCCGCCACCGTCAGGGTGATGGCGAGTCCCGGAGCGGCGGCCCGGTGCGGCGCGACCGACTGCGCCGTCACCTTGCCGTCGGAGTCGCCGGTCGTCCGCACCTCGATCTTCAGCCGCTCCAGCTTCGAGCGCGCCTTGTCGAGCGGCAGGCCGACGACGTTCGGCACGAGGCCGTGCGTCGACTTCGGCAGGACGATCGTCACGCGGTCGTTCGCGGACGCGGTGCCCTTCGCGGGGAACTGCGCGACGACGACGCCGAGCTTCTCGGCTCGCTTCGCGGGCTTGTAGATCACGACGGGCGTCAGCGGCTGCGCCTGCAGCCGCGACTTCGCGACGGCGAGCGACTGGCCGATCACCTCGGGGATCTCGACCTCGTTCGGCTTGCAGGTCGCGACCTTGGACGGGCCTTCGCCGCTGAAGAACTGCATCTGCACCGTGTTGTGGCAGACGCCGTCGTCACGCTCGAGCACGCCGCCGCGATTGACGACCGTCACGGGCGACGCGTAGCCGTAGTCGGGCGGCGTGAACGACTCCGGCGGCAGGTGGAGCTGGTCGAGCGCCTTCGTCATGAACGCCTTCCAGATCAGCGCCGGGAACGTGCCGCCTGCGACAGGGTGGCCGTGGAACTCGGTCGTCATCGGGACGAGCTTGTCGGGGTAGCCGACCCAGACGGCGGCGACGAACTGGGGCGTGTAGCCGACGAACCACGCGTCGCCGTAGTTCTCGGTCGTGCCGGTCTTGCCGGCGACCTGCCGGCCGGGCAATTGCGCCGCCTTGCCGGTGCCGTAGCGGACGACTCCCTGGAGCATGTCGTTGACGATCGCCGCCTGCGACTCGGTCAGCACCGGCTTCGCGACGACGTTGTTGGCCTGCGTCTTCCCGTCGATCTTGATCTCGCTGACGACCCGCGGCTGGTTCTTGAAGATCGAGCCGTCGATGCGCTTACCGCCGTCGGCGAACGACGTGTAGGCGCGTGCCATCTCGAGCGGCGTCGCCGGCTCGGCGCCGAGCCCGATCGCGAAGTAGCCCTTGAGCGGCGTCGTGATCCCGAGCTGCTTCGCGGTGTCGCGGACGTTCCGCGGCCCCATGATCGCCGTCAGCTGCGAGAAGACGGAGTTGTCGGAGTAGGCGATCGCCTGGTTCAGGTTGATCGGCCCGAGGTACTCGCCCTCGTAGTTGTTGACCTCCCAGAGCCGGCCGTCCGCGTTGATCGTGACCGGGTGCGAGACGAGCACGGTCGACGGCGCGACGTTGGCTTTGAGCGCGGTCGCGAGGACGAACGGCTTGAACGACGAGCCCGGCTGCCGCTCGCCCTGCGTCGCCAGGTTGAACTGGTTCTTGTGGTAGTTCTCGCCGCCGACCATCGCGACGACGGCGCCCGAGTGCGCGTCGAGCACGACCATCGTCGCCGTCGGGCCGGTGTCGCTCGGCGGCAGGACCGACTTGATCGCGTCGCGCGCGATCTGCTGCAGGCCGACGTCCAGCGTCGTCGTCACGCGCAGCCCGCCTCCGAAGGTGCGGGCCGGGCCGAAGCGGTGCACGAGCTGATCCTTGACGTAGTTCGCGAAGTACGGCGCCGCGACGCCCTGCGTCGAGGGCAGGTTCACCTCGTCGGGCTTGGGCATCGGGTAGACGAGCGAGTTCTTGTACTGGCTCTTCGTCAGGTAGCCCTGCGAGTAGAGGAGGCCGATCACGAGGTTGCGGCGCTCCTTCGCGTGCTGCGGGTGGGCGACCGGGTCGTTCGCGCTCGGGTCCTCGGGGATCGCCGCCAGCAGAGCTGCCTCGGCCGGGCGCATCTTCGCGGCGCGGTGGTGGAAGTAGATGCGCGAGGCCTGCTCGACGCCGTAGGCGCCGTTCCCGAAGTAGACCGTGTTCAGGTACGAGGTCAGGATCCGGTCCTTCGTCCAGCGCTGCTCGAGCTGCCAGGCGAGCGCGGCCTCACCGAGCTTGCGGCCGATCGACTTCTGGTTCGTCAGGTAGGCGTTCTTGACGAACTGCTGGGTGATCGTCGAGCCGCCCTGGACCGCGCCGTGGCTCGACACGTCCGCCCAGAGGGCGCGCGCCATGCCGCGCACGTCGATGCCGCGGTGCTCGTAGAAGCGCTTGTCCTCGGCCGCGACGATCGCGTGCTTCATCCACGGGTTGATCCCGGCCGAGGGGACGATGATCCGCGCCTGCTCGCCCCGCAGGATCGACAGCACCGTGTGCCCGTTCGATGCGTAGACGTAGGTGTTCGCCTCCGTCTTCTGCTGCGCCGGGTCGAGTTGCGGGATCTTCGCGGCGACCGCGGTCAGGAGACCGACGGTAAAGGATGCCGTGCCCAGGAGCCCGAGAATGACAAGAAGGGCGAGAAGTCTGAGCTTGCGGATCCGCCGACGACGCGGCCGGCGTGCATTTCTCCGAAAGAGCGCCAGAACCGGGGTAGTCTAGCCCGCCTATGAGCGTCGCCGACCTGACCAGCCACGCGGTCGATCTCCTGCCGGCAGGCGGCCTCGAGGAGAAGCTGAAGCTCGACCGTCCGCTGCGCGTGAAGCTGGGCGTCGACCCGACGTCGCCGGACGTGCACCTCGGCTTCGCCTTCGTGCTCGAGCGGCTGGCCGATTTCCAGCGCGCCGGCCACCAGGTCGTCCTGATCGTCGGCGACTACACGGCCCGGATCGGGGATCCCTCGGGGCTCTCGAAGGAGCGGCCGATCCTCGCCGACGAGGAGCTGGACGAGAACTCGACCTACTTCGCCGAGCAGGCGTTCCGGATCCTCGACCGCGAGCGGACCGAGGTGCGCCTGAACGGCGAATGGCTCGGGAAGCTCTCCTACGCGGACACCGTGCGGCTCGCGCGGACGATGACCGTGGCTCGCCTGCTGGAGCGGGACGACTTCGCCAAGCGGTTCTCCGCGCACGTGCCGATCTCGCTCTCCGAGCTCCTGTACCCCGTGATGCAGGCCTACGACTCCGTCGCGATCGAGGCTGACGTCGAGATCGGCGGCACCGATCAGCGCTTCAACCTGCTCGCGGGGCGCGACGTGATGCCCCAGTACGGGCTCGAGGCCCAGGTCGTGGTCACCTACCCGCTGCTCGTCGGCACCGACGGCGAGCTGAAGATGTCGAAATCGCGGGGCAACTACATCGGCATCACCGAACCGCCCGAGGAGATGTTCGGCAAGACGATGTCGATCCCCGACAAGGCGCTGCCCCAATGGTGGGAGCTGCTGGTCGGCGGCGAGCACCCTGAGGATCCGATGTCCTGGAAGCTCGAGCTGGCGCGCCGGATCACGGAACGCTGGCACGGGGCGGCGGGCGCACAGGCCGGAGAGGAGCACTTCACCCGCGTCGTGCGGCGCCACGAGGCGCCCGCGGACGTGCCGGACGTCGCGCTGCCCGACGGCGACCCGGTCCACCTGCCGGCGCTCCTCGTCGACGGGCTCGGCGTCGCCTCGAACTCCGAGGCGCGGCGGCTGATCCAGCAGGGCGCCGTCAAGGTGAACGGCGAACCGGCAGCCGGCGTGGACGTTGGCCGCGCGGCCCTCGCCGGTGCACTGCTCCAGGTCGGCAAGCGCCGGTTCGCCCGTTTGACAGGGTAGGCCGAGTCGCTATACTTCTTCGGCCGTCCGCAAGGCCGGCGCTGGAAAACCCTTGTAACTCGACCATAGGAGCCTCCCGGCCCGACTCGTAGTGCTACGATTCGCACCCTCGGAGGCCTCCTGGCGCGAGTCGGAGGCTTTTTTTGCGCCGTTCTTTCCGACGCGGCACCGGTCTTTGAAAACTCAACAGCGAACGTTCTTCGATACGTCGAGAACTGGACCGACCCTGCCCCGAACCTGGGCGTAGGGGAGGAACAGGTATTGACCTCGTCGTCGAAACGTCCCACCGGGCTTGCCCGGAGGTGGCGTGGAGACGGCCTTTGAGCAAGCACTGCTCTCTTCGGAGAGCACCAGCTCGAAGTGAAAGGATCGTCGGCCGCTTTCTCGGGAGCATCGTGCCGGCAACCATTCTTCACGGAGAGTTTGATCCTGGCTCAGGACGAACGCTGGCGGCGCGCTTAACACATGCAAGTCGAGCGAGAACCTGGCTTCGGCCAGGGGAAAGCGGCGAACGGGTGAGTAACACGTGGGCAACCCACCCTTGGTATCCGGATAGCCCGGGGAAACCCGGATTAATACGGAATGGCCCAACAGCTCTTCGGGGCGGTTGGAAAAGGTAGCTTCGGCCTCCGACCAAGGACGGGCCCGCGGTGGATTAGCTTGTTGGTGAGGTAACGGCTCACCAAGGCGACGATCCATAGCTGGTCTGAGAGGACGATCAGCCACACTGGGACTGAGACACGGCCCAGACTCCTACGGGAGGCAGCAGTGGGGAATCTTGCGCAATGGGCGAAAGCCTGACGCAGCGACGCCGCGTGGGGGAAGAAGGCTTTCGGGTTGTAAACCCCTTTCAGGAGAGACGAAGCCACTCAGGTTAATAGCCGAGAGGGTGACGGTACCTCCAGAAGAAGCCCCGGCTAACTACGTGCCAGCAGCCGCGGTAATACGTAGGGGGCAAGCGTTGTCCGGATTTATTGGGCGTAAAGAGCGTGTAGGCGGTTGGGTAGGTCCGTTGTGAAAACTCGAGGCTCAACCTCGAGACGCCGATGGAAACCCCCCAGCTAGAGTCCGGAAGAGGAGAGTGGAATTCCTGGTGTAGCGGTGAAATGCGCAGATATCAGGAAGAACACCCGTGGCTAAGGCGGCTCTCTAGTACGGTACTGACGCTGAGACGCGAAAGCGTGGGGAGCGAACAGGATTAGATACCCTGGTAGTCCACGCCGTAAACGATGGGTGCTAGGTGTAGGGGGTGTCGACTCCCTCTGTGCCGAAGCTAACGCATTAAGCACCCCGCCTGGGGAGTACGGCCGCAAGGCTAAAACTCAAAGGAATTGACGGGGGCCCGCACAAGCAGCGGAGCATGTGGTTTAATTCGACGCGACGCGAAGAACCTTACCTGGGCTTGACATGCACGGGAATGTCGTAGAAATACGGCAGCCCTTCGGGGCTCGTGCACAGGTGTTGCATGGCTGTCGTCAGCTCGTGTCGTGAGATGTTGGGTTAAGTCCCGCAACGAGCGCAACCCCTGTCCTATGTTGCCAGCGTGAAAGACGGGGACTCATAGGAGACTGCCGGTGACAAATCGGAGGAAGGTGGGGATGACGTCAAGTCAGCATGACCCTTATGTCCAGGGCTACACACGTGCTACATTGGCCGGTACAAAGGGCTGCAAACCCGTGAGGGGGAGCGAATCCCAAAAAGCCGGTCCCGGTTCGGATTGAAGGCTGAAACTCGCCTTCATGAAGGCGGAGTTGCTAGTAATCGCGGATCAGCATTGCCGCGGTGAATACGTTCCCGGGCCTTGTACACACCGCCCGTCACACCACGAAAGTCGGCAATACCCGAAGCCGGTGGGCTAACCCGCAAGGGAGGCAGCCGTCGAAGGTAGGGTCGATGATTGGGGTGAAGTCGTAACAAGGTAGCCGTAGCGGAAGCTGCGGCTGGATCACCTCCTTTCTAGGGATCCCAGTAGCAATTACTACTGGTGGCCGCTGGGCCTGTTGATGCTGGAGCGGGCTGTCGTTGACAGTTGCTCCTTCGTCCAGGACACCCGGCTCGCCTAGATCAACGTCGACCTCGAGTTGACAAGGACGTTTCGCTGTTGAGTTTTGAGAGACCGGCCGCAGATCGTGGCCGGCGTTCTCTCGTTGGGCGAGCGGGAGCTCGCACGCACCTTGAAAACTCCATAGCTGCGATTTATGAGTTCTTCACGATCAAGAGACTAAGGGCACACGGTGGATGCCTTGGCGCCAAGAGCCGAAGAAGGACGTGGGCGGCTGCGATAAGCCCGGGTGAGGTGCTGACCAACCTTTGACCCCGGGATTTCCGAATGGGGAAACCCACCAGTGGTAATGCGCTGGTACCCGTACCTGAATACATAGGGTGCGTGGAGGCAAGCTGGGGAACTGAAACATCTAAGTACCCAGAGGAAAGGAAAGAAACCTCGATTCCCTGAGTAGTGGCGAGCGAAAAGGGAAGAGCCCAAACTTCCGTGACGTGATAGACGGCAGTCGTTGTCACGGGAGGGTTGTAGGGCTTCAGTTGATCCGTCTGCCGGCGGGTCGGTGAGTTACAAAGTTCAGCTGTAGGCGAAGTGCATGGAACTGCACGCCGCAGAGGGTAAAGGCCCCGTAGCCGAAACAGTTGAGCCTCACTTCTGAAGTACCTGAGTACGGCCGGGCACGGGAAACCCGGTCGGAACCCGCGGGGACCACCCCGCAAGGCTAAGTACTCCTTGGCGACCGATAGCGAACTAGTACCGTGAGGGAAAGGTGAAAAGTACCCCGGAAGGGGAGTGAAATAGCACCTGAAACCGTGTGCTTACAAGCGGTCGGAGCCGGCAGCAATGTCCGGTGACGGCGTGCCTTTTGCATAATGAGCCAGCGAGTTACTCGTCCACGGCGAGGTTAAGGAAACGGAGCCGTAGCGAAAGCGAGTCTGAACAGGGCGTTCAGTCGTGGGCGGTAGACCCGAAACTGAGTGATCTATCCATGGGCAGGTTGAAGCGGGGGTAAGACCCCGTGGAGGACCGAACCGACCTAGGTTGAAAACTGGGCGGATGACCTGTGGATCGGAGTGAAAGGCTAATCAAACTCAGAGATATCTGGTTCTCCCCGAAATATATTTAGGTATAGCCTCAGGCGTTCAATAACGGTTGTAGAGCACTGTTTGGTCTAGGGGGCCTACCAGCTTACCGAAATCAGGCAAACTCCGAATGCCGTTATTCCAGAGCCTGGGAGTCAGACTGCGGGGGATAAGCTTCGTGGTCGAAAGGGAAACAGCCCGGATCGTCGGCTAAGGCCCCTAATTCCATGCTAAGTGGGAAACGATGTCCGATTGCAGAGACAACCAGGATGTTGGCTTAGAAGCAGCCACCATTCAAAGAGTGCGTAACAGCTCACTGGTCAAGTGGTCGGGCGCGGACAATGTAACGGGGCTCAAGCATGGAGCCGAAGCCACGAACTTCAGCTTTGCTGGAGTGGTAGGGGAGCGTTCCCAAGCCATTGAAGCGGCGGCGGAAGCCAGCCGTGGAGGCTTGGGAAGTGAGAATGCTGGCATGAGTAACGAAAGAGGCGTGAGAAACGCCTCCGCCGAATGCCTAAGGGTTCCTGAGTAAAGCTAATCTGCTCAGGGTTAGTCGGGACCTAAGCCGAGGCCGCAAGGCGTAGGCGATGGACAACAGGTTGATATTCCTGTACCACGTCCCCACCGCTATTACCGATGGCGGGACGGGGTAGGTCAAGCCAACCCAGGCGATGGTCGACCTGGGGTAACCGCGTAGGGCGAGCCATAGGGAAATCCGTGGCTCACATAGCCTGAGACGGGATGCCGAGAGCGCTCAGCTCGAAGTGGCTGTCACCATGCCTCCTAGAAAAGCGTCTAGGGAGGTGGGACGTGCCCGTACCAAAACCGACACAGGTAGGCAGGTAGAGGATACCAAGGCGATCGGAAGAACCCTCGAAAAGGAACTCGGCAAAATGGCCCCGTAACTTCGGGAGAAGGGGCGCCATGGTAGGGTGATAATCCCTCGCGGATTTGAGCCCGAGATGGCCGCAGTGAAACGGCCCAACCGACTGTTTACCAAAAACACAGGTCTCTGCGAAGTCGTAAGACGACGTATAGGGGCTGACGCCTGCCCGGTGCCGGAAGGTCACGAGGAGAGGTTAGTCTTCGGACGAAGCTTCGAATCCAAGCCCCGGTAAACGGCGGCGGTAACTATAACCGTCCTAAGGTAGCGAAATTCCTTGTCGGGTAATTGAATTGCCCGAGCTGGAGGTGACTCCAGTGGACAAACCGGCTAATAACGGGGAAGCCCTCCTCGTACGCGACGCTTTCAAGGACGTCGTCATAGCGAAAGGGTAATCCCGTGGGAAGTCGTTCTCCGTTGGATGACGGTGAATTGACCCCGTAACGACTGATCGGCTCGACGCTCGTCTGCAGCAGTGTGGAATTCGTTCCAGAACTGTTGCGGAGTCGTGACCGTGAGATCGCAACTCCGTCCGGCAGCAGCACGACAATCGAAACCTGCCGTGACAATCTATGAGTGTGATCAGACGCCGGCCCTTGTGTACAACAGTCGTGAGTTCCTCTCGGCGTATATCTCCGGTTATGCCGACGGAGAAGGATGCTTCACCGTTTCTATCTCGCCCCGGGCAACGTTGCTCGTTGGGTGGGAGGTGAGGCCAGGCTTCTCCGTCAGTCAGAACGGTGATCGCGCCGAGGTGCTTCATGCGATCAAGGCGTATTTCGGCTGCGGAAGCATCCGGCCTGATCGAAGCGACAAGACCCTCAAGTGGGAGACGCGCCGTCTCGAGGACATCCTCGAGCGTGTGATCCCTCATTTCGAGCGGTACCCGCTTCTGTCAGGTAAACGATACGACTTCGATCGGTTCGCGTCGGTCTGCCGCACGATGGCAACCGGTGCGCACCTGCGTCACGACGGTCTCATCCGGATCGTCGAGCTCGTCTCGGAGATGAACCCGAGCGGGCGCCGGCGCTACGCCTCTGAAGCGGTACTCGCCACGTTGAACGTCAAGGTGAAGGGATAGTCTGCGCCTTCAGAAATGAAGGATTGACGCGAAGTTCCGACCTGCACGAATGGCGTAACGAGTTGGGCGCTGTCTCTTCGAGGGATCCGGTGAAATTGTAGTCTCGGTGAAGATGCCGAGTACCCGTGGTTGGACGGAAAGACCCCGTGAACCTTTACTACAGCTAGATGTTGGAGTTCGGGGTACGTTGTCCAGAATAGGTGGGAGGCTTTGAAGCCGGCACGCCAGTGTCGGTGGAGCCAACTTTGGGATACCACCCTTCGTAGTCTGGGCTTCTAACCCGCTGCCGTGATCCGGGGCGGGAACAGCATCTGGTGGGTAGTTTGACTGGGGCGGTCGCCTCCTAAAATGTAACGGAGGCGCGCAAAGGTTCCCTCAGCACGGTTGGAAATCGTGCGTAGAGCGTAATGGCATAAGGGAGCTTGACTGCGAGAGCGACAGCTCGAGCAGGTGCGAAAGCAGGCCATAGTGATCCGGCGGTAACAAGTGGAAGTGCCGTCGCTCAACGGATAAAAGGTACTCCGGGGATAACAGGCTTATCCTTCCCAAGAGTCCACATCGACGGAAGGGTTTGGCACCTCGATGTCGGCTCGTCGCATCCTGGGGCTGGAGTAGGTCCCAAGGGTTGGGCTGTTCGCCCATTAAAGCGGTACGCGAGCTGGGTTCAGAACGTCGTGAGACAGTTCGGTCCCTATCCACCATGGGCGTTGGAGCTTTGAGAGGAGTCGTCTCTAGTACGAGAGGACCGAGACGAACGGACCTCTGGTGTATCAGTCGTCGTGCCAACGGCGCTGCTGATTAGCCACGTCTGGATGGGATAACCGCTGAAAGCATCTAAGCGGGAAGCCCACCTCGAGATGAGAGCTCCCATCTCCTAGAGAGAGTAAGAGCCGTGGAAGACCACCACGTTGATAGGCGGGACGTGCAAGCACAGCAATGTGTTCAGCGGACCCGTACTAATTGCTCGAGGTCTTGATTTAGAACTCATCTTTCGCTGCTATGGAGTTTTGAGGGTTCGTGCCGCTCTCGAGCTGTAGTCGCCTCCGGCGAGCCTACGGCGAAAGCGCACGCCTCGACAATTGGGCGGTCATAGCGACGGGGAAACACCTCTTCCCATTCCGAACAGAGAAGTTAAGCCCGTTAGCGCCGATGGTACTCGGGGAGCAATCCCCCGGGAGAGTAGGACGCCGCCCATTTCTTTGAAAGGCCCCGACGAGGGGCCTTTCGTCGTTCTGCGGCCGCTCGTCGACGCCGACGTGCCGGCGATCGCGCGCGCCTGCGACGACGCCGACACGGCGCGCTTCATCCCGGACATGCCGGCGCCGTATACGGAGGCCGATGCGCGCAGCTTCCTCGCGGCGGTCCGCGCCAACTGGGCTGACGGCTCGATCTATGTGTGGGCGATCACGGACGGAACGCCCGACCTGCTTGGGACGGTTGCGCTCCACGTCGGTGCACGGACCGCAGTCGGCTACTGGGTCGCACCGTGGGCGCGCAACCGCGGCCTCGCGACGCGCGCGGTCGAGACCCTGTCCGCCTGGGCGCTCGGCGACGGGGGCTTCGACCGGCTCGAGCTGACGACGCACCCGGAGAACACCGCTTCGCAGCGTGTCGCGGAGAAGGCCGGCTTCAAGCGCGAGGGCCTGGTGACGGGATACGTACAGACAGCCTCCGGACCGCGTGACTCGGTCGTCTTCTCGCTGCGCCGCTGAGCGGCACCACGTTCGTGAATCTCGTCCGCTAGGCCGCGCGCAGCTTTTCGCGCCAGTCCGGGTCGAGCGCCCGCAGGCGGCGCACGCGCTCGCCGACCGGCGGGTGCGTGACGAACGCGGCGGCGAGACCTTCCTCGGCGAAGGGGTTCGTCGTGTAGACCGGCTCGGTCGCGGGGCTCGCCTCGAAGCCGACGAGCAGCATCGCCTGCTCGAGGCGCAGCAGCGCATCGGCGAGCCCGTGCGGGGAGTCGCAGAGCTCGGCGGCGAAGCGGTCGGCGAGGAACTCGCGCTTCGGCGAGAGCAGGAGGTGCGTGAACGCCGCAGCGACGGGACCGAGCACGAACAGGAGCCAGCGCTGGAGCGCGCCGCCGAGACGCGACGTCTCCACGATCGCAGCCGCGACGATGACCGCGATCGTCTGCACGAGCACGTCGCGGTGGCGGAGGTGTGCGAGCTCGTGCGCGAAGATCCCCTGCAGCTCCGCCGGCGACGCGACGCCGACGAGACCGACCGAGAGCGCGAGACCGGTGCCGCCGCCCGCGCCGCGTCCCGCCGCGAGCGCGCGCGGATAGCTGTCGCCGAGCACGTAGAGCCGCGGCTTGACGACACCCGCCCGGCTCGCGAGCCCCTCGAGCGTCGAGTGGAGCGCGGGCGCCTCGCCGGGCAGGAGCTCACGCGCGCCGACCATGCCCATCACGATCCGCTCGGCGTAGTAGTAGAGCGCCGCGGCGAGCAGGACGATCGACGCGCTGAAGAGGACACCGAGCCGGAACCCGCCGAGCTTCCAGCCGGCGAAGCCGAAGAGCAGACCGAACGCGACGACGACGAGCCAGGCCTTGAGGACGTTCCGGAGGACGAGAAGTCGCCGGCTCACGGCGCGGCCCTACTCCGCGTCGTCGCGCTCGTCCGCGCCGTCGTCCTCGGCGAGTCCGCGCGGCGGCCAATCCGGCTCCGGCGCGTCGCAACGGCTCGAACAGTGGAGTGACGCGACGTTCTGCAGCGGGATCAGGATGTGCCCGTTCAGCTCGATGTGGGCGACGTCCTCGAGGTAGCAGTAGGCGGTCAGCACCCCGTCCTGGTACTCGCCGCCGAAGAGAGCGATCTCGACCTGCTCGCCCTTGTACTTGTTGGTGTAGTCCTCCACGGATCGGAATCTAGCCGTTTCCGCCCGCCTGGCCGGGACGCGCGGCAGCCGCTCGCCGCGCGCCCGAGCCGGGGATCAGGGAGTGACCGCGATCAGCGCGTTGCAGAACGCCGCGTCACCCTGCTCGAACACGTCGTGCGGCCCGTGGATCGTCACGCCGCTCGCCGGAGAAGGTGATCGAGCCGACATCGTGGAACAGCACGCCCTGGCCGGGCGCCGTCTGCGTGATGACGTTGCCGACGTCACGCTCGCTGTCCGTCGCGTAGGTGTAGATGACGGTGAAGCTCCGGTGCGCCGTGATCGACACGGATGGCTTGTCGGAGCGGTAGTTCGTCTCCCAACCCGTGATGTGGACGATGTCCTGCACGGGGTTACCGGCCTTGTCGAACTTCGACACGATGTTCGCGTCGAGATGCCCCCGGTAGACGTCGTTGAACGTCCCGCAGGAGCTGACGCCGCTGTAGTCCGAGAAATCCGTGTGATGCTCGGGCGGAACCGCGAGAGCACCGCCGACGATCGCCAGGGCGAGAGCCCCGGCGGTCGCGACCAGAGCCGCAAATCTTGACACGCCTGCCTCCTTCTTTCGACAGGCGACTCTCGCACGAAATGGGCGCGGAAGACAAGCTATGGCAGTGTCAGGCCGCCTTCGTCCGCGCGTAGCTCGACGACCGCGCAGTTCTCGGTCGAGCCGATTCCGCCGCAACACGCGACTGGCCGTAAGTGACCGAGGCCCGCGGCCGCAGCACGGCACGCCCGGATCGAGCCACCGTGGCTCACGACGACGAGCGTCTCGTCTGGATGCGCGGCTGCGAGCTCGAGCACCGCCGCGACCACCCGCTCGCCCATCGCTTCGTAGCTCTCGCCCTGCTCCCAGCCCTTGCCGCCCTCCTGCCAGCGGCGGAAGCCGTCGGGATCGTTCGCCTCGACCTCGCCGTGGGCGAGCCCGGACCAGCTGCCGACGTCGACCTCGCGCAACCCGGGGTCGACCCGCACCTCGAGCCCGAGCTCGGCGGCGACGATCTCCGCCGTCTCCCGCGCACGAAGCAGGTCGCTCGAGTAGATCGCGTCGATCGGGCGGCCCGACAGCTCGGCCCCGAGGACGCGCGCCTGCTCGCGGCCGCGCTCGTTCAGCGGGCGGTCCGCGTGTCCCTGCCAGCGGCGCTCGCGGTTCCAGTCGGTCTCGCCGTGCCGTACGAGGAGGAGCGTCGTCACGCAGCTAACGTAGCGGCGCCATGGAACTCGGCTTGCGCGACAAGGTCTGTCTCGTCACCGGCTCGACCGGAGGGATCGGGCTCGTCGTCGCGCAGCAGCTGCAGGCCGAGGGCGCGGTCGTCGTCAGCACGGGCCGGCGTGGCGAAGGGCCGGGCGACGTGCACGTCGTCGCCGACCTCGCGCGTCCCGGCGAGCCGGAGCGCGTCGTGGCGGCTGCGGAGGCGCAGCTCGGCCGTGTCGACTGTCTCGTCAACAACGTCGGCGGTACCGAGATCCGTGCGCTCGGCGAGTTGACCGACGCCGACTGGCAAGCCTCCTTCGAGCTCAATCTGATGAGCGCGATCCGCGCGACCCGTGCGGCGCTGCCCGGGCATGCGCGAGCGCCGGGCCGGCACGATCGTCAACGTCTCGTCGACGGCGGGGAAACGTCCGTCGGCCGGCATGCCCGACTACTCGGTGATGAAGGCGGCGCTGCTCTCCTTCTCGCGGCTCGTCGCCGACGTGCACGCGGCAGACGGCATCCGCTGCAACGCGGTCACGCCCGGGCCGACCGCCACGGAGGCGTGGCTCGGTGCAGGCGGGCTCGCCGAGCAGCAGGGCGAGCGTGACGCAGTGCTCGCCAAGGTCGGCGCCGGCCGTCCGCTCGGGCGGCTCGCCGAGCCGGACGAGATCGCAGCCGTGATCGTCTTCCTCTGCTCGGAGCGCGCCTCGTACGTGACCGGCGCCGCCTGGTCGGCGGACGGCGGCACCGTCCCGATCATCCTCTAGGGCCGAAATCCCTGGATCGAGGGCTGGAATTCGGTCCGGCAGACCCGTTAGAACCCGCAGGCCGTCTATTCCGGGGAGAGTCGCCATGACCGGCCGTATTGCACGTCTCGCTGCACTCGCGGCGACGCTGACCGTCACCCTCGTGTGTGCCCTGCCGTCGGCTCACGCCGCTGCGCCGCCCACACCCATCACCGGATTTGCGGACGTGCACGTGCACCAGTTCGCGAACCTCGGCTTCGGCGGGCTCGTGGTCTGGGGGCAGTCCTTCACCCCGGACGGCTCGATCGAGACGGCGTTGCCCTGGGACGACTGGACGCCCGGTCACTTCGGCGACGTCGTCGACAAGGACAACAACCCGGTCGGCATGACGTCCTGCCCGAACCTGCTCTTCCCGAGCAAGTGCGTCCGGCATTCGGAGGTGCTCGGCGCCGACTGTGCGCCGGGCACGGGAGTGGACATCCTGCATACGTGCGACGGCTTCGCCGTGCACGGCGCGGGCGGCCTCGGCGACATCGTCAACGCGTTCTCGACCGGCTCGCTCGGCCACAACGTCGGCGGCTATCCCGAGTTCGACGGCTGGCCCCGCTACGACAACGTCACGAGCCAGGCTGTCTACTACGACTGGCTCCAACGCGCCTACAAGGGCGGATTGCGGCTGATGGTGATGCTCGCCGTCAACAACGAAGTGCTCTGCAAGGCGGGCAACCACATCCTCGCCTACGGCTGCGCCGACATGCCTGCCGTCGACCGTCAGCTGCAGGCGGCCCACGATCTCGAGGCGTTCGTCGACGCGCAGAACGGCGGCCCCGGCCAGGGCTGGTATCGCATCGTCACCACGCCTCAGCAAGCGCGCCAGGCGATCGCCGCCGGCAAGCTCGCCGTCGTGCTCGGCATCGAGGTCGACTCGCTCTTCGGCTGCAACAAGCACTCGACCTGCACGCCGGACTACATCAACGAGCGGCTCGACCACTATCGCGCCCTCGGCGTGCGGCACGTCTTCCCCGTCCATCTGACCGACAACGGCTTCGGCGGCACGGCGCTCTACAACGACATGTTCGCGTTCAACAACAAGATCGTCACCGGCGACTGGTGGGACTACGCCGATTCGTGTCCCGGCGGCCGCGACTTCCATCTCGGGACGATCGACACGCTGAACGACATCCACGGCATCCCGATCATCGGCGACTGGTTCAACGGGCTCGTGGGTGCGCTCACCGGCGTGGCCGGCGGCGCGATCCCGCCGCGCGCGCCGGCCGGTCCTGACTGCAACGCGCGCGGGCTGACGGAGGCAGGCACGACGCTCGTCAACGGCCTGATCGACCGCCACATGATCATGGACGTCGACCACATGGACATCCCGACCTTCGACGCGGCGATGACGATCGCCGAGTCACGCCACTACCCCGGCATCTCCTCCGGCCACACGGGCATCGTCCCGACCGGCAACGACACGGCCGCGCGGCACGAGGGCAACAAGACGCTCGCCGACCTCGAGCGCATCCGCGACGACGGCGGCCTGATCTCGATCATCCTTCACCAGGGCGACCGAAACGACATCAAGACCACCATGCGCGGCTCCACTGCTCCCGTGCCGTTCGACTGCGGCAACTCCGACGAGTCGTGGGCGCAGGTCTATCTGTACGCGACCGACCACATGAACGGCGGCGCCGTCGGGATCGGTAGTGACTTCAACGGGTTGGCCGGCGAGCCCGCGCCGCGCTTCGGGCCTGACGCGTGCGACGGCGACAGGAGCGACCCGTACAACCCCGCGCCCGGCATCTCGTATCCGTTGACGCCGTTCGGAGGCGGTGCGCCGTTCGGACAGCTCCACATCGGCTCGCGCACCTTCGACTACAACAACGACGGGCTCGCGAACATCGGCCTCTATCCGGACTTCATCGCCGACCTCCATCAGATCGGGCTGTCGAACCAGGATCTGAACCCGCTCTTCCACTCGGCCGAGGCCTACGTCCGGATGTGGGAGCGGTCCGAGGACGTGACGCCGCCCGAGGTCACCTGCAGCACGCCGACGGCGGGCTGGAGCGCGGCCGACATCGTTGTCTCGTGCACGGCGAACGACTATCCGTCCGACCTGATGACGGCCGGCGACGCGTCGTTCACGCTCGCGACGAGCGTTGCGGCGGGCACCGAGACGAGCGCCGCGTCGACGTCGTCGCGCACTGTCTGCGACAAGCGCAACAACTGCGTCACCGTCGGGCCGTACACCGGTCTGAAGGTCGATCGCAAGGCACCGGCGGTCTCGTGCGCGACGGCGGACTCGGCGTGGCATGCGGCTGACGTCGTGTTGCCCTGCACCTCGACCGAAGGTGGATCGGGGTTCGCGGCACCGGCCGACGCGTCGTTCAGCCTCACGACATCGGTGCCCGCCGGTACCGAGACCGGCGCTGCCTCGACCGGCTCGCGCACGGTCTGCGACGTCGTCGGAAACTGCAGCACCGCTGGACCCGTCGGTGGGATCAAGGTCGACAAGAAGGCGCCGGTGATCGCCATCTCCTCGCCGACCGCGACCTCGTACCTGCACAACTCGACCCTCACCCTCGGGTACACGGTCAGCGACGGCGGTTCTGGCGTGGCGACGATCGGCCCGACGCTCGACGGCGCCGGCAGCATCGGCGGGCACGGGCTTGCGAGCGGTCAGGCGATCAACCTCCTGACCGAGGTTCCGTCCGGCAGCCACGTGTTCGCGGTACACACCGCTGATGCGGTCGGCAACACCTCCGATGTCTCTGTGTCGTTCCAGGTGGTCGTCACCGCGGATTCGATCCGCGACGAGGTGGGTCTCTTCCGCACCGACGGCGACATCGCCAAGCAGGGGATTGCGCAGTCGCTGCTCGCGAAGCTCGCGGCAGCTCAGAGCAGTCGCGCGGCCGGTGACTGTGCGACCGCGGCCAACCAGTACGGGGCCTTCGTCAACGAGGTGCAGGCACAGGCCGGGAAGGCGATCGAGAACGCGGTCGCGTCGATCCTGATCGCCGACGCGCAGTACCTGATCGCGCACTGTCCGTAGCCCCGCCGATGCGGCGGTCTCCGGCCCTGGAGACCGCCGCAGCGGCGGCTACGCTGGCGCTGATGCCCGAGCTCGCTGGGAGAGTCGCCGACGGCTTCGCTGCGCGGATTCGCGAGCTGGAAGAGCGCTCGCTCTCACCGCTCGCCGTGCGCTCGTACGAGTCGCGCGGGCGTCAGCGAGATGAGTCCGACTGCCTCGTCCGGACGCCCTTCCAGCGCGACCGCGATCGCATCCTCCATTCGAAGCCGTTTCGCCGGCTGAAGGGCAAGACGCAGGTCTTCATCGACCCCGCCGGCGACCACTACCGCACCCGCATGACGCACACGCTCGAGACGACCGGGATCGCCCGCGTCGTCGCTCGTGCGTTGCGGCTGAACGAGGACCTGACCGAGGCGATCGGTCTCGGCCACGACATGGGGCACCCGCCGTTCGGGCACGCCGGCGAGGCGGCGCTCGACGCGCTGCTGCCCGATGGCTTTCGTCACAACGAGCAGTCAGCGCGCATCGGCCAACGGCTCAACCTGACACACGAGGTCGTGGACGGGATCCTCACTCACACGGGCGAGCGAGAGCCTGCGACGCTCGAGGGCAAGATCGTGCGCATCGTCGACCGGGTCGCGTACATCAATCACGACATCGACGACGCGATCCGCTACGGGATCCTCGAAGAGGCTGACCTCCCGCACGCCGAGATCGACGTGCTCGGCCCGACCGGCGCAAAGCGCATCGACCGGCTCGTCCATGACCTGGTCGAGAGCTCGGACGCCGCGGGCGACATCGTCCAGGGAGACGAGGTCGGTGCGGCGATGCTCTCGCTGCGGGGGTTCATGTTCGAGCACGTCTACCTCGGCCCCGAGGCGAAGGTCGAGCACGAGCGCGCGGACGAGACGATCGCGCGCATCTACCGTCATCTGACAGGCCTTGGACAGGCCAGCGACGACGTCGTCGAGTTCATCGCGGGAATGACCGACCGTTTCGCGCTGTCATACGCTGAAAGACTGTCGGCCTGATGGCGCGGATCAAGGACACCTCGGTCGAGGCAGTGAAGGCGGCGGCGGATTTCGTCGACGTCGTCTCTGCCCGGACGCAGCTCCGGAAGGGTGGGGGAGGGCGCTTCATGGGCCGCTGCCCGTTCCATGAGGAGCGCACCCCGTCCTTCTCCGTCAACGGCGTCGACAAGCTCTACTACTGCTTCGGCTGCGGCGCGAAGGGCGACCTGATCACGTTCGTCCGCGAGACGGAGGGCCTCGATTTCGCCGGCGCGATCGAGTGGCTGGGCGAGCGGTTCCGCGTGCCGCTCGAATATGAGGAGAGCTCGCCTGCACAAGACGCCGCGCGCAAGCGCCGCGAACGGCTCTTCGCGCTGCTCGACCAGGCAGCGACCTTCTACGAGCGCACACTCTGGGACTCGGAGGCCGGCGGGATGGCGCGCGACTACCTCAAGGGCCGCGGCCTCGCCGAGGACGCGTGCCGCGCGTTTCGGCTTGGGCTCGCGCTCGGCGGGGACACGCTTGCACGCAAGGCGCTGGCGAAGGGCTTCACACGCGAGGAGCTGCGCGCCGCGGGACTGACGCGTCAGCGTGGCGACGACTACTTCTCGCGCCGGCTCCTCTTCCCGCTCGCCGACGCGCGCGGGCGGGTACTCGGCTTTCAGGCTCGTCGTCTCTACGACGACGACCCGCTGAAGGCGAAGTACGTCAACACCCCCGAATCGGAGCTCTTTCGCAAGGGGGCGGTGGTCTACGGGCTCGACAAGGCGCGGGCCGCGATCGCGCGGGAGGATCGCGCGTGCATCGTCGAGGGCAACACCGACGTGATCGCCCTGCACCAGGCGGGGCTCGAGCCGGTGGTCGCGAGCATGGGCACGGCGCTGACCGAGGCACAGCTGAAGGAGCTGGGACGGCTGAGCAAGCGGCTCTGGCTCGCGTTCGACGGCGACGCCGCGGGGGAGACCGCAACACTGCGCGGGATGGAGCTCGCGGCGAAGCAGGGCTTCGACGTCAAGGTGGTGGCGCTGCCCCCGGGTGTCGACCCGGCCGACGATCCGACCGGGTTCGAGCAGCGGCTCGCGGCGGCGGATCCGTACCTGCTCTACCGCGTGCGGATCGAGATCGAGCGCGCCGACGATCGCGAGGCGGCGTTTCGCGTCGTACGCACCCTCCTCGACGAGGCCGGGGACTCGCCCGAGCGCCAGGACGCGTGGCGGTATGCGAACGACAAGCTCGGCATGACGGTGCAACTCCGCGCAGGCGCTTCGTCGGGTCGCGCGGCAGCGGCTCCGTCGCAGCGGGTGATCGATGCCAGCGCGAGACTCGAACGCGATGCGATCGCGGGTGTGCTCGCACATGCGCAGCTTCGTGCGGTCCTGGCCGAGCTGACACCCGAGCACTTCTACGACCCGCTGCATCGCGACCTCCGCGCGTACATCGTCGACGGCGCCGAGCTGGATGCCGACGGTCTCGGGTTGCTCGCAGAGCTCGACGCCCGTGCGGAGCGTGAGGGGATCGACGAGAGCACCGGCACCGAGCTCCTGCTGCGCCTGCGGGAGCGGGAGTTGCGGCGCGAGCTGCAGCACTCCGACCCGGGCCGGGTGCGCGAGCTGCAGGAGGCGCTGCAGCGCCTGCTCGAGAAGGTGGCGGCGCTCTCGAGCGCCTGAGCGCTCAGCGCCCGAGCACCTGACCTCTCGGTCAACCACTAGTTACGAAGCATAGGAACTTGTGTTCTAAGCGACCTTCATTGGGGCGCGTTCAGTCTCCTGCGCCACGGTCTCGCCTGGGAAGCACGCTGGCTCCGGTCTCCGGCCGCTGCACGCAGGCAGTCTCACGGGATCAAGTTTTCGGCACTGCCGTGCAGAGGACTTCGGCGGCTGAGCGCCGCTCGGCACAACGGATCGAAGGAGGGCCGGAGAATCCGGCCCTCCGCCGATCATGGCCGACACCGCTCGCTACACTGCCCGCCGCGATCCCCGGTAGCTCAATTGGCAGAGCATTCGGCTGTTAACCGAAGGGTTGTTGGTTCGAGTCCAACCCGGGGAGCTGGCAGGCTGGTACGGCCTTCGGTCGCCTGACTCTCGTGAAGCCACCCTGATCGTCTAGTTGTCCCAATCGACGGCCCGTGTCATGGTCGAACGAGCCAATGACACTTGGAGGGGACATGAGACGCAAGACGTTGCTCGCGGGCTCGGTCGCACTGCTCGCGCTCGTTGCGGCGGCGGTGATGCCCGCAGCCGCGCGTTCGCACGGGTCGCTGAGCGTCGCCTGCGGCGACGTGATCACGACCGATACCGCGCTCGTCCGGAACCTGACGTGCAGCGGAGACGGCTTGACCGTCACGAATGGCGCGCTCCTCGACCTGCACGGTCAGAGGATCAGGGGCAGTGGAGTCGGCAGGGGGGTCACTGTTCTCGGATCCGGCACGGTTGTCACCAACGGCGTGGTCACCGGCTTTGACACTGGTGTCTACGTCGACTCGAACGGTGCGAGGGTCGAGGACCTGGTCGTCAAGAACAACCAGAGCTACGGGATCTACCTCGACGGGTTCCACGGCGTCAGTGACATCGTGCAGCGCAATGTCGTCGAGGGCAACGGAACCGGCATCAGGCTCGCTCCGGCGATCAGGCTCGTTCAGATCCTCGATAACCGCGTCCGGGAGAATCAGGGCGACGGCATCGTGGCGACCGATCAGACCGATGGGGCGCGTTTCGAGCGGAACCACTCGTCGCGGAACGGCGGCAACGGGCTCGTCGTGTCGGAATCGGTAGCGACGATCCTCGACAACAGGCTCAACCGGAACGGCCTCGACGGCCTGAGGGCCGACGACCGCCCCGAGTTCGTGTCGTCGTGGCTGATCGCCGGCAACCGGGCGAAATTCAACGGTGGGCACGGGCTCAACGCGCTGACGCCCGGCATGTCGGACGGTGGAGGGAATCGCGCCCTCGGCAACGCGCTCGATCCGCAATGCGTCAACCTGCTCTGTAGCTAGCGCGACGGCCGTGTCCCAGGGACTGTCCCCGGGACACGGCCATACGAGGTCCAGCGCGACCGGCGCAGACTGATAGATTCAAGGCGGCCGAGGCGGTCTCCTCGAGCGCCTCTCCAGCCCGGGAACCGCTCTCTGCGGTGCCCGCGGTCTCTTCCCCGGCCACTCGATCCAGGTCGATGGAAGGAAGCTCGCGATGGCGGAAGACGCGGAGCTCGATCAGCGGCGCGAGCGGGCCGCTCGCAACGAGAGCCTGTTCCGGGAGGTGAACGAGCGGATCGAGGACCTCGCCGGCAACGCGTCGTTCTCGCTCTTCATCTGCGAGTGCATGAACGAGAACTGTGACGAGGCGGTCTCGGTCACGCTCGAGGAGTACGAGCACGTGCGCTCGGGACCGAACCGTTTCATCGTGTTACGTGGGCATGAGATCCCGGAAGTCGACGCGATCGTCGAGACCTGCGATCGCTACCTGGTCGTCGAAAAGCGCGGCACGGGGCGGCGTGTTGCAGAGGAGCTCGACCCACGCGCTCACCGGCGTCGTTAGCGCGGGGGCTTTTCCTGCGGGCGCCAACGCGGTACGGTCAGCTGAGCGCCTAGACCTCGCGCCGAGCTCTTGCATGTGCTCTCCGTGACGCCGAAGCGTCCCCGCGGGGAGGGGATATTCGACCCCCTTGTCCCCTTTCCGCGGGCCATCATCAGCTTGCGACCCGCCGTCGGGCGACCGATGATCCGAGCGGGCAACACAAGGAGGATGCGAAGTGCCGCACAACTTCATCAAGATCAACGCCACCACGCCGAACCCGGGCCGCCGCCGGCGCGAAGACGTCGAGCGCGTCGTCACGGAGGAGGGAGGCGTGCTCGACAATCTCTGGTTCGACGACAAGGACACACCGAACCACGCCTACGTGCTCGTCAAGGACGGCGACATCGACGGGATGATCGCGAAGCTCAACGGCCACCAGGTGATCCGCCTCTGGCTGGAGGAAGAGCTCGACTGCGACTAACCGGCAAGGGCGACTTCGACCACACGCTCGAGGTCGAAGTCGCCGGAGGCGCCGTTCGCCGTGTGACCGGCCGCCTCGCGATCCCCGGCGACCAGCGCGTCGTCGGGGTCGTGCTCGATCCCGATCGATTCACGCAGTGCCTGCGCCGCCTCGAAGAGATGTCGCGCCCGTTCGGCGTCTCCCGAGCGGAAGGCCAGGGCGGCCAGCCCGTTCAGGCTGAAGACCAGTCCGTGCAGGTAACCGAGCCGGTGTGCGACCGCGGTGCTCTCGGTCAACGCCTCGCGAGCGCGGTCGAGATTGCCGAGGCCGAGCTCGGCATACCCCTGAATCGCGAGGGCCAGCGCCTCACCCTTCGCGGTTGCCGACCTCGCGCTGGATCGCGCGGCTCTCGATCGCGAGTGGGAGCGCCTGCTCGGGCGAGCCCGACCGGAGGTGGACGGTTGCGAGGTCGCCGAGCACTCCGGCGAGCCCGAACCGGTCGTCGATCTCACGGACGAGCGTGCTCGCCGCCGCGTAGCGGTCGATCGCCACGCTCCACTCACCGGCATCGGCCGCGACATGCCCGAGCGCGCTCAGGCTACGGGCCTCGCCGCGCTGCACGCCGAGCTCACGGAAGCGGTCGAGCGATTCCTGGAAGAGCGTGCTCGCGCGAGCGGTGTCGCCGCGTGAGATCACGATCGCGCCGAGCTGGTAGACGAGCTCCGCGCGCTCGGCCGGCGCCGGGTCGAGGTGCAGCGCACGCTCGATCGCCGTCTGGCCCTCGTCGTAGAGCCCCCGCACGAGCCAGAAGCGCCAGAGCGACCGGGCGAAGCGCGGCAGGAGCTCAGGCTCCTCCAGTGCGAGCCAGTCGAAGGCGGTGCGGAGATTCGCGACGTCGGCGTCGAGCCGGGCGAGCCATGTGCCGGCCTCGTGTCCGGTCAGGTGGGGCGCCGCGGCCTCGGCCAGGGCGAGGTACCGCTGCGCGTGACGGCCGGGCAGCCTCGTCGCGTCGGCTGACGGCAGGCGCGCGCGGGCGAACTCGCGGATCGTCTCCAGCATCAAGAAGCGGCTGTCGCCACGCGACTTGAGCAGGCTCGCGTCGACGAGCGTCGCGAGCTCCTCGAGGTCGGCTTCAACGACGGCCTCGGCTGCCTCGACGTCGAAGGTGCCGGCGAAGATCGAGAGCCGGAGGAAGACCGCCTGTGCTTCCGGGAGGAGCAGGTCGTAGCTCCACGCGATCGTCGCCTCGAGCGTCTGCTGGCGCTCCGGCATGTCGCTCGGACCGCGCGTCAGCAACGAGAGCCGCGAGTCGAGCCGCGCGAGCAGCGTTGCGGGGTCGAGCAGCTTCAGTCGAGCCGCCGCCAGTTCGAGCGCCAGCGGCAGCCCGTCGAGCCGCCGGCAGATCTCCTCGACCTCAATGGACGGCCCTGCGTTCGCGTGAACGGCCTGAGCACGGTCGAGAAACAGCTCCACAGCCGCCGCCTGCGGCAGAGGGTCGAGAGGGTACTCCGCCTCCATCGAGACGTGCAGCGGGATGCGACTCGTGACGAGCAGCGTCGGTCCCGGTGAGCGGCGCAGGAAGTACGCGACCGCGGTCGCCGCCTCGCGGACGTGCTCGAAGTTGTCGAGCACGAGCAGCGCTCGATGGTGCTCGGCGCTGTCGGATTCGGAGAGGCCGAGCGCCTGCAACGTCGCGGGAAGGACTGCTTCCGGGTCGGTCAGCGCGGCCAGGGAGATGAAGTGGGCGCCGTCGGGGAACTCCTCCGAGAGCTCGGCGGCCAGTTGCAGGGCGAGGCGGGTCTTGCCGGTGCCGCCGGGGCCGGTGATCGTGACGAGCCGCCCCCGGCGCAGCAGATCCGCGACGTCGCGCTGCTCGGTCGCACGCCCGACGAGCGGGTGCGCGGCTTCCGGCAACGTCGATCTGTTCAGGCTGCGCAACGGCGGGAACCCGTCCTCGCCGAGCTGGTAGATCCGCTCCGGCCGCGTCAGGTCCTTGAGCCGATGCTCGCCGAGATCGACGACGTCGTCGTCTCCTGCGAGCAGGTCGCGGGTCGCCTGCGAGAGCAGCACCTGACCGCCGTGACCCGCGGCCGCGATTCGCGCCGCGCGATGCACGTCCATGCCGACGTAACCGGTCTTCGTCAGCAGCGGCTCGCCGGTGTGGATGCCTATTCGAGCGCGGAGGGCATGCGTCGCGAGCGCGGCCTGCGCCGATCGGGCGGCTGCGACTGCGTCTGCCGCGCGTGCGAAGGCGACGAAGAACGAGTCGCCCTGGGTGTCGATCTCGACGCCGTCGTTCGTCTTCCACGCATTGCGGAGCGTCGCCCGGTGTAGCGCGAGCTCGGATGCGTACGTCGCCGGTCCGACCTCGTCCAGCAACGACGTCGAGCCTTCGACGTCCGTGAAGAGGAACGTGACGGTGCCTGTTGGCCGTTCTGGCATGGGAACAGGATCGCGGTGGAGGCCTGCTCCCGCAAGCTGCCCGCCCGAGCCGGTCGTCTAGCCTCCGCGTCAGTGACCGCCCTGCTCGCCCACGCAGCGCCGATCTCGTACAAGTTCCCACTGCCGATCTGGCTCTACGTGCTGGCCGGTGGCGCGGCCGTTCTCCTCTCGGCGCCGGCCGCGGCTTTCGCGGTCAAGGACAGCACGCCTGAGGAACGGCGCGGCGCGGACGTCTACCCGTCGGTGCGCTGGCTGGGACGGCCGCTCATCGTCGTTCTGACGCTGCTGCTGATCGTTGCATTCGCCGGCGGGCTCTTCTCGACGACCGACGAGTCGAAGGAGTTCTTCGAGAACCCGATGACCGTGCTCACCTGGGTCGATTTCTGGATTGGGCTCGGCATCGTCTCCTGGCTCGTCGGCGACGTCTGGGAGCGTGTCTCGCCCTTGAACGTCGCGGCCCGCGCGCTCGACGGCGTGCTCGCGCGCCGCTCGGTGGAGCCGCTCGCCTACCCGGCTCGGCTCGGTCAATGGCCGGCCGTCGCGCTGTTGCTCGTCTGGTCGTGGCTCGAGCTGATCTGGGGGCCGGCGAAGGAGCCGCGAACGCTCGCCTTGCTGATGCTCGCCCATATCGCCGCGACACTGATCGGCTGCGCGCTCTTCGGCGCCGAGGCCTGGCTCGGCAACGTCGAGCTCTTCTCGGTGCTCGCGCGCACGCTTTCGCGCTTCTCGCCGCTCGAGCTACGGCCGTTCGTGCCCGAAGAGTGGGCGGCGGCGCCCGTCGGCGAGCGGACGGCACGCCTGCGGCTGTACGGCGCGGGCCTCCGGACCGATCCTGCGTTACCGGCGGGCGGAGGTGCGTTCGTGCTTGCGGCGCTCGCGACGGTCGTTTTCGACGGCTGGTCGCAGACGGATCGCTTCGGCAGCTTCCAGCAGTGGTTCTACGATCGCTGGTCGTATCTCGCCGTTCACACCGGCGTTCTCCAGACCCTTTCGATGCTCGCGGTCGTCGTCGTCTTCGTCGGCGCGTACCTCTTGATCACCCGCCGGGAGGCTGCTGCGTACGCGCCGACCCTGATTCCGATCGCCGCGGTCTACTTTGCGGCGCACTACTTCGCGTATCTGCTGATCGCGGGGCAGGCGACGCTCGGCGTGATCGTCGACCCGTTCGGCCACAGCTGGAACCCCGGGGGCCTCGGCGAGTACGCCCTCTGGAAGGGGATCGCACCGGCAGCGCTCGTCTGGTGGATCGAGATCGTGCTGATCGTCGGTGGTCACGCCTCCGCGGTGTTCGCCGCGCATCGGCAGGCGCTGCAGCGGACGACACCGTCGCGCGCCCTCCGGGCGGGAGCGCCGCTCGTCGGGCTGATGGTGCTCTACACCGTCGCCGGGCTCTGGGTGCTCGCGCAGCAGCTCAAGGCGTGACCGTCACCGGGACGTCCTGCTCGTGCTGTCGCGAGCCGTCCATCGCGGACTGGGAGTAGGCGGCGACGACGTAGTGCCCCGAGGCGGGTGCGACGAGCGTGCCCGAAAACGGCCCTCGCCCAGGTGCGCCCTCGGCTGCCGTGACGACCTTCTTCTGCACGACCTTGCCGCCCTGGCGGAGCTCGAGCACGACCGTCGCCTCGTAGACACTCGCGCTACCCGAGACCGCGATCGCCTTGCCTGTTGTCGTCCCCGCTGCCGGGCGCTCGACGAGGATCGGCGGGACGAACTCGGCGACGTCCGCGCGGGTCAGACCGGTCTTGCCCGCGACATCGACGCGCTGGATGGTCGGGTACTGGGTCAGCGTGTAGACCATCTCCGCCACCTGCTCGCGTGTCGCGTCGTCGCGCTCGACCGTGGCCGTGCCGTTGCTGATCGAAATGGGGGCTGCGAGCCCAAGTGCCGTGAGCGATGCGGCGGCGACCGCGCGCGTTCCCCGCACGCGCGCGGCGTCGGCGACCAGGTGGCCGTCGCGCACCCGGAAGACAGTGACGGTGATCGGCGCGGGCGCAGGTGCCGTCGTGGTCGGCGGTGAGGTCGTGGTTGGCAGCGTCGTGCTCGCATCGTTCGAGCCGCCGCAACCGGCGACGGCTCCAGAGAGCGCGATGATGATCAGTGCTCGCTTGCTCACGAGCCTCCAGTTTGGCAGGGTCGCCTGATGACCAGATCAGCGCTTGCGCTCACCGCGCTCGGGGTTGCGTTGCTGGTGCCGGGAGTCGCGCATGCAGCGCAGCCGGTGCCCGTGTCGTACCACGCCTGGGCCACGGCGAGCGACTTCAACGCAGGAACCTACGCCGGCACCACCGCGGCGGCCGCGGGCGGCATCACGCTCGCTTCGACCGGGACGACCACCGTCACCTACTCCGACCCGCGCTCCGGCGACATCGCCGCGGTCGCGGGTACCTGGACGTCGCAGGCGTTCAGTCCCGGCCTCTCGTTCACCGAGCTCGTCTCGTCGTGGAACGCCGACACGCCGCCCGGCACATGGCTGCAGGTCGAGATGCGCGGCGTGATCAGCAAGGCGGCGACGACGAAGTGGTACGTGCTCGGCCGCTGGGCCTACGGCGAGGACACGATCCTTCGCACGTCGGTCGGCGGGCAGGGCGATGCGAACGGAACCGTCTCGATCGACACCTTCTTCTCGAAGGACCACCCACTCACGTCGTACCAGCTGCGGGTGACGCTGTACCGGACACCGTCCACCACAGCGAAGCCGCGGTTGCGCCTCGTCGGTGCAGTCGCGTCGGATGCACCGAACCAGAAGCCGTCGATCCCGACGCCGCTCGGTGGGGCAGAGGGGATCACGCTGACGGTGCCGCAGTACTCGCAGGAGATCCACGCCGGGCAGTACCCCGAGTACGACGGCGGGGGCGAGGCGTGGTGTAGCCCGACCTCGACGTCGATGGTGCTCGGTTACTGGGGCGCGCTGCCGCCCGCCTCCGAGTGGTCGTGGGTCGATCCCTCGTATGCGGATCCGTGGGTGGACAACACCGCCCGCCAGGTCTTCGACGTCCACTACGACGGAGCAGGCAACTGGCCGTTCAACACGGCGTACGCGGGCGGACGCGGCCTGAACGCGTTCGTGACCCAGCTGCGCGGCCTGAACGAGGCCGAGCAGTTCATCAAGGCGGGGATCCCGCTCGTCGCCTCGGTGGCTGCGAACCCGAACAAGCTGACCGGGTTCCTCCTCGACAAGGGCACCAATGGCCACCTGCTCGTCATCGTCGGCTTCACGGCATCGGGGGACGTCGTGGTCAACGACCCGGCGGCCACGAGCGATGCGACGGTGCAGCGGGTGTACGACCGGGCCGAGTTCGAGCGTACCTGGCTGCCCGCATCAGGCGGGATCGTGTACGTGCTGAGGCCTGCAGGAGTGCCGTTGCCGCCCTCGTTCGGGGGCAACTGGTAGGTCGTTCGAACCTCGGGTGCCTGGCACCGACTGGTGCCAGGCACCTATCCTCTGGGCATGAGCCTGATCGCCCTCGTGCTGCTCCTGGCCGCGATCGCCCTCGTCGTGGCCACGGAATGGCCTCGTCTGGCCGAGCGCGGCGGTTTCGCCGGCAAGACCATGCCGCGTCGGAGCGGCAAGAGCATGCGGCGGAGGTCACACCTGCGCGTCGTGCGGGATGAGCCGGATGACGATTTCGCCCGCTCGGTCGAGCGCGATCTCGCGGCGCTGCCGACGATCGACGAGCGCGACCGGAAGAACTAGAGGCTTGATGTGAAACGCACGCGTACCCGTGGCTGGTGGCTCAGACGCGGCCCATCTCGCCCGGGTCGGGCTTGAACGTAGACCCCGCTATGCCCTACGCCCGACCCGAACGACCTGCTTGGGTCTGAGCCATCCCCACGGGCACGCAGTTCCACATCAAGCCTCTAGCGGACGCGGACCGACACGCGCAGCGTGGCGGTGTTGGGCAGGATCTTCGCGACGTCTTCCATGTTCTTCGTCTCCTGGAAGTCGCCGACCTGCAGCACGAGCGCGTGGCGGCCCTTCGTTGCCGGGATGCGGATCGTCCCGGGCGCGAACGTCGTCTTCACGAGCTTCTTGTCGAGCAGCGCGACGATCGACGACGGGTCGACGCCCGAGCCGGAATCGGTCGCACGCACGAGGATCGCTCCCCTGGCGGGCGTCGCGCTGAGGCGCGGCGGCGTCACGTCGTTCACCCAGTAGCGGAAGCTGAACGGCCCCCGGTCATTGCTCGAACGCGTGTCGAAGACGAGGTCGTAGGCACCCGCGGCCGGCAGGACGGCGCCGGCGGTCAGGACGCGCACGCCGTAGGTCGGCCGGTACGGGTTGAGGTCGATCGGTAGACCCGTGTAGCCGACGAGGTGATCCTCGAGGCCGTCGAACGTGACGTGGGGGACGGCGCGGCCCGCCGTGACGACGACGCCGAAGTTCGCGGGGCGGCCGGTGATCGTGACGCGGTAGGCGCGTTCCGGTCCGGGATACGTGACGTCGCCGCCCGTCGGATAGCGGTAGACGCTGACGCGCGCAGGCGCGCCGTTCGTCGTCCCGTGATACCTGCCGGGCCGCCGCAGCAACGTGCGCGCCTCGGCCGCGAGCTTCGGGGCCGAGACGTAGTAGAAGAACGGAATGCGGCGCACGTCAGTGCCGCGGGTCAGCACGATGAAGCCGGTGACATCGCTCGGCACGGCACCGGCGGTGGCGGTCACCGAGAGCGAGCCCGGAACGGTGACGGTTGCCGGGACGGCCACAGAGCCGCTGCCGGATTGCGGCACGACGGAGGCGGCCCACTCGCCTGCACCGCCGCCTGCGTCCGTGAGCGCGACTGCCTGCGTGGCGGAAGCGCGCGCGGCAAGCCGTCCGAACGAGAGGCCGGTCGGCTGGGCGAAGATGAGCGGGTTGTCCGCGCGCACGAGGTTCGCAAGGCCGCCACCCTCACGGGTCGAGAGCACCTCGCTGCCGGTCGGCGAGCGGACGGGGTCGCCGGTCTCGGTCAGTGCAGCCTTCAACTGCGCCACCGTCCACGTCGGGTGACGCTCGGCCAGCAGCGCGGCCGCGCCTGCAATGTGCGGCGACGCCATGCTCGTGCCGCTGAGGAGACCGAACGAGCCGGGCAACGACGAGAGAACCTGGACGCCGGGCGCGGCGACGTCGGGCTTCATCGCGAGTGAGACGGGAGTGGGGCCGGCTGACGAGAAGTCGGCCACGACGCCGTTCGAGCTGACGGCCGCAACGGTGATCGCGCCGGATGCGTTGCCCGGCGACGAGACGGAGCCCGCTCCGAACTCGCCGAAGTCGTTGCCGGCGGCGATCACGGGCACGACACCGGCCGCCGCGGCACGATTGATCGCCGAGACGACGATGTCGCGCGTCGGCTCGATCTCGGGCTCGCCGAGCGAGAGGTTGATCACGTCCATTCCGTCGGAGACCGCCGCGTCGATCGCAGCCGCGATCTCGGCGCTGTTGCCGTCGAGGCCGAAGTCGGGTGTCGGGATCGTCAGCGCCTTGTAGTTGCCGAGGTACGCGTTGGGCGCGACACCGGAGATCGTCGTTCCTCCTGCGTTCGTGTTGTGATCGCCGGCGGCGATCCCCGCGACGTGAGTGGCGTGGAACGACTGCTTCGGGTCGAACGGAAGGTTCGCGTTCGCGTACGACGGTGAGGCGGGCGCGAACGTTCGCTGGACGATCACCTTCGGGGTCGTGTACCGCGTCTGACCCTTTGGGAAGCCCGGCGGGTAGGCGTAGCCGGCTGGGTTGAAGTACGGGTGCGTCGCCTGCAGTCCGTCGTCGATGATCCCGATCTTCATGCCATTGCCGGCGGTCGCGAGGCTCGGCCCCCACAGCTTGTCGGCGCCGATCTGCTCAGGTCCGCCGAGGGTGCGTAGCGCGTGGTAGCGGACGTTCGGCCAGACACGGTCGACGCCCGGGACCGCGGCGAGCGCGCCGAGCTGGGAGCGCGGGACGACGACGGCGAAGCCGTTCGCCACGATCGAGTAGCGCCAGCGGATCTTCGCCGCCGGCAGCGCCGACTGGACGCGCTCGGCGAGCGCGTCCTGCGCCGCCCGCATGCGCACGCGATACGCGGAGTGGCTGCCCGACTGAAGCGTCCGTCCGAACGACGACAGCGACAGCGACTTGAGGGTGACGACCACCTCGGTGGTTCCGGCAGGCTGACGCGCGCCGAGGCCGTCGCCCGAGAAGACGACGGCGGCTGTCGCCGCCGCGAGGACGACGCTGGCAATCCTCATCGGCATACGGATGAGCCCGCGGCCGAAGATCGCTTGGTTGAGCCGCTGGTCATCACGGGGGCGGCATGGTAGCGCGCGGTCTCGTGTGAAACGGGCCTGGGATCTGTGCCCGGCGCCGGGCGGCCCGGCACCTCCGGCGGATCGAACGACGGGTGGCGACCGGTGCCCGCGGGCGCCGCCCGCCACCCTCGTCTACCGGCTCTACGCCGCCGCTTCTTGCCGGTTCGAGACGCGAGCGACCACCCAGGCGATCGCCAGCACGATCAGGATCAGCAGGGTGAACAGGAAGCCGTACCAACCGACCGATGCGATCCACCAGTAGTCGCCGTCCTGGTGGTTCCGGGTCGCGAACGCGAGCAGGAAGAACACCAGGACAAGCGCCGCATCGATGCCGAGCAGCCGAGTCAGCTTGGCTCTCATAGACCCCAACCTCCTTGATGAGGATTGCGCGCCGCAGCGCAGATCGCTCATTCATACAGCGTCCTTCCCCCGATGAGAAGATCGCCGCCGAGCCCGAACGACTACGTGTGCAGAGCTCCGTCGAGCCGCATTCGCTTGTCAGCCGGGACGGCCTGCGGGGTCTCTGCCGTACGAGTTGCGTTCGCTGATCGAACCGTCTTGGTTGTGGATCACGTGCTCGGTTGTGTCCTGGTGCGCTCGAGCTCGTCCGGATCGCACTGCTTCTTCCTTGGTGGCGTGAACGCCGCCGATCTCTTCGCCGTCTTCGACCTCGTTGACCCACTGTCCGCCCTTGTAGACGGTGTGGATGAACCCCTTAGCCATGCTCGCTCCTCGGATGTCGACTTTAAGCCCCAGGACGGGCGCGGGGACATTGCCGTCAGTCGCACCCGCCTGGAGCTTGGGAAAAGTCCGCCTCCGCACTAACCTCCGCAATGGGGCTCAATTGGTGGCGGGCAACCGTCCTATCCCCAGAGCACATGACCCGTAAAACGCGACGACGGCGCCCGAACAACCCTCTTGAGTCGATCGCAGGTTTCGAACGCACCCGCGTGCGTTCGCAGCTTGGGGGTCGCGAGAGGGTGGGCGGCACCTCGAGGGCCGCGCCTTCACCTCAGCGCGGGACGGCTTCGCCGGCCGGTGGCGGGTCGAGCCTGTCTTTTCCGGCCGGTAGGCAACCGCGTCACGTGGCCGTAGGTTTGGAGCGGCGCCGGCGAAGCGGGGAAGCGCTCGAGGAGTTCGCAGACCCCCGAGTGTTCGACCGCCCCGCCGGCGCTCCGAGCCGTGCTTCCTGTGCATGAAAAGGGCCAGACGGGCGGCACACCCACCGGGGGTCAGGGGGGTAGGGGGTTCCGTCACCGTCTGGCTAGACAAGGCCACACCCGACGACGCCGACGCACATCGTCCAGTCTGGATGACCTTTGGGCAAGGCTTGTTTGTCGGGTGCCGCAGAAGCCGCGCACTCGCCAAGCAGCCCTAGTCGTCGACCTCACCCCTGAGTCGCTTTGACAGCGGTTCTGGGGCCGAGAGACTTCCTTTTCGTTTAGCCAACCGGTCGACCCGAGCAATTAGAGCGTTCAGCAAAGGGGTCGATCTGCAGAACGAAGACGAGCGCGCGAACGTCGGCGGAGACGAACTCCGCGGGCGAACCGAGTTCGCGGGGAGATGGTCGGAGCGGGTACTCAAGGCGATCCTCGTCTGTCTCGTTGCCGTGGATCTCTTCCTGATCGCACAAAGGTTTTTCAGTCGAGAGGCCCTGGTTTGACGAGCTTCGTGTGCCGGGTACCAACCGTGCGTCCACACCCACGGGAGGGTCGAGACGTCAGATGGGTGGGGCGCGGCCCTGAGGTGCCGCCCACCTTCTCGCACCCCACCAGGTGAACAGACCCCCGGTGCAAGCCGAAACCTGCGATCTACTCGCGAGGTCTCGCGAGGACAGGCGATCAACGCGCAGGCCTGCGATCATGGCTGGATGGAGTTCGCGGACGCTGCTGCGCGAAACGAAGAGATCTTCCGTGAAGTCAACGACCGGATTGACGAAGGGGCGGAGAGGCACCACGTCAAAGGACCACTGCCGTTTCACTGTGAGTGCTGTGACGCTTCCTGCGTCGAGAAACTTCCGATCTCGGCAAGCGAATACGAGCGAGTCATCGAGCAGCGATTCCGCTTCGTCGTCATCCCCGGGCACGAAACGGCCGCTGTCGAGCGCGTGGTTGAGCGCCACCCGGAATACTTCGTGGTCGAGAAAGTCGGCGAGGCGCGTGAGCAACTTCGGCGTGATCACCCGCAGCAGCGCCATCAGCATCCAGCGCCAGAGTGATCGAACAACCAGGACCAACGACGCCACGAGGGCTCAGACACCGCAGCGGCTGAAAACGGCTATGCGGATGAGAGGACTTGAACCTCCACGCGGTTCTTAGGCGGGTGGAGTGGGGTGTATCCGGGTGGCGTGACGTGGCTTTGCTCCACGCTTTCGGCGCGACGTGGGGCACCATTCCGTGGGTGGGTCGAGAGACGTTTGGGCACTGATTAGGCACCGAGCACTCGCGCGCGACGGCGGTGGCGGTGGCGCATGAGCAGCGCTGGCCATCTCGTTTCAAAGCAGGTGATGGATGAGCAGGGCGCAGACAACCAGCGCCAGGCCGACAGGTAGTTCGATCGTGACACGCATTGTTTTGGGTTCACTCCTCCCAAGGGTGCGAGGCGGCTAAGAACAACCTGAAGCGCGTTCCGGAACGCCTGTCGAGACTCTGCCTCGCTCCCCGGCTCGCCGCCTAGCCGGAACGGGTGGTGAGCGAGGTCTCTTTGGGGAGGACGCGCGGGAGCGTCTACAGCGAAGCCCGTGGCGCCCGACGGCTAGTGTCGGTGCCGTGGCTCTGCGGCTGCCCGAACCGATGCTCGCGCGCGCCGGTGACATCCCCACTCGACCGGGCTGGGCGTTCGAGCCGAAGCTGGACGGCTTCCGCTGCATGATCTGCACCCATGACGGGTTCATGGCTCGCAGCCGGCGCGGCTGGGACATGTCCGCGCTGCTTCCCGAGCTCGCTGGATTGCCGGACGGCCTTCAGCTCGACGGCGAGATCGTCGCGCTGCGGCACGACGGTCATCCTGACTTTCACAGCCTGAGTAGTCGCATGCTCCACGGCGACGGAGGCATCGCGATCAGCTACTTCATCTTCGACGTGCTTGGCTGCGAGGGCGGCTCGACGATGCACCTTCCCTACGAGGAGCGGCGCCAACTGCTCGAGGCGCTCGAGCTCAACGGCCCGCACTGGCGCACGACCGCGACATTCGACGACGCCAGCACTGTTCCAGGTGATGGTCGATCGCGGCCTCGAAGGCGTCTTGGCGAAGCGCCTGACCGACCCGTACGTTCCCGGCGGACGTTCGTGGATCAAGACGAAGAACCGCGCTACGGCCCGGTTCGCGCAGGAACGTCGACGAGGCCAGAAAATCGGCAGCTCTTGTTTCCGGTCCGAGTTGAGGCGTAGGGTCGAGCGTTCCCCAGGCTTTATCGAGAGGAGCGTCACCATGTCGCACCCCGACGTCTCAGGCGAATGGTCGATCTTTCAAAGCGGCGGGCTAGAGCTCCATCTGAAGGTCATTGATGATGGGGGAACCCTCTCCGGATCCGCACGCTACGAGGCTGAAGCCGACGAGAGTACGGACGAGGCCTTCGTCGATTTTGTGACTGGCCTTACCCGCTATGTCAGCGTCCACTCCATGGAGGCGCACGGAACGGTGAACGAAGCCTTCTTCGAGTTCGATATCGCCTGGAACAACGGCGCAAGAGGCAGGTACACGGGAGCGTTCCAAGAGGACGGGACCCTGGCCGGTACCGCGATCGACCTCGAGAACATAGGAGCCGCAAAGGCAACGTGGGGTACGAATCGAGTGTTCATGCTCCCGGTAGCCGAGCCGGCTCCAGAACCGATGGCGCCGATCCTTCTGCCCATCGACCTGCATCCCGGCATAAAGCAAGCCCCTCGAGGCGACCTCACGCGGGCCACAGACGACGGCATAAAGGAGGCCCCTCGGGGCGACCTCATGTAGCGCGACGCAGTGGTCAGCGCTCCTCCGTGGCCGGAGGGGGCGTTCTGTTACCTCCGGACCGGTTGCGCCGCGAGCGTCACATGCATTTCGAACAGCCGTAAGCGCCTGGGATCTGGCGTGCGTCTTCAATCGTGAGCCATCCGGCCGTGCCAGCGCCGAGATACCGGATGCTTCGGTCAGGAACCACGCTTCGCGTCAGCGATGGACAAGCGCCCCCGTCGTGCCACACGGGTGCGCGATCGTGCTTGTGCCAGACGAGCACCCGTCTACCCATCAGCGAAAAGTTACTCGAGCCGCTCGACCTCGAGAATCGCCGCCGACGGGTTCGCGATGAACTCTTCAACAAGCGGCAGCGGGATCACCGCTCGTACGCGGCAGAGGACGTTCCCGTCGCCGCGAAACTCGTCGCCTGCCTGCCAGTCGCACACCGCTGACTCGAACGTGCCGGCGTCGTCGCCATCCGGGTAACGCAGCTCGTAACGGAAACCCATCTCAGCCTTTCCGGGACCGGCGGCGAGCAGAGCTTAGTGGCCACACGCTAAGGCGCCGACGGCGCGTTGCCACTCGTGAGCTTGCACTCTCCCCGAGCGGTTACGGTCGGCCGTCGGCGCCTGTCAGCCAACGTAGCCAGCCGCTGCGCCGAACCACCTGACACGAAGGGGTAGGTCCGCGCACGGCGCCGCCGAGAGATGACCCCTGCGAGGAGGCGCCAAGGGGATTGAATGGCAGCCCTCCTCGCTGAGTCGGGAGCAACTATTGCCGCGCGGCGTGCGATGAAACGCCGGGGACGGCCCTACTCGAGCCGCTCGACGACGAGCGCGCCGTACAGCGTCCGGTCGACGAACTCGCTGATCCTCGCGTGCGGCACGACGGCACGGATGACGGCGACGCGATTTCCTAGCCGGATCGTGTCGCCTGCCTGACGCTGCTCGGTGAGCTCGACCTCGCCGGCGTCGTCGCCGTCAGGGAGGCGCAGCGTGAAAAGCAGTCCCATTCGTTGAGTCCTTTCCCGGGCGACGCGAGCGCCTGCGGTAAAACGTCATAGGCGCCGACGGCGCGTTGCCGTCCCCGGGTCAGTGCTGGCCGGTGCGGTTCCGTCAGCCGTCGGCGCCACCTAACGATCCATCGCGCTACGTCGAGCCGCATGATCCGAAAAGGGTGAGCCGGTATTTCGGGCCACGGCCTGAAGGGCTGACAGGGTTCGCCATCCGTCAGAGCGAGTGCCGCTATAGAGGGCGGCGGTTAAGAGGGGGCACCGCAGCACTACCCGACGTGTGTCAGCAGGTCGGACAACGAGCGACCGCCCCGCGTTCGAGGGTACAGAAGAGGTTTTACCGGCGGTGCGGCGTGAACCACACATGTGATGCACCACTCGCCCGAGACAATCTCTGAGCGCGTCGCACGCGATCAATCGACCTTCCGGGAAGCAAACGAACAGATTGAGCGTTCGGTGACGCGGTTCGTCGAGATCGATCCGATGCCATTCATCTGCGAGTGCCCTCGCCGCGACTGCATCGGGTTTGGGCGGCTGCTGCTCGAGGAGTACGAGACGATCCGCCACGACGGGCGCCGCTTCCTCGTCCTCCCCGGACACGAGATTTGCGAGGTTGGCGGCAAGGCGGTCGCGAGGGTCGTCGAGCGTGGCCCGCTGTTCTCGGTGATGGAGGACGTCGGCGAGGCTGCGCGGGTCGCACGGCAGCTCGACCCGAGGCAGTAGTTCGAGCTTCGTTTGACGGCGCTTCCTGGCCGGGAACAGACGACCTGTCGACGCACCGTTGGATTGGGGGGTCTGAGGTGTGGTCGACGGCTCACTGGCTTGGCGGGCATGCGGCCTTCTGCGGCAGGCGCAACCCGCCAAGCCGTCGCCCTGTTTTGCGGATCCGGTTAAGACCCGGCGGGGTGGCCGCCGCCCCCACCTCGCCGGGCTCTCGACCGGGCGGCCGAAAGGTGAGGGACCGTAACGGGCCGCAGGCGCACGTTCCCCCACCACACAGATGACCCGCAGGTGACCCGCAACCTTGCGGTCTACTCATGCCGCCGGCACGGGGTCGGTCGAACTCTCGCCGGCCGGTTCGAGCGCTTCCGCCCCTTGTGCCGGCCAGATCACGTTATGCGACGAGGGCGCGCTGCCCAGTCGCTGTTTCGGACACGGCCCGAAGGTTGTTCCAGCTCGCGCTGCTTTGCCTTGCGCGTCTCGCGCCGACGTCCTCCTTCAGGATGATTTAGGCCAGCGGCACTTGCCCCCTGTCAGCGCATGTCCTAGCCTCCTCCGGGCTGACAGGCGGCGCCTCGGCGCCGCGAAAACACAAGAAGGGGAGGGGTCAAATTGAGGAAGCGGCTTCTGTCGTTGTCGGCGATTGCGGCGGCAGCACTGGCGGTGGCAAGTTCCGCTCTTGCGTTCGACTGCGTTCGCGTGTCGTCGTCCTGGCAAGGACTCCAGCAGTCGACGAAGTCGGGGAACTGGCTGGCCTTCAATATGAGCACGACCGCGGGTGTCCAGCAGACGTTTCTGAATGTTGTCGGAGCTGAACTACCGGCGGAGGTCGCATCCTGTGTCGCGACTACCTATGCGACCTACAGGGTGACTCCCTATTTCGCACTCGGTGTCGGCGTTGCGGGCGGCGAAACAAACGGCATCGGCGTCCTCGCGTGGCACAACAAGAACGAGGAGGTGCTCGGCAACCTGCGTGGGATCGATCATCTCGAATCGAGCCCGGTAGGCGCTGCGCTCTTCGGCTCTCTCGCCGCGTGCGGCATTGACGTGACCGAAAGCTAGTGGTGAGAGCGGAGGCGGGCCGGACTTCGGATCCGGCCCGCCGGCCCGCCACGGCTGGTGCTCCGGGGTCCTACGACCGGCGCGCCACGCTTGTTGATCCGTGTGTCCGGCATCAGAACGCCCGGGCGCTGACGCCCACCCGGCCGACCGTCACGCTACGCCGTTCGACACCGGCCGCCTCGACGCCCGATCGGCCACGTCCAGAAGAGCCGCGTACGCAGCCTCGTGGCCGGCGCCACCGAGCGCAACCAGGCAAGCGGCCACGAACGCCGCTTCGTCGATCGTCGCTTGGTCGCGTTCCTCGAGCCACCGCGCGAGCCAGCGCGCAGAGACGCGGGCGTGCCGCCGCGGATTCTTCACCGCGATCAACGCAGTCAGTTGCAGCGCCTCGGTCAGGGTGACGCGGCCGATCTCTCGCAGCGTGTTCTCCGCGACGAGGAGGTTGCCGCGATCGATCGCTCTCTGGAAGATCGCTCGCGGGTGTCCCTGCGCCGTCATCAGCCTCCCGGGGCCGGACGGCGGCTGAGACTCTACCGCGGTTGTGCGAGGCCTTGAACAGTCGACGGCTCGACTTCGCTCGCCCCTGCCAGGTAGCGATGGCTCCGAGCCGCCGAGCCTCAGGAGTTGCCGTCTGAGGGCTCCTGAAACGTCGGGGCAGACTCTTGTCTCCTGTAGAAGTGGGGAAGCTAGTCGCTCGTTGTCTGACGTCCCGGCCCCTGACGCCTCTGGATGGTGGGGCGCGGACGAGCTCGAGACGTGCCCTATGTGCGGAGACGAGAAGCTGGCCGCCTCAGGGGAACGGTGCTGGGTGGAGTAAAACAGGGATGTGTCGTCGCCTCCTCATCCCTGAGAGCGATTGCCGGATGCTCCTTCGAGCTGACGCAGGTTCCTCCGCGCGGCCGACGTGCGCGGACGAGGCGCTACCTACGCTCTCATCATGAGCATCCTCACCCACATACGAGCGGCCGTCGTAAGGCTCCGCCGCCATCACGCCGCTGCCAGCAAGGAGTGGATCCTGCACTTCGAGAGTCACATTGACCCTCGGGCGGCAGCGACCCTCGGTCGCTAGTCCCGGCTTCGCCCGCCTGACGCCGGCCAAGTTTCTGATCCCCTCGATCGGAATCAATCAGCAGCCAACGCGAGCGGCCTCGAGAGGGTCTGCTGCGAGCCGTAGGAATGCGCGACCGGGTCAGCCTGCGAAAGGGTGTAATCGGTGACGGTCGGCGCGTAAACCGAGAACTTGACGCCCGGTCCATAGATTTCGGCGTATCGCGGCGGTAGGGGGGATCCGAGGTCCTCGTGAGCCTCAGCGTTGGAGGGCGACCGCGCGAACGCGACTGCCTCTCGGAGAGGCCTCGAGCCAGGCGATCCGCCTGCCCGCAATCGAAAGTCCGATTGGTGGGCTCGCGGCGAGGGCGACGGGTATCGCTCTCGGATTCGATGCGCCGGCGTCGAGCACGTAGATCGCACGACGGACGCGGAAGACGATCGTCCGGCCCGACATGCTGAGCGACGAGGAGCCGCGGGGGATTTTGAAGGTGCGGACGGCGCTGGTCCGTCGTGCAGATCGAAGACACCTATGCCCGGTGGTTGAAGCGCACGAACGCGGAGCTGCGCGCGGCGTTCGACGCCTACGACGCGGCGACCGACCGGCTAGGACGGCCGGATCAGGTCTCGATTCGTGTTCCGCCGTCAGGCCCGGTTGAACAGCTTCCAGTTCCCTTCGGAGACGATTTCGACGGTGCCGTCGATGAGCTTTATCGCCGTCTGTTCATCGATGGCGTACCCGGGAACGCCGACCTCGGCGGCCCACCGCTCTGCCGCAGCCAGCGTGTTCGTCGGGAAAGCGTCCAGGTGCGGAAAGATCGAGAAGTCGACCACCCCCAGAGTGCAGTCATCGGGCGCAGACGGCCAGTTCACGAAATCCGACCCGATCCGAGGCGTCAAAACCATGCTGCCAGCGCTCACTCCAACCCAGACCATTTCCGACAGCGACGGCAGCAGATCAGCCAGTCCGGACTCTCGCATCCAGTGGCACAAGTACGTCGCCTCGCCGCCGTCCACCAGCAGGACGTCGGCATCCCGAACCCAGGAGCCCCAGCGCGCCTCGCCGATGCTGGACAGCGCGGTGAGTTCGAGCACGCCCAACGACTTCCACTCCAGAGCCGTCATCCCACCCCACGGAGGCGTGCCGCAGACGAAGCCCCGCACCGACGTCGGCCCGCACCTCGGGGCCCCCCACTGCGCGGTCGGGATGCAGAGGGCATTGGACTCCTCGATCGGCTTCCCGAGCAGGTCGACCAGCGCTTCCTGGATGCTCGTGTTCGTGACGCCACCGGATGTAAGAAGAAGCTTCATGTGACCCCCAACGTCGTTTGCATTGGCGAGGACGGTCGTGCTGGCAGGCCTGTCCTGCTAGAGACCCGCACGCCTGCGAGAAATCATCGATTGCGACCGAAGCCAAGCCACCGCTGACGTCAGCGAAGGCAACGCGACGGGCCGAACTCGAACCGCCGTTAGCGCTATCCCAATCCGGGCGTTTGGGCACTGAGCAGGCACCGAAACGGCCCAAAGCGGCTATGCGGATGAGAGGACTTGAACCTCCACGCCCTTACGGGCACACGGACCTGAACCGTGCGCGTCTACCAATTCCGCCACATCCGCTGGCGGCGTCAGTGTAGCCCGGCGCTCGATTTGCGTGTCAGGCCGCTGTGAAGCTCTGCTGAACGGATTCGACGTAGCCGGCGAGGTTTGATTCGCGCTGCTCGAGCCGCGCTTCGCGCTCCTCGAGCTCGGTGAAGCGGGCGTCGACCTTGTCCTCCCGCAGCTCCAGCTCGGTCTCGCGGCGCGACTCCTTGATGCGCAGCTCGTCTTCGAGGTGCTCGAGCGCGGTGGCGCGTGTCGAGACCTCGTGCTCGAGACGGGAGATGCGATCCTCGCGGCTCTCGAGCCGCTCCCGGCGGTCGCTGATCGCGCGCTCGCGGGCGGCGACCTCTTCCTCGCGCTGGCGCAGCTCGGCCCGGGCCTGCTCGCTCAGGTCGTTCTCCTTCTGCTCGCGCGCCGCCGCGGCGATGCGGCGGTTCAGCTCGGCCTCGCGTGCGACGAGCGCGCCTTCGCGCTCGTCGAGCTCACGCCGCCGGCCGCCGTCGGCGTCGACGGTCGCTGCGAGCTGCAGCTGACGCTGCGCCTCCTGGATCTCGGCCTCGCGACGCTGCATGTTCGCCTCGCGCGTCTCGAGCTCCGAGAGGAGGGCGAACGCGTCCTGTGACGCCTGGCCATGGTCGCTGCGCTCGAGCATGAGGCGCTCCGCCTCATCCCGGAGCCGCTCTTCCCACGCCCGGAGCGAGGCCTCGCCGTCGGCGATCGACTGCGCGCGGGTCTCGAGCGCATGCTCGAGGCTCGCCGTCCGCTCCTGGAGCTCCTGCTGCTGCGCGGTGAGCGTCTCTTCGAGCTTCGTCAGCGAGGCTTCACGCGCCTCGACGCGCCCGCGCTCGCGCGTTGCCTCGGCCTCCACCTCCCGGCCGCGTGCTCACGCTGCGCCGCTGCTGAGTCGCGTTCGCGGACGGTGCTCTCGCGCTTGGAGAGCCGCGCCTCGGCCTCCTGCTGCCTCGCCTCGTAGGCGGCGCGCTCGCGCTTGAGCTCACGCTCGCGCTCGCTGATCTCCGCCAGCTGCTTCGCGAGCTCGCCGGCCGCTTCGGCGCGGTCGCGCTCTGCGGTCTCGAGCTCTTCGACGCGGCCCTCTGCATGTCCCGCAAGCTCCTGCACCCGTGCGTACTCGGCCACGATCTCGGTGTGGCGCTCGACCAGCGCCGCCTGCTCGCGCTCGAGGTCCGCGACGCGCCGTGCCAGCGTCTCCTCCTGCTCACCGAGCTCGCCGGCCCAGTGCTCGAGCTCCGATTCGCGTTCGGCGATCGCGCGTGCGCTGGCGTGCACCTCGTCGCGTGCGACACGCTCGCGCTCGATGGCTTCCTGCAACTCGGCACGCAGCTCTTCGAGCTCCGACCGAGGTGCTCTCGACGACGACAGCGTCGACCACGGCCGGCGCGACGCTGTCGGAGAAATCGTCCGGCTCGCTGACGGCGACCGCAACGACGACCTCGGGGAGTGCGTCGCCGTTCTGCTTGCGCTCGAGCTGCGCCCGCAGGCCGGTGCCGAACCCCTTCTCGGTCTCGGGAGGCGTCATCCCAGCACCTTCAGGATGTTCATCAGCGCGGGGCCGAGCAGGACGAGGAACATCGCCGGGAAGATGAAGATGACGGTCGGGAAGAGCATCTTGATCGGAGCCTTCATCGCCTTCTCCTCCGCCGCGGCCTGGCGGCGCAGGCGCGAATCGGCCGCCTGCACGCGCAGGATCCGCCCGAGCGAGATGCCGAGCTGGTCTGCCTGCACGATCGCGCGCACGAACGCGGAGAGCTCGGGGGCGCCGACGCGGGCGGCCATGTTCTTCAGCGCGGCCTGGCGCGACTCGCCCATCCGGATCTCGGAGAGCAGCAGCCCGAACTCCTCGACGAGCGGTCCCTTCATGTGCTCGGTCAGCTTCGTGATCGCGCCGTCGAAGCCGAGTCCGGCTTCCACGCTCACGGCCAGGATGTCGAGCGCGTCCGGCAGATCGCTGCGCACCGCGTCGCGGCGGTTGCGGATGCGTGAGGAGATGACCATCTCAGGCCCGATGAAGCCGACCGCTGCGAACATCGGCACGAGCAGGATGCCGAGCGCAGGCGAGGCCATCGCGGCGAGGAAGAGCCCGAGCAGCCCGCCGCCGACTGTCGCTCCGCCCTTGATCGAGAGGAAGTTCGCGGGCGTCAGACGCTGAGCGAGCCCCGCCGCGAGCAGGCGGGCCGAGATCGACTCGACGCTCAGCTTCGGGTTCAGCTTCAGCGGGATCGCGGCCAACTTGGCCGCCGCCGGCTGCGAGCACGCGCTCGCGGAACTTGAGCAGCTCGTCGGCCTTGTCGGGGACGCGGAGCCGTCCGTACTCGGCCGCACGGCGGATCGAGCGCTCCTTCAGGCGCGCCGGATAGGTCGCGACCTCGGCCACCGCGAATGCGGCGCCGGCCAGGAACAGGACTGCGATGAACAACAACACGCTGTTACCCCCTGAAGGACGCGATCTTCTTGAGCATGAGACTCCCGATGGCGATCATCACGAGCCCTGCCACGACCATCTTCTGACCTGTGCCCGTGTGCCACAGCGGCGCCATGTACAGCGGGTTCATCAAGGTCACAGAGCCTGCGAGGAAGAACGGCAGGCCGACGAGCACGTACGCGGACATCCGGCCCATGGCCGTCAGGCTCTTCACCTTGCGGCCGAACTGCTGCCGCTGCCGAACGGTCTCGGCGACCATGTCGAAGAGACCGGAGAGCGAGCCGCCGATCTGGCGCTGGATCGTGACGGCGGTGATCACGAACGTGAAGTTCTCCGAGCCGACGCGCTCGGCCATGTTGGCGAGCGCGGCATCCATCGGCTTCCCGAGCTGCGTCTCCGTCAGCACGCGCTTGAACTCGCTCGCGGCCGGCTCGGCGCCCTCCTCGACGACGGATTGGACGCCCTGCCGGAAGCTGTGGCCGGCCTTGAGCGAGGCCGCCATCGTGATCAGCAGGTCGGGCAGCTGGTTCTCGAACTTGCGCACGCGGCTCTTGGCCTTGAAGGAGACGAAGCCCACGGGGGCGCCGCCGCCGATCGCCATCAGCGCCAGCGTCAGCAGCGACGACATCCCGAGCACGGCGCCGAAGAGGCCGAGCACGAACGCGGCGCCGGCGCAGATCGTCAGCAGCTCGCCGGGGCGGAGTGGGAGGTCGGCGCGCTCGAGCAGTTGCGAGAGCTGCTTGAACTGCTTGACGTTTGCGAAGGCGTTCTCGATCGCGTCGACGAACCGTGCTCTCGTTGCCGCGCGGCCTTCCTTGCGCCGCGCGCGCGCCGACTTTGCGTCGTTTGCGATGTGCGGCTCGATGCGCGCGCGGACGCGCGACTCGCGGCGTGACGCGAACCAGAAGCAGGAGGAGAGCAGGATCAGGCCGCCGACGACCGCACCCATGATCAGGGTGCCGACCGCGCTGTAGCCGGCCGACGGGATCAGTCCGGTCGCGTTGTCGGCGGTGGCGCCGGTGGAAGGCAGCGTCGCGTCGAAGCGCGGGTGGGTGCCGGCGACCGTCGCCGTCAGCGTCACCTTCGTACCCGGAGGCGACGAGGTCAGATAGGAGAGCTGCCACGTCCGCGCGAGCTCGTCGCGCAGGCCCGCGTACGTCGCTGCGAGCTCGGCTGAGGTGGACGCCTGGCGGTACGAGCCGCCGGTCTCGGCTGCAAGCTTTCGCAGCGTGGCGGGCGTCGAGGCCGGGCCGGCGATGCCGATCGCGTAGATCGCTGCGTTCGCCTTGTGCGCCGCGCGCAACGGCATCGTTGAACGAATGCAGGCTCGAGACGTCGTCGCCGTCGGTGACGACGACGATCGCGCGGCCCGGCCGGTCGTCCTGGCCGAGACGGTCGGCTGCGGCGACGATCGCGTCGTACAGCGCGGTGCCGGACTTGCTGTCGACGGTCATGCCCGAGAGCTGGTCGCGTGCCTCGGCGGGGCTGGAGGAGCTGCGCGTGAGCGCGACGGCGGTGTGGCCGAAAGCGACGACGCCGACGTGGTCCTCGGCGCCGACGGCGCCGGTGAACGACTGCGCGGCCGCGATCGCGTTGGCGAGCGGCCGCCCGCGCATCGACTGCGAGCGGTCGAGCGCGAGCATGATGCTCTTCGTGCGGCCGAGGTTGACCGCGGAGAGCGCCGCGACGGGCTTGCCGTTCTCACGCAGGGTCGGCGCCTTCGCACCGAGCGGCGCGACGATCGTGACGCGCAGCTCGGGGAAGGAGCTCGTGTCGAGAGCGCTGATGCGCGGTGCCGCCCCCGCAGACGGGACGAGCACCGCGCAGACGGCGAAGGCGGCGACGAGCGCGCGCTTCATTCGTGGCCTCCGACGAAGCCCGATGCGGCGAACGACGCGCGCACCTGGTCGGAGTCGTCACCGGAGAAGAACGACGGCGGCAGCACGACGTTGTTCGCTGCGAGCCGCTCGAGGAAGTGAGGCTTCAGCCCGCTCGCGCGCAGCGGCGAGAGCAGACGGTGCGCGCTGCCCTCTTCCTCGCTCGGCGGGGAGGCGACGAAGATGTCCTGCGAGCGTCACCACGTCCGCCTCCATCCCGAGCACCTCGGAGATGTGCGTGACCCGGCGCGAGCCGTCGACGAGGCGCTCGATCTGCACGAGCAGGTCGAAGGCGCTTGCGATCTGCTCGCGAATGGCGCGGTGCGGAAGCTCGACGCCCGACGTCAGCACGAGCGTCTCCAGGCGGGCGAGAGCGTCGCGCGGAGAGTTCGCGTGGATCGTCGTCAGCGAGCCCTTCGTGGCCCGTGTTCATGGCCTGGAGCATGTCGAGCGTCTCGGCACCGCGAACCTCGCCGACGATGATGCGGTCGGGGCGCATGCGCAGTGCGTTGCGGACGAGCTCGCGGATCTTGATCTCGCCGCTGCCCTCGATGTTCGCCGGGCGCGACTCGAGCGTCACCACGTGGTCCTGCTGGAGCTGGAGCTCGGCGGCGTCCTCGATCGTGACGATGCGCTCGTCGCCGGGGATGAACGCACTCATCGCGTTGAGCGTCGTCGTCTTACCGGTGCCGGTACCGCCGGAGATCAGGATGTTCAGCTTGCCCTTGACGCACGCGGCGATGAACTGGGCCGAGCGGGCGGTGAGCGTCCCGAAGGAGATCAGGTCGTTGATGCCGTACGGGTCGCGCGAGAACTTCCGGATCGTGACCGTCGGGCCTCTGAGCGCGAGCGGCGGGATGATCGCGTTGACGCGGCTGCCGTCGGGGAGGCGTGCGTCGACCATCGGCGACGCCTCGTCGACGCGCCGGCCGACCTGCGAGACGATCTTGTCGATGATGCGCATCACGTGCGAGTCGTCGACGAAGCTGACGGCCGTGCGCTCGAGCTTGCCGTGGCGCTCGACGTAGACCTTGTCGGGCGCGTTGACCATGATCTCGGTCACGCTGTCGTCGCGCAGCAGCGGCTCGATCGGGCCGTAGCCGAGGATGTCGTCCGTCAGCTGGCGGACGATCTCGCGGCGCTCCTCGCGCGTCAGCGGAGTGCGGTCGAGCGCGAGCTCCTCGTTGACCGCGCGGTAGACGCGATCGGAGAGGTCGTCGCTGTCCTGCTTGTAGAGCTCGGGGCCGAGCTTGGCGATGCACTGGTGATGGATGCGTGCCTTCAGCTCCGCATACGGGTCGACCGAGACGACGCTCGGCGGCGTCGGGCGGTGGCCGTTCGGGGTGAGGGCGACGACGGTGCCGCCGTCGCCCTGCTTCGAGAGGCGGTCGTGCAGACCCATCTCAGTGCCTCGCCAGGCTGATGCGCTTCTTGCTGCGCTTGGTGTCCTGCTCGGTCGTCATCACGGTCTTCGCGAGCGCGTTCAGCGCCTTCGCGAAGTCCGAGCCGGGCTCGGAGAGCACGGCCGGCGCGCCGCGGTTGACCGAGATCGGCACCATCCGGTCGGACGGCACCTCGACCTGCACGGCGACCTTCAGGGCGCCTTCGACCTCGCGCTTGCTCAGTCCGACCTTCGTGTTCGCGCGGTTCAGGACGTAGCGGATCCGCGACGACGGGAACGAGAGCAGCTCGAGCGTCTGCATTGCGAGGCGCACGTTCTTGAGAGTCGGCACGTCGAGGCCGCAGAGCACGAGCAGCTCGTCGGTCCGGTCGAGCGTGGCGAGCATCGGGCCGTGGAAGAACGGCGACGTGTCGACGATGATCGCGTCGTAGCACTCGCGTGCGACCTCGAGCAGCCGGGTGATCTTCGACTCCGTGACGAGCTCGGCGTCCTCCGGGCGCAGCGGCGCGGGGAGGACGTCGAGGCCGCACGGGTGCTTCGTCGTGTAGCCGGCGAGCTTCTCGATGTCGAGCTCGCCCGGAGCGACGACGAGGTCGTAGATCGTCTTCTCGGGCTCGATGCCCATCACGATCGCGGCGTCGCCGAACTGCAGGTCGAGGTCGAGCAGCAGCGTCTTCCGCCCCTGCTTGGCGAGCGCAGCAGCGAGGTTCGACGCGATGACCGTCTTGCCGGTGCCGCCCTTCGGCGAGAACACCGTGATCACGCGGCCGGCCTGCACGCGCGAGACGACGGGCGTCTGGCGCTTGGCGTGCGCGGCCTTGCGGATCGCGAAGACGACGTTGTCGAGCAGCTGCGGGAGGACGAGCACGTCCGCGATGTCGGCCGTGAGCGCCTCCTCGAGCAGCTCGTTCGCCGTGCTCGAGGCGACGACGATGATCGGGCTGCGGGTCTGCTCGCGGATCGCGGCCACCTCGGTGCCCGGGAAGCTCTCGGACCGCGTCCCGTGCAGGATGCAGTTGAGATGCCCCCCGGCGAGGACGCCGGCGGCCTGGGCGACGTGGTCGCTCCAGCCCACCACCTCGAGCTCGGGGTGGTTGCTCAGGCCCTCGCGGAGGTCCGCGAAGCCGTCGCAGTCACCGGTGAAGTAGATCCGCGTGCGTGGGTTCTCTGTTGTATCGCTCATCTTCCGCTCCCTGCGAAGTGGCTGAGGTTGGCGGGGGTGACGTTGTCACGCAGCACCGAGACACCGCCTTCGATGTCGTACGGCGTGTCGGTCGCGTTGGCGACGGGGCGCAGCTGGAGCGTCCAGCCGGCGGCGTTCTGTACGGCGAAGAAGACCTTCTGTCCTTCGCGGCGGTCGCTGACGGCGAGCACCACCGACGAGTTGCCGGTGCCGACCTTCGAGGGATCCGGGTCCGGTGCTCGGTGCGTGCAGCACGAGCAGGTTTCGTGCGACGACGCGGACGGCGAAGCAGGTCGCGCAGCCGCCGGTCTTGAGGTTCGCCATCACGTCGACGTGATCGCCGTCCTTCAAGATTCCTGCGAGCAGCTGGTCGTTCGTGCCCGGCAGCGAGAGCGCGCGCAGCGTGCCGTGCAGCTGCGAGCGGATGCCCTGCTGGGCGTGCGACGCGAAGCGGCGAAGCGTGACCTGCTCGCCGGCGAAGATCGTCTGCGTCGTCAGGAGAGACGCCACCTGGTCGGGGCTCGAGACGTACCCGGGCACGACGGTGCGCGCGGTGACGTCGGAGGTGACCATCAGGTGACGCTTGATCATCTCGGCGCCCGACGTGCCCTGGGGCACGTCCCGCTTGGCGACATACACCTTGACGGTGCTCTCGCTCTGGCGGACGTGGCGCTTGTAGTTCGCGACGTAGAACGTCGTCAGAAGCGCCGCGACGAGCGCGAGCCCGACTGCGACGGCGATGTTACGGAGGCGGTAGGTCATGTCTGCGGATACCTCGTTAGTCGATGAGGGCGACCGTGCGGACGCCGAGGTCGGGGATGGCGGGGTTGGAGGGGCCTGACTGGCTGACGATTCCCTGCCAGATGATTCGCGTGAAGTAGCCCGTCAGCGAGCCGCTGGTTCCGCTCGCATCGACGCTCTGGAGGTGGAAGCCGACCCACGCGATCACGTGGTACTCGGCGTTCGAGCCGGAGCCGACGAGCGTGTCGTAGACCGGGAACAAAAGGTCGCTGTTGTAGCGGCTGATCAGGGCGTTCTGGATGATCGAGTTGTTCCACTTCGCGCCCGGGTCGGAGAAGTAGACGCCGAGCGGCAGATAGCTGTCGTAGCCCTTCGAGATCCAGCTGGCGAGCGTGCTCGCGCCGACCGTGCCGTTCGCGTCGGTGTAGTCGAGGTCGAGCAGCGCGAAGGCACCCGGCGCGCCGGTCTTGCCGAGCGGCAGCGTCGTCGGCACGTTGAAGCACGGGCAACCGGCTCCGGAGAGCTGCGGGTGCAGGATGTTGACGGTGATCGGTGCGATGCCGAGCGTCTGGATCGGGATCGCGGCGACTGCGGTCGCCTTCGCGTGCACGGAGACCGTGTTGATCCCGAGCACCTTCGAGAAGAAGCCGGTCGCGCTCTTCGTCTGCTTGACCGTGATCATGTCGTTCGGGTTCCACTTGCTGCCGATCGTGATCGTCGCGCCGAGCACCCCGCCGTTCTTGTTGGCGAACGTGCTGGCCAGCGTGGTCGCGCTACCGGGGTCGTTTGGCAGCACCTGAGCGCCGGCGAGTGCAGCCGCGTCGACGGTCGACTGGCTGATCCGCTGCTGGCGGAACCACGAGCCCACGTCCAGCACGAACGCGACCATCGCGACGAGGAAGACCATCAGGACAGCGGCCATCACGGTCACCTGTCCGTCGGCGGAACGAAGGCGTGTCATTCGAGGCGCTCCTTGGTCGTGCTGGTGAGGTTGCCCGCCTTGACCGTCCAGCCGAGGATGTGGATCGAGTACGGATAGGTGGTCGTGACGACGACGTCACTGCCCGGGATGTTCCACGCGCTCGCGTTGCAGACGCCGGCCGTGCAGGCCGACACAGCGACGCCGAGCTTGGCCTGGTTCAGGCCCTGGGCCGAGTTCTTGGCGACGATCTTCGCCGCGGCGCCCTGGTCACCCGCGAAGCGACTGACGGCTGCCTTGCGCGCGCCGGCGCGAGCTGCGTCGGTGATCGTCACGTAGTTGTTGAAGACGATTCCGAACTGGATGATCCCGAGCAGCAGCGCCATCAGGATCGGGAGGATGAGTGCGAACTCGACCGCTGCCTGGCCGCGCTCGTCAGAGACGAACGTCGATGCGCGGCGCTTGGCAGGGAGGCGCATGTGTCAGCCTCCGAATGCGTTCGAGAAGTTGGTGAAGAAGTTCATCGTCACCGTCGCGAGCGGCGGGATGGCAACGATCACGACCGCGACGATCAGCACCAGGATGAAGGCGTACTCGGTCATGGTCTGACCGGAGGCGTCGTGAAGGCGAGTTGTGCGGCGAGTCTGGGTCATTGGCGGCGGCTTCCATGTTCCTGTTGCGGAGGACGGGGAAGGATGTCGGCGGGCCCCAGGGCGGTGAGGCCCGCCGACGTAGTGCGACCTACAGCGAGTTCGACACCGACGTGAACGCGTCGGCGATCTTCGGGCCGAGGACGATCAGGACGGCGATGACGCCGACCGCGATCAGCGCCAGGAGGACGCCGTACTCGGTCATCGTCTGGCCCTCCTCGCGGCGCAGTTCGATGCGAGCGAGGTCGATCCAGTCACGAATCTTCATTTTCGTTACACCTCCCTTCTGCGGCGCGAGGGGCGAAAATTGTTCGCGTGCAAACCATGTGCGGTGGTGAAGACGCCGGTTGTGCACGAACCATGCGCGGTCGAAGCGAAGATCACTCCGACGGGGTACAGGTGTGTGCGCAAACGGGTCATACGTGTCGCCTAGAGCGAGTTGCTGACGCTTGTGAACGCGTCGGCGATCTTCGGACCGAGCACGATCAGGACGGCGATCACGCCGACTGCGATGAGTGCGAGGAGGACCCCGTACTCCGTCATCGTCTGGCCGTCCTCGCTGCGCATATCAATGCGGGCGAACCGGTTGCGAAGCTCCATGCGGCTGCACCTCCCTTCGGCGGCGTCGAGGGGCAGAGCGTTGTTGCGATCGAGCAGGGAAGCGGTGGCGTTCACAGGATTGCTCCTTCGTGAATCGATGGTGGCGCGCCGCTTCGCCGGTGTGTCGGTCGTACATGTAGGACGACGAACGCCGAAGGAGAAAACCCCGAATGGGTGAATCGACACCCGAATGCCTCGAAGATCACCCTGAAGGGTTAGGCTCGATAGCTCGATCTAGTGAAATTCGCGACCCTCAGCAAGGACGACGGCACGATCGTCTGCACGCATTGCGGTCTCGCGCTGAACCCGCTCGTGCGCATGAAAGGGCTGCTCGGACGTGCCGGCCTCGAGCCGGGCGAAGGCATGTTGTTCAGGCCCGCGGGCTCGATCCACATGTTCTTCATGCGCTTCTCGCTCGACGCGATCTTCTGCGACGGTGACCTGGTCGTGATCGACGTCGAGCGTGGGTTGCGTCCCTGGCGGATGGCCTCGCGGAAGGGCGCGAAGGTGGTGATCGAGCTCGCCGAAGGTGCCGCCGAGAACGTCGCGGCCGGCGACCGCCTCGTGCTCGGTACGATCGACGCGTGAGTGTCGACCGGATGAGAGGCCTGCTCCAGAGCGCGTTTCCGGACGCGCAGGAGGTCGACGTGATCGACCGGACCGGCGGCGGTGACCACTTCCAGGTGGTCGTGGCGGCGCCGTCCCTGACGGGCCTGTCGCTGGTCGAGCAGCACCGCCGGGTCTACGAGGCGCTGGCCGCGCCGCTCGCAGACGGCACCATCCACGAGCTGAGGATCAAGACGAAGGGAGCGGCGTGACGTACACGGACAAGATCAAAGAGGTGATCGACGGCTCGGACGTCGCGATCTTCATGAAGGGAACGCCGCAGTTCGTCATGTGCGGCAACTCGGATCGCGCGCTGCAGGCGCTGCGCCGCGCCGGGGCGACCGTGACGGCCGTCGACGTGCTGCCCGACCCGCAGATCCGCCAGGACCTGACCGCGATCAGCGGCTGGCCGACGATCCCCCAGGTGTTCGTCAAGGGCGAGCTCGTCGGCGGCGCAGACATCGTGGAGGAGCTCGAGGCGAGCGGCGAGCTCGGCGAGACGTTGCGCACGAAGCTCGGCGACGACTTCGCCGGCGTGGGCGACGAGCGCACCGTCGCGCTCGCGTAACTCACGAACGTGGTTCGCCGGAGGCGAACCACGTTCGAGCGTTCCTAGGCCCGAAGAGTTGCGAGCACGTCGTCGGCGTGCGTGTCCGGCTTGACCTTGTGCATGACGCGCTTGACGGTGCCGTCCTCGGCGATCACGAAGGTCGAGCGGTCGACGCCCATGTACGTCTTGCCCATGTACTTCTTCTCCGCCCAGACGCCGTAGCGCTCGGCGACCTCGTGGTCGGCGTCGGCGAGCAGCGTGAACGGCAGGTCGTACTTCTCCTTGAACTTGACGTGCGACCGCTCGTTGTCGGGTGAGACGCCGAGCACGACCGCGCCCTCGCGCTCGAGCTCGCCGTAGACGTCGCGGATCCCGCACGCCTGGGTCGTGCAGCCCGGCGTGTCGTCCTTGGGATAGAAGTAGAGGACGACCTGCTTGCCGCGCAGGTCGGAGAGCTTGACGGTCTCGCCGCTGTCGCTCTGCAACTCGAAATCGGGTGCGGGCTTGCCTTCTTCGACCACGGCTTCCTCTCTGTAGGTTTTCGTCGATGCTAACGGCCCATCACATCAATGCATTCCTTGTGCTCGGGGTGTGTCTCGCCGCCGGCGTCGGTGCGCTGTGGGCGCGGCGGCGTGGCTACGCCGGTGGCGGCGTCGCGCAGCTCCTCGCGCTTGCCCAGACGCTCGTCGTCGCCCAGGTCGCGCTCGGGCTGCTGCTCCTCTCCGACCATCGCGAGGCGTCGGACCACCTGCACTACGCCTACGGGACGTTCGCGCTGCTCGCGGTTCTCTCACCGTGGCTCTATGCGCCGAGCGAGCCGCGCGCGCGTCTGCTGTGGTTCGCCGGTGCCACGCTCGTGGCCGCCGCCCTCGGCGTACGTGCCTACATGACCGCATGAGCCCTCTCGTCCGCAACCTCTTGATCCTTGCCGCCGTCGCGGCCGTGATCGTGGTCTTCGACAAGCAGACGGCGCTCGTCACCGCGGGGACGCTGCTGAGCTTCGCGTTCTTCATCGCGATCGCCGTCGTGGCGTACTTCTACTGGCGCGACTTCGCGCGGCGAGAGATCGAGACATGGCCGAGCCGCGCGCAATGGGTGATCTACGCGGCGGTGGGCCTGCTCGTGGTGGACATCGGCTGGTGGCTCGTTGGGCGGCTCGCGGGCCGCGATGCGCTCGTCGCCATCCTCGTCGCCGCGGCGTGCGTGTATGCGGGCGTGCGCACCTGGCGTGAGCAGAAACGGCTGGTGTGACCGGCCGGGAGCTGATGGAGCGCCACGTGCGCGCGTTCAATGCTGCGGTCGGCGACGGGAACTGGGAGCCGATGCTGTCGCGCTTCACGGACAGCTCGGAGCTGCACTTCGAGAACGTTCCCGCCGGGCCGTTCGTCGGCCTGGACGCGATCAGGCGGGCCTACGCCATGGAGCCGCCGACGGACACGATCCAGCTGCTCGGGATCCAGGAGAACGACGAGCACCACGTCGCCGCCGCGTTCGCCTGGTCGCAGGGCGGCACCGGGCGCATGCTGCTCGAGCACGACCGCGGCGAGGTGACGCGCCTAACGGTTGTCTTCGACGAATGAGGGGAGCCCGTCGAGGCGCGCAAGCGCTTCGCGGGTCTCGACGTGCTGGCCGACGAAGATCGGCGTGTCGCGCTCGGTGTAACGCGAGGCCTCGGAGTCGCGCAGTCGCAGCATCAGGTGCATGAAGTCCGACGGCTCGTCGCATTCGAACGCCGTCATGAACTCCTGGTCGTCGATCCCGAACGAGTAGGTCGTGTGGTTGTGGATCGTCGGGAACTCCTCGCGGCCGATGCGGATGTGCTCGTCCATCGCGCGCTGCCGGTCGCTCTCGGGCAGCGCGTACCAGGGCCGCACCTTCACGAACGGATAGACGACGAGGTAGGGCGATCCCTTCGGCGCGATCTTGCGGGCGCGGCGTGCGGAGGTGTACTCGGAGGCCTTCGTCGTCCCCAGGTACGAGTACGGGGTCTCGAGCCAGGCCGCGAGCGGCGTGCCGTTGAGCGCAGCACCGAGCTCGCCCAGGTCGTCGTAGCGGGATGTGATCTTCCAGAGGAAGAAGTCGGTCTCCGCCCGGACACCCGTCGTCGAGTAGGTGCGGAGCGCGTCGAAGCGCGGTGCGAAGTCGTCGAGCACCTCGGCGAACGCGTCCTTCGCGGCAGTTCGCTCGTCGATCGGCAGCCGGCGCCAGGCCGGATCAACGCGGAAGAAGGTGTACGCGATGTACTGGCCGAGGTCGTCGCTCACGGTCGTAGGCTAGCTCGGCGAACCGCCTCGAGGCTCGCCTTCGGCGTCCCGTCCGCGTAGCGGACCCCGCTCTGCAGGCCCTCGAGCCGCGTCTCGTCGACGACGTGGAAGATGTAGATCCCTGCGACGGTCGGCTGCCGCCGCGCGAGGCGGATCGCCTCGGTGTAGTAGCGCGCCTGTGTCGAGGCGTCGACCGGCTCGACCACCTCGCTCCCGGTATAGGCAGCTGCCTTCGTCCGGCGGGATCGGTGGTCTCGACCCCGTACTCGGCGTAGAGCACGGGTAGCTTCGAGCCAGGCTGGGCGGTCCCGTCGAACGCGCGTCCGAGCAGCCGCACCAGCTTGGGATAGTCGGCGATGCCGAGCGAGGTCGTGTGCGGGTGGCGCAGCGTCGGCGGCACGCGAGGGCTCTCCCCGTAGGGGTGGAGCGAGAAGGCGTCCATCAGCGGACGGTCGCGACCGCTCGCTCGGTACGCGCGGCCGAGGTCGAGGATGAACTGGGTCGGCGAGTGGGTCTGGCGGGACGCGTTCGGGTCGTCCGAGCCGCGCGGAGCGAGGGCGCCTCCGACGACCTCGAGGCCGGAGTCGACGTGCTTCAGCGCGTCGTAGGTCTCGGCCAGCAGCTGCTCGTAGGCGGTCGCGGCGGCATCGCTTCCGTCCGGCCCGAACTGGGGCAGCCAGAAGAGGTTGACGTTGGGCTCGTTGCCGACGATCACCGTGCGCACGTCTGGCAGCTTGCGGGCGAGCGTCGCGGCGAAGGCCGCGAACGCCGAGCGGTGGGTCGGGTCGAGCGGGGTGTTCGAGCTGAGCTGGTAGACGAAGAGCACCGGTTCGATCTCCGTTTGCGACCGCCGCCTTCACGGCTCGCCGGAGCGGAGGCAGGACGGCGTCCGCAGTCCCGCCGGGCTCCCAGAGGGCGCTGAGCGTGATGGCGCGGAAACCGGCGTCGTGCGCCGCCTGCATCTGGGCGCCCGGGTCGCGCGCCCACTTGGCGGCGTCCTCGACCGCGCCGACGGTCAGCTTCGGCTCGCTCTGGTGCTTGGAGCTGCTCCCGCAGCCCGCGAGTGCGAGCAGCGCCGCTAGTAGGAGCGGAACGACGCGGATGCGACCGAGGCCGGTCCGGCGTTCACGAGGGCGACGGCCCGAGCGGTGACGCGATGCCTGCCCGGCGCCGGCCGACCCTTCAAGAGGATCGACTTCTGCACGCGTCCGACCGCGGTACCGCGCAGCAGGCGGCCGTCGAGGGAGACGGTGTAGGAGCAGTCGAGTGAGCATGTCAGTGAGACGTTCACGCCCCTCCTGTCCAACATCGACGCAGAGATCACCACCTTCGGCGTCAGGCGCATGCCGGGACACGTGGCCGCAACCCCGCGGTGGACGCTGCCGGCCGCCAGGCGCACGCGGCCGAGCGACGCCTTCGGCGAGCCGTCGACGTAGAACTCGCCCGACTGCCAGGCGCCGAGTGCGGGCTCGTCCTGCACGTGGAAGAGCATCAGGCCGAGCACGGTCGGCTGGCAGAAGGTCATCTGCATCGCCTGCGTCAGCATCGCCGCCTGCGTCGCCTCGTCGACCGGCTTCGTCGTCGCGGGCTCGGTGCCGGAGTAGAGGCCCGCCTTGGCCGGCGGGATCTGGGTCTCGATCCCGAACTCGTCGTAGAGGATCGGCAGCGCCTGGCCGCGCTGGGCCGTGCCGTCGAACGCCGTGCCGAGCAGCGAGACGAGCTTCGGGTAGTCGGCGAGCCCGATCGAGGTGCCGGCTGGGTGGGCCAGCGCGGGGCCGGTCGCGGACGTCTCCGGGTAGGGGTGGAACGCGAATGCGTCCATCACCGGCACCTGGCGACCGCTCGCGCGGTAGGCCGCACCGAGATCGGCGATGAACGCGGTCGGCGAGTGAGTGTCGCGGCCCGTGTCCGGCTTGTCGACGCCGCGTGGTGCAAGGGCGCCGCCGTAGAGCGTCGAATGGGGGCGGGCGGCCTTCAGCGCGTCGTAGGTCGTCGCCAGGAACTGGAGGTACGCGGGTGCAGCGGCGTCGGTGCCGTCAGGCGCGAACTGCGGCAGCCAGAAGCGGTTCAGGTTGGGCTCGTTGCCGATGATGAAGTCGCGCACCAGCGGATAGCGGGTTGCGACGTCGACCGCGAACGCCGCGAAGTCGGCGCGGTCCTGATCGGTCAGCGGCGTCACGCTCGAGCCGAAGGGATAGAGCGACAGCACGACCCGCAACCCCGTGAACTGCGCCGCGCTGATCGCGTTCGTGAGGATCATCTCGTCGTTCGGGCCGAGGGTCGTCTGGCCCGTCGTCCAGGTCTGCGTCAGCCGGATCGAGTCGAGCCCCGCGAGGCGCGCCTTGTCCATCTCGAGCTTCGCGAAGTCGGGGTCCTGCTGCTTCGCCACGTCCTCGGCCGCGCCGACGAGCATCGCGGGACCGCCCGCCGACGCCGCGCTCGACCAGATGCAAAAGACCAGCAAAACGAGGCAAAGGCCGCGCACGTCTCGGGACACTAGCGCCTCGGTACGCTGGCAACCCGATGGCCGCAGACCGCATCGAGAGCCAGTTGAAGCGTGTGCCGCAGCGTCCCGGGGTCTATCTCTTCCGGAACGCGCAGGGCGAGGTGCTCTACGTCGGCAAGGCGAAATCGCTGCGTTCGCGCGTCCGTTCGTACTTCCAGGCCGGCTCGAGCGACACGCGCCAGGGCATCCGGCAGATGGCCGACCGCGTCGAGACGATCGAGACGATCGTCACCCAGACGGAGGTCGAGGCGCTGCATCTCGAGCAGAGCCTGGTCAAGCGGCACCGGCCGCCGTTCAACGTGCGGCTCCGCGACGACAAGTCGTTCCCGTACATCGCCGTCACCGTCGAGGACGACTACCCGCGGGTCATGTTCACCCGCGAGCGGCACCGGCGCGGCGTCGTCTACTTCGGGCCGTATGCGAACGCGAAGAAGGTGCGCGAGACGCTCGACGTGCTCAACCGGGTGTTCCGGTACCGGCCGTGCGAAGGCCCGCAGCCGGGTCGGCACAGCGGCATCCCGTGCCTCGACTTCCACATCGAGCGCTGCCATGCGCCGTGCGTCGGTTACATCTCGAAGGAGGACTACGGCGAGCTGATCGAGCAGGTGATCGAGTTCCTGTCGGGCGACGACCGGCCGATCAGGAGGCGGCTCGAGCAGCAGATGCGCGAGGCGGCGACCGAGGAGCGGTTCGAGGACGCCGCGCGCTACCGGAACCGTCTCGCGGCGATCGAGCGGCTGAGCGAGCGGCAGGCGGTCGAGCGGAAGTCGATCGGCACGATCGACGTCGTCGGCGTCGCCGTCTCCGAGGAACGGGCCGCGGTGCAGGTCTTCCCGTTGCGCGAGGGCCGGATGGTCGACCGCTACTCGTTCCACCTCGAGAACGCCGCCGGCGAGGACCTGGACGAGGTGCTGGAGCAGTTCTGCCTCGAGTACTACGGCTCGGCGCCGTCGATTCCGCCGCAGATCCTCGTCCCGAAAGGCTCGGGCGATACGCGCGCGCTCGAGGAGTTCCTGTCGGAGCGCCGGGGCTCGCGCGTCGAGGTGCGCGTGCCGGAGCGCGGTGAGAAGCGCCGCCTGCAGGAGCTGGCGCAACAGAACGCGCAGCTGGCGCTCGAGTCGGAGACGTTCGTCGCGGAGACGAAGCGCGCGCGGCGCGTCGAGGCGCTCGAAGAGCTGCGCGAGACGCTGAACCTCGAGTCGCTGCCGATCCGGATCGAGTGCTTCGACATCTCGAACATCCAGGGCCAGGAGGTCGTCGGCTCGATGGTCGTCTTCGAGGACGGCGTCGCGAAGAAGGGCCACTACCGCAAGTTCGCGATTCGCGACGTCGAGGGGCAGGACGACTTCGCGTCGATGAACGAGGTGATCTCGCGCCGCTTCTCACGGCTCGGCGCCGATCCGGGGTCCGAGCAGTGGAACGAGTCGTTCGCCGCCGTCGCCGAACCTCGTCGTGATCGACGGCGGCAAGGGGCAGCTGAGCGCCGCGCTGGCGGCGATGCACGAGCTCGACCTGCCGCGCGTCGCGGTGATCGCGCTCGCGAAACGGATCGAGGAGGTGTTCGTGCCCGGCCGCGCCGAGCCGATCCTGCTGCCGTCGAGCTCGCCGGGCCTGCAGCTCTTGCAGCGAATCCGCGACGAGGCGCATCGTTTCGCGATCACCTTCCACCGCCAGCGCCGCGACGCCTCGGCGAAGGAGTCGATGTTCGACCAGCTCGAGGGAGTGGGGCCGGCCAGGCGCCGTGCGTTGCTGCAGCACTTCGGCTCGTTCGAGCGTGTGGTCGGCGCCTCGCAAGCCGAGCTCGAAGGCGTGCCCGGCGTCCCGGTCAAGACGGCGCGCCGGATCTACGAGCAGCTGCACCGCACCGGCCGCGTGTAGCCGCGCGTGCGGGGTCAGACCCGAGGACGTGGTTCGTTCAGCGCCGTCTCGGGGTCAGACCCGAGAACGTGGCTCGTTCGAGCGCTGTCTCCGGGGTCAGACCCGGTGAACCGTTCGTGCTTGGTCGAGCGGCTGTGCTCGGACGTCGGCGCCGACGGCTACTACGTGCTCTACCGCTTCGTCCCGGAACGGATCGGTCCGCTCACCGACGCGCTCTTCGATTACCTAGGCGGCGGCGTAGACGACGCTGAGCACGTGGTCGACGTTGCCGTCGCGGAGCGCATCGGCGAGAACACGACCGGAGCCGAGGCCGGAACGCGCCTGGAGCAGTGAGCCGAGCCGCTCGTCGCTGATGCCGACGGAGCGCGCGGCGCTGATCACGCGCGGCAGCGCGGGGAGGACGTTGCCGTCGCGACCGAACTGCCAGGCGGGGAAGGTGTAGCCGTCGTCGGTGCGGATCCCGAGCAGGCGGCCTTCGCGGCGCGCCGCGTCGAGCGCGCGCGGGTCGCTCCCGAGACGTGCGCCGAGCCATGAGGTGGAAAGTGAACCGTGCATGCCGCGAGCGTAAGGCGCGCACCGCGACGAATCGTCCGCCCTAGGGATGATTTTCGCGATCGTCCGCGCGGACTACGCTGTCGCGGTGCGCCGCCTCCCAGCTCGTCCTGACCGTCCTGCTGCTCGCAGCCTGCGGCTCCTCGAAGCACGCCGAGACGACAACGGCGCCCGCGCCGGCCGAGCGCCCCTCGCCGACCTCGGCGGTCGACGGCACGGTGCTCTACGAGGGTGGCGACTGGGCGGTCGTCACCTCCGGGAACAACGCGGTGGCGCTGCGCTTCCGGAACGGTGCCTGGCACCCCGACCGCACGCGCACCGTCAAGATCTCGTTCCTCGGCCCCGACAGCCCGGCCCCTGCCCAGCCGCAGGTCGCAGCCGAGCTCCGGCGCGCCGACGAAGCTCGCCGAGTCCGCGCTCTGGGTCGACGGCGTCGAGCTGCTCGAGAAAGGCGGCGGCCTGCAGCCGACGCACGGGACGATCTACGGCGCGCCGAACGCCGAGCTCGCGCCCGGCGAGCACGTCGCCGTCGCCTACGCGCGCACCGCGACCGCCGGGACCGCGGTCACGCGCGTCTTCGTCGTGCGCTAGCTGTCGTCGCCGTCGAGGAACGGGTAGCGGTAGCTCTTCGGCGGCACGAACGTCTCCTTGATCGAGCGGGGGCTGACCCAGCGGATCAGGTTCCAGAGCGAGCCGGCCTTGTCGTTCGTGCCCGAGGCACGCGCGCCGCCGAACGGCTGCTGCCCGACGACCGCACCGGTTGGCTTGTCGTTGACGTAGAAGTTGCCCGCCGCGTAGCGGAGCTTGTCCTGCGCATCCGCCGCAGCCGCCCGATCCTGCGAGAAGACGGCGCCGGTCAGGCCGTAGGGAGCGGTGCGGTCGACGAGCGCCAGCGTGTCGTCCCACTTGTTCTCGTCGTAGACGTACGTCGTCACGACCGGCCCGAAGATCTCGTCGCGCAGCAGCCGGAAGCCGGGGTCGCGCGTCTCGATCACCGTCGGATCGACGAAGTAGCCCTGCGAGTCGTCGTAGCCGCCGCCGACGACGATGTCGCTGTCGGCGTTCGCCTTCGCCTCCTCGATCGCCTCCGCCTGGGTCGCGAACGACGAGCTGTCGATGACCGCGCCCATGAAGTTGCTGAAGTCGGCGACGTCGCCCATCTTGATCGTCGCGACCTCCTCCTGCAGCCGCTCGCGCAGCTCGGGCCAGAGGTTCGACGGCGCGTAGACGCGCGACGAGGCGCTGCACTTCTGTCCCTGGTACTCGAACGACCCGCGCACGATCGCCGCGGCGAGCGACTCGACGTCGGCAGAGGGGTGCGCGACGATGAAGTCCTTGCCACCGGTCTCGCCGACGATCCGCGGGTAGTTGCGGTAGCGCTCCATGTTGGAGGCGACCGTGCGCCACATGCCGTTGAAGACCGGTGTCGAGCCCGTGAAGTGGATCCCCGCGAGGTGCGGGCTCGCAAGCGCTGCGTCGCCGATCGTCGCGCCGCTGCCGTAGACGAGGTTGATGACGCCGTCGGGGAGGCCCGCCTCCTGGAAGAGCCGCATCAGGTAGTAGGCCGAGAGCATCGCCGTGCCTGCCGGCTTCCAGACGACGGTGTTCCCCATCAGCGCCGGCGAGCTCGTCAGGTTCGCCGCGATCGCGGTGAAGTTGAACGGAGAGACCGCGAAGACGAAGCCCTCGAGCGGCCGGTACTCCATCCGGTTCCAGATCCCCGGCGACGAGATCGGCTGCTCCGCGTAGACGCGCAGCATGAACTCGACGTTGAAGCGGAAGAAGTCGATCGCCTCGCAGGCCGCGTCGATCTCCGCCTGGTGGGCGGTCTTCGACTGGCCGAGCATCGTCGACGCGAGCATCGTGTCGCGCCACGGCCCCGCCAGCAGCTCGGCCGCCCGGAGGAAGACGGTGGCGCGCTCCTCCCACGGCCAGCGCGACCAGTCCTCCCACGCGGTCGCCGCCGCGTCGATCGCCTGCTGCACGTGGTCGGCGCCGCCCTGGTGCACATCGGCGAGCACGTGCGCCTTGTCGTGCGGCATCACCGCCTGCTTCAGCTCGCCGGTCGTCACGTCCTTGCCGCCGATCACGAGCGGCACCTCGGGGCGCTCGTTGCGCATCCGCTCGAGGCGGCGCTGCAGCCGGGCGCGCTCCGGGCTCGAGGGCTCGAAGCCGAGGATCGGCTCGTTGACGGCGGGCGGCGGACGGAAGGTGGCGTGTGTGCTCATGGGACGTACCTTAGGCGGCCCGCCGCGCTCACCGCCGCAGGAGGTACGTCGCCGTGACGACGACCCAGATCATGAAGCCGAGCGACGATGCGAACACGCTCTCGTCGGCGAGGACCCAGTCGGCGCCTCCCTCGACGAGGCCGACCGCGAGCACCGCGATTCCGCCCGCGATCCCGGCCTGGCCGAACCAGCGCGGGATCTTGCGCGCGCGCCAGGAGGCGAGCGACGAGGCAATGATCACCGTCGCGGCGCAGGCGCTCGAGAGCCCGGCGACGGCGGTCTCGCCGGAGAGGATCGCGAGTGCTTGCAAGGGCAGGAACGCGGCGCCGCCGAGCACGACTGCAGAGGCGAAGAAGCCGTCCGGATCGAAGCGGATCAACTGGGAGCGCAGGCTGGCGAGGAACCAGAGCAGGCAGAAGGCGCCGCCGGTCAGGAAGGCCGAGGCCGCGTGCAGGTGCTCCGGCCCGAGGATCAGGGCGGGCAATGCGAGCGCCACGTATGCGTATCCGAGTGCCGGCAGGTTGGCCCGCGTCACCCGGCGAAGCTACAACATCGGTCGATGAGGCCGACGCTCGTGCAGTACGACGCACCAGGCTGGGGCGTGGGTGAGATCTGGCTCGACGAGGACGGCCGCGTCTTCCACTGCGAGCTGCCCCGGCCTCGGCGCACGGCTCGCGTGCAGCGCGGTTCCGCCGACTGCGCGCACGTTGCGAGCGCGGATGCGGAAGTTCTTCGCCGGCAAGGACGACGACTTCCTCGACGTGCCGCTCGTCGTCCCGGACGGGTTCTACGGGGACTGCACCCGCGTGCTGCGTGGGATCCCGCGCGGCGAGGTCGTCACCTACGGCGAGCTCGCGTCTCTCGCCGGCTTTCCGGGAGCCGCGCGCGCCGCCGGCACCTTCTGCGGCCGCTGCGCGCTCTCCCCGTTCGTGCCCACGCACCGCGTCGTCGGCTCGAACGGCATCGGCTCCTACGGCGACCTCGGCGTCGACTACAAGCGCCGCCTGCTGGCGCTCGAGGGCGTCTCTCTCTAATGGCGTTGGCCGACGACCTCAGGGACGAGCTGGCGCAGATCGCTCCGCTGCGCCGCTGCTGCCGGCTGGCCGAGATCTCCGCGCTCTTCCATGCCTCCGGTGCCTGGCACCTGCGGGGCGGCAGCGTCGCCGTCCACCTCGATCTCGGCGCCTCGGCGGCGGCCCGCCGCGCGTTCGCGCTGCTGCGCGACCTGGGTGTGCGCTCGGAGATCCGCACCTACCGGCGACGGGCGTTCGATCAGGCGACGCGCTACCAGCTGCACGTCGACGTCGACCAGCGGGCGCACGAGACGCTGCGCGAGGCGGGGGTGTTGTCGGCGACGGGCGCGCCGCTGGGCGTGCCGCCGAAGCGCGTCGTCGGCCGCTCCTGCTGCCGCGGCGCCTACCTGCGCGGCGCGCTCCTCGGCGCCGGCTCGCTCTCGGGCCCGCGCGATCCGCATCTGGAGGTGCGGGCGAACAGCGTCGAGGCGGCCCGCTTCATCGCCGACGTCGCAGCGCGGGAAGAGGTGCGCATGTCCGTCGCCGAGCGGCGCAACCACGCGGTCGCCTACGCCAAGGGTCACGAGGCGATCGGCGACCTGCTGGTCGTGGCCGGCGCGGTCGACACGGCGCTTCGCCTCGAGGAGCACGCCGTCGTCTCGGCGACGCGGGCGAGCGCCAATCGGCTCGCGAACGCCGACGAGGCGAACCTCGTGCGCACGGCGCGCGCCGCGCACGTCCAGCTCGAGGCGATCCGCGCCCTCGACGTCGACAGCCTGCCGGCGCCGCTCGCCGAGATCGCCGAGCTGCGGCTGCGCCACCCGTCGGCCTCGCTGCGCGAGCTCGCGGCCAAGGTGCGGCCGCCGATCACGAAGGCGGCCGCGCACCGGCGGCTGCGCGCGGTCGTCGCGCGGGCCGACCGAACCTGATTTGTAACTGCTCTAGCGGTGCGCGCGAGGCCGTCCCCATACTTGCAGCGGCGGTCCGCGTCTCTCTCGGCGGTGAATACAGACCCCGTTCGCCGTCACCGAGAGGCACGGTCAATCCGGAGGGAGAGGTCGTCCTCGGAGCTCTCCCTCCGGACCGCCGTTCGACTCATATAGGTTTCGCTGCGTGAGCCAGGCCAAGTTCGACGACCTGAGGGAGCGCCTCGCCGAGATCTCGGATCTCGTCAAGACCGCCGCTCTCCTCGGCTGGGACCAGCACGTGATGATGCCCCAGAAGGGAGCGTCGATCCGGGCCGAGCAGATGGCGACGGTCGGGCGCATCGCCCACACGAAGTTCATCTCGCCGGAGATCGGCAGTCTGCTCGACGACCTGCGTGACTGGGGCGAGCAGCAGGACTACGACTCGTTCGAGGCGAGCCTGATCCGCGTCAGCACCCGCGACTGGGAGAAGTCGCGCCAGGTGCCGCCGGAGCTGCGCGCCGAGATGTCGCGCTCCGCCGCGCTCGCGAACCAGGTGTGGATCGACGCGCGCAAGGCGAACGACTTCAAGACGTTCCTGCCCGTCCTGCGCAAGAACCTCGATCTGCGCAAGCGCTACATCGACTGCTTCGAGGTGAAGGACGAGCCGTACGACATCGTCCTCGACGACTACGAGCGCGACATGACGACGAAGGAAGTCCGGCGCATCTTCAACTACCTGAAGGAGCACCAGGCACCGCTCGTCAAGGAGGTCGCGGCGCGCGGCGGCAACGACGCCAAGCCGCGCGAGTACTCGCTCGAGGCCCAGAAGACGTTCGAGCTCGAGGTCGTCAAGGCGTTCGGCTACACCGACGACGCGTGGCGGCTCGACCCGACGGTGCATCCGTTCGCGTCCGGCACGGGCATCACGGACATCCGCATCACGACGCGCTACTTCTCGGATCACCTCGGCGGCCTCTTCGGGACGATGCACGAGTTCGGCCACGGCCTCTACGAGCGCCAGGTCGATCCCGCGCTCGAACGCAGCCCGCTCGCACGCGGCGTCTCGCTCGGCATGCACGAGTCGCAGAGCCGCATGTGGGAGAACCTCGTCGGGCGCTCGCTGCCGTTCTGGCGTCATTTCTTCCCGCGCCTGCAGGAGCTCTTCCCGACGCTCGCCGGCGAGGACGCCGAGTCGTGGTACCGCGAGGTGAACCGCGTCGAGCCGTCGCTGATCCGGGTCGAGGCCGACGAGGCGACCTACAACCTCCACATCATCCTGCGCTTCGAGCTCGAGCAGGCGATGCTCGGCGACGAGTTCCCGCTCGAGGAGCTGCCCGAGCAGTGGAACAGCAGGATGTGGGACTACCTCGGGATCGAGGTGCCGTCCGACACCGAGGGCGTCCTCCAGGACGTGCACTGGTCGGGCGGCTCGATCGGCTACTTCCCGACGTACGCGCTCGGGAACCTGATCTCGGCGCAGATCTGGGAGAAGATCACCGCCGACCTGCCTTCCCTCGAGAGCGACTTCGAGCAGGGAGAGTTCGGCGGCCTGCGCGACTGGCTCGGCGACCATCTGCACCGCCTCGGTCGCAAGTACACGCCCGGCGAGACGCTCGAGCGCGTCGTCGGCACCTCCGAGATCGACCCCGAGCCGTACGTGCGGTATCTGCGCAGCAAGCTCGCGGACATCTACGGCATCGCCGCCACCGCCGCGTAGTTAGAGTCGCCGCATGGCGAAAACACGGGTTGGAATCAACGGATTCGGCCGCATCGGCCGCAACTTCTTCCGCGCAGCGCAGGAGCGTGGGGACTTTGAGATCGTCGCGTTCAACGACCTCGGCGACGTGAACACGATGGCGCACCTCCTGCGGTACGACTCGGTGCTCGGCAGGTTCCCCGAGGAAGTCGAGGTCGAGGGCGGCTCGCTCAAGGTCGGCGGCAAGGAGATCCGCGGGCTGGCCGAGCGCGACCCGGCAGCGCTGCCCTGGCGCGACCTCGAGGTCGACGTCGTGATCGAGTCGACCGGCTTCTTCACCAAGCGCGAGGGCGCGCAGAAGCATCTCGACGCCGGCGCGAAGAAGGTGGTCATCTCGGCGCCCGCGACGGATCCGGACGTCACGCTCGTGCTCGGGGTCAACGACGACATGTTCGATCCGGAGCAGCACTCGATCATCTCGAACGCGTCCTGCACGACGAACTGCGTCGCGCCGATGGCGAAGATCCTCAACGACACCTTCGGGATCGACCGCGGGTTCATGACGACGATTCACGCGTACACCAACGACCAGCAGATCCTCGACCTCCCGCACAGCGACCTCCGGCGGGCCCGGGCTGCCGCGATCAACCTGATCCCGACCTCGACGGGCGCGGCGCGTGCGATCGGGCTCGTGCTGCCGGACCTGAAGGGCAAGGTCGACGGCATCTCGGTGCGCGCTCCCGTTCCGACGGGCTCCGTCACCGACCTCGTCGTGACGCTGCGCAAGGACACGACGGCAGCCGAGATCAACGCGGCCTTCGAGGCTGCGGCGAGCGACGGGCCACTGGCGCCGTACCTCGACTACTCGACCGAGCCGCTCGTCTCGACCGACATCGTCCATTCGCCCGCGTCGTGCACGTTCGACAGCGGCCTGACGATGGCCAACGGCAACTTCGCGAAGGTCTTCGGCTGGTACGACAACGAGTGGGGTTACTCGTGCCGGCTCGTCGATCTCGTCTCGAAGCTGCTTTGAGGCTGCCGCGCTCGGTCGACACCGCAGAGGTCGGCGGCAAGGTCGTCCTCGTCCGGTCGGATCTGAACGTGCCGCTCGAGGACGGGCGGATCGCCGACGACACGCGCATCCGCGCGTCGCTGCCGACGATTCGGCTGCTGCTCGAGCGCGGGGCGGCCGAGGTGCGCGTCTGCTCGCACCTCGGTCGGCCGAAGGGCAAGGACGAGCAGTACGCGATCGCCCCGGTTGCCGACGCGCTGCGGGCGCTCGTCGGTGACGATCGCGTGCACGTGCTCGAGAACACGCGCTTCGACCCGCGTGAGACCGCCAACGACGAGTCGTACGCACGCGAGCTCGCCGACGGCTGCGACCTGTACGTCAACGACGCGTTCGGCTCGGCGCACCGCGCGCACGCCTCGACCGAGGGCGTGGCGCACCTCTTGCCTGCCTACGGCGGGCTCCTGCTGCTCGACGAGCTCGAGCATCTCGGTCGCTTGCTCGGCGACGTGGCGCGGCCGTTCGTGATCATCTCCGGCGGCGCCAAGGTCGAGGACAAGATCGGCGTGCTCGAGAACCTCGGCTCGCGGGCCGACGCGGTGCTGATCGGCGGCAAGATGGCCGAGGACGTGCGCAGCGAGAATCCGTTCTCGTTCGAGGCGACCCTGCCGGCGGACGTCGTCGCCGCCGACTCGTTCGACGCCGACGCGGCGACGGAGATCGTGCCGTTCGACGAGCTGCCCGCGGGCCGGCTCGGGCTCGACATCGGGCCGCGCACGCGCGAGGAGTTCGCAGCGCGGCTCGCCGGCGCGCAGACCGTGTTCTGGAACGGGCCGATGGGCGTCTTCGAATGGCCGCGTTTCGCGGAGGGGACGTTCGCCGTCGCCCGCGCCCTGGCCGACTGCGACGGCTACACGGTCGTCGGTGGCGGCGACTCGGTGCGGGCCGTGCACGACGCGGGCGTCGCCGATCGCATCTCGTGGATCTCGACCGGGGGCGGCGCGTCGCTCGAGCTGCTCGAGGGCCGCGAGCTGCCGGGTGTGGCCGCGATCCCTGCCCTTCAGTAGGCTCGAGGGATGTTGATCGCCGGGAACTGGAAGATGTTCAAAGGCCCGCGCGAGACGGCCGAGTTCTGCCGCGAGCTGCGCGACGCTGAACTGCCGGACGACGTCGATGTCGTCGTCTGCCCGCCGTACGTCTCGCTCGCCGACGCGGTTCAGGCGCTCGCGGGCACCGAGATCGGCGTCTTCGCCCAGAACTCCCACTGGGAGCAGGCAGGGGCGTTCACAGGCGAGGTCTCGCCGTCGATGCTGCAGGAGCTCGGCGTCTACGGCACGGTCGTCGGCCACTCCGAGCGCCGCCAGCTCTTCGGCGAGACGGACGAGACCGTGGCGCTGCGCGCACGGGCCGCGCTCGACGCGGGCCTGCACGTGATCGCCTGCGTCGGTGAGACGCAGGCGGAGCGCGACGCGGGCCAGACGGACGAGGTGATCCGCAGGCAGGTGTCGGTGCTCGACGCGGACGAGAGCCTCGTCATCGCGTACGAGCCCGTGTGGGCGATCGGCACCGGCCTGACCGCGACGCCTGAGATGGCGCAGCAGGCGCACGAGCTCGTGAAGTCGCTGCTCGACGTGCCGGTGCTCTACGGCGGTTCCGTCAAGCCGGAGAACGCGGCCGAGCTGCTCGGACAGCCTGCCGTCGACGGCGCGCTCGTCGGTGGTGCATCGCTGGACGTCGAATCCTTCGCCGCGATTTGCCGGGCGTCGTCACTCGTCCGCTCGTAGCGCTCGTCATCCTCGACGGGTGGGGGAGCGCTCCTGCCGGTCCGGGAAACGCGGTCGACCTCGCCCGGACGCCGGTCTTCGACCGCCTGTGGGCCGAGTTCCCGCACACGATGATCGAGGCATCCGGCGAGGCGGCCGGACTGCCACCCGGCCAGATGGGCAACTCCGAGGTCGGCCATCTGACGATCGGCTCCGGCCGGCGGCTGTACCAGGACCTGATGCGTGTCAACAAGTCGATTGCGGACGGCTCGCTCTTCGACAACCCGGCCCTGCGCGCGGCGTTCGAACGCGGCCGGCGCGTCCATCTGCTCGGCCTCGTCTCCCACGGCGGCGTCCACTCCCACATCGCCCACCTGCAGGCGCTGCTCCGCTTCGCGCCGGAGAAGACCTGGATCCACGCGTTCACCGACGGGCGCGACGTTTCGCCGACCTCGGCCGTGCGCGATCTCGCCGAGCTGCCACGCGAGCGCCTCGCGACCGTCGTCGGCCGCTACTACGCGATGGACCGCGACCAGCGATGGGAGCGCACGCAGCTCGCGTTCGACGCGATCACGCGCCGTGCCTGCGGCGTCACGGTCGGCGCAGACGACGTGCTCGCAGCCGTGCAGCGGAGCTATGACGCGGGGGTCACGGACGAGTTCATCGAGCCGATCTGCGTCGAGGGCGCGCCGGGGATCGAGCCGGGCGACACGGTCGTCTTCTTCAACTTCCGGCCCGACCGCGGCCGCCAGCTGACGCGCATGCTGCTCGACAACGGAGCAGACGTGACGACGATGACGCGCTACGCGTCTGACCTCGACACGCCGATCGCGTTCGCCGAGCAAGACGTCCCGAACACGATCGCCGAGGTGCTCGCGCAGCGCGGCCTTCGTCAGCTGCATGTCGCGGAGACCGAGAAGTACGCTCACGTGACCTACTTCTTCAACGGCGGCCGCGAGGACGCCTGGACCGGCGAGACCCGCGAGCTCGTCCCGAGCCCGAGGGACGTGCCGAGCTACGACCACAAGCCCGAGATGTCCGCCGACGAGGTCGCACAGCGCGTCGTCGACGAGGTGGGGGACGGCTACGCGTTCTGCGTCGTCAACTTCGCGAACCCCGACATGGTCGGGCACACCGGGTCGATCCCGGCCGTGATCGAGGCGGTGGAGACGACCGACGGCTGTCTCGGCCGCGTCGTCGAGCGCGTCACCGAGGTCGGGGGTGTCTGCCTGATCACGGCCGACCACGGCAACGCCGAGCAGATGCTCGAGTCGGACGGCGTCAGCCCGCACACGGCGCACACCACGAACCCCGTGCCCCTGATCGTGACGGCGGCCGAGGTCACCCTCCGGGAGGGTGGCGAGCTGGCCGATCTGGCGCCGACAGCCCTGCATTTCCTGGGAATCGAGCCGCCGCTGGAAATGACGGGTGAAGACCTCGTAAATCGCACGTAATGCGGATGGAATCGGCCGAGAACGGGTCTATACTCCGGCTCTCTTGTCGCTCCCACAACCAGATCTGGCCGTCCTCCGGAAGGCCCAGCGGGGTGATGAGCGTGCGTTCGCGATCATCCTGCGCACGTACGAGACGCCGGTCTACAACTACGTCCTGCGCCTGACGAACGGCGACAAGGCACTCGCCGAGGACCTGACGCAGGAGGTCTTCCTGCGGGTCTTCCAGGGGCTGCCGCGGTTCTCGCTCCGCTGCAAGTTCACGACGTGGCTCTTCCAGGTGACGAAGAACCGCGTGCTCGACGAGCTGCGCGCGAAGGAGCGCCGGCCGCTGACGCCGGTCACGCTCGACGACGCGCCGCACCTCGAGGCGCTCGACCAGCCGGCCGAGCGGGTCGAGGCGATCGACGGCCTCTGGCGCGCGATCGACGCGCTGCCCGTCGACCTGAAGATGGCGCTGCTCCTGCGCGACGTCGTCGGCCTCTCGTACAACGAGATCGCCGACTCGCTCGAGATCACGCTCGCCACGGTCAAGTGGCGCATCTTCAAGGCACGCGAGGACGTTCAGATCGGCCTCGCGCGCGAAGGCATCACCTTCGGCAGCTCCCAGAGCTCCGACTCCGTCGCGGGGTAGGAACCGCCTAGCGCGAGTTCGCGTCGAGCCAGGTGCCGAGGTTGCGCGCCTGTTGCGCGGGCGTCGTTGCGTGCGGCACGGGCTCGACACGCTGAGGGCCGTCGCCGCGCGCCAGCGCGATCGCGCCGCGCGACCACGATCAGCGCGAGCGCTGCGATCGCTTCCAGGGCGATGCGCAGGGACCTGCGCCTGGTGTCCGCGGTCTGCCGGCGCTGGAGCACCCGTGTCGGCGCGACGATCGTGCTCTCGTCGCGTAGCGCCGCCGCGACCTCCCGGGCCGTCGGCCGGTCGCGCGGGTCGGGTTGCAGGCAGCGCTCGATCAGAGCCCGGTCGGCGTGGGAGGGAGCGGTCGACGAGCTCGTCCAGCACGACCCCGAGCGAGTAGACGTCCGCCTCGGGGCCGACCTCGCGCCCCTCGGCCTGCTCGGGCGCCAGATAGCGGAGTGTCCCGAGGACCGTGCCGATCTGCGTCACGCGCGTCTCCTCGACCGCGCGGGCAATCCCGAAGTCGGCGATCTTGACGACCCCGTCCGCGGCGCGCAGGAGGTTCGCCGGCTTCAGGTCGCGGTGCACGACCCCGTGAGCGTGTGCGTGCGCGAGGCCGGAGGCGACGTCGGCGGCTGCGGGCCGGGTCAGCTGCCCGCCCTCGAGCGTGCCGCCGGGCAGCAGCTCCATGACGATGCACGGGCTGCCGTCGAGCTCGGCGATGTCGTAGGTGCGCACGAGGTTCGGGTGATGGAGCTTCGAAGCGATGCGCGCTTCGCGCAGGAACCGGGTCCGGAAGTGCTCGTCGCCCGCGAGGTGCGAGGCGAGCACCTTGAGCGCGACCGGCCGCTCGAGCTGCTCGTGCCAGCCGGCGTAGACGACGGCCATGCCGCCCCGGCCGAGCTCCCGGTCGACGCGGTAGGTGCTCAATCGCCCTCGTCGTTGCCGTGGTGCTTGCCGTGATGCTTCCCCTTGTCGTGATGGTGTTCGTGACCGGTGATCACCGGCTCGGAGCCGGCTCGACGGCGACGGGCGCGACGCGGGGGACGCAGACGGGCGTCTGGCGACGCGAGCTGGTTGACGCCGCTGAGCAGCGTCTCCCGCAACCTGCTCGGCACGCGCCGGGCGTTGACGAGCGCGAGCGTGCGCCGCTGCAGCGTCCGGATGTCGCGAGCCTGCGAGCAGCTGCCCTCGCTCGCGATCCGCTTGCTGAGGGCGATCAGCGGGGCGGCGTCCGCCCGCGCGAGGTGCGGGCGAGAGTCGCCGCCGCAGCCCGCGAGCGCGAGCGCTGCGAGTGCGGCGGCGACGATGCCGGCGTGCCTACGACGAAGTCTCGTTCGGATCCTCCTCCGACGCGAGCTCGAGCGACGCCTTGCGAACCGTCTCGAGGTGCCGCTGCTGGATCGGCAGCGCCCAGGAGACGAGCTCGGAGACCTCGCTCTTCGCGGCCCGCTTGTTCAGCGTGCCGAGAATCTCCCAGTGCCCGACCTCTCCGGCCTCGGCCATCGTCAGGAACTCGAAGCCGTCGAGCGAGTCGGACGCCTGGTCGAGGTAGGTCTTCATCATCTCCTGCGCCTTCTGCTTGACCTCGCGGGCCTCGTCGAGGATCGCCGTCTTCTTGCCGTCGAACGAGCCGGCGACCTCGGTGCCGCGCTCCTCCGTCTCCTTGGCCTCGCCGCGCATCCGCTCGAGCGTGCCGACGAGCTCGTCGTTGCCGTCCTCCTGCGCGAGCTTGGCGACCTTCTGGCCCGCCTCCTGCGCTGCCATCGCCAGGCCGACGACCTCTCCGAGCTTCGATTCGAGATTCGTGAGTTCTGCCATCTGGTTCAACCCCTTGTCTAGACGCCGTGCGCGATCCGGGCGGCGAGCGCCGTGGGAAGGCCCCGCTCCCGGATCTCGGCCTGCGTCTTGTCGATTGGATACGTGACTCGCCGGAAGGTTCCCCGGCCTGCCTCGTCGTCAATCAACAACCAGGCGGCCCGCGCGTCGCCGTCGCGCGGCTGCCCGACCGAGCCGGGGTTGAGGAGCCAGCGCCGGGGCGGCAGCTCGGCCTCCGTGCCTGCCGGGGCGAGCCCGCCCTCGATCGTCTCGCCGTCCCAGCCGAGCGCCAGCGCGACGTGGCTGTGCCCGACGAGCACCAGCGGCGCCGTCGTCTCGAGCAGCGAGAAGCGCGCGACCTCCTCGCTCAGCACGTAGTCCCAGACCGGGTCGCGCGGGCTGCCGTGGAAGAGCTCGGCTCCGGGCCTCGTCGCCGCGGGCTGCAACGAGGCCAGCCAGGTGCGCGCGTCGGGTGCGAGCACCTCCTGCGTCCAGCGCACGGCTGCCGCCGCGTCGCCGCTGAAGTCGGAGATGTCGAGCGTCCCGATCACCGCCAGGTCGTGGTTGCCGCAGAGCGCTACCGTGGTGCGCTCGCGGGCGAGGGCGACGCACTCGTTCGGCCGCGGCCCGTAGCCGACCACGTCACCGAGGCACCAGATCTCGTCCGGTGCCTGACTGTCGATGTCGGCGAGCACCGCCTCGAGTGCGTGAAGATTGCCGTGGATGTCCGAGATGACTGCGACCCGCATATCGAAGGGACTGACGCTAGCCGTCGCGGCCGTTGCGTGGGTGGTGTGTGCGTGGCTGCTCACCCGCACGAGCGTTCCGAGCCTGCACCTCGGCGGCCTCGACGAGCACCGGTTCTTCTCCGAGCACGCGCTCGAGCGGGGGCGCAGCTATACGCGCGGCACGCAGGCGCTCTGGCTCGCGAGCACGGCGGCGACCGTCGTCGCGCTGCTCGTCCTGATGCGGACGCTGCCGAAGACGGTGCGGGGGATGGCACTCGGACGGATCGGCAGCGCGGTGATCGTCGGGATGGTGCTGCTCGTGACGCTCTGGTTCGTGGCGCTGCCGTTCGGGCTCGCCGGGCTGTGGTGGCAGCACCACTGGGGGCTCGGCCCGTTCGACGTGCTCGCGTGGCTCGACGGGCAGTGGACGGTGCTCGGCGCAGAGGCGGTCTCGGTGCTCGTCTCGATCGTGCTCGTGGTCGGGCTCGCGGGGCGCTTCCGGCGCTGGTGGCTGATCGCCGGCCCGGTGATCGTCGGCATCGGCGCGCTCTTCGCGTTCACGCAGGGCTACCTCGTCGGCGCGGTCGCCCATCCGCTGCACGACAAGAGCCTGACCGCGGATGCGCGCCGGCTGGAGCGGGTCGAGGGCGTCCAGGGGACGCCGCTCGGCGTCGAGGACGTCTCGGCCTGGACCGACCAGGCGAACGCGTACACGGCCGGCTTCGGCCCGTCGTCGCAGGTCGTCCTCTGGGACACGCTGCTCGACGGCCGCTTCACGCGCGGGGAGGAGCGGGTCGTGATCGCGCACGAGCTCGGGCACGTGAAGAGCCGGCACATCCTGAAGGCGATCGGCTGGAGCGCGCTGATCGTGCTGCCGACGCTCTGGCTGCTCGCACTCGCGACGCGCAAGCGCGGCGGGATGGGCCGGGCCGAGAACGTGCCGTTCGCGGTGCTCGTGCTGACGCTGCTCTCGCTCCTGACGACGCCGGTGCAGAACGCGGTCTCGCGCCGCTACGAGGCCGAGGCGGACTGGCGCGCGCTCAGCGCGACGAGGGACCCGCAGTCGGCGACGCGCCTCTTCCGCAGCTTCCAGCAGACGAGCCTCGAGGAGCCGAGCCCGCCGCTCTGGGACTACCTGTGGCTCGAGAACCACCCGACGCTGATGCAGCGCCTCGCGATGGCGCAGCGGTGGCGGGAGGCGAAGCCGCCGGCGAAGAGGTGACCCGACCGGCCATGTCCCAGGGACAGTCCCCTGGACACGACGCTTTCGGTCAGTCCGACGGACGATCGGTCTCGGGCAGGTCCTGGATGCCCTTGACCGTCGTGTACTTCGAGTACGCGTCCTGCATGGCCGCGAGGAGCTCCTGCGCGAACTGCTGCGACATGTTCACGCGCGCGACGACGACGCCCGGGACGTCACCGTCCTCGACCTCGTGGTCGATGCGGGCGAACGTCAGCGTGAACTCGTAGTCCGAGAACGTGATGTTCGCGAAGTTCGCGTAGACGCCCGCGAGGTGCTGAGGCTCCATGTGGATGTTCAGCTGGCGCTCGGAACCTTCGTCCATGGGGCTTGACGATACTAGAGCGATGGACGAGGGGCAGATTCGCACGCAGGGCGCGGCTATCGTGCGGCGCATGTCGGAGAGCGCCGTGCAGCGCCTGGCGGCGCGCGTCAGCGAGGTCGCAGGTACCGAGGTCGAGCTCGAGCGGCCCGAAGGACCCGACCCACGGTGACTTCGCGACCAACGTCGCGATGCGCTCGGCGAAGTCGATCGGACGGCCGCCGCGCGAGCTCGCGCAGGAGCTCGCCGAGAAGGTGGTGGCGCTCGACGAGATCGAGTCGGCGGAGGTCGCCGGCCCCGGCTTCCTCAACCTGAGGCTGGCCGACGCGTTCTTCCTCGACGCGCTCGGCGAGATCGACGACAACTACGGCGGCGGCTGGGCAGAGCAGCCCGAGCGCGTGCAGATCGAGATGGTCTCGGCCAACCCGACCGGCCCGATCGTCGTCTCGGCTGCGCGCAACGGCGCCTACGGCGACTGCGTCGCACGCCTGCTCGAGTTCGGCGGGCACACCGTCTCGCGCGAGTACTACTACAACGACGCCGGCGCCCAGATGGATCGCTTCCGCGCGTCGATCGATGCGCTGCGGCGCGGCGAGCCGGTGCCGGAGGACGGCTACCAGGGCGAGTACGTCGTCGCGCTTGCAGCGGAAGAGGGCGACCCGGTGCCGAAGATGCTCGCGTCGATCGAGGCGACGATGGAGCGCTTCCGCATCCACTTCGACAGCTGGGCGCTGCAGAGCGAGCTGGAACAGCGCCTGCCCGAGTTCCTGCCTCGCCTCGACACCTACGAGAAGGACGGCGCGGTCTGGGCGCGGTCGTCTGCCTACGGCGACGAGCAGGACTGGGTGCTGATCCGCTCGGCGGACAGGGGCGGTACGCCGACGTATCGCGCCGCCGACGTCGTCTATCTCGTCGACAAGCTCGAGCGTGGCTACGACCGCGCGATGTACGTGCTCGGGGCCGACCACCACGCGACGGCGCGCTGGTACGCCGCGATCGCCCGCATGCTCGGCTACGACCCGTCGCGCGTCGAGGTTCTGCTCTACCAGTTCGTCCACCTGACGCGCGGCGGCGAGGCGTCGAAGGCGTCGAAGCGCGCCGGCAACGTCGTCTTCCTCGACGACGTGATGGACGAGATCGGCGTCGACGCGGCGCGCTGGTACCTGGTCAACCGCGGGCCGGACCAGGCGATCGAGATCGACCTCGACCTCGCCTCCGAGAAGTCGCAGAAGAACCCGGTCTACTACGTGCAGTACGCGCACGCGCGCATCGCCGCGCTGTTGCGGAATGCCGACGGCGCCGAGATCGGCGACGCGCCGCCGGGCCCGCTCGCGAAGGAAGAGCGCGAGCTGATCAAGCGGCTGACCGACTTCCCGGAGATCGCGCGCGAGGCCGCGCAGCGGCGCGGCCCGCAGCTGCTGCCGGCGTACGCGATCAGGCTCGCCGACGACTTCCATCGCTTCTACCACGAGTGCCGCGTGCTCGGCGACCCCGCGCAGTCGTTCCGGCTCGGCCTCTCACGCTCGACGCAGCAGGTGATCGCCCGCTGCCTCGACCTGCTCGGGATCGACGCGCCCGAGCAGATGTAGAGCGACCTACGGTTTCGGCGCCTCGTAGATGCGCCGGACGATCTCCTCGATGTCCGGCTCCTTGACCTGCAGGTCGACGAGCGGCAGCGTCGCCGCGGCGCGGGCGGTCAGCTCGGCCGCCGAGCCGCGGAACCGCAGCCACTGACGGACACCGTCGACCCGCTCGACCGTCGCGCCGTCCAGCTGCAGCGGTGGCGCAGGCTCTTCGAGATCGACGATCAGCGTCCGCTCACCGCTGTAGCGCTCCTTCAGCTCGGACAGCCCGCCGTCCCAGATCAGCGAGCCGTGGTCGATCACGAGCAGCCGCTCGCAGAGGCGCTCGATGTCGCCGAGGTCGTGCGTCGTCAGGAGCACGGTGACGCCGCGCTCGGTGTTGATCTCCTGCAGGAACGCGCGCACGCGCTGCTTGGCGACGACGTCGAGCCCGATCGTCGGCTCGTCGAGAAAGAGCAGCTCCGGCTCGTGCAGCATCGCCGCGGTCAGCTCGCCGCGGATGCGCTGCCCGAGCGACAGCTGGCGCACCGGCGTGCGCAGGAACGGGTCGAGGTCGAGCACCTCGCGGAAGCGCGCCAGGCTCTGGCGGTACCGGTCGGGCGGGATGCGATAGATGTGGCGGAGCAGCTCGAACGACTCGATCAGCGGCAGGTCCCACCAGAGCTGGATCCGCTGGCCGAACATCGCGCCGA
>CAVZYK010000005.1:0-42955 GCA_963779505.1 uncultured Actinomycetes bacterium | reverse complement strand
AACTGAACTACGCCCCCGATCGCGGCGCAGTGTAGCGGCAGGGATCAGCGCTCTCCCGGTAAAAGGGGCCTGGTGACGCGCGTCGACTGGATCGCGCTCGCGATCGCCGCGCTCGCTGCCCTCTCCGGGCTCCGCCGCGGGCTGGTCGCGACCGCACTCTCGTTCGCAGGCCTGGCGGCCGGCGCGATCGTCGGCGCCCGCCTGGCGCCGCACGTGCTCGACGGCGGCGCCGGATCGCCCTACACGCCGGTCGCCGGGCTCGTCGGCGCGCTGATCGGCGCCGCCGTGCTCCAGTCGGTCGCCGGCATCGCCGGCTCGTTCGCGCGCGGTGGGCTGGCGGTGATCCCGCCGCTGAAGGCCCTCGACTCGATGGGCGGCCTGATCGTGGGCGCGGCGCTCGGCCTCGGCCTCGTCTGGGTCGCCGGCGCCGTCCTGCTCCAGCTGCCCGGCCAGACCTCGCTCCGCGCCGAGGTGCAGCAGTCGACCGTGCTGCAGCAGCTGAACGAGCTTGCGCCGCCGCGCACCGTGCTGCGCGCGCTCTCGCGCGTCGACCCGTTCCCGCAGATCGCCGGCCCGATGCCGCCGCTCGCCGCTCCCGACAACCGCGCGCTCGCGTCGGCCACGGTCACCCGCGCGCAGCCGAGTGTCGTCCGGATCACCGCAACCGCCTGCGGCCTCGGCGTCGAAGGCTCGGGCTGGGTCGCGCGCCCGCACGTCGTCGTCACCGCTGCGCACGTCGTCGCGGGCGGCGCAGGGCATCCGCGTCGACGGCTTCCCGGCGCAGGCGCTCGTCGTCGACCGCAAGCAGGACATCGCAGTCCTGCGCGTGCCGGGGCTGCCCGCGCCGCCGCTGCCGCTCGTCGACGCGCACCCGGGCGACTCCGTCGCGATCCTCGGCTATCCGCAGAACGGCCCCTTCGACGCGCGGCCCGGCCGCATCGGCAACACCGCCGACGTGCTCGTCGGCGGCCGGCTGCGTGAGGTGACCGCGCTCAGCGGGCTCGTGCGCCACGGCAACTCGGGCGGGCCTGCCGTCAACGCCGCCGGTGAGGTGGAGGCGACGATCTTCGCCGCGCGCATCGGCTCACGCGCGGGCTACGGCGTGCCGGCGGCGGTCGTCCGCCGCGCGCTCGCGCGCGCGACGCACCCGGTCTCGACCGGCAGCTGTTAGCGCTAGCCAGTAGCTCGAGCACGCGCGCCGGCCGCTTGTACGGCGCGACCACGTAGACGCCGGCGCACCGGTCTCGCGCTGCGGCGACGAGCTCCCGCGCGTGCGCGAGACCGACCTCGGCAGCGCGCGGGCCTGCGTCGGCGAGTGCGTCCTGCAGCTCCTGCGGGACGATGATGCCCGGCACCTCGTTGTGCAGCCGCAGCGCGAGCCGATGGCTCGTCAGCGGGAAGATCCCCGCGAGCACCGGAATCGGCCACGAGCCCCCGAGCACCTCGGCGAAGCGGTCGAGCACGTCGAGGTCGAAGACGATCTGCGTCATCGCGTAGCGCGCGCCGGCCTCGAGCTTGCGCCGGAAGCGCTCGGCTTCCTCTTCGAGGTCGTCGGCGGTCGGATTGACGGCGACGCCGACGAAGAACGACGTCGGCGCGTCGATCGGCCGGCCGTTGAAGTCCTCGCCGCGGTTGAGCTGGCTGATCAGCTGCGTCAGGCCGATCGCGTCGACCTCGTAGACGCCCTGCGAGCCGGGGTAGTCGCCGACCTCGGGCGGATCGCCCGTGATCGCGAGCACGTTCCGCACGCCCTCGGCGTGCGCGCCGAGCAGGATCGACTCGAGCCCGAGCACGGTCCAGTCGCGCGTCGTCAGGTGCGGCACGGTCTCGAGGCCGCAGTCGCGCTCGATGCGCGCGGAGACCATCAGCGAGCTCATGCCCGCGCGGGCCGTGGCGTTGTCGTTGACGTCGACGAAGGTGATCCCGCCCTCGCGCAGCTCGTGCGCGATCTCGAGCAGGCCGCGCGCCGACCCGCCGAGGGGCGGGTCGAGCTGCACCGAGATGACGAATTCGCCCTCGCGCAGCGCCTTCGCGAAGGCGGTCTCGCGATGCTCCTCGCCGAGCGCCTCGACGAGCTCGCGCTCGGAGAACTCGAGCGGGGCGCGCGGCTCGCGCTGCTCCTCGACCGCCGCCCGGATCGCCGCGATCTCGGTGGGCGTCGTGCCGCAGCAGCCGCCGATCACCTTCGCGCCCAGATTGCGCGCATGGGCGGCGAACTCGGCGAAGTACTCCGGTGCGGCGTGGGGATAGATGACGCGGCCGCCTGCGAGGCTCGCGAGGCCGATGTTCGGCAGCGCGGCGAGCGGCCGCCCGTCGGCCTGCATCTGCTCGAGCGCCTCGAGCGCCGTCAGGAGGCCGCTGCCGTGATTGGCGCCGATCGCGGCGACGTCGAGCTGGTCGAGGCGCTCGGCCGCCTCGCGCGCGGTGACGCCGGCCAGCGTCTCGGCGCCCTCGTCGAAGGTCATCAGCGCCACGATCGGCAGGCTCGAGACGCTGCGCACCGCCTCGATCGCGTCGACGAGCTCCTCCAGGTCGTAGAACGTCTCGACCATGAAGAGGTCGGCGCCGCGGCCCTCGAGGATGCTCGCCTGCTCGCCGAAGAGGTCCCGCCGCACCCGCGAGGACGCCGATTCGCCGATCGGCCCGATCGAGCCGGCGATGAACACGTCGCGGCCCGAGATCTCCCGGGCCTCCCGGGCCAGCTTGACCGCGGCGGAGTTGATCCGCTCGAAGTCGTCCTCCAGGAACCGGCCGGCCAGCTTGCGCCGGTTGGCCCCGAAGGAGTTCGTCTCGATCAGGTCGGCGCCGGCGTTGATGAAGCTGACGTGGAGGGAGACGACAGCCTCCGGCGCACGGAGATTTGCCTCCTCGGGCGTCCGCAGCCGGGGCACGGCGGCGGTGATCAGGGAGCCCATGCCGCCGTCCGCGACGATCGGCGGACCGGCCTCCAGACGGGTCAGAAATCGGTTCGCCACGGGGTCAAGTTAGTCAAGTCCGGCGGTCAAGTACGAAACGGGTGATGGATCAAGTGAAGGTCGTCGATCATTGTCTGACCAGTCGCTTGCAGCCGGGGGCCCGATGCGGCGGGGCCCCGAATTGCGAGAACGACACCTGAAGCACGAGAGGACGGCGTCGGCGGCGGCGCCGTCTTCGTGTTCCAGGCCAGAAAAGCTCAAGCCCGGCGCGGCTCCGGCCGATGCAGGGCACAAGCCTCCCCCTGGGACTGACGGCAATCATCCTGCGGCGAGGAACGAGCGGCCGGCGAAAGTCGGCCGCTTTTCGTTCTCCGGGGCCCTAGGTGATGTAGATGTACAGCTACATCACCGGACGACGAGCCGGCCGACGTAGGCGACGAAGCCGCCCGCGCCGGTGACGTTGATCGTCATGCCGCCCGCCCGGCTCGCGCGCCAGGAGATCTCCTTGCCGTGCCGGAGCACGGTGACCCCGCTGCCGCCGATCCCGACCCGGACCGTCGCCGGCGTGAACGCGAAGGCGACCGTCACGCGCGCGCCGCGGTGCAGCACCGCCGACCTGCCGTAGGCCGCGATCGGGGCGCCGCAGTGAGATCCCCAGCACCACGACGAGACCGCCAGCCGCACGTGTCCAGGCTCGACGTACGCGGCGGGCGGCCGCGCGAGCCCGAGCGTCAACAGGGCGAGGGCGAGCATGCGTGGAGGCTAGCCCGCTCGGAGGACGGGGAGGAACCCGCATCGTGTCAAGAGACGAGCCGAAAATAATTCGTGTCGTTTCGGTGAATCCTGATGTATTGTCAGCCCGTCTGAGGGTGAGCCGGAGGAAGAAAGAGGGCCGGCTCCGTTGCGTTTCGTCTTTCTCCCCCGTCAACGGACGTCGTAACCGGAGGTCGTGCTCAGGTGCTCACAGCCGACATTGTTCTTCCCGACGTCGAGGAGCTTCACAAGCTCGTTGCGACGGGACAGGAGAAGGGGTTCCTCACCTATGACGAGATCGTCAAGGGAATCGAGGAAGTCGAGCTTTCGAAGGAGCAGGTCGAAGATTTCACCGCCTACCTGATCGACCATGGCGTCGAGCTGGTCGAAGGCGAGGAGCACAAGGCGCTGCCGCATGAGCGGCCGCTCGTCGAGGAAGAGGTCAAAGCCGCCCCGAAGCTCGATCTGACGGTCGAGCCCTCGCTCGACTCGCTGCGTCTCTATCTGCGCGAGATCGGGAAGGTGCCGCTCCTGACCGCCGACCAGGAGGTCTACCTCGCGAAGCGGATCGAGCGCGGCGACATGGGCGCGAAGACGCAGATGACCGAGGCCAACCTGCGCCTCGTCGTCTCGATCGCCAAGGGGTACCTGGGCCGCGGGCTCAGCTTTCTCGACCTGATCCAGGAAGGGTCGCTCGGGCTGATCCGCGCGGTCGAGAAGTTCGACTACCGCAAGGGCTACAAGTTCTCGACCTACGCGACGTGGTGGATCCGGCAGGCCGTGACGCGCGCGATCGCGGACAAGGCGCGGACGATCCGCATCCCGGTGCACATGGTCGAGAAGCTGAACAAGGTCGTGCACATCGAGCGGCAGCTCGTGCAGCGCCTCGGCCGCGAGCCGCGCCCCGAGGAGATCGCCGAGGAGCTCGAGATGACGACCGAGGAAGTGCGCGAGATCCTGCGCATGGCCCAGCACCCGGTCTCGCTCGAGAAGCCGATCGGCGAGGAAGAGGACTCCGAGCTCGGCGACTTCGTCCAGGACGAGAACACCGAGAGCCCGGACGAGGCGGCGTCGCTGACGCTGCGCCGCTCCGACATCGAGGTCGCGCTCGCGTCGCTCCCGACGCGCGAGCGGCAGGTGATCGAGCTGCGGTTCGGTCTCACCGGCGGCCAGCCGTGCACGCTCGAAGAGGTCGGCAAGGCCTTCGGCGTGACGCGCGAACGCATCCGGCAGATCGAGAACAACACGCTGAAGAAGCTCGAGAGCCTCCCCGAGGCGCAGGCGCTTCGCGACTGCATGTAGCTCCGCTCGATGACGACGCTCGACAACCGGCCGAACACCGCGCTCCTCGTCGTCGACGTGCAGAACGGCGTCGTCGAGGGAGCGCCCGGCCGCGACGACGTCGTCGCGAACATCGGCAGCCTGGTCGAGAAGGCGCGGCGCGAAGAGGTGCCGGTCGTCTGGGTGCAGCATTCCAGCGAGGCGCTCGCGCCGGGGAGCGACGCGTGGCAGATCGTTCCCGAGCTGAGCCCCGCCGCGGCCGAGCCGCTCGTCCCGAAGACCTACGGCGACTCGTTCGAGGAAACCAGTCTCGAGACGGTGCTCTCCGATCTCGGCGTCGGGCGACTCGTCGTCGTCGGAGCGCAGACGGATGCGTGCGTTCGCTCGACGCTCCACGGCGCGTTCGTCAGGGGTTACGACGTGACGCTCGTCAGCGACGCCCACACGACCGGGGATCTGACGGCCTGGGGCGCGCCGCCGCCGGAACAGGTGATCGCGCACACGAACCTGTACTGGGTGCATCAGACCGCGCCGGGCCGGACGGCCGGGACGGTGGCGACCGCCGACGTCGACTTCTCGCCGACTAAGCGCTGGTCGTCGCGGCCGCGGCCGGCGCGCTGGTGCGCTCGAAGGTCGGCGCGCTCGAGCGGACGCTGACCAGGCGCTGGTCGGCGAGCCAGCGGCCGCTCGCCGCCGAGAAGTCGAGCGACCAGGGGCCGCGGACGTCGACCGCTGTAGACGATCTGGGTGATGCGGCCCGGCGCGACGTCGTAGCGCGCGTTGCCGAAGCTGACCGACGTCGGCTCCGAGCCCGGCGGCAGCGTCAACGCGAAACGGAGCGTGCCCTGCGTCCGGCCCGATCCGTCGGGCCAGAGGCGCAGTCGTCCCTCGCGCGCGAGCCAGCCGTCGTAGAACCGGCCCTCCTCGAGCAGTCCGAGCTTCGGCGTGCCGTCGGCCGACGAGAGCGTGAACGCTGCCGGCCGAGGCGATCGTGGCCGCGTTCTGGAACCGTGCGGTCGCGCCGTACTCCTGGAAGAGCACCGGCCCGTTGACGCCGCGCAGCGAGCCGTCGCTGCCGACCGCCAGCGCGGGCGCGGCGTACACGTCGGTCGGCACGGCGTCGCCGAGCAGTCGCTCGTGCGCGATGCTGCGGTTCCAGTACAGCTGCTCGACTGCGCGCTCGGGCGGAGCGCCCGCCGTCTGGACGAGGGTCACGTCGCGCAGGCCGGTCGAGTCGACCCACGACATGTCGGCCGGGAGGTACGCGTCGCGCACCTGGCGCGCCGTCGCCGCGTCGCCGACCGTCGCGCCGAACGAGCTGACGAGCGCCAGCCCGATCGCTGCGGCGACGGCGTACTGGCCGCCCCCGCGCCGTGAGACGAGCACCGCGCCGGCGGCCGCGAGCGCCGCGAGCAGAGCGATCGCCAGCGATGCGTTGGCCGTGCCGACGAGCTGCTCGAGGCGGGAGACGGCGCCGAGGAACGGCGAGTCGGTCTTGCCGAGCGCCGCTGAGTACGCCGAGAGCGGCCAGCGCGCCGTGGCCGCGAAGAGCACGACGGAGAGCAATGCGACCGCCGTGCGGCCTGGGCGGCCGTGCTTCAGGTAGAGCCCGAACGCGATCGGCACGAGCGGCAGCAGCGCGAACAGGTAGCGCTCCTGGAAGCGGGCCGAACCGTTCGACGCGTAGAGCGCCGCCTCGAACAGCAGTCCCGCTGCGAACGCCGTGGCGAGCGCCGCGAAGGCGGTCTCGGTGCGCCCGCGCGGACGCGCGAGAGCGACCAGCGCGCCGGGTACGAGGACGGCCCCCGACACGAGGACGAGCAGGAAGCCGTCGACGGCCGCCCAGTGGGCGAGCTGCCTGCCGACGTGCAGATCGGCGACCCGCGAGTAGTAGCCGAGCACGTGCGACGGGCCGACCGCGAGCGCGCCGAGCACCGGCAGTGCGAAGAGCGCGAGCGGCAGGCGCTGTGTCCGCACGATGCGGCGCCGGTCGACCACCAGCGCCGCGACGAGGAACGCGGCGGGCAGCACCACGTACTGGACGCGGGCGAGGGTCGCAAGGAGCGCGAAGCCGAGGAACGCGAGCTGGGCGCGTTTCGACGGCTGCTCGACCGCGACGACGCCTGCGTAGATCGCGGTCAGCGCGAGCGGAAAGGCGATCGGGTCGGCGAGCGTGTAGCTCGCGAAGACGAGGTCGGGGATCGCGACCGTGAACGCTGCGCAGGCGAGCGCGTAGCGAGCGGAGAGGCCGAGGCGCCGCGCGAGCAGATAGACCGGCACGGCCGCGAGCGACATGAAGAGCGCGTTCTCGAACTGGGTCAGGCGGTAGGCCGACTCCGGCGAGAAGAAGGCGTGGAACGGCGCCGCGAGCAGCGGCTCGAGCAGCGCCGGGAAGTGTGCAGGCTCGCCCCGCACGGCCGGCGCATGGCCGGAGCCGAGCGCGCGGGCGATCGCCGTGTAGATGTACTCGTCCGGGAAGTAGCGGGGCGCGGGGTGGGTGGCCGAGCCGACGGCGCGGAGCAGGAACGAGACGCCGACGACGAGCGTCAGACCGACGTGCGCGGTCAGCGCCTGCGCGAGGCGGCGGCCGAGCGAGCTCGTGCGGGGAATCGCGGGCAGGGCAGCGTCGAGAGCCACCCCACGGCTATCGGCAGGACGGCTCTAGGCCTTGATGCGCGCCGCAGGCACGAAGAGCTTGCAGTGCGGGCACTTGAACCCGCGATAGCGCTCGGCGGCGCCTGCCATCAGGTCGGCCGTGAACGTCTTCTTGCAGTGGGGGCAGGCGATCTCGCTCGCCGCCGTGTCGTCTACAGGCTCCTGGGACATCGCTGTCCAGGCTACCTGCGCATCCTCAGCTGACCGTTATCGACTCGATCCGCACGTCGTCGCGCGGCTTGTCGCCGGGGCCGGTGTCGACGCCCTCGATCGCGTCGACGACGTCCATCCCTGAGGTGACCTGGCCGAAGACGGTGTGCTTGCCGTCGAGCCAGGGGGCCGCGCCGGTGGTGACGATGAAGAACTGCGAGCCGTTCGTGTTCGGGCCGGCGTTCGCCATCGCGAGGGCACCGCGTACGACCTTGTGGTCGTTGAACTCGTCCTCGAACTGGTAGCCGGGGCCGCCCGAGCCGGTGCCGGTCGGGTCGCCGCCCTGGATCATGAAATCCTGGATCACACGGTGGAAGATGACGCCGTCGTAGAACCCGTCCTTGGCGAGCTTGAGGAAGTTCTGCACCGTTTTCGGCGCCGCGTCGTCGAAGAGCTCGAGCTCGATCGAGCCGTGATTGGTCAGCATGGTGGCGTTTGTCATGCCCCGAACCCTAGATACGGGCTCCCCCGAATGGGTGAACTTCCGGCAGCGCGCCGCGACATGTGCGACGACCTGGCGTAGGGTTTCCCTGTGCCAACCTGAGCGAGGTTGTCATTCAGGAGTTTGCAGGATGCGGTCGAATGCACCGCAAGTTTTCTGCGGCGTGACGGTCTACGTGGTCCTACACGGGAGCGGATGATGCGCGCAGGCAGAGACAGCAGCGAAGGACGGACGCCGAGGCCCGGCCTGCAGATCCTCGTGGTCGACGACGACCCGTCGCTGCGGGAGCTGCTGCGTACGACCTTCGAGCTCGTCGAGGAGCGGGTCGAGGAGGCCGCGAGCGCCGAGGAGGCGATCGAGGCGATCGCGCGCACGCGGCCCGACGTCGTCGTGCTCGACGTCGGTCTGCCCGGGATCGACGGCGTCACGCTCGCGCGCGAGCTCCATGCGTCCGACGAGACGAGCGAGATCGGGATCGTCCTGCTCACCGGCGGCGACCTCGAGGAGCAGGCCGGCCGCGATGCCGGCGCCGCTGCCGTCGTGCGGAAGCCGTTCAGCCCGCTCGACCTGCTCGCCGCGGTCGAGCGTGCGTCCGGCTCGGCGACGCCGCCGCTGCTCGCGGAGGCCGCCGAGTCGTTGCCCGCCGACCAGCTCCTGCTCTACGCCGGTGACGTGCGTCGCCTGCTCGAGGTCGAGCGCCGTCACCGCCGCAACATCGAGCGGTCCTACCGCGAGACGCTCGGTGCGCTGGCGAACGCGCTCGAGTCGCGCGACGTCGGCACCGGCGCTCACTCGGCGCGGGTGCAGCGGTACGCGCGCGAGCTGACGTCGATCGTCGCGCCGGAGCTGCTCGCGGACCAGTCCGTCGAGTTCGGCTACCTGCTGCACGACATCGGCAAGATCGGCATCCCCGATCGGATCCTCAGCAAGCCCGGCCCGCTCGACGCCGACGAGCGCCGGGTGATGGAGACGCACACCACGCTCGGCGCGCAGATCCTCGAGGGTGTCGGGATGCTGGAGGAGCGCGGGATCGAGATCGTCCGCCACCACCACGAGCGGTGGGACGGCGGCGGCTATCCGGACCGGCTGAAGGGCGAGCAGATCCCGCTCGCCGCGCGCATCTTCGCCGTCGCCGACGCGCTCGATGCGATGACGAGCGACCGTCCCGTATCGCTCGGCCGGTGACTGGGGCGACGCGTGCACCGAGCTCGACCGCGGCTCGGGCGAGCAGTTCGATCCCGACGTGGTCGCGACGTTCGTCAAGCACGAAGCCGCGCTGAAGGCGCTCCGCCGGCGCTCCGCCGCGTGAGCCGAGAGGCTAGCGGGCGACGAGCTCGGCGAGCCGTTCGCGCTCGACGTCCGACCAGCGCGCCGCGAAGGCACGATCGGCTGCGACGTCCGCCGTGGCGAGCGCCTCGTCGACGACGCGCGAGCCGGTCTCCGTCAGCACGACGAGCGCGAGCCGCGCGTCGCGCTCGTGCGACTCGCGTGCGACGAGGCCCATCCGCTCGAGCGGCGCCACCTGGCGCGCGACGCCGGAGGGCGTGATGCCGAGTCGCTGCGCGAGCTCCGACCGGCGGAGCTTGCCGTCGTCGGTCGCCCGCAGCTCGCGCAGGAGCGCGAGATCGGAGAGCGAGAGGCCGTGCGACGACAGTGGCTGGTCGAGCTCGCGCGCGAGCACGGTGCGCAGCACGGAGAGGTCGAAGAGGGTGTCGAGACTGGACATGACGACATTACATCAACAACTCAACGATCTGTCAAGCAATCGATCTCGGTTACCTGTGTTCGAGTTCGGGCCGCTCTGCGCCGGCCGGCTCGGGCCACGCGGCCGTGAGTTCAGCGCCGAGGAGGATGATGGTCACCCCGACGTGAACGACGAGCAGGAATCCGAGGACGGCGCCCAGCGGCCCGTACACGGCGGTGACGTTCCCGTAGCGGGCGAGGTAGAGGGCATAGACGGCCGTTGCCAGGTGGAACGCGACGGTCGCGAGCAGAGCGGGCAGCCAGATCGCCCGGAATCGCGGAGCGACCGGCGGCACGCTGCGGTAGAGACCCACGAGAACTCCGAAGGTCAGCGCGGCTGACGCAAGCACCTCGGCAGCCACCGTGACAACTCGCCCTTCGGTCGCTACGCCGACCTTCTGGCTCAGATCGTGGCCGATCTCGGCCAGCACCTGTGTGAGCAAGGTGGCGCCGAACGATGCGACCGCGACCACGCCGACACCGACCACCAGCGCGAAGTCGAGCAATTTGCTCTGCACATACGTCCGCCGTAGGTCGTTCTCCCAGATGACGCGGAAGGCGATCCGGATCGATCCCATCATCCCGCTTGCAGCCCAGAGCAGGAACACGAGCGAGATCAGTCCGGCGATCGTCGGTGGAACGCGAGAGCTCGTCAACGCATGCTCGACGCTCGAGTCGAGCGCTCGTCCGGGCGCCACCGACGCGAGCCAGCGCGCGACAGCATCGCGGCCGTTGTCCGGGAGCAGGATGTCGGCAACGGAGACCACGAACGCGACGAGCGGCACGAGCGAGAAGAGCATCCGGAACGAGATGGCCGCCGCGAGCTGAGAGGTTGCATGGCGGCTGTAGCCGCCGGCAGCGCCGAGCAAGGCACGGCCGAAAGGGCGCTTTCCGAGCCAGGCGCTGACCCGACCGCTGACGCGTGAACCGGGCCGCGACCAGTCCTGACGGCGCGCGCCCATCCGGCGATCCTACGATGGGTCGTGCGTCACGCGGCTCGGCCGGCCGCGCAGGGCCGGAACCGTTCGAGTTGCTTGTTGCCGGCACGCCGATTCTTTGCGAACATGTGTTCGTGTTGGCGACGATCCTGCACGCCGACGCGGACTCGTTCTTCGCGTCGGTCGAGCAGCGGGACGACCCGCGCCTGCGTGGGAAGCCGGTGATCGTCGGCGGCGGTGTCGTTCTGGCCGCGAGCTACGAGGCGAAGGCGTACGGCGTCCGCACGGCGATGGGCGGCAGGCAGGCGCGCCGCCTGTGTCCCGAGGCGCTCGTCGTGCCGCCGCGCATGTCCGAGTACACGGCTGCGAGCAAGGCGCTCTTCGCGGTCTTCGAGGACACGACCCCGCTCGTCGAGGGGATCTCGATCGACGAGGCCTTCCTCGACGTGCGCGGCATGGAGCGCCTCGCGGGCACGCCGCGCGAGATCGCCGTACGGCTCCGCAGCAGAGTCCGCGAGCAGGTCGGCATCCCCGTCACCGTCGGGATCGCGCGGACGAAGTTCCTCGCCAAGGTCGCGAGCGCCGTCGCGAAACCGGACGGGCTTCTCGTCGTGCCGCCCGAGCGCGAGCTCGCGTTCCTGCACCCGTTGCCGGTCGAGCGCATCTGGGGCGTCGGGGCGGCGACCGCTGCTCGCCTGCACGGCTGGGGCATCGCGACCGTCGGCGACCTGGCGGGGACGCCCGAGACGGCGCTCGCGCTGCTGCTGGGGAAGGCCGCGGGGTCACACCTGCACGCGCTCGCGAACAGTCGTGATCCCCGCGTCGTGCGTACGCGTCCGCGTCGGCGGTCGATCGGCTCACAGCATGCGTTCGGCCGGCGCAACCGCTCGCCGGCCGAGCTGGATGCAGATCTCGTCGCACTCGTCGAGCGCGTCATGCGACGCGTGCGCGCCGCGCATCGCGTTGGGCGAACGGTCGTGCTGCGCCTGCGCTTCGACGACTTCGGACGCGCGACGCGATCGCACACGATCCCTGCTGCGACCGCGAGCACGCGCACCGTGCTCGACGTTGCGCGCGCACTCCTCGCGGCGTCGCAGCCGTTGATCGACGAGCGAGGGCTGACGCTGATCGGCGTCGCCGTCACGAACCTCTCCGACGATCTACCGCGTCAGCTGGAGTTACCCGTGACGAGCGACGACGGCAGTGCGCTCGATGTGACGCTCGACGAGATCAAGGACCGGTTCGGCTCGCAGGCGGTGACGCGGGCCGTGCTGCTGCAACGCGGGTCGGATGTGACGATGCCGCTGCTGCCCGACTGACGCCGGGCTCGCCTCAGCTCGTCGGCCGGCCGTGGATGTGGCCGCGCCCGCGCAGCTCGAAGGCGATCGCGCCGAGCGACCGCTCCGTCAGCCAGGCCTGGACGCGGCGCACGAGCTGCGCGAAGTCGGCGAGGTTGTGCGGCGACAGGAAGACGACTGTCATCGGTAGCTCGGTGTCGGACGCGCAACAAGCCCAGCGGTCCTCGAGCGCGATCACGAGCTCCTGCGCATGCTCGGCGTCGGGGACGCCGATCGTCAGGATGCCGATCTGGTCGAGGTCGTCCCTCTCCGAGGGCTGACCGCTTGTATCGATCACCGGTACGCGTGGCTCGGCTGGGCGATCGGCGCCGTATCGCCGACTCGCAGCACGTACCCGCGCCCATCCAGCCAGAACGTCACGTCGTCGACCGGCCGCTCGGAAATCCAGGTCTGCACCTCACGCAAGAGCGGCGCGAGCTCCCAGTCGCGCTCAGGCGCGAGGAACACTCCGACGACCGCGGTCTCGGTGTCCTGATAGGCGTGGCACGGCCAACGGTCGCCGAGTCGCATCGCGAGCGCGCACGCCTGCGCGAGCCCGGGGATGTCGAAGAGAACGATGTCGTTCAGCTGGCCTTCGCCCGTCATACCTCCCAGAGTCGCGCAGGGCGAGGCGTGACCGCCTGACACAGGTACGTCATTTGGCTACGCGCTCACCCGTCCAGGGTCGGCGTGGCGGCCGCCGGTGGGCCGGCGGGGTACGCGCGTCGTCCGAGCCAGTAGGCGACGAGCCCGACGGGCAGCGGCAGCCAGTAGGAGACGAGCCGGTACGCGAGGGTCGCCGCTGCCGCCGCGCCGGCGTCGATCCCCGCGACGACGAGCAGACCGGTCAGTCCGGCCTCCACGAAGCCGAGCCCGCCCGGGGTCAGCGGGATCAGTGCCAGCAGTGCGGCGGCGGCGTACGCGAGCAGGACGAGCGACGGCTCGGGCTTGACGGAGAGCGCCTCGAGCACGCAGATCAACACGACGTAGTCGAAGCCCCACTTGCCGAGCGCCGCCAGCGCCGCCAGCACCGGATGGACGCGAACGGCCGCGCGGATGCCGTCGCGCTGGCTGACCAGCCGCTCCGGGAGATCCTCGACCTTTGCGCGCCGGTGCACCCAGCCCGCCGCCGTTCGCGCGCCGCGTGCAAGAGCGAGCAACGGGCGGTCCCAGACGAACGCCGTGACGATGACGCCGCCGAGCAGGACGAACGCGGCCGCTCCGATGTACGCGACGCGCTGCAGGCCGTCCGGCGCTGCCGCGCCGCCGATGCCTGCGATCGACGCGACGACCGGCAGCGCGAACACTGCGGCGGTGGTGGCCGCTGTGCTCGCCGCGAGGCCGGAGATGATCCGGTCGCCGCGGATGCCGGCGCGCACGAGCATTCCGTACTGCAGCGCTCCCGCTGCGGCGCCTCCGCCGGGGACGATGCTGCCGGCCGCGTTTGCCGCGAGCTGTGACGTCCCGACGGCGAACCAGCTGCGCGTTCCGATCGTGATTCGCTGCAGCGTCCACAGCGCGATGTAGCTCAGCGCTTCGAAGAACACCGCGAGCGCGAGCCAGAGTGGATCGATCCCGCGCAGCTGCGGCCAGGAGGAGAAAACGTCGAGCACCTTCGGCAGGAGGAGGTAGAGCGAGCCCGCGGCGACGAGCAGCAGGATGACGCGCGTAATGATGCGGCGGTTCATCCGCCGGCGGCGGGTGCGCCCTGCAGCGATGCTCGCCAGCCGGACAGCACGTGGTGCACGCCCGCCGCGCCGACGACCGGCTCGGGCGGGAACGAGAGCTCGGGCGGCGCGAGGATGAACGGCCGCGTCTGCGGTCCGCCGAGGCCGCCGTGGAACGAGATCAGCTCCTCGAACGCGCAGCCCTGCTCGAGCTCGGGATCGTAGAAGCTGCCGACCATGATGTCGGCGACGTGCTCGAAGCCGTCCGTGCGCAGCAGGTGCGAGGCGGCATTCGGCGAGAAGCCTGCGAGAGGATCGTCGCCCGTGATGCTGCCGCCGGCGAGATAGTGCGCCCCGCTCGGGCCGAGGACGACCGGGTCCGTCCGCCTCGGAGCGCACGAGCAGCCAGCCGATGTGCGGGTGCGAGCGCAGCGCGGGAATCAGATCCGGGTGCAACGCGTCGATCTCCTCGAGCGTCAGCCGCCGCGGCTTGTCCATCAGGTAGACGAGTCCGAGGTTGCCGGATGCGAGGACGACCACTTCCTCGCCGCTGACGTCGTTCTTCGGCCGCTTCTGCTTCGAGCCGGTCGCCTCGGCGACCGCGGAGCCGACTGCAGTCTGGTTCTCGTCGCCGCCGCCGACCGCGGACACCTGGTTCGCGGTGACCGAGCGAAGCACAAGGTCGTGGAGCGCGTAGCCGTTTCGCTGCAGGAACGTCGCGCCTTGAGTCTGACCGTGGTCGGAGAGCACGACGATCGAGTACGGCCGCGGCGCGTAGCGGCGGGCACCCGCGATGCGGCCGAACTGCTGGTCGAGCTTGCGCAGCGCTTCGACTGTGTCCTCCCGCTCGAGGCCGGAGTGGTGCGCGACCTCGTCGTAGCTCGAGAACGTCGCGTAGACGGCGGGACGGCCCTTCATCATGTCGCCGAGGACGCTGCCGACGATCACGTCGCGAACGACGACGCAGAGAGCCGCGCGCAGGAGCGGATACTTGCCGCCGCGGTGGCCGCGCGGTCTGACGTCGCGCCGCCGCTGCCGCGAAGCGGCGGTCAGCTCGAGCACGATCTCCCACGCGAACAGCACGAGGGTGCGCGTGACGTTGTAGCCGTTGGCGAAGAACGTGCGATAGCCCGGGTTGGCGCGCTTCTCGGCGTCCATCCGGCTCACCGTCAGGATCACGTGGTCGGCCTCCCCGGACAGGAGGTTGCCGCGGCTCGCGCCGCCGTTGGCGAGCAGGCCGATCCCGGTCGCGCGCCGGCGCTCGATCTCCGCGCAATCCTGCGGCGCCGAGCACGTCATCACGTTCTCCGTCGACTTCTCGACCCAGCGGAACGCGGGGATGTCCTCGTTCGACCCGAGCAGGATCCCCGCCTGGCTCGCCCCCGTCTGCGACGAGAGGTCGGTCTCCCATTCGGCCAGCCGGTAGCCATCGTCCTCGACCCAGCGCGCCATGTTCGGCGCGCTGCCGTCGCGCATCGCGCGCTGCAGGACCGGCAGCGCGAGCCCGTCGATCTCGAGGAAGATGATCCCGGGCACGTCCGTCTCGACCCGCTCGCCCGAACGGCGGGCGATGCGGCTCGTAACGCGCAGGCTGAAGAGATCGTCGTCATTGACGCCGAGAATGACGTCGAGCACCGTCGAGACGGCGGCTGGCGATCAACGCGGCGAGCAGCGCCCAGCCGAGCGAGTCGACCTCGACGTTGAGCGCGTCGATGTCCGCAGCCAGGTAGAGCGCCAGCCCGTCGACGAGCAGCACGAGCAGAAAATCCGCCAGGATCGTGAACGGCAGCCTCAATGCCGCGATCAGGGGCGGCCCCACGGCGTTGAAGACGGCGACGACCGCGGCGACGCCGACGGCCGACCAGAAGTCGGGGATCCGCACACCCGGCACCACCCACGCGGCGAAGAGCAGGCTCGGCGCGGCGATCAGCCAGGCGACAAGCAGCCGCAGCGGCTTGAGCGGTGGGCGCTCCGCGGCCCAGACGGACGGCTCGGCGGCCGGCGTGGGCGAGACCTCAGTCGTCATCTGGGTCTCAGGCTCCCTCGGCGCGAGTTCTCGGGCATCGTCCTGTACGGGTGACCCGCGCAGATCGCCGCAGCCTGAGACTGGTGCGATGGCGGACGAGACATCGAACCGGATCACCTGGCTCGGCCACGCGACGACGCTGATCCAGGTCGACGGCGTCACGCTGCTGACCGACCCGCTGCTGCATCGGCGCACCGCGCATCTCCGTCGAGTGGCGGCGCCGCTGTCGGCTGAGCTGCCACCCATTACCGCGGTGCTGCTCTCGCACGTGCACTGGGACCATCTCGACCTGCGTTCGCTGCGGCGCGTCGGAATGGACGTACGCATGATCGTGCCGCGCGGGGTCGCGAAGCTTCTTGCGCGCAAGGGGTTCACCGACGTGGTGGAGATCGACGAGGGCGGTGAGATCCGGCTCGGGGACGTGGTCGTCCGGGCGACGCATGCCGACCACGACGCCAACCGCGGCCCGTTCGGGACTCGTGCCGCGTCGCTCGGCTTTCTCGTCTCAGGGACGCACCGCGTCTACTTCGCGGGCGACACCGACGTCTTCGACGACATGGCGCTGCTCGCCGACGACCTGGACGTCGCGCTGCTCCCGGTCGCAGGGTGGGGCCCGACCGTTCCCGCCGGGCACATGGACGCGGCGCGCGCCGCCGAGGCACTACGTCTTCTGCAGCCGCGGATCGCGATCCCGATCCACTGGGGAACGCTCGCGCCGATCTACCGCCGCACCCCGTACGACTCGGACGCGGGGGCGCGATTCGCTGCGCTCGCCAGGCTCGCCGCACCCGAGGTCGACGTACGCGTCCTGGGTGTCGGTGAGACGATGCCCCTCACCGACTGAGGCGCCGGTTCAGGCGCCGGCGGCGGCGGGCTTGCGTTGCCGGCGCGCCAGCGACACGAGGAGGCCCGACCCGGAGACCGCGAGGTAGGCGGTGAGGACGGCGACCGTGACTGGCGCCACCTGCAATGCGCCGATCTGGGTCGTGATCACACCGAGGAGGATCAGCGAGAACGGAGCGGCGACGAGCGATCCGGGCAGGGCGGCGAACATCGCGGTGAACGCGAGTCCCTCGGGCACGCCGGGGATCAGCAGGTGAGTCGCGATCCCTGCTGTGCCGCCCGTGAACAGCATCACGAGGAACGGGCCTCCGATGAAGCCCGTGGCCTCGCACACTGCGAAGACGAAGATCTTCGCGAACACGATTGCGATCAGGAGGCCTGCACCGAGCGCCGCCCCGTCGTCGATGATCGTCGCGAGCTGATCGGTGCCCGTGAACAGCGTCAGCGGCAATGCGACGCCGACCAGTCCGAAGACGATTCCCCCGATCGTCGAGCAAAGGATCGTCCGCTCACGGAGACGGGCAGTGAGCCGTGTCAGAATCGCGATCGCCAGGGCGGTGATCAGCGCGAGCGCTGCGGCGACGAGCCCGAGCGGCACGGCCGCCAGCAACTGCCAGTCTTCGTACTCGAAGGACGGCAGTGAGTAGATCCCGACGAACGTCGACCCCGCGATCGGAAAGAAGACGGCAAACGCGACCGTCGACGACAGCAGCGCGGCAACCAGTGTGTCCATGACTCTGCTCGCCTTGGGACGCGCGAGCTCGAGCACGAGAATCGTCGCGAGAATCGGAGACGACAGGAGTCCGCCGTACGACGCCGACATGCCCGTGAGCGTGTTGGTTCCCCGCATGTCGTCGTCGAGACCCCGTCGCTCCGACACCCAGGTTCCGAGGCCCCCGCCCAACATCCCCAGTCCCTGCTCCGGCCCAAGGCTCGCGCCGCCTACCAGCGATACCAGCGAGACGGCGACGCCCTGGAGCGCGGTCGACGGTTCGACGCGCTGGTCCTTCAGCTCCTCGACCGTTCCGGCCAGCTTGGTCGGAAGGCGGAACACCCGCCGCAGCACGCCGACGACCACTCCGGCCCCCGCCGTGACGGCAACCCACCAGAGGTGCCCGTCCAGCCAGCCGGGATCCTTCGGCAGGGTGAACCAGAGGTCGGTCCCGCCACTGACCAATCCGAGGTACGCCAGCGCCGCAAACGCGAGCACGACACCGAACAGCACCGCGTAGCGCATGAGCGGCCAGAACCCGGGCGACCTCGTCAGCGCGACGGCGGCAGCGTCGCCGGACTGCTCGGATCGCGCGCTTATCTCCTCACCCGCTACGGAGTGAGTCGCAGGCCGAAGCCTGCTTGAAGGCATCGCTCAGCTCGCCCTGCGCGTCGAGCCCCTTGAGCTGGTCGAACGCCGTCTTGATCTGTGTCTGTGCCGTCGCCAGCGCAGTCGTGACGGTCGAGAGGCTCTGCACGAGGCCCTGGTCGCCCGCGTTCTTGACGGTGTCGAGGCCGGTCTGCAGCTGGCCGGAGAGTGTCTCGAGCGTCGTCTTCGCCTGCTCGCCCGCCTTCGTGTCGGGCTTGCCGAGGCTCTTGATCTTGTCGACGAAGGTGTCGGTGGCCTTCTGCACCTGATTCGTCGCGTCCTTGAACCCCGCCTGTGAGACGTTGCTCTTCAGCGAGTCCGCTGCGTCCGTCACCGACTGGCGGTAGGTCGTGACCGCGCTGCAGACGCTGTTTGCCCAGTCGGTAGTCGAGTTCGACTCCGAGGACTTGTCGCTCCCGCAGCCGGCGGCGAGGAACGCGAGGACGATGACCCCGACGAGGGCGACGACGGCTCTCATGACAGGGCGGCGCTCTTCGCGCGCGCGAACTCATCGTCGGTCAGTGCGCCGCTGTCGTGCAGCGCAGCCAGGCGAGCGAGCTCGGCGGCCTGCGTCTGCGCCGGATCGGCCTCCGGCTTCGGTCGCAAGGCCGCTGCGGCTCGTGCACCGACCGACGTCGCATCGCCGGCGGGCTTCGGCCTCGGTTCCGGGTACTCGCGCAGGGTCTGCCGGCGGAGCGCGACGATTCCCAGTGCGATCAGCCCGCCGAGGAGCAGGATGCCCCACCAGGTGCGAAGAGCGTGGGTGCCGCCCCAGAGCACGAGCAGGAGGAAGCAAAATGCGGCGCCGCCCCACGTGATGTCGGCCCGCTCGTTGAGGATCGGCGCGAGCCGGCTTCGCGTCGCGACCGCGACGCGGCTCGGTCCGGCAAGGATCGCGCCCAGCACGGCGACCAGGCCGTAGAGCACGATCGCGCGCCCGACCTCGCCGAGGATGGAGCTCGAGATCAGCCAGGCGTGATTGACCGCTTCGCGGTACGCCGGTGCCGCGAGGGCGTCCACGGTGTAACTGCCGGCGAACCGACGGACGGCGAGTACGAGGAGCCCGACGAAGACGAATGCCCACCCGACCGTGCGCAGCGTCTCGCGCCTGGCGCCTGCAGCGAGGTAGATCGCGGCCGCGAACAGCGCGAGGATCAGCACGACGACCCACGTGCTGACGATCCGGACCGCCTTGGCGCCGTTCTGCACCAGGCCGAGCTGGTCGGAGCGCATGACGGTGATCACGCCCGTGTTCGGCGGCACCCGGTCGAGCGCTGCGGCGGGCAGGCCGAGGCTCGGCCCGATCTGCTGCACGAGCGCTCCGAGATCCAACGTGACATTGCCGTTCGCGGTCGACGTGGCCGCGCCCGTCTTGTCCTCGATGACTGCGACCAGCTGCTTGTGTGTGCCCGTGGTCGCGTTGACGAAGAGGTTTTGCACGCGCGGCCGGTTCAAGAGCCTGTTGACGGCACTCGTTGCCGGCTGGCGCACAGCCGCCGCGAGCGGCGCGGCCAGCGGCTTCAGGTTCGGCGGCAGCCGCTCGGCGATCGCGGCGGGGATGTCGACGTTGTCGTAGGCCTCGTTGACCAGGTACGTCGACAGGGCGCTCTGGATGGCGGGATCGCGGACGAGGCGCGTGCTCGTCGTCTCGAAGCTGCCGTTGTCGAGGATCTGGCGGTTGACCCAGGTGGCGAGGATCGCCACGATCGCGAGCAGCGACGCGAGGGTGATCAGGGACCAGATCGCGATGCGGCGGCCACGGCTGAGCGGTGAGGTGCGCGCCATGGCTCCACTCGACCGCACCGGAGGGTGGAGATCATCGTCCGAAACGGATGAAAGCCCGGGGCGCTACTCCGGTTCGCCGGCGAGATAGAGCAGCGCGGCTCTGACGCGCCGGTTCACGTCGCCCGACTCCGTCAGCTCGAGCTTCACGAAGATCGCGTTGATCTGGCGCTCGACCGCCCGCTTCGTGATCAGCAGCTCCTCGGCGATCGCGCCGTTGCTGCGGCCCTCGGCGATCATCGCCAGCGTCTGCCGCTCACGTTCGGTCAACCGGTCGAGCTGGGGGTCGCTGTGCGGGGTTCTCGTCAGCAGGCGCTCGACGATGCGCGAATCGACCAGTGACCGGCCTTCGGCGACCGCCCGCAGGGCCTGGTGGAGCTCCTGTTGATCTTTCAGCCGCTCCTTGAGCAGGTACGCGCGGCCATCCGACCCTTCGGCGAAGAGCGTCGTGGCGTAGGCGAGGTCGATGTGCTGGCTGAGCACGACGACGCCGACCTGCGGGTGGGTATGCCGGAGGTCGGCCGCAAGGCGGATGCCCTCGTCGCTGCGCGTCGGCGGCATCCGGATGTCGGTCAGCACCACGTCCGGCTCCATCTCCTCGACCGACGCACGCAGGGAGTCCAGGTCCTCGTTCGAGGCCACGAGCTCGATGTCGTCCATCCGCTCGAGCGCACGCGAAATGCCCTCACGGACGAGGAAATTGTCCTCGCCGACGACCACGCGAATCGTCATCGGCGCACGCCGGGGTCCGGTGTGGTGCGCATCAGTGGCTGAAGTATCCCTGCGGGCGCAAGTTCCGTCCAACGAATGTCCTGGTCCTCACACCGGTTTCTGCCGCGAAATGCGACCGATTCACAGTCGGGCAGCGCCGGTGCCTGCACCGCCGCGGACGCGGTGCATACACCCCATACATTCAGTGAATCCACGGTCGAACACGGCCCCCGGCGCGCGACATGATCGTTCTCCCGTCCTGGCCACTAACCGCAGGAGTCGCCATGAACGAGATCCGCACGCCCCAGCGCCGAGCAGGCGCCAGAGCCGTCCTGGTCGAGCCCGCAGCCGACTCCCTTCCATTCGATGTCGTGGAGTCGAAGCTCCGGCCGCCGGCAACTCCGGCAGGCGCTGTCTCGCGCACGGCGCTCGTGAATCGCCTGCGCGCCGATCTCGGCGCGCGAGCCATTTCCGTCGTCGCCCCGGGCGGCTACGGGAAGACGACCCTGCTCGCGCAGTGGGCTGCTCGCGACGAGAGACGATTTGCCTGGATCACACTCGATCGGCGCGACAACGACCCGATGGTGCTGCTGCGGCACCTCGCCGCTGCGATCGACGGGCTGGCGCCCATCGATGGCCGGGCGCTCAACGCGCTCGCCGCCTCGAAGCCGTCCTTCTGGAGCACCGTGGTGCCGCGTCGTCACGTCCGCGCTCGCTGCCGCGGAGAAGTGCGTGCTCGTCGTCGAAGACGCTCACGTGCTCTGCGAGCCGGACTCGATCGAGATCGTGTCGCTGCTCGCCGAGCACGTCTCCGAGAGCTCGGCAATCGTCATCTCGAGCCGGATCGAGTGCCCGATCGCCACACGGCTACGGATGCGTGGCGGCCTGCTGGAGCTCGGGACGTCCGATCTCGCGCTCACGCGCCGGGAGGCAGAGTTGCTCCTGCGCTCGGCGGGCGCGGAGCTCTCCCGCGAGGTCAGCGAGGATCTGCTCGACCGGACCGAGGGCTGGGCGGGGGCCCTCCAGCTCGCGGCGCTCGCGACGAGGCGGCCGGCCAACCCGCGGCCGGAAGCCGACGAGCCCGAGGTCGCGTTTGCGGGCGACCATCGGTTCGTGACGGCGTACCTCCACGCCGAGTACCTGGACGGGCTGAGCGAGGAGCGGCTCGCGTTCCTGCGCAGCACGTCACTGCTCGAGCGGATGAGCGGGCCGCTCTGCGACGCCGTGCTCGGCCGGAAGCATTCGGCGGCCGAGCTCGAAGCGCTGAGAAGCGCCAACCTCTTCCTCGTGCCGCTCGACGCCCACGGCGAGTGGTACCGCTATCACCACCTCTTCCGCGATCTCCTGCACCGGGAGCTGTCCGTGGACGACGCCGAGCTGGCGCCGGAGCTGGCGCGACGTGCCGCCGACTGGTTCGAGCAGCACGACGACCTGGAGGCGGCGCTCGACTACGCGTTGCGCGGCGGGGACACCGACCGTGCGGCTCGCATCCTCGAGGCGATCGCTTTGCCGGCCGCCTGCAGCGGGCGCAGCGCGACGGCGGTCAGGTGGCTTCGGAGCTTCGACGATGCCAGGCTGCTCGAGCGTTATCCCGCAGTCGCGCTGCTGGGTGCACGCGTCCATGCGTTGCGCGGAGATACCGCCGCTGCCGAGCGCTGGCTCGCCGCCGCCGAGCGAACCGACGATCCCGCGCTCGCGCCGCGGCTCGCGGTCCTGCGCGCGGCGATGTGCCGTGACGGCGTCGGGACGATGCTCTCCGACGCACGCTCGGCGGTGTCGGGCCTCGTCGACGACGACGAGTGGCGGGCACTGGCGCTACTCGTCTACGCGGCGGCGAACATGATGCTCGGGGACAACGAGCGCGCCGACGAGTTGCTGGCGGAAGCGGTCACGAGTGCGAAGCGCGGTGGTCTCCGCCAGACCGAGGTCGTCGCGGTGAGTGAGCGCATGCTGATCTCCGAAGGTGCCCGCGAGCACGCGCGGGTCGATGCGCAAGCGGCCGCCCTGTCCGATCTGCTCGCGACGGGGATGCTCGAGGACTCGGCGCCGTGCGCAATCGAGCTCGCTGCGTCCGCGCGTTCCCGGCTCCGCCGGGGCGACTGGGAGGAGGCGCGCACGCTGCTCGACCGCGCACGCTGCCTGACCCCGTGGCTGACCGACGCGATTCCGTGGCTCTCGGTGCAGACCCGGCTCGAGCTCGCCGACGCGTTCGTCGCGCTGCGTGACCACGCCTCCGCGCAGGTTCTGCTCGCCGAGATCGACGAGATCGTCGCCCGGCGGCCCGACCTCGGTGTGCTCGTCGAACAGGCCGAGGCGCTGCGCGCGTCGCTCGCGACGCTCCCCGCCGGGGAGCCGGGGCGGAATCCGGGGCTGACCGGCGCGGAGCTGCGCCTGCTGCCGTTCCTGACCACGCATCTGTCCTTCCGCGAGATCGGCGAGCGGCTCTACCTCTCGCGCAACACGATCAAGACGCAGGCGATCTCGGTCTACCGGAAGCTCGGAGTCTCGACCCGGAGCGATGCGATGGATCGGGCGCTCAGCCTCGGCCTCGTCGACGAGACGGTGCAGGCGCGGACGCTCGCCCAGGGCGGCAGGCCGCCAGGCCTGAGCGGCTGAGGGCGTTCGCGGGCGCAGCTAGGCCGTCAACGGTTCTGCCGCCGTCTCGGCGCGAGCGCTGAGCTCTGCCCGTTCCCGCGCCCGCCTCAGATCACGGCTGATGTGCACCGCGGCGGAGGTGACCGGCGCGGCGAGCACGAGGCCGATCATCCCCATCAGGCAGCCCGCGGCGATCGTCACGACGAGCACCACGAGCGGATTCAGCTCGAGTGCTGCCGACGAGGAACCAGGACGTCCGGCCGAGCTCCTGGAGCCAGGTCGGCGCTGCGAAGGTGTGAGCCAGACGGCCCGCCTCGTCGGCATCGAGTTCGAGCTCTGGCTCGGGGGTCGGTTCAGCCACGCGCGCGGTCCGAGCAAACAGCGCAGCCGGATCCGGCTCATCGCCCCGATGGGATGAAGCGACGGCCCCCGGCCGAGAGCACGATCGGATTGATGCCCAGGCCGAGGGACTGATCGATGGCGCGGGCGACGCTTCTGGCCGTCGAATATGCGAGCGAGTTGGACGCGGAGCGCGCGCTCGGCATCGTCCGCGATCTGGATGACGAGGACGCGCTCGCCGTCCACGATGCGGCGATCGTCGTCAAGCATGCCGACGGACGGGTCGAGCTGCGGCAGAGCCGCGAGCTCGCGGCGGGCGAGGCCGCAGTCGGCGGCGGCTCGATCGGGATCCTGATCGGGCTCGCGGTCGCGATCCCCGTCGCCGGGGCGCTCGTCGGTGTCGCAGCCGGGATGGGGTTCTCCGCGCTCGACCAGGGGATCTCGAACAAGGAGATGCGACACGTCGGCGGCGAGCTCGCGCCCGGCGAGGCGCTGCTCTTCGCCCTCGTCGGCAAGGTCGACTGGGATCTGCTCGCGTCGCGCCTCGCACCGGTCGGCGGGAAGCTCGTCGCGGCGGAGGTGTCGGACGAGGTGCTCGACCGGCTCGGCGTCGAGCCGTCGTCGTCGAGCGCTCTAGCCCGAGTTGGCTTCGGCGACGGCGTCGTGGAGGCCGACCGCGCGCACGATCTTGGCGCCGGCGGAGACGACGCGCGGCGTGCCGACGATCGGTGCGATCGCGACCAGCGTGCCGAGAACCTTGTCGAGGTCGAGCTCGCTGTCCTCGGCCGCGCCGAGGTGCAGGAGCCACGACACCGCCGATCCGTCCACCGCGACCAGCGCCGCGATCTGAACGAGCTCGTAGGTCTCCTGGTCGAGCCCCGACGCCTCGCGCACTCCGGTGTACATGTCCGACAGGATCCCGAGCCGCGACAGGTCGCCTCTCGCGACCGACCGAAGACGTTCCGCGGCTTTCGCCTGTGCGGTCATCGGCGCCCCTTTCCCGAGCGGTTCGAGTTCGCGTCGAAGGATTGACGACGTTTCCACAGGTTGGAGGGAGCGAGGCGGGAGCGCGTCGTCCGGAAGGGGTGAACGGCAGATCCCGCGCTCATGGGCTCAGAACCACCGGCGAACGCGGGTCGTGGGCAGTTCGGCGATCTCGGCCGCCGAGAGGCGCACCGTGACCGTGTCGGTCTCGAGCAGCTGAACCGCGTCGACCGGGATCGTGATCTCGCAGCGGCTCCAGAAGTGGCTCTCGTCGAGGACGACGTCCGTGATCTGGCCCGCGTCGTCGAGGTGGAACCCCTGGACGCCGCCCAGATAGCTCGCCGTCTGCCGAGAGGATCGCGCTTGCATGCCTCAACTCGGCCGAGCCCTTCGGTACGCGGTCGTAGCTGACGTTCATCGATGCCTCGACGCCGTCGTACGCGCCGATCCCGAGACCGACGCCGCCGTCGTAGGGCAACGCAAGCACATGCTCGACGCCGAGGTCCCAGTCCTTGTCGTCGGCCGTCTCCTCGGTCGACTGCAGATTCGCGGTACTCGCGCACCGACGCGAGCTCCTCCGTCGCCGCCAGCGTGCAGCGCAGCGCGACATCGGGGCCGCCGCCCGCCGGATCGGCGAGCTCGATCGGGATCAGACGCGGCTCGGCGTCGGGCGGGTTCGTGATCAGGTGGGTGAGCCGCATCGTCGCCGGATCGACGACGACGTCGTCCAGCTTCCCGAAGCTGCCGTCCTTGCAGTTGACCGACCTGCCGAAGCTCAATTGCATGACCCGTACTCCTCCCCTTTGCGTGCGTCCCTGCCCAGAATTGCCGCCCCGGGGCGCCCCGGCATCGTGCGATGTGGGGGATTCCGGCAGTTTCCCGGGCCGGCGCGGGGCTGAAGCGCCAGCCGAAGGGGTGCGTAGCGTCCCGTGCCAATGGCCTCCGGAATCCCTGCCGGTGTGATCGACGTCGGCTCGAATACCGTCCGCCTGCTGGTCGCACGGTTCGACAACGGCGGGCCGGTGACGCTCTGCAGCGGGCGTGTCCGTCTCGGGCTCGGCGCCGAGCTCGAACAGCTTGGCCGGGTCTCGGCGCGCAAGCTCGCGGAGGCGACGGACGCGATGCGGACGCTCGGCGCGCTGGCCGCGCGGCACGGTTTGGAGGCGCCCGAGGTGCTCGTGACGGCGCCCGGCCGCCAGGCGGCGAACGCCGACGAGTTGGTGGCCGCGCTGGAGCGCGGCACCGAGGCGCCGATCCGCGTGTTGTCGGCGACGGAGGAGGCGACGCTGTCGTTTCACGGCGCGGTCGCCGGAGCCCGGCAGATCGCCTGGCCGGTCGCGGTCGTCGACCTCGGCGGCGCGTCGACCGAGATCGCGGTCGGTCGTCCCTCGTCCGGCCCCGCGTGGATCAGGTCGGTCGACCTGGGTGCGCTCCGGCTGATGACCCGGCTGCTCCCGGCCGAGCAACCGGCTGCGGGGCAAATCGATGCCGCACGCGTCGCGGTCGCCGAGGCCTTCGCCTCGATCGAGCCGCCCCGCGCGTTCGAGGCGCTCGCCGTCGGCGGCTGCGCGCGCGCCCTGCGCAAACTGGTCGGCCCGTCACTCGGATCGAGTGAGCTCGGAGGCGCGCGCGCCCTGCTCGCGGCGGCGACGCACGACGAGATCGCCCAGGTCTATGGAGTCGACCGGCGCCGCACGCCGCTGCTGCTCGCGGCGACGCTGATCTTGACGGCGGTGCAGGAGCGTGTGGGCGTGCCGCTCCAGGTCGTCGACGGTGGCCTGCGCGAGGGTGCGCTGCTCGCCTCGCGGGCCGCGATCGCCGCTTAGCGGCGGCTGGCGGCCTTCTTCGCCCGCCCGTCGGCGCGCTTCATCAGCGCCTCCTGGGCCGAGACGGCCCGCCGCCCCTTGGCGGGCGAGGTTCGGTGCCAGGCACCGTCCGACGAGAGCGTCCACGAGAACCGGGTGTCTGCCATCAGCGCGTCGAGCACGACGCCGATCTCGATCCGCAGGCGCGAGTCCTCGATCGGCGTCATCACCTCGATCCGGCGGTCGAGGTTGCGCGGCATCAGGTCGGCGCTTCCGATCCAGACGCTGGTCTTGTCGCCGGTCTGGAACGAGAGAATGCGGCTGTGCTCGAGGAAGCGGCCGAGCACGCTGCGCACGGTGATGTTGTCGCTCAGCCCGGCGATGCCCGGCCTCAGGCAGCAGATGCCGCGCGTGACGATGTCGACGGCCACGCCCGCACTCGACGCGGCGTACAGCGCCTCGATGATCTCCTCGTCGACGAGCGAGTTGACCTTCAGTCGGATCCGCGCCGGCTCACCCGCACGCGCGGCGGCCGAAACCCGCTCGATCTCCTGCAGGATCCCGTCGCGGAGGAACCACGGCCCGACGAGCAGCTTGCGGAACACGGCCGGCCGTGAGAGACCCGTGACGGCGTTGAAGACGTCGGCGACATCCGCGGCGATGTCCGGGTCCGCGGTGAACAGCCCCAGGTCCTCGTAGGTCGATGCGTTCGACGAGTGATAGTTCCCGGTGCCGATGTGGACGTAGCGCCGCAGGCCGTTCTGCTCGTGCCTGACGAGCAGGGCGAGCTTCGCGTGGATCTTCAGGTCCGGGACGCCGTAGACGATGTCGACGCCGGCTTGTTCGAGAGCCCGTGACCACTCGATGTTCCGCCGTTCGTCGAAGCGCGCCTTCAGCTCGACGAGGCAGACGGCCTGCTTCCCTTTCTCTGCGGTCTGCACGAGTGAGGAGAGCGTGGGCGACGAGTCGTCGGTGCGGTAGACGGTGGCCTTGAACGCGCCGACCTTCGGGTCGAGCGCCGCCTTTGCGAACGCGCCGACGCTCGCGTCGAACGAGTCGTACGGATGATGGACGAGCACGTCGCGGCGGCGGATCTGCCCGAGCAGCTCGGCGGGGCTCTTCTTCATGAACGGCCGTCGCGTGATCGCCTTCCACGGCTTGTCCTTCAGGTCGGGCCGATCGATCTCGAACAGTTGGCCCACCTCGCGCAGGCCGAGCGGCGCGCGCTGCGTATAGACCTGCGCGGCGTCGATGTGAAGCTGGTGCCGGAGCAGGTCGACGAGCAGCGTCGGCGCAGCGGCGGCGACCTCGAGCCGCACAACGTCTCCGAAGCGCCGGCGCAGGAGCTGTGTCTCGACGGCCTCGAGCAGATCGTCGGCGTCGCCGGAGACGGAGAAATCGGCATCGCGTGTGATGCGGAAAACGGTGTGGCCGATCTCGTCGCCGGCGACGACCGTCGGCAAGAAATGCAGGATCGCGTCCTCGATCGCGACCCGGGCGCCGTTGCTGCCGACCTCGATGAACCGCGGCAGGTCGTCGGGCACGTTGACGCGGATGAAGCGCGGTGCGGCCTTGACCCCGTCGGTCGCGATGATGCCGATGTTCAGGGCCAACGACGGCAGAAGCGGGAAAGGGGCGGCCGCGCCGACCGCGATCGGGGTCAGGAGCGGTTCGATCTCGCGCCGGAAGCGCTTCGTCAGCGATCGCAGCTCGCGGCCCGTGCACTCGTCCACCGAGACGATGCGAATGCCTTCCGCGGCAAGAGCGGGACGCAGCTCGTCGAACCAGAGCGCTTCCTGCGCCGCCTGCAGGGCGCGCGCCCGCACGCGCACATCCGTCAGTGTCCGAGCGGGCGTCCGTCCGTCGGGAAACCGCCGTCTGACTGCAGACTCGATCTGTGCCAACAGGCCGGCGACACGTACCGCGTAGAACTCGTCGAGGTTCGAGGCGACGATCCCGCAGAGCTTCACACGTTCGAGCAGCGGCACATTCTTGTCCGCCGCGACCTCGAGCACGCGCTGGTCGAAGTCGAGCCACGAGAGCTCGCGGTTGAAGAGGCGCGCAGCCCGCTCGGCCGGATTGCGCGCGACGGCGCCCGCGCGAGGCGCCTTGCCTGTCACCGGAATGACTACGGCCGATCCTCCTCTATGCGACTCACGCCCTGCAGTGTGCCCGCCATTTTCTCCCGTCGCTGACGCCGGCCGGGGCCGCCCGCGCGGGGCGCGGCGCTCATGCCCGCAGTGCGCACGATCGCCGTCGCAAGTGGGGTGGGCATCGTCCTCAAGGGATGAACCTACCTTGCGCTCCTACGCAGGGGAAATGACGCGTCTGGGTCAGCATGGAGCCAATCGAAGGCGGCCACACTGAAGGCGTGCTCCCCCAGCTCGCACCGGATGTCGTCAAGCGTGCCCAGCGCGGTGACGAGCGGGCGTACGGAGCGATCGTCGATGCCTACCGGCTGCCGGTCTTCAACTACGTCCTGCGCACGGTTGCCGATCGCGAGCTGGCCGAGGATCTGACGCAGGAGGTCTTCCTCCGCGTCTGGCGCTCGCTGCCGGGCTTCGGGCACCGCGCGCAGCTTTCGACCTGGCTCTTCCAGGTGGCGAAGAACGTCATTCTGGACGCCGTCCGCGCGCGGGACAGCCGCCCTCGGACGACCGAGCTCGTTCCCGAGGTGACGCCTGCGATCGTGGACGCCTCCGTCGAGCAGACCGAGACGATTCGCGAGCTCTGGTGCGCGGTGGAGCGATTGAGCCTCGACCTGCGGACCGCGCTGCTGCTCCGTGACGTCGTCGGGCTCTCCTACAACGAGATCGCGGACACGCTCGACGTCAGCCTCGCGACCGTCAAATGGCGGATCTTCAAGGCACGCGAGCAGGTCCAGCTCGAGCTGTCCGAGCTCGGCACCGAGCTCGACGCTGTCGCGGCCGGCTGAGCCGGAAGGCCGGAGCGCCGTCGCTCCGGCCTCATCTGCGACGAGTCGCTAGTCGCGTGCAAACGCGCCGGCGAGCTCCGTCTCCAGGTCGACCCACGGCTCGCCTGCGACGTCGATCGTCGCCTTGTGGATCGTCCCGCCGGTGAACGCCCAGGGTGCCGTCCCCGGATAGTCGTCGGTCACCGGCTCTCCGCCTTCCTTCCCGACGTTGAGCCCCTCTCCGGCGAGCGAGAACTTCCCGGGCTGCGTCTTGATCTTCGCCTCACCGACCGGGTCGTCGTCCAGATAAAGGGTCAGCGTCCCCTCCGTCGGCATGCCGTCGCCCTCCTTGACGAACGACGCGGAGAGCACGTGCTCACCGACGGGGATCGGCTTCGTCGACTCGACGATCTGCTCGAACTCGCCGACCCAGTTGTAGACGTACTTGAAGATGCCGCCCTTGAGGTAGAGCGCGTGGCCGCCGAAGCGCGCGCCCTGTGCGAAGAGGACCCCGTCGGCCTGCGCCGAGTCGATCTTCACCTCGACGGCGACCGCGTAGGAGCGGTTCCGGATGTTCGGCGTCACCGACTCTGGGACCTCGGCGCAGTCGGGGTAGTAGACGTACCGGTCACGCGGCTTCGAGAGCTGCGGTCGTGGTGCGAGCAGGATGCCGATCGCATCGCGCGACTCGAGTGGCAAGGCGCCGTACGCCTTCGCCTCGGACCACCAGAGCTCGACGAGCTCCTTCAGCTTCTCGGGCTGCTCGTCGGCGAGGTCATGGCACTCGCTCGGATCGTTCTCGACGTCGAACAACTCCCAGCGCTGATTGTCGAAGTCGCCCCACGCGTTCGGAGCGGCCGGTGTCACCGAGGCGGCTTTCCAGCCGTCGTGGTAGATCCCACGGGTGCCGAGCATCGAATAGAACTGCGTCGCCTTTCCCTTCGCGTCGGCGTCCTGGAGGCTCGACGCGAAGCTCTCACCTTCGAGGGGATGCTGCGTGTAGCCGTTGACGACCTCCGGCAGCTCGACGCCGAGCAACTCGTAGATCGTGGGCGCGATGTCGACTGCATGGGTGTACTGCGTTCGCATCCCGGCTTTCTCGACCCGTGCCGGCCACGAGACGATCATCGGGTCGGCGGTGCCGCCCTGGTAGCTCGCGTAGCGCTTCCACATCTTGAACGGCGTGTTGAACGCCCACGCCCAGCCGGTCGGGTAGTGGTTGTACGTCTTCGGGGTGCCCAGATCGTCGACGTACTTGAGCGCTTCCTCGATCGTGTCCGGGAGGCCGTTGAAGAGCTTGTTCTCGTTGACCGAGCCGTTCGGGCCGCCTTCGCCCGACGCGCCGTTGTCCGAGACGAGAACGATCAGCGTGTTGTCGAGCTGTCCCGATTCCTCCAGGTAGTCGAGCATCCGCCCGAGCTGATCGTCGGCGTGGCTCAGGAAGCCGGCATACACCTCGGCCATGCGCGAGAAGAGGTGCTTCTCGTCGTCGTTCAGCGAATCCCAGGGGCGCACGACGTCGAGCTCGCCCCAGCTCTGGCCTGCCGGGCCCTTCAGGTCGGTGTAGGGATTGATGGGTGACAATTCCGCGCTCTCCGGAATGATCCCGAGCTTCCGCTGGTTCGCGAAAACGAGCTCGCGGTATGCCTCGTAGCCCATGTCGAACGTGCCCTTGTACTTGTCCGACCACTCCGTCGGGGCGTGATGCGGTGCGTGTGCGGCGCCGAAGGCGTAGTAGAGGAAGAACGGCTTGTCGGGAGCGACGACCTTGGCGTCCTTGATGAACGAGAGCGCCTTGTCGGTGATGTCGACCGAGAAGTGATAACCGTCCTCGGGCAGCCCCGGTGGGTCGACCGGATGGTTGTCGTGCGTGAGGTCGGGATACCACTGGTTCGTCTCGGCGCCGAGGAAGCCGTAGAAGCGCTCGAAGCCGCGCCCGAGCGGCCAGTCCTTCTTCGTCGACGCCATGTTCATCTCGTCCTCGGGACAGAGATGCCACTTGCCGACGATGTACGTGTTCCAGCCCAGGTCGCCGAGGACGGCCGGGATCATCGCGCACTCGCCCGGGATGTGACCACTCGCGTTCGGGAAGCCCGACGCCGCCTCGGTGATGCACGCCATCGAGTTTGTCGTGTGATTGCGACCCGTCAGCAGGCAGGAGCGCGTCGGTGAGCAGAGCGCGGTCGTGTGGAAGTTCGTGTAGAGGAGGCCCCGGTCGGCGATGCGCTTGATGTTCGGCGTCTCGATCAGCCCGCCGAAGGACTCCATCGCAGAGAAGCCGACGTCGTCGAGGACGACGTAGAGCACGTTCGGAGCGCCGTCGGGCGGAACCGGCTGCGCGTAGGCATCCCAGTCCGGGGTCGACTCCTGGATGTCGGTCTTGATCGTGCCCTTGAACGGCTTGCTCATCGCGCTCTCCTCCTTGGCTCTTCGAACCGGCGTGGCCCGCCGGCCGTGCTCACGTCGTTGAACGACGGGGTCTCGTTTTGCAAGCAATCAGCAACACGATCGCTTCCTGTCATCCCTTCCGGATGAGCCGCTGCAGGCAATCGGGGCGCTTCATCCAGGAGAGATGAAGCGCGGCCCGTCTGGCCGGTGAAAGGATCGAGGGCGTGTCGCATCTGCACTCGATCGGCGGTGACGTCGAGGCGGCCCTCGAGTCGATCAACGTCCCGAGCTACGTCGTCGACCGAACGGGCGTCGTGCGTTGGCTGAACAAGGCTGCGCGTCGCCTCGTCGGCGACGTACGTGGCAGGCAGTTCACGTCCGTGGTCGCGCCGGAGGAGACCCGCCGCGCGCGGGAGGTCTTCGCCCGCAACGTCAGCGGCCCGCACGGGCCGACGGACTCGCAGGTCGTGGTGATCGGCGCCGACGGCGAGCGCGTCGGTGTCGAGTTGAGCTCCGTGCCGTTGATGCAGGGCGACCGGGTGATCGGGGTCTTCGGGCAGGTGGCAGACGTCGAGGACTCGACGCCGCGGGTCCCGCATCCACATCTCACGCCCAGGCAGACCGAGGTGCTCGGGCTGCTCGAGCTCGGGAAGTCGACCGACGACATCGCCGCCGAGCTGCACCTGAGCATCGAGACGGTGCGCAACCACATTCGCCACATCCTGCGTGCGCTCGGCGTGCACTCACGGCTGCAGGCGGTCGCGATCTCGCGCCGGCAGGATCTCGTCCCGGGCTAGCCCCGACGCTGAGAGATCGACGCCGGCGCCAGTGGGCTTCGCAGCGCGTCGATGAAGAGCGAGCACGGTCCGCCGGAGGCCGGCATGTCGCCGTCGCGTACCTCGACGCGGTAGGTCATCTCGTTGTCGTGGAAGCGCGGGTCGTGCAGCGTGACGACGACGTCGGGCGGTGCCTCCTTCGTGTCCGCGAGGAACGAGATCACGGCGGCGGGCGGAGCCGACGTGAAGCTCTCGGTGGCGCCGTCCCAGAGCTCGAGGAAGCGGCGCGACGGGATGTGCCCGGCCTCGCGCTGCGGATGGTTGGCAAAGTAGATCGTCGCCTCCGCGACGCCGTGCAGCGTGATCTCGTCGTCATGTGCGCTGAACGCGGATGCGTTTTGCACGAAGACAGCGTCGAGGGACTCTGGCTTGCTCGCCGCCATCAGCTCATCGCCGCCTCGGGCACCGCTCGCAGCTGGTCGCCGTGGCAGTGCTTCCACTTGCGTCCGCTGCCGCAGGTGCACGGGTCGTTGCGCCCGCGGCGCGCGTCCTCGGTTCGCGTAGAGCTCGGTGATCGAGGACGGCGCGCGGTTCTCCCGCAGCAACGCGCCCATGATCCGCATCGGACGGTCGACGTGATGGAAGAACGCCTTGAAGCCGGCGCACAGGTAGTTCAGGCCGGGGTCGCCGGACGGCGTCTGAATGAAGCGGTCCTTGGGGCAGCCTCCGTGGCAGGCGAAACGGACGTCGCAGTCGAGGCAGTACTGCGGCAGCGTGTCTCGCTTGTCGAGCCCGAACTGCACCTGCTGCTGCGAGGAGACGAGCGTGAGCAGGTTCGACTCCTTGATGTTGCCGAGGCGGTAGCGCGGCTCGACGAAGTGATCGCACGAATAGAGATCGCCGGTGTGCTCGAGCGCGAGTGCGAGCCCGCACGTCTCGGAGTGCACGCACAGCCCGGGCGGCTCGCCGACCCAGTTCGCGAGCGCGACGTCGAACATCTGGACGTAGACCTCGCCGACGTCGCGTCGCACCCATTCCTCGAAGACGTCGATCAGGAAGCGGCCGTACTGCTCGGCGCTGACCGAGCGGTGCGTGACCTGCGAGCCTTCCTGCAGGTACAGCGGCCGATCGCGCCATGACGTCTCGGGCGCGCCGTCCTGCTCGGGGACGGTCTGCCGCTCGATGATCGGGATGAACTGGATGTAGCGCGCCTGGCACTCGTCGCGCAGGAAGCGGTAGAGCTCGCGGCCGTGATCGCCGTTGGCGGCATGCACGGTCGTCAGGGCGTTCCAGTCGACCTCGGCGTCGCGCAGATGGCTCGAGGCCGCGCATCACCTCGGTGAACGAGCCCTTGCCGCCCTTGTTGACGCGGTAGGCGTCGTGCAGCGCTTGCGGCCCGTCGATCGAGATGCCGACGAGCACGCCGTTGTCCTTGAAGAACGCCGCCCACTCCTCGTCGATCAGCGTGCCGTTCGTCTGGATCGTGTAGCTGCCCGCTGGCCCGGGCGGAGGTACTGGTTCGCGAGCTCGACCGAGCGGCGGAAGAACTCGACGCCCATCAGCGTCGGCTCGCCGCCCTGCCAGGCGATCGTCACCTCCGGCACCGATGCGTGTGCCTCGATCAGCTGTCGGATGTACGTCTCGAGCAGCTCATCCGCCATCCGGAAGCGCGAGCCCGGGTAGAGCATCTCCTTCGAGAGGAAGAAGCAGTACGAGCAGTCGAGGTTGCAGACCGCCCCCGTCGGCTTCGCCAGCAGGTGGAACGCGCGAGGCGCGGACGCGGGCGGCGCGCCGCTGGTGGAGCTCTGCCAGGTCGCCGACCATCTGCTCACCCTTCCCCCGGGCGCGCGAGCTCGCATCACCCCAACCGGACGACCACGCCGATGCGGGGCGATCTAGGCTCGTGGTCGGCATGGCCGCCGACAAGGAGATCGAGACCATGGACGCGCTGCGGCGCACGCGTCTCGCGAACGAGCGCACCTACCTCGCCTGGTGGCGCAGCGCCTTGACCGCGCTCGCGGTGGCGGTCGGCACCGGACGGATCGCACCCGGGCTCGCGGGCGGCGCCGAGTGGCCCTATCGGGCGCTCGGCGCCGCCTTCGCCGTGCTCGCTGCTGCGCTCGCGGGCTGTGCGTACGTGCGGCAGCGGAACGTCGAGCGCGCGATCGCGCAGAGCGACTACGCGCCACTCGACGGGCGGGTCGCCGTGGGGCTTGCGGCCGTCACGGTCGTTCTGGCGGCCGCGACGATCGCCCTCGTGCTCGCGGGCCGCTGACCCGCTCAGCCAGTCGGGACGCAGCCGGCGACGACGGTGCCGTCGCCGGGCTTGGACGCCACCTGAACGGTGCCGTCGACCGCTGCGAGACGATGCGAGAGGCCGACCAGCCCGCCGCGCGGCTCGATCGCCGCGGGGTCGAAGCCGCGACCGTCGTCCCGCACCTCGAACCAGAGCTCGCCGGGCGCTGCCCAGACGGAGGCCGTGATCGCGGCGTCGCGCCCCGCGTGCTTCGTCGCGTTCTGGATCGCCTCGAGCGTTGCGAAGTAGATCGCTGACTCGACCGACTGCGAATAGCGCGCAAGACCGTCGACCCGCAGTGTCGCCCGGGTGTTGCCTCGAACCGCCTCCGCGAGCGCGGCGCGCAGGCCGAGGTCGGCCAGAACCGGTGGAAAGGCGCCGTGGGCGATCTCACGGATCTCGTCGAGCGCCCGGTCGACCTCGTCGCCCAGCCGCGCCAGCTCCGCGTTGGCGGCGCGCGGCTTCCGGCGGCAGGTCCTGGCGCAGGCGCTCGAGGTCCATCCCGATCACGACGAGCCGCTGCTGCGCGCCGTCGTGCAGGTCGCGTTCGATCCGGCGGCGCTCGTCGTCCGTGAGCTCCGGCAGGCCATTCGTGTCGACGCTCAGGCGAAGCTCGTCTTCGAGGTGTCGCGTGTGCAGGCTCAGCCGGACCGCCGAGGCGGCGGCGTCGAGCAGCTCGGGGTCCTCGTCGAGGAACTCGTCGTAGGCGAAGCCGGCGCGGGTCTCGGTTCCGTCCGAGCGAACCTCGCGCCAGGCACGGCCGGATCCCGGTGCCGGCGGATGCGTGCGCTCTCCGCCGACACCCACCCACTGCAGCGACCCTGCATTGCGAAACGCAAGCCGCAGGCCCGGGTCGCCGAGCGACTCGGCGGTCACGCGCTGCAATGCCGCCGCCGTGGGGAGTCGGCCCAGCTGCGACATCATCCGGGCGGTCGCGATGCCCGCGAACGAACGGATGACGACGATCGAGAGTGCGAACGCGAGCGGGATCGCGATGCGCGTAGCCGTCAGCGACCAGCCGATCGTGTCGAGCACTTGCGGGTTGGTCCCGATCAGGTCCGTCGCCACGCCGTAAGCGCCGAAGGCGACGGCCCACGTCGCGGCGATCGCGTAGAGCGGGAAGAGGACGCGACGGCGTGGTGCCGACGCGACGTAGAGGCGGATGCCGAGCAGGAGCAGGCAGAGCACGGCGAAGAACGTCCGTCCGAACGAGACGATGTCCGAGAAGTTCGCAGCCGCTCCCGGGCGGTCGGCGATCACGAAGGGGTTCTCGGGGCACGCAGCGGTGCAGCGGGCGAGCGGGGTGGCGCCGCTGACGTGCTTCGAGAAGAAGAACCACGGCACGAACGCGATCACGACCGTCGCGACGAGGATGGCGAGCACCGTGGCGCTCGCGCGGTCGAGTCTGATCGTCGGGAACGTGAGCAACAGGTAGATCCAGACGATCGTCAGGATCGGGTCTGAGACCACGCCGAGCGAGTGGAAGATCGGCGACGACGAGCCCTGCAGGGCCGCCAGGCCCGTCAGCGCTGTGAGTCGCGAGCAGCAGCACCCCGACGCGGCTCGAGGGCCGCAGCCTCAGCCAGAGCAGCGCGACGCCGCCGAAGGCGAGCACGTTGTAGAGCGAGAAGAGCGAGAACCAGCCGGGCCGCACCAGCACGTTGTCCGCCGAGAGGATGACGACGACCGCGCCGGCGGCCATGATCCCGGTCCCGACGCGCAGCAACGGCCAGGCGTGGAGCGCAGGGGTCTCGGCGCTGCTCGCTGCGGTGCTGGCGGCGGTTATCTGCGGCCCGCCTTTCGCGTTGTGGGGAGCGTGCTGGAACGGCAAACCTAGCGCGGCCTGCTTGAGGTATCAAGCAGGCCGCTGCCTGAAGTTGGACGCGCGCGTCAGTGCGGCCGTAGTTCACATCGGATGATGTCTTGCCGCGCAACTACCGGCGAGACTCGGGCGACAACGAGGTGAGGAGTCGCACATGTGGTACGCGTTCGGGGGTCTGGCCGTGATTCTGTACGTCGTCCTGATCATCACGCTGGGGGTGGCGACGCTGCGCAACGGCCGCACGGGACTCTTCATCCTCGGCATCTTCTTCCCGATCTTCTGGATCTTCGGCGCGCTGAGCAGTCCGAGGACGCAGGCCGTCTGACGGCAAGCGCCTCGCGTCGCACGGCCGGCGGCGCATCTGCACGGCTCCTCGAGGAGACGACCTCCCGGCGTGACGGGCTCTGCGGGCTCGTCACGCCGGAGACGGTCGTCGGCGGAACGGCGGGTCTGACCCCGGTGGGTGTCTGTTCGAGGCGTGTCGGTGGGTCTGACCCCGGAAGAACCTCGGAGGCTCATCCCATCGGGAGGATGTCCAGCCGGGGGCGAGCGTTTGCATTCGCGCTGCGCGGTGCTTCGTAGCCGGCGCGACCGTCATCGACCTACCAGGAGGACGCTCACATGAGCAGCACGACAGCACGGACGGGTTACGCGGAACCGGCGGGGGTCGGTTGGGTCGTGTTCGCCTCGATTCTGCTCTTCATCGCCGGCATCTGGAATTTCATCGACGGGATCCTCGCGATCGGGTCGTCGCACGTGTACGTCGGCGGAGCGCACTTCGTCTTCAGCGATCTCAAGACCTGGGGCTGGATCGTGATGATCCTCGGGATCACGCAGCTGGCGGCCGGGTCGGCCGTCGTCAGCGGCGCCAACTGGGCACGGTGGTTCGGGATCGCAGTCGCGGGTCTGAACAGCATCGGTCAGTTGATGTTCCTGCCGGCATACCCGTTCTGGGCGCTCGCGATGTTCACCGTCGACATGCTCATCATCTACGGGCTCGCCGTCTACGGCGGCCCGAGACTGCGCGAGGTCTAGCGATCTCGCTGAGGCGGGCGCCGGCAGAGTGGGTGCCGGCGCCCACCTCAGGCAACCGAGAGGAGCGATCTGACTGATGTGCCGCTGGCTTGCGTACTCCGGTTCCCCGCTCGCGCTCGAGCAGCTGCTCTACGCGCCCGAGCATTCACTGATCGTGCAGAGCCTGCACTCGCAGCTCGGTGCGGAGGAGACGAACGGCGATGGGTTCGGCGTCGGTTGGTACGGCGAGCAGGAGACCCCGGCCGTCTTTCGCAGCATCGAGCCGGCGTGGAACGACCGGAACCTGCGCGAGCTGTCCGGGCACGTCACGTCGGGGCTCGTGTTCGCGCACATCCGTGCGTCGACCGGCTCACCGGTGCAGCAGACGAACTGCCATCCGTTCCGCCATGACCGCTGGCTGTGGATGCACAACGGCTTCATCGGAGGGTTCGACCAGGTGAAGCGCGACCTGGTGCTCGAGGTCGATCCGTCGCTCTTCTCCGGCATCGAGGGAACGACCGACACGGAGGTGTTCTTCAACCTCGCGCTCACCTACGGGCTGACCGACGATCCACCCGCCGCCGTCGCGCGCGCGGTCGGCTTCATCGAGGCGACCGGCCGCCGGCACGGCGTGGCGAGGAGCCCGATCCAGATGACGGTCGCAACGACGGACGGCGAGAGCGTCTGGGCGTTTCGCTACGCGAGCGAGGGCGAGCCGCGGTCGCTCTACTACAGCACCGACGTCAGGGCGCTCCGCGCCCAGCACCCCGAGGTGGCCCTGCTCAGCGAGGTCTCCGACGAGTCGAGGCTCGTCGTCTCGGAACCGCTCGGGATCGCTCGCCGGCGCCTGGAACGCCGTCCCGCCGTCGAGCTACGGCGTCATCCGGGAAGGAGACGACCTCCTGCAACCCTTCACGCCCACCCCCTGAAACGGGTGTCCGACGCCTGTGCAGGCGTCGGACACCGTTCGATTCGAGGTCGAGCGTCCGCTAGCGGCGGCGCGAGACGCGCCGGGCAGTGCGGCGTGCCACTCTCCGACTTCCCATCATTGGCGAACCTCCTTCGTTGTCATGCGTTCGCGGGGACGCGGCCTGTCTCGAGCTCGTGGTGCGCCGCGGCCTCCTCGGCCGTCACGAGCCCGACCGCGACCAGGTCGAGCGGGCTGATGAAGCCGTCGCTGATCCGGAAGCCGCCGGCGCGCATGACGGCGTCGCGCAGCCCGACCGCCCACTGGTGCTCGACGAGGATCAGCGCGGCCGCCGAGTCGTTCGGGATCCCTTCGAGGATGTCCCACGCGTCGGGGTCGTTGCTGATCGGCTGGACGCCTCCCTCGGCGGCGATCTCTGCGCCGGCGACCGCGCCTGCCTCGAAGCCCTCCTCGCCGTCCGCGCCCAGCCCGATCAGGGCGCCGATCGTCGTGCCGAGCTCGATCGCTTCGTCGCGCGTCAGGTTGCTGAGGTGCTCGACCTCGACGTCGCCGTTCGCGTCCTTGTACGCCGCGAGCGCGTCGATGACGCGAATGGTGTCGCTCTCGCGCAGGCGCTCCAGCTCGGCCTTGATCTCACCGTGGAATTCCGGGTGGTCGAAGCCGAGGACGATGAGCTGTACTGGTCCGATTGCCATAGTGATCCTCCTCGTGGCGGAAACTCGGGACGCGTCTCTCTCCGCGCGTCCGTTGTCGATTCTCCGTGCCGTCAGGGCAACGCACTTCACCCGGTCTGGATGACGTGTTGCGCGGCGTCGGCGAGCGATTGTTCCGAGATGTGACGATCTGGCTGCCGGCTCACCGGCGTGCCGCCGGCCGAGCGAAGGAGGACGCCATGAGCACCACCGCCAAGGAGCAGCCCGACGACACGAAGGAGCCGTCGGGAGCGAGCACGCGTCCAGCTCCGAAGGTCGTTCATCTGACCGAGGAAGAGCGCGTCGGCCGCGGCAAGAGCGCACGCGAGCAGACCCCGCGCACGAGTCATGCCGAGCTCGAGACGGACGGTCGCGATCCGGTGGCGATCGTCGACGCCGACAGCGCCGCTCGGGTGCCGGAGCTCGTGCCGATCCGCTACGGGCGCATGCTCGTCTCGGCGTTCACGTTTTACCGCGGCGCTGCGAGCCTGATGGCACACGACCTGGCGTCGACGCCGCGGACCGGCCTCAACGCCCAGCTCTGCGGAGATGCTCATCTGCTCGAACTTCGGCGGCTTCGCGTCGCCTTCGCGCGACCTCGTCTTCGACCTGAACGACTTCGACGAGACGCTGCCGGGCCCGTTCGAGTGGGACGTCAAGCGCCTCGCGGCGAGCATCGAGATCGCCGGCCGCGACCGGGGGTTCGACGACAAGATCCGTCGCGCGAGCGTGCTCGCCTCGGTGCGCGGCGTACCGCGAGGGATGCGGTCGTTCGCTGCGATGGGCAACCTCGGCGTCTGGTACTCACGGCTCGACGTCACACAGCTGCTCGGCCGGGCTCGCCGCCCAGAAGCAGAAGCAGCAGATCAAGACCGTCAAGCGGGCCGCGGCGAAGGCTCAGACGAAGGACAGCATGAAGGCGTTCGCCAAGCTGACCCAGGAGGTCGACGGCGAGCCGCGCATCATCTCCGACCCCCCGCTGATCGTGCCGATCCACGAACTGGCCGGCGACAGGGACCGCGAGGCGATCACCGCCGAGCTGATGGAGCTCTTCCGTGGCTACCGGCGGTCGCTGCAGCCGGATCGCCGGACGCTGCTCGAGGGCTACCGCTTCGCGGATCTCGCCCGCAAGGTGGTGGGTGTCGGCAGCGTGGGCACGCGCTGCTGGATCATGCTGCTGCTCGGTCGCGACAACGGCGATCCGCTCTTCCTCCAGATCAAGGAGACAGGGCCGTCCGCCCTCGAGTCGGTGCTCGGGCGCAGCCAGTACCGCAACCACGGCCAGCGCGTCGTCGAAGGCCAGCGGCTGATGCAGGCGGCGAGCGACATCTTCCTCGGCTGGATCCACGTGAAAGCCGGGCTCGACGGGCAGCCGCGCGACTTCTACGTCCGGCAGCTCTGGGACTGGAAGACCTCGGCCGACCTCGACACGATCCTGCCGCGGGGCTTCGAGATCTACGCGGGAGTGTGCGGCGGCACGCTCGCGCGCGCTCATGCCCGCTCGGGCGATCGCATCGCGATCGCGTCGTATCTCGGCAAGAACGACGTCTTCGACCGCTCGATCGCGGAGTTCGCGGTCGCGTATGCCGATCAGAACGAGCGCGACTACGACGCGCTCGTGCAAGCCGCTCGCGACGGCCGGATCCAGACGAAGGAGGGCATCTAGCCCGGCTTGGCGGAACCTGCCACTCGTCCGCGTTGGCCCCTGGTCCTCGGCGCACTCGGCGTCGTCCTGGCGGTGCAAGCCCTGTTCGTCGTCTCATACGTCGGCGCGCTCCACGCACCGGCACCGCGCAACGTGCCGTTCGGCGTCGTCGGCCCGCCGGCCCTCGTCGACGCGGTCGGCACGCGCTTCTCGCTGCGGACGATCAGGTACACGGACGAGGCGGCGGCGAAGCGCGCGATCGACCGGCGTCAGGCCTACGGCGCGCTCGTCACGACTCCGGCGGGCCTGAAGCTGGTCGTCGCGCCGGCGGCGGGCAACGCTGTCGCGACCGCGCTCGCCACGGCGTTCACCACGGCAGCCGCCGCGGGCGGGCGGCAGCTCACGGTGGAGCAGGTGCATCCGCTCCCGAGCGGCGATCGCAGCGGCGCCGTGCCGTTCCTCGTCGTGATGGCGCTCGTGATCGGCGGCTACCTCTCGGCGACGATCGCGACGACGATCGGCGGCCCTGCGACGCGCCGCTGGCGTGCGCCGGTGCTCGCCGGTGTGGCCGTGATCGGCTCGCTCGCGACCGATCTGGTCGCCGGGCCGCTCCTCGGCGCCATCCCCACCGACAAGTTCTTCGTGCTCTGGGCGCTCTTCGCGTTCGTGATGCTCGCGGTCGCGTGGGCCGCTGCGGCGTTGCAGGTTCTCTTCGGGCCGGTCGGCACGCTGATCGTGATCGTGGTCTTCGTGATCTTCGGCGCTCCGGCGGCCGGCGGCAGCGTCCCGCGGCCGTTCCTCCCGAGCTTCTGGGGCACGATCGGCCCGTATCTCCCGCCGGGCGCGGGGACGACCGCCGTGCGCAACACGATCTACTTCGGCGGCCACGGCATCGGCCGCGCCGCTGATCGTCCTCGCGGTCTATCTCGTCGTCGGCGAGTGCTGATCGTCGTCCGCGCCCGTCGCAAGGCGTCTCACCGCAGGGCAACGTCGACGCCGAGGGCGAGGCGGCCGCGGCGGCAGTCGTCGTGGTCTAGGAACTACACTCGAGCTAGGGATCGCGGACGACGGTCGTGCTCGCGATGAAGTCCTGCAGCGCGCGCCGCCGGTCGTCGACGAGCACCGGCAGCAGCCCGAGGCAGAGCGGCACGATCGCGAGCCACGTGCCGATCAGGCGGAGCAGCGAGCGGCCGAAGCGCGGCGGCGTGCCGGCAGGCCCGATCACTCGCACGCGCAGTAGGCGCATTCCCGGCGTCTGGCCGGTGAGCGACCAGAAACCGGCGAAGTAGACGATGTCGAGCAGCGTCGCCGCGGCCCCGGCGATCGCGACCGCGAGCCACTGCGGGCGGAAGCCGCCGACCACCGACGATGCGAGACCGACGAGCGCGCTGCCGATGACGAAGATCGTCGTCACGACGAGCAGGTCGATCGCGAACGCGACGCCGCGGCTGACGAGCCCGGCGTAGGAACGGCCTCCGTCCGCGCGGCGCCGATGCGTCCAGGCGCGCGGCCTGCGCTCGAGCGCTCCGTCCGCCTCGTAGGCGCGGCCCCTCAGGTTGGTCATGACCTGGTCGCCGATAGTCCGTCGTCTTGCTGGGTGAGCGCCTCGCGCAGCGCCGGGCTCGAGACGACGCGGTGGAGGGCGGCTTCGAACTCGGGGCTCGAGAGGATGGTCTTCGACGATCCGCGCCGTCTGCCGGTCGTCGAGCGTCTCGCGCGCGACGCGTTCCACGACCTGGTGCTGCACGAGCGAGCGGCTGACCGACTCGGGCAGCGGGCCTGCGAGCACGCTGTCGAGCGCCCGCTCTGCCTCCGGCGCCGCCAGGAGACGCTCTCGGCCACCCCTTCGAGCCGCCGGCGCGAGTCGACCTCGGCCTCTCGGCCGGTCGCCGCCAGCACGTCGACGCGTCCCCGCACGAACGGCAGCCCTCGACGATGCGCACCGGCCAGAGCATCGACCTGCCGGCAGTCGCCCCGCGCGGCTCACCGTCACCGCCAGCCCGACCACCACGTTGCGCCCGTTCGTCGGCTCCGTCGCCATCGTCCTACCCTGATTGCTCCCGCGCCGCGTCATCTCGTCTGAAAGGGATGAAT
>CAVZYK010000004.1:0-230616 GCA_963779505.1 uncultured Actinomycetes bacterium | reverse complement strand
GCATGAAGCGATTGATTGTCGGGATCACCGGCGCTTCAGGCGCGATCTACGGCGTCCGTCTCCTCGAGCAGCTCCGGGAGCTGCCGGTCGAGACGCACCTGATTGCGACGCGCTGGGCGCGCATCACGATCGAGCACGAGACCGAACGGTCATTCGCAGACGTGCGTGCGCTGGCGGACGTGACCTATTCGGAGGGCGATCAGAGCGCGGCGGTCTCGAGCGGCTCGTTCGTCACGGACGGCATGATCATCGCCCCGTGCAGCATGAAGACGGTCAGCGCACTGGCGACCGGTTTCGCACACAACCTGATGTGCCGCGCCGCGGATGTCGTACTGAAGGAACGCCGGCCACTCGTCCTCGCGGTTCGTGAGACACCACTCCACTCGATCCACCTCCGGAACCTCGCGACGCTGAGCGACATGGGCGTGGTGATCGCACCTCCCGTGCCGGCGTTTTACGCGAAGCCGACGTCGCTCGACGAGCTGGTCGACTACACGGTCGTCCGCCTGCTCGATCAACTCGGCCTGCACGGGGACGTCTCGGGTCGTTGGTCGGGACTCGGCGACGACTCGACCGAAGACTGACCTGACCCGAGCGACGCCTGGCTCGATCGCCCCATTTCACTTCCGACGACGACTCCGTTAGCCTCGTCGGATCGAGCAAAGGAAGTGGTCGCATGCGCGTCGAGTCGTCCGTCACTGCCATCTCCTGGATCCCCTCAGAGGCGATCTCGGGACTGCCGAAGCTGCCGTTCGAGGTCGGGATCGGCCACTACGACGAGCCGCCGCCCGAAATGCTTGCGCCGGGTGATCTCGATGCGCTGCGCGACGCCGACCGCTTTCGCGAGGCGAACGAGCTGCGAGCGTGGATCGAGGTCGAGGGCGACCGGATCGTCGGTCAGGGGTATTCCGGGCGCGGTCTGGTCGGAGCGACGACGTTCAGCCTCGGGCCGAAGAAGCTCGTCGTTCCCGGCGTTGCCTTCGACGTCTTGCAGGCCGACCCCGTCGTGAGCGACGGCTCGGCCCGTTTCGTGCAGACGGTCGGCGGCAGGGCAGGCTTCCCGGCTCCGCGTCGCGTCAAGCAGAAGCCGTTCGTCCGGATCAACTCCGCGACTGCCTGGACGACCCTCGCCCTGACGATCAACGCCGACGGCACATCCGAGCACGAGCTCGTCGGTGCGAGCTCGTTCCCGCGCCACTGGATCTACGACCGCGACGGAGCGCTCACGCACAAGAGCGGCATCGTCGATTTCGCGACGTGGTACCGCGAGGCACACGGGGAGCACACTCCCTGGGGCGACGAGGACTCCGAGGCGTTCGTCACCCAGGCCGAGACGAAACTCGAGCGACAGCTCTCGCGCTGGCTGATGAAGGAAGAGCACGCGCCTGAGCGGCTGACGCTCGAGCCCGGCTCGACGCTCTCCGAGCAGGGCGAGACGAACAGAGACCTGTACCTGCTGCTCGACGGCGTGCTCGCGGTCGAGGTGGACGGCGACGAGGTGGCCGAGGTCGGGCCCGGGGCCGTCCTCGGTGAGCGCGCTCTGCTCGAGGGTGGGAAGCGCACGGCGACGCTGCGGGCGCGCACCCGCTGCCGGGTCGCCGTCGTCAACCCGGAACTGCTCGACCGCGGCTCCCTGACCGCACTCTCGGCGTCACGCGCGGACCGGCAGGACGAGTCGGCCTGAACAGGCCCCTAGGCACCGCGCGCGACTGAGCGGATTCACCCGTTCGGGCGGGGGTGGCAGGAGCGGTCTTCTGCCACCCCCCGCCTGGCTCTCCAACCTCGGGAATAGCCTCTTACTTCAATCGTTGTAGTACCTACAGTGATTGAATCAGAGGAGAGACTTTTGTCGAATTTGCTGTTGATCCCGTTGGAGGACAGCGTCGTCTTCCCGAACATGACGGTCACCCTGACCGTCGACGTCGGCGACGCTGAACGCGTCTTCCTCGTGCCGATGCACGAAGGCGAGTACGCAAAGGTCGGCACGGTGGCCGAGGTGGCGGAGCTCGTCCGCATCCCGGGTGGCGGCACGGCCGTCAGCCTGTCCGGCCTGCACAGAGGCGTGGCCGGCGCCGCCCACACGGAGCCCGACGGGCGCCTGTGGGTGGAGGTCGAGGAGCGCCCGGACGAGGAGCCGCCGCGCATCCAGACGGCCGAGCTCGAGCGCGAGTACCGCGGCGATCGTCGAGGAGATCCTCGAGCTACGGCAGGCCGACTCACGGATCGGCGCCTTCGTGCGCGCGATCTCCGCGGCCGGCGCGCTCGCGGATACGGCTGCCTATGCACCCGACATCAACTTCGCCGACAAGGTGGAGCTGCTCGAGGCCGTCGACGTCGTCGCGCGGCTCGAGCTGGCGGTGCGCTTGCAGCGCGAACGGCTTGCCGAGCTGCAGGTCCGTCTGCGCATCCGCGAGGACGTCGAGTCCGGCGCTGCAAAGCAGCAGCGCGAGTACATCCTGCGGCGCCAGATGGAGTCGATCCGCAAGGAGCTCGGCGAGGACGACGGCTCAGCCGCGGACGGCTACCGCACGCAAGCTCGACGAGCTCGAGCTGCCGCAGGAAGTCCGCGAGCAGGCTGAGCGCGAAGTCGCTCGGCTCGAGCGGATGGGCGAGCAGACCGGCGAGTCGCAGATGATCCGCACCTATCTCGACTGGCTGCTCGCGGTGCCGTGGGGCAAGACCTCCGAGGAACGGCTCGACCCGGCGCACGCACGCGAGGTGCTCGACGCCGACCACGCGGGCCTCGAGGACGTGAAGAACCGCGTCGTCGAGTACCTGGCGGTGCGCAAGCTCCGCGAGGAGCGCGGCATCGAGCAGGATCACCGCTCAGGCGCGATCCTGACCCTGATCGGCCCTCCCGGCACCGGCAAGACGTCGATCGGCGAGTCGGTCGCGCGCGCTCTCAACCGTGAGTTCGTGCGCATCTCGCTCGGCGGCGTCCGCGACGAGGCAGAGATCCGCGGCCATCGGCGCACATACATCGGCGCGCTGCCGGGACGGCTCGTCCGTGCGCTGCGCGATGCCGGGACGATGAACCCGGTCATCCTCCTCGACGAGGTCGACAAGGTCGGCGCCGATTGGCGCGGCGATCCGTCGGCAGCGCTGCTGGAGGTGCTCGACCCGGCGCAGAACCACTCGTTCCGGGATCACTACCTCGATGTCGAGCTCGACCTGTCGCAGGTCGTCTTCATCGCGACGGCCAACGTCGCCGAGACGATCCCCGGCCCGCTGCTCGACCGCATGGAAGTGATCCCGTTCGACGGCTACACCGTCGACGAGAAGGTCGCGATCGCGAAGGGGTACCTGTGGCCGCGCCAGCGCGACCGCAACGGCCTGCGCGAGGACGAGGTCGAGGTGACGGACGCGGTGCTCGACTCCGTCGTCACGGAGTACACGCGTGAAGCCGGCGTGCGGCAGCTCGAGCGCGAGCTCGGCAAGCTGCTGCGCAAGACGGCGACACGGATCGTGGGCGGCGGCGTCGAGACGCCGGTCGCGATCACGATCGACACCGTGCGCGATGCGCTCGGCCGCCAGCGGTTCTTCCAGGAGTCCGCGGAGCGCACGGCGGTGCCGGGCGTTGCGACGGGGCTGGCAGTGACCGGGTCCGGCGGCGACGTCCTCTTCGTCGAGGCGACCTCGATGAAGGGCAGCGACGGCCTCGTGCTGACCGGGCAGCTCGGCGACGTGATGAAGGAGTCGGCGCGCATCGCGCTCTCCTACATCCGCTCGCACGCCGACGAGCTCGGGATCGACGAGGAGTCGTTCGACGAACGCTCCTTCCACGTGCACGTTCCCGCCGGCGCGATCCCGAAGGACGGGCCGAGCGCGGGCATCACGATGACGACCGCGATCGCGTCGCTCCTGTCGGGACGGCCGGTCAAGCACACGGTCGGCATGACCGGTGAGGTCACGCTGCAAGGGCGTGTGCTCCCGATCGGCGGGCTGAAGCAGAAGGTGCTTGCCGCTCACGCAGCGGGGCTGACCGACGTGATCATCCCGGAGCGCAACCGCGCCGACCTGGACGACGTCCCCGCAGATGTGAAGGCGGAGATGACGTTCCATCCGGTGATGACGCTCGGCGAGGTGCTCGCTCTGGCACTGGAGCCTGCGAACTCACATGCGCTGTCGTAGCTGCGAGCCGCTGCCCGAGGAGGTCCGCCGCGCGGCGGACCTCCTCGAACGGCGCTGGACGGTGTCGGTGATCTGGGCCTCGCACGCCGGAGCCGTTCGCTTCGGCGAGTTCATGCAGTCGCTCGGCTCGATCCCGCCTGCGACGCTGACCACGCGGCTGACGGAGCTCGAGCAGGCCGGCATCCTCGAGCGGGCGACGGTCGAGGGCCGCCCGCCGCGGACGGAGTACCGGCTGACGGCGCGCGGCGAGGAGCTGCGCGGGCTCATCGCGGCGCTGCGCGCGTTTGCACGCAGCCTGAGCGACCGCCGAACCTGGGAGGATGGCGCGGTGAAACCGCGCGAGATCCAATCCTGGCTGATGGACATGGACGGCGTCCTCGTGCACGAGGACAAGCCGATTCCCGGCGCGGCGGAGTTCATCGACCGCCTGCGCGCCTGCGGCCTGCCGTTTCTCGTCCTGACGAACAACTCGATCTTCACGCGACGCGACCTCGCCGCGCGGCTCGCAGCGAGCGGCCTGCAACTCGAAGAAGAAGCCATCTGGACGTCGGCCCTCGCGACCGCGAACTTCCTCGACAGCCAGCGTCCCGGCGGCACGGCCTTCGCGATCGGTGAGGCCGGACTGACCACCGCGTTGCACAACGTCGGCTACACGCTCACGGAGCGTGACCCCGACTACGTGGTGCTCGGCGAGACGCGCACCTACAGCTTCGAGCGGATCGCCCAGGCGATCCGCCTCATCTCGACCGGCGCGCGCTTCATCGCCACGAATCCCGATCCGACCGGGCCGACCCCGGACGGGCCGCTGCCCGCAACGGGCGCGGTCGCGGCGCTGATCAGCCGGGCGACGGGCGTCGAGCCGTACTTCGTCGGCAAGCCGAACCCGCTGATGATGCGCTCCGCGCTGAACGCGATCGACGCCCACTCGGAGACGACGGCGATGGTCGGCGACCGCATGGACACCGACGTGATCTCGGGCCTCGAAGCCGGCATGCACACGGTGCTCGTCCTCACCGGCTCCACGACGCGCGCAGAGGCCGAGGCGTTTCCCTACCGGCCGTCTCGCATCGTCGACTCGATCGCCGACCTGGTCGACGAGCTGCCGGCTGCTTGACCTCGCCGCGAGCGGCGAGGATGATCGATCGACCATCTCCGCGCCGCATCAGACCGACTCGACCGGCTCCGCCGAGAGCGGTTCGACGGCGACGGTCCCGCCGCCGACTGAGCTTGCGTTCGTCGACCTGCGCGACCGCCCCGGCGACGAGCTGCTGGCGGCGATCCATGCGGCCGGCGGCCTCTACGAGCGGAGCTTCCCGCGGGACGAGGAGCGGGAGGACCTCGAGACGCATCGCGACGCGCTCTGGGGCGCCGGCCGCGAGACGCCGCCGCTCCTGCACTTCATCGTCGCGACGCCGCCCGGCAGGCCCGACGAGATCGTCGGCTTCGCGGCGGCGGAGTACTACCCGGCGAGCAGCTGCGGGCTGCTCTCGTACATCGCCGTCGACCGGAGCCGGAGGAACGCACGCGTCGGCCACAGCCTGGTGCAGCGTTCGGTCGAGGTCCTGCGCGCCGACGCGGGCGCGTCCGGGCACCAGCTCGCGGCGGTGTTCGGCGAGATCCACGATCCAGCGAGGGTCGAGCCCGGCGACGACTCGATGGCGCCGCTCGACCGCCTGCGCGTCATGGACGCGCTCGGTGCGCGCCGCGTCCCCATCCCGTACGTGCAGCCGCCGCTCAGCGAGGGCGGTGAGCGCGGCCGGACGCTGATGCTCGTCGCGTTCCCCGTCGACGGTCACCCGGTCGCGTCGCTGGAGGCGTCCGTCGTGCGCGGCTTCCTGGGAGAGCTCTACGACGTGCTCGAGGTACCGGACCTGCAGCGCGATCTCGACTTCGCCCGCTCGCTCGTCGCTCTGCAGGACGACACGCTCGACCTCATGCGACTCGTGCCGCGCGAGCATCCGACGTTCGTCGACGGTACCGACGGGCCGACGGCGATGCACGACTACGGCATCGCGATCCATCTGGTGCTCGAGCCGGGCTCGGAACGGGCTCCCGCCCGGTCGCAGTCGGACGCGCTGCTGTCGTTCGAAGAAGACATCCTCGCGTACGCGGATCCGTATCCCACGACCGACGGGATCGGGTCGGCGCCGTTCTGCACGTCGACCGTCGAGGTACCGGAGGAATGGGCGTTCGTCTCGGTCTCGTTCCCGGCCGAGGTGACCTTCCGCTCCGAGGGACGACTCGTGCCGCTCCGCTGCGCGGGGCTCGACGACGAGCCTGGGCTGCGCGCCCACGAGCGGCGTCGCACACGTCGGTTCCTGCTGCGCGCCTCGCGAACCGACTTCGAGCGCAGCGGGCTCGCCGTGCTGCACCTCGTGCTCGGGCCGGATCCCGGCGACCCGGCCGCCTCGGCGCTGAACGAGTACGACCTGATCAAGCTGATGAAGCTCTGGCAGCCCGGCGAGGGGCTGACCCGCGACGGCGGCGACGCGACACCGGGCCGGCAGAGGCAATTCGTCGCCTTCCACGCGGGCGCGAACACCGAGAGACCTGTCGACGACTCGCTGACGGCGGACCAGGCGCTGGAACGGCTGGCGCGCGCCGTCTTCGGCCTCGGCGAGTCGCGCCGCGTGGACATCGCCGGGCCGCGCGCCGGCACGATGCAGGTGCTGCACGGAGCCTGCCGGCTGACCGGCGACGAGCGGCCGAACCTGTGCGGCGAGGTCGACGAGGTACTCAGCGAGGAGGGCGCCGCCGACCCGTCCAACCGCCTGCGCGCGCTCGGCGGCGTCGTGTGCGGCTTGCTCGACTTCCTCGAGATCGACGGCGACGAGCTCGCCGACGTCTTCCGCGAGGTCGACCGCGAGGACGAGCTCGTGCGCTCGTTCCACAAGGGGACGCTGATCGTCGCGTCCGCCGGCGACCGCGCATTCGACTCCGAAGGCGTCCGCCTCTCCGTCGGGCTGAACCCGTACCTGCTGATCCCGCACGGCGTGCTCCTGCACAACGAGTGGTGGCTCAGCCACGCGGTCAGGCAGCTCGACGAGGCATCGCACGGCCGGCGGCGGACGAGCAGGCTCGAGCAGGCTGCGGGCGGATGTCGCGAAGACGCTCTCGCAACGGCTCGTCGCGAACGTCTTCAACTACCAGGACGAACGCAGCCTCTACGAGACGGGCCTGAGCGCCCGCGGTCTCGACAAGCGCGAACGCGCCGTCCGCGCCCGGCTCGCCGACCTCAGCGGCAAGCTGCATGCCCGCCACGAGCTGAACCGCAGCTACATCGGCACCGCCGTCGCCGTGATCCTGCTCGTCTTCACCCTCAGCGACGTCTACGACAAGCACTCGCACACGTACGTCATGGTCGGCGGCGCCGCCACCGCCGGGCTGCTCGCGCTGCTCCTGCTTGCGTTCTGGCGCGACGACGACCACGCGCGCCGTGAGCGGCGCGCGCAGTCATCGACGAAGAGCTAGGCGGCCTCTTCCGAGCCCGACTCACGCCGCCGCTGCGCGGCGATCAGGTCGCGGTACCAGTAGAAGCTGCCCTTCGGCACGCGCTCGAGCGTCGCGTAGTCGATGTAGATCAGGCCGAAGCGCTTCCAGTACCCCCACGCCCACTCGAAGTTGTCGAGCAGCGACCAGGCGAAGTACCCCCGCAGCGGGACGCCGTGCGTGATCGCCTGCGAGGCCGCGGCGAGATACTGCTCGAGATACGACTGCCGCTCCGGGTCGTTGACCGCCCCGTCGTGGCCGCGGACATCCGGGAATGCCGCGCCGTTCTCCGTCACGTAGATCGCGCGCGGGCCGTAGTCGTGGTGGAGGCGGACGAGCAGGTCGTGCAAGCCCTTCGGGCACGACCTCCCACCCCATGTCGGTCCGGTCGACGTCCTTGCGGCGCACGATCTGCGAGCGGCCGCCGTTCTCGTCGGCGGCGACGAGCGGCGACGTGTAGTTGTTGACACCGAGGAAGTCGATCGGCGCCGCGATCTCCGCGAGGTCGCCGTCGCGCACCTCCGGCATGATCTCGGCCCACGCCTCGACCATGTCCTCGGGGTATGCGCCCTTGAAGATCGGGTCGAGGAACCACCGGTTGTGCAGCCCGTCGACCCAGCGCGCAGCGGCAGTGTCGGCGTCGGAGTCGCTCGCGGCGTAGGGATTGTCGAGGTTGAGCGTGATCCCGACCTGACTGTTCGGCGACTCGCGCCTCAGCACCTCGACCGCGCGCCCGTGCGAGAGCAGCAGATGGTGCGCAGTCGCGAGCGCGTCGGCGTCCGACACGCGGCCCGGTGCGTGATGTCCCCAACCGTGCCCGACCCACGAGACGACCCACGGCTCGTTGTGCGTGATCCAGTGCGCGACGCGGTCGCCGAGCCGGCCGGCAACCGCTTCGACGTACTCGGTGAAGGCGTCCACGGTGTCGCGAACCGGCCAGCCGCCGGCATCCTCGATCACCTGCGGCGTGTCCCAGTGGAAGAGCGTCACGTACGGCACGATGCCGTTGCCGAGCAGCTCGTCGACGAGACGATCGTAGAAGTCGAGGCCGGCGTCGTTCACGGCGCCGCGCCCGTCAGGGATCACCCGCGGCCACGCGACCGAGAAGCGAAACGCGTCCAGACCGAGCTCGCCCATCAGCGCGATGTCGTCGCGATACCGGTGGTAGAAGTCGCACGCGACCGCACCCGAATCGCCGTTCCGCACCTTGCCCGGTGTCGCGGCGAACCGGTCCCAGACGCTCTCGCTGCGACCGTCTTCGTTCGTCGCACCCTCGATCTGGTACGACGCGGTCGCGGCCCCCCAGACGAAGTCCGGCGGGAACGCTCTAGTGAACTGACTCGACATGGGTGTCCTCTCGGATGCTGGATGACGGTGAGGTGACGTGACAGCGCGCGCTCTGCTCGGAACGCGCCGCGACGAGCTCGGGGGTCAGCTCGGAGCAGACGTCGATCCGCAGCGGGCAGCGCCCGATGAAGCGGCAGCCCTCCGGCGGATCGACCGCGGCCGAGGCAAGCCCTTTGCGGACGGTGATCGGCGCACGGTCGGTGATCGACGGATCGGGCACCGAGGCGAGCAGCAGGCGCGTGTACGGGTGCAACGGGTTCTGCAGGACCTGCTCGACCGGGCCTTGCTCGACGATCTGGCCGGCGTACATGACGAGCACGGTGTCGGCGACGTAGCGGGCACTCGCGAGATCGTGCGTGACGTAGAGAAACGCAAGCCGCTTGCGCTCCTTCAGGTCGAGCATCAGGTTGAGGATCCCGATCCGGATCGAGACGTCCAGCATCGAGATCGGCTCGTCGGCGACGATCACGGAGGGCTCGACGGCGAGCGCGCGCGCGATCGCGACGCGCTGGCGCTGCCCACCCGACAGCTCGTGCGGGTACTTCGCCACGTAGTTCGCAGCCGGTGTCAGGCCGACCGTCTCGAGCAGCTCCTCGACGCGCTCGTCGACGTCTCCGCGCTTGACCCGCCCGTGGATCAGCAGTGGCCGCACGAGATGGTGGCGAACGGTCTTGACCGGGTTCAGCGAGCCGAACGGGTCCTGGAAGATCATCTGCACCTCGGACCGGTACTGGAGCATGTCCCGGCGACCGCGCACGTGCGCGATGTCCTTTCCGTCGAAGAGCACCTCTCCGGAAGTGGGGTCGTAGAGGCGCGCGAGCATCCGCGCGACGGTGCTCTTGCCGCTGCCGCTCTCGCCGACGAGCGCCGTCACGGTGCCCGGCCGGAGCGTGAAGCTGACGTCGTCGGCCGCATGCACGCGACTGCCACGACCGACCAGTCCTTCGCCACTGGGGAAGTGCTTCGTGAGGCCCCGCACCTCGAGCGCTGCGTGTGCGCTCGTCACAGCCCGCGCTCCACGAGATGACACGCGACGGTGTGCCCGGCTTCGATCTCACGCAGCTGCGGCCGCACCGACGTCTGCAGGTCGAAGAGCTCACGGTCGACTGCTGGATCGCAGTGCGGGCAGCGAGGATTGAAGCGGCAGCCGGCCGGCGGCGACGCGAGGTTCGGCGGCGCACCGGGGATGCCGGTCATCCGCTCGATCGGGCCTGTCAGCGGCGGGAACGAGCGCATGAGGCCGAGCGTGTACGGATGGCGCGCGCTCTCACGGAGGTGCGCGGCCGGGCCTTCCTCGACGATCTCGCCGGCGTACATGATCGCCACGCGATGCGCGAACTCGAACAGCAGCGAGAGATCGTGCGTGATGAAGAGGACGGCGAAGCCGCGCTCCCGCTGCAGGTCCTGCACCTGCTGCAGGATCTCGCGCTGCACGACGACGTCGAGCGCGGTCGTCGGCTCGTCCATGATCACGAGCTCGGGCTCGAGCGCGAGCGCCATCGCGATCACGACGCGCTGCCGCATGCCGCCCGACAGCTGATGCGGATACGCGCGAGCGCGCCGTGGGTCGATACCGACCAGGTCGAGCAGCTCCCCCGCACGCTTGAGTGCTGCGCGTCTCGAGATGCGCTCGTGCGCCTGCATCATGTCGAGGAACTGGTCGCCGACCCGCATCACCGGGTTGAGCGCGTTCATCGCACTCTGGAAGACCATCGAGACGTTCTGCCACCGGTACCGGCGACGCTCCTCCTTGCTCCGGGCGACGATGTCCTCGCCGCGGAAGATCACCGATCCACCGGCGATGTGCGCCGGCGACTGGAGAATCTGCATGACCGCGTTCGCGATCGTGCTCTTCCCACAGCCCGACTCCCCGGCCAGGCCGAGGATCTCGCCGGCGGAGATCGACAGGTCGACCCCGTCGACGGCACGAACGTCGCCGTAGGCAACCGAAAGCCCGCGCAGCTCGAGCAGCGTTTCGCGGTCGCTCGCAGGCACCAGCTTCGATTCTTCCACGAGCGCGGTCACCGCTTTCCCCCGGTGTTGCGCAGGCGCGGGTTGCTGACCTCGTCGATGCCCGCGAGCAGGAAGACGAGCCCGACGACGGTGATGACGAGGGCCATGCCCGGGAAGAGGAACGGCCACCACTCTCCCTGCAGGACACTCGAGTTGACCTGCGCCCAGTAGAGCGTCATCCCCCAGCTGACATGCGTGGTGTCGCCGAGCCCCAGAAACTCGAGTCCTGCGTCGACGAGCAGCGCGATGTAGAAGACGAGCACGAACGCGGCGGCAATCCGGCTGATCATGTTCGGCATCAGCTCCCCGAAGACGATGCGACGCGTCGACTCGCCCGAGACCTTCGCCGCGTGCACGAAGTCACGGTTAATGAGCGACAACGCCTGCCCTCGCAGGATGCGCGCCTCGAACGCCCACAGCGTCAGGCCGAGCACGAGCACCATCGTCATCATCCCGCGCGCCTTCAGGTAGCCGGAGATGACGACGAGCAGCGGGATCGTCGGGATGACGAGGAAGATGTTCGTCATGAAGTTGACGACCTCGTCGATCACGCCACCGCAGTAGGCGGCGACGATCCCCAATGTCGCGGCGAGCGTCGTCGCGAGCAGCGCGGCGAGGAGCCCCAGGATCAGTGATCGTCGAGCCCCGAGGACGACCTGCGAGAAGATGTCGCTGCCCTGGTCGGTCGTCCCGAAGAGGTGGTTCCACGACGGCGCCTGACGCGTCGCGAAGATGTTGAAATCGGTGGGGTTGTCGACAGAGACCAACGGCGCGATCAGCGCCACGATCACGATGAAGCCCACGAGCACGATGCCGATACGCGACTTCGGGTTCGAGAGCAGCAGAGAGAGCCACCCCGGCATGCGCGACCGCCGCGCGCGGTCGCCGGCAGCGACGCTGAGCGGCACGACCTCCGGCGGCGTGAGCGTGGGCTGCAGCTGCGACACGTCTAGGAGGCCCGGACCCGCGGGTCGAGGACGAAGTTGAGCATGTCCATGATGAAGTTCGCTGCGATCACGCAGAACGCGAACACGAGCAGCAGCGCCTGCGTCAGCGGGTAGTCGTTCCCGAGCGCCGCCTGTTGCAGCGTCAGTCCTGCACCGGGGTACGAGAAGACGAACTCGATGAAGACGAGACCGCCGACCGCGCCGGCGAACTGGGCCGCGAACCCGTTCAGAGGCGGCAGGATCGCGTTGCGGCCGGCGTACCGCGTCATCACGCGGGTGTCGCGCAATCCTTTCGCGTGCGCCATCGCGACGTAGTCCTCGCTGATGGTGTTGATCATCACGGTGCGCATGTTCAGCACCCACCCGCCCGTGAACGCCGCCACGATCACGAGCAGTGGCAGCTCCGCGTGGCGGACCGCACTCGACATGAACGGCCAGTTGAAGCCCGGCTCGAGCCCGCTGTCGTACGCGTGCTGGATCGGGAACCACCCCAGCTTGAGCCCGAGGAAGTACACGCCGAGCAGCGCCGTGAAGAAGGCAGGGAATGCGCTGAGGGCCATCATGCCGGGGACGACGAACGTGTCGAGTGCGCCCCCGCGACGCCAGGCAGCGATCATCCCGATCGCTGTGCCGAGCACGAACGCGAGCAGGAACGCGATCCCGACGAGCACGATCGAGTACGGCAGCACGCGTCCGATGACCTCCGAGACGGGTGCCGGGTAGTTCGAGGTCGAGACGCCGAAGTCGAGGTGGCTGAGCCTGTGCAGATAGGCGACGTAGTCGTGCCAGAGCGACCCTTTGCCGCCGCCGAGCAGCGCCTGATACGTCTGGATGATTCCCGGATTCGCCTGGATCTGAGCCGGCGAGAGGCGCTGCAGCACACCACCGATCGGGTCGCCCGGCATCAGGCGCGGCAGCAGGAAGTTCAGCGTCAGGGCGACCCAGACGGCGAACGAGTAGAAGACGAGTCTGCGAAGGAGCCAGCGCATCGGAAGGGTCTGACGAGTAGTGCTCCGGGCGGGACCGAAGTCCCGCCCGGATGCCCCCAGGGCCCGCTACGCGCCGGCTTTGCCGCCGGGGCAGATGCGGGTGAACGAGAGGAGGTTGTCTGGATACGTGCTGAAGATCGGGTCGCCGTAGAAGTTCGTCGGCGAGTTGAAGCAGTGGAAGTACTTCGTGCTGTAGGTCGACCACCGCGGCCCGATGAAGAGCGGGACGATCGGCATCTGGTCGAGGAAGATCGACTCCAGCTGGGTCGCGATCGAATGCTGCTTCTTCGAGTCCAGCGAGACCTTCCACTGGTTCAGCAGTCCGGTCGCCTGGGCGCTGTACGTGTGCGACCAGTTGCCTGTCGTCGAGGCGTCCTGACCCGACGGGATCAGTGAGTTCTGCGACAGGTTGGCGTTGAAGTACCCGTACGGGGACGCCTGCGAGCCGTTCTGCCAGAGCAGCGTCGGGTTCTTGGTGGCGAACGCGTTCGGGTACCACGAGTTCCAGTCGGGCTCGAGCTTGACGTTGGAGTCGATGCCGATGCCCTGCAGGTTCTTCGTGATGATCTGGTTCGAGGCGACCCAGTCCGACCAGCCCGAGATCACGTGGATGTCGAGCGAGACCGCGTTGCCCTTCGGATCGAACAGCTTGTTGCCCTTGTACGTGAACCCGGCATCCGTCAGGACCTTCTTGGCGGCGGTCGGGCTGTACGTGGAGAGCAGCTTCGAGCGGGCCTTGATCTTCGCGTCGGTGACCCAGCTCGGGAAGAGCCCGTTGAGGCCGATCGCGTCGGTCGGCGGCGCGTAGCCGTACTCACCGAGCTTCGACACGGTGTTGCGGTCGATCGCCATCGACAGCGCGTGACGGAAGGCGACCAGGCTGTACGGGTACTGGTTGTTGTCGAACACGAGCGAGACCGGGTAGGCCGTCGTCGCGTAGAAGGAGTGGTAGTGCGCCTTGTCCTTCGACTCATACGCCTTGTCGACGTTCGGCACGAAGTTGTGCGTCCAGTCGACCTGCCCGCTCTGGATCAGCGCGAGGGCAGCGTCGTTCGACGAAGCCTGCACGTACTCGAGGCAGTTGATCAGCGGCTTGTTGGCCTGCCAGTAGCCCCGGTTCTTCGAGAGCACGTAGTCCTGCGTCGTGAAGCGGGTGATCCGCGTGAACGGGCCGGAGCCGACGGGCGCCGGGTTCGTGAACGTCGCGGGATCCTTGACCTTCGACCAGATGTGCCGCGGGATCACGAGGACGCCGTTGAGCGTCGCAGCGATGAACTGCGAGTCGGGCGTCTTCAGATTGATCACGACCTCGTGCGCGCCCTTCGCCTTCACGGAGGCGACGTTGGTCTCGGGGCGGGTGATGCCGAGGATGTCCATGGTCTTGTTCTGGCGGCCGGCGAGGAGGCTGTAGACGACGTCCCTGACCGTCAGTGCCTGGCCGTCGGACCATTTGACGCCCTTCGCGATCTGAAGCGTCAGCGTCTTGTTGCTGTTGCTCCACTTCCAGCTGCGCGCGAGCCACGGCAGCGTCGGCTTGCCGCCCTCGGGCGAGACGGTGAGGCCTTCGTAGACCGCGCCCCTCACGAACTGGCCGCTCGGGAGGCCGGTGGCCGTGAACGGGTTGAAGTTCTTGACGAACGCCGGATCGCCGGAGCCCGTCATGACGAGACACGGATGCGCGGCGGCCGCGGCGCTGCTCAGGGGAGAGGCCTGCCCGGAGGGGGCGAGCGGGCGAGCCGCGGCGACGGCCACCACGATGAGGGCGGTGAGCACGACTACGCCACCGAGTACGGCGGCGAAGCGGGGCTGCATCGTCCGAGTGCGGAACTGACGTGACATCTGCCTTCCTTTCCGCCCGGTGGGGCGCGTGCATCGAAAGAGGGGGGCGAGCGTTCCGGAAATTCCCGGTAACGGTTAACACGTTTCCGGTCTCCGCTGTCAAGCGAGCTCAACATTAAGGCTGAAACTGGGCGAAACGAAAACCGGGAATTGCCGGAAACGTTTCCGAATGATTGAATAGCGCGATGGCTCAACTCGACACCCGCGCCGACCAGCCCTTCCGCGGCCGGGCGACGATCCGCGATATCGCCGATCTGGCAGGTGTCTCGATCGCCACGGTCTCCCGCGTCCTCAACGACCGGCCCGACGTCGCCGCGGGCACCCGCGAGACCGTCCTGCAGGTGGTACGCGAGCACGGCTTCAGCACGAACCGCGGCGCGCGCGGGCTCTCGAGCGGTCGCACCGGCATGATCGGGCTGACGCTGCCGCTCGTCGCGGACGCGTACTTCGGGCCGATGTTGAGCGGTGCGGCCGAGGCGCTGCACGAGAGCGACATGCGCATCGTGCTCGCGCCGACGTTCCACGAGCACGACCGTGAGGTCTCGCTGCTCGAGCGCCTGATGCGCGGCACGACCGACGGCGCGATCCTGATGCTGCCCGAGGAGTCAGCCGACGAGCTTCGCTCCGTGCAGCTGCAGGGATTCCCGTTCGTCGTCGTCGATCCGCGCGAGCCCCCGCCGGACGGCATCCCCTGTGTCGCCGCCATGCACGCCGCCGGCGCGAAGCAGGCGACAGAGCACTTGCTCGCACTCGGCCATCGCCGCATCGGCGCCATCGCCGGCACCGCCGGCTGGTACGCGACCGAGGAACGCCTGCATGGATTCCGCGCCGCGCTCGCCGCCGCGGGGATCCTGCTCGATCCCGAGCTCGTCGTCTACTCGGACTGGCGCATCGAGCGCGGGACGGAGGCTGCGCGCCGACTGCTTGCGCTGTCGGATCCGCCGACCGCGATCTTCGGTTTCAACGACAACGTCGCCGTCGGCGCGCTGCACGCGGCGCGCGAACGGAACCTGCGCGTGCCCGAGGATCTCTCGATCGTCGGCTTCGACGACACCGAGCATGCGGTGATCGTCAGTCCCCGCCTGACCTCCGTCCGCCAGCCGCTTGCCGAGATGGGCCGCACGGGCGTCAGCCTCCTGATCCGCCTGATCGACGGGCAGCGCGTCGACGCGCTCCGCATGGAGCTCTCGACGAAGCTCATCGTCCGCGAGTCGACGGCGCCGCCGCGCCGCTGATCGTGCGCGCTGCGCTCCTCGCGGCGCTCGTCATCGTCGGCATCTCCGGCGCGGCGTCGGTCGCGGCCACGTTCCACGACAAGTCCTCCGGTTACGTCGTCCACCGGCTCGTCTCGGACGAACGGCCGCGCGCGGCGAATCGTGACCGGTCGCTCGTCAACTCGTGGGGCCTTGCTGCGAGCTCGACCGGCCCGTGGTGGACGGCCAACGAGGCGAGCGACACGAGCACGCTCTATTCGGCCTCCGGCCGCAAGCAGCTCCTGACGGTGCACGTCGACGGCGGCCCGACCGGCCTCGTCTTCCACGGCGGCAAGGGATTCCCCGTCCGCGCGGGTAGCGCGACCGATCCGGCGCGCTTCATCTACGCGTGCGAGGACGGGATGATCCGCGCCTGGACGCCGACCGTGCCCGGCCCGTGGTCGGCGGAGGCAGAAGTCGTCGTCGACGAGGCGGCCGAGGCCGCGGTCTTCCGCGGCATCGCGATCGCCGGCGGACGCGTCTACGCGACCGACTTCCACAACGGTCGCGTCGCCGTCTACGACAGCCACTGGCGACGCGTTCGACGCGCCGGTGCGTTCACCGATCCGGCGATCCCGGACTGGTACGCGCCGTTCGGGATCCAGGCGGCGGGCGGTCACGTCTTCGTCTCGTACGTCTGGCGTGCGCCGGTCAACGGCAACGACGCACCGACCGGCGGCTACGTCGACGAGTTCGATCTCGACGGGCGCCTCGTCGCGCGCGTCGCGCACCGCGGCGCGCTCAACGCGCCGTGGGGGATGGCCGTCGCCCCGTCGACGTTCGGCCGGTTCGGGGGCGCACTCCTCGTCGGCAACTTCGGCGACGGTCGCATCAACGCATACGGGAAGTCGAGCGGGAGCTGGCGGCACCTCGGCGTGCTCGAGGACGCCCACGGCAAGCCGCTCGTCATCAACGGCCTCTGGGGCATCGCCTTCGGCAACGGCGGCATGAGCGGGAAGCCCGACGAGCTGTTCTTCACCTCAGGCCCGCACGAGTGGCGCGGCGTCACCGAGCTCGGCGTGCACGGCCTGCTCGGCTCGATCTCGGCCGCCTAGTCAACCTCTACCCGACGAGCGCCTGTAGCGAGACGTTGACCGTGTGGTAGCCGCCCCGCGGCCGATCATCGACGCCAGCCGCACGTTCACGGCGATGATCGCGTCACCGAAGCGCGTCGCCAGATCTTCGGCGCGTCACCGGTGGTGAATTCGGGCTGGATCACGCACAGTCCGGGAGTCAATGAGCGCCGCGTCACCCAGATCGGGTGATGCCCCGGCCGGACGAAGGCGCGAGTCTGGTGGCCTGGCCGGGCTGCGTCAAAGGGCGCCAGACGGCACGATCGATGGGAGGCACCATGGAGGATGTCGGCGGTTGGCGCTTCGTCGTGGGCGTTCTCGCCTCCGTCGTCGCGATCGGGATCGGACTGCTGCTGGTCTTTGCCGTCTTCGACCGCGCCGCGATGGCGTGGGGGTTGTTCGGCGCGTTCGCCGTGTTCGTGGTCCTACTGCTCATCTTCGCCTGGTTCTGGGACCGGCGGCAGGTGCGGGACTACCCGGACTGAGAGACGTCCCGTCCTAGGTCGAAGCGCTCGTGCACTGCGGCGACTGCGCGCTCGACGAGGTCCTGACGGACGACGCAGGAGATGCGGATCGACGACGTCGAGATGATCTCGATGTTGACGCCCGCGTCCGCGAGCGCCTCGAACATGTCGGCGGCGACGCCGGGGTCGCTCTTCATGCCGGCGCCGATCAGCGACACCTTGGCGATGTCGCGGTCGGAGACGACACCCGCAGCGGAGAGGCGGCGACAGACACCGTCGAGGATCGCTTCGGTGCGCACCAGATCCGCCTCGGGCAGCGTGAACGAGATGTCCGTGTGACCCTCGGCCGAGACGTTCTGAACGATCATGTCGACATTGATCGACGCCTCGGCCAGGGGCCGCAGCACGGCCGCGGCGACACCCGGCTGGTCGGGGACGCCGAGCAGCGTCACCTTCGCCTCGCTCGTGTCGTGCGCGATGCCCGAGATGATCGCGTGCTCCACACCGCCCCTTTCATCGACGACCCAGGTTCCCTCGTCCTCACCGAAGGATGACCGCACATGCAGCCGCACGCCAGTGCGGCGCGCGTACTCGACCGAGCGCAGCATCAACACACGTGCGCCGCACGCCGCGAGCTCGAGCATCTCCTCGTACGAGACGTGCGTGAGCTTGCGTGCGTTCGAGACCAGCCGCGGGTCGGCGGTGTAGACGCCGTCCACGTCGGTGTAGATCTCGCAGACCGACGCGTCGAGCGCCGCAGCCAGGGCGACGGCGGTCGTGTCCGAGCCGCCGCGTCCGAGTGTCGTCACATCCTGGTCCTGCGACAGGCCCTGGAAGCCGGCCACGATGGGAACCTCGCCCCGCTCGATCGCGGCGGCGACCCGGTCGGCCCGCATCCCGATGATGCGCGCCTTGCCGTGGCTCCGGTCGGTGAGGATGCCGGCCTGCGGGCCGGTCAGCGACACGGCGGGCACGCCCAGGTCGAGCAGCGCCATCGTCAGCATCGCGATCGAGATCTGCTCGCCGGCCGCGAGCAGCATGTCGACCTCACGCAGGTGCGCCGCGCCGGAGACCTGCGCGGCGAGGCCGAGCAGCTCGTCGGTCGTGTCGCCCATCGCGGAGACGACGACGCACACCGGGGTTCCGTCACGGGCGGTTGCCGCGACGCGCGCGGCGACGCTCCGGACTCGCTCGGGCGTCGCGAGTGACGAGCCGCCGAACTTCTGGACGACGAGACGTTCGTCCTGGAGGACGGCAGCGCCGGTCATGCAACCACGAGCGTCCTGCCGACCTCGGCGCGCACGCCTCCGCGCGCGGCGGCGACTGCCGCCTGCAGCTTCGGGACGATGCCGCCGCGCAGCAGTCCGTCGAGCTGCTCGATCTCGCGAGCCGTCAGCTCGTCGACCACCTCACCGTCGACGAACACGCCCTCGACGTCGGAGACGAACACCAGGCGGTCGGCGGAGAGAGCGATCGAGAGGGCCGCGGCCGCGTCGTCCGCGTTGACGTTCAACGGGCCGCGCGCCAGGGGGGCGATCACCGGCACCCGCCCGGCTTCGATCAGCCCCGACAGGGTCGCGGGCGCGACGGGCCGCGGCAAGCCGACGTGGCCGAGACCCGGCACCACGTCCGCCACCAGACCGAGCTCGTCGCCCATCAGACCGTAGGCGCGGTCGCCGATCTGCGCACACAGCCGGTCGTTCTCGACCCGGTAGGCCTCGCGCACGAGCGGCAGCGCTTCCGACGATGTCTCGCGCCGGCCGCCGACGAACCGCGACTCGATCCCGGCCGCCTCGAGTGCGGCGGTGATCCGCGCCCCGGCGCCGTGCACGACGCAGACGCCCTCGCCTCGGCCGACGTAGCGCTCGAGCAGGAACGGCCCACGCGTCAGCGCAGCACCACCGCACTTGACAACCGTGAGCTTCACGAAGGCATCACTTCACTTTCTAAAGTATCATCGGATCGTGGCAGTCATCCGCATCCCGCCCGTGCTCCGGCCCGATGCTGCCGGGAGCCGCACGGTGACGGTCGAGGCCGACACGGTGCGCGGCGCCCTCACCTCACTCGTCGCTCTGCACCCCGCGCTCCGCGAGCGCGTGCTGGCCGGCGACGCGCTGCCGAGCTACCTGAACGTCTTCGTGGACGGCGACGACATCCGCCTGCTCGGCGGCCTCGACACCGAGGTTGCGTCTGCGTCCACCATCCTGCTTCTCCCAGCGGTCGCCGGCGGAACGTGAGGGAGCAGGCGGGGCATCGGATCCCGCCTCCTCCCTCACAGCTGGAAATCGTCAGTCGGCCGTCGGTCGATGAACCGCGACCGGCGCGTGCGAGGCCGCCGAGCCGGCGGCGACATGGCCGTGGGATTCGGTGCCGTAGCCGCCGGGGACGGGGATGTAGAACTCGGGGTAGCCCCACATGCCGTGTTCGTGGACGTCGAGGCCGCCGGTTTCGACGTTGGTTTCGACGCGGATGCCCCAGAGTTTGTGCATGACGTAGAGGGCGCCGAAGCTGGTCGCGAAGCCGAAGGCGCCGACCGCTGCGAGGCCGAGTGCTTGGATGCCGAGTTGGTGGAAGCTGCCGGTGTAGACGAGGCCGCCTTTGCCGGTGGCGAGTTTGTCTGCGAGGGCGGGGACGGCGAAGAGGCCGGTGGCGAGGGTGCCCCAGACGCCGGACATGCCGTGCACGGCGACGGCGCCGATCGGGTCGTCGATCTTGATCTTCTCGACGAGGATGACGCCGAAGACGGCGATGAAGCCGGAGCCGACGCCGATCACGATCGCCGCCCAGGGGGCGACGAAGCCGGAGGCGGCGGTGATCGCGACCAGGGCGCCGAGGGTGCCGTTGAGCATCATCGAGATGTCGGGTTTGCCGAGCCTCGCCCAGGCGACGCACATGCCGGTGACCGCGCCGGCGGCGGCGGCGATGTTGGTGGTCAGGGCGACGTAGGCGAAGTAGCCGAAGCCGCCGAAGTCGACCGACAGGGTGGAGCCGGGGTTGAAGCCGAACCAGCCGAACCAGAGGATGATCGTGCCGAGGACGGCGAAGGGGATGTTGTGGCCGGGGATCGGGTTGGCGCGGCCGTCGGTGCCGAACTTGCCGATCCGCGGCCCCAGGATCAGCGCGCCGGCCAGCGCGGCCAGGGCGCCTTGGTAGTGGACGACGGTCGAGCCGGCGAAGTCCTGCATGCCGTGCTTGAACAGCCAGCCGTGCGGCGACCAGATCCAATGCGAGACCACGCTGTAGGTGAGCGTGAACCAGATCCCGAAGGCGAAGTAGACCCAGAGCTTCGCCCGCTCGGCCATCGCCCCCCAGACGATCGCCAACGAGACACCGGCGAAGGCGACCTCGAACAGATAGCCGGCCGCCCCCGGGATCTCCGAGAACCAATCAAACGGCGCCTTCCCCACCGCCGTCAGCTCCTCCACCGAGGGGAAGAAGCCGGCCGTGCCGACAAAGCCGTTGCCGTCCCCGAACGCCAACCCGAAGCCGACGAAGTAGTAGACCAGCGAGGCGATCGCGAAGATCAACACGTTCTTGCCCGCGATATGGCCGGCGTTCTTCATCCGCGTCAACCCCGCCTCCAAAAACGCGAAGCCGGCCTGCATGAAGATCACCAGGACCGCCGTGACAACCACCCAGATCGTCGAAGCCGCGACCAACAAATCCTGATTCCTAGGCACCGATCCCCACCCCCTCCAGCTCGCGTCCGGTTCGATGGTGGACGGTGTCGTCGATCTCGGATGTCCAGACGAGACCGTCGCCCGACTCGTGGCCGCTGCGCGCCGCGTCGACGATCGCGTCGACGGCGAGTCGAGGCCGGCGGTCCTCGATCACGAAGATGAGGAGCGACTTCGGCAGAAACCGTGACTCGAAGACGCGACCGCGGTACTCATGCGTCACACCACGCTCACGACCATGACCGATCGCCTCGATCACCGTCACACCAACATGACCCGTCGCATGCTCGACCGCATCGATCACCGTCTCCACCCGCTCCCGGATCACGATCGCCTCCACTTTCACCATCGGCTCCACCTCCGTTTGCGCACAAAAAAAGAGGCCTCGGGCGCACGACGTACGTGCGTCCGAGGCCTCGATGCCTCTGCCGGCCGCCTGCAGCGGCGACCGGACGAATCCGATACTACAGAAAATGAAGCCGCGATTCACATTGACGATCGCTGCACCAGCGGTACACTCAGGTCAATGCGCCCCGCAGCGTCGATGAAGCCGGTTTTTCTCCTTACGGTCATCGCCTGCGCGCGACTGGCCTAGCCGGACACACCCGTCCCCCCGGTTAGGTTCCAACACTCGGACGGGTCGCAGATGAGTCCCTTCTCGGACGGAGGGTTCGCGCTGCACTGTCGCGTCTGCGAAGACATGACGCAGCCGGAGCCGCTCGAGACCTGCCGCCGTTGCGACGGGGCGACCGACATCGCCTACGACTGGGAGCACCTCCGCGGCACCGTCACCGCAGCGACGATCGCCGCCGGCCCACCCTCGCTCTGGCGCTACGAAGGGCTCCTCCCCACCCGGTCACATGCGGGCGTCCCGGCCGGATGGACAGCGCTCGAACGCAGTGACAGCCTTTCCGAGCTGCTCGGTGTCGAGCTTCTGCTGAAGCTCGAAGGCGCGAACCCGACGCGCTCGTACAAGGATCGCATCGCGAGCGTCGCCGTCGCCGCCGCGCGTGAGCACGGCTTCTCGACCGTCTGCTGCTCCTCGACCGGCAACCTCGGTGACGCCGTCTCCGCTGCTGCTGCGGCGACCGGCCTCGAGGCGATCGTGCTCGCGCCGGCAAGCATCGGCGCGGGGACGGTCGCGGCGCGGCATCCCGGTGCACGCGTCTTCGCGATCGACGGCACGTACGACGACTGCCGCCGACTCGAGCTCGAGCTCGGCGCGCTCTTCCCGTGGGGCTTCGTCAGCGGCAACCTCCATCCGTATGCGAGCGAGGGCGCGAAGACGATCTCGTTCGAGATCGCGGAGCAGCTGGGCTGGCAGCTGCCCGACGCCGTCGTCTGCCCCGCCGCGAGCGGCACGCTGCTCGCGAAGCTCGCGCAGGGATTCTCGGAGCTGACCCATGCGGGACTGTCGCGCAAGCCCGTGCCGCGGCTGATCGCCGGACAGTCGGAGGGGTCGAGCCCGATCGCCGACGCCTTCGCTGCCGATCGCCGCATCTCGCGCGTGCACGCAGCGACAGACGTGCCGTCGCTCTCCGTCGGCAATCCCTCGCACGGAGACCTGGCGCTCGGCGCGGCGCGAGCGAGCGGCGGGGCCGTGCATGCCGTCAGCGACGCAGCGATCTCGGCGCACACCGCGCTGCTGAGCGAGACGGCCGGGATCGACGTCGACTGCGCCGGCGGGGCAGCGTTCGGCGCGCTCGCGGAATCGATTCGGCGCGGCGAGGTGGAGCGCGGCTCGCGGGTCGTGCTCGTGATCACGGGCACGCAGCCGAGCGACTTCGACGAGCGGGACGGCAACGTGACCGAGGCGCTCGAGCCCGACGCGCAGCACATCCTTGCGGCCCTCGGGCTGGGCTCGTAACCGCGAGCAGTGGCCGCAGACGAGGCGGATCGCGGCGCCGACAGCTCGGCGCCGCTCAGAGACGACGTCAGGCTGCTCGGCGCGATCCTCGGCCGCGTCCTCGTCGAGCAGGAGGGAGCGTGGCTGCTCGACCTCGTCGAGTCGATCCGCGGCGCGACGCGCGCCGCCCGCCGTGCCGGACCGGCCGACGTCGACGCAACGCTCGCTGCGGTCGAGCCTGACGCCCAGGCGCTCGTGCTGCGGGCGTTCGCCGTCTATTTCCAGCTCGCCAACCTGGCCGAGCAGCATCACCGCCTGCGGCGCCGTCGCGAGGACGCGCATGACGGCCGCATCCTGCACGACTCGCTCGACGCCGCCTTCGCCGAGCTCGGAGACCTGCCCGCCGACGAGCTCGCCGCGCGGGCGAGCGAAACGTCGATCCAGCTGGTGCTGACCGCGCATCCCACGGAGACCACGCGACGCAGCGTGCTGCTCGCGCACATCCGGATCCAGGAGCAGCTGGTCGTCCTCGACGACCCGCGGGTCTCACCCGCGGAGCGGGCGCAGGCCGAGGAGCGCATTGCAGAAGAGGTGACGCTCCTCTGGCAGACCGACGAGGTGCGACACGACCGCCTCCGGATCTCGGACGAGATCCGCCACGCGCTCTGGTTCTTCGAGCACAGCCTGCTCGACGCGGCGACCGAGCTGCTGCGCGTCTGGCGCGAGCGCCTGCCCGGAGCGCCGCCGCCGCTCGCGTTCGGGACGTGGGTCGGCGGCGACATGGACGGCAACCCGAGCGCCGGGCCTGCCTCGATCGACGAAGCGCTCGACCGAGCCCGGACGCTCGCGCTCGCTCGGTACCGCGACGAGGTACGTGCGCTTGCGGTCGAGATCGCTGCTGCGCGCTCGCTGGTGACGGTCGCCGCCGAGCTCGACGAGTCGCTCGCGAGGGATGAGCGCGAGCTGCCTGGATACGCAGCCGAGATCGGCGCCCGGAACACACTCGAGCCGTACCGGCGCAAGCTCTCCTTCATGTGGTGGCGGCTCGGGAACGACGGCTACGCGACCGCAGACGAGCTGCTCGACGATCTGGCGGTGATCAGCCGCAGCCTGGAGGCGAACGGTGGCCATCGCGTCGCAGAGGGACGCGTGGCGCGGCTGCAGCGCATGGTCGAGACGTTCGGTTTCCACGTCGCGAAGCTCGACATCCGTCTGCACGCCCGGGAGCTCGGCGAGCCCCGCGCCCAGGAAGCGGTGGCCGCCGCCGAGGCGGCTCGAGGCCGTCACGGTCCGGCAGCGCTCGACACGCTGATCGTCTCGGGCACGGGCTCGGCCGACGATGTCGTCCGCGCGCTCGACCTGACGAGCGAGCCGCTCGCGGTCGTTCCGCTCTTCGAGACCGTCGACGACCTCGACCGTGCGCCGGAGATCGTCGGCGAGCTGTTCGCCGACGAGCGCTACGCGGAGCGGATCCGGGCGCGAGGCGGACGCGCGGAGGTGATGGTCGGCTACTCCGACTCCGGCAAGGACAGCGGCTATCTCGCGGCGCAGTGGGCGATCTACCGGGCGCAGGAGGCGCTCGCCGACGTCGCGCGCGAGCACGACGTCGAGCTGACGATCTTCCACGGCCGCGGCGGCAGCGCCGGGCGCGGCGGCGGGCCGACCCACGCCGCGATCCTCGCGCAGCCGGCCGGCTGCCCGCCGGGCCGGGTCAAGGTGACCGAGCAGGGCGAGACGATCTCGTTCAAGTACGGCCTGGAGGGGCTCGCGCGCCAGAACCTCGAGGCCGCGCTCGCGGGGACGCTGCTCGCGACCTTCCCCGAGCGGCGCGCGCTGCCGCCGTCCGCCGCCGACCGGGCGACGCTCGATCGGCTCGCCGCCACGTCGCGACGCGCCTATCGCGCCTTCGTCTGGGAGGACGAGCGCTTCGTCGGCTTCTTCCGCTCGTTCACGCCGGTGGACGAGCTGGCGCTGCTCGAGATCGCGTCGCGTCCGGCGCGGCGGCCCGACGACAGCGACTACCTCGCATCGCTGCGCGCGATCCCGTGGGTCTTCTCGTGGACGCAGAACCGCGTGCTGCTGCCGGCGTGGTTCGGCTGCGGCGCCGCGTTCGCGGAAGTCGGCGACGACACCCTCCGCGACCTCTACGAGCGCCTTCCTTTCTTCCGCACGATGATCGACAACCTCGAGATGACGCTCGCCAAGTCGAGCCTCTCGATCGCGCGCGGCTACCTGCCGCTCGTCGGCGAAACGGAGCTGTTCGAGACGATCGAGGCCGAGCACGCGCGCACCGTCGCCGGCGTGCTGGCGGCGACGGGCGTCGGCCGCCTGCTCGAGCGGCAGCCCGTGCTGCGCCGCTCGATCGACCTGCGCAACCCCTACGTCGATCCGATGAACGCCGTGCAGGTGGCGCTCCTCCGCCGCTACCGCGCCGGCGACACGGCGGCGCAGCTACCGCTGCTGCGCTCGATCGCGGGCATCGCCGCCGCGCTGCGCAACACGGGCTAGCGTGGGCTACACGAGCGTGCGGGTATCGAAGCGCGCGGGGTGCGTCGACTCGAAGTCTGCGATCTCGGCGTCGCGGAGCATCGTCCGCGCGACGTCGTCGAGGCCGTGCACGAGCGTTTCCTGCGCGTGCGGGTCGAACGGGAACGCGATGCGCAGACCGTCGGGATGCGTGATCGTCAGGCTCTCCAGGTCGACCGTCAGCTCGTTGCGCCCGGCGACGGCTGCCTGCAGCTCCGCGAGCTGGGCCGGAGTGACGACGATCGGCGCCAGCCCTGTCTTGATCGCGTTCGTGTGGAAGATGTCGCCGAACGACGGGGCGATCACGACCCGGAAGCCGAAGTCCTCGAGCGCCCATGCCGCATGCTCGCGCGAGGAGCCGCAGCCGAAGTTGCGGCCCGCGATCAGGATGCGCGCCTCCGACGCGCCGGGGCGACGCAACTCGAAATCGGCGTCCTTCATCCAGTCGAAGAACAGGAACTCGCCGTAGCCCGACCGCTCGATCCGCTTCAGGAACTGCTTCGGGATGATCTGGTCGGTGTCGACGTCGGCGCGGTCGAGCACGACGGCACTGCTCGTGACGTTCCGCAGCGCCTTCATGCGAGCTCTCTCACGTCCGAGAAGCGGCCGTTGATCGCCGCGGCCACCGCCATCGCGGGGCTGACGAGATGCGTGCGCGAGCCCGCACCCTGCCGTCCCTCGAAGTTCCTGTTCGAGGTCGACGCGCAGCGCTCGCCCGGCTGCAGCACGTCGGGGTTCATGCCCAGGCACATCGAGCAACCCGCGCGCCGCCATTCGAAGCCGGCCGACTCGAAGATGTGGTGCAGACCCTCCTGCTCGGCCTGCTGCTTCACCTGCGCGGAGCCGGGCACGACGATCGCGCGGACGCCCTCGGCGACGCGCCGGCCGGACGCGATCTGCGCCGCGGTGCGCAGGTCCTCGATGCGCGCGTTGGTGCACGAGCCGATGAAGACCTTGTCGATCCGGACCTCCGACAGCGGGGTGCCGGGCGCAAGGTCCATGTAGGCCAGGGCGCGTTCGACCGCGTCGCGCTCGTCGGGATTGGCGTAGTCGTCCGGGTCGGGCACGACCCCGTCGACGGGCGCGACCATGCCCGGGTTCGTCCCCCACGTCACCTGTGGCTTCAGCTGCGCCAGGTCGATGCGCACCACGGCGTCGTAGGCAGCGCCTGGATCGGTGCGCAGCGATCGCCACCGCTCGAGCGCGCGCTCCCACTCCGCACCGGACGGTGCAGCGGGACGGCCTTCGAGATACGCAAAGGTGACGTCGTCCGGCGCGATCAGCCCTGCGCGCGCGCCTGCCTCGATCGACATGTTGCAGACGGTCATGCGCCCCTCCATCGAGAGCGCCTCGATCGCCGCGCCCGTGTACTCGAGCACGTGGCCCTGGCCGCCCGCGACGCCGAGCCGGCCGATCGCCGCGAGCACCATGTCCTTCGCCGAGAGCCCGAACGGCAGCTCGCCGTCGAACGCGACCTGCATCGTCTTCGGGCGCGCCTGAGGCAGCGTCTGCGTCGCGAGCACGTGCTCGACCTCCGAGGTGCCGATGCCGAAGGCGAGCGCGCCGAACGCGCCGTGCGTCGACGTATGGCTGTCGCCGCAGACGATCGTCATGCCGGGCTGCGTCACGCCGAGCTCGGGGCCGATCACGTGCACGATTCCCTCACGTCCGCTGCCGGTCGCGAGGAGCGGCACGCCGAACTCCTCGCAGTTCGCGCGCAACGCGTCGAGCTGAGCGCGCGCGAGCGGGTCGGTGATCGGCCCGGGAAGGGTCGGCACGTTGTGGTCCATCGTCGCGACGGTCAGATCGGGCCTCCGCACGGGACGGCCCGCGACCCGCAGGCCCTCGAACGCCTGGGCGCTCGTCACCTCGTGCACGAGATGCAGATCGACGTAGAGGAGCGTCGGCGCACCGTCGTGCTCTTCGACGACGTGTGCGTCCCAGAGCTTGCGGAAGAGCGTCGAGCCGCTCACTGCACGACCTCCGCGGCGTAGGAGCCGAAGAGCCGCAGGTCGCGCGTCGTCGCGCGCAACTCGGCGAGCGCGGGCCGCACCGAAGGATCGAACACGTGACCGTCGAGCACGACGTCGAAGCGGTAGCGCCAGGGTGAGTTCGGGAAGCGGGCGCGAGACGAGCTGCACGAGATTGACGCCGTTGCGCGCGAGCGGGCCGAGCGCGCGGAAGAGCGCTCCCGGCTGGTGGTCGGTGACGAACCAGAGCGCGGTGCGCCAGCCCTCGCCGCCGGCCAGCTGCGTGTACGGCGCAAGCGCGACGAAGCGCGTGAATGCGCCGGGATGGTCACCGACGTCATCGTCGATCACCTCGAGCCCGTAGGCGCGCGCAGCCTCGGCGCTCGCGATCGCGAGCTGGCCGGGGTCACCAGCGTCGGCGACGGTCCGCGCAGCGTCGGCCGTCGTGGCAGCCGGGATGCACTGGACATGGCTGGCTGCAAGCAGGTCGCGGCACTGGTCGAACGCTGCGGGATGCGACCACAGCGCCGTCGCGGTCTCGAGCCGCGCGCCAGGGAGGCCGAGCAGGCAGTGGCGAATCGGGAGTGTCGCCTCGCGCACGATCGAGAGCGCCGAGCCGTAGAGCAGATCGTGGGTCTCGGCGATCGGGCCGATCAGCGAGCTCTCGATCGGCAGCACGCCGAGCGTCACCTCCGCCTCGGTTGCGGCGTCGACGACCGCCGAGAAGCTCGGCAGGCCGACCGACGACACGGCGTCGGGGACGAGCACCGACGCAGCCGCATCGCTGTGGCTGCCGAGCGGGCCGGGGAAGCCGACGGTGACGCTCATCGCGCCCCCGTCGTCGCGAGGGACCCCTCGAGCGCCCTCAGCACGGCGTCGCCGAACTCGGTCGTCGTGGCGTCGCCGCCGGCGTCGCGCGTCGGCGTGGCAGCGAGGACGGCGTCGACGGCCGCGTCGAGCGCCGCGGCGAGGTCGAGACGTCCGAGCCCGTGCTCGAGCAGGAGCGCAACGGAACGCAGCATCGCGGAGGGGTTCGCGACGCCGGTTCCGGCGATGTCCGGCGCCGACCCGTGCACGGGCTCGAAGATGCCGGGGCCACCGTCGCCGAGGCTTGCAGACGCTGCAAGCCCGAGGCCACCGGTGACCGCGGCGGCGACGTCCGAGAGGATGTCGCCAAAGGTGTTCTCCGTCACGACCACGTCGATCCGCTCGGGCGACGTGACGATCTCCATCGCGAAGCTGTCGACGAGCGCATGACGTAGACGAACGTCAGGATGGTCGACCGCGACCTCGTCGACGACGCGGCGCCAGAGGCGCGAGGTGTCGAGGACGTTCGCCTTGTCGACCGACACGAGCTCGCCGCCGCGGCGCTCGGCGAGCGCGAACGCGCGGCGCGCGATGCGCTCCACCTGTGACGGGTGGTACTCGCACGTGTCGAAGACGGTGCCGTCGTCGCGGACGCCGCGCGCTCCGTAATAGAGGCCGCCGACGAGCTCGCGCACGATCACGAGGTCGATGTCGCCCTGGCGCGCCGGCCGCAGGTTCGCGTAGACGTCGAGTGCCTTGCGCAGGCCGATCAGACCCTGCTCGGGACGTACCGAGCCGCCGTCCCACTGCGGGCCGCCGACGGCGCCGAGCAGCACGCCGCTTGCTGCTCGACAGGCCTGCGAGCGTCTCGGCGGGCAGCGGGTCGCCCGTCTCGTCGATCGCGGCGCCGCCGAACGGCAGCCGCTGAATCTCGACCTCGAGCGGCAATGCCTCGAGCACGCGCACGGCCTGGTCGAGCACCTCGGGCCCGATGCCGTCGCCGGGCAGGCAGGCGATGACGCTCGTCAGCCACGCAGCGCTCCCAGACCGTCGAGCAGCTCGTCGACGTCCGCGTCGATGTGCTTGCCCTCGCGCACCTCGACCGCCTGCGGTGTCTTCAGGCCGGAGCCCGTGATCAGCGCGACGACGCGATCGCCTTCGCCGATCTCGCCCGCGGCAGCGGCCGCCCGGAGCGCGCCGATCGTCACTCCGGCGGCGGTCTCGCCGAAGACACCGCACGTCCCGGCGAGGAGCGACATGTTGGAGCCGATGTCGTCCTCCGGCACCGAGTAGATCGCACCGCCCGACGCACGCGCCGTTGCGATCGCGAGGTCACCGTCGGCGGGAGCCCCGATCGCGAGTGAGTGGGCGAGCGTCGCGGGGCGCACCGGGGACACCGCGCGGGCTCCGTCGAACGCGTCCGCGACCGGCGAGCAGCCTTCGGCCTGGCCGCCGTAGATCCGCGGGCGCTCGCCCTCGACGAGGCCGAGCCGCGCGAACTGCTCGAACCCCTGCCAGAGCTTCGTGAAGAGCGAGCCGGACGCGACGGGCGAGATGACGGCGTCGGGCAGCTCCCACCCGAGCTGCTCGACGAGCTCGAACGCGAGCGTCTTCGACCCCTCGGCGTAGTACGCGCCGGAGGTTGACGTTGACGAACGCCCAGTCGAGCTCGTCCGCGAGCTCGACGACGAGGCGCGAGCAATCGTCGTACGAGCCGCGCACGGCGTACATCTCGCCGCCGTAGACCGCGGTCGCGAGCAGCTTCTCGGGCTCGACGGTCTCCGGGTAGAGGACGACCGAGCGCATCCCGCTCGCGGCGGCGCGCGCCGCGACCGCATTGCCGAGGTTGCCGGTCGACGCACAGGCGAGCGTGTCGGCGCCGAGCTCCGCCGCCTTGGCGGCGGCGACCGCGACGACGCGGTCCTTGAACGAGTGCGTCGGGTTCGTGTGGTCGAGCTTCAGGAGCAGCTCGCCGATCCCGAGCGCGGCCGCGAGCCGCGGCGCCCGCACGAGCGGCGTCCAGCCGGGGCCGCCGGCCGCATGATCCGGCGCCGCCGTCGGGAGCAGCGCCTCGTAGCGCCAGAGCGAGCGCGGCCCGGCCTCGATCCGCTCACGGGTCGCCTCGCGGGCGACCTGATCCCAGTCGTAGACAGGCTCGAGCGGCCCGAAGCAGCGCAGGCAGATTCCGCTTGCGACAGCTGGGTACTCCGCTTCACAGACCCTGCATCTCAGCGCCTCAACGGCCATCGAGCCTCCTGTAATACTTTTGGAAATGAAGTTTTACCGCATCGACGACCTGCCGCCCTACGTCTTCGCGACCGTGGACCAGCTGAAGCGGGAGCTGCGGCACGAAGGACACGATGTGGTCGACCTCGGCTTCGGCAACCCCGATCTCCCGTCGCCTGCGATCGCCGTCGAGAAGCTGCGCGAGGCCGCGCTCCGGCCCGCCAACCACCGCTACTCGGTGAGCCGCGGCATCGAGCAGCTGCGCCGAGCGGTCAGCGAGCACTACGCGCGCCGCTTCGGCGTCACGATCGATCCGGAGACCCAGGTCGTGAGCACGATCGGGGCGAAGGAAGGGCTCGCACACCTGCTGTGGGTGCTCGCGGCCGACCGGCGACAACGTCGTCGTGCCGACCCCGGCCTACCCGATTCACCGCGTCGCGCCGCGACTCGCGGGTGCGACCGTCGTCGACGCGCCCGCCGACGGCGGCATCGACGCGATCGCGGCGGCGATCGAGACGTCCCGGCCCAAGGTCGTGATCGTCTCGTTCCCGCACAACCCCACGACCGTCGTCGCAACGGCCGCCGACATGCAGCGGCTCGTCGACCTCGCGCGCGAGCACGACTTCGTGCTCGTGCACGACTTCGCGTACGCCGACATCGCCTTCGACGGCCACGAGCCGCCGTCCGTGCTCGCGGCCGACGGCGCCGCCGAGTGCGCGGTCGAGCTCTACAGCATGACGAAGTCCTTCTCGATGGCCGGCTGGCGCGTCGGCTTCGTCGTCGGCTGCGCCGAGGTCGTCGCCGCGCTCGCGAAGCTGAAGTCGTACCTCGACTACGGGACGTTCCAGCCGATCCAGATCGCCGCCACCGTCACGCTGCGCGAGGCGGTCGACTACCCGAGCGAGCTCTGCGAGATCTACCGGAGCCGTCGGGACGCGCTCTGCGCCGGGCTCGCACGCGCGGGCTGGCCCGTCGAGCCGCCGCTCGGGACGATGTTCGTCTGGGCGCCGCTGCCGGAGCCGCTGCGGGCGCTCGGCTCCCTCGAGGCCGCGGTTCGCCTGGCGCGCGAGGCGAGCGTCGCGGTCAGCCCCGGCGTCGGCTTCGGCGCAGGCGGCGAGGGGCACGTGCGCTTCGCGCTGATCGAGAACGAGCAGCGGATCGGCCAGGCGACGCGCGGCATCAAGCGTCTGCTGGAGCACTGAGCTCACCGGGTCGTCGCCCCTTCGGAGGCGGAGCCGACGCTCGCGGCGTACTTCGCGAACACACCGCGCGTGTAGAGCGGCTCGGGCTGCTGCCACTCGGCGGCACGGCGCGCGAGCTCGTCCTCCGGCACGTCGACGTCGAGCCTGCGCGCATCGACGTCGATGACGATCGTGTCGCCGTCGCGGATGTGCGCGATCGGGCCGCCGCGGAACGCCTCGGGCGCAACGTGGCCGACCATCAATCCGTGCGTGGCGCCCGAGAAGCGCCCGTCGGTGATCAGCGCCACCTCGTCGCCGAGCCCCTCGCCGACGAGCGACGCGGTCACGTGCAGCATCTCGCGCATGCCCGGGCCGCCCGCCGGCCCTTCGTAGCGGATGACGACGACGTCACCAGGTGCGATCGCCCGCGCCTTGACCGCCGCGAAACAGGCTTCCTCGGAGTCGAAGACACGCGCCGGGCCGCTGTGATGCGTGCGCTCGTGGCCGGCGAGCTTGACGACGCAGCCGTCCGGCGCGAGGTTGCCGCGCAGGATCGCGAGGCCGCCGGTCGGCTTCAGCGGCTCGTCCCACGAGACCACGACCTTCTGCCCGGGCCGCTCGAACGCGCCGTCCGCGACCTGCTTCAGCGTCCGCCCGTCGACGCCGACGGACGCCTCGTGGACGAGGCCGCCCCGCACGAGCTCGCGCGCGACGAGGGCGACACCGCCCGCCTTGAAGAGGTCGGTCGCGACATACCGGCCGCCCGGCTTGATGTCGGCGACGATCGGCGTGCGAGCCGCGATCGTGTCGAAGTCGTCGATCGACAGCTCGATCCCGGCCTCGGCGGCGATCGCGAGCAGGTGCAGCACCCCGTTCGTCGAGCCGCCCGTCGCCGCGATCGCGGCGATCGCGTTCTCGAACGCCTCGCGCGTCAGCACCTGTGAGGGACGCGTGTCGTCGAGGACGAGCTTCATCGCGAGCTCTCCGGCCTTGACGGCGGCCTGCGGCTTGCCGGGATGCGTCGCCGGCACCTCGTTCAGGCCGGGCGCACTCACGCCGAGGAAGTCGAGCGCGGTCGCCATCGTGTTGGCCGTGAAGTGGCCGCCGCAGGCTCCGGCGCCCGGGCACGCAACGCTCTCGAGCGCATGCACCTCGCGGTCGGTGATCTTGCCCGCGGCGTGCGCGCCGACAGCTTCGAAGACGTCCTGGATCGTCACGTCCTCGCCGCGATAGCGGCCGGCTGCGATCGACCCGCCGTAGAAGATCAGCCCGGGAATGTCGAGGCGCGCGAGCGCCATCACAGCGGCGGGGATCGTCTTGTCGCAACCGACGAGGCAGACGAGCCCGTCGAAGTGATGCCCGCGCGTCACGAGCTCGATCGAGTCGGCGATCACCTCGCGCGAGACGAGCGAGGCGCGCATGCCCGCGGCGCCCATCGTGACGCCGTCGGAGACGGCAATCGTGTTGAACTCGAGCGGCGTGCCGCCCGCCTGACGGATGCCCTGCTTCACGTAGCGCGCGAGCACGCGCTGGTTGAGGTTGCACGGCATCGTCTCGATCCACGTCGTCGCGACACCGATCAGCGGCCGCGCCAGGTCGGCGTCGGTGAAGCCGGCGCCCTTCAACATCGCGCGGGCCGGCGCGCGGTCGACTCCGTCGGTGAGGGCTGCGCTGTTGCGCTTGGCCGGATGCGTCTTGCCGTAAGGGCTCATGCGAGCCTGGCTCCTCTCTGGGCCACTCTCAGCGCGAGCACCCGGGTGTCGTCGGACAGCGTCTCTCGCAGCTGGGCAGCGACGCCCGCCGCGCGGTCGTGCGCGGCCCAGACGACGACGGATGGGCCGGAGCCGGACAGCGTCACACCGACCACGCCGTCGGTCGCGCTCGCGCGGATCGCGCCGAGCAGCGGAGCGTCGCCGGCACGGTATTGCTCGTGCAGCCGGTCGTTGAAGGCCGCGCGCAGCAGCTCTGCGTCACCGGAGGCGACCGCGGCTCCGAGCAGCGCGGCGAAGCCTGCGTTCGCGGCGGCGTCGGCATGCGTGACCGTGTCGGGAAGACCATTGCGCGACTGGGCGGTGCTCGTTCGCGCCGCGGGCACGGCGAGCACCGACGCGAGCGGCAGGTCGTCGGCGATCCGCGCGGCGCGCACGTCGCCGCCGTTCCACCACGCGACGCAGACGCCGCCGAGCAGCGCAGCCGCGACGTTGTCCGCGTGGCCCTCGAGGCGCACGGCGTGCGGCAGGAGTTCGCCGGGATCGGCCGAGCTGCCGGCGACGGCGCTGCCGGCGACGAGGCCGAGCGCGATCGCGGCTGCACTGGAGCCGAGCCCGCGCTCGAGCGGGATCCTGTTGACGAAGCGGAAGCGGTAGCGCTCGGGCGGCGCGAAGAGCGCGAAGGCGCGGAGTGTCAGATGGCTTGCGTCGCGCGGCAGCTCGGCGGCGCCTTCGCCCTCGATCTCGATGCCGCCGCGGTCCGACTCGTCGACGACGACCTCGTTCCACAGCTCGAGCGCGGCCGCGGCGCAGTCGAAGGCAGGGCCGAGGTTCGCGGTCGACGCCGGCGCGAGCGCGTGCACGGTCATCCGATCGCCTCGAGCACCGCGTCGAGCTCGGCGGCCACGACGGGCGCGTCCTCGTGCAGCCCTTCGACCGCACCGGTGTCCTTGAGCCCGTGCCCGGTCAGGATGCAGACCGCCGTCTCGCCGTTGCCGGGGCCGAGCTGCGTCAGCGCCGCGAGTCCTGCCGCCGAGGCCGGTTCGCAGAACGCGCCCTCCTCCTGCGCCAGCCGGTGCCAGGCACGGCGGAGCTCGTCCTCCGAGAGCGTCACGACCTCGACCCGGCCGTCCGAGACGAGCGTAGCGACGTGCTCGGCGTGGGCGGGCTCGGAGATCCGGATCGCGCTCGCCCACGTCGTCGGGCGCTCGGCTGCCTGGCCGACGACGATCCGCACGTCGAGACTCGACTCCTCGACCGCGGCGGCGACCGCGGTCACGTTGCCGCCGCCGCCGAAGGGCAGCGCAACGACATCCGGCACGGCGCCGAGTTGCTCGATCAGCTCACCGACGACGCGCTTCTGGCCCTCGATCCGATCGGGGTTGAGCGAGTTGACGAGCACGAAGCCGGGCCGCGCACCGAGCTCGCGGCAGATGCGGAGCGCGTCGTCGAAGCTGCCGCGCAGCTCGATCAGCCGCGCGCCCGCAGCGACGGCCTGCGCGCGCTTCGCGGTCGCCGTCGCACCCGCGGGCGTCAGCACGACGGCGTCCAGACCCGCCCGCGCGGCGTACGCGGCGGCGGAGGCAGCGGTGTTGCCGGTCGACGCGCAGACCACGGCGCGCGCGCCGGCCTCGACCGCGCGCGCGACCGCGACGACCATGCCGCGGTCCTTGAAGCTGCCGGTCGGGTTCGCACCCTCGAGCTTCAGGTGCAGGTCGTAGCCGGTCTCATGCGAGAGGCGCCCGGCCGAGACGAGCGGGGTCGAGCCCTCACCGAGCGAGAGAGCCTGCGTCTGCGAGGTCACGCCCACCCGAGCTCCGAGACGCCGCGATCCGAGATCACGGGCAGGGGCCGCGAGCGCTTGTGCACCTCGGGCAGCGAGCCGAGCGCCTCGAGCGCGTCGGCCAGCGCACCCGTGCGCGCCTCGTGCGTGACGACGTGCAGCGCGGCACCGTTGCCGTTCGGCTGCTGCAGGAGGCGGGCGATCGAGACGTCGCGCTGTGCGAGCTCGTCGGCGACCCGCGCGAGCGCGCCCGGCCGGTCCTCGACGGAGAGACGGAAGTAGAACGGCGAGCTGCTCTCGCCCGACGGCAGGCGCGGCAGCTCGCGCCACGCGGCGTCGTTCTGCAGGAAGCCGGTGCCCATCGTCCCGATCACGCTGACCATGTCGGCGATCACGGCCGACGCGGTCTCGGTACCGCCGGCGCCGGGGCCTTCGAGCGTGATCTCGCGAATCGCATCGCCCTGCAGCATGACGGCGTTGAAGGCGCCGTCGACCTTGGCGAGCGGGTGCTGCTTGTCGACCAGCGCCGGCTCGACGCGGACGTCGAAGCTCCCGTCGACGAGCCTCGCGGCCCCGACGAGCCGGATCACCATGTCGAGGTCGCGCGCAGCCTTCACGTCGGCCGCGTCGACCGTCGTGATGCCGGTGTACGCGACGTCAGCGAGGCCGACGCGAGAGTTGAAGGCGACGGTCGCGAGGATCGCCATCTTGGCGGCTGCATCCGCGCCCGAGACGTCGTCGGTCGGATCGGCCTCGGCGTAGCCGCGCGCCTGCGCGTCCGCGAGTGCCTCGTCGTAGCTCTTGCCCGCCTCCATCTCCGTGAGCACGAAGTTGGTCGTGCCGTTGACGATCCCGAGCACGCGGTGGACGTTCGTGACGACGAGCGACTCGCGCAGGACCTTGATCACCGGGATCGCAGCGCAGACGCTGGCCTCGAAGCGCAGCTGCACGCCGGCCGCCGAAGCGGCCGCGAAGAGCTCAGGTCCTCGCTGTGCGATCAGCTGCTTGTTGGCGGAGACGACGTGCTTGCCGCGGTTGAGCAGCTCGATCACGGACGACGCCGTCGGATCGACGCCGCCCATCACCTCGGCGACGACGGCGATCGACGGGTCGTCCGCGATCTCGCGGAAGTCCGTGGTGAGCACCCCGCCCGAAGGCGGGTAATCACGCTCCTTCCCGGCGTCGCGGACCAGCGCCTTGACGACGCGCAATCGGTGCCCGGTCGCGCGCTCGATGTCGTCCGCCGAGTCGGTGAGGAGCCGGTTGACCGCCGAGCCGACGGTGCCGTAGCCGAGCAGCGCAACCGGTACGTCAACCGACGCCATGAACCTCCGCGACTTCCTCGCGGACGTTCAGCGCGCGCAGCCGCGCACCCACTGTCTCGATCTGCGTCTCGGCGAGCGCCGCACGATGCTCGTCCAGCGCGGGCTGCCCGCGGTCCATCTCCGCCACCCAGTCCCGAGCGAAGGTGCCGTCCTTGATCGCGGCGAGCGCGGCGCGCATGTTCTCGCGGACGTGCTCGTCGACGATCTTCGGGCCGACGGCGTGCGAGCCGTACTCGGCGGTGTCGGAGATCGAGTAGTGCATCCGCTCGATCCCGCCCTCGAAGATCAGGTCGGTGATCAGCTTCAGCTCGTGCAGGCACTCGTAGTAGGCGACCTCGGGCTGGTAGCCGGCCTCGACGAGCGTCTCGAAGCCGAGCTGGATCAGCTGCGTGACGCCGCCGCAGAGCACGGCCTGCTCTCCGAAGAGGTCGGTCTCGGTCTCCTCGGCGAAGGTCGTCTCGACCATGCCCGCGCGGGCGGCGCCGAGCGCCGCGCCGTAGGCCAGGGCGAGGTCGCGCGCGTGGCCGCTCGCGTCCTGCGCGACCGCGACGACGGCGGGCGTGCCGTAGCCCTCTTCGTAGAAGCGCCGCACGATGTGGCCCGGCCCCTTCGGCGCGACCATGATCACGTCGTGGCCCGCCGGAGGCTCGATGCGCCCGTAGTGCACGTTGAAGCCGTGCGCGAAGAGGATCGCGGCGCCGTCGGCCAGGTTCGGCGCGACCTCGGTCTCGTAGAGCCGCGGCTGCGCGCCGTCCGGGACGAGGAACGCGACGAGTTGTGCACCCCGCACCGCGTCGGCGACCGAGCGCACGGTCAGACCGGCCTCCTCGGCGGCAGCGCGTGACGGGCTGTCCTCGCGCAGGCCGACCTCGACCTCGACGCCCGACTCGTGCAGGTTCAGCGCGTGGGCATGCCCCTGGCTGCCGTACCCGAGCACGGCGACCTTTCCGCTCAGGAGCCCGATGTCGCCCTGCTTGATGATCTCGGCCATGTGGTGGAGTTTCCTTTCGGTTCAGACCTGGACGGAGGGGGTTGCGGTGCGGCCGCCTGCGCTCGGCCGCCTGAGGCCGACGCGGCCGGTGCGGACGAGCTCGCGGACGCCGTAAGGGCGAACGAGCTCTTCGAATGCCTCGACCTGCTCGGAGCGGCCGACGAGCTCGAACGTGACCGCGTCGCGCCCGATGTCGGCAACGCGTGCGCCGGCCACCTGGCTGAGCGCGACGAGCTCGGCGCGTCGGTCCGCGGGCACGGCGACGGTGATCAGCGCGAGCTCCCGCTCGATCGCCTCGTCGGGGCGCAACTCGGTGACGCGCAGCACGTTGACGAGCTTGTGCATCTGCTTCTCGATCTGCTCCAGCGAATGCTCGCTGCAGTCGACCCGCAGTGTCAACCGCGAGATGTCGGGCCGCTCGGTGGGGCCGACAGCGAGGCTCTGGATGTTGTAGCCGCGGCGCGAGAAGAGCTGCGAGACGCGCGCGAGCGCACCGGGCTTGTTCTCGAGCCGCACGGAGATCGTATGCGTCGTCATGCCGCCACGACCTCGCCGCCCGGCGCCTCGATCACGTCGACTGCGGCAGCGCCCGCCGGGATCATCGGGAAGCACTTCTCCTCGGCATCGCAGCGGACGTCGACGACAGCGCTGCGGCCGGCCGAGAACGCGGCGGTGAGCGCCGCCTCGAGCTCGTCCTCCGACTCGACGGTGAAGCCGGCGCACCCGTACGCCTCGGCCAGCTGCGCGTAGTTCGGCACGGCCTGCGTCAGGTGCGTCTGCGCGAAGCGCTCGTCGTAGAACATCTCCTGCCACTGTCTCACCATGCCGAGCCAGCCGTTGTTGATGATCACGACCACGATCGGCAAGCGCTCGAGCGCGGCGGTCGCAAGCTCCTGGCACGTCATCTGGAAGCAGCCGTCGCCGTCGATGCAGACGACCGTCGCGTCGGGGCGTGCGGCCTTGGCGCCGATCGCGGCCGGCAACCCGTAGCCCATCGTGCCGAGCCCGCCCGAGGTGATGAACGTGCGTGGCTTGTCGCACTGGATGTACTGCATCGCCCACATCTGATGCTGGCCGACGCCGGTCGTCCAGACCACGTCCTCGCCGCGTGACGCGGCCAGATCGCGGAGCGCCTCGACCACGGCCTGCGGCTTCACTGCGCCCTCTGCCTTGTCGTAGCGGAACGGGAACTGCTCGCGCCAGCTTTCGAGCTGGCGCAGCCACGCCGTGCGGTCGGGCGGGCTCTCGCCCACCGCCTCGCCGACCTGCCGCGAGAGCTCCGCGATCGCGAGCTTCAGCGGCCCGACGACGGGGATCTCGGCGTCGCGGATCTTCCCGACCTCGGCGGCGTCGATGTCGAAGTGGATCACCTTCGCGCCCGGCGCGAAGGCCGACACCTTGCCGGTGACACGGTCGTCGAACCGTGCCCCGACGGCGATCACCAGGTCGGCCTTGTTCAGCGCCCAGTTCGCGTACTTCGACCCGTGCATGCCGGGCGCGCCGTAGTTGAGGCGATGCGAGTCCGGCAGGCATCCCTTGCCCATCAACGTCACGACTGCGGGAAGCTGCGCCGAGTCAACGAGCTCGAGCAACTCGTCGCAGGCGTCGGCGTTGAGGACGCCTCCGCCCGCGTAGACGATCGGCCGCTGCGCCACGGCGATCGCGTGCGCAGCTTCCCGCAGCTGCCGCGGATGGACCGTTCGTGGCGGTTTCCACCCGGGCAGGTCGACCTCGTCGGGGTATACGAAGTCGAACTCGGCTTCCTGGACGTCCTTGGCGATGTCGACGAGCACCGGGCCCTGGCGGCCCGTGCGCGCGACGTGGAACGCGGCCTTGAGCACGCCGGGCAGCTCCTCGACGTCCTGGACGAGCCAGGAGTGCTTGACGATGGGCATCGTGATGCCCGTCGCGTCGATCTCCTGAAATGCGTCGGTGCCGATCAGCGACGCCCTGACCTGGCCGGTGATGCAGACGAGCGGCGTCGAGTCCATCCACGCGTCGGCGATCGGCGTCACGAGGTTCGTCGCGCCGGGGCCGGAGGTGGCGATCGCGACGCCGACCTTGCCCGAGGCTCGCGCGTAGCCCTCTGCCATGTGCCCGGCTCCCTGCTCGTGGCGTGCGAGCACGTGGCGGACGGTCGTCCCACGCGCGAACGCGTCGTAGAGCGGCAGGATCGCACCGCCCGGGATGCCGAAGCAGACGTCGACGCCTTCGGCCTCGAGAGCCCGCAGGATCGCGTCCGAGCCGAGCATGCGACTCAACGCCAGACCTCGTCGAAATGCTCGACGTCGGTGCGTGCCTCGGGCATGAGCGCGATCACGGCATCGGTGAAGCTGCGGGTCTGCCGCGGCGCGGAGCCGTTGCGGCCGACCGCCGTGCCGACGGCGCGCTCGAGCGTCCGCGACGCCGAGCGGCGCTTCAGCCCCTCGCCCAGGAGCAGCGACGCGGTCAACAGCATCCCGGTCGGGTCCGCCGCGTCGAAGCCGCCGAGGTCGTCGGCCTCGCTCTCGCCCGGCGCGAAGACGCCGGGGCCGCTGTCCGGCATCCAGCCGTGCGCGACGTATGCCTTCGAGCCGGCGAAGTGCGACGCGGCGTCGACGAGCCCGTCGAGCAGGTGGGACTCGGTGACGACCACGTCCATCGTCGCCGGCGACTCCTTCAGTCGCACGACCGCCTCGCCGAGCCCGATCCGCTCTGCCTGCATGCCGGGCCAGCGAACCTGCTCGCGTTCCACGAAGCCGAACCAGGAGTCGTCGGTGCTGACCGCCGCGACGCGGCCGCGCGCGTCGACGCACAGGCGAACGCCCGCTCGACGGCGATCGCGTCGGCCCAGGCACCCATCGGCGCGATCACGACGACGTCGGCGCGCTCGCCGAGCTGTACGCGCGCGATCCGCCAGGCCAGGTGCAGGTCGGCCTTGACGCCCTCGAACGCGGGCTCGTGCTGCGACGACACGAGGATCGCGTCGACGTCACGGTAGGCGGTGCGCGTCTCGGCCGGCAACGGATGGCCGGATCGCGTCATCGCCTCGCCCGCAAAGGGCAGGTGGACGTCGGCCAGGTCGAGCGAATGCAGGTGCGCAACGCGATCGAGTGCACGCGTGGCGGCTGCCATCAGCTCCGGGCCGACGCCGTCGCCTGCAAGACAGGCGAAGGTGTTCTCACTCATGCACGGACCTCCTGAAGAACGTCGTCGATGGACACGGGCGCGCCGGTGTCGGCGAGCTGCTTGAAGCGGCGGAAGGCTGCGTCGATCTCGTCGCGATCGAGCGTGCGGCCGGACGCGTCACAGGCCTGCGTGAACGCGTGGCGGCCGGAGTGCTTCCCGAGCGGCAGCGTCATCGCGACGCCGAGCTCGGACGGATCGATGATCTGGTACGTGGACGCGTCCTTCAGCATCCCGTCCTGGTGGATGCCGGCCTCGTGCGCGAATGCGTTCGCGCCGACGATCGGCTTGTTGCGCTGCACCGCGTAGCCGGTCAGCTCGGCCACGAGCGCCGACGCGTCCCGGATCATGCTCGGTTCGACGGCGGTCTCGGCGTCGTAGTGGTCGGACCGGACACGCAGGGCCATCACGACCTCTTCGAGCGCTGCGTTGCCCGCCCGCTCTCCGATGCCGTTGACGGTGCACTCGACCTGTGTGGCGCCGGCTTCGATCCCGGCGAGGGAGTTCGCGACCGCGAGACCGAGGTCGTCATGGCAGTGCACCGAGAGCTCGACCCCGCCGAGCTCGGGGCAGCGCTCGCGCAGGTCGTCGAACATCCGGGCGTACTCGACCGGCGTCGTGAAGCCGACGGTGTCCGGCAGGTTGACGATCGTCGCTCCCGCCGCGATCGCCTCGCGGCACGCTCCCGCGAGGAACGCGCGGTCAGACCTCGTCGCGTCCTCGGCCGAGAACTCGACCTCGTCGGCGTGCTCGGCGGCGTATGCGACCGCCCAGGAGATCCGCTCCAGCACTTGCGGCGGAGTCAGCCCGAGCTTGCGCTCCATGTGCAGCGCGCTGGTCGCGATGAAGACATGGATGCGGCTGCGAGGTGCGCCTGCGAGCGCCTGGGCAGCGGCGTCGATGTCGCCTTCGGTCGTTCTGGCAAGCGATGCCACGGTGGCGCGCGTCACCGAGTCGACGACTGCGGCGACGCCCTGGAAGTCACCGGGCGACGAGGCGGCGAACCCCGCCTCCACGATGTCGACACCGAGCAGTTCGAGGGCGCGCGCGATCTCGGCCTTCTCGTCCGGCCGCAGCGCGATGCCCGGCGATTGCTCGCCGTCCCTCAAAGTCGTGTCGAAGATCTTGATCCTGCGCACTCGTTGCTCCTCGCCGGCGTCTCCGTGCGGAGACGCACTTCTTCCGTTGACGGTGGGCGTATGCGGCGTCTAACGGCCGCGTGAGTGCGTTCTCCCCCTAGAGGGGGAGAATGAGAATGACCGTAAGAAGAAGAACGAGCGCGAGCGCGGACGTTGCCGCAAGCGGCTTCGTCGACAGCATGCTCGGCGCTGTAACGGTCATCGTCCAATCAGTCTGCATGCAGACTGATTGGCTGTCAAGCTTCAGAAGCTGAAGCGACTATCTCTTTGGTAGTTGCGAGAAGCCCTCAGCGCTTGGCGGCAGTGCGGCGACGCTTCGCCGGCTGCGCGACCATCCACGAGCGTCCGAAACGGCGCATCTCCCGGATCACGGGCAAGAGCGCACGGCCCTTCTCGGTCAGCTCGTACTCGACGCGAGGCGGCGATTCCGGATAGCTGCGCCTGATCACGACGCCCTGGCGCTCGAGCATGTCGAGGCGCTCCGAGAGCGTTCGCGGGCTGATCCCGGGGCACGCGTGCTCGAGCTGCATGAAGCGCCGGGCACCCTCCGAGAGGTCGTGGACGATCAGGGGCGTCCACTTGGTGGCGATGATCTCTGCGGTCGCTGCGACCGCGCAGCTCCCGTCGTGCGTGTCGTTCATGGTCCGTTTCATGGGCCGCAGTCTACTCGGCGGACCGGTCCAAAGCTATCGAAGCAAAAGCGGGTCGACCGGGGCTGGAATCCTCGCCGTCGAGCCATTCGCGGACCGCGGCCGCGCAACGCCGTCCCTCGTCGATCGCCCAGACGATCAGCGACTGCCCGCGGCGCGCGTCGCCCGCGGCGAAGACGCCCGGCACCGAGGTCGCGAACCGGGGTGCCGCGACGTTGCTGCGCTGGTCACGCTCGGCGCCGAGGCTGTCGAGGAGTTGCTGCTCCGGGCCGAGGAAGCCCATCGCGAGCAGGACGAGCCCGGCGGGGTGCGCCTCCTCGCTGCCGGGCACGAGCTCGAAGGGAGGCAGACCCGTGTTGCGCTGCCAGACGATGCGCTCCACCGACCCGTCGCCCTCGAACCGCGTCGTCGAGACCGAGAAGTCGCGCTCGCCACCCTCCTCGAGGGCATACGACGTGCGGAGCTTCATCGGCCAGCGCGGCCACGGCGTCACGTCATCGGGACGGGCGGCCGGCGGCTCGCCGACCAGCTCGATCTGGGTCACCGACGCCGGCCCTTCGCGGTGCGCGTGTGCGACGCAGTCGGCTCCGGTGTCGCCGCCGCCGATCACGACGACGTGCTTGCCGGCGGCCGTGATCGACGTCTCCGCCGTGCCGTCGAGCACGCGCTGCCGCTCGGCGAGGTACTCCATCGCGAAGTGCACGCCCGCGAGCTCGCGGCCGGGCACGCGCAGGTCGCGCGGAACGCGAGAGCCGGTCGCGACGACCACCGCGTCGTGGTCGGCACGGAGCTCGGAGACGTCGATGTCGACGCCGATCTCGACGCCGAACCTGAACTCGACGCCCTCGGCGACGAGCTGGCCGACGCGGCGCTCGACGAGCTCCTTCTCGATCTTGAACTCCGGCACGCCGAAGCGCACGAGCCCGCCGGCCGCCTCGTCCCGCTCGTAGACCGTGACCCGCTCGCCCGCGCGCGCGAGCTGCTGCGCGCAGGCGAGGCCGGCCGGCCCGGAGCCGATCACCGCAACGCTCCGCCCCGTCGGGGCGGCTTTGGGCAGCGGCACGATCCAGCCTTCGGCCCAGGCGCGATCGACGATCGCGAGCTCGACCTGCTTGATCGTGACGGCGTCGCCTTCGTTGATCTCGAGCACACAGGCCGCCTCGCACGGTGCGGGGCACAGCCGGCCCGTGAACTCCGGGAAGTTGTTCGTGCGGTGCAGCTGCTCGCTCGCCTCGGCCCAGCGGTCGCGGTAGACGAGGTCGTTCCAGTCCGGGATCAGATTCCCGACCGGGCAGCCGTGATGGCAGAACGGCACGCCGCACTCCATGCAGCGGGACGCCTGCGCGCGCAGCTCGGCGAGCGGCAGCGTGCCGACGAACTCGCGAACGTCGCCGATGCGTTCCGCAGGCGCGCGGCGGGGCGCTTCGGCACGGCGGAGACTGAGGAAGGCGCCGATCTTTCCCATCAGGCCGCCTCCTCCGATTCCTTGGTCACGAAGCCGACGCCGCCCGCCGACACCGGATAGTCCTGGTAGCGCACGGCGTCGTCCAGGTCGGCGAGCGCGCGCTTGTAGTCGTGCGGGATCACCTTGACGAAGGCGAGCGGGCTCCAGTCGGCGAGCAGCCGCGCCGCGACCGGCGAGCCGGTGCGCTCGGCGTGCTCCTCGAGCAAGGAGACGACCGTGCGGACGTCGTCGTCGTCCAGTGCCTCGAGCGCGACGAGTTGCGGGTTGCAGCGCTCCTCGAACGTCCCGTCGCGGTCGAGGACGTACGCGATGCCGCCGCTCATGCCGGCCGCGAAATTGCGCCCGGTCGGGCCGAGGACGACGACCCGGCCGCCCGTCATGTACTCGCAGCCGTGGTCGCCGACACCCTCGACGACGGCGGAAGCGCCGGAGTTGCGGACGGCGAACCGCTCGCCGGCGACGCCGCGGAAGAACGCGCGACCGGCCGTCGCGCCGTAGAGCACGGTGTTGCCGACGATCACGTTCTCCTCGGCCACGAACGCCGCGTCGGCGGGCGGCCGCACCGCGATCGTCCCGCCCGACAGCCCCTTGCCGGCGTAGTCGTTTGCCTCACCGGTCAGTGTCAGCTCGATCCCGGGTGCGAGCCACGCACCGAAGGACTGGCCCGCTGAGCCGTGCAGCTCGAAGCGGATCGTGCTCGCCGGGAGCCCCGCGCGACCGTGCCGTTTCGTCACGTAGTGCGAGAGCAGCCCGCCGATCGTCCGGTCGACGTTGCGGACGTCGAAGCTCGCGTCGACCGGCTCGCCGTGCTCCAACGCCGGCTGCGCCGCGTCGATCAGCCGCCAGTCGAGGGCGCCGCCGAGCGGCGAGGCCTGCCGCTCGACCTGGCGCAAGGCGGTCCCCGCCGGCACGTCGGGCGCCCGCAGGAGGTTGGTCAGGTCGATGCCGCGTTCCTGCCAGCGCTCGATCGCCTCGTCGGGCTCGAGCAGGTCGACGCGGCCGACGAGCTCGTCGAAGCGCGCGATGCCGAGCGACGCCATGATCCGCCGCACGTCCTCGGCGACGAGGAAGAAGAACTCGATCACGTGCTCGGGCTGCCCGCGGAAGCGCTTGCGCAGCTCCGGATCCTGGGTGGCGATGCCGACCGGGCACGTGTTCAGGTGACAGGCGCGCATCATCACGCAGCCGGTCGCGATCAGCGGCGCGGTGGCGAAGCCCATCTCGTCGGCACCGAGCAGCGCGGCGACAACGACGTCGCGGCCCGTCTTCAGCTGGCCGTCGGTCTGCACCCAGATGCGCGATCGCAGGTCGTTCAAGCACGAGTGTCTGCTGCGTCTCGGCGAGCCCGATCTCCCAGGGGACGCCCGCGTGCAGGATCGACGAGACCGGCGAAGCGCCGGTGCCGCCGTCGTGCCCTGAGATGAGCACGTGGTCGGCATTCGACTTCGCCACGCCGGCGGCGACCGTGCCGACGCCGACCTCGGCGACGAGCTTGACCGAGATGCGCGCTTCCGGGTTGGCGCAGCGCAGGTCGTAGATCAGCTGCTTGAGGTCCTCGATCGAGTAGATGTCGTGGTGGGGCGGCGGCGAGATCAGCCCGACGCCCGGCGTCGTCAACCTGACGCCGGCGATGTAGCGGTCGACCTTGTGGCCCGGCAGCTGACCGCCCTCGCCCGGCTTCGCGCCCTGAGCCATCTTGATCTGCAGCTCGTCGGCGTTCGTCAGATAGTCGATGTTGACGCCGAAGCGCCCCGACGCGACCTGCTTGATCTTCGAACGGCGCTCGTCGGTGAAGCGCACGGGGTCCTCCCCGCCCTCACCGGTGTTCGAGCGGCCGCCGAGACGGTTCATCGCGACCGCGAGCGTCTCGTGCGCCTCGCGCGAGAGCGAGCCGAGCGACATCGCGCCGGTCGAGAAGCGCTTGACGATCTCCGCCGCGGGCTCGACCTCGTCGAGCGGGATCGCGGGCCGGTCGGCCCGGAAACGCAGCAGGCCGCGCAGCGTCGAGCGGCGCGCCGAGTCCGCGTTCACGGCCGCGGCGAACTCGTCGTACGTCGGCTGCCCGCCGCCGCGCACGGCGTGCTGCAGGAGCGCAATCGTCTCGGGGTTCCACTGATGGTGCTCGCCGTCGCGGCGCCACGAGTAGAGGCCGACCACGGGCAGCAGCTCGCCGGCCGTGCCCGGATAGGCGCGCGCATGCCGGACGAGCACACCTGCGGCGATCTCGTCGAGCCCGATGCCGCCGATGCGGGAGGGCGTGCCCGTGAAGTAGCGCTCGACGAGCGCGGTCGAGAGGCCGACGGCCTCGAAGACCTGCGCACCGCAGTAGGAGGAGATGGTCGAGATCCCCATCTTCGAGATCACCTTCAGGAGGCCCTTGCCGACGGCCTTGATCGCGCGTGCCTCGGCGTCCTCGCGGGTGAGGTCGATGCGTCCCTCGTCGACCAGCTCACCGATCGTGCCCAGCATCAGGTACGGGTTGACCGCCGCCGCGCCGTAGCCGATCAGCACGGCGACGCTCTGAACGCTGCGAGGCTCGCCCGACTCGACGACGAGGCCGGCCTGCAGGCGCGTCCCCGAGCGCACGAGATGGTGGTGCACCGCACCGACCGCGAGCATCGAGGGGATCGGCGCGCGTTCCGGCCCGACGGCGCGGTCGGAGAGGATGAGGATGTTGGCGCCGCGCGCGAGCGCGTCGTCGGCGTCGTCGCAGAGCCGCTCGAGCGCCGGCTCGAGACCGTCGGGCCCATCCTCGGCGGGCCACGTCGTGTCGAGCGTGTGGGCCATGAAGACGTCCGAGTGCACCTGACGCAGGCTCTCGAGCTCGTCGTCGCGCAGGATCGGGTTGTCGATCACGAGCTGGCGCGCGTGCTCGGGCGTCTCGTCGAGCAGGTTTCGCTCCGAGCCGACGAGCGACTGCACCGACATCACGATCGCCTCGCGGGTCGAGTCGATCGGCGGGTTCGTCACCTGTGCGAAGAGCTGCTTGAAGTAGGAGTAGAGCAGCGGCCTCCGATCGGAGAGCGCGGCGAGCGGTGTGTCGTTGCCCATCGAGCCGATCGCCTCTTCGGCGTTGACCGCGAGCGGCGCGAGCATCACCTTCATGTCCTCCTGCGTGTAGCCGAACGCCAGCTGCAGCCTCCGCAACGGCTCCTCCGCGACACGCGGCGCCGGGCGCGGCAGGTCGGCGAGCCGCACGTGCTCGCGCTCGAACCAGGCGGCGTACGGCTTGCGGGTCGCGACCTCGCGCTTCACCTCGTCGTCCGGGACGATGCGCCCCTGGTCGAGGTCGACGACGAACAGCTTGCCGGGCTGCAGACGTCCCTTGCGCACGACCTCGGCGGCCGGGATGTCGAGCACGCCTGCCTCCGACGCGAGCACCACCCAGCCGTCCCGGGTCTCGAGCCAGCGTCCGGGGCGCAGCCCGTTGCGGTCGAGCGTCGCGCCGATCAGGCGCCCGTCGGTGAACGCGATCGCAGCCGGCCCGTCCCACGCCTCGGTCAGGCAATCGTGGAACGCGTAGAAGCCGCGCAGCTCGTCGGGCACGTCGGCGCGCCCTGCGTGCGCCTCGGGCACCATCATCATCAGCGCGTGCGGCAGCGAGCGCCCGGCGAGCACGAGCAGCTCGAGCACGTTGTCGAAGACCGCGGTGTCCGACCCGCCCTGCCGGACGACGGGTAGCACCTTCTCGATGTCGCTGCCGAAGAGCTCGGATGCGAGCTGCGACTCGCGCGCACGCATCCAGTTGACGTTGCCGCGCAGCGTGTTGATCTCGCCGTTGTGCGCGATCATGCGGTACGGGTGCGCGAGCTCCCAGCTGGGGAACGTGTTGGTCGAGAACCGCGAGTGCACGAGCGCGAGTGCGCTCGCGAAGCGCTCGTCGCTGAGGTCGGGGTAGAAGCCACGCAGCTGCGGCGCGGTCAGCATCCCCTTGTAGACGAGCGTGCGCGACGAGAAGCTCGGGATCACGAGGTCGGCTCCGGCGGCCAGCTCGGCGACACGGCGGATCACGTACAGCTTGCGCTCGAACGCGTCCGGCTCGAGGTCGGGCGCCGCCGCGACGAAGAGCTGGCGGATCACCGGCGCGAAGACGCCCGCGTGCCGTCCCACATACGCGTCGTCGATCGGGACGTCGCGCCAGCCGACGACGGCCTGGCCCTCGGCGGCGGTCGTCTGCTCGAGCAAGCGCTCGAGCTCGGCGCGACGCGCGGCATCGCGAGGCAGAAAGCAGACCGCGACCCCGTAGAGGCGCGGCAGCTCGAAGCCCGCGACCGCACGCAGGAACGGGTCGGGCAGCTGGGTGAGGATGCCGGCGCCGTCTCCGCTCTCGGCGTCCGCGCCGGCTGCACCGCGATGCTCGAGGTTCTCGAGCACGGTCAGGGCGCGGGTGATCGCCTCGTGCGTCGGGCGGCCGTCGAGCCGCGCGACGAAGCCGACACCGCAGGCGTCGTGCTCGAACCGTGGGTCGTAGAGGCCGCTGGCTTTCATGACGCCGGCTTTCATGAGCCCTCGCCCCTCGCCTGATCTGTAGCTAGTCCGGCGCGGCGAGGGGAGTGCGAAGCCGGCTAGCCCTGATGCGGGCGCGCGAACTTGACCGCGTTCTTCTTGATTGACCGTGTCCGCGCATCCATCACTTCAAAGAGTAAAGAAACGGCCGGTCGGACGCAAGCGAGTGCGTAGTATTGAACGACCAGCAACTGCGACAGGGAGGACGACCAATGGCGCTCCAGCTCGGCGACGAGGCACCGGACTTCACGGCTGATTCAACGGAAGGGGAGATCCACTTCCACGAGTACCTCGGCGACGGGTGGGGCGTCCTCTTCTCCCATCCAGCCGACTTCACCCCCGTCTGCACGACCGAGCTCGGCCGGGTCGCCGAGCTCAAGCCCGAGTTCGACCAGCGCAACACGCGGGTCGTCGGGCTGAGCGTCGACGGGCTCATCGACCACGCCACCTGGAACGACGACATCGAGGAAGTGACCGGCCACCGGCTGAACTTCCCGCTCGTCGCAGACCCCGACCACAAGGTCGCGGACATCTACGGGATGATCCATCCGAACGCGAGCGACACGATGACCGTCCGCTCCGTCTTCGTCATCGGCCCGGACAAGAAGGTCAAGCTGACGCTGACCTACCCCGCCGCGACCGGCCGCGACTTCAGCGAGATCCTGCGCGTGATCGACTCGCTCCAGCTGACCGCCAAGCACAAGGTCGCGACGCCGGCGGACTGGCGCCAGGGCGAGGACGTGATCATCACCACGGCCGTCTCGGACGACGAGGCGAAGGAGCGCTTCCCCGGCTACGAGACCGTCAAGCCGTACCTGCGGAAGACGCCGCAGCCCTCCTAACGTTCAGCCGAGCTCGACTTCAGGCGAGCTCGTCGGCGAGCCGGGCGAGCAGTGCTGCCAGCTGCTCGCGATCGGCGGCCGGCAGCTCGCCGACCGCGGGCCGGAACGCCTCGAGCACGCGCGCCTTTCGCTCCTCGACCGACCGCCGGCCCTCCGGCGTCAGGTCGAGCTGCAGCGCGCGGCGGTCGCCGGGGTCCGGCTTGCGGTCGACGAGGCCGAGCTCGTCCAGCGCGTCGACCGCCCGTGACGCGGTCGGCGCGCTCGTCCCCATGCGCACGGCGAGGTCGTTCAGGCGCAGCGGCCCCTGATCGACGAGCTCGAAGAGCGCGAGCCGCTGGGTCGCCGTCAGCGGCGGGCCTTCGTCCGGGCCGCCGCTGAGCCGGCTCAGCTGCCGGATCAGACGGCTCAGCTCGTCGAGGATGCGCTGGCTGGAATCGCGTTTGCCCATGCTCAGCCGATTATTTCACATGGCAATAGTTTCATGTTGATGCTATTGTGGTGCGATGGCTCCCCAGCCCCGTGTCCGTCTGATCTTCGTCGCGCTGATGCTCGTGCTGCTGCTCGCCGCGCTCGACCAGACGATCGTCTCGACGGCGCTGCCGACGATCGTCGGCGACCTCGGCGGGATCGAGCACCTGTCGTGGGTCGTCACCGCCTACCTGCTCGCCTCGACGATCGCCGGGCCGCTCTACGGGAAGCTCGGCGACCTCTACGGCCGCAAGAAGATCCTGCAGACGGCGATCGTGATCTTCCTCGTCGGCTCGGTGCTCTGCGGCATCTCCCAGAACATGAGCGAGCTGATCGCCTTCCGCGCGCTGCAGGGTCTCGGCGCCGGCGGCCTGATGGTGACGACGCTCGCCGTGGTCGGCGACATCATCCCGCCGCGAGAGCGCGGCAAGTACCAGGGCTACTTCGGCGGCGTCTTCGGCGTCGCGACGGTGATCGGGCCGCTGCTCGGCGGCTTCTTCGTCGACCACCTCTCCTGGCGCTGGATCTTCTACGTCAACGTGCCGATCGGCGCCGTGGCGCTCGTGGTGATCGCGACCGCGTTCCACGCCCGCGTCGAGAAGACGCGTCACACGATCGACTACCTGGGCGCGGGGCTGCTCGCCGCCGGGTTGAGCGCCGTCGTCCTCTTCACGAGCCTCGGCGGCACGACCTGGGCCTGGAGCTCGCCGAAGACGATCGGCCTGATCGTCGCGGCCGCCGTCATCCTGCCGCTCTTCGTGCTCGTCGAGTCACGCGCCGCCGAGCCGATCATCCCGCTGTCGCTCTTCCGCAACCACACGTTCGCGGTCACGAGCGCCGTCGGGTTCATCGTCGGCTTCGCCCTCTTCGGCGCCATCACCTATCTGCCGCTCTACCTCCAGATCACGAAGGGATCGAGCCCGACCATCTCGGGTCTGCAGCTGCTGCCGTTGATGGCGGGCGTGCTGGTGACGTCGATCGCGAGCGGCAACATCATCACGCGCGTCGGGCGCTACCGCTTCTTCCCGATCGTCGGCACGGGGATCATGGCGATCGGCATGTTCCTGCTCTCGCGGCTCGAGGTCGCGTCGAGCGTCTGGTTCGCGGCAACGGGCGCACTCGTGCTCGGGCTCGGACTCGGCATGGTGATGCAGGTGCTCATCCTGGCGGTGCAGAACGCCGTCGACCCGTCACAGATGGGCGTCGCCACGAGCGGCTCGACGCTCTTCCGGCAGATCGGCGGCTCGATCGGCGTCGCCCTCTTCGGGACGATCTTCGCGAGCCGGCTGCACACCGAGCTCGCGACGCGCCTGCCGGCGGGTGTCAAGCCGCCGAGCACGACAAGCCCCGCTGCGATCGCGCACCTACCCGACGCGGCGCGGTCCGCCTTCGAAGCGGCCTTCGCCGCCGCCCTGCATCCGGTCTTCCTGACGGCCGCCGCCGTCTCGGTGCTCGCATTCGCACTCACCTGGCTGCTGCGCGAGGTGCCGCTCGCGACGAGCACCCACTCCGCGGACGCGATCCCGCCGCTGCGCGACGAGCGCAGCGCGGTCGAAGCCGCGCACTACCCGGACCGTCGAGAGGCTTGATGTGAAACGCACGCGCACCCGTGGCTGGTGACTCGACACGGCGCAGCTCGCCCGGGTCGGGCTTGAACGTAGACCCCGCTATGCCCTACGCCCGACCCGAACGACCTGCTTGGTCTGAGCCATCCCCACGAGCACGCAGTTCCACATCAAGCCTCTCTAGCGGGCGGTGATGTACTCGGTCAGGTACTGGATCTTGTAGTCCTGCTGCTGCGACATCACGCGGACGAGGTCGCCGATCGAGATCATCCCGGCGAGGTCGCCGCCGTCGACGACGGGGGCGTGACGGATGCGCCGGTCGGTCATCATCGCCATCGCCTCCTCGACTGTCGTCGTCGGATCGACCGCGACGACGGGTGCGCTCATCACCTCGTTCACCTTCGTCTCGCGTGAGGTGCGCCCCTCGACCGCGATCCGCCGCAGGTAGTCGCGCTCCGTGAAGATGCCTGCGATCCGCTCGTCGGTCGACCCCGTGACGAGGATCGCGCCGACGTTCGACTCGACCATCAGCTTGACGGCTTCGAAGACCGTCGCGTCGCCGTCGATGCTGACGACGGCACCGCCCTTCTCGGCGATGATCGCACCGATCGTGCTCATCGACATGACAGGGTCGGGGTGGGCGGCTGGCGCTTCTTCACGTCGGACGACCTCCTCGGAGCTAGACGACCAGGTCAGGAAACGTACTCCCTTTCGACCCGCAAGAAAAGCGCCGTACGTCGCCTAATCGTCGGCGAGCCGCTCGAAGAGCAGGTGGTCGCGCCAGACACCGCCGATCAACAGGTGCTTGCGGGCAACGCCGATCTCGGTGAACGCGTTGCGGCGCAGGACCCGCTGGGACGCGGCATTGTCGAGCAGCGTCCCGGCCTCGAGCCGGTGCAGCTCGAGCTCGCCGAACGCGAGCTCGACCGTCTCGGCCAGCGCGCGGCCGGCCAGACCGCGGCCGTTCCGGCTCTCGTCGACCCAGTAGCCGACCACGGCGGACTGCAGCGGGCCGCGGACGATGTGCGAGAGCGAGATCGCGCCGGCGATCGCGCCGTCGTCATCGAGGATCGCGAGCCGCAGCCCATCGCCGCTCGCGAGCCACGCAGCCTGCCCGGCGGGCGTGAAGAACGACTCCGGCCGTGGCGGCTCGAACGGCTCCAGGAATGCGCGGTTGGCGATCCGCACCCGCGCCAGCTCGTCGACGTCGCCCGGCTCGAAGCGCCGAATCGCCATCCCTAGCGCGGACGCAGCGCGCCGTCGAAGACCGTGAGCACCCGCTCAGCGTACGCGGCGGGATGCGTCGCGAGCCCTTGCGTGTGTGCGGTGTCGGGCAGCTCCCACAGCTGTGCACGCCGTCCCGCGCACGTACGCGCGATCGAGCTCGCGCTCGAAGCCCTCGGTGCCGATCAGGAGCAGCGGGCGCGACGCGGCGACGCGGTGCACGAGGTCGAGCAGCGGCGGAGGCTGATGCTCGCCGCGGACGGCACGGATCGCAGCCGAGAGGACGACGAACGCAGGCTGGATCGAGATCCGGTTTCCGAAGCCGAGGTTGCCGGCGTCACCCGGCGTCCGCCCCTGCAGGCCGTCGGAGACGACCGCGGCGACGCGTGGATCGGACGCGGCCTCGGTGACGACGGCTTCGGCGCCGGTCGAGAGCCCGAGCAGCCCGATGTGCCGGATGCCGGCGGCCTCGAGGTAGTTCACCGCCCCGCGCACGTCACGGTCCCAGCGCCAGCCGAATGCGTTCTCCTGGCCCCCGCTCTCGCCGCGCCCTCGCGCGTCGTACAGCAGCACGCCGTAGCCGGACGCCGCGAGCAGACGCGCGTGGCGGATCGTCCCTTCGCGGTCGCCACCGCCTCCGTGCACGAGGACGATCGCGGCGCCGTTCGTGCCCGGGACGTACCAGCCGGACAGGCGCACGCCGTCGGCTGCCGGGAACGTGATGTCGCGATGCGGCAGTTGCAGCGCCTGTGCGTCGATCGCCTGGCGCGGCTTCGCCAGGTAGTCGACCGCGAGCAGCAGCGGGTAGGCGAGGAAGAGGACGACGAGCACGGCGCCGACGGCCGTGGTCGCGCGCAGCGCCCAGGCGCGCCGCCGAGACCGCTCGCGGTTCACGCCCCAGGCGGTCGCGACTCCGGCCGCGAGCAGGAGCACGCCGCCTGCGAGCGACAGCGGGCTGCGGGCGATCAGCCCGCCGCCGACGAGCAGCAGGGCCGCGAACGTGAGCACTGCGGCGCGCGGCCCGCGCGGCAGGAAGCGGCTGAAGCCGCCGACCGCGAGCAGCGGGATGCCGACGACGACGAGCACGCGCAGGCCGGCGCCGTGCAGCGCGGCGAGGCCGAGCAGCGCGCCGGCCGGCACGACGGCGGGCGTGAGGCTCGCGACCGAGAGGCGAAGCGGGCGGCGAACGGCACTGGCAGTCATGCCGAGACTGTCGCCGACGTCGTCGCCGTTGTCGGTACGGCTACCCCCCGTCTGACCGCTGCAAGTACGTGAGCACCGCCAGCACGCGGCGGTGATCGTCGGAGCTCGTCGGCAGGCGAAGCTTGGCGAAGATGCTCGTGACGTGCTTCTCGACGGCACGCTCGGTGACGACCATCCGCTCGGCGATCGCCTTGTTCGACCGGCCCTCCGCCATCAGCTCGAGCACTTCGAGCTCACGCGGCGTCACGTCGTCGAGCGCCGAGCCGCGGCGACGGCCGACGAGCAGCGAGACGATCGACGGGTCGAGCGCGGAGCCTCCGGCCGCAACCCGCCGCACGGCAGCGACGAAGTCGCCGATGTCGGCGACGCGGTCCTTGAGCAGGTAGCCGATGCCCTCGGCGTTCTCCGACAGGAGCTCGGTTGCGTACTCGGTCTCGACGTACTGCGAGAGGACGAGCACGCCCGTGGACGGGTACCGCTCGCGGATCTGCTTCGCCGCGCGCAGGCCCTCGTCGGTGTGCGTCGGCGGCATGCGGATGTCGACGATCGCGATGTCGGGCGAGTAGCTGCGCACTTTCAGCATCAGGTCGTCACCGTCGACCGCCTGGCCGACGACGTCGAGCCCCGCGTCCTCGAGCAGACGCGTCGTGCCCTCGCGGATCAGCACCGAGTCGTCGGCGATCACGACGCGCACGCGCTCGGAGGTCGCACTCACCGGACCATCCTCACACGCATGGGATCTCCGCCCAAACACGCGTGCCGACGCCGGGCTCGCTCTCGACGCCGAGGCGCCCGTTCAGGGCCTCGACCCGGTCGGCGAGGCCGCGCAGCCCGGAGCCGAGCGTGGGGTCGGCGCCGCCCACCCCGTCGTCGCGCACCTCGACCACCGCGTTGCCGTTCAGCCGCTGGATGCGAACGTTCGCCGAGCTCGCGCCCGCGTACTTCGCCACGTTCGTCAGCGACTCGGCGACGACGTAGTACGCAGCCGCCTCGACCACCGACGGCAGACGGTCGTCCAGGTCGCTCTCGATCGACACGGGCAACGGCGCACGGTCGGCGAGCGCGCCGAGCGCCGGTGCGAGACCGCGGTCGGTCAGCACGGCGGGATGGATGCCGCGTGCGAGCTCGCGCAGCTCGTCGAGCGCGAGCGCCAGCTCTTCCGCTGCGCCGCCGATCAGCGCACCGGCGTCGGCCGGAGCCGTCTGCAGCTTCGCCTGCGCGAGTCGGAGGGAGATCGAGATCGAGACGAGCCGCTGCTGCGCGCCGTCGTGCAGGTTCCGCTCGAGCTTCTTGCGCTCGGCGTCGGCCGTCGCCACGAGTCGCGCGCGGGACGCGCGCACCTCGGCCTGCGCCGCGGCGTTCGCGATCGCCTGCGCGACGAGCGCGGCGAAGTCGCCAAGGCGCTCCTCGGCCTCGACGGGGAACCGGTCGGCGGTCACCCGCGAGACGCTGATCACACCCCAGAGCGCGCGGTCGACGATCACCGGCGCCGCAAGGGTGGACTGCGTGCCGTGTGCCGCCCACAGGTCACGCGCGACCTGGTCGACGAGCTCGTCGGGCGAGTCGACGCGCTCCGGACGCAGGCTCTCGATTGCGCGCCCGCTGGCCGTGTCGCCGACGACGGGAAACTGCGTCCCGACCTCCCAGGTCAGTGCATCGCCGCTGCTCCAGGCGCCGGCGATGAGGCCCTCCGTGCCGTCGAGCTGGAGCAGGTTGGCGCTCTGGCCCTCGAAGAGGCGGCCGATCTCGGACGTGACGGCGTCCATCAGCGCCGACCCACCGGCTCCCGACGCAACCAGCGTCGCGACGCGTCGCAGCGATCCCTGGACGCTGTCGTGCCAGGTCTGCTCGGTCACGTCGAGACCGCAGACGAGGACGTACTCGAACTGGCCGCGCTCGTCGGGGATCGACGCGGTCACCCACTCGACCGTGCGCCGGATCCCGTCTGCGGCCAGAAGCCGTGCCTCGTGTCGTGAGCCGCGGCCGGTCGCGGCCGTCAGCGCGATCAGGCCACGGACGTCCGGCGCTTCCTCGGGCAGCGTGAACACGTCCCAGAACTTCCGACCTCGCGTCCGCTCGTCGTCGAGGATCCCGGCCGTGCGTACGAGCGTGTCGTTGAACCTGACGATCCTGGCCCTCACCGTCGAGCACGCAGAAGAATGACGGCGCGGTGTTGACGACGAGGCGCGTGAAGTCGCGTTCGCGCGCGAGGGCGTCGAGCTGCGCGCGCAGCTCGGCATGCAGCCGCTCGTTCTCGAGTGCGAGCCGTGCCGCGGAGACGACGCCGTCGAGCAGCTCGCGCTGGTCGAGCAGCGCAGGATCGTGCACGAGCACGCCGATGCGACCGTTCTCGCCGTCGACGGGCGTCGCTGCGCCGAGCTCGGCGGGGTCGAACGGCCTGCCTTCGATGTCGACGTAGCCCGGCAGATCCGGCAGCCAGTAGCCGAGCTCCAGCTCGGGATCGCCGAGCGTCTCCCGCAGCGAATCGCGAAGCCGCCCGGGCGCAGGCACCGGTCCGAGCTGCGCGAGCAGCCGCCCGACCGCGGCACTCGCGAAGCGGCCGCGCAGGAGCCCCGCGGCGAACGCGAACGGGACGAGCAGGAAGGCGACGCCGCCGAGCGCAGAGAAGATCGTCCGCCCCAGCGAGCCGAGAAACGGGTTGACGATCAGCTGGGCGCCGATCAATGCGATCGCGAGCGCGCCCGTCAGCAGCACGAGCCGGAGGCTGCTCCGGTAGACGGGCGAGGCTGCGCGCCACCGGCGGACGAGGAGGATCACCGTCGCGGCGGCGATCGCGATCGCGCTGACCGCGGCCACGACGGACAGCACCTCCTGAGCGGAGCTGCTGTCGACGATCGTGAACGCGCTCGGCGGGCAGTCGCTACAGCCGGGTTGGTCGGCCGCGACGAGCAGGTATGTGGTCGGGAAGCCGATCGCGGAGGCGTAGGCGAAGACGACGACCCGCTTCGCGCCGCGCGTCAGCGTCCCGGCCGGGTAGGCGAGCAGGAGGTGGACGAACGCCGCGAGGAAGACCTCCTGCAGCGCCCAGCCGATGCTCGACGGCAGCGAGGCGTTGGCAAACGCGAGCGCGCCGGCGAAGTAGAGGAAGCCGACCAGGGAGAGGAGGGCGCCGGAGCGGTTGCCGGGGCGGCGCCAGGTGCCGAGGAGGCCCGCGGTCGTGAACGACAGGCCGACCAGCTCTCCGAGGAGCGCATCGAGCGTCGACGGATCCGAGTGGTCGCTCGTCAGCGCGAGCGCCAGCGCGCAGCCGGCCGCGACGAGTGAGGCGCCTCCCTGGACGAGCGCGATCCGCGCCCCGCGACTCACCCGATCAGGGCTGCCATGGCCTCGCCCGAGAGCTCGGCCTTCTCGATGAAACCGCGCGCGCCGGAGTCGGCGATCAGCGAGCCGAAGTCGCGCGCATCGCGACTCGAGGTGAGCACGATCACCGGCGGAGCGTCGAACACCGCCACGCGGGCGGCCACCTCGAAGCCGTCGATGTCGGGCAGCTGCACATCGAGGAGCACGACGTCCGGCGCGAGCCGCTCGATCACCTCGAGCGCGCTGAGCCCGTCTGCCGCCTCGCCGACCACGACGAATCCCTCCGCCTCGAGGAGCGCGCACGCGGTGGCCCGGAAGGTCGGATGGTCGTCGACGACGACGATTGTGCGCATGCGCCCATGTTCGCAGAGCGGCTGCGCGCTGACTGTACGGGTAACCGTACGGTTCGCTTACGCGACGTCGGGTGCTGCAGCGCGGCTCGCGACGCGGCACATGCCGGTCCGGCCGACCGTCGATCCGGACGAACTCGATCAGGACGACGACCGCTCCGATGAGCCCGATCACACCCCCCAGCTGGCGGGCGTCCCCGACGTCGAGCGCGCGCAGCGCTCCCCACGCAACGATGTAGCACCAGCCGCCGATCGCCGCGCTGTAGACGAGCGCCAGACCGCGGTCGTGGCCGACCCCGGCGAGCCCGAACAGACGCAGATCGCGGCCCGGACGCTCGGTGAACAGCCCACCCGGCGACCCGGGCTCGAAGATCGAGACGAAGCCGAGCCGCTCCTCGAGGCTCTTGGCGCGCAGGACCGCGTAGTCGAGGAGCTGGGTGTTGCGCAGGTCGAAGATGACGATGCCGACCGTCGCGACGAGGCCGAGCAGACCGACCGCGAGCAGCTCCGAGGTCGTCGACTTCCCGCGACCCAGGACGGCGATCGCGGCGCCGGAGATCGTCGGGACGAACGCGACCAGCTTGAAGCGGACGTCCGTCAAGCCCCGCATGAGATCGGTCGTCTCGTTGTAGTCGAGCCGAAGGTCGTCGTTTCGCTGCTCGGTCGACATCAGGCGTGAGGGTCAGCCGGCGAGCAGTGCAGCCCACGTGAGCGGGCCGGCGATCCCGTCGTCGTCGAGGCCGTGCGCGACCTGTGCCTGCTTGACCGCCGCCGCGGTCTGCTTCCCGAAGATCCCGTCCGCCGCACCCGCGTCGAAGCCGCGCTGCACGAGGAGCCGCTGCAACCGTTTCACCTGGTAGCCCTCGTCCCCGACCCGCAGCATCGGTGTCTGCGCCGCTGCCTTCGTGTGCCAGTGGTGCTCTTCCGGCTCGACGAACTTGTCGCCGAGGTGCGCCCGCACCCGCGCGATGTACGCCGCGACGGGGAACGACTTGCCCGGGTCGGTGTGGTCGGTGCGCTTGAACGCCTCCGACACCTGCACGTGACCGGTGATGCCGCGCTTGCCCGCGCGCAGCTGCGCGGCGGTCAGCCAGGTAGCCGGGATGTCGTACTTCGTGCACTTCTGCGCGACGAGCTCGGCGGAGAGGTCGAGCAGCTTCGTCGAGTACTCGTCGCTTCCAGTCGGCTGCCGTCTGTGCGGCGCGCCCGGCGTGCTCGAGCCCGAGGCCGTTGTGGTTCGCGCCCGGCGCATGCCAGGCGACGTCCGTGTCACGGACGCACTCGACGATCGAGTCCGCGTCGATGCAGTAGTGCGCGGACGCCTGGGGCGCATTCGGCCCGGCGAACCACGCCGCGACGCTCTCGGCGGTGTCCGGCTTCTCCGGCGACTCCATCGTGTGGATCACGATCACGTCGATGGGGTTGGATCGGCCCCGTGTGTAGTTGCGTGCCTGGACGAACGGGATCGTCGAGCTCGTCATCTCTCCCACCTCCACGTCATGCCGCAGCGCCGGTTGTTGTGAGCCGATGATCCGCCGAATTCCGACGTCCGTCAAGCACGCCCGGGCCGAGCGTGCTTCGATCGGTACATGAAGACCGTCTCCGAAGCAGTCGCGCGGCTCCGCGAGATCGAAGCCTCGGCGCCGCGCACCGACGGCGTCGTCTGCTTCGCGCGCCTCTACCGGGAGGTGACGGAAGGCGTAGCCGCCCAGCTCGACGCGCACACGTTCCAGAACAACGCCTTCGTCGAGGCGCTCGACCTCGGCTTCGCCGACCTCTTCTTCACCGCTCACGCCACCTTCGCCAAGGACCCGAGCAAGACCCCGCGTGCCTGGCTGCCGCTCTTCGAGCGGCGCGCGCGGCGGGACATCGCGCCGATCCAGTTCGCGGTCGCGGGCATGAACGCGCACATCAACCGCGACCTGCCCGTCGCGCTCGGCGATACCTGCCGCTCGCTCGGGCTCGATCTGCGCGACGGCTCGCGGGAGCACGCCGACTATGTGCGCGTCAACGCCCTGCTCGCCAAGGTGGAGTCGCGCGTCAAGCAGTCGTATCTCACCGGCTGGACGAAGCTCGCCGACCGGCTCTTGCACCGCGCCGGGCACGTGGACGACGTCGTCGCGATGTGGGACGTCTCGCGTGCGCGCGATGCCGCCTGGACGAACGGCATGGCGCTCTGGCACCTGCGCGACGAGCCCGACCTCGCCGCGCAGTTCCTGTTGACGCTCGACCGGATGGTCGGCCTCGCCGGCCGCGGGCTGCTCGAGCCGCAGCGCTCGGTGCTCGGCCGCCTGCGGCGTCTGCTCGGCTAGGCCTTCTTGGCCCCGCTCGGCATCGCAGCCGCCAGCGTGTCCTGCGCCCAGCGTTCGCTGAAACCGGCCACGAACGCGACCACGATCAGGGCAAGTCTTCGGTGCTCGTCATCGACCGAGGGGGGCAGGCTGAGGAGACCGCCGGTGAACGCGAAGGTGAGCACGACCGCCAAGGCCCCGCCGATCAGCGGCCTGAGGCCACCGAGGAACATCGCGTACAGGCGTCCCGTGTCGTATTCCGTCGTGAACGTGCCCTGATTGATGCGCTGGATGACGCTGACGACTGCCCCGAGCGCAGCCCGCGACGAGCGCGGCGACAGGCGCCGACCAGTCGATCACGAGCCAGATCGTTGCCCCGATGCCGATCACCGCCGCGACGGCCGCCATGCCGACGAAGTACGAGACCTGAGCCTGGCCGTTCGCGGCGTCGTTGTAGTACTCCTCGGCAAACGCGAACGCCTTCTGCTCCCGCGCGAGCGCCTCGGCGTTCTTGTCCTCGTCGTGCGTGACCCGAGCATCCACGAGGCTGAGCAGGTGCGCGGCGCAGGCCATCACGAGCTGCAGGCAGATCACCTGACGAACGCCCGTGAGCACCGTCTTCGCCTTCACCGCGAGCTCGTCGCAGTGATGGAGCTCGGCCGCGATCTCCGGCGCTTCCTGCGTCGCCCAGTCGGACTCGCGGTGGAAGGTCGAGATCGGGCTCGCCCACGGGAGCCGGCGCTTCTTGTGCGTCAACGCGACCGCACTCTCGACGTGCGAGCACCAGTAGGCGCTGACGATCTCGCCGTACCGCTCCTCGAAGCTCGAGCGCGCGGCCTGATACTCCGCGGCCGCGGCGGGCGTCAGCGTGCCCTTACGGAGCGCCTTCCACCAGTCGAAATGAACATAGACGAGCTCGGAGAACGTCGTGCACCGCGGTGCGACGGACTGGGCGGCGCCCTGCACGGCCTCCGATGGTGCCGCGGCGAGCGGCTGCGTCAACTCGGTCACCTCGACCTCCTCACGCCGCAGTCAGCTTGTGACGAAGCGTACGCCCCGATCCGGACGCGCACAAGGGGCGCTTGCTCTCGCCACGGCGGACGAGTAGCTTCGTCAGGGCGAACGAGGCCCTGCGGCCCTCCGGCAAAGGACACCGCATGACCGCGAACGACGCAGCACAGGCCGTCCCACTGACCGCAACCGCGGCCCCGGTACCGGCGGGACCGCCGGGCCTGCCGGCCGAGCACGACATCCGCGAGCTCCGCCTCGCACTCGTCTGCTACGGCGGCGTCTCGCTCGCGATCTACATGCACGGGATCACGAAGGAGCTCGAGAAGCTGACCCGGGCCTCCGCGCAGCTCGTCGCCGACCCCGAGCAGAACCCGTTCCGTCCCGACCAGTCGGAGCACGCCTACTTCGACGCGCTCAAGCGGAAGGCGGCGCAGGACGGGTATCGCACGCGCGTCGTCGTCGACATCATCTCCGGCACCTCAGCCGGCGGCATCAACGGTGTCTGTCTCGCCAAGTCGCTCGCACTCGACGCGCCGCAGGACGGCCTGCGCGACCTCTGGCTGAGCAAGGGCGCGATCCTGAAGCTCGTCGCGAGCTGGCCGCTCCTGCCGCCTCTCGCAGGCAACCGGATGCTGAAGTGGATCAACGAGGCGTTCAGCGACATGGACGGCAAGGCAAAGGGCTCGCTGATGCCGCCCGGTCTGACGCTGAACCTGTTCGTGACCGCGACGGACATCCACGGCTACAACCGGCCGCTCCCTGTCGCCGACCCGCCGGCCGTCAATACGGTCGTCAACAAGCACGTCTTCGAGTTCTACGACCGGCAGGGCACCGGCAACCTCGACGGCACGCACAACGGGGCGCTCGCGTTCGCCGCGCGCGCGACGTCGTGCTTCCCGGGCGCGTTCCCGGCGACGAGGCTTGCCGACATCACACCCGCGGAGGCGCGCGACGCGTTCCCCGCCGAGTTCTGCCGCGCCTACGAGCTCGCAGGCTCGCCGGTCGACCAGACGTTCTTCATCGACGGCGGCGTGCTCGACAACTTCCCGTTCCGTCACGCGGTGCGTGCGATCCCGGGGAAGCCCGCCTCGACGCAGGTCGACCGGCGGCTGCTCTTCATCGAGCCCGACCCCTCCGACCCGCAGGCCGGCCCGGACGGCGCGGTACCGGGGTTCCGGAAGACGATCTGGGCGGGTCTCTCGACGCTGCCGCGGCGGCAGCCGATCGGCGACGCGCTCGACGAGCTGATGGTCTACAACCGGCGCGTCCGCCGGGTGCGCCAGATGATCGGCGCGGTCGAGGACGAGGTGCTCGCGACCGTCAAGCCGCTGCTCGAGCTCGACTACGACGCGGCGAACACAGCAGGGCAACAGCGGCGCGATCGAGTCGAATCCCTTCGGGTTCCAGGCCTACCTGCGCCTGAAGCTGCTCTCGGTCGTCGAGGGAATGGAGTCGTCGATCTCGCGCATCCTGCGCTACTCGCCACAGTCGGCGCAGGCGCTCTTCGTGCGCAACGTGCTGATCCTCTGGGCCGACTCGGCGCAGCTGCTCGACACGAAGGGAGAGCTCTCGGCCGACCAGCGGAGCTTCCTGCGCACGTTCGACCTCGGCTACGGGCAGCGACGCCTGACGTTCGTGATCGGCCGGGTCAGCCACTACTACGGCGAAGCCGACCGCGAGCCGCTGAACCGGCTCAAGCACGACCTCTACGAGCTCGTCGGTGAGCTGAAGTCGGTGCTCGAGCGCGCCGAGGCGGCCCCGCTGCTCGAGAGCGTTCAGGCGATCTTCGGCCAGGAGCAGCTCGCCCCCTACCTCGGCCAGTGGGAAGCGACGCGCTTCGTGCAGGAGCACAAGGACGAGATCGACGGTCTGCGCCAGAGCCTCGCCGCGTACATCGACAAGGCGCTCGACGGCTTCGGCCCGCGTGCGTACGCGAAGCTCGAGCAACTGACCGCGGATCTGCCCGCGCCGATCCGCGACGACCTGCGCATGCGCTACCTCGGCTTCCCGTACTGGGACGAGACGACCTACCCGGCCCGCTCGCTCAGTGACGTCGGCGAGCTCGACGAGGTGCAGGTCGTGCGCGTCAGCCCGCTCGACACGCATCGCCTGACCCCGCCGGGCAAGGACGGCAAGCCGGACGCGCGCAGCAAGCTGCGCGGCGTCGCGATCATGCACTTCGGTGCGTTCTTCCGCCGCGCCTGGCGCGAGAACGACTACCTCTGGGGACGGCTCGACGGCGCGGAGCGCCTGCTCTGGCTGCTCGGCGACCCGAGCGACCAGTCGGCCAAGGAGGCGTTCCAGGCGATCGCCGCCGAGGAGGAGCCGAGCCTGACGAAGGCCGGCGCGCTGATCCAGCGCGTCAAGGACTACGCAGCGTCGAGCTGAGCGTCACGCCGCGAGTTGGTGCACCTGCTCCGCGGCGCCCTTGACGATCGGATCGCCGTGCCCGACGCCGACGACACGAGGCTCGAGTGCGGCCATCCGGCGCAGCGACACCGTGTGCTGCGCGAGGTTCAGGTTGAACGCCGTCCAGCCGCCGCAGACCTCCGGCCACGTCGCGATCGCGTCGCCGGCGATCAGGAACCCGCGCTCGGGCCAGTGGAACGCAAGGTGCCCGGGCGAGTGCCCCGGCGCATGCAGGACCTGCAACGGCCCGAGCGCGTCGCCCTCGTCGATCGTCTCGTCGACGGGGCACGGCGTGTGCCGCGGCCGGTTGAACCGCAGGCCGAGCTGGAACGGGATCAACCTCAGCGACTGCTTCGGCAGGATCGTCACGGGTTGCGCGCGACGCTCACCGGCGATGATGTCGGCCTCCCACTCGTGTGCGTGCACGGTCGCGTTCGTTCGCCGCTTCAGCTCCGCGAGGCCGCCGAGATGCGAGCGGTGCGCGTGGGTGATTGCGATGCGCTTCAGGTCGCTCGGCGCACGGCCGAGCGCGTCGATCGCCTCGAGCACGAGGCGGGCGTCGCCCTCGAAGAGCGTGTCGACGAGCGTCAGCTCGCCGCCCGCGTCGATCAGGAAGGCGTGCACGCGACCGCCCGCCTTGTGGCCGAGCGCGTGCACGCCCGGCGCGAGCTCGATCACGCGCGCCGCCAGGGCGCGAACGGGTTCTCGACTCCCTCCAGCGCCGGTTCGAGCGCGGGGAAGTGGCGCAGGAGCAACGACCGCATCGACGTGCTCTCGACCCAGTCGAGACCGGCGCGCGTGTACACCTCCGGCCGGTAGTCCCGCGTGAAGAAGCGGTCGCTCTCGAGCCGCCGTGACGCCATCAGGATGAAGATGCGGAACGCGGTGTCGCTGAACCCGAAGCCCTTCGGCTTGCGCTCGGCGTACATGCCGACCATCGTGTCGACGCGCTCGACGTCGCCGTAGATCGCACGCAGCTGCTCCGCGTCCTCCGGCCGCTCGGCCAGCTCCTCGAACGTCTCGAACGGGTTCAGATGCAAGAGCCGGCGGAACTCGTTGTAGCGCGGCACGCCGCGCTCGCGGGTGCGGAGCACATCGATCGTGGCGAGGTCGAGCACCGTGCCGTCCGGGCCGCTCGAGGCGCTGCAGGAACCGCGGGTAGTTGTGCAGCGTGATCGCGCCCGGGTGCGACGTCCCGAACGAGTAGAAGAGATCGTCCATCGGCGTCTCGCCGAGTCGCTCGCGCACGTGCACGGCACCGAGCTCCGGCAGCGTGTGCTCGCGCAGCAGGCTGTCGTCGGCGAGCGCGCGGAAGCTGTAGTCGTCGGGAATCAGCGGATGCATGCGGTAGACCGCGACGAACTCCTCGGTCAGCGAGTACGGGACGCCGTGGTGGTTGGTCGGCGAGCCGGGGATACCGCGCAGCACCTCGTTCTTCGTGCGACGGCCGATCAGCTTGTCGAGACGCTCGCCCTCGAGCCCCCACCAGTTCGTGCGGAGGCCGAACACCGTCGTCGGGTGCGCGATGATCGCCGGCGTCCAGTCGACCGTGTGGATCTTGGCCATCACCGCCGCGACGACGAGGCGCGCCTTGTCGTAGAGCTCGTCGTCCGAGAGCTCGGGGTGTTTCTCGTGCAGGTGGTCGCAGACGGCGTTGTGCTCGCGCATGAAGAGGGAGTGCAGGAGCGCCAGCCCGACCCAGAAGTTCGCGGCGACACCCGTCAGGTCGACGTGCGCCTCGAGCTCCTGCGGCGGCAGCCCGAGATCGTCGATCCTCAGCTTTCCGTGCTCGCCCGAGCGCAGAGCATCCGCGAACGCCGGCTCGCGGCCGTAGATCTGCGAGCCGTCCCACCAGTGCGTGTCGTCGGTGACGAACGTCGCCGGCCCGTCGCCGTTCGCGCTCGGGTCGGGGCGCGTGCGCTGCACCTGCATCGGGTTCTCGGCCCACGGATCGCCGTCGTCGAGCGGGATCGTCCACGGTCGCTCCGGCTCGTTCTTGCCGTGGCTGAACCAGTCGTGCACCTCGAACTGGATCCACGCGGCCGCGAGCAGGTTGAGCGTCGTCGCAGGCTGGAACTCGTGCCGCGTCAACAGCTCGCGGCTGATGCGGCGCGGGCTCGGCGCGAGCATCAGCTCGTCGGGCTCCCGGACCGTGAACTCGAGCGGGACGTTGCGCCCGAAGCGGCTGCCGAGGCTGCCCATCAGCGGGTCGTCGAGATCGTTGTAGGTGCCGTCGAGCGTGCGCGCGGTCAGGTAGCGCGGGTGGCGGTCGACGTCCGGCCGGTCGAGCGGGCCGCGGCCGGTGTCGTAGAGGTTCCGCTCCCGCAGCCGGGTGCGCAGCCCGATCAGCGTCGGGATCGCGAGCACGCGCGGCAGCTTGTCCCAGCCGACGCGACGATCGAGCGCCTCGGCGGTGCTGGTCAGGAGCGATCTGGGGCCGAGCATGGTCACCTCCGGGTCTTGCCGCAGCCCGGGGCGATCATCACATGAGCCGCCGACCTGGTCAACGGCGTGCCGTTGGCGGTTGTCAGGCCTTGCGCGGTTCGAGCTCGCGCACGCGCGCGGCCATCGCCTCGAGCAGCGGCCAGGCGATCGACGCGTTCTCCTCGACGAGCGGGCGGAACTGCCAGGGCGTCAGCCCGTAGCTCTTGCCGTCGCTGATCGCCGTGATCGTGGCGGTCCGGAGCCCACCGTCGATCAGTGCGACCTCGCCGAAGTAGTCGCCCCTCGCGAGCTTGCGCCGCACCTCGCCGTCGACGGTGACCGCGGCTTCGCCCGACTCGATCACGAAGAAGCCCGCAGCGCCCTGGCCCTCGGAGGTCAGCTCCTGGCCGGCCTTGAACGCGCGCTCGGTGAAGTTGTTCGCGAGGGTCTTCAGCTCCTTGTCGGAGAGACCCTTGAAGAGCGGCACCTGCTTGATGACGTCGATCGGAACGGACATGGCGGGGATCCTATAACGACACGAGGCGCGAGGTCACGCCAGCTGGATCTCGAGGCCCTCCCGGCCGAGCTGCACGTCGTCCCGCGCGCAGAGCCCGCGCGCGTCGCGCTCCATCTGCTCGAGCTGCTCATCCGAGTGCGACGGGTCGTGGTGGAACATCACGACCTTCCCCGGGCTTGCGGTGCGCACCAGGCGGGCGAAGTCGGGCAGCGACGCGTGACCCCAGCCGACGCGCGTCGCGTACTCCTCCTCCGTGTACTGCGCGTCGTGGAAGAGGACGTCCGCGCCCGTTGCCAGCTCGAGCGCCGCCTCCGGGTCGAGACCCGGCTCGTTGTCAGGCACGAACGCGAGCGTGCGGCCGGCCTCCTCGAGGCGGTAGCCGACCGTCCGTCCCGGATGGCTGACCGGGGCGGCGGTGATCGCAAGCCCGTCGACGACGTAGCGGTCGTGCCAGACCTCGATGAACTCGATGCGAGCAGGCACGCGCTCGAACGGGACGGGAAAGAACGGCGGTGAGAGGTAGGTCGAGATCCACTTCTCGAGCGACTGCTCGTCGGGGCGCGGGCCGTGGATCGTCACCGTCGCGGCAGGGTTGAAGAGCGGCTCGAAGAAGCCGAGCCCTTCGACGTGGTCGAGATGCAGGTGCGTGAGGAACAGGTCGAGCTGTTCGACGCCGTCGGCGAGGATCGCCTTGCCCAGCGACCGTGCGCCCGTGCCGGCATCGAGCACGACCGTCCGGCCCGACGCCGTGCGCACGTGGACGCACGAGGTGTTGCCGCCGTAGCGCACCGTTGCAGGCCCCGGCGTCGCGAGTGAGCCCCTGCACCCCCAGATCGTCGCCTTCATCGCCGACGGAGACTACGCGGTGCCGACGCGGGCGACGGCGACGGCCTCGGCGGACGACCTGCTGCGGGCGTGGCCGAGCACGGCGTCCAGGAACGCCTCGCGATCGAGGGAGAAGAGTGACGCGTCCGTCCGCGCGCGAACGGTGGCCGTTCGGGGCACGTCCCGGAGGAGGGCGATCTCGCCGACGTAGGCCGGGGCGGTCTCCACCTTCAGCTCGCCGGGCAGCTCGATCTCGAGCTCCCCGGCGACGAGGATGTGGAAGCGGTCGCCGTGGTCGCCCTGGGCGATCAGCACGGCGTGCGCAGGCAGCTCGAGCGGCTCGAGCTGCTCGGCGAGCAGCTCCCGGCGCTGCACCGGCAGGATCGCGAGGAACGGCACCCCCTCGACGGCGTTCAGGCGGTCCTCTGGAACGCGCGCGCCGTCGTCGATCCGCGCGAGGCTCCGCCACCGGAGCGCCGCGACCACCGGCAGGAAGGAGCCGACGACGATCAGCGCCCCGCGCGCGCCGAGCGTGCCGACGAGCGCAGGGGCGATCAGCGCGCCGAGCGCGAGCCCACCCACGATCACGCTCTCGAGCACGCCGAAGACGCGGGCTGCGACGGCGGGCGGAGCCGTCCGCTGCAGGAGCGTCATCGCGGAGATGTCGACGAGCGTGTTCCCCACGCCGACGACGCCGAGCGCGATCACGGCCGCGACGGTCACCGGGACGGCGCCGATCACCACGAGCGGTGCGCCCCAGAGGACGATCCCGAGCGCGAAATCGCCTGCGAGCCGCCCGCGCCCGATGAGCGCAAGCGCGACGCCTGCGCCGACGATCGAGCCGATGCCGCTCGCCGCCTCGAGCAGGCCGACGCCCGCGTTGCCGATGTCGAGCAGGTCGAGCGCGGTCACGATCACGAGCACGCCGAGGGCGCCGGCCACGAGACACTGGGCGCCGTAGAGGCCGATCAGGAGCCGCAGCCTCGGCTCGGCGCGAATCGCGCGCACGCCGGCGCCGAACCCTTCGTGATCGCTCTCGGCCGAGCCCGCAGCGGGCCTTTCGCGGAGCGTGGACGCGCCAGACGCATGAGGCGCTCCACGCGAACGTCGCCGCGACGAGGCCGAACACCGCGGAGGTCGTGCTGACCGAGAGCAGCAGCGCCGCGATCGCCGGTCCGACGAACGAGCCGACGCTGTCGAACGTGCTCGAGGAGACGTTCGCGGCCGTCAGCTCCTCCGGTGTGCGCGCGAGCGTCGGCAGGAGCGCCGACTCCGCCGGCCGGAAGACCGTGCCGATGATCGAGGTGCAGACGGCGAGCGCGTAGATGATCAGCGCTGCCGCATCGAGCGCGATCGCGACCGCCGCGACGCCGATGACCAGCGCGCGGCCGAGGTCGGACCAGAGCATCACCCGCTCGCGCCGGAAGGCGTCGGCGGCGGAGGCGGCGAACGGCGCGACGGTGGCCGCGACGCCGAGTCGGACCGCCATCACGATCCCGACGGCGGTCGCGCCTCCGCTCCGGTAGGCGTAGACGCCGAGCGCGACCGCATAGGCGTACGTGCCGACCGCGGCACCCGCGTATGCGAGCTGAACCCAGCGCAGGCCCGGGTTGCGGTAGACCTCGCGTAGGGCGCCGACCGATTCCCCGACGCGCTCGCTGATTCCCGCCACGCCAGCGAGAATGGCATCGTTTGACTTCCGAGGGAAGTCCGAGGGACACTTTCTTTCGGAGCGATGGAAGATTTCGGGGCACTGCCCCGTCTAGTACGTGTCAGCCGCGAACAGCGCGGATCCGGTGGTTCACAGGAGGCTTCACATGTCGGAAGACAAGGAAGTACGTTCAGGCCGCAGTGCTGCAGACGAAGGCGCCGAGGACGAGGTCCAGGCGCACGTCCGCTCGGGGCGGGGAGCGGCGGACGAGGGCGGCAAGGACGAGGTCGAGGCACACGTGAAGACCAAGCGGTCGGACGACGGCGACGACAGCGACGACGTACAGGCGCACGTCAAGTCAGGGCTAACGGCCTGACGGCTGACACAGCGGAGGGCGGCGAACGAGAGGGCCTTCAGGCCCTTCTCGTTCGTGCGACCGTCTACGGCCCGGTTTGCAGGCAGGAGCTCGAGCTGCTCGAGCAGCGCCAGGCCGGTCGCGCGCCGGCTGCCCTCGAGCCGGGTCAGTGAGGCCGCGAGGCGCGCGACGACGGAGATGTCGCCGACGCCGTCGAGGGCGGCGCGGGCGCGCCGGGTCGAGTCGAGCAGGCTGAGCGCGATCGCCGCCTGGTTCGCGAACAGGCCGAGCAGCTCCATCTCCTGCAGCGAGAAGCGGGAGCGCTTCGGACGGTCGAGCACCTGGAGCACTCCGAGCGCCCGCTCGTCGGCGAGCAGAGGGGCCGCCATCATCCCGCTCGGCACGAACCCGGTCTTCTCCGCCACCTCGCGGGCGAAGCGAGGATCGTTCGCGACGTCCTCGAGCACGAGCGGGGTGCGCGACGACAGCACCCAGCCCGCGATGCCCGTGTCGGAGGGCATGCGCCGCCCGACGAGATCCTGCTCGCCGGCGCCTGCCACCGCGGCGAAGACGAGCTCGTCGGTCTCCTCGTCGAAGAGGAGGATCGAGGACGCGCGTGCGCCGAAGATCGCGCGCGCCACCTCCACCACCGACCGCAGCAGGTCTGCGAAGTCGTTCTCGGCCGCCAGGACGCCGGCAGCCACTGCCGCGTGCATCCCGTTCGCGTCGTCGGTCATGAGTCGGAGCCTCCCACGTTCGTCGAGATGAGATAGAGCACCGTCTTGAGCTGGAACGGCGTCAGGCCCGGGTGCTTGCTCAGGATCAGTGCGGCGATCCCGGCGATGCACGGAGTGGCGAAGCTGTTGCCGGTCGCGTGGATGGTGCCGCCGCCGATCCAGCCGACCTCGACGTCGACGCCGTGCGCGAAGAACTCGACGGGCGGCTCCGGGTTCGCATAGAAGACGAGCGGATCGGCCTCGTCGTGGCTCGCGACCGAGATCACGGACGAGAAGCGCCACGGCAGGGACTCGACGGGCATGTTGTGCGCCGAGGCGACGACGACCGTGCGCTTGAAGTAGGCCTGGTCCGCCAGCTCGTGCAGCGCCTCGGCGAACTTCGGCTTCGTCGTCGAGAGGCTCATGTTGATCACGTCGTAGCCTTCGTCGACCGCCCAGCGCAGGCCGGCGATCAGCGCCCGCCCCGACCCGGAGAACCCCGCTCCGAGCACGCGCACCGAGTGGATCTCGGCCTCGGGCGCGAGCGCATGGACGACGCTGGCGCACGCCGTCCCATGGCCGCAGAGGTCACCTTCGAGATCCTCCGTCGCGATCGGCTCCTCGTCCTCGCCGACGGTGATCGCGACCGCCCGGGTGACCGGCCCGACGCGGGGGTGGCCGTCCTCGACACCGCTGTCGAGGAGGCAGACGCGCACGCCCTTCCCGGTCGCCCCGGCGAGCGCCCACTCGCGGTCGACGCGCTCCGGCAGGGGATTGGCGATCTGGATCCACTCGTCCGAGTCGCGTGAGAGCGACCACGCGGGCAGCTCGTAGAGATCGTCCTCGGGCTCCTGCTCGGGCTCCCCCATCGCCCGACGCTACAGCGCTCGGCGCACGTTCACAACGGCGCGGTTCACAACGGAGCGGAGAGCTCGCGCGCCGCGCGGCGTGCCGCCTGGGCCGCGCGCTCCGCGCGCGGGTCGCCGCTCGCGACGGAGAGGTTGACCTCGACGAGGTGCGCTGCAGCCCTCGCACCGGCGGCCGCGAGGCTGCCGGCCGCGCGGACGTCCGGGAGGAGGTCGGCCGGCGCGATCCCGGCCACGAACGCGGCGAGGTCGATCACGTCCACGCAGCTCTCCGCCACGTCGAGCGGCACTGCGGCCGCCTGCGCGAGCGTCTGCCCGAGGCTGAAGTCGCGGCGCGCGTCACCGCCCTCGTCGGCGTCCGCGAGCGCGATGCGCGCGGTCTCGAGCGCATCGGCGTCGATCGCGGCCAGCCGCTCGAGCTTGATCGCGAGCGCGATCGCCTGCGCGGCCGCGCCCTCATCCCCTGCCGAGCGCGCCGCCTTGGCGAGCAGCGCGGCGCTCATGGCGCCCGTGAGCGCGGCGGCCGAGCCGGCGGAGGCCGGATGGACCGGGCTTGCGAACGCCTCGAGCACGAGGCCGGCGTTGAGCTCTCTCACGTGGCCTTTCAGAAGTCTCGTAGCCTCGCCCGGGCGTCTGCGAGTAGCCGCGGAGTCGGGCTGATGCCCGACTCCGCGAGCGCCGATTCGAGATCAGCGACAAGATGTCGCGCGCAGCTCGGCGTCGTGCTCGGCCCGCGCAATCAGCGCGTCGAGTCCTCGACGGTGAGCCGGAAGCTCTTGCGCGGCCGCGACCCAACCCTCGGGAGGCGGCGGCAATGCCGCAACCAGCCTGGCCAAACGCTCTATGTCGTTCCCTCTCATTCTCGAATCACCCGTCCACAAGACGCGCCTTGGGATCGCTTTCTTCCATGACCGCCTTCAATCGCTCGAGACAGCGTGAGATCCGGCTCGCGATCGTGCCCGCCGGCAGCTCGAGCGCCTCGCCGATCGAGCGATAGCTCTCGTCCCGGGCGAAGAACCGGTCGAGAATCTCGCGGCAGTTCTCCGGCAGCTCGTCGAGCGCGCTGCGCACGTCGAGCGCGTCGTCGAGGGTCGCGAGCAGGTCCTCGACCGCCTCCGACTCGAGGCTGTCAGCCGGCTGCTCACGCCCTTGCGACCGATACCGGTCGATGCACGTGCGGCGCGTCAACTGCGCGATCCAGGGGCGGACGGCATCGGCGTCACGCAACCGGTCGAGGCGCGTGTAGACCTTCTCGAACACCTCCTGGAAGACGTCCTCGGCGTCGGCGCGCTCGAGATCGAAGCCTTGAACGCAGATCGCGTAGACGTAACGGGAGAACCGCTCTACGAGGATGTTCCAGGCCTCGCCGCCGTCGTCACGGCAGCGAGCGACGAGCTCCGCGTCGCTCAGCTCCTGCACGAATCGGCCGCCCCGGGTCGTGACCACATCCACACCCGGCGAGTGTATTCGCCTTGGCGACAAATCGACCACTGCCGTAGGCGCTGCCGCCGTGCCCGGCCGGGCACGGCGGCAGCGCAATCGGGCGTTACTCGTTACTTCAACCGCAGGCGGTACGCGCTGCGGCCGTGCGTCGCCGCGTAGAGCAGGCGATCGCCGTTCTTCCCCGCCGCGAGCGTCAGCCCGGAGACGGTGGCGACCGGCATGCCGTCTGCCGCCGGGACCCACGTCTGCGTACCGGCGACGTTCCGAAGCACGCCGTAGTCGGTCGAGACGTAGATGTCGCCCGTTGCCGTGTCGAGCACCGCGTCGTTGACCGGCTGGTCGCCGATGTCGAACGAGATGTCCGTCCAGGTCGCAGCGTTCGTGACCGGGTCGACGACCACGTCGAACACGTGGCCGGGCGTCGCCGGCGTCGTCGCGTTGTAGCCGGAGAACGTGACGATCGCGTGGTTCGCGTTCGTCGGGTCGGCATAGATCGACGAGACCGCACGTCCCGGCTGGAGCGTGCCGTCGATCCGGGTGAACGCGACGCTCGCTGCAGCCGCGTTCGCGTTCCGCGAGATCAGGACGCGGCCCACTCCCGTACCGGCCCACATCGTCCCGCCGTCCTTGCTCCGCGCGAGCGAGGAGAGGTTGTTGCCGCTCTTCGTCGCGCCGAACGCGGTCCCGGTCAGCGTCGAAGCGCCGAGCGGCGACCAGTCGGCCGGCGAGCCGCAGGCCCCCGTGTAGAGGAGGTCGCTCGGGAACTCGCCGACGGCGGTGTTGCAGTGCGCCTCCAGGAAGGCACGGTCACCGCCGGCAGTCTGCGTGCGCCACACCCGCTGGGCCCCGACGAAGATCGTCTTGGTGACGTTCGGGTCGGGGATCGCCGGCGCGTAGAAGCGCAACGACTCGGGGAAGTTGACGATGAACCGGTCGCCGACCCAGAGCCATGAGGTCGGATCGTTGCCGTTGTAGTTCACGTCCATCTGCCCGCCGGTGTACGTGTGGAAGTGCAGGTTCGGGTCGACCGCGTCGTAGCCCGGGTCGCCACCGTCGCCGGTGAGCGGGAGGATCCACGACGGCTTGCCCGAGTACGCGAGCGTGCCGTTGTCCTGCGTGCCCGCGAGCGCCTCGTTCTCGGGCGTGAACGGGCTGACGGCGATCGCCGTCATCTGCAGCGTGCCGAGCCCGGCGTTCATCACGCTCAGCTCGGTCGGGATCTGCTTCAGCCAGTGGTGGCAGTCGGCCAGGAACGCAGCCGAGAGCCCGCGGCTGTCGCACTGGGCCGAGGCGTCGGCCCACTTGCCGCTCGAGCGGATGACACCGCCGTCCGAGCCGACGAAGAACTGGTCGGCGTTACCGGGCACGAACACCGCGGCGTGCTGGTCGGGGTGCATCGACTCGCCGCCGACGTCACCCGTGACGTCGGTCCAGGTCGCACCCGCGTCCTGTGACATCAGGACGGCGCGGCCGTTGCCGCGCATGCCGCCCGGTGCCGCGTACGGCTTCAGCTCCTCGTAGTGCATGAGGCCGCCGACGAGGACCATGTTCGGACCGGTCGGCGGGCGACACGGTGAACATGTCGTAGGTGCACTGCGAGCCGACGAGCGGCGTGTTGCAGTAGTTGTAGACAGCGAACCCAGGCGTTCCCTCGGTTGGGTTCGAGAGCCGGATCCAGGCGGCGTTCGAGCTCGCCGTCATCGTCGCCGCCGGCTGGCCGGCGTCGTCGGTGCGGTAGACCTGAGCGCCGCTCGGGCTGCCGCCGCCGCTCGCATCGGAGAGGTAGACGCGCGTCTTGCCGTTCGAGAGCCGCACCGGCGAGAACGAGTAGCGGCCACGGTTGCCGGAGAAGATCGTCTGCCAGCTGCCTGCGCCGCCACCGGTCGTCGACCGGATCAGGCCGACCGTTGCCTGCGCGGCGTAGACCGTGTTCGGATCGCTCGGGTCGAATTTGACCTCGTTGAACGAGCCGGCCACGGCGAGCGCGAAGCTCGCTCCGCCGTCGGTCGAGTTGTAGACACCGACGGCCGGCGATTGCGCCGCGACAGTGCCGACGTTGGTGGCGTTCGAGCCGATGCCGTGCACGCCCGAGCGCGTGCCGATCAAGATGTGGTTCGCGTCGCCCTTCTGGATCGCGACCCACGTGATCGCACGGTTGTTGGCGACGGCGAACGAGCCGTCGACGCGGGCCCAGTGGGCACCGTCGTCGGTCGTCTTGTAGAGGCCGAGGCCGGCCTCGCTGTCGCCGCTGGCGTTTCCTTCACCGGTGCCGACGTAGACCGTCTTGCCGGTCGCGTCATTCGGGTCGACGGCGATCGAGCCGATCGCGTTCGTCGGGATCCCGTCCGAGATCTGCTTCCAGGAGGGGTTCTGGGCCAGCGCGTTCTTCGTCCGCCAGAGCCCGCCGCCCGCCGCGCCCAGATAGAGGGTGCACTCCTGCGGCTTGCACTTCGGGTCGACGGCCAGCGCCGTCACACGGCCCGACCACTGGGTCGGCTTGATGAACGACTGGGTGCCGAGCCGGTCGACGTCGAGGGTGTCGGGGCCGATGAAGTCCCACTTCGAGCCCAGCTTCGCCCCGCGGGCGGTGGCCGCGTCGTTCGCGGCGAGCGCGCCCTGGATCTCGTCCATGCTGACCTCGTCGCCCGGGTAGGCCCGGTCGGTGTACGCCTGTGCGTCCGCGCCACCACCGGCCTCCTCACCGCGCTCGCGCTCGAGGACGGCCGCGTGCGCGAGGCGCGCGGTGACAGCCTTGCGCGGCTGCGGACTGCGAATGCGAGTCGTGCGAGAGCAGCAGCGGCACGGCCGCCAGCGCTCCGATCACGATCAAGACGGCGGTCGCCCGCCAGAGGAGCTTGGTCATCATGCGGCCCTTTCCTTCGAAGAAGAGGTTCCGATATTGCCCAGACGGCGGCCGCAGAGTCAACTGCCGGGCGTGATATCGCGGCGCGCAATCGCGCTCTGGCGCTCGCTCAGAGGCCCGTCAGCGGGATCTCGGCGAGCACGCGCGTACCCTCCCCTTCTGCGCTCTCGACGACGAGCCGCCCGCCGAGCGCCTCGACCCGGTCGTGGAGGCCGCCGAGGCCGGAGCCGTCGTCCGGATTCGCGCCGCCGACCCCATCGTCGGCGACCAGCACGCGCGCGAAGCCCGCCTCGCTGCTCGCACGCACGTCGATGCGCGAGGCCTGCGCGTACTTCGCCACGTTCGTCAGCGACTCGGCGACGACGTAGTACATCGCCGCCTGCACCTGGGCGGGCAGCTGCCCCTCGATCTCGTTCACGACGTCGCAGGGAATCGGAGCGCGGCGCGCGAGCGACTCGAGCGCCGGCCCGAGCCCGAGGTCGGTGAGGATCGAGGGGTGCAACCCGCGTGCGAGGTCGCGGAGCTCGGCGAGCGCGAGCGTCAGCTCGTCGGACGCGGAGGCCATCAGCTCCCGCGCTTCGTCGTCGAGCTGAAGCCTCGCGACGCCCATTCGGAGGGCGATCGAGACCGAGACCAGGCGCTGCTGCGCGCCGTCGTGCAGGTTGCGCTCGAGCCGCTGGCGCGTCTCGTCCGCCGTGCGCACGATGCGTGCGCGCGACGCTCGCAGCTCCGCCTGCGCGCGTTCGTTCGCGATCGACTGTGCAGCGAGATCGGCGAAGCTGCGCAGCCGCACCTCTGCCTCCGCCGGAAACGGCTCACCGGACTCACGCTGCGCCCTCAATGCGCCCACCAGCTCGGCGTGGCTGATCACCGGACAGGCAATCGTCGAGCCGCGTTCGGTCGGCGACTCCTCCGAGCGGGTCGCGATTCCGGTCTCGAGAACCGCGAGCGTCGCGCTGCCGGGCACCGGGCGCTCGACGGTACCGGGCTCGACGTTCGCCGACCGCGTCGCGCTCCAGCCGGCTGCGATGACGACCTCGTCCTCGCCGCCCCCGCACCAGACGAAGCTGACGGCGCTCGCACTGAGCAACGCACCGACCTCGGAGGTGATCGCACCGAGGACGTCCTGCTGCGGGTGCCCGCCGGCGACGAGGGTCGCGACCCGGCGAAGCGCGGATTGCTCCGCGACGAGCGCGGCCATCTCACGCCGGGCCTCCGCGTTCGCGATCGCCTGGCCGACGAGAGCTGCGAAGTCGCCCAGCCGGTGCTCAGCTCCCGGCGGGAACGGCTTGCCGGCGTCTCTGCGTGAGGCCGTGACGACGCCCCAGACTCGGCCGTCGAGCACGATCGGCGCGCCGATCGAGGCCTGGATGCCGAGCTCGTCCCAGCGCTCTCGTGCGAACTCGCTGTCCAGATCGGCGCGCGAATTGACGCGCCCGGGCGCGCCGCCTTCGACGACGCGAGCGGTGATCGTGTCACCGCCGTATGCGTACAGCCGGCCCGGCTCCAGCATGGAGCCGTCGACGCTCCAGTCGCCGAGCACGCGAATCGTGTCGACCTCCCAGCGCATGACGTTCGCCTTGTCCGCCTCGAAGAGGCGGCCGATCTCATGCGTGACCGCAACGATCAGCTCGCGGTCGGCGACTCCAGCGGCGATCAGCGTCGCGACGCGCCTCAGGGCGGCCTGCTCCTCGGCGGCGCGGATGAACTCCCGTTCGTCCTCTTCGTGACCGTTCACAGGCTCAACCTGCCGGCGGTGGACGCCCATCCCGGCGACGCGTGTCGAGGATCACTCCCAGGCGTGCCTCCGCGTTGCGCACGATCTGACCTGCTCGCTGGATGTCGTCGGGCGCGAAGGCCGCGGGGTCGAGGCGGTAGACCTCGACCAGCCCCCAGGAAGTGGTGCCGTCATGCAGCGCGAGCATCAGGACGCCGCGCACCGCGAGGTCCCGCAGCACCGCTGCCTCCGCTGGGTCGGCGGCCGGGTCGTCGAGGCTGACCGCACTCGCCTCGCCGCTGCTCAGCACCTCGGCGGTGGTCGGGAACTGCGAGACGAGGAAGCCGCGGCCGAGCTGGAACGAGCGGCCGTCAGGCGCATGCTCGGCGACCTGGACGAGCACGTCGCCGATCACGCGCGAGACGATGCAGCCCACGGCGCCAACGTGTGCGTCGAGCTCCTCGCACAGCCGCGCCGTCAGATCCCAGACGGTGGTGCAGCCGTCGAACGCGTCTGCCGGTTCCTCCCTCAGACCCTGTAGTCAATCCAACATGAGGTACAGCCGCTAGTCTCGCGGGCCGACATGAGCAGCCAGCGCTTCGAGCCCGTCCCCGACCGCGATGCCGCAACCAGGCTGGGCGCCGCCTTGCGCCGCATCGAGTACTCCGAGGACGCGATCGACGACCTGCTCGGCGAGGACGCGCTCTCGACCGACGCGGCGGACGTCCCGGTCCACGAGCGCCGCCTGCGCGGCGACAGCTCACCGCTCGCGATCGCCGCTCGCTTCTTCCTCTTGCAGCTGCCGGTCGATCTCTCGGCTGCGGCCGAAGCGCTCGCGCAGGACGGGATCGACGCGCTGCTGACGCTCGGCCTCGCCGCGGTGGACGGGCAGCAGCTCGTCCCGCTCGGGCGCCTCGTCCCTGCGGAAGAGCTCCTGATGGCATTCGACGGCTTCGCACGTGGCGTCGACGACCCGCCTCAGTACGTCGCGCCGTACACGCCGACAGCGTCGTGGCTGGCATCGCTGACACCGCGTCGTCACGTCGCGCGTGCGCTCGACGTCGGCACCGGCAACGGCATCCACGCCCTGCTGGCCGCGCAGCACAGCGACCACGTGATCGCGACCGACGTCAATCAGCGCGCGCTGGCGTTCACGGCGATCAATGCGGCGCTGAACGAGCTCGACAACATCGAGACCCGTCCGGGCAGCCTCTTCGAGCCGGTGGCCGGCGAGACGTTCGACCTGATCACGTGCAACGCCCCCTACGTCGTCTCCCCGGAATCGAGGTGGGAGTACCGCGACGGCGGGTTGCCCGCGGACGAGCTCTCGGAGCGCGTCGTCCGCCACGCCGCCGAGTCGCTCACGGACGACGGCTACGCCTCCCTGCTCGTCAGCTGGGTCGCCTACGACGAGGACGATCCGGACGCGCGGCTCGACGACTGGCTCGACGGCTGCGGCTGCGACGCGTGGGTGCTGGGGCTGGCCGGCGCCGACCCGTTGGAGCACGCGGCGGGCTGGAACGAGCACCTCGCGTCGGAGCCAGACGCCTTCGGCGCCGCGCTCGACGAGTGGACCGACTACTTCTCGTCGCTCGGCGTCGAGTGGATCAGCGAGGGCGCTGTGCTGCTGCACCGGCGGGCGGGGCAGGAGCACGCGATCCGGGTCGATCCGGTCGACGAGGAGTCGCTGGAGTTCGCCGGCGACCAGATCGAGCGCGTCTTCGCCTCACACGCGCGGCTCGCCGGCCTTGCCAAGCCTGACGGCCTGCTCGACCTCGTGCCCGTGCTCGCGAGAGAGGTCAACGTCGAGCAGCGCCGCGAGCACGGCTCGCGGGAGCCCGAGACGGTGCTCGTGCTCGACGAGGGGACGATGACGGAATACGAGCTCGACTTCGACGTCGCCGAGGTCGTCGCGCTCTTCGACGGCGACCTGACGCTCGGCCGGGCGATCGACCGCGTCGTCCGCGCCTACGAGCTCGATCGCCGGGAGGAGACCGAGCTGCGCGAGGACTCACTCGCCGAGGTGACCGACCTGCTCGCCCTCGGCATCGCCGAGCTCCGCTAGCAGCGCGTCGACGCGGGCCGCGACCTCGTCGCGGATCGCACGCACCTCGTCGATTGGGCGGCCTTTCGGGTCGGGCAGCTGCCACTGCACGTAGCGCTTGCCCGGAACGACCGGGCACGCGTCGTCGCACGTCGCGACGATCACGTCCGCCCACGCGACGAGTGGAGCCTCGAGCCGTTGCGGCACGTGATCGGACGCGTCGATGCCGAGCTCGGCGAGCGCGTCGAGCACCACTGGGTGCACGGACGCGCCCGGGTCGCTGCCCGCGGAGCGGGCGACGTCCTCACCCGCGCGCGCCCGGAAGATCCGCTCGGCCATGACCGAGCGGCCGGAGTTCGCGACGCACACGAAGAGCACGTTCATCTCAGCAGCACCCCGCGCTCGCAGCCTGCCGGACGATGGGCAGCCCGCGCTGCTCGGGCTCGCGCGTCTTCACCGCCTTGACGATTGCGCCGTGCATGCGGTCGGCGACGCTGTGGGTGAAGGTGACCTCGATCTCGTCGAAACCCGCGGCCGTCAGGCCGGCTTCGTATTCGGCACGTGACAGCGCGCCCGCGATGCAGCCGGTGAAGGCGCCGCGCTCGGCTCGCTGCGACGGCGTCAGGTCGTCTTCCGCAACGACGTCGGAGATGCCGATCCGGCCGCCCGGCCGGAGAACTCGGGCCATCTCGGTCAGCACGGCTGCCTTGTCGACCGACAGGTTGATCACGCAGTTGGAGATGATCACGTCGACGGACGCCGCCGGCAACGGGATCTCCTCGATCACGCCCTTGAGGAAGATTGCGTTCGAGACGCCTGCTTCCGCTGCGTTCGCCTGTGCGAGCGCGAGCATCTCGTCGGTCATGTCGAGACCGTAGGCGAGTCCGCTCGTGCCGACGCGCCTGGCCGAGAGGATGACGTCGATGCCACCGCCCGAACCGAGGTCGAGCACCGTCTCGCCCTCGCGCAGCTCGGCGACCGCGGTCGGGTTGCCGCATCCGAGCGAGGCAAGCACGGCCGCGCCCGGAAGCTCGGAGCGCTGCTCCGCCTCGTACAGCGCCTCGCCGAACACCGGCGCTCCGTCGTCCTGGCAGCACGAGCCGCTGCCGCACCCGGCGCTGGCCCGTCGTCACCGCGAGCGCGGACGCGGCATAGCGTTGCCGCACCTCTTCGCGCAGATTCTCTGCGGTTGTTTCCATCAGCAGCACGCTCCTTTCAGGTCGGCGACGACGGCGAGCTTCTCGACCGAGGCACGGATCAGCGAGTAGTACGCCCACTTGCCGCGCTGCTCGCGCTGGAGCAGGCCCGCGTCGTGGAGCTTCTTCAGATGGTGTGAGACCGTGGGCTGCGAGAGCCCGAGCGGTTCCTCCAGATCGCAGCCGCACACCGCCTCGTTGCTCGTGGCGATCAGGTTGACGATGCGGACGCGAGCGGGGTCGCTGAGCGCACGAAAGACCGCCGCCGTCGCCTCGGCTTCCTCGTCGCTGAGGGCCGAGGCGGCAAGCGGCGCACAACAGGCGACGGGTTCGGTCGCCTGAGCCATCAGATGCCGAACCGAGCCGAGACGGCGCGGTCGTGAGCGCGCTCACGCATCGCGTCGGCGCGGTGGGCCGTGTCGTAGAGGCGCACCGGCGTGCGCGGCCTGAACGGCTGGAAGAGCTTCATGGTCGTACCTCCATACATCGACATGTATCAATGTATAGACAAACGTCGATACGTTGTCAAGTCGATCGCACTGCGCTGCGCCGCCGCCAGGGGTCAGACCCAAGGACAGGGCTGATCGAGCCACGCCGCGGGGTCAGACCCAGGGACAAGGCTGATCGAGCCATGTCCCGGGGACAGTCCCCGGGACACGGCCCGTGCGGACCGCTCCTTGCGCGACCGTCAGGAGTCGGCTGAGAGCTCGCGCGAGCGTTCGGTTGCGGCGGTGATCGCGTTCAGGAACGCCGCCCGGACGCCCGAGCGCTCGAGCTCGCGGATCGCCCTCGTGGTCGTGCCGCCGGGCGAGGTGACGCTCTCGCGCAGCTCGACCGGGTGCAGGCCTTCGTCACGCAAGAGCAACGCGCTGCCGAACATCGTCTGCACCACGAGCCTGGTCGAGATCTCGCGGCTCAGACCGAGGAGCAACCCGGCCTCGATCATCGCCTCGGCGAGGAGCGCGAAGTACGCGGGGCCGGAGCCGGAGAGGGCGGTGACCGCGTCCATGTCCTTCTCCTCGACGCGCACGACGGCTCCGAGGTGGCCGAGTGCCTCGATCGCCACCTCGAGATCCTCGTCGCGAGCGTGATCGCCGCCGCAGACGCCCGCGATGCCTTCGTGGACGAGCGCCGGTGCGTTCGGCATCGCGCGCACGACGCGCGCGCCGTCGGGCAGGTGCGCCTCGATCGAGCCGGTGACGGTGCCGGCGGCGACCGAGAGCAACGTCTGCGTGTCGGAGACGGCGGGCGCGATCTCCGCCAGGAGCGCCGGCATGTCCTGCGGCTTGACGGCGAGGATGACGAGCGCGGCACCGTTGACGGCGGCCGCGTTGTCGCCGGTCGCCTCGATCCCGTAGAGCTCGGTCAGCTCCGCGACGCGCTCGGGGCGACGGCTGGTCGCAACGAGATCGGCCGGAGCTCGCCAACCCGAGCTGAGGAAGCCGCGCAGCATCGACTCACCGAGGCGGCCTGCGCCGAGAATCGCGATCCGGGAGCTCACCGCGCGCATCGTAGTTGCGATGCGCGCGGTGCTCCCGACGCCTGCTCTAGGAACGCGAGCCGAGCGTGACGTGCAGCGTCTTCGTCGAGCCGCTGCGGCGCACTTCGAGCGACAGGCTGTCGCCCGGCTTGTGCGCGGCGATGATCGCCCGCAGCTGCTGCGCGCTCGTGACGGTCACACCGTCGACCGAGGTCACGACGTCGCCCGTCTTCACACCGCCGTCGGCGGCACCGCTGCCGGCCTGAACGTCGGTCACCGCAACGCCGCCGGTCGCGGTCTTGACGCCGACGCCGAGCAGCGCGTGCTGCGCCTTGCCGGTCGCGATCAGCTGCGTGACCACGGACTTGACCGTGTTCGACGCGATCGCGAACCCGACGCCGTCGTTACCGCCGGAGTCGCTCTGGATCTGCGAGTTGATGCCGATCACCTTGCCGGCGAGGTTGAACAGCGGGCCGCCGGAGTTGCCGTGGTTGATCGCGGCGTCCGTCTGGATCGTGCCCTCGATCGGCGACTCGTCGGGCGCGGTGATCTCACGGTTGAGCGCGCTGACGATGCCGGACGTGACCGTGTTGTCGAGACCGAACGGGTTGCCGATCGCGACGACGCCGTCACCGACGGCGACCGTGCTGGAATCGCCGAGCTGCAGGACCGTCAGCTTCGACGCCGGCGCGTTGACGTGGATGACCGCCAGGTCGCTCGAAGGATCGGCGCCGACGACGGTCGCCTTGTAGGTCGAGCCGTCCGGGAACTTGACCGAGATCGAGCTCGCACCCTCGACGACGTGGTCGTTCGTGACGATGTCGCCCTTCAGGTCGTAGACGAAGCCGGTTCCCTCGGCGGACGAGCTCGAGCCACCGCTACCCGGGTACGGGGAGCCGGAATTCGTCGAGGTCGCATCGATCTCGACGACTCCGGGCGAGGACTCCTTCGCGATCTGGCCGACCGTCAGAGCCGAGCCTGCCGCGACGTTCGAGGCGCTGGACGCGGCTGCGGCGACCGTGATGGTCTTCGAGGAGGAGTCGTGGGTAAACGCAACCGCTGCGGCACCAGCTCCCCCTCCGGCAATCGCCACGGCACAGAACGACGCGGCGACGCGGCTGGTCTTCTTGGACATGTGAACGTTCCTCCTCATCGATTTTCTCTGCTGCCAGGGTTCCCTGCGCGCCCAAGGGCGACCGAAGCGGAACCTAGGAAGAACCTGAGAGTTCAGTTAGGGAAAACCCCCAAAAGGGGCGGGGCGCGCGCGAACGCCGAGACCTAGGCTGTTTGCAGGGGAAAACACGGAGAAGGGCACCCGATCGTGCGGATTCACGCTCACGACGAGGACGAGCTCCAGAGCCTACTGCTCTATCTGACGCGTACGCCCGACACGGTCGTGACCGCGCTGTCGGACCTCGAGCTGGAAGTCTCGTTTCTCGGCTCTCTGAACGACCATGCGCAGCGCAAGCTGTTGACGCAGCGCCTGCGCGCGTGGCGCCCGGAGCGCCCGCCTCCGCACCTCAACTGACGCGCCCAAGCGGCGGCAGGGCAGAGTGCGCGGGTGGTTCCGCCCGCGCTCAGGCATACCGACTTCCGCCGTCTCTGGACGTCGATGCTGTGCTCGGGCTTCGCGATGCAGATGGCGTCGGTCGCGATCGGGTGGCAGGTGTACGAGATCCATCACCGGGCCTTCGACCTCGGCCTGATCGGGCTGGCCGAGTTCCTGCCGGTGCCGCTCCTCGCGCTCCCTGCCGGCCAGCTCGCCGACCGGCTGCCGCGGGTCAAGCTCGTGTTGATCTGGGGGATCGCGGACGCGGTGGTGATGGCGTTGCTCCTCGTCGTGACGATCAACGGCGCCGACGAGTTGTGGCCGTTCGTCGCCCTCGCCGTCGTCACCGGTTCGCTCGGGGCGCTCGGCAACCCGGCCGGACGCTCGCTGGTGCCGGAGATCGTGCCGGTCGAGATGCTGACCGGGGCGCTCGCGCTGCGGTCGATCGCAGGGCAGACCGCGACGATCGCCGGCCCGGCGATCGGCGGCCTCCTGTTCGCGATCAAGCCTGAATCGGTCTACGTGCTCGGGTTCGTGCTGATGCTCGTGTCGTCGGCGCTGATCGTGAGAGTGACCGCGCCACCGCGCACGGCGGCGTCGGCGGCGCTCGCGAGCCACGGCGGCGTGCTGGCCGGGATCCGATTCATCCGCAGGACGCCGATCCTCCTCGGCGCGATCTCGCTCGACCTCTTCGCCGTGCTGTTCGGCGGTGCCGTCGCCCTGCTGCCGCTCTTTGCGCAGTCGATCCTCCACGTCGGCCCGTTCGGCCTCGGCATGCTGCGCAGCGCGGTCGCGGTCGGTGCGCTGATCGGTGCGATCCGTCTCGCACGCAGGCCGATGAAGAGCCACGCCGGCCGCACCCTGTTGCTCACCGTCGGCGCCTTCGGCGGGAGCATGATCGTCTTCGGGCTCTCCCGCTCGTTCCTGCTCTCGCTGCTCGCGCTCGCCGTCAGCGGCTTCGTCGACATGTTCTCGATGAACATCCGTTCGACGATGGTCGCCCTCGCGACGCCGAACCACATGCGCGGGCGCGTGAACGCCGTCGAGGGAGTGTTCATCGGCGCCTCGAACGAGCTCGGCGCGTTCGAGTCCGGGGTAGCGGCGGCACTGATCGGCGCGGTTCCCGCCGTCGTCGTCGGCGGCGCGCTCACCGTCGCGCTGGCCGTCTGCTGGCGCTTCGTGTTCCCGTCGCTCGCGGAGGTCGACCGGCTCGAGGACATGCAACCGGCGCCTGTGCCCGGCCTCCCATAGAGGCTACCCGCCGCTGCGGGAGAAGTGCTGGTAGTCCGGCGTCGCCGCCCAGCGCCCGCCCCAGCTCCAGCCGACCGAGGCGAACGCACGCACGAGCACGCCACCTGCGACCGCCATCCCGGGTCGGTAGCGCGACCGGTCGCGATACGCGTTCCCGGCCGGCGGCATGACGCGTCCCCCTTCGATGTACGGGTTCTCGACGGTGTTGATGTCGATCGCCTCGCCGTAGGCGTGCGCCGACCAGCGCTTCGGACCGGGCGCAACGGCGTAGCGGCAGTTGAAGGCAGACGTGTTGTCGGCGGCGGTCGAACGGGAGTCGTTGGCGCCGTAGACCGAGACCGGCCGCATCTTGCGCACGGGGAAGCGCGCGTTGTAGAGGACGCGAAAAACCTGCGCGACGTCGCTCGCGACGGCGCGGTTGACGATCAGCTCGCCGCGGTGCGCCCGCCCGTCGAAGCCGACGTAGGAGACGAAGAGCCGGCGGAGCTGCGACGGCCCGACGGGACAGCCCGCGTGCCATGAGGGCCCGAGCTGCGCGGCTGTCACCGGCGCGGTCGTCGCGTGGTACGGCGGCAGCGCGGCCATCGGAAGCCCAGCGTACTCTGGGCGGCGCAATGCTGACGCTCGCTCTCGCGCTCGTGCTGCACGTCCAGGCGTGCCCACAGCGAATCGTCGTCACGGTGCCTTCGACCCGGTCGACGACCGCGTCGGTCTCGCTGCTCGAGTGCGGCCGGAGGGCGGGCGGCCCGTGGGCGGGCCACGTCGGCTACCACGGCGTCTCCAGCCGACACCGCGAGGGCGACGGCACGACCCCGCTCGGCACGTACGGGATCGGGCCGACGGTCTACGGGGTCGGTGCCGACCCCGGCGGGCAACTCCGCTACCACCGGCTCGTCTGCGGCGACTGGTGGGACGAGGATCCCCGCTCGCCGAGCTACAACCGCTTCCGGCACGTCGCCTGCGGCTCGAGCCCACCGTTCGGCGGCGGGAGCGAGGCCCTCTGGCGCGAGCGAGTCGCCTACCGGGCCTTCGCGGTCGTGGAATACAACACAGCCACCCCCGTGCCCGGCCGCGGCTCGGCGATCTTCCTGCACGTCAGCACCGGGCGGCCGACGAACGGCTGCGTCAGCCTCGAACGGGGCCGGCTGGTCTCCCTGCTCGCTCGGCTGCGGCCGGGAGCGCAGATCACGATCCGTACTGCATAATTTTCGTTTGCCTGTATAGTTTTCAGCAGGATGGCTTCGGCAGCGATCATCGGCACGGCCGGCTACGCCGGTCAGGAGACCCTCGACCGGCTGCTCTCGCACCCCTCGCTCGAGGCGGTCGCGCTCGGCTCCGACTCGCTCGCGGGGCAGCCGGCGACCGCACTCGACCCGCGCCTCGACGGCGACCTGCCCGCCTTCGTCCCGAACAGCGAGGCGGCCGCGAGCGGCGCGGACGTGCTCTTCCTCTGCCTCGACCACGCCGACGCGGCGGCGTTCGCGCCGCCGGCCGACACGGTCGTGATCGACCTCTCCGGTGCGCACCGCCTGCAGGACAGCGCGCTCGCTGCGTCCTGGTACGGCGTCGCACCGGGCGCCTGGGACTACGGGCTGCCCGAGCTCTTCGACGCGCCCGGCCCGCTGATCGCGAACCCCGGCTGCTACGCGACGGCCGCGCTGCTCGCGCTGGCGCCGCTCGCGGGCGAGCTGACGAGCGCCGTGATCGACGCGAAGTCCGGCGTCTCCGGCGCCGGACGCTCGCTGAAGGCGTCATCGCACGCGGGCTCCGTGCTCGAGAACTTCGCGCCGTACGCGGTCGGCGCCCACCGGCACGCGCCGGAGATCGCGCAGCAGCTCGGCTTCCCGGTCTGCTTCGTGCCGCACCTGCTCCCCGTGCGCCGCGGGCTGCTCGCCACCTGTTACGTGCAGACGGACGCCGACGTCCGCGCGCTGCTCGAGGAGGCATACGCGACGAGCGACGTCGTGCGGATGCTCCCCGAAGGTGTCTCGCCCGAGCTCGCGCGCGTCCAGGGCACCGACACGGCCGAGCTCGGCGTCTTCGCAGACGGCGCGACCGACACGACGATCGTCATCTGCGCGCTCGACAACCTCGGCAAGGGCGCCGCCGGACAGGCCGTCCAGAATGCGAACCTCGCGCTCGGGCTCGACGAGACGGCCGGGCTGCGCCTGCAGGGGGTGCTGGTATGAGCGTCACCGCAGCCGCCGGCTTCGTCGCCTCGGGCGTGCACGCCGGGATCAGGCGCGAGCAGAAGGACCTCGCGCTCGTGCGCGTCAGTGGCGCCCGCGACGGGCGCCGCGATGTGGACGCAGAACCGCGTCCAGGCTGCGCCGGTCACCGTGTCGAAGCGCCACCTCGCAATCACGCAGCCGCAGGCGGTCGTGATCAACTCGGGCGTCGCGAACGCCGCGACCGGCGCCCAGGGCGACGCCGACGCCGCCGCGACTGCCGCGAGCGCCGCTGCGCTGCTCGGGCTCGTGCCGGAGCAGGTGCTCGTGCTCTCGACCGGCGTGATCGGTGCGCCGCTGCCGCTCGAGCGGATCCAGAAGGGCCTCGTCACCGCGACCGCTGCGCTCTCGACAGACGGCGGCGGCGATGCGGCGGAGGCGATTCTCACCACCGACACGAAGACGAAGACGGCCGTCGCGCACGGCGACCGGCTTCACCGTCGGTGGCATGGCCAAGGGCTCCGGGATGATCCACCCGAACCTCGCGACGATGCTCGCGGTCGTCACGACCGACTATCCGCTCGAGCCGGGCGACGCGATCGCGTTCCTCCGCCCCGCGGTCGAGTCGAGCTTCAACGCGATCACGGTCGACGGCGAGTGCTCGACGAACGACGCGGTCGTGCTGCTCTCCTCCGGCGTCGCGCAGGTCGAGCGGACGCCTGCGAGCGACGAGGCGTTCGCACTCGCGCTGCGCACCGTCTGCCGTGACCTGTCGTCACAGATCGTCGCCGACGGCGAAGGCGCGACGCTGCTCGCCGAGATCAACGTCGCCGGCGCCGCAAGCGACGGCGAGGCGAAGGCGATCGCACAGCGCATCGCGACCTCGCCGCTCGTCAAGACGGCGCTCTTCGGCCGCGACGCGAACTGGGGCCGTGTGCTGATGGCGGCAGGCAGCGCGCCGTTCAACGGCGGCTACGCCCAGGTCGATGCGACCCGCGTCTCGCTCTCGTACAACGGCACCGCAGTGCTCGTCGACGGGCTGCCGCAACACGTCGAGCCGCCGGTCGACGGCGGGGTCTGCACGATCGACCTCGATCTCGGCCTCGGCGACGGCGCCGCTGCCTACCTGACGAGCGACCTCTCCTACGACTACGTGCGCATCAACGCGGAGTACCGCTCGTGAGCCGGCTGATCGTCAAGGTCGGCGGCGCAGTCGCAGGCGAGTCGGCGAGTCGCATCCTCGGGCTCGCCGAGGAGGGTCACGAGGTGATCGTCGTGCACGGTGCCGGCCCGCAGATCACGACCGAGATGACGCGGCGCGGCATCAAGGTCGAGTTCGTGCAAGGACGGCGGCGCACGTCGCGCGCGGCGCTCGAGGTCGTGCGCGAGTCGATGGAGGACGTCAACGCCTCTCTCTGCGCTGCGATCGGGGCGCGGGCCGTGTCGATCCTCGGCCACCGCGACGGGCTGCTGGCAGTGCCGGTGCCGCCGCTCGGCCAGGTCGGCGATCCGCTCCCCTGCCGCCCGAAGAAGCTGCTCGACGCACTCGCCGACGGCAAGGTCCCGGTCGTCGCACCGCTCGCGGTCGGGCCGTTGAACGTCAACGCCGACGACGCCGCGGCGGCGCTCGCACTCGGCGTCGGCGCGAAGAGCCTCGTCTTCCTGACAGATGTCGCGGGCCTCTACGTCGACGACGAGGTGGTCGACGCGATCGACGTGCGCGAGGCGAACCGCATGCTCGCCGCGGGCGCGTTCGAAGGCGGCATCGTGCCGAAGCTGCGTGCCGCGACGCTCGCCGCCGCGAGCGGCATCACCGCGACGATCGGCCGCACCGCGGTGATCGCATGACCCAGGCCCTGACCGAGTCGAAGGTGCTGCCGACCTACGCGCGCCTCGACGTCACGTTCACGTCGGGCGACGGCGCCTGGCTCGTCGACGCCGACGGCAAGCGCTACCTCGACCTCTTCGCCGGCATCGCGGTCGTCGGCCTCGGGCACGGCCACCCCGCGCCGCTCGCCGCGGCGCACGAGCAGCTCGACAAGCTGTGGCACGTCTCGAACCTCTACTGGACCGAGCCGATGCAGTCCCTCGCGTCGCGCCTCTCCGACCGCTTCGGCGGTGCGCAGGCGTTCTTCTGCAACTCGGGCGCCGAGTCGGTCGAAGCTGCGCTCAAGTGGGCGCGCAAGGCAACCGGGCGCGACGAGGTCGTGACGCTCGACGGCTCCTTCCACGGGCGCACCCTCGGCGCGCTGTCGGTCACGGGCCAGCCGGCGAAGCGCTCCGGGTTCGGGCCGCTCGTCCCCGGCGCTCGCTTCGCGACCCCCGAGACGCTGGCCGAGCACGTCGGCGCCGACACCGCGGCCATCCTGCTCGAGCCCGTGCAGGGAGAGGGCGGCGTGCATCCACTCGCCCCCGAGACGCTCGCCGAGGCGCGCGCGCTCGCGGACGCCAACGGCGCGCTGCTGATCCTCGACGAGGTGCAGACCGGCGTCGGGCGCAGCGGCGCCTTCTTCGCCTGGCAGACCTACGGCGTTCGGCCGGACGCTGTCACGCTCGCGAAGGGGCTCGCGAACGGGCTGCCGATCGGCGCACTGCTCGTCGCCGACAGCGCACCAACCGGCTTCGCCCCCGGCGACCACGCGTCGACCTTCGGCGGCAACCCCGTCGCGTGCGCAGCCGCGTGCGCCGTCGTCGACACGATCGACGACGCGCTGCTCGCTCACGTGCGCGAGGTCTCCGCGCAACTCCGCGCGGGCCTGGCGGCGTTCGGCTCGGTGCGCGGGCTCGGGCTCCTGCTCGCCGTCGAGCTCGACCGCCCGGCCGCACCCGTCGTCACCGCGGCGCTCGAGCACGGCCTCGTGCTCGGCAGCGCCGGTGAGAACACCCTTCGCCTGACTCCTCCGCTGACTCTGAGCGCCGACGAAGCCGAGCTCGGCCTCCAACTCCTGAAAGAGGTGCTGACGTGACGACGAAGTTCGAGCGCCAGGGAACGATCCTCCGTCTCGTGCAGCAACAGCCGCTCTCGACACAGGCCGAGGTCGCCGAAGCGCTGCGCGCGAACGGGATCGACGCCGTGCAGGCAACCGTCTCGCGGGACATCACGCAGCTCGGTCTCGTCAAGGTGCGCAACCAGGAGGGCCGCCTGGTCTACGCGTTGCCCGGCTCGGCCGACCTCGACCGCATCGAAGAGCTCGCAGCGGCGCTGCGGCGCTGGATGGGCGAGTCGCTCGCATCCGGGACGATGCTCGTGATCAAGACGCCGCGTGGCTTCGCCGCCGCGCTCGCCGACGCGATCGACGTCGCCAACCTGCACGAGGTCGCCGGCACGATCGCGGGCGACAACACCGTCTTCGTCGCCTGCCGCGACGGCGTCACGCCCGCCGAGCTCTCGGCCGAGCTGCGGAGCCTCCTGTGAGCGTGACGGAGAAGGCAGGCGTCATTCTCGGCTCGCTGCCCGTCGGCGAGCGGGTCGGGATCGCGTTCTCGGGCGGGCTCGACACGAGCTGCGCGCTCGCGTGGATGCGCGAGCACGGCGCGGTGCCGTATGCGTTCACCGCCGACCTCGGCCAGTACGACGAGCCGGACATCGCCGCCGTGCCCGCGAAGGCGCTCGCCTTCGGCGCCGAGGACGCGGTGCTCGTCGACTGCAAGCAGGCGCTCGCGCGCGAAGGGCTGACCGCGCTGCAGTGCGGCGCCTTCCACATCCAGACGGCGGGCCGCCGCTACTTCAACACGACGCCGCTCGGGCGCGCCGTCACCGGGACGAAGCTCGTGCAGGCGATGGCCGAGCACGGCGTCGACATCTGGGGCGACGGCTCGACGTACAAGGGCAACGACATCCAGCGCTTCTACCGCTACGGGCTGCTCGTCAACGAGCACCTGCGGATCTACAAGCCGTGGCTCGACAGCGCGTTCGTCGAAGAGCTCGGCGGGCGTCGCGAGATGAGCGAGTGGCTGCTCGAGCGCGGCCTGCCCCATACGGCGTCCGTCGACAAGGCGTACTCGACCGACGCAAACATGCTCGGGGCGACGCATGAGGCCAAGGATCTCGAGCTGCTCGAGACGTCGATGAAGATCGTGGCGCCGATCATGGGCGTCGCACACTGGGACCCCGAGGTCGCGATCGAGCCCGAGGAGGTGACGATCGAGTTCGCGGGCGGTCTGCCCGTCTCGATCGGCGGTCGCGCGATCGACGATCCCGTCGAGCTGGTGCTCGCCGCGAACGAGATCGGCGGCCGGCACGGGCTCGGGATGTCGGATCAGATCGAGAACCGCGTCATCGAGGCGAAGAGCCGCGGCATCTACGAGGCGCCCGGGATGGCGCTGCTGCACATCGCGTACGAGCGCCTGCTGACCGCGATCCACAACGAGGGCACGATCGAGCGCTACGCCGAGGAAGGCAGGCGGCTCGGCCGCCTGCTCTACGAGGGCCGCTGGTTCGACGTGCAGGCTCTGATGCTGCGCGATGCGCTGCAGCGCTGGGTCGCGTCCGCGGTCAACGGAGCGGTGACGATCGAGCTGCGGCGCGGTGACGACTACACGATCCTCGACACGCGCGGCGACGCGCTCACCTACGACCCGGAACGGCTGAGCATGGAGCGGAGCGCGACCGCCTTCACCGCGGCCGACCGGATCGGCCAGCTCGCCGTGCAGATCAACGACATCCACGACTCGCGGGCGATGCTCGCGCAACTCGGGTGGTCGATCTGACGCTCTGGGCCGGACGCGTCGCGACGGGCCTCGCGCCGGAGGTGTGGGCCTTCCTGCGCGCCGACGACGCCGAGCTGCTGCCCTACGACCTGCAGGCGACGCTGCTGCACGCGGGCCGCCTGCACGAGGCCGGGATCCTCGACGATGCGGAGCTCGCCGAGGTGGCCGAGAAGCTCGCGGCGATCGAGACGATCGACCCCGCGGACGAGGACGTGCATTCGTCGATCGAGCGCCAGCTCGGCGACGTCGGGCGCAAGATCCACGCCGGCCGCTCGCGCAACGACCAGGTCGCCGCGGCGTTCCGCCTCTACGTCGTCGACGCGTGCCGCGAGGCGGATGCCGCGCTCGTCCGCTTCGCGCAGGCGCTGCTGGCGCGGGCGGCGGACGAGGCGACGACGCCGATGCCGGGCTACACGCACCTTCAGCGCGCGCAGCCGGTGACGCTCGGCCATCACCTGCTCGCCTGGGTCGAGATGCTCGAGCGCGACCGCGCGCGCTTCGCGTTCGCGCAGTCGCAGGCGACGCCGTCGCCGCTCGGAGCCGGCGCGCTCGCAGGCTCGACGCTGCCGCTGCCGGCGCCGCCGAACGCGATGCGCAACTCGATCGACGCTGTCGGCGACCGCGACTTCGCGCTCGACTACCTGTACGCCGTCGCGACGCTGTTCACGCATCTCTCGCGCATCGGCGAGGAGCTCGTGCTCTGGACGTCGTCGGAGTTCGGCTTCGCGCGCCTGCCGGAGGAGGCCGCGACCGGCTCGTCGATCATGCCCCAGAAGCTGAACCCCGACGTGGCCGAGCTTGCACGCGGGAAGGCGGGGACGGCGATCGGCCGGCTGACCGGGCTGCTCGCGACCGTCAAGTCGCTGCCGCTCGCCTACGACCGCGACCTGCAGGAGGACAAGCCGCCGGTCTTCGCCGCGCGCCGGGATACCGGCGGCGCGCTCGGGGCGCTGACGGTGCTCGTCTCCGGCCTGACCTTCGTGCACGGCCGGCTGGCTGCCGCGACCGCCGACCCGTTGCTGCGCGCCACGGACGCGGCGGAAGCGCTCGTCGCCGACGGCGTGCCGTTCCGCGACGCGCACGAGCAGGTCGCCGCCCAGGTGCGTGCCGGGTCGTTCGAAGCGCCGCCTGCGGGCGAGCGCCTCGGCGACGTGGCGGCCGCGGTCCGCGCGGCGCAGGAGCGCTGGTCATGACGACGCCGCTCGAAGTCTCCCTCGCGGGCCGCGACTTCCTGCGCATCTCGGATCTCGTCCCTGCCGAGGCGGAGGCGATCCTCGACCACGCCGTCGAGCTCCGCCGCAACCCGAAGCAGCCGCTCCTGCCCGGTGCGACGCTCGGCCTCTACTTCGCGAAGCACTCGACGCGCACGCGGGTCTCGTTCTCGGCAGGGATGGCGCAGCTCGGCGGCGCTGCGGTCCACCTGGCGCCGGAGGAGCTGCAGCTCTCGCGCGGCGAGTCGCTGCCGGACACGGCGCGGGCGCTCTCGAAGTATCTCGACGCGCTGGCCGTGCGCGTCCACTCGCACGAGGAGCTCGAGGAGTGGGCGCACTGGGCGTCGATCCCGGTGATCAACGCGCTGACGGCCGAGGAGCACCCGTGCCAGGCACTCGCAGACGCGCTGACGATGCGCGACCGCCTCGGCTCACTCGCAGGCGTGCGGGTCGCGTGGGTCGGTGACGGCTCGAACGTCTGCACCTCGCTCGCGCGCCTCGGGCTGCTGCTCGGCTACGAGGTGGTCGCCGCGTGCCCGGAGGGTTACGAGCCTGCGGTGGACGTGCAGCTCGTGCGCGATCCGCGCGAAGCGGTGCGCGCCGCAGACGTGATCGTCACCGACACCTGGGTGAGCATGGGCCAGGAGGCGGAGCACGACCAGCGGGTGCGCGACCTCGAGGACTACCGGCTCGACGCCGCCCTGCTCGCGCACGCGTCCGACGACGCATTCGTCATGCACTGCCTGCCGGCGCATCCCGGCGAGGAGATCACCGCGGACGTGCTCTACGGCGACCGGTCGGCGATCTGGGACGAGGCGGAGAACCGCCTGCACGTGCAGAAGGCGCTGCTCGCGCAGCTCCTCGGCGTGAGCTAGACGTGACTACTTCGCCGCGCGCTGGAAGGCGGCGAACGCGGGCTTGCGCTTGCCGTCCCAGGTCTCGAGCCCCGACTGCCAGCCGATCAGGCGGTGCTCGTCGCGCACGAGGAACCAGAGCAGCATCGTCACGCGAGGGTTCTTGCGGGCGAGCGCCACCGACTGCGTCAGGAAGCGCGCCTGCTTTGCCGGGGTGACGCCGAGATCGTCGTCGGGCGGATTCGTCTGGTAGCCGTACTCGTCCAGCCAGATCTCCTTGTGGCCGTAGAGCCTGGTCACCTCGGAGACGAGCGTGTCGAGGTTGCCGAAGGTGACCGCCGTCGAGCCGGTCGGTCGCGTCGTCGGCGTCTCCGATGGGCCGCTCGGATACGGATGGTGAGCGTAGGCGTCGAAGCCGGCGGCGCCGGCGCGCTTCATCGCCCGGAGAAACGCGATCGGCGAGGTCGTCGGCCGTTCGCTGAGCGGTGCGTTGTTGCCTCGGGGACCGGTGTCGCCGCAGGCGATCTTCTCGCCGGGGATCAACGTGCCGCGCACGCCGTCGACAACCGCGTTGCAGATGCGCGCGTAGTCGATCGCGCTCTGGATCACCCAGTGCTTGCCGACGCGCTTCCACTGCGGCACGAGGCCGATCGTCAGGTTGGGCTCGTTCCACGCCGTCCAGTAGCGCACCCGCGGCAGCACGGTCCCGTCGTCGCGCATGAACTCACCGCCGTAGCGCTGCGCGGCGGCGAACGAGAAGTCGACGAGGTCGGCGGCGCGATGCGGCGCGCGCGTCGGCAGCTGCCCGCCGTTCGTCCAGGCCGGCGAGCCGAAGATCGTGAAGAGAACCTGCACGTGCTGGTCGGCTGCACGCAGGACGATCTCGTCGTAGCGGCTCCAGTTGTACGCCGGGTCGCTCGGATCGGCGCCGTCGACCGGGCGGCGTGTCGCGACGCCGAGCTTGCCGCCCCAGTTCAGGTGGACGCGCAGCACCTTGGCGTGCAGCCGGCCGAGGTCGGGATAGAAGGACGCCGGCGGCGAGAAGTAGGCGTTGCCGCTGTCGGTGATGCCGAGCTTCAGCCCGGGGGCGGCCGTCGCTCCTGCGGCGCATGCGGCCGACAGAGCGACGAGCGCAAGCGCCAGGACCCCTCTCACGGCCAGGATCCTGCCAGCAAGCTGTAAGCGATCCGCGACCTCGGGGTGAAGCTTTCGGCCTCTCGCGCCGATAGGGACGGCATGGAAGCCGCATCCATCCCCAGCCAGTCTCCGGCCCTCCGGCTCGGCGAGCTGCTCGTCCGCGACGGCGCCGCCACCCAGGAGCACGTCGACCAGGCCCTCGAGCTGCAGCCGCTGCTGCGCAAGCGCCTCGGCGAGATCCTCGTCGAGAAGCGGTGGACGACCTCGAAGGCGGTCGCTGCGGCGCTCGCAGCGCAGTACGGGCTCGACTTCGTCGACCTGACGCAGGTCGCCGTCGACACGCACCTCGCCTCGCTCGTCAAGGAGAACTTCGCGCATCAGCACCAGGCGCTCCCCGTGCAGCGCCTCGGCGACGACCTCGTCCAGGTCGCGGTCGCCGACCCGACCAACCTGCAAACGCAGGACGAGCTGCGCCTCGCGCTCGGCATGAACTGCCGGCTCGCCGTCGCCGATGCCGACGCGCTGGCCTCGACGATCAACCGCACCTACCGCCTGACGCTCTCCGTCACCGACGCGCCGCCGGAGGAGCTGTTCCTCGACGACGCCGCTGCAGCGGAAAACGCACTCGACATGGTCAACACGCTGATCGGGCGCGCGGTCAACCAAGGCTCTTCCGACCTGCACATCGATCCGCAGGCGCGTGACGTCCTCGTCCGCTTCCGCGTCGACGGCGTCATGCGCGACGACGCGCCGATCGACAAGCGCTCGCAGAACGCGCTCGCCGCCCGCATCAAGGTGATGGCGCAGCTCGACATCGCGGAGAAGCGCATGCCGCAGGACGGATCGTTCGTCGTCTACATCGGCGGCGCGCCGGTCGACGTGCGCGCGGCGATCCTGCCGACGAAGCACGGCGAGCAGATCGTGCTGCGCCTGCTCCAGCGCGAGGCGAAGATGGAGCTGCCGTCGCTCGGCATGAGCGCCGAGATGGAGTCCATCTTCATGGGCGCCATCTCCCAGCCGTACGGCGCCGTGCTGACCTGCGGCCCGACCGGCTCCGGCAAGACCACCACGCTCTACGCCGCCCTCGACCGGCTGAACGACGGCATGCGCTCGATCGCGACGATCGAGGATCCCGTCGAGTATCAGCTGCCCGGCGTCATGCAGACCGAGGTGCACGCGCGCATCGGCCTGACGTTCGAGCGCGGGCTGCGCACGATCCTGCGCGCCGACCCCGACGTGATCCTCGTCGGCGAGATCCGCGACGCCGAGACGGCGAAGATCGCGATCCAGGCGGCGATGACGGGCCACCTCGTGCTGACGACACTGCACACGAACGATGCCGCCGGCGCGATCGCGCGCCTGCGCGTGCTCGAGGTCGACCCCGACCTGCTCTCCGGCTCGATCAACTGCATCGTCTCGCAGCGCCTCGCCCGGCGCATCTGCCAGCACTGCCGCCAGCCGTACGAGCCGACACAGGAGCAGGTGCAGTCGATGAATCTGATCTCGGCCGGCTCGAACCCGACGCTCTACCGCGCGGAGGGCTGCCTGCAGTGCGGGATGACGGGTTACTCCGGCCGCGTCGCGCTCTACGAGCTGATGCCGGTGCACGGCCTCGGCCGCGTGCTGATGGACGGCTCGACCGACGAGGTCTTCGAGGCCGCCGTCGCCGCGGGCATGCGCACGCTCCGCGAGGACGGCGTCCGCCTCTCGCTCGCCGGCGTGACGACGCTCGAGGAAGTCCGCCGCATCACCGGCGACCGCCGGCTCGTCTAACCCGGCGCGCTCTCGTCCGCAACCGCCAGGTCCCGGGGACTGTCCCTGGGACATGTCCCGGGGACAGTCCCTGAGACACGTCCCTTCGGGGCCCGGACCGCGAAGGCGGCCGCCGCGAAGAGCACGCCGCAGACGAGGAACCCGATCCGCCCGTCGCCGGGCAGCGAGAACGAGAGGCCGACGAGCGGGGTGCCGACGAGGATGACGATCGTCGCCGCGAGGTTGACCGTCCCGACAGCCGCCGCCGGCGCATCCGGCCGCAGCCGCTGCGCGCCTGCGAACGCCGCTGCGAACGGCACGCCCGCAGCAAGGCCGACGATCGCCGCAGCGATGATCGCGAGCGGCAGCGGTCGCGCGATCGCGAGCAGGCCGATCGCGAAGCCGCCGACGACGAAGCTGATCTGCACCACGCGGGGCCGCTCGAGCAGCCGGCCGCCGGCCGGCCGCGACACGACGCCGAGAAACAGCACGAGCCCGCCGACGAGCCCTGCGACGTGCGCCGATTCGTGGCCGCCGCGCTGCAGCAGCGTCGCGACCCAGTTGCCGAGCACCACGGAGAGCCCGAACGACGCGGCATGCATGACGCCCAGCGGCAGCAGTCGCCGGTCGAAGGTGCGCGCCGCCTGCGCGGCACCGGGCTGCCGCTCGTCCGCCGGCGCGAGGAGGACGAGGACGAGCCCGACGGCCGCGACGATCGCCGAGGTGACGAACGGCGCGCGCCAGCCGGGCCACAGCGGCACGAGCGCGAGGGCGAGGCCGCCCGCCGCCATCGACGTGGCGCCGTAGAAGCCCTGCGCGACCGGTGAGGCGAGCGTCGCACGCACGTAGTCGGCGCCGCCGACGAACGCGGCGGCGAGGCCGATGCCGGTGACGAGGCGGATCCCGATGGCGAACCACGCCTCGCGCCAGGCGAGCCCGGCGAGCGACGAGAGCCCGATCAGCACGAGCCCGGCGGCGCCGACGAGACGGGCTCCGAAGCGGTCGCAGAGCCGGCCGGCGGGGATCTGCATGGCGGCGTGGGTGAGCACGAGCGCGGTCGTGAAGAGGCCGACGACCGCCAGGCCGACGCCGTACGCGGCCGAGGTACGGCCGGCAACCGCGCCGACGTTTGCGAGGTTCCAGCCTGCGGATGCGGCGAGGGCGAACCCGCCCATGGCCGCCCGCGCGCGATGCCCTCGACTCACGCGGCGAGCCTAGATGAAGCCTGCAGAATCAGGCTGGGCGATCTATTCTCTGAAGTGGATCATGGCGAACGATCAGTGGCTCGGGATCGAGCTGCGCCACCTGGCGGCGCTCGAGGCGGTCGCCCGCGAGGGGTCCTTCCGGCGTGCCGCGACGAGCCTCGGCTACGTCCAGTCGGCGATCAGCCAGCAGATCGCGGCGCTCGAGCGCGCGGTCGGCCAGCGGCTCGTCGAGCGCTCGCGCGGCGGCGTTCGCGTCGAGCTGACCGAGGCGGGCGAGCTCGTCCTGCAGCACTCCGACGCGATCCTCGCCCGTCTGAAGGCGGCCCAGGCCGACGTCGCGGCGCTCGCCGCCGGGCAGTCGGGCGCGTTGCGCGTCGGCATCACGCAATCGGTCGGCGTGCGCATCCTCCCGGCCCTGATGCGGCGGTATGCGGTCGACTGGCCGGACGTCACGCTGCGTCCCGTCGAGGCGGCCGCCGACCTCCCGCTCTATGACGCGGTCGAGCGCGGCGACGTCGACCTGAGCTTCGTCGAGCTGCCGCTGCCGCCCGGGCCGTTCGAGGCGTTCGAGCTGATGAGCGACCCGTACGTGCTCGTCGTCCGGCGCGACGCGCCGACGTCATCCCTCGCCGACCTCGCCGAGACGCCGCTGATCGGGCACACCGAGTGCCGCGGGCTCGCGCGCGTCGAGGCACAGCTGCGTGCGCGTGGGATCGAGCCCGAGTTCGCGTTCCGATCCGACGTCAACGCGACGATCCAGGCGCTCGTCGGCGCGGGGGTCGGCGCGGCGGTGCTGCCGGCGCTCGCCGTCGACCCGTCGGACAAGCTGACCGTGATGCGCGACCTGCCGGGCATTCCGCCGCGCGTGCTCGCGCTCGTGCGACACCGCGACCGGCATCACTCGGCAGCGGCGCGCGCGTTCGTCGAGGCGGCGCAGGCGGTGTGTGCCGAGCTGACGACCGCGCCCCGGCTGACGGCCGTCACGTGACGACGCTGCGCCGGCTCGCGTTCCCGCTTCGCCTCGTCGCGGCGCGGCTCGGCGCGGGCGGCGAGCGTGCGCTCCTCGTTGCCGTCGGCGTCGTCGCCGGCGCTGCCGTGCTCGCCGCAGTGCTTGCCGGCCGCCTCGTGATGCAGGACCGCGCGCTCGCGGAGTCGACCGCACAGCTCGCACCGGCGGACCGCGTCGTGCAGGTCGCGTGGAGCGGTGCGGTCGACAGCTTCGCGCAGCACGACCGCTTCGTCGCGCCGCGCATCCGCTCGGTGACCGGGCAGGAGCCCGCGCGCGCGATGCTCTTCCGCGAGGCGTCGGTCCAGGGTCGCCTGGTCAACCTGCGTGCGGCCGACGACCTCGGACGGTTCGTGCGCATCACGTCGGGTCGCCTGCCGCGCATCTGCGTCCCGCAGCACTGCGAGGTGCTGCGGCTCGAAGGCCGTGGGCCGATTCCGTCGACGCCGGCGCTGCGGCTGATCGAGGTCGGACGCGCGTCGCTCCGGCCCGACGCGCCGATCGGGCCGTTCGTGCTGCCGACGCCGCCGACGCGAGCAGGTCGCCCGCGCCGTCCGCTACCACACGCCGCAGCCGTCTCCGGTCGTGATCGCGAACGGCGTCCAGGGTCTCTCCGCAACGCGCGAGCTACAGACCTTCTATCGCGCGTATGCCTGGGTGGTCGACGTCCGCGGCGCCGACGTGCACCCGTGGTCGATCGGCGAGTTCGGACGCAAGGTGCAGCGGCTGTCGGCGCAGGTCGAGTCGAATGCCGCGGGCGAGTTCCAGGTCACCGCTCCCACCGTTCAGCTGGCAGCTGCGACGACGGCGTCCGACGCCGCCGCGCGACGGTTGCTGCTGCTCGGCGGCGAAGGGGCGTGCCTGCTGCTCGCGTTCACGATCCTCGCCGCCGGTGCGCTCCGGCGCGACGTCACGGACGCGCGGCGGCGCCTGATCTGGTTCGGCGCGCGGCGCTGGCAGGTCGAGCTGCACACGCTCGCCGAGTCGGTCGCGCTCGCGACGGTCGGGACGATCGTCGGCTGGGTCGCGGGCGGCGCGATCGCCGCGGCGGTCGCGGGCGAAGCGGGCTCCCCTGCCCGGGCCGTGATCCAGCACGGCCTGCTCTCCGGCCGCGGGCTGCTCGCCGCCCTCTGCCTCGCCGCGGCCGCGGGGACGCTCCTCTATGTGACCGTGCGGTCGAGACCGGTGCAGTTCGGACGGCTCGCCTTCACCCCGCTCGACGCCGCAGCAATCGGCGCCGTCGCGGTCGTGCTCACCGGCTGGGCGCGCGGGTCGGTCGACGCGCAGGCGCTGTCGCAGAGCGGCGGCACGAGCACGTTCCTCCTGCTCGTGCCGGCGCTGATCGTCTTCGCCGCCGCGGTCGTCGCGGCGCGACTGCTGGTGCCGGCGCTGCGCGGGATCGGCCGGCTCGGGCGGCGCGGGCCGATCGCGCTGCGGCTCGCCGCCGCCTCCCTCGCGCGCAACCCGGGGCACGCGGCGATCGCCTCCACCTTCCTCGTCGCGAGCCTCGGGCTCGCGCTCTTCGCCGTCTCCTACCGGTCGACGCTGCTCACGGGGCAGCGCGACGAGGCGCGCTACGCGGTGCCGGCGTCGTTCCTGCTCTCGGAGGACTTCGACCAGCTCGTCCCCGTCCTGCACGGCGCGAGGCTCTCGCGCTATCCGACGACGCCGATGCAGGCGCTGCGGCTGACGGGGAACGTCCCGTCAGGGACGACGTTCACGTTCCTCGGCCTGCCCTCCGGCTCGCTCGCGGGCATCGACGGCTGGCGGCCGGACTTCGCACAGCGTTCGCTCCCGTCGCTCGCGTCGTCGTTGACACCGACGCGGCCGTCGGGCCTGCGCACGACGTCACTCCCGCCCGGGCGCCGGTTCTCGCTGCCGGTGTCGGTGACCGGCGACGACATCGGCGTGCGCGCGATCTTCCGCTCGCCCCTCGGCGACTTTCAAGCCGTCGGCATCGGCCACACGAACGGCGCGCGCACCGTCACGCTGCGCGGACGGATTCCCTTCGACAACGCGACGCTCGCGCAGCTGCAGTTCGACGTGTTGAACAACGGCCGCATCACGGCGAACGCCGGCACCGGCATCCAGCCGTCGGCGAAGGGCATCCTCTCGTTCGGGCGGCCCCGCGTCGACGGGCGCCTCGTGCCGCACGCGTTCACGCGCTGGACCGGGACGGGCGGCGTCGGCGGCGCCCCGGCGCGGCTCGGCTTCGTCCTGACGACCGACCGGGTCGGCACGTTCCGGCCCGTCCAGCCGACCGACGGCATCGCGCTGCGCGTCCTCGCGACGCCGGGCGTCGTCGCAGCGGCGGGGCCGCGCGGCATCATCCCGCTCGAGATCGAGGGCGAGCAGATCGCGGCGCGCATCGTCGGCACGGTCGACCGCTTCCCGTCCGTCGTGGGCGACGCGGTCGTCGCCGACCGCCAGACGGCGGCGACAATCCTCGACACGCGCTCCGGTGGTCTCGGCACGACGGACGAGCTCTGGTTGACGGTGCCGAACGAGCAGCAGGCTGCGACCGCGGCCGCGCTCGGGCGCGCGCCGTTCAACGAGCTGCAGGTGCAGTCGCAAGCGGAGACGCTCTCGCGGCTGCAGGCCGATCCGCTCGCGCGCGGGGCGCTCTTCACCCTCGCGGGCACGGCGGCGGTGGCGCTGCTGCTGGCGCTCCTCGGGCTGCTGTTGGCCGTCGTCGGCGACGTGCGGGACGACCGAGGCGAGCTGTTCGACCTCGAAGCGCAGGGCGCCGCGCCGTCGACCGTCCGCGCGCACCTGCGACTGCGCGCGTTGCTCGTCGCCGTGTTCGGGATTCTCGGCGGGCTGCTACTCGGCACGATCCTGTCGGCGCTCGTGATCTCGCTCGTCTCGGTGACCGCGGGCGCCGCGGAGTCGGAGCCGCCGCTGCGGCTGACGCTCGATCTGCCGCTCCTCGCCGCCGCGGCCGTCGCCTACGTCGCGCTCGCAGTGCTGCTCGTCGCCCTCGCGACGACGACACGCGGCGCGTCACCGGCCCGCGCCTCGGAGGCGGCCGCATGAACGCGATCGAGCTGAAGGACGTGTTCCGTGTCCACTCGACGCCCGAGGGTGACGCCGCAGCGCTGCAAGGGTTGTCACTGACCGTCGCGGAGGGCGAGGTACTGACGGTGCTCGGCCCGAGCGGCTCCGGCAAGTCGACGCTGCTGCGGCTGTTGGCCGGTCTCGAACGTCCGTCGGCGGGCGTCGTGCGCGTGCACGGCGAGGACCTCGGCAAGCTGCCCGCGCGGCGCCTGTCGACGTACCGCTCGACCCTCCTCGGCTACGCGGATCAGCACTATGCGCGTGCGCTCGCGCCCGAGCTGAGCGCGCGCGAGCTCGTCGCATTGCAGCTCGGCCTGCGCGGCACCGCGCCGCGCGAGCGCCTGCGGCGGGCCGACGAGCTGCTCGAGCGGGTCGGCCTCGCAGAGAAGCGCTCGCGCCACGCGACCGAGCTCTCGGGCGGCGAGCAACAGCGCGTCGCGCTCTGCGCCGCGCTCGCTCACCGGCCGAAGATCTTCCTCGCCGACGAGCCGACCGGCGAGCTCGACGGCGCGACCGCCGACCAGGTGTACGACATGCTCTCGGAGCTCGTGCGCGAGCATCGCTGCACGACCGTGATCGTCAGCCACGACCCGGAGTCGGCGCGGGTCGCCGACCGGATCGTGCGCATCAGAGACGGGCGCGTCTCCGAGGAGTGGTCGCGTGACGACGACGAGAGCGACACGATCGTCGTCGGCCGTGGCGGCTGGCTGCGGCTGCCCGAGGAGCTTCTGCTGCGCGCGGGGATCGCGACGAAGGCCGTCGCCCGCTTCGAGGACGGCGCGGTCGTCGTCGCGCCGGCCGGCGACCCGCAGCCGGGTGTCGCGCCGGCGCCCGAGCTCGTCGAGGCTGCTGCGCCGCCCGGGCCGGTCGTCGTCTCGGCCGAGCGGCTGGCGAAGAGCTACGGCTCGACGACGGTCCTCGCGGGTCTCGACCTCTCGTTCACCGGCGGGCGGCTGCACGCGGTCACCGGCCCGTCCGGCTCGGGCAAGACGACGCTGCTGCACCTGCTCGCAGGGCTCGAGGTTCCTGACGGCGGCACGATCCACGTCGCCGGCCGCGACCTGACGGGGCTCGACCGCACCGCGCGCGCGGCCCTTCGCCGCGAGCACATCGCGTACGTCGGCCAGCAGGCCGGGCTCGTGCCGCACCTCTCAGCGCTCGAGAACGTCGAGCTCGCGCTCGCGCTGCGCGGACGCGAAGAAGGCAGCCGCCTGGCCGCCCTCTCCGCCCTCGACTCGGTGGGGCTCGGCGAGCGCGCGACGCAGCGCGTCTCACGCCTCTCCCACGGCGAACGCGCGCGGGTCGCGATCGCGCGCGCGATCGCCCCCGGACCGTCGCTCCTGCTCGCCGACGAACCGACCTCGCGGCTCGACGGCGCGAACGCGATCGCCGTCGCGATCCTGCTCGGTCGCCTCGCCCGCGCCACCGGCGCGGCGGTCGTCTGCTCGACGCACGACCCGCTGGTGATCGAGCAGGCCGACAGCGAGATTTCACTGTCCTAGAGGCTTGATGTGGAACTGCGTGCGCGTGCGTTTCACATCAAGCCTCGTGCTCCCCCGATCGGGGGAGGGGGCGTAACCCGAAGTCAACCGATCAGTAGTGGCGGTGGCGTCACTCGATCTGCGTCAATCGACGATTTTCTCCCGGCTGCGCGGCCTGCTCGAGGTGACGCGGCTCGTGCGGACCGGCGAGGAGCTGCCGGAGCTCCTGTCGGCGATCGCACGTGCGGTGTCGGACTCGCTCGCGTTCAGGACGGTCGTGATCAACCTCTACCGCCGCGAATGGGACGACTTCGTCGTCACCACGGTCTACGGCAGCGACGAGGCGCGCGAAGCGCTGCTCGGCCAGGTGCGGCAGGTCTCGGACTGGGACGCGCTGCTCGACGCGCGCTTCCTGCAGCGCGGCGCGTACCTCCTCCCCTACGGCGAGTTCGACTGGTCGGGTCACCTCGACTCGTTCACGCCCGACATCCCCGTCAGCGACGACCCGAACGCGTGGCATCCCGACGACGCGCTCTTCATCCCGATGCGCGCAGCCGACGGCACGCTGCTCGGGATCCTCTCGGTCGACGAGCCGATCTCCGCCCGCAAGCCGAGCGGTGACGAGATCGACGTCCTCGTCGCGGTCACCGAGCACGCGGCGCTCGCGGTCCAGGCTGCTCAGGAGTCGAGCCGCGCGAAGGCGAACAGTGAGGCGCTCGCGCACCTGCTGGCCGTTTCCGCCCGGCTCAACGAGTCGCACGACACCCACGAGCTCCTGCAGCACGTGACGCAGGCGATCTCGGAGGCGCTCGGCTTCGAGAAGGTCGCCGTGCAGCTGCTGAATCGCAGCGCGGGCACCTACGAGACCGTCGCCGAGACCGGCTTCGAGCCGGGGCAGAACATCGGCGAGCCGCTGCGGGCCGAGCAGGTCGAGCGGCTGCTGTCGAGCGAGCTCGTCGAGGAGTGCCTGTTGCTCGCCGGCGAAGAAGCCTCCAAGCTCGTGCCCGAGCGTGCGCACGGCTACCGGTCGCAGCTGAACGGCCGCGGCCCGCACGCCTGGAGCAACCACTGGCTCTTCGTGCCCCTCTTCGACCGTCGCGGCCGCGTCGGCTACATCTGGGCGGACGACCCGCAGGACCGGCTGCTCCCCGAGCCGGAGCGCCTGCGCATTCTGCGCGCGTTCGCGAACCAGGCGATGACGGCGCTCGAGCAGGCAGCGCAGTTCGAGTTGATCCAGGAGGCGCACGAGCACCAGCGCGCGCTGATCGAGGCGTCGCCGGTTGCGATCGTCGACTTCGACTTCGACGGGCGCGTGCGCTCGTGGAACGCCGGCGCAACGGAGATGTTCGGCTGGACGCCCGAAGAGGTGATCGGCCGCGTCAGCCCCATCGTCCCCGACGGCGAGCAGGACCTCTTCCTCGGGCACCTCGAGCGCATCAAGACGACCGGCGAGGTGCTGCGCGATCTCGACTTCCGTCGCAGCCACCGCGACGGAGCGCTGATCGACGTCAACGTCTCGGCCGGCCCGATCCGCGACGGACAGGGCCGGCTCGTCGGAGTGATCGCGTTGATGGTCGACGTGACGGCGCGCAAGCGGTCCGAGCGTGCGCTCGCGACGAGCGAGGGGCGCAAGGACGCAATCCTGCGCGCGGCGCTCGACTGTGTCGTGATCGTCGACCACGAAGGACTCGTCACCGAGGTGAACCCGGCGACCGAGGAGACGTTCGGCTGGATGCGCAGCGAAGCGATCGGCCAGCGGTTCCTCGAGCTGACGATCGCCGCCGAGCACCGCGCCGAGCTGGCAGCCGTGCTCGAGACCGGCTCAGGCCCGCTGCTCGGCGCCCGGCTCGAGGTGAACGCGATCCGCGCCGACCTGCGCCCCTTCCCCGCCGAGCTCGCGATCACGCGCGTCGACGTCCCCGGCCCGCTCCTCTTCGCGGTCTCGCTCCGCGACGTCACGAAGCGCCACCAGCGCGACGAGCGCATGCGCGAGGCCGAGGCGAAGTACCGCACGCTCGTCGAGCAGCTGCCGATTGCGACGTACGTCAACGACGCGGGCATGCCGGTGCGGACGCGCTACATGAGCCCGCAGATCGAGACGATGCTCGGCTTCCCGGTCTCCGACTGGCTCCGCTCTGACTCCGACTTCTACGCGTCACGGCTGCATCCGGAAGATCGCGACCGCGTCCTCGCCGAGGTTGCGCGCACGCACGAGCTGGGCGAGGACTTCCGGATGGAGTACCGGCTGATCTCGGCGGACGGCACGGCGATCTGGGTCCGCGACCAGACGGTGGCGGTGCGCGACGAGGAGTATCGCCCGCTCTTCCTGCAGGGCTACCTCTCCGACATCACCGACCGCCGTGCCTCCGAAGAGGCGCTGCGTCAGAGCGAGGAGACGCATCGCCTGGTGCTCGAGGCGTCCCGCGACCTGATCGCGACGATCGGTGTCGACGGCACCGTCACCTACGCGTCGCACGCGATCGAGTCGATGCTCGGCTACAGGTCGAGCGAGCTCGAGGGCAAGGTGCTCGGCGGGATCGTGCATCCCGAGGATGTGACGTCGGTGCAGGCGTACTTCGAGCAGCGGGCGGCCGGCGTCGAGACGCCGAGCTTCATGTCAGCACGCGCGCGGCACAAGAACGGGAACTGGGTGACGCTCGAAGGCACGGTCTCCACCGTCGCCGGCCCCGACGGCAGACCCGAGCAGTTCGTCTGCGTCGTCCGCGCGGTCCCGCGCCCGGCGCTGCGCCCCGCCGCGCGCTAGACCGCGACGGCCTGGCGCTCGCGCCAGGACGACCAGCCGCCCTCGTACGAGCGAACGCCGCCGTCCGAGACCTCGAGCATCCGGTCGGCGATGCGATCGAGGAAGTAGCGGTCGTGCGAGACGAAGATCGCGGTTCCCTCGAAGTTCTCCAGTGCCGCCTCGAGCATCTCGACCGACTCGATGTCGAGGTGGTTCGTCGGCTCGTCGAGCAACAGGCAGTTCGCGCCTTCGAGCATCAGCAGCAGCAACTGCAGGCGTGTCCACTCCCCGCCCGAGAGCGATTCGAGCGGCCGGCGCACCTGCTCGTACGAGAAGAGGAACTTCATCAGCCGCGAGACAGCCTCGCCCTCGGAGATCGGCGCGGCGTGACGCACGAGCTGGAGCGGCGTCGCCTTCGGGTCGTCGGGCCGGCGGTCCTGTGCGAGGCGGCCGAAGCGAATCGACGGGCCTGACTTGCGCTCGCCCTCGTCCGGCTCGAGCTCGGCCGCCAGCACACGGAGCAGCACCGACTTGCCGGCGCCGTTCTCGCCGACCACGCCGACCCGCTCGCCGCGCAACACCGTCAGGTCGACGCCGGCGAGGATCGGATTGCCTCCGAGCTCGACACCGACGCCGGACAGCTCGACGACGCGCTCGCCGCCGCGCGCGTGCGGCCGCAGGTCGAGCGCGATCTTGCGCCGCTCGAGCACGGGCCGGTCGATCTTGTCCATGCGGTCGATCTGCCGCTGCTTGTTGCGCGCCTGCTTGATGTGGCGCTCGTCGACGACGCGCGACGCCCAGTCCTTGAAGCGGCGGATCGCTTCCTCGAGGCGCGCGATCTCCTTCTGCTGCGTGACGTACATCTGCTGCTGGCGCTGCAGCTCGAGCTCGCGCGCGACGGTGTACGCGGAGTAGTTGCCCGGCCACATGCGAATGCGGCCGCCTGCGAGCTCGGCGATCTGCGAGACGGTCTCGTCGAGGAGGTAGCGGTCGTGCGAGACGGCGACGACGGCGCCGTCGAAGGCTCGCATCAGATGCTCCATGTGCTCCCGCGCTTCGACGTCGAGGTGCGCTTCCGGCTCGTCGAGCAGCAACACGTCGGGATCGCGCAACAGGCACGCGGCGAGCCCGACGAGCTTGCGCTGGCCGCCGGAGAGGACGCGGGTCGGCTTGCCGAGGTCGTCGTCGTCGAGGCCGACCTCCGCGAGGAGCGCTCGCGCGCGTCCCTCGAAGCCGGGGCCGCCGGCGGCGGTCCAGCGCTCGATGATCTCCTCCTGGCGCCGCAGCAGACGCGTCAGCTTCGCCATGTCCGAGCCCTGCTCGGCGAGCTGCGCCTCGACCTTGGCGAGGTCGGACTCGAGCTCGTCGAGGTCCGGGCGCGCCGCGCGGAGCGTCTGCAGCGCGTCGCGGTCGTCGCCCTCGAGCTGCTGTGGCAGGAACGCGAGCACGAGCCCGCGGCGCGTCGTGATCTCGCCCGCGTCCGCGGTCTCAGCGCCGGTGAGGATGCGGAGCAGCGTCGACTTGCCGCCGCCGTTCGGCCCGATGATCCCCATGCGGACGCCCGGCTCGACGTCGAAGTCGAGCCCGTCGAGGATCAGCCGCGAGCCGAAGCTCTTCGTGATCCCGCGCGCCTGGAGCAGAGACATGCGCCCAGGCTAGACCCGGCGCGCGCGGCTGTCGTCGTCCGCGCGGACGACCTGCGCTCGGCCGTTGGAGCCATGTCCCAGGGACAGTCCCCAGGACAGGTCCGAATCGCCGTACCGGTTGTGCGCGCGGCGAGGCACGCGTAGCGTTGTCGCCGTGCCGAGTGCGGAGCAGCGGGAGTCGGGCCGGGCTGCCTCCCGCCGGAGGCGTGGCCCATGGTGACGGCCGACGAGATCGGCCGGATCGCGGTCTTCGAGACGCTGGAGGCCGCCGACCGCGAACGGCTCGCCCGGGTCGCCGCCGACATCAGCCTGGCCCCCGGATCCTACGCCGTGCACGTGGGCGAGGAGCGTGCGCTCTTCGGCGTCCTCGAGGGTGGGATCGAAGCGATCCGGATCGTCGAGGGCATCGAGCAGGTCGTCGGCACACGTTCTGTCGGAGACGTGTTCGGCGAGGTGCCGCTGACCCTGGGCACGGTGTTCCCGGTGGGGTTCCGCGCAGCCGGCAGCACGCGCGTGCTTGCGCATCGAGCCGTCCGACTACTTCGGCGTTGCGGCGGTCGCACCGGAAGTCGCGACCAAGATCGGCAAGCTCGCGAGCAATCGAATCGGTGGACCGGGCGGGTTGCAAGGCCTCGCGGCCGAGCCTCCGCCGCCGCGCGCGATCGTGCTCGGCTACCGGTGGGATTCCGCCTGCACCGAGATCCGGCACTTCCTCGATCGCAACCAGATCGGCTTCAGATGGCTCCAGCCGGACGTGCCCGACGACGTCGAGCAGTGGTGGGGCGCGCTGCCCGGCGAAGACGATTACCCGACAGTTCGTGTCGTCAATGGCAAGACGGTGGTGCGGCCACAGCTTCGCCGGGTGGCGGAGCTGCTCGGCGTGCCGACCGAGCCTGAGGCCGCCGAGTACGACACCGTCGTCGTCGGCGCGGGGCCGGCAGGGCTCGCTGCCGCCGTCTACGGCGCGTCGGAGGGACTGCGGACGATCGTGGTCGAGCGCGAGGCACCCGGCGGGCAGGCGGGGACGTCGTCGCGAATCGAGAACTACCTCGGCTTTCCATCCGGTGTGTCCGGCGAGGAGCTCGCGAGCCGAGCGCTACAGCAGGCGCGCCGGCTCGGCGCCGAGATTCTCGTGACGCGGTCGATCACACGAGTCGATGCGACGACATTGCACATCCACCTCGACGGCGGCGACGTCCTCCGCGCGCGCACGATCATCCTCGCGTGTGGTGTCGCGTGGCGGCGGCTCTCGATCGAGGGCTTCGACCGGCTGAGCGGCAAGGGGATCTTCTACGGCGCAGCCCGCAGCGAGGCGCCGAACGCGCATGGCCTGGACGTCCACATCATCGGTGCCGGCAACTCGGCCGGCCAGGCGGCGATGTTCTTCGCCTCCCACGCGCGCAGCGTGACGATCGTGTACCGCGGCGAGACACTCGACAAGAGCATGTCCCGCTATCTCGTCGACCAGCTCGCGAGCCGCCCGAACATCCAGGTGCTCTTTCAAACCGAGGTTGTCGCCGCACACGGTGACGTCTCCCTCGAGGCGATCGACGTCACGAACAGCGCGACCGGCGAGACGACCCGCCTCGAATCAGGCGGCCTCTTCATCTTCATCGGCGCAGACGCCGAGACCGGGTGGCTGCCACCCGAAGTCGGGCTCGACCAACGGGGTTACGTGCTCACCGGGCCTGACGCGCGTGCCGCCGGGCAGTGGACGCTCGACCGAGACCCCTACCTGCTCGAAACGAGCGTTCCCGGGATCTTCGCGTGCGGCGACGTGCGCTTCAGCCCCGTCAAGCGCGTCGCCGCAGCCGTCGGCGAGGGAAGCATGGCGATCGCGTTCGTCCACCAGTACCTCAGAGAATCCGAGCCTCGAACTCGATCACGGCAGCCGAAACGCGAGCTCGCCGAGCCGCCGGTAGCCGGCGACCGACGGATGATCGCCGTCGGCGTCCGTCCACTCCGCGCGCATGCGGCCGGGCTGCTCCGGATCCTCGAGCGTGTCGTGGAACGGCAGCAGCGGCACGCCGAACGCGGCGATCAGCGCGTTCAGCTCGCGGATCGGTGCTTCCTGCGCGGGCCAGCCGTTGTTCCACGGCAGCACGTCGCAGACGGCGACGCGCAGCCCCAGGCCGAGGCCGCGATCGACGATCGCGCGCAGGTCGCGCGCCGCCTCCGCGATCGGCCGGCCCTGCGCGATGTCGTTGATGCCGCCCTGCGCGATCAGCACCTCAGCGCCCTCGACCGCCTCGTCGAACCGCGCCGCGATCTGGTCGGTGCGCTCGCCCCAGATGCCGAAGTTGCGCAGCTCGAGCTCCGGATGCTGCAGGCCGGCCCAGTGCTCCCACTGGCTCTCGGGGTCACCGCTCCGCGAGCGGGAGTCCCAGTGCGGTGAGCCCTCGGTGATCGAGTCGCCGAGACACGCGACGACGGTCACCGCGGCAGCGACAACACACCTGCCTTGTAGTACGCACGCGTCAGCTCCTTGAAGAGACCGCCGTCGTCGTCCGCGCTCAGCGAGTCGCGCGTGTTGCCGCCGATCGGAGCCGGATTCGTGACGCCGTCCTGCGCCGCGTCGCACGCGCACGTCGCACCGTCGGCGCCGCGTCCGAACATGAAGCCCGCGAACCCGGCCGCGACGTAGGCACGCAGGTGCGCGCGCGAGCCGAGGATCCATTGCACGCGGTTGTCCTGGAAGTGATTCCAGGTGTTGTTCATCGCGCGCATCTGCGTGTTCCCGAGCGGGATCTGCCACGCGACCATTCGCAGCCCGGTCGCGCGCATGAACGTCTGCGCGTAGAGCAGATGCCGCCTGAAATCGGCGGGTGTGAACCACGTCTTCGCGTTGCCCTGGATCTTCTCGTAGAAGCCCGCATCGCGATCGGAGAAATCCTCGAACGAGAGGTCGAAGTGGACGCGCAGCGAGCGATAGAACGCTGCGGAGCTCGCGGCATACGCGCGCACCGTCGCATCCGACGGACGCTCGTAGACGATGTCGTGGTTCGTTCCCCAGCCGCTCATGTGGTACGCGAGGATCACGTTCGGCGCGAGGCGGTTGCGCAGCTGCAACCACTTCTGTGCGAAGCCGCGAGCGAGCGCGGCCTGCCCCGCCTGCTGCAGATAGCCCCAGAGATCGGGCTCGACGTGCACCACCACCGTCTTCGCGCCGTGGATGCGGGCGAAGAGCAGCTCGACGTCGCGCCAGTACGCGGCCATGGTGGTCGCGTTCCGCATGTTCGTCAGGTCCGCGTGCTGCTCGTCGCCGCCGGCCGGCTTCGACTGCAACATCATGTAGTAGCTGAAGACCGGCGTGATGCCGTGCGACCACGAGTCCCGGACGTACATCGACGCGAACGAGCCGCCGGGGTTCCACGTCGACCAGCCCTGGCCCGTGTTGACGCCGCCGGAGAGGTACTGGTAGCGGAAGCCGAACGGCGCCGCCGCGCGCAGCGCAGCCGCTCCGTCGGGCTCGTCGGTCATCCCGATCTGCAGCGTGCGCGGCCAGTGCGCCGGCAGGTGCGGCAGCGGCGAGGAGGCCGCGCTGGAGGCGGCGCTCGTCATGAGCACCGCAGTCACAACGGCGAGTGCTCGGACTAGAAGAAGAACTGCCGCCACGCAGTCCACCAGTCGTCCGCGCGCGACGCGATCTGGCGGGACTCGGTGATCTCGACGTTCGCGTTGTAGCGGTACTTCTCGACGTTGTCCGAGGTGTTGAAGTCGACGACGATCTCGCACGGCGAGCCCGGGTTGTACGGCTTGACCGCCTTCAGATCTCGCAGTGCACGCCGCGCGCCCGCCTCGATCAGCTCGCGCGCCTTCGGCGCCGGCACCTGGCGCGCGCTGAAGCGGGCGAGACCCTTCTTGACCGCGACCGTCGTCAGCCCGTCGCCGAGGAGCGCCTTGGCCTCGCGGCACGCAGCCTGGTCGCCGGTCACGAGCACGACGGGGCAGCCCCACGTGCCGCAGAGCGCCGCGTTGATGCCGGTCTCACCCACTTCGACGCCGTTGAACCGCAGCCGCCACCACTGCGAGCCGCTGACCGTGTGCGCGAGCACACCGTCGCGTGTACCCGCCATCGCGTGCATGCCGACGAAGAGCGCGGCGTCGACGCCCGACTCGAGGTACTCGACGTATTCCGTCCACTCGTTCTGCACGACGTACTCGCAGTCGGGATCGAGCTCTTCCGGGATCAGGGAGTTGAAGGTCCACCCCTCGCCGGCGCCGTGGCAGTCCATGACGACGATCTTCGTGGCGCCGCCGGCCTTCGCACCGCGCACGGCGGCGTTGATCTCACCGGTGTAGAGGCGGCGCGCCTCCTCGTACATCGCGTGGCCGCCCGTGACCTGCTGCCACTTGACGATCCCCGCGACACCTTCCATGTCGCTGATCACGAAGACTTTCATCGAACCGAGCCTACGACCTCACCGAGCGTGTTGCGAACGTCGACCGTCCGGAACGACTCGATGCCGAGCACCTGGCCGATCGCCGGACGGAGCGCGCGCGTCGACCCGTCCTCGGTCTTGAACGCCCAGGCGACGCCGTCGGGACCGAGCGCGGTGAGGAGGCCCTCCGCGCCGCGCTTCGCCATCCAGCCGGGCAGCGCGCGCATCAGGTCGGTGTCGTCTGCTCCTCTGCCGCCGACGAGCTCAGGATGCTCACGCATGGCGGCTGCGATCGGTTCCGGGGTCGTGGCGAACAGCGCCGCCATCCCGGAGAGCGTCAGTGCGAAGGTCGGCACGCCGCAGCCGTCGACGGCGACGTCTGCCGGTCCGACGAGCTCGGCGACCCGCTGCTGCAGCGGATGCGAGAGCTCGCGATACGGGTGGAGCGGCCAGTCGTGTGCGCGGCAGGCGGCCAGCATCCCCGCGTGCTTGCCCGAGCAGTTGTGCCCGAGCGGGCCGTCGGGGCGCCCGTCCTGCGCGCCGCACTCCAGGTCGCCTGCCTCTGCTCCGGCGCGCGCGAGCAGCTTCCGCACCGCCTCGAGCTGCGCCGGCTCGGCCTGGTGCGAGGCGCTCGCGATCGCGAGCTCGTCCGCGTCGAGGTCGTCGTAGCCCTCGAGCAGCGGCACCGCCTGGATCGGCTTCAGGGATGAGCGCAGGAAGCAGCGGACGTCCTCGCCGAGCGCCGTCCCGTCCGTCGACCGGACGTGCACGTGGTGCACCGCCTCGACGACATCCCCGCGCTGCACGGTTACCCTGATCGCGTCCACGCCCGCGGGGGAGCCTAGTTGCCGGAGTTGCCCGAGGTCGAAGCCTGGCGGCGCCAGCTCGACCCACTCGTCAAGCGATCGCCGATCGAGAAAGCCGGTCCGGCGCACATCGCGACGCTCAAGACCTTCGACCCGCCGCTCTCGACGCTCGACGGCGAGGGCTTCCGCGGTGTCGAGCGCCGTGCCAAGCGCTTCCTGCTGCCGACCGACGACGGCGAGCTCGTCGTGATGGTGCACCTGATGAGCGCGGGCCGCCTCAAGTACGTCGCGAGCGGCGCGAAGGGCGCGAAGACACCGGCGTTTCGCCTCCGGTTCGTCGACGGCGGCGAGCTGCAGCTGACCGAGGCCGGCGCGAAGAAGCGCGCCGGCGTCTGGCTGCTGCGGCCCGATCAGGTGACCGAGGAGCTCGCACACCTCGGGCCCGAGGCCGACACGCTGACCGTCGAAGACGTCGCACGCATCCTCTCGTCGGACTCGCGGCGGCTGCACTCGCTGCTGCGCGACCAGCGGCTGATCGCGGGGATCGGCCGCGCGTGGGCGAACGAGATCCTCTGGTCGGCGCAACTCTCGCCGTACGCGCTCTCGACGCAGGTGGACGCGGACGGGACCGAGCGGCTTGCGACCGCGATCCACGACGAGCTCGCGCGCGGGCTCGAGCTGCGGATCGCCGGGGCGAACGACGCGAAGACCTACCGCGTGCACAACAAGCTCGGCGAGCCGTGCGCTCGCTGCGGGACGCCGCTCGCGCGGGTCGACTTCGAGGAGCACACGATCTACTACTGCCCGACCTGCCAGACCGACGGGCGCGTGCTCAAGGACCGCCGCCTCTCGCGGCTGCTCAAGTGAGGCGCGCTGCGCCGCTGCTCCTTGCCCTCGCGCTTGCGGGCTGCGGCGACGACAAGCCAAAGACCGACAGCGCCTACCCGGCCGCGAACACGGCGCTGCTTGCGCGGGTGCCGGTCTACCCGGGCGCCGCCGCGCCGAAGACGACCGCCGGCGGCGACTCGAGCACGCAGTTCGGCGCCCGCGACTGGACGCTGCCCGTGCGCACGGATCCCGAGGCGGTGATCGCCTGGTACGTGCCGCGCCTGCAGCGCGCCGGCTGGCGCGTGACGGGCAAGAGCGCGGGCACGATCCGCGCCGTCCGCCGCCACGAGACGCTCTCACTCGGCGTCCGGGGCCGCACGCTCGAGGCAGTCGTAAACTCGCGCGGAGCGTGAACGGACCCCGTCCTGCCGACCCGTTAGCCTCCCCGATCGTGATCAGAACGCAGCCCAAGGGTGGTGGCTGGCTGGAGGTCGTCTGCGGCCCCATGTTCAGCGGCAAGAGCGAGGAGCTGATCCGCCGGCTCCGCCGCGCGGAGATCGCCGGCCAGCGCGCGCTGATCGTCAAGCCGTTGATCGACGACCGCTACGACGTCGGCCACGTCGTCTCGCACGCAGGGGCGAAGATGCGCGCCGTCACCGCGGAGTCGAGCGACGAGGTCCTGCGGCTCGCGCGCGGCTACGACGCGATCGGCATCGACGAGGTGCAGTTCTTCGACGAGGGCATCGTCGACGCGATCGACGGGCTCGTGAGCGCGGGCGCGCGTGTCGTCGCCGCGGGGCTCGCACAGGACTTCCGCGGGCTGCCGTTCGGGGCGATGCCGACGCTGCTCTGCGTCGCGGAGTTCGTCGACAAGCTCGAGGCCGTCTGCCACCGCTGCGGCGGCCCCGCCACGATGACGCAGCGCCTCGTCAACGGCGAGCCTGCGCCGTTCGGCGGCGAGACGATCCAGGTCGGCGCGCTCGACTCGTACGAGGCGCGCTGTCGCGCGTGCCACTCGGTGAGTCAAGAAGCCCAGGCGACGGGCTAGCTCCCTCGCGCGTCAGGCGCCTCGTCAGACGATGAACTTGACGAGCGCGGCGATCACGACGATCGTCACGGCGAGCATCAGGAGCGCGGCGAAGCGCGATCCCGAGCCCACTGAGAGCGAGACGGACCGGGAACTCGGGAGGCGATGCATTCTCGTCCGCTTTCTGGCCGCCAAGCGCGCGGTCGAGCTGCTGGTGGACGTAGTTCTCGATGCGCTCCTCGAAGCGTTCGGCAGAGCTCGTCGCCCCGCGACTTGACTCGGCCCACGTAGCGGCCGCTCGTCCGCGTGGTAGCCGCGCGCAGCGCCGTCGACCGAGACCTCGTAGATGTGCTCGTGCTGGACGTCCTTCAGATGCTTTTCGCCGAGGTCCAGCACGGCGACTCCGTCAGGAACGACGTTTCCGACCAGCGAGCGCGTGGTCTCCGAGATGAGGATCTGGCCGCCGACGCCCGCGGAGGCGATCCGTGCCGCACGCACCACGTCCAGCCCGAGGTAGCCCTCGTCGCCGATGTGCGGCTCACCCGTGTGGAGCCCCATGCGGACGCGCACCTCGCGTCCCGCCGGCCAGCCGTGGCTGCGCAATGCGCGCTGGGCCGCGACCGCACCGGCGAGCGCGTCACGGGCACGCGGGAACGAGTAGAAGAACGCGTCGCCCTGCGTGTCGACCTCGGAGCCGCCGGCAGCCCCGAAGGCTTCTCGCACAATCCGCCGGTGATCCCGGGAGACGATCGCATAGGCCTCGTCCCCCAGCTCCTGCAAGAGGCGCGTCGAGCCCTCGATGTCGGTGAAGGCGAACGTGACCGTGCCTGCGTGCTGCGTCACGGTGGAACCGTACTGATCCGCAGGCACATGCGGTCGGCTCAGTAGCCTTCGCGCATGGCCGCACCGGCTGACGCGCGCACCCTTCCGTTCAGCTGGTACACCGACGAGTCGATCCTGCGGGACGAGCGCGCCCGCGTCTTCGCGCGCAGCTGGCAGTACGGGGGTCGCGCAGAGCTCGTGGCCGTACCCGGATCGTTCGTCACGACCGATGCGGGAGGCGTGCCGATCGTCGTCACGCGTGACCGCGACGGCGAGCTCCGAGCGTTCCTGAACGTCTGCCGGCACCGCGGGGCGGTGCTCACCGACGGCTGCGGTGAACGCGCGACGCTGCAGTGCCACTACCACGCGTGGACGTACGAGCTCGACGGCACGCTGCGCTCGGCGCCGCGCTCGGACCGTGAGCCCGGCTTCGACAACGACGAGTTGTCGCTGCTGCCCGCGAGCGTCGGCACGTGGGGGCCGTTTCTCTTCGTCAACCCCGACCCCGGTGCCGAGCCGCTCGCCGATCACCTCGGCGAGCTGCCCGCGATCCTCGCGCGCGAGCTCGACGTGAATGCGATCGAGTTCCACTCGCGCGTCGAGTTCGCTGCGAACGCGAACTGGAAGATCGTCGTCGAGAACTTCCTCGAGTGCTACCACTGCCCGACGGCGCACCCGGGGTTCAGCGCAGAGGTCGACGTGCACCCCGACCGCTACGGCCTCGAAGCGCACCCGACGTTCGCCGCGCAATTCGCACGCGCCAGAGACAGCGACGAGCGTGGCCAGTTCCATCTGCTCTATCCGAACACGGGCATCAACGTCTTCCCCGGCCCGCCGAACCTCTCGATCGGGCCGATCGCGCCGAACGGCCCGCACCGGACCGAGCGCTACCTCGACTACTTCTTCGCGCCGGGCGTGGACGAGGCGTGGCTCGAGGACTTCTTCGCCTTCGACGACCAGGTCGGGCGCGAGGACACGGTGCTCGTCGAGTCGGTGCACCGCGGCGTCTCCTCGGGCCTGCTCGAGCACGGCCGCCTGCTGCTCGGCTCGGAGCCGCTGCTCGCGGCGTTCCAGAGCTGGCTGCGCGAGCGGCTCGGCTAGACCTGCACGCGCAGCGTCTCGCCGTCGAGCTCGAGCGTGCCGCCGAGCTCCTCGAGCACGTAGCGCGCGACGAGCGACCCGAGATCGCGCAGCTCGGTCCCGGTCACGACGGACGAGGCGGCGTCGGTGATCGGCGCGAGCTCGAGCGCGCGGCCGCGCACCGTCCAGGTCACCTTGTCGACCGGGCCGTGCCGGATGGCGGCGATCGCGAGCGCCTGCAGGCTGCGAGCGACGACGTCGGCTTCCGTCTCGATCTCGACGCCGTCGCCGACGGCGTCGATGCGCTCGTCGTCGGACGAGGCGAGCTCGAGCGTGCTCACCTCGCGCACGCCGGGCTCCCACCTGCCGGCCTGGATGCGCGCGGCCGTGCCGAGCTCGTCGAGCAGGCCGGTCATCTGCTCGGCCGCCTCCTCGATCATCGACAGGAAGCGCTGCGACCGCTCGTCCAGCTCGTCCGCCCGCGTCAGCGTGCGTGCGAAGCCGTAGATCGTCGCCAGCGGCGTCCGCAGGTCGTGGCACGCCAGTGAGACAACGCGCGGGAATCTCTCGTCGGGGGGCATCGCGCTACGGTTCTACCCGATGGCGGAATCTCGCAACGAACTGACCGTCGACCTGCAGGCATCCCTGCCCGAGGTACGGCTGGGCCTGACCCGGGCCGGGGTGACCGGCGTCCAGAAGGCGATCCGCATCCGGCACGAGGGCCACGAGAAGACGTTCTCCGCCGAGATCTCGTGCACCGTCGACCTCGATCCGGGGCAGAAGGGCGTCCACATGTCGCGGTTCCCCGAGATCTTCGGGGAGGCGGTCGACCAGGTCGTGATCGGCGAGGCGTTCCTCGTCGAGACGCTGGCCGAGCACATCGCGACGCACGTCGTCGAGCGCCAGCACGCGCTGCGCGCCGAGGTGCGCATCGAGGCGCAGTACCCGCTCGAGCGCCGCACGCCCGTGACCGGGCTGCCGACCCAGGAGATCGCGACGCTGATCGGGATCGCCGCCGCGTCACCCGAGCGCGTCCGGCGCGTGGTCGGCGTCGAGGCTTCCGGCATCAACGCCTGCCCCTGCGCGCAGGGGCTCGTGCGCGGCGCGGCCGAGCGAACGGCTGCTCGAGGCGGGCTTCGCCGACGGCGACGTCGAGCGCATCCTCGAGCTCGTGCCGCTCGCGACGCACAACCAGCGCGGTCGCGGCACGCTGCTCGTCGGCACCGAGTCGCGCGTCAACGCCGAGCACCTCGTCGACATCGTCGAGGGCTCGATGAGCTCGCCCGTCTACGAGCTCCTGAAGCGGCCCGACGAGCTGTTCGTCGTCGAGCACGCCCACCTGCAGCCTCGCTTCGTCGAGGACTCGGTGCGCTTCGCGCTGTCGGAGACCTTGCGGCGCTATCCCGACCTCGACGACTCCGACTTCCTCTTCTCGCGCCAGGTGAACCTCGAGACGATTCACCGCCACGACGTGCTGGCGGAGCGCTCGAGCACGGTCGGCGAGCTGCGGGCAGAGCTCGCGGGGACGCCGGCTCCGGCGCCCTCCGAGCTGCGCGACTGGCTCAGCGCTTCTTCGTGAAGACCGCGCGGGCGACGACCGAATAGGTCGTTGCCGGGCGGCACAGCGGACGCGTTCCCTTGCACGCGCCGCTCCAGCGCGCGAACTTCCATCCCGTCGTCGGCAGCGCACGCAGCGCGAGCGGCTCACCGCCGGGAACCGTCCTGCCGCACGCCGGGGACGCATGCGATCCGACCCTTGCCGGCGACGGAGAGGCGAACCGGGACGCGCAGCGGCCCGAAGACGGCAGTTGCGGTCGCGGCCTGCGCCAGCTTCAGGACGCAGTCCGTGTTGCCCGTGCACGAGCCGCTCCAGCGGATGAAGCGGTCGCTCGCGGCGGGCACCGCCGTCAGCCGCAGCTCGGCGCCCTGGTCCCACTGCGTCGTGCACGTCGCCGCGCAGTCGACGCCCGGCACGTCGCTCGTGATCGTGCCCGGGCCGCCGCTGAGGGAGACCGCGAGCGACACCTGGCCGAGATCGAGCCGGTGCAGCCAGTGCGAGTCCTGGATGTCCACCCACGAATCCGAATCCGGATGTGCGTAGTAGTCGTCGTGGTTGACGTCGAGCACGAGCGAGCTGAGCGGGCCACCCGAGGCGTACGGGTAGAGGATGTCGTTCGGGCTGTCACACGGATGGCCGCTGCCGCCGCCGGTTGGCGGACACGGATGACGCGCACCGTCGGGCAGGGCGCCGAACGCGTGCAGGAGCTCGTGCGCGGCAACCGTGTCGCTCGGGACGTCGGTGCACTCGCGCAGCCAGATGATCGCGTACGAACGGCCGGAGTTGAAGTCGCCGCCACCCGTCCCGCAGACATTCGCCTGCACCGATGGGCCGGCGTAGTAGACGAGGTACTTCTTGTACGAGTTGCCGAGCCCGCCGAGCCCGAGCTCGCTGCTGACGCGCTGGAACGCACCTGACGCGCCGGACGCCGTGTAGGTCGCGCCGCTGCTCCCGAGGCGCACGAACGAGATGTCGGTGCAGGTCGTCGGCGCCGAAGGCGGCCTGGTCGAAGCGCGGGATTCGCGTCGGATCCTGGCCCTGCCACCACGCGCTGATCGACGCGATGTCGTCGGCGAGGCGAGCCGACTCGGCCGCGAAGGTGTCGACGCCGTCGGACGGGATCGCGACGACCGCATGCACCTGTTGGCCGGTCAGCAGGTCGGGGCGATCTGCCCCCGCCTCGGTCGAGCCGCCGCACCAGCCCGCCGCGAGCGCCCCCGGGGCGCACCACAACGAAACGGCCAGGACGACCAGGAGGAGCCCCTTGCGCATGCGCGCGCAGCGTAGACGCGTCGTCGGCGGAAAGCTAGGAGGCGACGGCGCGGCGGAAGTGGAAGCGGCTCTCGGTGCCCGGCCCGCAGCCGCGCCAGGTTCGCACGGTGCAGGAAGAGGATCGCCGCCGCGGCGGCGGCGCCGAAGAGGACGACCGAGGTCGGATAGCCGAGCAGGTAGGCGAAGACCGGGAGTGCGATCCCGCCCGCCATCGAGGCGAGCGAGGCATAGCGCAGAGCCAGGAACACGATCAGCCAGACGACGCCGGCCGCCACCGCGACCAGAGGCGCGACGCCGAAGAAGACACCGCCGCAGGTGGCGACCATCTTGCCGCCCTTGGCGAAGCGCAGGAACAACGGACGCCAGTGGCCGAGCATCGCCGCGGCGCCGGCCGTGATCCCGGACAGGTGGTGCGGCGGCACGAAGAGCATGCCGAGCAGCGCGGGCACGAAACCCTTCAGCACGTCGAGCAGGACGACGGGCGCGCCGAGGTAGCGACCGTAGGTGCGCCAGACGTTCGTGGCGCCGATGTTCCCGGAGCCGACGGTCCGGATGTCCTCGTGCTTGACCAGCCGGACGAGCCAGTAGCCCCAGGGGCACGACCCGAGCAGGTAGCCGAGCACGACGAGCGCGGCGAACGCCATCAGGGAAGGCTAACTGCGGAGCGCCTCACTCGTGAACCTGCTTCAGCGAGCTGAACCAGGTTCACTTCTTGATGCCGTACTGGTTGACCCAGTCGTTGACGACGTCGTAGTCGAGGTTGTTGAAGAACGCCTCGATGTAGGCCGCGCGGTCGGTGCCGAAGTCGATGAAGTACGCGTGCTCGTAGACGTCGAGCGCGACGAGCGGCGTCGCGTTCCACACCGGGAAGCTGTTCTGCGCGTCGCCGATCCAGTTGAAGAGGCGGCTCTCGTCCCAGTCGTAGGCCGTCCACGCCCACCCACGCCCGGCAAGGCCGGTCGCCTTCAGGTCGGCCTTCCAGTCGGCGACCGAGCCGAAGTCGCGCTTGACGAGATCGCCGAAGAGACCTGCCGGCTCGCCGCCGCGGCCGCCGAGATGCTCGAAGTAGATCTCGTGGTTCTTGATGCCGCCGATCGCGAACGTCAGGTCGACCTTCAGCGACCGGAGCTCCGAGTAGACCTGGTTGGCGCTCGTCAGATCGATCGCCGTCGAGCGTTCCGAGGATCTCGTTCCGCTTGTTCACGTACCCCTGGTAGAGCTTGTAGTGCGCCTCGACGGTCTCGCGTGAGATGCCGTCGAGCTCCAGCAGCGCGGGCTTCAGCTCGCGGGGCGTGATCTCCTCGTGGTTGTACGCAAGCGCCATGTGTCTCCTCGATTCCTCGGGTGCGGCGCGGAGCATATCTTTGTGGCACAGACCAAAGGAGAAGGCATGCCCTACGAGCTCCCCTCACTTCCGTACGGCTACGACGCGCTCGAGCCGACGATCGACGCCCGGACGATGGAGATCCACCACGGGAAACATCACCAGGCCTACGTCGACAACCTGAACAAGGCGCTGGAGGGGACCGAATGGGACGGCCAGCCGCTCGAGCGCGTCCTGACGCTGCTCGAGACGATCCCGGAGGACAAGCGCGCGGCCGTGCGGAACAACGGCGGCGGGCACGCCAACCACTCGCTCTTCTGGACGATCATGAAGCCGGGCGGCGGCGGCGACCCGACGGGGGCGCTCGACGCGGCGATCCGCGACACCTTCGGCGACCCCGATCAGCTGAAGGCGCAGATCAACGACGCCGGCGTCAAGCGCTTCGGCTCCGGCTGGACCTGGCTCGTCTGGGACGGCACCGGCCTCGCGGTCGTCTCGACCCCGAACCAGGACACGCCGATCATGGAGGGCAAGACGCCGCTCCTCGGCATCGACGTCTGGGAGCACGCCTACTACCTCAACTACCAGAACCGGCGCCCGGACTACCTCGCGCGCCTGGTGGGACGTCGTCAACTGGGACGAGGTCGCACGCCGCTACGACGAGGCACGCGGCGGCCTGAACGGCCGGAGCCCGCGCGCCGTCGCGCGCGGGCTCCACTGCTTGCCCGACTACAGCTGCTTGTAGGTGATCGTCGAGCCGATCGCGCCGAGGAAGCCGGCGCCTGCCTGGTTGACGGACATCGTCACGCGCAGGTGGTTGACGCCCTTCGGGAGCGTGTAGGCGAACTTCGCCGACGACTTCGAGTTCAGGAGCACCTTCTTCAACGTCACCCACTGGCCGGTGGCGGGGTTGAGGCGCTGGAACTGCACCGCCTTGCCGGCGAACGAGTGGGCGGCCGAGGCGTGGATGACCCAGCCGTTGTTGCGGCCGAGCGACAGGTTGGGCGCGACCTGGACGGTGGTCGGCGTCGCGTACGCGCCCTTCCAGGCGGCCTGATAGTTGGTCAGGATCTGCGGGCCGACGATGAAGCTGAACGTGCCGCCGGTACCGGTCAGCACGGTCGCGCGCTGGATCAGATTCGGCTGCGGGTACGGCTGGTAGTAGATCGTCACCGACTCGCCCGGCTTCTTGCTCGAGACGACGCCGCTCAACGTCACCTTCGTTCCGGACGTGACGATCGGCGCCGAGGCGAGCAGCGTCAGCGTCGGCGGCAGCCCCTTGACGACGAGCTTGCCGGTCAGCTTCGGATGCAGCTCGTCCTTGTACGTGTAGGTGCCCGAGGCACGGAACGTGAACGAGTACGTCTGGTTCGGCCGGATGATCGGCGAGACGAACTGCCCCTTGTCGGCCAGCACCTGGTGGTTGGCGTTGTCCCGGTTCTTCCAGGTGACCGTGTCGCCTTCCGTGATCGTGGTCGACTTGGGCGAGAAGCCCGAGCCGTAGATCGAGATCACCTTGGTGGCTGCGCTCGCCGGGCCCGCAACTGCGAGCGCTGCGATCGCCGCCACGAGCGAGAGAATCAGCTTGCGCATGTGTTGTCTCCTGTGTCGATTCATGGTCGAGCCTGGATTCTGTCCACCAGGAGGCCGCGTGATGCATGACTCGCGGCTGTTTTACTGACGCCGTCCATGGCCTTACCTTCACCTGACAGACGCGCGCTGATCGCGGGCGGCACCGGCCGGGTCGGACGCGCGATCGCAGCGCGGCTCGAGCGCGACGGGTGGCGTGTCGTCGCGGCCGGACGCGCCGACGGCGACCTTCGCCGTCGCGCCGGCGCACAGCAGCTGGCAGAGCACGCCGCTGGGCGAGCTCGGCGGCCTCGATCTCGTCGTCCACGCGGCCGGCGACGGCTTCGTGCCGACGCCGTTCGAGGAGGTGACGGAGGAGCTCTGGGACGCGGCGCTGGACGTGACCGCGAAGGGGACGTTCTTCCTCGCCCAGGCGGTCGCGCCCGCGCTGCGCGAGTCGCAGGGCGTCTTCGTGGTCGTCGAGGACGTGGCGGCGTTCCGCCCGTGGACCTCGTTCGCGGCGCACTCGGCGGCGAAGGCGGCCCAGGCGATGCTGACGCGCGTCCTCGCTCGGGCGCTCGCGCCCGACGTGCGGGTCTGCGGCGTCGCGCCCGGCCCGGTGGCGGTCGAGCCGGGTCAGGAGGAGCGGCGGGCCGCGGAGACCCTGCTCGGCCGGGTCGGGTCGCCCGACGACGTGGCCGAGGCGGTCGTCTACCTGGCCGGGGCGAGCTTCGTCACGGGCACGACTCTGGTGGTCGACGGCGGTCTGCTGCTCAAATCCGGTCAAGCCCGGCTCCCGTAGCACCAGGTGTGACGTATGCGATCCCACTCCGTACGATGCGCCTGGTGACCAGCGACGACGAGCTGATCCAGCGCGCCGCGACCGGTGACCGCTCGGCGTTCGAAGATCTCTACCGCCGCTACGCGCGGCCCGTCTTCGGTCTGGCGCTGCGCCGGCTCGGCGACCGCGGCCGCGCCGAGGACGCGGTTCAGGAGACGTTCGCCTCGATCTGGCGCTCGGCCGGCTCGTACAAGCCCGATCGCGGGCCCGGCGCGCCGTGGCTGTACGCGGTTGCCCGCAACGCGATCGTCGATCGCGCCCGCGCGCGCACCGACATCCCGGCGGAGATCCCCGACGAGCCGTCGCACGACGCCGGCCCGGCCGACCAGGCCGAGCAGGGCTACGTGGCGTGGCGCATCCACCGGGCGCTCGAGGAGCTGCCGGAGCGCGAGCGCGAGGTGATCGGGCTTGCCTACTGGAGCGGCCTCTCGCAGAGTGAGGTGGCGGAATTCCTCGGCATTCCGCTTGGCACGGTCAAGACGCGAACCCGCGCGGCACTGAGCCGTCTGGGCGAGATCATCGGAGACGACCTATGAGCGATTTCAAGGATCTGATCGACGCGGACGGGCTCGACCCGGAGGAGGAGGCGCGCCTGCGGCACGTGCACGAGCTGCTCGTGCAGGCGGGACCGCCGCCCGACCTTCCGCCCGCGCTCGAGCAGGCCCCCGACGAGCAGGAAGCCGAGATCGTCCAGTTCCCCCTCCTGCCGCACCGCCGCTGGGCGGTGGCTGCGGTCGCGGCAGCGACGCTCGCGCTGCTGGCGTTCGGCGGCGGCTACCTGACCGGACACTCGAAGGGGCAGTCGTCGTTCAACACCTCCCGCGTCGTGCCGATGCACGGCAGCGGCGAGGCGCTCGCGCTCCTGCGCGTCTCGAAGGCGGACTCCGCCGGGAACTGGCCGATGCAGCTCGAGGTGACCGGCCTGCCGGAGCAGCCCGATCCCGGCGCCTACTACGAGCTCTGGCTGACGAGGAACAAGCAGCCGGTCGAGCAGTGCGGCACGTTCCGCGTGCACAGCAAGACGACACGCGTTCGCTTCACGGTGCCGTACAGCTTCAAGGGCATCGACGGCTGGGTGATCACGAAGCAGACGAACGGCGCGGCCACGCCGGGGCCTGTCGTCCTCTCGACCTAGAGCGAACTCACGAGCGGAAGGCCTCCGACCGCGCGGTCGTTCTCACCCGCATGAAGCGGGTGCACTACGCCTGGATCGTCGCCGCTGTCGGCTTCGTCACCCTGATCACGACGGCCGGGTTCCGCTCGACGAGCGGCGTGCTGATCGTGCCGCTGCAGGACGAGTTCGGCTGGAGCCGCTCGCTGCTCGGGTTCGCGGTCTTCGTCAACCTGATGCTCTTCGGGCTCGGCGGCCCGTTCGCGGCGGCGCTCGCGGAGCGCTACGGGCTGAAGCGGGTGATGATCGGCGCCCTGCTCGCGGTGTCGATCGGCTCGAGCCTGACCGTCTTCATGAGCGCTCCGTGGCAGCTGGTGCTGCTCTGGGGCGTCGTCAACGGGATCGCGACCGGCGCGATCTCGGTGCCGCTCGCAGCGCTGATCGCGAACCGGTGGTTCGTGCGGCGGCGCGGCCTCGTCACCGGCATCCTCACCGCCTCGAACGCCACCGGCCAGCTGATCTTCCTGCCCGCGCTCGCCTGGATCGTGCAGAGCCACGGCTGGCGCTACGCCGCCGTCACCGTCGCCGTCGTCGCGATCGGGATCGTCCTGCCGCTCGTGGCGCTCCTGATGCGCGACCGGCCCGAGGACGTCGGACTGTTCCCCTACGGCGCCGACGTCGCCGATCCACCGGCGGCGGGCGGCAACCCGTTCCGCGGCGCCGTCCAGGGGCTGCTCGACGCGCGCCACTCGAACACCTTCTGGCTCCTCACCGGCAGCTTCTTCATCTGCGGCGCGTCGACCACCGGCCTGATCGGGACGCACCTGATCCCGGCGGCACACGACCACGGGATCGGCGAGGTTCCGGCGGCGTCGCTGCTCGCGCTGATCGGCGTCTTCGACATCGTCGGCACGACCTGTTCGGGCTGGCTGACCGATCGCTACGACCCACGCCTGCTGCTCGTCTGGTACTACGCCCTCCGCGGGCTGAGCCTGCTGGCGCTGCCGTACCTGTTCGGCTCGTCGCACTTCGGCCTGCTCGTGTTCGTCGTCTTCTACGGGCTCGACTGGGTTGCGACCGTGCCGCCGACGGTGGCGCTGACGGCCGAGGCGTTCGGGCGCGAGCGAGTCGGCGTCGTCTTCGGCTGGATCTTCGCCGCGCATCAGTTCGGCGCCGCCTTCGCCGCGTGGGGCGCCGGCGCGGTGCGCACGTGGTTCGGCGACTACGGCTGGGCGTTCGGCACCGCCGGGCTGCTCTGCCTCTTCGCGGCCGGGCTCGTCGGGCAGATCGCCCGCTCCGGCCCGAAGCCCGTGCCCGTCGCGGCTGGCGGCTTGAACCGCCTCTAGGCGTCGAGCCGCGAATCCTCGAGGTCGATGTCGCGCTGCACGCGCTGCATCACCGCTTCGGTGATCGTGCCGGCGTTCCGCAGCTCGACGACGGCGCGGCGCTCCGCGTCCAGCAGCTCACGACGGAGGCGCTGATACGCCGCCGAGCGCTCCTCGACGCCGTCGTCGTCGATGCCGTGGTAGCGGGCGCGGAAGCGGTTCGTCCGGAACCGGTACTGGCCCCGCATGCGCTCGGCCGTGTCGTCGCGCACCCAGTCCTCGCCCGCCAGCTCCTCCAGCCGCTCGAGCGCGGCCTCGGCGGCCCGGACGCGCGCCTTCGCATCCTCGCGCTCCGCCTGCCCGTCGTCCTCGAGGTGCAGCAGGCGAATCAGCCACGGCAGCGACAGTCCCTGGCCGACGAGCGTGACGAGGATGACCGCGAACGTCAGGAAGAGGATCAGGTCGCGACCCGGGACGTCCGTCGGTAGCGCCAGCGCCGCGGCGAGCGAGACCGCGCCGCGGAAGCCGGCCCAGGAGATGATCACGGGCGCCTGCCACGGCGGGTACGGATCGCGCTCGCGAATGCTGCGGAAGAGCAGCCGCGGCACGTAGGTGAAGATCGGGACGAAGATGAGGCGGATCACGACCACCGCGACCGCGACGATCGCTGCGTCCCGCAGCAGCGTCCCGGTCACGTCCAGACGATCGGTGATGCCGCGCAACTGCAGGCCGACGAGCGCGAAGAGCAGCGCGTTGACGAGGAAGGTGAGGATCTCCCAGAACGAGTTGCCGGAGAGCCTCGTCTCGACGTTCGTCAGCTGGGGCGTGTACCAGCCCATGTAGACGCCGATCGTCACGGCTGCCAGCACGCCGGAGACCCCGATCGCCGCCGCGGGCAGGTATGCGAGGTAGCCGGAGAGCAGTGCGATCGCGACCTCGGTCGGGGGGTCGTCGACGCGACGGCGGATCTGACGCACGACGTAGCCGACCGCGAGACCGATGGCGATGCCGCCGATCACGTTCACGACGAGGCGCCAGGACGCACCCCAGAGCGAGAACGTGCCCGCGACCGCGGCGGTGACGGCGGTCTTGTAGATGACGAGCGCGATGCCGTCGTTGACGAGGCTCTCGCCCTCGATGATCGAGACGACGCGCCGCGGCGCGCCGACACGTCGGGCGATCTCCGTCGCCGCGAGCGCGTCGGTCGGCGAGACGATCGCCCCGAGCGTGAACGCGCTGGCCCAGCCGAGCCCGACATGCTCGTGCGCGACCCAGGCGATCCCGCCCGTCGTGGCGACGGTCAGCCCGACCGCGAGCAGCGAGATCGGACGCAGGTTCGCGCGCAGGTCGCGCAGGCCTGTGAAGAACGCCGAGGAGTAGAGAAGCGGCGGCAGGATCGCGACGAGCACGAGATCCGGCGGCAGCTGCACGTGCGGCAGGCCGGGCACGAACCCGAGCAGGAGGCCGCCCAGGACGAGCGGGATCGCGGCCGGCAGCTTCGTCCACGCCGCGAAGACGAGCACGAAGCCGACCGCGATGAGCAGCGCGAACAGCTGCACCTCTGCGTGCGGGGTGAACTCCACTCGCTGGAGGCTAGAGAACAGCTGGTGCCTGGCACCGCCTCTCGGCGGTGCCAGGCACCGGTTCTACTTACGCAGCGTCTGCGAGGTCTTCGTTCTGCGCGAGCTTGCGCAGGGCCTCGGTCTCGATCTGGCGCACGCGCTCGCGCGTCAGGCCGAGCTGCTTGCCGATCGCCTCGAGCGAGGCGGGGCCGTCACCGACGAGGCCGAAGCGAAGCTCGATCACGTCGCGCTCGCGGTCGGGCAGGTTCGCGACCGCCTGGCGCACTGCCAGGTCGCGGAGCGAGGACGATGCCTCCTCCTCGGTCGACGGGCCGGTGCCGGCGATCAGGTCGCCGAACGACGCGTCTCCGTCGTCGCCCACGGGCATGTCGGTGGAGGCGACGGCGCGCGCGGCGGCCATCACTTCCTCGACGTGGTTGAGCGGCAGCTTGGAGTGCGCGGCGATCTCCTCGGGCGTCGGGTCACGCTCGAGCGTCGCGACGAGCTCGCGGCGGGCGCGGGCGACCTTCTGCTCGCGCTCGACGACGTGCACCGGGATGCGGATCGTGCGCGCCTTGTTGGCGACGCCGCGCTGCACCGCCTGGCGGATCCACCAGGTCGCGTAGGTCGAGAACTTGAAGCCCTTGCGCCAGTCGAACTTCTCCGCTGCGCGGATCAGGCCGAGGACGCCTTCCTGCACCAGGTCGCCGAGCGTGATGCCCTGCGTCTGGTAGCGCTTCGCGATCGAGACGACGAGGCGCAGGTTGCAGTTGATCATGCGCTCCTTGGCGATCATGTCGCCCTTCTCGATGCGCTTCGCAAGCTCCACTTCCTCAGCGGCGGTCAGCAGCGGGTAGCGGCCGGCCTCGTTGAGGAACATCTGGAACGAATCGGTTGTGTAGAGGCCGGTGCCGATGCTCAGGTCGAGCTCGGGCTCCTCCTCCTGCTCGGGAGCCGCGCCGTGCGCGTCGAGCTCGAGCGTGAGGATCTCAGCCTCGGCGTCGTCGAGGTCGTGCGCGATAACGGCGTCCGCGACGTCGGCAGGGGTGATCGCCCCGTGCTCGTCGCGCAGGTGGATGAGGGCCTCGAAGGCCTCGGCTACGGCCTTGCTCGTGCTGATCGCGGTCATGCTGATGTTGGTCAACGAACTCCTTACGTTCTTCGAGGAAGACGGGCGCACGGTTTGGCCGAAGCCGGTTTGTGCGTCATCCGTCATCCATTCATAACGGCGGAAAGCCCTGGTGTATTCCGGGTTTCCCACCGTTTGCTGGCTGGGCACACCAGAACTTAGTGACAGCCTGTTACAAGACTGTTAGGACGTACGGGCGCCCCGGTTAAGCGCACCTGTGCCCAGCCTAAGGGTTTCGCAACCAGTTCTCAAATCACGTTCTCGAATCACGGTGCCGTGCGGTCGTTTGCAACAAACGCCGCATGGGTGATCGGCATCCGCTCGGCGAAGAAGGCCTCGACGGCCTCCGCGTAGCGCCGGATCTCGAGCTGGGCGAACTCGGCGTTCCGCAGCGAGACGAAGTTCATCAGGGCCCTCGCATTGACCGTCCAGTAGAACTGGGTGTAGGCCCCGACCGGCATCACGGCCCGGGCCAGCTCGCGGGCGACGCCCTTCTCGACGAGCCGCGCGTAGGTCGCGTAGGCCTCCTTGTAGAGCGCCTCGAGCTCCTGGCGGGTCTCCTCGGCGAGCTCCTGCGAGACCGGCTCGAAGGAGTAGGCGCCCGGCTTCCCGACCTGCGAGCGGACGTCGTCGGCCTCCGGGACGTAGAAGTCGTCGGTCGCCTTCGCATATCTCATGCTGAACTCGTTGAAAGAGTTGTGGACGACGAGCCCGTTGGCCACGAAGTTGTGCCAGGGCCCTTCGATGCTCAGGTCGTACGTCTGGCGCAGGCCGACGTACTGCAGCGCCACCACGCGTACGGCGTGCGCAGTCAGCTTGAACCCCTTCCGGGACGGCACGTCGATGTTGTCGATCCGATCCACGTGGCGCGGCGCGACGGCCGACTGCCCGTTGACCAGCAGCCGGCAGTCGCGCGTCATCTGCGCGCCTTCGTCCGCCCCTGTCAGCCCGAGCGCCGCTCCCATGGTCGCCCAGCCGCTGTCCGTCAGCACGCGGTGGTTCTCGGTCAGCGTGATCTGCTTCCCGTCCTCGAGCGTCAGCCGGTAGACGGGTTGAACGCCTTTGTCGATCACGTCGCCGATGTGGCCGCTCGTGAACTCGCGCGTCTCCTCGTTCAGAACACGGACGCGCATCCGACGAACGGCCGCGCGCGCATCGCCGTCGCGTTCGCCGACTTCCCAGAGGTGCACGAGCTCGTCGATCGTCTTGCGCATGTGCGCGTGGCCGTTGATGTCCACGAACGTGATCTGCGTGTCCCCGTCAGGCAGCCGATGCGATGACGAAACCACTCGCGCGCGACGAAAATCGGGCAGCGAATGTGGAAGCGGAAGGCGTTGTGCTCGAACGGGCGAGCCGTGCCGGTCGCGCATCAGGAACCGGATCAGGCCGGCGTCGGCGTCGTTCATCTCCTCCTTGCGCTTGGCGAAGGAGACGCGGGCGCCGTTGACGACCGACAGGTCGTCGGCCATCGCGTCGTCCAGCCGGACGAAGCCGTGGTCGAGGACCTGGATCGACTGGTCGGAGGCTTGCTCGTGCGGCTCGCTCACGGGCGATCGAAGGTACTCCGCCCCTCGGACGGATCATGCCCCACGCGGACGTGTCCCAGGGACAGTCCCCGGGACACGTAGGTTTTCGCCGTGGCGATCAAGGTCGGCACCTCCGGCTGGTCGTACCCGTCCTGGCGGCCGGGGTTCTACCCGGAGGGGCTGCAGCCGGTGGAGTTCCTCGGCTTCTACGCCCAGCGGTTCGAGACGGTCGAGCTGAACTCGACCGGCTACCGCTTGCCGAGCGCCGACCAGTTCCGCCGCTGGGCGGACGCGGTGCCGGACGGGTTCGAGTTCTCGGTCAAGCTGCCGCTCGTCCGGCTCGACCGGGTCACGAGCTTCCTCGAGCGGGTGCTCGCGCTCGGCGACCGGCTCGGGCCGGTGCGCATCGTCTACGAAGGGCCGCGCGACGACGGCACGCTCTCGTTCGTCCAGGGCTCGCTGCCGGAGGAGGTCCGCGTCGCCTGGGACTTCCGCGACGAGTCGTGGGGCGAGGTCGAGGGCGTCGTGCGCGTCAACGATCCGGAGGCGGAGCCGTTCCGCTACCTGCGGCTGCGCGAGCCGCCCTACAGCGACGACGACCTGCGCACCGTCGCAGCGAGCGTGCGCGACCCCGCGTACGTCTACCTCCGCCACGAGGACCTGCCGACCGCCCCCGAGGCTGCAGACCGTCTGAAGACCTTCTTACCCTGAGCGCATGTGGCTGCTGCGTGAGCTCCTGCGCCTGCTCGAGCGGATCATCATCGCCGTCCTGATCGCCGTCGTGCTCGCGGAGGTGCGCACGCTGATCTCCGGCGGCGACCGCATGCACACGTTCCAGATCTCACTGGTGATCGTCGGCGCGCTGCTCCTGATGATGGGCGCCGCGGGCAACGACTCCTCCTACGACCGCTACCTGAGCGCCGTGGGGCACTACTGGGCGCAACGCTCCGGCGTGGACGACACGGAGGCGCAGGTCGGGCCGGTGCTGACGGCCGGCGCCGTCTTCGTGATCAGCGGCGTCGTCGTGATCGCGCTCGGCTTGCTGATCTGACTCGCGCTAGTAGCCGGCGGCCGTCGTCGCGCGCTCGAGGTGCGCGCCGGTGTCGAGCATCTCGACGACCTGCCCGACGGCGTAGCGGATCTCGTCGTCGGTGGTGAAGAAGTGCGGGCCGAAGCGCAGGCCGACGTCGGGGCGCGAGTCGCAGATGATCTCGCGCCGCGCGAGCTCGGCATGCACCGCCTTGAACTCCGGCACGCGGAACGCGACCGAGCCGCCGCGGCGCTCCGGCTCGCGCGGCGACATCAGCTCGAAGCCCGCCTCGTCGATCAGCTCGACGAGCAGCGCGGTCTGGCGCACCGAGTTCGCGCGGATGCGATCGACGCCGATCTCCTCGATGATCTCGTAACCCGCACTCGCGGCGTAGTTGGCGGCCACGATCGGCGTGCCGGTGAGGAAGCGCGTCGCGCCGCTCGCAGGCTCCATCTCGGCCTCGAAGTCGAACGGTCGCGCGTGCGCCTGCCAGCCCGCGAACGCCGGCTCCAGCTGCTCGGCGAGGTCGGGCCGCACGTAGAGCCACCCGGCGCCCGGCCCGCCGCAGAGCCACTTCACCGAGCCGCCGACGCAGAACGCGATCCCGAGCTCGGTCACGTCGAGCGGCACCGCTCCGGCGGACTGGTAGGCGTCGAGGCAGACGTGCGCGCCCACTTCGTGCGCGCGCTCGACGATCCGCTCGATCGGCTGGATCTCCGCGGTCTTGAAGAGAACGTGTGAGATCGGCACGAGCAGCGTGCGCTCGTCGATCGCGTCGATCACCGCATCTGCGTCGTCGCAGACGACGACCTCCGCGCCGAACCGCGACCACGCCTGCTGCACGTAGCGCACCGACGGAAACAGCCCGGCTTCGAAGACGATGCGGTTGCGCGGCGGCTTCAGGTCGAAGCAGGAGAGCACGATCGCCTCGGCGACGGTGACGTTCTGATGCATCACGGTCGACCCGGCGGGCGCACCGATGATGCGGCCGAGCAGGTCGCCGACGCGCACGGGCGAGTCCCACCAGCCTTCGCCCCAGGCGCGCGCACCGCGCGTCGCCCACTCCGTGGCGAACTGCTCGAGCCGCACCTGCGCCTCCGCGGGCATCGCACCGAGCGAATGGTTGATCAGGTACGTCGTCGAGCCGAGGATCGGGAAACGGTCGCGGTAGTCGAGCAGCTCCACGAGGGGAGCTTAGAGGCGCCACACCGCATTGCCCGTCGTGTGCGAGACCCAGACGTGACCGGCGACCGGCAGCACCACGATCGGCGACGGGCCGCCGGGCATCGTCCGCACGACCTTCGCGGTCGCGGGATCGATGACGACGATCACGCCGGAGTCGATGCACGGCACCCACAGCTGCCCGCGCACGACCGCCGTGCCGAGCGGATTGCGCTTGACCGGGACGGACGCCGTCACCTTCAATGCCACTGGATCGACGCGCGCGACGCGGTTCGTCTCCTGCGAGACCCAGAGCGACCCGGCTGCCTTCGTCACCCAGTCGGCGCCTGCGACGTCGACGGAGCCCGTCACCTTGTTGGTGCGCGGGTCGACGCGCAGGAGCTTGCCGGCGGTGTGGTCCGTCACCCAGAGGAAGTCGCCGATCGCGCTCAGCCCGTTCGGCTCGACGCCGACCTTGATCGTCTTCACCACCTTCTTGCCGGTGATGCGCGACACGGTCCCGTCGGAGGAGTTCGAGACCCACGCCGAGCCGAAGCCCCACTCGACGTCGTACGGCCCGTTCCCGACGCGCACGGTCGCGGTCACGCGGCCGGTGCGCGCGTCGATCCGCGAGACGGTCGACGAGAGGTTCGCCACCGCCCACACCGCACCGGGTGCGGATGCAAGGTTGAACACGCGCGCGCCGATGTTGATGCGCTTCGTGACCTTGCCGGACGCCGGGTCGATGCGCACGACGTCGCCGAGCGCGAGCCCGCCGACCCAGACGCTTCCGCCCGCGCTCGCGAGACCGTAGGTCCACTCCTGCGTGTCGACCTTCAGCGTCGGCGTCGCGATCAGTGCGGTCACGGCGGACGCCAGGAGGACCCTCACGGAGGGAGTGTGACCGCTGCCCGCGGCGCCTGCGACTGCCGATCTGAGGTTCGGATCGGCTGTTGCGGCGGGCGCGAGTCGACGAGCACCGCAGCGGCGAGCAGCACGGCGACGCCGACGAGACTCTCGGCCGCGAGGCTGCCGCCGATGCGCGAGAGCACGCCGTCGTCGGCACGCGCGACGAGCGGGCCGATCGCGAAGTGGTGGAACGCGCCCCAGGCGAGCGCGAGGAAGACCAGCCCCAGCTTGACGAGCAGCACGTGGCCGTAACCGGTCGACCAGAGGTCCGACAGTCGCGGCAGGCGCACGATCGACAGGTACGTGCCCGCGGCGATCACGACGGCGACGAGCACCGTCGCGAGTCGCGAGAAGCGGGCGAACGCGACCCGCCGCAGCGACGGCGCCCCGAACCAGACGAGGCCGACGAGCGCGGCGAGCCCGCCGATCCAGAGCGACGCCGCGGCGATGTGCACCCAGTCGGCGAGCTCGGTCTTCCAGGACGAGCCGGCGTCGGCCGCGTCGTGACCGGAGAGAGAAAGGCCGGCGACCAGGACCGTCGAGAGCACGAGCGCCGGCACGAGGTAGGTGACGCGCTCGAGCAGCCACGCGAGATAGATGAGCGCGAGCACGAGCGCGAACCCGAGCGTCATGACGACGAACGCGCGACCGAAGCGCGTCGCCGCCATCGGCGAAAGGTCTGCGTAGAGGAAGCGTGCGAACGGCAACTGCAATGCGTCCTCCGAGCGGAGCGAGAACGCGGCGATGCCCGCATGCAGGCTGACGAGCGCACCGACGCCGGCCGTGACGGCGATGCGGCGCTCGAGCTGACGCGGGACGGCGAGCCCGCGCAGCACGATCAACCGCAGACCGAGGACGCCGATCGTGACGGCGAGGCCGAGGAACCAGAGCCAGCGCACGAGATGCTCGGTCCGCGTCGGCCCGCCTGCGCCGTAGGCGCTCGTGACGGCCGGTGCCGGTACGCCGACACCGAACGTCCAGACGCCGGAGACGACATGCGAGTCGGCGGAGATCGCATGCCAGCGCACGGTGTACGCGCCGCGCGGCAGCCGGCGAAGCGGCGCGACGATCGATCTGCCGTCCGGGATGCGCCGGTCGCGCCAGGTCGACGCCGCGGCGGTCGAGGACGCGGACCGAGTCGGGCAGCAGCCGCACGTGCTGGTCGAAGCGGAGACGAATCGTCGCCGGTGCGCGCGAGAGCTCGGTTCCGAAGTGCGGCGTCGTCGAGCGGAGCGTCGCATGCGCCGACGCCGTCGCCGGCGCGAGCAGCGCGACGAACGCCGCGACGGCGAGCTTCCTCACCGGTGCGGCGCCCCCGCGAGTGCCGACAGGTGCCCGAAGATCGGCGCGACGTCACGGTCGCAGAGGAGCATCACCGCGACGGCGACCACCATCACCGCGAAGCCGCCGCGCAACACGGACGAGCGCGGACGCCACACCAACGCGAGCGGGAAGATCGCGGCGACGACGAACGTCCAGCCGAGCAGGTGATGCAGGAACGCCGACCGCGCGAAGAACCACGGGTTCTGCTCGTGCACGAGGAACGCGGTGCCCGCGGTCACGAAGGCGAGCGGCCAGGTGAGCCGCCACAGCGGCGACGTCAACCGTCCGCGGACGAGCGCGAGCTCGGCCCCGCCGGCGAGCATCAGCACCTCCGCCCAGGAGCCGTGCGCGTACATGTGGATCGCGGAGTTCGTGAAGAACGCCATCACCGGCCAGAGCAACACGCCGAGCGAGAAGGCGAGCGTCGGCCAGAGGTACGCCCGCCAACGTCGCATGCGCCAGACCTCCTGCCCCACGAGCGCCTCGCAGAGGAGGCACAAACCGACGAACAGGATCATGGCGCCGAACGCCCAGTGGATCATCTCAGCGCGTGGCTGCATCCGCCTGCTCGAGATCGGCGAGCACCGGCCGTGCGACGAACACCGTGAAGAGCGCCCCGATGAGAACGACGAAGAGCGGGGGCTCGAAGACCAGCCACCAGAGCCCCTGGCCGCGAGGATGCAGGAGCGTCACGCGGTATGGCTGCAGGATCGCCCAGATCAGGCCGCCGGCCACGGTCGCGGGACCAAGCAGCGACACCGCGTAGATGCGGAGTGCGTGGTCGTGCGCGCGAGCCGCGGTCGCGTCATGAGTGATAGGCGTTTCCATGCGCCTCTCGTCTCGACTATACGTGCGCGGTTCACGTTGCACGAGCGGCTGCGTGGGTGCTTCAATCGACCCGTGTCGGACGACTCCATCTCGCCGCTCCGCGAGCCTCCCGTACGCAGCGTCGAGAACGTCAACGGCGCTGTCGTGCTGCATCTCGCGGGCGAGCTCGATCTCTACAACGCCGAGGAGCTTCGCACCGCGCTCGACGGAGCTCTGGCGCAGGAGCCGAGCCGGATCGTGGTCGAGATGTCTGAGGTCGAGTTCGTCGATTCGACCGCGCTCGGCGTCCTGATCGAGGCACGCGCGAAGCTGGGCCGGAGCAGCCTGCTGCTCGCGGCGCCACAGCTCGAAACGCGGCGCACACTGCAGGTGAGCGGCCTCGACCGTCACCTGCCCGTGCACGACTCGGTCACCGACGCGCTCAGCGCCCCAGGATCAACCTAACCGTCTGGCTAGCTAGGACTGCCCGATTCCGCGGTACCTGAAGGCGGATGTCGCCCCTACGGTGCGGCCATGACCAAAACAACGGGAGCTCGTACGCCCACACTCATCGTCGCTCTCGTCGTCGCACTCGTCGCGAGTAGCGCGCCCGCCGTCGCGGGCCAGATCGCCGGCTTCGCCAAGCAAGCCGGAAATGCAAACACCGTCGGAGGCGTCGGCGTGTCGAAGCAGCCACGCGCAGGAAAGCTCTTGCCGCTCGGTGCGAACGGACGCTTCCCGGCTTCGATCGTGCCGGCCGGCGCGCGCGGGGCGACCGGCGCCGACGGGTGCAGTCGGGAGCGCTGGCCCGGCAGGACCGATCGGCCCCGTCGGTGCAACCGGCGCCACCGGGTCGGCAGGAGCGCACGGCGATGCCAAGGTCGCGGTCGGGGCAGACGGGCGGCACGGGATCGGCCCGACCGGCCCGACAGGCGCAACCGGCGCCATCGGCCCGATCGGCCCACGCCCGGCACGCGACAGGCGCGAACCGGCACGATCGGCCCCGCCGGGCCGGCAGGCGCGACGGGCAGTACCGGCGCTGACGGGCCGACCGGCCCGGCAGGTCCGACTGGTCCCGCAGGCGCTGACCGGCGCGACAGGGCATCGCAGGCCCTCAAGGGCCGCCGGCGCGGGTCTATCCGGAGCTCGTCGACGTCAACCCGGTGCCGCAGCCGACGCAAGTCACTGCGCTGGGATGAGGTCGCGACTCAGCACGCATGCCTGGAACAACGCCTACCGACGTTCGTCCTCGACCGGCGACGACGACCAGCTACCTCGAGTGGAGCGTCCCGATCGGCGCGGGCACGTGGAAGCTCGCGGTCACGTACGTCGGTACGCCGGACGCCGGGATCATGAAGTTCCTCCTCGACGGGACGGTGATCGGCACCGTCGACGGCTACGAAGCCTCGACCGACCTACAACGCCAGGACATGTACTCCACGGCATCCACCGTCACGACCCGGGCTCCACACGCTCCGCGTGCAGACCGATGCGCAAGAACCTCGCGTCGACCGAGCTACTACGGCTACCTCGTCTGGCTGAGGCTGCTCAAGCAGTAGACGCGTTCGGGATCCGACGAGGCGTCGCGAGTCCGGCGGCGCCTCGTCGACCGACCGTCAGTAGACCGAACGCCGTCGCGTCATCCGATCTGGACGATGCGAGCGCCGACGAAGGTCGCGAGCCTCTCGACACCGTTCGGCGAGGCATCAAACGGTGCTTTGCGGCTGGCCCCAACGATCGGGAGCTCGGAGGCGATCGTCGTGACGAAGAGCTTGCTCGAAGGCGCGACTCTCGCCGACGGCGGCGTCAATCCCCTCACCGGCCGACGCGTGATCGGCGCGACCACCTGCCGGTACACGCTTGCCGTCATGACCACGGCAGGCCTCTATGAGCGCTCCGGCGACTGGCTCTACGACATCGGCTTGCCCGGGAAGAGCGGGATCGGCGGCGGCATCGTCACCGTCGCGCCCGGCAAGGGCGGGCTCGGGACGTTCGCGCCGCGACTCGACGAGGCCGGCAACAGCGTCAAAGGGCAGCTCGCCGCCGCGTTCCTCTCGCGCCGCCTCGGACTGGATCTCTTCGCCTCGGAGCCGGAGGCGTGAGATGCCTGCTGATCGCGCTCGTCGCCGCCGGCGTGCTCGTCGTGCCGCCTGCGGCGGCCGCGGGCAACGCGGACGAGACGGCGCTCGCCGAGCGCTACGCGCCGGTCGTGCGCCTGGTCGCCGACACCGGAGGGTGCGAGACCGCGAAGCCGTACGTGCCGATCGACATCGACCGGCTGCTCGGCGACCCCACCGTCGCGCTACGCGGCCCGTGGGGCAGCGGCGACCTCGTCACGATCGGCCCGACCGCGACCGAGCTCTCGAAGGGCCTCTTCGAATACCACCTCGACTTCCCGGGGAATGCGCTCGACCCCGGTTGCGGGTATCTGCACTGGCAAGAGCGGCTGTTCAAAGGACAGACACCCGTCGTCTACGCACACGTCGCCACCGAGCCGTCGTTCCCCGACAAGCTCGCGCTGCAGTACTGGTTCTTCTACGTCTTCAACGACTGGAACAACCTGCACGAAGGCGACTGGGAGATGGTGCAGCTCGTCTTCGACGCGTCGACGGCGGCGGAGGCTCTGCAACACCCGCCGGTGGCGATCGGCTACAGCCAGCACGAAGGCGCCGAACGGGCGGCGTGGGACGACGGCAAGCTCGAGCGCATCGACGGCACGCATCCGGTCGTGCATCCGGCAGCGGGATCGCACGCCAACTTCTTCGGCGACGCGCTCTACCTCGGCAGCTCCGCCGAGGAGGGCGTCGGCTGTGACGACACGCGCGGGCCGACCTTCGACGTCCGGCCCGTCGTGAAGACGATCCCGAACGATCAGGCAGCTGCGGGCCGGGCGTTTCCGTGGACCCGGTTCGAGGGCCGCTGGGGCGAGCTCAGGCCCGCGTTCTTCAACGGGCCGACCGGGCCGAACCTGAAGTCGCAGTGGTCGGAGCCGATCAGCTGGTCGCAGGGTTGGCGCGACCGCGCCTACACCGTCCCTGTCGGCAGTGCGTTCGGCCCTGCGGCGACCGACTTCTTCTGCGGCGCGGTCGGCAAGGGCTCGCAGGCCCTCGTCAACCTCGTGCACCGACCGCTCGAGTTCAGTCTCGTGCTCGGAGCCCTCGTGCTGCTGCTCGTCGTCGGCCTCAGCCGCGCGACGTGGCGGCCGACCGCTCCGCTCCATGTCGCGCGCCGCCGCGCGTGGGGCCAGATCCTGAGCGCGTCGTGGCGGATGTACATCCGGCGCCTGCCGCTCTTCCTCGGGATCGGCGCGTTGTTGCTGCCGATCTCGTGGCTCGTCATCCTCGTGCAGACGCTGGTGCTGCACGCGACCAGCTTCGCCGGCGTGCAGACGGTCGGCGAGAACAACGGGCTGGTCGTCTTCTTCGGCCTCGCGGTCAGCACGGCGTTGACGCTGCTCGGTCTCGGCTTCGTGCAGGCGGCGACGGCGCGCGCCCTCGTCGAGATCGACCGTGAACGAGCCGGTCGGGCCGCTGCACGCCTACCGCATGGCGTTCGACTGCATCCGCCCGCTGTTCGGCGCGTTGCTGATCGCGGCCAGCGTCGTCTCGCTGCTCGCGACCTCGCTGTTCCTGATCCCGCTCGCCGTGTGGCTCGCCGGCCGCTGGGCGCTGATCGCGCCGACGATCGAGCTCGAAGACGTCTCGGCCTTCGGCGCGCTCCGCCGCAGTGGCCGCCTGACCCGCCGGCGCTGGCTCAAGGTCGCCTCACTGCTCGTCGTCGGCGGCGCGATCGTGCTCGGCGTCGGGCCGCTCCTCGGCGTGTTGCTGATCCTCGTCACCAACGCGCCGTTCTGGCTCGTCAACGTGATCGCGGGGCTCGTCTACGCCGTCACGATGCCGTTCCTCGCCCTGACGACGACGTACGTCTACTTCGACCTTCGCGTTCGGAACGAGCTCGCGCCGGCACACGAGCCCGACGAGTTGCCCGCCGAGATCGGGCTGCCGGCGTGATGCGCATACGTCATCCGAACGTTCCCGATCCGCTCGAGCCGACGCCGCTCGAGCTCGAGGCGCAGCCGTCCGTCGCCGGACGACTCGCGCGCTGGACCGAGCGAGCGCGGATTCTCCGCGGACGCGTCGAGGACGCACGCGAGCGGCACCGGTCGATCGACCTCGGCTTCAGCCTGGTCGAGCGTGACTCGACGGTCGGCGGTGGGTTGCTGGCGGGCGCGCTTGCCTACCGCCTGTTCGTCGTCCTGCTGCCCGCCGCGCTGCTGCTCGTCTCCGGGCTCGGGCTCTACGCCGGCGCTGTCGACCGGACGCCGACCGAAGTGACGAAGGAGGCAGGCCTGACCGGCCTGGTCGCCTCGCAGGTCGCGGCGGCGGCCTCGAGCAGCACGTCGCTGGCTCGATCTTCCTCGTGATGGTGCCGACCGTGCTCTACGCGATCGTCAAGCTCTACCGGTCGATCGCGATCGTGTTCGCGATCGTCTGGGACGGAACGGGGCGCGGCGTGCGCATCTCCCGCAACGGGCTCGGACTGTTCATCGCGGCGATGGCCCTGCACTTCGTCGCCGTCGAGCTCGTCGGCTGGATCCGCCGGAACAACGAGTACGTCAGTCTCGCAACGCTGCTCGTCTACCTCGGCTTCGTCGGCGGAGCGTGGCTGGTCGTGTCGACGCAGCTGCCGCACCGGGACGTTCGCTGGCCTGCGCTCGTCCCGGGCGCTGCGCTGTTCGGGATCGGCCTGCTCGGCGTCAACGTCTTCAACGTCTACGTGACGACGCGTCTGGTCGAAGGTCGCGCCGACACGTACGGCGCGCTCGGCGTCGCCACCGCCTTGCTCTTCTCACTCGTGCTCGTCGGCCGGCTGATGGTCGCGTCGGCGGTACTCAACGCGTCGCTCTACGAGCGCCGGACCCGCAGCCTAGGAGGTACATAGAAGATGCCGAGTCCCATGCTTCAACTGATGGGCGAGGACGTCGTCGAGGCGCTCGAGCTCCTGAACGTCCCGAGCTACCTGATCGACGCCGCAGGTGTCGTGCGCTGGCTGAACCCGGCGGCGCAGGCGCTCGTCGGCGATGTGAACGGGCACCAGTTCACGTCCGTCGTCGCGCCGGAGCAGACCGGCCGCGCGCGCGAGCTCTTCGCCCGGAAGGTGATCGGCCAGGATCACGTCACGGACGGGACGGTCGTCGTGATCGGCGCGAGCGGAGAACGCGTCGCGGTCGACGTCAGCTCCGTGCCGCTCCGGCGCGGCGAGCATGTCGTCGGCGTCTTCGGTCAGGTCTCCGACGTGCAGGAGAAGCCGGTCGCACATCCGGAGCTGCATCTGACGCCGCGGCAGTCGGAGGTGCTTCAGCTGCTCGAGGAGGGCCGCTCGACGACGCAGATCGCCGAGCAGCTGCATCTCAGCCGCGAGACGGTGCGCAACCACGTCCGGCACCTCCTGCACGCGATCGGCGCCAGCTCGCGGCTCGAGGCCGTCGCGCTCGCACGGCGCAGCGTCGCGAGTTGAGCTAGCGCGGAGCCGTCAGAGCCGGACGACGGGCTCGCGCGCGAAGTTCGACCACGTGATCTCGCCCGCCCGCAGGATGTACGCCCGCCCGTCGAGGTGGTAGCGCAACGCGCCGAGCGCGCGCTCCGCGATCCAGGCTTCGACCGTCCGCAGGACCTGGGCGAGCTCGAGCCCGCTGCCGAACGTGACGCCGACCTCCCAGCAATCCTCGTCCTGCTCCGGTCGCGCCACACGGCCGGGACCGAGCCGATCGCAGAGGCTCTCAGCGACGTGACGTGAAGGGAGCTCGACGAGAATCTCGTCGGTTTCGGATGTCTGGCGTGTCATGCCTCCAGCGTCGCCGAGACGTGCCGGCTGCCGCCTGAGCCAAACGCGTCAATTGCTGGACGCTCAGCAGAAGCCGACGGGGAGACTCGAACTCCGGCCTGTCAGATGGAAAGGCGCGCCCGTCGCTAGCGGCATCTGTTCGCTGTCGAACCAGCGACGGGCGCGGAAGTCGTCGAGTTACGGCGCCGTGAAGGTCTCCCCGGAGTTGAGCTCGGAGGTGTCGACGTGCACGAAGAAGGCGCAGCCGCCGAACGAGAAGTGCTGGACGAAGCCGTGGATGTCGGTCACCGTGGGCTTTATCTCTGTGGTTCCCGGCTCATCCTCGATCATGACCTCGAAGACGATCATGCCGTCTCCCGGGGTAGCCCAAGGGAACGTGGCTTGCGGATTCGCGACCACCACGCATGCCGTGGTGAACGTCGGATGACCTCGCGGCGAGTAGAAGCTGACGCGGGCTTGGAATGCCGGATTGATGGTGTCGATGAACCCGACCGTGCCGTTGCCGCCGTTTGCGTCATGGCTACAGGAGATCGCGAGCTTTCCCAGTTCTCCCTTCGCCGACAGGATCGGAGTGGTCACGCTCGACCCATCGAGCATGACAGTTGCTAGCCGACGGCGGCCGGGCACGCCGGCTGGACGACCGTCCGAGCCGGAACGTGACCGTGCCGTGCCGCCGATTCAACTTGGCTGCAGGAGAGCGCGGTCACCCAGTCGCCGTCTCGAGCGGTTTCCGGATCGTGCGTGCACGTTGACCCGTCGAGCATGAAGTTGCTGATGTGGCGAACGGTGCTGTCAGTGTTTCCGGCGAGGCCCCGGAGGCCCGGGTGGGCCGGTCTGATTCCACTGGAGTGCCTGCTCGCTGGGAAGGCACGTGCCGTTGCTGCTGACGCGAAGCATTCCTGTCGCCTTGTTGGCGCAGGCGTTGATCGTGTTGCCACCGCTCGCCGCCGCGTAGGCCGCGAGGCCGGTTGCCGCAAGCGCACCGACGAGCGCGCCCAGCAGAAGCGACACCTTCCAACGCCGCGACGAAGGGACGATGGCTGAGAGTCGTCTCATCGAACTCCCCTCCTAAATAGGTTGATGCCTGCCTTGACTCGTCACAGCCGAGTCTGGTGGCGATCGCTAACGGATGACTAACCGCAACCGCCGCTCCCGCCAGACGGAGCCGCAGGGAGCGAGTCTCTGCCGAAGCCAAAGCGCTGTCAAGATGCCGTTCATACAGACACCCTGACGATTCGACTTCACAGTCCCATGAGTGCGTCGATGGCGCCTACCCGGTCTGCGAGCCCTCGTCGCTCGGAAACGGCGCGCTGGAGTTCGAGCGGTGGCACGAGCACGCTGAGGCCGTTCCACCGGACTCGGTTCAACGACGCCGCCGCGACAAGTCCGAAGTCCGTTGGCAGCGGTTCGTCGGCTGCCGCTGTCACTCCGCCGACCCACTCGACGCGGGCACCGAGCCACGCCCGCCCCCACCACCTGCAGAACCAGCCCTGGACAGCAACCGACGGTTCGATCAGCGCGTCTTCGAGGGCGACAGTTGCCGCAGCGGCCCCCTCGTCCGACACGACGAGGTCCAGATCGCGCGGGGCGATGTCGATGCCGCGGACCGCGAGGGCCGCGCTGCCGGTGAGCCACCAGTCGATGCCGGCGCTATCGAGGCGCTGACCCGTCTCTCGAAGCGCGTCTTGCCAGGGAGCCGGCTCGAGACGCGCGGTCTGACGCAGCAGCGATTCGAGCTGAGCCTCGAAGCGACGGAAGATTCCGTCGCCGAGCGTGCCGGGCGGAAATCGCTTGATGTGCCGACCGTGTTGTTCCTCGAAGAAGAGTTCGCTCAGCGCGAGTGCAAACGCGGGCTCGTCCGTTTCGACGACTAGGCGATCGCCGTCGGCATCACGAAGGCGGCTGGCTTCTAACATCGCTGAGACCTTAAGTGCTCGACCCGAGGCAAGCCCCGTCGCCTCGGCAGTGTTCCGCGATGCACGAACGTGTCTCCCAACGTGCTCGCGCCGGGCCGCCGCGGCGACACTCGCACGCGCGCGCCGGCGTCCGGCAAACGCGCATCAGCAAAAGAGCCGACGGGGAGACTCGAACTCCCGACCCCTTCATTACGAGTGAAGTGCTCTACCAGCTGAGCTACGTCGGCATGCCCCGAAGAGGCGCGCCCTAGTGTAGCCGCGCTCCTCGAGCTACCTGCGGCGGCCGTGACCGCGATCGCCGCGGTCATGCGAGTCGTCTGCCGGTGCCGGCGCAGGCGTCGCGGCGACAGGCGTCGCGGGTGCGGTGACGGTGGGAGCGACCGGCGCTGCAGGGGCAGCGGGAGCCGGAACGGTTGCGGCGGCCGGCTGCGGCGTCTGCTGACCGTTGCCCCTGTTCTTGCGTGCCTCGCGGGCTTCCTTCTTCTCGACGTTGCCCGGGGGCTGCCACGCCGGGGTCGCCGGCGTGCTCGCCGCGGGCTGCGCCGGAGCCGGCACCTGCGGGTCGGCGGGCGTTGCCGGCGCCGGCGGAGCCGGCGGGACTGCGGCTGCGGGCGTCGCCGGCGTCGCGGTCTGCGTCTCGCGCCGTCCGTGCTTGTCGGCTGCTTGTCGCTGCGGTTGCCCTTCGCGTCGTTGCCGTTGCTCTTGTCCTCGTGCCTGCCGGCAGCAGGCACCACCGGCGTCGCGTCGCGACTGTTCGACTTCTCGGCGGGAGTCGGCGGCGCTGCTGCGGCGGGGGGCAGATCGACGACGGGCTCGGCCGGCGGAGGCGTCGGCGCAGGCGTCGGCTGCGTCGCCTCGACAGGAGGAGCAGCCGGCACGACCGGCGTGACCGGGCGAACCGTGGCGTCAGGAGTCGCGTTCGTGTGCGGGCGATGACCGACCGGCAGCGACGCGGGCCGCGACGCGTACGAGAGGTGGACGTGCTTCGGCGAGGGCTTCGTGGCCACGGGTGTCGAAGGCGCAGCGCTCGTGTGCGCGACGGGCGTGAGCGCCGAGGTCGCGACGAAGGAATGCTTGGCGTGCGGCTTGGCGATGTGCGCTGCCGGTGCGACGTGCTGCGGCTTCACAGGCGCGACCGCGTGCTCGACGGCGTGGCGCGCGGTCGGCGTCGACGCGACGACCGACGTTGCCGCGACGGTCGCGACCGTGGCGGCAACCTTGGCGCCGCCGAATGAGAGGAGGCTCTGCGCCAGCGCGATCAGCGAGCCGGCGTCGGTGCCTGCACGCAGCTTGCTGACGATGCTCTTGCTCTTGCCCGCGTCGTCGCTCAGGCCCGCGGCGAGCGAGCGCCGTGCACGGAAGAGCAGCGTCTCGACAGCCGCCTGCGTCAGCGCGAGCTCGTCGGCGATCTCCTTGTACGAGAGGCCCTGCCACTCGCGCAGGAGCAGCGCGCGCTGCTGCTGCTTCGGCAGGCCCTGCAGCGCCTCGGGCAGCCCGATCAGCTCGTCCGAGTCGACCTCGTGCGAGGGAAGGATGTCCTGGATCGCGTCCAGATCGCCGGGCGACTCGACGCGGCGGCGGCGCGACGACGAGCGCTGGCGCGTCAGGCAGACGTTCTGCGCGATCTTGTAGAGCCAGGCGGACTCGAACTCCGGGTCGACGCCGCGCTTGAAGCCGCGGAAGGCGTTCAGGAACGTCGACTGCATCGCGTCCTCGGCCTCCTCGCGGTTGCCGAGCTGGTGGTGGCAGTACGCGTAGATCTGGCGGGCGTAGCGCTCGTAGAGGTCGCGCGTCGCGTCCGCCTCAGGGGCGGCACGGCGGGGTGTGACCTGGCTGGCCCTGCCTATGGACGGTACGGCAACCACGAGTTGCTCTCTCCCTGGAGTGGTGAGAGCGCCGTCCGCCCACGACGCCCGTGTCAGTGTGTTCCCTATCGGCGTCAGCTGAAGAATCCTGGAGTAGATTTTACTTTCTTGTTTTGAATCCCTACGCGGCCAGCTCGCGCGTGATCCGGACGAACAGGGCCTCGAGGGCGATTTGCGGCGCCAGATTGAGCTCTTCGAGCTCCCGCCAGAGCTGCCGGACCGCCTCTGCAGCCCGCTCTGCGCCGAGAATCCGCTCGCGCGAAGCGTCGGCACGCAGCAGCTCCAGCTTGTCGAGGTGGATCGCGGCCCGCTCGGCGCCGACGGCGACCGCAACGAGGTCACGGTACCAGGCTGCCAGCTCCTCCAACTGGGCCAGAAGCTCCTCGCGCTCCGCTCCGCGGGCCGCCCGCCGCACCCGCTGCTCCGCATCCCGCGCGGAGAGGTCGAGCTCGGCGATCGCTGCCTCTTCGCGCTCACGCGCCTCGCCCGCGCGCGCCTGCGCGTTGGCGATCAGCACCGCGGCCGCGTCGGAGGGATCGAAGCGCTCGACGCGATAGGGAGCGCGAGCCTGCTCGATCAGCGCCTCGCGGCGACCGCGTGACGCCGGGTCGAGCAGGCGCTCGAGGCGGTCGAGCCGTCCGGCGGCGACGCGCGCGAGTGACGCCCGCGCCTCGTCGTCGAGCTCGGGTGCACGCACATCGACGACATCGCGGATCGCCCGCTCCGACAGCCGGTGAAACGGCACGAGCTGGCAGCGCGAGCGAATCGTCTCCGGGATCGGGCCGAGGTCGTCGGCGATCAGCACGATCACGGCGTAGAGCGGCGGCTCCTCGAGATCCTTCAGCAGCGCGTCGGACGCGTCCTCGTTCATCAGGTGCGCGCGCTGCACGAGATAGACGCGACGATCGGCCTCGAAGGGCCGCATGTGCAGGTCACGGCGCAGCTCGCGGATCGCGTCGATGCGAATCATCTCGCCGAGCGCGTCCAACTCGTAGAGGTCGGGATGGAACTCGCGGTCGGTCTCGAGCAGCGAGCGCGCGAACGTGCGCGCGACCTCACGCTTGCCGACGCCCGGTGGCCCGTGGAAGAGGTACGCGTGCGCCGGGCCCTCGCGCAGCGCTGCGTCGAGCAGCCTGCCCGCCTCGGGATGCTCAGAGAAGCGCGCGAACGTGCTCACGAACCTCCTCGGCGATCTCCTCGGGCGGGCGTGCGCCGTCGACGGCGACGATGCGGTCGTGGTGCCGCGCGGCGAGCGCGCGGTACGCCTCGTCGACGCGGCGCATGAAGCTCGCGCCCTCGCGCTCGATCCGGTCGGGCTGCCCCGCCCCGCGCCGTTGCGCTTCATCCGCGTCGAGCAGCACGAGGAACGTGCGGTCGGGCAGCAGTCCGCGTGTGACCGTCAGGTTCAGCTGCAGCACCTCGTCCTCGCCGAGCGCGCGTGCCACGCCCTGGTAGGCGACGGACGAGTCGATGTAGCGGTCGCAGATGACGTCCTCCCCGCGTTCGAGCGCCGGCCTGATCGCGTGCTCCACGTGATCGGCGCGCGCCGCCGCGTAGAGCGCCGCCTCGGCCCAGGGCGTCATGTCGTGGCCGTGGAGCACGACGTCGCGCACGGCCTCGGCGATCGGCGTCCCACCCGGCTCGCGCGTCGCGAGCACCGCGCGTCCCTGCTCGCGCAGCCACTCTGCGAGCAGGCCGGCCTGGGTGCTCTTGCCCGACCAGTCGACACCTTCAAAGGTCACGAACATCGAGGGACTAGCCTACGGCCTCCATGCGGGCGGTCGTCACAGGCGGTGCGGGCTTCATCGGGTCGAATCTCGTCGACGCCCTCCTGGCCCGCGGCGACGACGTGACGATCGTCGACAACTTCGCCACCGGCAAGCGCGAGCACGTGAACGCCGCCGCGACGCTGCTCGAGCACGACATCCGCGAGCCGTTCTCGGTCGACGCCGACGTCGTCTTCCACCTCGCCGCGCAGGCGGACGTCCAGACGTCGATGCAGCGCCCGGACTACGACGCTGCGGTCAACGTCGTCGGCACGGTGAACGTCCTCGCGTCCGTCCGAGCGACGCACAGGTGATCTTCGCCTCGTCGGGCGGCGCGGGCTACGGCGAGTGCACCGCGCCCGCCGACGAGCAGACGCCGTTCCTGCCGTTGTCGCCCTACGGCATCGCCAAGAAGTGCGGCGAGGAGTACCTCGCCGGCTGGAACCGCATCCACGGCACGTCGCACGTCTCGCTCCGCTTCGCGAACGTCTACGGCCCGCGCCAGGACGCCGGTCTCGAGGGCGGCGTCGTCGCGATCTTCCTCGAGCGCATCGCGCGCGGCGACGAGACGGTCATCTACGGCGACGGATTGCACAGCCGCGACTTCGTCTACGTCGGCGACGTCGTCGCCTCGCTGCTCGCCACGGTCGGTCACGGCGGCGGCCCGTACAACGTCGGCACCGGCCGGGACACGACGATCGCGCAGCTGCACGAGGCGTGCGCACGCGTCGCCGGCAGCGACGCCGAGCCGCGGCACGAGGATGCCCGGCTCGGCGACGTGCGGCGCTCGGTGCTCGACTCGCGGCTGATCGAGCGCGAGCTCGGTTGGTCGGCCGAGACGTCGCTCGACGATGGTCTCGCGTTGACGTGGGCGTGGATGCAGGAGCACGCCGCGCGGTAGCGAAACGAGTGGCGCTGTGGACGCGCCATTCGATGCACCCGACGCACTGATCCGCCCCTGGCGGACGGCGACGCTCGTCGCGAGCCTCGTCGCCGCGGTCGAGCTCGTGCTGCTCGTCGTCGCGGCCGTCCTCCTGCTCGCGAAACCGCTCTCGCACGCGATGCAGCGCCAGGCGCAGGCCGCCGCGATCGAGGCGCCGAAGAAGCAGATCGCCGCCGCGACGAAGCCGGCGGCTCCCGCCGTCGCCAAGCTGACGCGCGACGAGACGAGGGTCTTCGTCCTGAACGGCAACGGCCGCTCGGGCGCCGCCGCAGCCGCCGCGGCGAAGCTGCAGGCCTTCGGCTACCGCGTCCCGGCCACCGGCAACGCCACCCGCACGGACTACGCGAACACGGTCGTCATGTATCGCCCCGGGTATCGCGGCGACGCGCTGCGCCTCGCCCATGACCTGCACGTCAAGGTCGTCGGGCCGCTCGACGGCATGAAGCCGGCGGCCCTGCACGGCGGCCAGCTGGCCGTCCTGCTCGGCGCGCGCTAGCACGCTCGCTAACAGCGGTTGTTGCCGGCGTTCACCTGCCGCAGCGCCTCGCGGTAGTCGTCCGCGCCCGAGCCCGGCCGCCCTCTCGGGTCGAGCTCCGTGTACTTCTCGAGATAGGTGTACGCGCTGCGATAGCACCGCAGCGAGAACGCGTACTCGCCGGCGAGCCGCCACGTCTGCGGGTTCTTCGGCTCGCGGTCGACGGCCTGCACGTAGTACTGGAACGCGCGCCGCGGCTCGCCGAGCGTCTCGGCGGCGAAGGCCTTCGCCCAGAGCGGGTCGACGAGCAGCGGGTCGACGGAGTGCGCGCGGTCGGCCAGCTGCGCCGCTCGCGCAGGCGAGGCGGCGAGCGCCTCGTCCGACCAGCGCGCCCCGAGCCACGGCAGGAGCAGGACGGCGAACGCGAACAGCGCCGCACCCGTCGGCGGCGAGCAGCCCGGGCAGCGGCACCCGCCGGAGCGCGGGCCGGCCCGCGAGCGCACCCGCCGCGACGAAGGCGGGCGCAGCGACCGCGACGAAGTCCCAGTCGACGTCGATCAGCGAATGGAGGAGGAACGCGGGCAGGAACAACGCCAGCGCGAGCTCGTGACCGCGCCGCCGCCACCCCGGACGCAGGAGCGCGACGACCGCGACGAGCAGCAGCACGAGGCCGACGATGCCCGGCCTCCGAGAGGAACTGCAGCGGCAGGCTGTGCGGCTCGGTCGTCTCGTCGAGGAACGAGCCGCGGTAGCGCAGGTTCGTGACGTGGAACGAGCCGGCGCCGGTCCCCGCCAGCCGGTGCCCGGCCCACCCGTGCCAGGCTTGCTGCCACCACTCCCAGCGGAAGTTCGAGCCGGCGCTCGTGTAGCGACCGGAGCCGCTCTCGACCGGGCTCGAGCTGGTGAACGAGCCGGCGGCGAAGACGCCGCCGACCACGACGGCGACGACGGCGACCGCTCCGGCGGCGTAGAGGGCACGCCGGAGCGCGGGCGTGTCGCGCGGACGCGGTGCGCGTGAGAGCACGACTGCAACGAAGGCACCTACGACGACGAGCACGCCGAAGATCAGCCCGTCGCGCCAGCGCGTCGACGTTGTCTCGCCGTCGTTCGTGACGCCGGGCAGCAGCGAAGGCGATCCCGACCACGACGGCGGCGGGTAGCGCCGCTGCGACCAGGGTCGCCGCGCTCTCGATCCGCTCGTCCGACAGCACGAGCCACGCGGCGACGACGAAGACGGCCGTCACGAGCCCGCCCCGCGAGTAGGTGAGCGCGAGCGCGACCAGCCAGCCGTAGGCGAGGAGCGTCCCCGCGCGCCGCTTGTGCCAGAGCGCGAGCGCGAGTGCGAAGTCGCCGAGGAGGGCGAGCTGGTTCCACAGGCCGACCGGTCCGCGGAGCCGCGCGACGCGCCCGTAGTCGTCGTAGAGCGGCGGCACGACCTTCCCGAGGAGCGACCAGATGACGACCGCGCCGAGGAGCGCCATCAGCCCGAGCGCGAGCTCCCGCCTGCGGCGGAGCGAGCCAGAGCCCGAGCGCGGCGAAGAGCGTGTAGAGCAGCGCGCGGTTCGCGTACTCCCAGGAGCGTGCGGGCAGCGCGGACCAGGAGATCGTCAGCGCGAGCCAGAGGGCGAGGAGCGCGAGCGGCACGACCGCCGGCCAGCCGCCGGGGACGCCGCGCGTCGCGAGGAGGGCGAGCAGCGCGATCAGGAGCAGCGGCGCCGAGCCAAGGCAGAGAGCCGCTCGAGGCGCCGCCGCCGAAGAACAGGGCGGCCCCGATCACGAGCAGCGATGCGGCGAGCGGCAGTTCCCTGATCGCCGGCATCGCGGGCGAACCTACCACCGGCTCCGGGCACCTTGACCGAACCCGCACGAACCCCTTACGGCCGATCGAGCAGGCTCGCTACCGTACGACCCGCTTCCGACTCACAAAAGCCTTACACCGCAGCCCTACTCTCGTCCCTCTCACGACCGAAACGTCCTTGCCCCACCGCCGCCGCCCCGCCACCACACCGCTCAGGAGCCACCTGCCGAAGCTCGCGCTTGCGCTGGGGCTCGTCGCGCTCGCCCTCGGCGCCGCGGCCGTCCGCCCGGCGCCCGCCCAGGCAGCGACACCGTGCTGGAAGCTGCTCCTGAACGACTGGTACGACGGCCGGATCGACCAGACCTATTCGGTGCACTGTTACAAGGACGCGCTGAAGCACCTGCCCGCCGACGTGCAGACGTACTCGAGCGCCCACGACGACATCCTGCGCGCGCTGCAGACGGCGATCGCCAAGCAGCAGAAGTCGCACAAGCCGGTCAGCGACAACACGCCCGTCCCGCCGAGCGGCCGCGGCGGCGGCTCCGGCGGCGGCTCAGGCAGCGGCTCGGGCGGCTCCGGCACGACCACGACGACCGGCGGCGGCAGCCAGGGCAACGACGGGCTCGCCGGCACGGTCAGCGCGGACGACCCGTCCTCGATTCCCACGCCGCTGCTGATCCTCGGCGGCCTCGCGCTGCTGCTCGTCGCGGCGGGCGCGGCCGGGCTGATCGCCAAGCGCATCCAGGCGCGCCGTCCCGGCACCTGAGAACCGGCAACCGCCCCTGAAACCCGCAACGACCGGGCTTTCCGCGGCTCCAGGCCGACCCTCGCCAGGTATCCTGTCAGGGTCGATCCAGCATTCGTCAGCGCTCGCAGACAGGCGCGGTCGAGTGCGGCAATCGCTTGATCCATGCCGATCTGTGCGAGCACTTGTTGTCTGTGTAGAAGACACGTCCGGCGCCCTCTCTATCGTCCCGCGTCCGTCTGAAGAACCGATTTAGCCCACCTGGAGGCAGAGAAATGGCGTCCGCACAGCAGGAGACCACCGTCCAGATCCACCCCGACGAGCTCGTCAACAGCGTCGTCGACGAGGGCGCCAGCCTCGCCGTCCGCCGCCTGTTCACGATCCCGGGCCGCGACCCATTCGACGAGATCGAGTGGGAGATCCGCGACGCGTTCATCCCCGGCAAGAACGGCCCGGCGTTCGAGCAGCGCAACGTCGAGTTCCCCAAGTTCTGGTCGCAGACCGCGACCAACATCGTCGCGCAGAAGTACTTCCGCGGCCGCATGTCGAGCCCCGAGCGCGAGACCTCCGTCAAGCAGATGATCGGCCGCGTCGTCGGCACGATCGCCGCTTGGGGACGCGACGGCGGCTACTTCGCGACCGAGGACGAGGCGCAGACGTTCGAGGACGAGCTGAAGGCGATCCTCGTCAACCAGCTCGCCGCGTTCAACTCGCCGGTGTGGTTCAACGTCGGCTTCGAGGAGAAGCCGCAGTGCTCGGCCTGCTTCATCCTCTCGATCGAGGACTCGATGGACGCGATCCTCGACTGGATCCGGCGCGAGGGCATCATCTTCCGCGGCGGCTCCGGCTCCGGCGTCAACCTCTCCCGCCTGCGCTCCTCGAAGGAGCAGCTCTCGAAGGGTGGCTACGCCTCAGGCCCGGTCTCGTTCATGCGCGGCGCCGACGCGTCGGCCGGGACGATCAAGTCCGGCGGCAAGACGCGCCGCGCGGCCAAGATGGTCGTGCTCGACGTCGACCATCCCGACATCACCGAGTTCATCTGGTGCAAGGCGCACGAGGAGGAGAAGGCACGCGTCCTCGAGGCGGCCGGCTACGACATGTCGCTCGACTCGCCGGACTGGGCGTCGATCCAGTACCAGAACGCCAACAACTCCGTCCGTGTCTCCGACGCGTTCATGGAGGCGGCCGAGACCGACGGCGACTGGAACCTCACCTCGCGCACCGACGGCACGGTCGTCGAGACGATGAAGGCCCGGAAGCTGCTGCACGACATCGCCGAGGCCGCATGGCGCTGCGCCGACCCGGGCGTGCAGTACGACACGACGATCAACGCGTGGCACACGCTGCCGAACACCGGCCGCATCAACGCGTCGAACCCGTGCTCCGAGTACATGTCGATCGACGACTCGGCGTGCAACCTCGCGTCGCTGAACCTGATGAAGTTCCGCCGCGACGACGGCGAGCTCGACGTCGAGGCGTTCGAGCACGCCTGCGACGTCGTCTTCCTCGCGCAGGAGATCGCCGTCGGCAACTCGTCGTACCCGACGGAAGAGATCGACCGGAACGCGAAGGCGTACCGTCAGCTCGGGCTCGGCTACGCGAACCTGGGCGCGCTGCTGATGGCACGCGGCCTCGCGTACGACTCCGACGAGGGCCGCGCCTACGCCGCTGCGATCACCGCGCTGATGACCGGGCGCGCCTACCGCAAGTCGTCCGAGATCGCCGGTCGCATGGGCGCGTTCGCGGGCTACCGCCCGAACGCCGCGGCCATGATCGGCGTCATCTCGAAGCACCGCGCGTCCGTCGGCAACATCGCCGACGCCGACACCGTGCCGGCCGACCTGCTCGGCGCCGCCCGCAAGGCCTGGGACGACGCGCTCGACCTGGGCGAGGTCAACGGCTACCGCAACGCGCAGGCGACCGTGCTCGCGCCGACCGGGACGATCAGCTTCATGATGGATTGCGACACGACGGGCGTCGAGCCCGACTTCTCGCTCGTCAAGTCGAAGAAGCTCGTCGGCGGCGGCGAGATCACGATCGTCAACAAGACGGTCGCCGGCGGCCTCGAGAAGCTCGGCTACGCGCCGAACGAGGTCGACGAGATCGTCGCGTTCGTCGACGAGCGGAACACCGTCGTCGGCGCGCCGTACGTCAAGGGCGAGCACTATCCGGTGTTCGACTGCGCCGTCGGTGAGCGCGCGATTCACTATCGCGGCCACGTGAAGATGATGGGCGCGATCCAGCCGTTCATCTCGGGCGCGATCTCGAAGACGGTCAACCTGCCCGAGACGGCGTCGATCGACGACGTCGCGCAGCTCTACATCGAGTCGTGGAAGCTCGGCGTCAAGGCCGTGGCGATCTACCGCGACAACTGCAAGGTCGCTCAGCCGCTTTCGGGCAAGGGCGACAAGAGCACGCAGCAGCCGCTCGCTCCTGCCGGGATGGTCGCGGCCCCGCGCCGCCGCCGCCTGCCGGACGACCGCGTCGAGGTCGGCCGCAAGTTCCGCGTCGGCGAGTACGAGGGCTACATCCACGTCGGCGTCTTCGACGACGGGTCGCCCGGCGACATCTTCGTCGACATCGCCAAGGACGGGACGACGCTGCAGGGCCTGATGAACTCGCTGATGATCGCGGTCTCGATGGGCCTGCAGTACGGCGTGCCGCCCGAGGTCTACGTCTCGAAGCTCTCGCACCTGCGGTTCGAGCCGTCGGGCCCGACGAACGACGCGGACATCCGCGCCGCGAAGTCGATCCCCGACTACATCTTCCGCTGGTTCGGCAAGAAGTTCCTGGACGTCGACCAGCAGGAGGAGGCAGGCATCCTCTCCGCCGAGGTGCGGGCGAAGCTCGCCGACCAGTACGCGAACGGCGGCTCGATCGCCGCGACTCACCCGGAGGCGCCGGCACCCGGCCAGACGGCGCTCTTCAACCCGCACGAGGACGCGATCGAGTGCAACCGCTGCGGCGGCCGCATGGTTCGCGCAGGCACCTGTTACACGTGCCGCGACTGCGGCACGAGCACCGGCTGCGGCTAGGCGCAAGACCGCCGGCATCGTGTCACCGGAGGGGCTCTGGCGTGCCCCTCCGGTGACCGAAGCTGGACGCCGCCGCCTCGCCGTGCTGAGATGCACGCGTGAGCTCAGCAACTGAGGCGACGCGATGAGCGTCGGAGGACGGGGTCGCACGCGTGAGCGGATGCTGCGGCGCGGCGCGCTGGGCGCCGGAGCCCTCGTCGTCCTGGCGCTCCTGTTCCTCCTCAGCGGCCACTGGATCATCGGCCTGATCGTCGCGGCGGCGGCCATTGTCTCCGTCTGGCTGCTCCTGCAGGCCCGCAGCGTTCGTTAGCCGCGCCGGACCGCGCCGACCGCATCATCCCGTTCGGACGACGCGCGTCACCCGCCCACCCGTATGGTTCGGGCGGACAAATCCGACCAAAGGGGCCATCTGTGGTTACCGCCTATACGTACCCGTTCCTCAACATCTTCTGGACGATGTTGATCTTCTTCGCCTGGATCATCTGGTTCTGGCTCTTGATCACCGTGTTCGCGGACATCTTCCGCCGCCACGACGCATCGGGCTGGGTGAAAGCCTTCTGGATCCTCTTCGTGGTCATCCTGCCGTTCCTCGGCGTCCTGATCTACATGATCGCCGAGGGCAAGGGCATGGCCGAGCGCAGCGCCGAGCAGCAGCAGAAGGCGCAGGCGCAGACCGACGACTACATCCGGTCGGTCGCGACCCCGACCGACTCCGCCGAGCAGATCGCAAAGGCGAAGCAGCTGCTCGACAGCGGCGCGATCACCGCGACGGAGTACGACACGCTGAAGGCGAAGGCGCTCGGGACGGCGTAGGACGGAGCGCCTAGGACTGGAGCCTCGGGGCGAAGGCCCGACACCCCGAGTACGCGGCCAAGGAGATCGGCCGCACGAGCAGCCAGCAGACGAAGACCGGTAGCTGGAGGAGCACCGTGAGCAGCCCGAGCCGCTCACGGTGCTCGGCCAGCACCCGGAAGTCCGCGGCGAGGCGGGCGGCCACGCGGCCGCTCACGAGCAGCAGGACGAAACAGACGCGATAGGCGATCAGAGAGGACATCGGAAAGTGGTTACGGTGCCCTCGCGTGGGCGACCCAAACGCGGGAACCGTCTGCGACCGCCGCCTCACAAAATCCTCACCTAACAGCCGCCGGCGGCCGGCGTCCCACCGGGCAGACCTCGACTCGAAACGGAGCGTTCATGACCGCACGGACAGCCCTCGCCGGCCTTGCCGCCGCCGCCTTTCTCGTCGCCCCTGCGTGGGCTGCCGCGCCGCCCGTCGGGCCGCTCCCGGCCGGCCCGACGACGCAGATCACCACGAAGCGCGGCGAGCTCGTCGCGGTGGCGCTGCCCGCGCAGCCGTCGGGGCGGGTGTGGCGTCTCAAGGGCAGCATCGACACCCGCGTCGTCCGCGAGGTGAGCGAGGCGGACGTCGGCAAGGACGTGGTGATCGTGTTCCGCGCGACCGGCCGGGGCGCGACGACGTTGAGCTACGGCTCGACGCGTGGCGAGACCGCCAAGGCCTACGCCGCGAAGCGCTTTCACATCACCGTTCGCTGACCCGAAGGCTCCGGCCCTCGGACGAGCGTAAGCTCCCGCCGTGCAGTCGATCTCGACCAGTGACGGCCGGACACTCTGCGTGCACGAGGACGGCGATCCAAACGGATTGCCGGTCCTCATGCAGCACGGAACGCCCGCGTCGGGCCTCCTCTACGAGGTGCACGTCGAGCTCGCCCGCGAGCAGGGAATCAGACTGCTCGGCTACGACCGTCCGGGCTACGGCGGTTCGACGAGGCACGCGGGCCGCTCGGTCGCGGCTGCAGCTTCCGACGTCGGCGCGATCGCCGACCACCTCGGCCTGGAGCGCTATTGCAGCTGGGGGGTCTCCGGCGGCGGGCCGCACGTGCTCGCCTGCGCCGCCCTCTGCGACGAGCGGCTCGCGGCCGTCGCGAGCCTCGCCGCGGTCGCGCCATACGACGCCGACGGCCTCGACTTTCTCGAGGGCATGGGCGAGGAGAACCACATCGAGTTCGGCAAGGTGCTCGAGGGCGAGACTGCGCTGCGGCCCTACCTCGAGCACGAGACCGAGGCGATGCTCGCCGCGTCCCCCGACGAGCTGGTCGCCGTCATGGCGACGCTGCTGGGAGACGAGGATCGCGCCGTCCTGACGGGCGCGTTCGCCGAGTTCATGCTCGAGTCGGACGCGCACGGGCTCGAGCCCGGCGTCGACGGCTGGCTCGACGACGACCTCGCCTTCCTCCAGCCGTGGGGCTTCGACCTCGGCGCGATCAACCGGCCGACGCTCCTCCTGCACGGAGAGGACGACCGTTTCGTGCCGGTGTCGCACGGGCGGTGGCTCGCCGAGAGGATCCCCGGCGTCGAGGCGCGGATCGGCTCCGGCGACGGCCACCTGACGCTCGTCGAACGCCGCCTGCGCGAGGTAAACGACTGGCTGCTCGCGCGCAGCTGACCGGCACGGTCAACGCCGGCCTGCGGAAGGGCATCCTCGCCGCAGCCGACAGCCCTCGTGTGCAGCGCCTGGTGCGCAGGCACGGCATGCGGCTCGGCGCGGGTCGCTTCGTCGCGGGCGAGACCCTCGACGAGTGCATCGCGGTGTTGCGCCGACTGAACGAGCAGGGGCTCTACGCCAACACGACGCTGCTCGGCGAAGGCGTGCTCGAGCCGACGGAGACCGAGGCCGTCGTCTCCGCGTATCGCACGATCATCGACCGCATCGCAGACGAGCAGCTGCGCGCGAACGTCGCGCTGAAGCTCACGCACCTCGGCCTCGACATCTCGGAGGAGCTCGCGCACGACAACCTGCGCGCTCTCGTCGAGCGCGCCACCGAGCGTGACGGCTTCATCCGCATCGACATGGAGCAGTCGCAGTACGTCGACGCCACCCTGCGCATCTTCCGCCGGCTGCGCGAGGCGGGGCTCGACCGCGTCGGCACCGTGCTGCAGTCGTACCTCTACCGCACGCCGAGCGACCTCGAGGCGCTCCTGCCGCTCGCCCCGAACCTGCGGCTCGTCAAGGGCGCGTACCTCGAGCCCGAGTCGGTCGCGTACCCGCACAAGGACGACGTCGACGCCGCGTACGCCTCGCTGCTCGAACAGATGCTTGCCGGCGCCGGCCACACCGCGGTCGCGACGCACGACTCGGCGCTGATCCAGCACACGATCCGCTACGCCGCCGACAACGGCATCGCCAAGGACCGCTTCGAGTTCCAGATGCTCTACGGCGTGCGCCCGCAGCTGCAGCTCGATCTCGTGCGACGGGGATACAAGGTGCTCGTCGCGACGCCCTACGGGCCGGAGTGGTACCCGTACCTGATGCGCAGGCTCGGCGAGCGCCCGGCCAACCTCCTCTTCTTTTTGCGAAACACGCTGCGCGGGTAGGGCCACCTCGTGGCAATCGAACGCGTGACCATCCAGGGCTTCCGTGGAGCCCGCGACGTGGTCCTCGAGCCGGGCTCGCTCTGCGCGCTCGTCGGGCGAGTCGTCGTCCGGCAAGTCGACGGTGCTGTCGGCGATCTGGACGCTGCTCGAGGCGGCGGCGCCGATGCCGACCGGCGAGGACGTCTCGCGCGGCGAGAAGCGCGTGCACGTGGAAGCGGAGGTCGGCGGCCGCACGCTGTTCCTCGACGCGAAGCCGCCCGAGACGCTGAACCTGAACCGCCAGGGAGCGCCGCACGCGCTGTTCTTCCCGGCCGACCTGAGACCGACGACGCTGCTCGCGCCGACCGACTCACCGGCGAAGCGCGCGGTCGGCGTCGTCAGCCGCGAGCGCACGGAGGACGGTGGCTTGACGCTCGTTCGCTCCCTCGCAGCCCTCGTCGAGGCGCGCGTGCGCGGCCTCGTGATCCTGATCGAGGAGCCGGAGCTCTACCTCAGCCCGCCGGCGCAGCGGCACCTGCACCGCCTCCTGCGCACGCTCGCGAGCCGCGGCCGCAACCAGGTGCTCTACTCCACCCACTCGCCGGTCTTCCTCGGCGTCGACAAGCTCGACGAGCTCGTGCTCGTGCGCCACGACGAGCGAACCGGCACGACGCTCCTGCAGCCGGAGGCGCTGACGCGGAAGCAGGCGTTCCGGATGGTCGCGGAGCTCGACGCCGAGCGCGCCGAGATGTTCCTCGCCCGGGCGGTGATGCTCGTCGAGGGACGCACGGAGAAGGTCGCGCTGCCCTTCGTCTTCTCGGCCCTCGGGCTCGACGCCGACCAGGAGGCGATCACGGTCGTCGACTGCCAGGGCAAGGGGAACATCCCGCTGTTCGCGGAGATCTGCAACGCGTGCCACATCCCGTACGTCGTCCTGCACGATCGGGACGCACCGCGCGGGCAGCAGCCGGCCGAGGCGGAGCAGATCGCGAACGACACGATCCTGCGCGTCGCCGGCCGCAAGCGGACGATCACGCTCGTGCCCGACTTCGAGGGCGTCTCCGGCCTGCGCGCGCGGCGGGGCAAGCCGGAGGCGGCGTGGCGGCGGTTCCAGGAAGGCAACGGCTCGGTGCCGGGCCCGCTGCAGCAGGCGGTCGAGCGCGTCGTCGCGTCGGCACGGCGCGCACCACGGACGACACGCGGCGCCTAACGGGTCAATGCGTCACGGTTGCCGCGGTGCGCTTCAGCGGCAGCTCGATCCAGAACGTCGAGCCGGCACCCGGCTCCGACTGCACGCGGATCTCGCCCCCGTGCGTCTCGACGATCTCGCGCGCGACCGCAAGGCCGAGGCCGGTGCCCGCGATCCGCGCCGAGGCCTCGGAGCTGCGGAAGAACTTCTCGAACACACGCTCGCGGTCCGCCTCGTCGATCCCCATCCCCTGGTCGTTGACCATCAGCACGGCGCGATCGCCCTCCAGCTCGACGTGCACGCGGACGGCACCGCCCGCAGGCGAGTACTTGATCGCGTTCGAGAGCAGGTTCCCGATCACCTGCGCCAGCCGGTCGCGGTCACCGTCGATCACGACCGCCTCGTCGGGCAGCTCGAGCACGAGCTGATGCGTGTCGAGATGCGAGAAGAAGAGCCGCGTCTGCTCGTTCGTGAGCTCGATCAGGTCGACGGGCGCGCGGTCGAGCCTCATCGCGCCACCTTCGAGCAGCTGCACGTCGAGGAAGTCGCCGGCGAGCGCCGCCAGCCGTCGCGCCTGGGTGTCGACGATCTCGAGGTAACGACGCTGCTCATCCGGCGCAAAATCGCGCTCGAGCAGCAGCGTCGTGAAGCCGAGCACGGACGCCAGCGGCGTCCGGAGCTCGTGCGAGACCATGCTGATCAGGTCACGCTTGTGCTGCTCGCTCTCGCGCAACTGCTGGTTCTGCGCGAGCACCTCGCGGCGCCCCGAGTCGAGCGAGCGCGCCATCGAGTTGAACCCGCTCACGAGCGCGGCCACCTCTCCCGCAGCATGCTCGTCGAGCCGCACCCCGAAGTCGCCGGCAGCGACCTGCGACGCGGCCTTGGTCGTCTCGCGCACCGGGCGCGCAACGCCGCGCGCCACCCAGGCGCCGAAGAGGAGCACGAGCGCGGCCGAGAGCGCGAGTGCGCCGGCACCGACGATGATCGCCCCGCGCGTCACCTCGTGCACGTGGGCGCTGCGGGTCGCCGAGCGCCGGTCCTCGAGGCGTGGTGATTCGCCGCGAGGTCGTCCGGATCTCTGTCGCGCGCCGCAGGTTCTCGCGGCTCGGCGGCCTCGCTCCTGGCGATCTCCGGGTGAGAACTCGACATCGCGATCACGGTGTCGGCGTAGTCGATCAGATACGCCGTCGATCTGATCGCCGGCGTCCTGGCCCGCTGGGCCTGCACCGCGTCTCCCGCCACCGCCGCATCGAGGTCCGCGAGCGCCGTTGGGCAGCCGGTCGCGAGCCGCGTGGTAGAGCTCGAGGAAGCGCGGCGTTGCGCGAGAGCGCATACCCGCGAACGGCCGCGCCGACATCGACCGCGAGATTCTCGACGCGGAGCGTCGCCACCGTCCTGGCCGCCGACTTCGTCTCCTGGTTCTCGGCGCTGCGCAGCGAGAGGATCGCGAGGAGCGCCGCGACGAACATCACACCGACAACGAGTGCGACCGCCGCCGCGAGCACCGTGACGCGCCCGACGAGCGACAGCCGTTTCACCGCGAGCGCTCCGCCAGCTCGTGCGCGACGCTCACCAGCTCTTCGACGCGGAACGGCTTGCCGAGGAACGAGTCGGCACCGGCATCCATCGCGCCGTCGACGTCCTCGGAGGACTGCCACGCCGAGAGCATCAGGACCGGCACGTCGCGCAGCTGCGGGTCCGCGCGCATCTCGCGCAGCACGTCGATGCCCGAGCGGCCGGGAAGCATCGAGTCGAGCACGACGAGCTCGCGGTCGTAGACGCCCGCAACCGCTCGAGCGCGGCCTCGCCGTCAGCGGCCTCGTCGCAGTCGAACTCCTCACTGAGCGTGACGACGACGAGCTCGCGCAACGGCTGCTCGTCTTCGACGACAGCACACGTGGTCTTGCCGCTGTCATCCCGTGAGACGGAACACCAGCACCTCGCGGCGGGGCTTGATGTGGGTCGACGTGACGGTGAGCGTCCCGCGGGCGTTGTCGATACAGGCCGGTGCCGCCGACGATCGCGATCTCGTAGAGCAGCCGCGACTCGATCGCTCCGGTGACGACGAGCGAGCCTTTCGGCAGCACGTAGGTCGCCGTACACGACCGCTCGCGCCTGTCGAGAGTAGGTGCAGAGCATCGACGAGCGCCCGATCGGTCTCTGCGAGATCCGCGGGTTGTAAAGGCGCTGCCGGATCAGCTCGGTCGAGCCGACGACGGCGCCGTTGCTCGGCCGGACGACGTGGTAGGAGACCTGAACGTCGGTGATGCGAACGTGAGCCGGCCCCGTGGCCGCACGGCCGCCTGTGACACCCACCAGCAGCGCGGCGGAGAGAGTGACTGCAGCGGCGAAAACCGCTCTGGTCGTTGTCAACGATTTCCTCATTTCGTCGCAGGAAGATCACCCGGACGAAGCCCTCGACCCGGGCCCAGTGTTCCACAATGCCTGGCGGTCGGGAACCACCGGCTCTCAGTTCCTACTCCGCTCCTACTCTGCCGATCACTCAATTCCTACTTCGCCGAACGCTACGAACCGCACGAACGGCGCTCGCAAGCGCGGCAGGGATGCGCCGGCGCGCGTTGCGGACGGTGTCGTGTACCGCCGCGGCAGCGTCCTGGTGGATGCCGCCGCCGTGCCCGACGAGCACGCGCTCGGGCGCGACGGAGAGGAGCGAGCGCGGCGGCGCGAGTCGCAGCAGAGGGTGCATGCCGATGCGCTCGCTCTCCGGCGCGGAAGAACTCGAGCGTGCCGAGGACGTCCGCGCAGAGCAGCGTCCGGCTCTGCGGCTCCCAGAGCGCGACCTCCCGCCAGAAGCGGTTGTCCAGCACCGGCAGCGCCTGAAACGGCGTGCCGGCGAGGCCCTCGAACGCCCGCACGAGCGGGACGCCGAGCCTCGCCGCCCAGGCCGCGCCGTCGCGCGCGTGACGGTCGAGCAGTTGCAGGACGCCTGCCGGCTCGCCGAGCGCCCGGATGCGGTCCTCGAGCTCCGGCGCGTCGACGGGGTCGATCAGCCAGACGCGGCCGTCCACGCGCAGGGCGTGCGAGGTGCGCTCGAGGGGCTCGTCGATCGCCCAGCCGAAGCCGTCCTCCTGCTCGTCAACGGGTAACCAGCGCGCCACGCGGCTCCATGATCGCATCGACGAGGCCGTACTCGACGGCCTCCTCCGGCGTCATGAAGCGGTCGCGGTCGATGTCGCGCAGGACCTGGTCGACATCCTGGCCGGCGTGGCGGGAGATGATCTCCGCCATCCGCTTGGTCATGTCGAGGATCTCGCGCGCGGCGATCTGGATGTCAGCGGGCGTGCCGCGGAAGCCGCCCGAGCCCTGGTGGATCATGATCTTCGCGTTCGGCAGGGCGAAGCGCTTGCCGGGCGCGCCGCCGCAGAGGATCATCGCGCCGGCACTCATGCCCATCCCGAGACAGACGGTCGAGACGTCCGAGCGGACGTACTGCATCGCGTCGTAGATCGCCATCCCGGCGTAGGCCGAGCCGCCCGGCGAGTTGACGTAGAGCGAGATGTCCTTGCCCGGATCCTCGGCATCGAGGAAGAGGAGCTGCGCGGCGATCAGGTTCGCGATGTCGTCGTTCACCTCCTGGCCGAGGAAGACGATCCGCTCGCGCAGCAGGCGCGAGTAGATGTCGAACGACCGCTCCATCCGTCCGTCCTGCTCGACCACCATCGGCACGACCGATCCGAGCATCACAACTGCCTCCCTGTTAATGTGCAACCTGTCAGTTGCATGAATATAGCGCAACTTGGAGGTTGCACATGATCCGGAGAGAGATCGTCCTGCCCGCGCCCCGCGAAGAGGTCTGGGACGCCCTGACCGACGCCGAGCGGCTCGAGGAATGGTTCGCGAACGACGTCAGCGTCGACCTCCGGCCGGGCGGCGGCGCCAGCTTCGGCTGGTCGAACGGCGAGAGCCGCACCGCGACCGTGACCGAGGTCGACCCCGAGCGGCGCCTCACGTTCGCCTGGGACGACGAGGGCGAGGTGGAGTTCACCCTGGCCGACGACGGCGAGGGCACGCTCCTCACGGTCACCGAGACCGATCCGGCGTGGACGACCGCGCTCGATCTGCAGGCCTCCGCGTTCGCGTGTGTCTGAGCACCTGAACCTCGTCTTCGGCGCACTTGCAGACCCCAGTCGCCGGCAGGTGATCGGCCTGCTCTCCTCGCGCGGCACGGTGACGGCGACCGAGCTGAGCGGCGAGCTGCCGATGACGCGGCAGGCGGTCGCGAAGCATCTCGCCACGCTCGCCGACGCAGGCCTCGTCGCGGGCGAGCGACAGGGCCGCGAGACGCGCTACCGGCTGACCGACGCGGGCGCGGAGTGGGACGACCGGCTCGACGCGCTGCGCGTGCACCTCGAGCGGCGCCGCGACGCTTGACGAACCTGGTTCAGCGCCGCTGAACCAGGTTCGCGAGTTCGTGGTCTAGGCTCACGCCCGTGAGCACCTACGACGCCGTCAAGGACCTGCCGCTCGAGATCGAGAGCTACGAGCTCGAGCCACTCGAGCGTGAGGTTGCGCGCGGGTTCACGCTCCGCCGCACCGTGGTCGTGCTGCGCGGTGGCGGCGAAGAGGGCCGCGGCGAGGAGGTCGACTACGACCCCGACGCACAGCAGCGTTTCCAGGCGCGCCGTGGCGAGCTGCCGTTCGCGGGCCGCCACACACTCGATTCGTTCTCCGTCCTCCAGTCGGGACAGACCGAGTACCGCCGCTGGGCGTTCGAGTCGGCGGCGCTCGACCTGGCGCTGCGGCAGGCCGGGCGCTCGCTCGGCGAGGCGGTCGGGCGCGAGGCGCAGCCGCTCCGCTTCGTCGTCTCGACCCGGGTCGCGAACGTCGAGGGCTGGCGCGCGCTCTACCCGGAGCTGCATTTCAAGCTCGACCCCGACCGGGACTGGAGCGACGAGACCGTCTCGACGCTCGCCGGCGCGGGCGTCGTCGACACCGTCGACTTCAAGGGCATCTACCGCGCGGAGTTCGGCTCGCCGCCGGATCCCGAGCTGTACGCGCGCATCGCCGCGGCGTTCCCGGAGGCGTGGATCGAGGATCCGGCGTTGACGCCGGAGACGCTGGCCGCACTCGAGCCGCACCGCGAGCGGATCACCTGGGACGCGGCGATCCACGAGTGGAGCGACGTCGAGGCGCTGCCGTTCCGTCCGCGCTGCCTCAACTCGAAGCCGTCGAGGTTCGGATCGGTGCGACGGCTGTTCGACTTCTACGACGCGTGCGAGCGTGAGGGCATCGGCCTCTACGGCGGCGGCCAGTACGAGCTCGGCCCGGGCCGTGACCAGATCCAGCTGCTCGCCTCGCTCTTCCACCCGGACGCGCCGAACGACGTCGCGCCGGCCGGGTTCAATGCGAGCGAGCCCGAGGCGGGCCTGCCGGCGCCGCCGCTCTCACTCAGCCCGCAGCCGGGCTTCCGAGTTTGAGTGCCTTCTCGGCCAGCCGGCCGACGGACTCGTCGCCGGCCTCGCCGAGCCGATACCACTGCGCGCCCTCGCACGGGTCACCGGTGCCGACGAGCAGGTAGCGCACGTCGAGATGCCAGTGCCGCGGCTCGTCGCCGCGCGCGGGGATCTCGTGCACGTCGAGATCGAACGGCCGCGGCGCCGTCGGGTGCAGGACGAGCTCGAGGCCGGTCTCCTCGCGGGCCTCGCGCAGCGCAGCTGCCTCGAGCGAGAGGTCGGTGGGCTCGACGTGGCCGCCCGGCTGCAGGAGCCGTCCCAGCTTCGCGTGCGCGACGAGGCAGACGCGCGTGCACCCGTCGTCGACGACGAGGGCCGACGCGGTGAAGTGCGCCGACGCCTCGTCGCGCGAGAGTGGATCCTCGAGCTCCTCCGCGAGCCGCAGCATCGCGCACCGGTCTGCTTCCTCCCGCGCCGACGACGCGACGAAGGCAGCGAGAAGCTCGACGACGGCCGTCACTCGTATTGGAGCGCCTCGAGCACGTTGAGCCGGGCGGCGCGCCGCGCCGGGAAGATCGCCGCGAGGATCCCGACCACGATCGTCATCACGGCGAAGACGATCAGCGAGACCAGCGGCAGCGAGAACTGGATGAAGTCGACGCGGGCGACGAGCAGCGCACCGAGCACGATCCCGAGCAGGATGCCGAGCACGCCTCCGATCAGCGCCGTGATCACGCTCTCGTGCCGGATCATCCGCCGCACCTGGCGGCGCGTCATGCCGATCGCGCGCAGCATCCCGATCTCCCGCGTCCGCTCGAACACCGTCAGGACGAGGGTGTTGACGATTCCGAACAGACTGACGATCACGGAGAGCGCGAGCAGCACGTAGAGGATGTTCAGGACCGAGCTGAGTCCGCTGATCTGGTTGTCGACGAACTGCTGTCGCGTCTGCACCTTCGCGTTCGGGAAGCCCGTCAGCGTCTGCTCGAGCTGCTTCAGGTTCTCGTCGCTCTGGCCGCCGCGGACGCGGATGAAGGTGTAGAGGTTGCGCGGGTTCGCGTTGTGCGCGTCCCAGGCCTGCTGCGAGATCGTCACGCGGCCGAACGGCGAGCCGCCGCTCGGCGGATCGAAGATGCCCTTGACGACGAAGGTCTTGCGCTCGCCGTTCGCGAACGTGAGCACGACCGGCGAGCCCGCCCGCAGGTTGTGGCTCTTCGCGTAGCTCTTGTCGACGAACGCGCCGTTGTCGCCGAGTTGCGCCATCGTCTGCTGACTGCCCTGCGCTCCAGTCGAGGCTGAACATCGTGCTCGCGGCCGGGTTGACGGCCGTTGCGAAGAACTCGTTGCCGAACGCGGCCGCGTCGCCGGTGCGGACGTTGCCGACGGCCTCGACGACCGGGCTCTTCGCCGCGGCGTTCGCAGCCGTCGGTCGGAATCGGGCTGAAGTTGTTCTGTGCCGTGATCGCGTAGTCGGCGTTGCGCCAGATCTTGTCGACGGCGCCGCGGAAGCTGTGGGTGATCCCGGCGGCGAGCACCGCGACGAGCGTCACGAGCGCGAGACCGATCATCAGCGCGGATGCGGTGGACGCGGTGCGCTGCGGATTGCGGCGCGCGTTGTCGCGCGCGAGCGAGCCTGCGGCGCCGCCGATCTTCGTCGCCGGCCAGCCGAGGAGGCGGGCGAACGGCTGCACGATGCGAACGGCGAACATCGCGACGCCGAAGAAGATCAGCAGCGCGCCGATCCCCATCCAGACCAGGATCCCCGTCGTGCTCAGGCCGCTGCCGAAGAGCCCGTAGAGGAGCGCGGCGAACCCGGCGCCGGTGAGCAGGATCGACCCGATCGTGCGGTAGCGCGCGAAGCGCGACGGGCGGCAACGTCGCCCCCTCGCGCACGGCGGCGATCGGCGGCACCCGCGTCGCGCGGATCGCGGGACGGAGGCTGGCGATCAGCGCGACGAGCACGCCGACCAGGATCGAGACGACGATCGTGCGCGTCTCGAACGTGAGGCCGTTGTTCGGCAGGGTGAAGCCGACCAGGTCGAAGAGGCTGAAGAGCCCCTTCGCGAGGCCGAGCCCGAGGAAGAGGCCGACCACCGACGCGAGCGACGCCGATCACGAGCGCCTCGACGACGATCGACGTCAGCACCTGCCGGCGGCTCGCGCCGAGCGTGCGCATCGTCGCGAGCTCGCGTGTTCGCTGCGCGATCGTGATCGAGAGCGAGTTGGCGATCACGAAGCTGCCGACGAAGAGCGCGATCCCGCCGAAGGCGAGCAGGAAGCCGCGCAGGAACGTGATGAACGAGTTCGTGTCGGCGGCGTCCTTCGCGCCTGAACGGAGCCGAGCCGGGCCTGCGCCGTGCTCGGGAGCACCGCCTGCACGCGTCGCAGGATCTCGGCGTCGGAGACCTTCGGATTGGCGGCGACCGCGATCTCGTCCAGCTTGCCCTGCTTGTCGAAGAGCCGCTGGGCCGTCGGCAGGTCGAAGCCTGCGAGCGTCGCGCCGCCGAGAGACGCGGCCGAGCCGAAGGTGACGAGCCCGAGATCTTCAGCTTCTGCACCGGGCCTTCCGCCTGGACGCCGATCGTGTCGCCGACGTGGAAGTGCTTGCGGTCGGCGGTGCTCTTCCCGATCACCACCTCGTTGCCGTGCGGCCACGAGCCTGCCTCGAGCCGCAGCACGTTGAAGGGCGATTGGGGGTTCGCGATGCTGAAGCCGAGGTTCGGCGCGCCGCCGAAGACGATCGCCTTGCCCTTCTGATCGACGAGCAGCGCCTCGCCGTTGACGCTGCCCTCGACCGCAGCGACACCGGGCACGTCGCGCACCTTGTCGAGCAGCGGACTCGTTGCATGCGTCGGCGCGAACGAGCCCTGGCCCTGCGAGAGGTCGAACGCCGACTTGCCGCTGACGACGACGGTCGAGCCCTTGCGGACGTCGGTGAAGATCGAGCTGAACGCCTTGTCGATCGAGTCGGTGAGGACGAACGTGCCGCTGATCATCGCGACGCCGAGCACGATCGCGATCGCCGTCAGCGCGGTGCGAAGCTTGCGGCCGAGCAGGCCCGCGAGCGCGACCTTGATCATGCGCTTGCGCGGCCCATGGCCGCGAGGATCTCCACGGCCGGGCTGCGAGGCAGCTCCTCGACGATGCGGCCGTCTGCGAGGAACAGCACGCGGTCGGCGATCTCGGCGGCGTGCGCGTCGTGCGTGACCATGACCATCGTCTGCCCGAGCTCCTGCGCCGAGCTGCGCAGCAGCTCGAGGATCTCCTGCCCCGTGGTCGAGTCGAGGTTGCCGGTCGGCTCGTCGGCGAAGACGACCGTCGGCTTCGAGACGAGCGCGCGCGCGATCGCGACGCGCTGCTGCTGGCCGCCGGACAGCTCGGACGGCCGGTGCTTGCGCCGGTCGGTGAGGCCGACGCGCTGCAGCAGGTCCTCGAAGAACTCGGGCTCGGGCTTCTCGCCGGCGATCGACAGCGGCAGGACGATGTTCTCCTCCGCGGTCAGCATCGGCAGGAGGTTGAAGAACTGGAAGACGAAGCCGATGTGCTCGCGGCGCAGGAGCGTCACCTCGCGGTCGGAGAGGCTCTCGACCTCCTGGCCGGCGATCTGGATCGTGCCGCTCGTCGGCTTGTCGAGTGCGGCGAGCAGGTGCATCAGCGTCGACTTGCCCGAGCCCGACGGCCCCATGACGGCGACCAGCTCGCCGGTCTCGACGCTCAGCGAGACACCGCGCAGCGCCTCCACGGTGGCCTCGCCCTCGCCGTAGCGGCGTGAAAGGTCCGTGGCACGGACGACGACCCCGTTGGTGCTCACGTGAGCGAGGCTACCCACTCGGCGCAGCGCAGGCCCAGTCACGTTTACGCGATCTTCACTTTCAAGCGGTGACGCCGCCGAGCTCGGGGATCTGGTGCTCGCCGTAGGCCTGCAGCGTCTCTTCCTGCCCATGCGTCATCAGGTAGATGTTGAACTGGTCGACGCCGATCGACTCGAGCTCCTTCAGCTTCGTCTTGATCTGGTCGTTGTTCCCGATCACGCAGAACCGGTCGCAGATCTCGTCGGTGACGAACTCGCCGTGCTTCGCGCCGACGCGCGAGTGCTCGTTGTAGTCGTAGAACTTGCGCGCCTCGACGTAGTCGGTGAGCGCCTTCGGGACCGAGCTGCCGTCGGTGCCGTAGCGATCGATCAGATCCTGGACGTGGTTCGAGACCATCGCCGGGAACCAGCGCACCTGATCGCGCGCGTCCTGCAGGTCGTCGGTGACGTGGCTCGGCGCGCTGACGATGCACTTGAGCGCCGCCGGATCGCGCCCGGCTTCGGCTGCGGCCTTCCGGGCCGTGTCCATGATCCACTGGATGATGTCCGGGTCGGCGAGCTGGATGATGATCCCGTCGCCCTGGCGCCCGCCGACGGCGAGCGCCTTCGGCCCGTACCCGGCGACGTGCATCTCGATCTCGGGCAGCTCGGGCCGCACCCACTTCAGCTGCAGCTCCTTGTCGTTCCAGGTCACCTCACGCCCGTTCATGAACGGCTTCAGCATCTTCAGCGCCTCTTCGAACTCGGCGACCTTGACGGGCTGCTGGCCGATGTACCGACGAGCGGAGTCGCCGCGGCCGATGCCCATGATCATGCGGCCGTTCGAGATGTCGTGCAGCGTCGCGTAGGCGCTCGCCAGCACGGTCGGCTCGCGCGTGCCCGGGTTCGTGACCATGTGGCCGAGCTTGATCGTCGACGTCCGGTCCGCCACGATCGCGAGCACCGGGAACGACTCCTGCCAGAGCACGTGCGAGTCGTAGGTCCAGGCGTACTCGAAGCCCTGCTGCTCGGCGAGCTGGATCAGCTCGATCATCCGGGTGTACGGCGGATCTGGGAGGACGGTGACGCCGAAACTCAAAGCCATGTCGGTCTCCTGGTCGCGGACCTGTCAAGCCTAGTAAGAATCTCCGCGTGAAGATCATCTGCGTGGGACGAAACTACGCCGAGCACGCGGCGGAGCTGGGCGACGATCCACCGAAGGAGCCGCTGCTCTTCGGCAAGTTCGACAACACGCTGATCGGCGACGGCGACGCGATCGTGCTCCCGCCCGAGGCGACGCACGTCGACGCCGAGGCCGAGCTCGCCCTCGAGATCGGCACGCGCGGGCACCGGATCGCCGAGGCTGACGCGCTCGACCACATTCGGGGCTACCGCGTCGCCAACGACCTCTCGGCGCGCAACCTCCAGTACTCCGACAGCCAGTGGACGCGCGCGAAGGGCTTCGACACGTTCTGCCCGCTCGGCGCGACGCTCGTGCCCGTTTCCGAGCTCGGCGATGGGTCCGGCCTCCGCGTCGTGCAGCGGCTGAACGGCGACATCCTGCAGGACGGCAACACGCGCGACCTGATCTTCTCGGTGCCGTTCCTCGTCTCGTACATCTCGAACGTCTTCACGCTCGAGCCGGGCGACCTGATCCTGACCGGCACGCCGTCGGGCGTCGGCTGGGCGCGCGACCCGAAGGTGGCGCTGCAGCCCGGTGACGTCGTCGAGGTCGAGGTCGAGGGCGTCGGCTTGTTGCGCAACCCGGTGGTCAACGCCTGACGGGCTTTCTGCTCCTGCTGTTCGCGAGTCGTCCGCGTCTTCTAGATGCACGAGCCGGCCGGGTACGAGTGCCCGTTCTGCCGGCTGCAGCGCGGCGTCGACACAGAGAACAACCGCCAGGCAGACATCGTCTGGCAGGACGACTCGACGACGGCGTTCGTCTCGCCGAAGTGGTGGCCGGGCAATCACGGTCACGTGATCGTGATCCCGAACGCTCACGTGGAGAACATCTACGAGATCGACGAGGAGCTGCTCGGCGCCGTCTATCGCACGGTCCGGCGCGTCGCCGGCGCGCTGAAGGAGGTCTACGACTGCTCGGGCACCTCGACGCGCCAGCACAACGAGCCGGACGGCAACCAGGACGTCTGGCACCTGCACGTCCACGTCTTCCCGCGCTACGCAGACGACGGCCTCTATGAGCGCCACGCGGAGAGTTACTGGGCGACCCCCGCAGAACGGGAGCCGTTCGCCGACGCGCCTCCGCAACGCCCCCGCTCTGCAGCGCCGCTGACTGTGGCTAGGCGGTCAGCCAGGCGATCGTCTTCGACGTCAGCCGGTCGAGCGCCTCGACGCTCAGCTCGAGGTGCTCCTCGCGCGTGTCCTCCAGCTTCGTGTGCGAGAGGCCGCGCAGGCTCTGCACGAAGAGCATCACCGTCGGGATGCCCGCGCGCGAGACCTCGGCTGCGTCGTGCAGCGGCCCCGACGGGAGCTGGTGCGAGGTGCCGGAGACCTCGCGAACCGCCTCGTCCGCGAGCCCGATCAGCGTCTCGTCGAACAGGATCGGCTCGATGCTCCAGATGCGCTCCCACTCGACCTCGATGTTCTCCTCGGCGGCGAAACGCACGGCGGCCTGCTTCGCGAGCTCGAGCATCCGCGCGAGCGACGCGGCGTCGAGGTGCCGCTGGTCGAGCAGCTGCTCCGCCGTCTCGACGACGGAGGTGACGATGCCCGGCTTCGTGACGACCCCGCCCGACGTGCACACCGCGCCGCCGCCGACCTCCGCGGCGATCTCGCGGATGTAGAGCGCCAGCTTCGCGGCGCCGGCGAGCGCGTCGCGGCGCTTGTCCATCGGCGTCGAGCCGGCGTGTGCCGCCTGGCCGCGCCAGGTGAAGCGCGACCGCTCGACTCCGAACGTCCCGAGCACGACACCGAGCGGCAGGTCGAGCGACTCGAGCACCGGCCCCTGCTCGATGTGCAGCTCGAGATACGCCGCTGCGCCCTCGAGCTGCGAGCGCGCGTCGAGCGCCGAGTCGAGCTCGACGCCGTGCTCGCGCAACGCATCCGGCAGCGCGATGCCGTCCCGGTCGGTGAGCGACCGCAGCTCGTCCTGGTCGCGCATCGAGCCGGCCGCGGCCGACGAGCCGAAGAGCGAGCGGCCGAAGCGGGCGCCCTCCTCGTCGGCCCACGAGACGAGCCGGATGGTGACGGGCGGCTCGCCCTCGGCCGCGAGGCGCCGCAGCACCTCGACGCCGGCCAGCACGTTCAGGCAGCCGTCGAGCCAGCCGCCGTTCGGGACGGAATCCATGTGGCCGCCGAGCACGAGGACGCGGTCGGAGGCGCCCGCGAGCGTGAACCACTGGTTGCCGGCGGCGTCGATCTCCTCGACCGCACCGGTGCCCTCGAGGGCGCGGCGCAGGAACGCTCGCGCCTCCTCCCACGTCGCCGTCCAGGCGACGCGCTGGGCGCCGTCGGCGTCGCCGGTCAGCTCTCGCAGCTGCTTCAGATCGGCGACGGTGCGGCCTGGATCGAGCGCCATGGCGGCGAGGATACAACGGTGCGGGGACTGTGATATTCACTAGGCCATGGCTCAGGCCGGCCAGGCGGCGGCGTTCTCGGGACGAACGCCGAACCGCGCGCTTTCGCCCGCGCGCATAGCGTCCGCGCTCGGCCGCGCCGCCTCCGTCGTCCTCATGCTGCTCGTCCTCTGGGGCCTCTGGGAGCTCATCCGCTGGATCTGGGTCCGCGAGGCCTGGACGTGGCCGTTCCCGGTCAACGACACGACGATGCCGCACATCCACACGATCTTCCAGGCGCTGGGCGAGCCGGCCAGCTCGCAGGGCCCGCTGCTGATCACGATCCTGCTGCACGCCGCGTGGTTCACGGCGAAGGAAGCGCTCGTCGGCTTCGCGCTCGGCGCCACGTTCGGGTTCGTGCTCGCGATCGCGCTCGTGCACTCGCGCCTCGCACAGCGCGCGTTCCTGCCCTACATCGTCGCCTCGCAGACGATCCCGATCCTCGCCGTCGCGCCGATGGTGGTCGTCTGGCTCAAGTCCGGCTGGCAGTCGGTCGCGGTGATCGCCGCGTACCTGACGTTCTTCCCGGTGACGATCAACACGTTGCGCGGGCTGCAGTCGGCGGAGCCGCGCGCGCACGAGCTGATGCGCTCGTACGCTGCGAGCCGGTGGCAGGTGCTGTGGCGCCTGCGCGTCCCGACGTCGCTGCCCTACCTCTTCACCGCCTTGAAGGTCAGCGCGACCGCGTGTGTCGTCGGCGCGATCATCGGTGAGCTCCCGAGCTCGATCCAGGGCGGCCTCGGCGGCGCGATCCTCAACTTCAACCAGTACTACTCGATCACGCCCGCGAATCTCTGGGCGACCAACCTGGTCGCGGCCTGCCTCGGGATCTCGTTCTTCGTCGTGATCGTGATCGCGGAGAAGCTCGTCGTGCACCGCGCCCCGGAGCACATCGCATGACCGTCGTCGCGCTGAAGGGGCTGACGAAGACCTTCGCGAAGGGCAACGTGACGGCGCTGCAAGAGATCGACCTGTCGATCGAGCCGGGCGAGTTCGTCTCGCTGATCGGCCCGTCGGGCTGCGGGAAATCGACGCTGCTGCGCGTGATCGGCGACCTGACGCCGCCGTCGGCGGGCACGGTCGAGGTGAACGGCAAGAGCGCCCCCAGGGCCCGTCTCGACCACGACTACGGGATGGTCTTCCAGGACTCCGTGCTCTTCGACTGGCGCACGGTCTCGAAGAACGTCGCGCTGCCGCTCGAGGTGCTCGGGTACGACCGGGCGAAGCGGAAGGAGCGCGTCGAGGAGATGCTGCGCCTGGTCGAGCTCCAGGGCTTCGGCGACCACCACCCGTGGCAGCTCTCCGGCGGCATGCAGATGCGGGTCGCGATCGCGCGCGCACTGTCGTTCGAGCCGGCGCTGCTCTTGATGGACGAGCCGTTCGGCGCCCTCGACGAGATGACGCGCGAGCGTCTGAACATCGAGCTGCTCGAGATCTGGCGTCGCATGCAGTCGACGATCGTGTTCGTCACACACTCGATCTCGGAAGCGGTGTTCCTGTCGACCCGCGTCATCGTCATGAGCCCGCGCCCCGGGCGCGTCGCCGGCGTGGTCGACATCGACCTGCCGCAGCCGCGCACGAACGACACGCGCGAGGACCCACACTTCTTCGAGCTCGTGACCGAGGTGCGCGAGCTGCTGCGCGGCGTCGGTGCAGACGAGCACGGATCCGTCCTCGCCGAGGAGCGCTCATGAGCGCCGTCGCGCAACCGCGCAGCGAGCGTGACGGTACGGTCGCCGGGTCGTCGACTGGGTGCCGGCGATCGTCGTCTTCTTCGCGGCGATCGCGGTCTGGCAGATCTCGATCGACGTCTTCAACATCCAGAAGTTCCTGCTGCCGAAGCCGTGGGCGATCGTCTCGTCGTTCTGGACGCAGCGGAGCCTGCTCTGGAGCGCCGGCTGGCTGACCCTGAAGGAGGCGCTCGGCGGCTTCGTGATCGGCTCGTCGCTCGGCATCCTCTCGGCCGTGGTGCTGGCCCGCTTCCGCCGCCTCGGAGAGGCGTTGATGCCGCTCGCGATCGCGGCCAACGCGATCCCGATCATCGCGTTCGCGCCGATCTTCAACGCCTGGTTCGACCCGCTCTCGCCGGCACCGCGCATTGCGACCGCTGCGGTGCTCTGCTTCTTCCCGGTGATGGTCAACACGTTGCGCGGGCTGACCTCGGTGCGGCCCTCGCAGATCGAGCTGATGCGCTCGTACGCGGGGGGCGAGTTCGAGATCTTCCGCCGTGTGCGCGTGCCGACGGCGCTGCCGTTCGTCTTCGCGGCATTGAAAGTGGCGACCGTCCTCGCGATGATCGGCGCAATCGTGAGCGACTACTTCGGAACATTCGGCTCGCTGGGGATCACCATCAAGAACTCCGTCTCGCTCTTCGACTTCGAAACGGCGTGGGCGGCGATCCTGATGGCCAGCATCCTCGGCGTCCTCATGTACCTCGCCGTCGCAACCGCCGAACGATACGTCCTCCAGTGGGATCCAACCCGTCAGGAAAGGGGCACTGCATGAAGGGGAAGACACTCCTCGCGCTGCTCGCGCTCGTGATCGCCGCTGCTGCGGCGACCGCGGCGTTCAGCATGTCGCGCGCAGACGCAACACCGAAGCTCACGAAGGTGACCCTGCAGCTCAAGTGGGTCACGCAGGCACAGTTCGCCGGCTACTACGCCGCGGTCGAGAAGGGCTACTACAAGAAGCTCGGCCTCGACGTGAAGCTCAAGGTCGGCGGCCCGGACATCACACCCGAGCAGGTCGTGCTCTCGGGCCAGGCGCAGTTCGGGCTCGACTGGCTGCCGAACCTCTTCGCCACGCGCGAGAAGGGCGGCAAGATCGTCTCGATCGCCCAGATCTTCGCCCACTCGGGCATGACCGAGCTGACGTGGAAGGACTCGGGTCTGAACACGATCGCGAAGCTGAAGGGCAAGAAGGTCGGCGTCTGGTGCTGCGGCAACCAGCCCGAGCTCTTCGCTGCGCTGACCAAGAACGGGATCAACCCGGCGAAGTCCAGTGACGTGACGATCGTCAACCAGCCGTTCGACATGAACCTGTTCCTGCAGCGCAAGGTCGACGCCGCCGCGGCGATGACCTACAACGAGCTGGCGCAGGTGCTCGAGACGAAGAACCCGAAGACCGGCCAGCTCTACAAGCTGTCCGACCTCAACGTCTTCAAGATGTCGAGCCCCGCCGTGGGCACCGGCATGCTCGAGGACAACATCTTCACGACCGAGAAGTACCTGAAGACCCCGTCGAACAAGACGACGATCGTCAACTTCCTCAAGGGGTCGATGCAGGGCTGGATCTACTGCCGCGACCACGTCCAGGACTGCACGAACATCGTCCTGAAGAACGGCACGGCACTCGGCCACGGACACCAGCTGTGGCAGATGAACGAGATCAACAAGCTCGTCTGGCCGAACTCGTTCGGCGTCGGTCACGTCTCGAAGAAGCAGCTCGCCAACACGGCGAACATCGCGAAGACGTACGGCGTGACGAAGAAGCTGCCGCAGGGCGCGGTCACGTACTCGCTCGCCGACCAGGCGCTGAATCAGCTGAAGCAGGCAAACGTCGACATCTACGGCAATAGCTACAAGCCGATCACCGTCCATGTGACGGAGGGAGGCAAGTAAGCAGGGAACACTCGGCCCGGCGCGCCTGCGGGCGCGCCGGGCCGCACCACACCGAACGAAAGGATTGACGTCATGTCCGTGCTGATCAAGGGGGGCCGCGTGATCACCGCGGCCGACGACTACGTCGCCGACGTGTTCATCGAGGACGAGCGGATCACCCTGATCGGCGAGTCGCTGGACCTGCAGGCCGACAAGGTGATCGACGCGTCCGGCAAGTACCTGCTGCCGGGGCTCGTCGACCCGCACACGCACCTCGAGATGCCGTGGCGCGGCGAGACGACGGTGGACGACTTCCAGTCGGGCCACACGGCGGCCGCGTTCGGCGGCACGACGACGCACGTCGACTTCTGCATCCAGGGCAAGGGGCAGACGTTCGGCGAGGCGCTCGAGGCCTGGCACGCGAAGCGCGAAGGGAAGGCGCTGATCGACAACGGCTTCCACATCGCCGTCACCGACCTGCGCGAGGGCGGCACGCTCGAGGAGCTCGCGGAGCTGCCCGAGAAGCACGGCGTCACGTCCTACAAGCTCTTCATGGCCTACAAGGACTCGCTGATGGTCGACGACGAGACGCTGTTCCGCACGATGCAGGTCGCGGCGGAGACGGGCGCGCTCGTGATGGTGCACGCCGAGAACGGCGACGCGATCGAGGTGCTCGTCGCCGAGGCGCTCGCCGCCGGCAACACCGATCCGATCTACCACGCGCTGACACGCCCGCCGGAGACGGAGGGTGAGGCGACGAACCGCGCCATCCAACTCGCCCGCGTCGCGGGCGCGGCGCTCTACGTCGTGCACGTGTCGTGCGCGGAGTCCGTCGAGCCGCTCGCGATCGCACGCGAGAAGGGCTGGAACGTGCACGGCGAGACGTGCACGCAGTACTTCTTCATCGACCAGACGTTCCTCGAGCGCCCGAACTTCGAAGGCGCGAAGTACGTCTACACGCCGCCGCCGCGCGACAAGGCGAACCAGGAAGTGCTCTGGAACGCGGTGCGCACCGACATCCTGTCGGCGATCTCGACCGACCACTGCGCCTACCTGTTCGACGGCCAGAAGGACGCGGGCAAGGACGACTTCTCGCAGATCCCGAACGGCGGCCCCGGGCTCGAGAACCGGCTGCACATGATCCACGAGTTCGGCGTGCGCACCGGCAAGATCTCGCTCAACCGGATGGTCGAGCTGCTGGCGACGAACCCCGCCAAGCTGTTCGGCCTGTATCCGCGCAAGGGCACGCTCGCCGTCGGCTCCGACGCGGACGTCGTGGTCTTCGACCCGAACAAGGAGCTGACGATCTCGGCGGCGACGCATCACTCGGCGTCCGACTACAACCTCTACGAGGGGACGAAGGTCACCGGCTCGCCCGAGGTCGTGCTGCTGCGCGGCAACGTGCTCGTCGAGAACGGTGAGCTCGTCGCCAAGCCCGGCACGGGTCAGTTCATCAAGCGCGCGAAGTTCGGCGAAGAGCTGAAGCCCGCCGCGCTCGCGGCGGTCAGCGCCTGATCCGCAGCCCGTACGAGGCGCTCGCGCTCGCGCTCCTCGACGGAGCGCTGGGCGCGGCCGTCCTCGTCTTCGCCGTCTCGGCCGCCGGCGCCCGCGACGCGCTGACGCACTTCGCGGTCTACGTCGTCGTGATCGGCTTCTTCAAGATCCGTGACGCGCTGAAGCGCCTGCCCGCGCTGATCGCGCAGGCGAAGGCAGGCGGCACGCTGGCGGTCCCAGGCCCGCGTTGGGTGAGAACGGTGCGCCTCCTGGTCGGCTACGACCCGTGGACGCGGTCACAGCGGATGGCGATCCTCGCCGTCTGCGTCGTCGTCTGCGCGCTCTTCGGCTGGGACGACGGCGGCCCGTTCGCCGCGGCGATCCTGATCACGCTCGCGGCCGTCAACGCGGGCTTCGCGCTGGTCGCGCTCAGCGTGCGTGCACGTAGAGGCTTGATGTGAAACGCACGCGTACCCGTGGCTGGTGGCTCAGACGCGGCGCAGCTCCCCGGGTCGGGCTTGAACGTAGACCCGCTATGCCCTACGCCCGACCCGAACGACCTGCTTGGTCTGAGCCATCCCCACGGGCACGCAGTTCCACATCAAGCCTCTAATCGCCGGACGGCCTAGCGCCGTCCGCCTGCCGGCGGGCGCGCTCTTCGCCGAGGTGCAGGTCGGTCTGCTCGATCCAGCGGCTCATGTCGGCCATGTGGTCGCGGTTCGCGTCCACGACGCCGCGCTGCCGCCCGATCTCGTCCTTCCCGTCCTGAAGCCGTTTCCGAAGCCGTTCGACGTGCTCCGCAGCGGCGCGATTCGCCTCTTCGCGCTTGTCCATTGCCAACTGGGTTGCCGAGATTTGCAAATCGCAAACCCGCGTTAGCGGGTCTGCGGGAAGCCCAGATCGACCTGCGACGTGGCCGGGTCGGGCCAGCGGGACGTGACGACCTTCGAGCGGGTGTAGAAGTCGATCCCCTCGGGGCCGTAGATGTGGCGGTCGCCGAAGAGCGAGGCCTTCCAGCCGCCGAAGCTGTAGTAGGCGACCGGCACCGGGATCGGGACGTTGATCCCGACCATCCCGGCCTGGACGTCGAACTGGAACTGCCGTGCGACTCCGCCGTCGCGGGTGAAGATCGCGGTGCCGTTGCCGTAGGGGTTGTCGTTGATCAGCCCGACGGCCTCCTCGTAGGTGTCCACGCGGGTCACCCCGAGCACCGGCCCGAAGATCTCGTCGTCGTAGGCCTTCATGCCCGGCTTGATGTCGTCGATCAGCGTCGGCGCGAGGAAGAAGCCGTCGTCGGGCGCGCCTTCGCGACCGTCGACGACGACCGTCGCGCCCTCGTCTGCGCCGATGTACGACGCGACCTTGTCGCGATGCTCGCGCGTGATCAGCGGGCCCATCTCGCTCGAGGAGTCCATGCCGTCGCCGAGCTTGACGTTCGGGATGCGCTGCTTGATCGCCTCGACCAGCGGATCGGCGGCGTCGCCGACCGCGACGAGCATCGAGACCGCCATGCACCGCTCGCCGGCCGAGCCGTATGCGGCCGAGACCGCGGCGTCGGCGGCCATCTCGATGTCGGCGTCGGGCAGCACGATCATGTGGTTCTTCGCCCCGCCGAGTGCCTGGCACCGCTTGCCCTTCGCGGTCGCGGTCTCGTAGACGTAGCGCGCGATCGGCGTCGAGCCGACGAACGAGATCGCACTCACATCGGGGTGCTCGAGCAGCGCGTCGACGGCGACCTTGTCGCCGTGGACGACGTTGAAGACGCCGTCGGGCAGCCCCGCCTGCTTGAGCAGCTCGGCCGTGAAGACCGAGGCGGACGGATCCTTCTCGGACGGCTTGAGCACGAACGTGTTCCCGCAGGCGAGCGCCGGCGCCCACATCCACATGGGCACCATCGCCGGGAAGTTGAACGGCGTGATCCCCGCGACGACGCCGAGCGGCTGGCGGATCGAGTAGACGTCGACACCGGTCGAGGCCTGCTCGGTCATCGCGCCCTTGAGCAGGTGCGGCAGGCCGCAGCAGAACTCGATCACCTCGAGGCCGCGCGTCACCTCGCCCATCGCGTCGGAGAGCACCTTGCCGTGCTCGGCCGTCAGGAACTTCGCGATCTCCTCGCGCTGCTCGTGGAAGAGCTCACGGATCGCGAAGAAGAGCTCGGCGCGCTTGGCGAGCGACGTCGCGCGCCAGGCGGGGAACGCCTGCTTGGCCGCCTGGACGGCGCGGTCGACCTCCTCGACGCTCGCCAGGTCGACGGCGCCCGTCTGCTCGCCGCGGGCCGGGTTGTAGACCGGCGCGGTGCGCCCGGACTCACCCGCGTAGCTGCCACCGGCGATCCAGTGGTTGATGGGCTTGACGGCAGTGGGGGCGTCGACGACGTCGGTCATTGCAGATTCCTCCTCGAAAATGGCTGTGAGCAGCGTAGCGCGGTAGCTTCGGGCAGGCATGGCAGCGACGCGCGCAGAGCTGGCCGAGGACACCGCCGTCTACCTGCTGCCGCGGCCGACGTTCGAGACGGTCGACCGCGGCGAGCTCGTCTACGTCGCAGGGATGCGGAACGCGACCGTGCACCGGGTGCGCACCGACGACGTCGTGGCTGCGCTCGCCTGGACACGCGAGGAGTCGCGGCGGCGCGGGCTGCGCATGGTCGAGTGGTGGCTCGGCTGGTCGGCGACGCCGCCCGACGCGCGCGAGCAACTGCTCGAGCTCGGGCTCGTGCCCGACGACGTGCCGACGCTGACCGGGATGACGAGCTCCGTCGCGCCGCCCGAGGTCGCAGGCGTCGAAGTGCAGCGCGTCGAGACGGCGGCCGAGTACGCGGAGACGATCGAGATCGACTGGGAGGTCTGGCAGCTGAGCGAGGAGGAACGGGCTGCGCGCCGCGCCGTCGAGTTCGACCGGTGGGAGCAGGTCGACCGCGCCGGCGTCGTGCACCACTACGCGGCGTTCGTGGACGGAGTGCGTGTCGGCTTCGGCCGTGCGATCGACATGGTGGGAGGTGTCGGGCTGTACGGCGGCGCGGTGCTCCCGGAGGGGCGGGGACGCGGTGCCTACCGTGCGCTCGTCCGCGCGCGCTGGGAGCACGCGGTCGAGCGCGGCACGCCGCTCCTCGTCGTGCAGGCAGGAGCCATGTCCGCCCCGGTCCTGGCTCGACTGGGCTTCGAGAGCCACGGCGAGATCGACCTGCTCGTCGACCGCCTCGAGCCCGAGGACGGTTGACCGGGCGCACCCGAAATGGTGCCAGGCACCGTTACGAAAGCGTCACGGGTTGCCCACACGAAATGGTGCCAGGCACCGTTACGAAAGCGTCACGGACTGCCGAGCGCGTACCACGTCAGGCCGTCTTGCTCACGCTCGAGCCGGAAGCCCGCGCGCTCGAGCGCGCGCCGTGACGGCACGTTGTCTGCGAGCACCTCGCGCGCGACGACGCGGCCCACCTCCGGCCGAGCAAGTAGCGCCTGTGCGAGCGCCGGCACGAACTCGGACGCGAGCCCGCGGCCGCGAGCGGCTCGGCGAGCCCGTAGCCGATCTCGACGTCGCGGTTCTCGTCAGGCGGCCCGTGCGTGCCGGCGTCGCCGACGACGACGCCGTTCTCGAGAATCAGCCAGGCCTCGGAGCCGTGCTTCGCGACCATCCCGAACGCGTCGAGCGTGTCGGCGTGGGGCCACCCCTCACCGCGACGGAGCCCGTCCGGGGCGCCGTCGACGACAGCCTGCGCGGTCTCCTGCGAGAGCGGCTCGAGCACGAGGCGCTCCGTGACGATTCTGCTCCCCACGCCCAGGATCGTGCCACGGCGAGACCAGCCCGGAAGACGGTGCCAGGCACCGTTACGGGGGCGTGACAACTCGTCCACAGGGATTGCGGTCGCGCGTCTCCGCACGCATGCTTGCGGGGCGGCACGTGGCCGCCGGTGCACAGTCGCACCGATACCGAAAGCGCTACTCCGGTGGGATGCCGGTCGGCCCTGGGTCGGGGCGCACGGAGACGGGCAGCGCGCGGCCGCTTCGGCTCGCGTGACGAAATCGCGCAGCGCGGGTGCTTGCGCGATCGTCTCGAAGTGCGCGCGCGACCGTGCCCTTCTTCTAGGATCGGTGCATGGCGACGACCGAGACACAGAGCGAGCTGGGCAAGCAGATCGTCGAGGACGCGAAGAAGCACGTCCTCTACTCATGGAGCGTGCAGGACGCGATCAACCCGATCGCGGTCGAACGGGCCGAGGGCCGCTACTTCTACGACTACGACGGCAAGAGCTACCTCGACTTCGCCTCGCAGCTCGTCAACGTCTCGATCGGCCACTCGCACCCGAAGATCGTCCAGGCGATCAAGGACCAGGCCGAGAAGCTCGCGACGATCGGCCCGCCGATGGCGACCGAGTCGCGCTCGCGGCTCGGCAAGCTGCTCGCGGAGGTCACGCCGGGCGACCTGACGATGTCGTTCTTCACGAACGGCGGCGCAGAGGCGAACGAGAACGCGATCAAGCTCGCGCGCTGGTACACGGGACGCCACAAGATCATCGCCCGCTACCGCAGCTATCACGGCGCGACGGCCGGCGGGATCACCCTGACCGGCGACCCGCGCCGCTGGGCGGCCGAGCCCGGCATCCCCGGCGTCGTGCGCATGTTCGATCCGTACACCTACCGCTGTCCGGCAGGTCATCCCGACCCGTGCCCGGTCTGCACCGGCGCGCCGCACCTCGAGGAGATCCTGCAGTACGAGGGAGCGCACACCGTCGCCGCAGTGATCCTCGAGACCGTCACCGGCACGAACGGGATCATCGTCCCGCCCGACGGCTACCTGCAGTCGATCCGCGAGGTCTGCGACCGGCACGGCATCCTGCTGATCGCCGACGAGGTGATGGCCGGCTTCGGACGCACCGGTAAGTGGTTCGCCGTCGACAACTGGGACGTCGTGCCCGACATCCTCACCGTCGCCAAGGGGATCAACTCCGGCTACGTGCCGCTCGGCGCGATGGTGGTGCGCGAGCCGATCGCCGACTGGGTGCGCGACAAGATGTTCGCGGGCGGGCTGACCTACAGCGGGCATCCGCTCGCGTGCGCCTCCGGCGTCGCGTCGATCGAGGCCTTCCAGGAGGAAGGGATCGTCGAGCAGTCGGCCGCCACCGGCGAGATCTTCCGCACCGAGCTCGCGAAGCTGATGGAGCGCCATCCGTCGATCGGCGAGGTGCGCGGGCTCGGCTGCTTCTGGGGCCTCGAGCTCGTCAAGAACCGCGAGACGCGTGAGCCACTCGTCCCCTTCAACGCCTCCGGCGAGGCGGCGAAGCCGATGGCTGCGCTGATGAAGCGCGCGCTCGACGGCGGGCTCTACCTGATGACGCACTGGAACGTCGTCATGTGCTGTCCGCCGCTGACGATCACGCGGGAAGAGCTCGACGAGGCGCTCGGGATCCTCGACGACGCGCTGACTGTTGCCGACGAGTACTGCGCTTAGGGCGTTCGCCGAGGCGCCGAGCGCGTACTTCGACACGCGCGGCAAACAGGTCGTCGTCGACCCGCGCTTCCACGTGGCGGTGTCAGGAAACCGCAAGTGGACGAACGTCTGCCGGCTCGCGTTCGACCCGGCCGATGCGCCGGGCGTCGTCGCAGAGGTGAACGCGCTCGAGCCCGGTGCCCTCGTCTCGTGGATCACGCCACGCGCCGAGCTCGCCGACAGCCTGCGCGCGGCGGGCTGCCGCGACCCTGGGGCACCGCTGCTGCCGACGTTCACCGCCCTCGCGACGGAGACCGAGCCGCCGGAGGCGCCGGAGATCGAGATCCGCCGGGTCGAGAGCTACGACGACTTCCTGACGCTGCTCGAGCTCGAGCTGTCGTCCGAGAACTGGACCGACGAGGCCCGCGAGCGCCAGCGGGCGGACGCACCGCACTCATACGAGATCCGCCGCAACGCGGCCCGGCGGCGACTGGCTCGCCTACATCGACGACCGTCCGGTGGCGGCCGGCGGCGCGATCGCCTGCGGTGCAGGCCTCTTCCTCTCCGGCGCGGCCACGCACCCCGACGCACGCGGCCGCGGCTGCTATCGCGCACTGATCCGCGCGCGCTGGGACGAGGCGGTGCGCCTCGGCACACCGGCGCTCGTCGTGCACGCGCAGGAGACATCGCGGCCGATTCTCGAGTCCGTCGGCTTCGAGCGGGTCTGCACGATGTACGAGCTCGAGAGCGGCCCGCTCGGCCGGGTCGTGACGGCGCAGCGCCGGATCGCGGCGGTGCTCGTTCCGGTCTTCCGCGACGCGGCGGGGCTGCTGAGACTCGTGCTGATCGTGCGCACCGACCGTGGCCTGCACGGCGGGCAGCTCGCGGTGCCCGGCGGCAAGGTCGATCCCGGCGACGAGTCGCTGCTCGCCACGGCGCTCCGCGAGACAGAAGAGGAGATCGGCCTCACCCCGGAGCAGGTCGACGTCCTCGCCGAGCTCGCCACCGTGCGCAGCGGCCCGACCGACTACGAGGTGCACCCCTTCCTGGCGCGCGTTCCGCCTGATGTCGAATGGCGACCGAACCCCGACGAGGTCGTCGAGGTGCTGACACCCGCCGTCGCCGAGCTGTGGAATGCCGCCAACCGGCGCGAGCTGCTCTTCACGTCGGCGCACTGGCCGGAGGGGCTGCTCGTCGACGGGATCCCCGTCGGCGACCGGGTGCTCTGGGGGATGACGCTGCGCCTGCTCGACGACGTGGTGCCGCGGCTGCTCGCCGGTGAATGGAAGGATGCGCTCCGATGATCGACCCCGCGCTGGCCGAGTACGCCGAGACGCCCGACCGGTTCGCCCCGATTCCGGAGGGATCGTCTGTGCTGCGGGAGGACGACGGGCGGATCTGCATCATCCAGGGCCCGATCTGGGCCAGCATCAGCGGCGCGCAGTTCGACGAGCACGAGCTCGACGATGTGCTCGCCCACGTGCACGATCGCGTCGCACCCGACAAGCGGCAGACATGGTGGATCGGGCCGACAGCGCGGCCCGCGAACCTCGTCGCACTGCTCCAGGAGCGCGGCTTCGTGCTCGCGCCGGACGGGCCGGAGGTGCGCGCGATGGTGCTGACCACGCCGCCGCCCGAAGCCCCGAGCGGGATCGTCGTCCGGCGTGTCGAGACGTTCGACGACTTCCTCGCCTCGCGTGACGTGCAGTGGGACGCCTTCGACGTGCCGCAGGAACGCCGCGAGCTGCAGAAGCAGCACCTCCGCTCCGACTTCGACGAGTCGATGCAGCACCAGGTGCCGGTCGGGTTCCTCGCCTACCTCGACGGCAAGCCGGCCGCCACCGGGCTCGCGATTCCCTCGCCGCGGGGCGTCTTCCTGATCGCCGGCTCGACCGCGGGCTGGGCACGTGGCCGCGGCGCGTATCGCGCTCTCGTCCGCGCCCGCTGGGACTACGCCGTCGAGCAGGGCACGCCCGCACTCGTCACCGAGGCGATGGTCGACACGTCGTACCCGATCCTGCAGCGCCTCGGCTTCACCGAGGTCTGCACGATCTGGCGCCTCGAGGAGAACCGGGTCTAGAGGCTTGATGTGGAACTGCGTGCCCGTGGGGATGGCTCAGACCAAGCAGGTCGTTCGGGTCGGGCGTAGGGCATAGCGGGGTCTACGTTCAAGCCCGACCCGGGCGAGCTGCGCCGCGTCTGAGCCACCAGCCACGGGTACGCGTGCGTTTCACATCAAGCCTCTTAGAGAGGGACGACGGAGCCGGACTCGTAGAGCCGGCTGAACGCATCGACGACCGTCGGGTCGAACTGTGTGCCCGACGCCTCGCGCAGCCGGCGAACGGCCTCCTCGTCGGGGAGGCGGTCGCGGTAGGGACGGTCGGTCGTCATCGCGTGGAACGCGTCGCAGACGAGCACGATGCGCGCCTCGATCGGGATGTCGAGCCCCGACTTGCCGTCCGGGTACCCGAGACCGTCCCAGCGCTCGTGGCACGCGCGCACGATCGGGCGCACGTCGGCGAGCCGGTCGATCGGCTCGAGGATCTTCTCGCCGAGCTCGGGGTGCTCCTTGACGATCTCGAACTCCTCGTCGGTGAGCGGGCCCGGCTTCTGCAGGATCTCGGACGGGATCCCGATCTTGCCGATGTCGTGGAAGAGCGCGCCGAACTCGAGCCGCTTCATCGCGTCTCGGTCGAGGCTGAGCTCCTTGCCGACGAGCAGCGACATGTCGGTGATCCAGCGCGCGTGCGACGACGTGTACTCGTCGTTCGCCTCGAGCGCGTTCGCGAGCGCAGCGACGGTCGAGACGAAGGTGCGCTCCAAGCTCTCGTAGTGCTCCGCGCTCTCGATCGCGAGCTTCGCCTGGTGCGCGAGGCCGGCGAGCAGCGCAAGCTGACGGTCGTCGAGCTGGCGGCCGCCGATCGTGGCGGTCAGCGCGGCAACGCGGTTGCCCTCGAGCTTGAGCGGCGCGACGACGACGCGTGCGACACCCATCTCTGCGGCGACCGGTACCGCCTCGATGTCCGCCGGCTCGAGGACGAAAGGATCGGTCCGCTGGAGCCACGCATGCGCGAGCTCGCTCGGGAACCGTCTACGGCCGGCGGGGTCGTCCTCACGCGTGAAGCCGAACGACGCGCGCGCGATCAGGTCGCGCGGCTCCGCCTCCTCTTCGATCCAGAGCGCGGCGCGGCGCGCCCCGAGCACGCGGGCAGTCACCTCGGCGCTGCGCCCGAGCACCTCTTCGGGCGACTCGGCGGTGGCGAGCTCGCGGCTCGCGTCGAGCAGCGCGTTGGCGATCTCTGCCGCTTCGAGCTGCTTCCAGTAGAGGCGCGCCTTCTGCAGCGCGACCGACGCCTGGTAGGCGAACGACGCGAGCAGACGGTTGCGATCCTCGTCGAGCGACTCGAGGTCGAGCACGACCCGGCCGCGCACGCCGTCACCCTCCGGGAGCGATGCATGGACACCGAACTCGAGCGGCTCGCCGACGTGAGCGGCGCAGGCGTCGTCGATCCAGAGCGACGCGCGCTCGGTCTCGAAGAGCGAGCACGCCGTCGCCGCGGTCAACCGGCAGATCTCGTCGAACGATGACGCCTGGGAGAGCTGATCCGCGAAGGCGAGCAGCGCCTTCGCACCCTCGGCCTCACGGCGCTGCTGCTCGTAGAGGCGCGCGTTCTCGAGTGCCACCGAGGCCTGGCCGGCGAGCACCTCGAGCAGGCGCACGTCGTCCTCGTCGAACTCGTCGGTGCCGAGCTTCGAGATCACGATCGCGCCGGTGACGCGCGAGCCGTAGCGCAGCGGCACGGCCGCAAGCGACTCCTCGAGCTCGTCGGTGCCGGGAATGCGCTTGGCGAACTCGCACTCGAGCGCGTTCGGCACGAGCAGCGCCTCGCCCGTTGCAACCGCGCGGCCGGTGATGCCCTCGCCCACCTTGAGCGTGTACGCGTCGGCGGCGGAGCGGACGTTCGGATCGTGGTCGCCGACGAATGCGATCGGCAGCAGGTCGTCGCCGTCGCGCAGGACGACACGGCAGTTGTGGTAGTCGATCAGCAGCCGGAGCTCGGTCGCGATCGTGTTGCCGATCTGGCGCACGTCGTTCAGCCGGTTGAGCTTGCCCGCGAGCGACTGCAGCATCTTCAGGTGCGCGATCGAGCGCACGTCGCGCGCCGTCGTGACCGCGGTCGGCGCCGGCCGCTCGGTGGTGCCGTCGTCGTAGAGCACGGTCTGGTTCTTGCCGTGCGCCTTCGCGGTCATCATCGCCGCCTCGGCGCAGGCGACGAGCTCGCGCGGGTTCATCGCATGCTGCGGGCCTTGCGAGACGCCGATCGAGACCGTCATGTGACCGGCCGGCTCGAACTCGTAGTCGCGCAGGCGCTCGGTCAGCCGCGAGGCGAGACCGAGCGCGTCGCCGGCGTCGCACGACGGCATGATCACGCCGAACTCCTCGCCGCCGATGCGGCAGACGACATCCGAGCCTCGCACGGTCTCGCGCGCGAGACGGGAGAGCTGCACGAGCAGCTGGTCACCGGCGCCGTGGCCGTAGACGTCGTTGACGCGCTTGAAGTCGTCGAGGTCGAACATCAGCACCGCCACCGAGTCGTGCGAGCGCGAGGCGCGCGTCAGCTCCGAGCGGAGGCGGTCGTGGAAGAAGCGGTGGTTGTAGAGACCGGTCAGCGAGTCGGTCTGGGCGAGATGCTCGAGCCGCGCACGGATCTGCGCGTTGTCGAGCGCCAGGGCGGCCGCGTCGCCGAACCACTTGGCGAGCTCGAACTCGTGCTCGGCGAAGGCCGCGTTTGCCCCGAGCCGGTAGATGTTGAGCGCGCCCTTGAGCGCGCCGCGCGCGATCAGCGGCACGACGATCATCGCCTCGGGCTCGTTCGGCGTGCCCGGGATGACGGCGACGCGCGGGTCGAGATGGGCCTCGTTCGTCCACACCGGCGTCCGCTGCGTGACGGCCCAGCCCGTCAGCCCCTCGTCGAACTTGGGCCGGTCGTTCATGATCTCTTCCTCGTACTCGGGCGAGCGGGCGAGCACCGGCACGAGCTCACGGCGAGACTCGTCGGCCTCGTAGATGTGGAGCGCCTCGTACGGCATCAGATCCGCGAGCGTCACCGCGATGCGATCGAGCAGCGCGTCGAGGCTCTGCTCCGACATCACCTCATGAAAGACCTCGGCCAGCCGACGGTACGACTCGACGAGCGCCTCGGGGTGTCCGCGGCCGTTCGCAGACGTTCCGCCTGGAAGCGGGGTCCGTGCCGCAGCGATTCTCGGGGCCATACTCGGGTTCATCGGCTCGCAGTCGGTCTCCCTTGAGAGACCGAGCTGCCGCAGTCTTGCGGGTCCGCCGACGATTCATCTCCCCCGGACAGGGGAGTTGCTCCCCGGCGGCTCGCTAGAGCAGGCCGCAGGCGCGGGCGGTGTTCGGCCACGGGGTGAATCCGCGTCCTGACTCATGCGCCCGCGCCGCCGCCACGAGCTGTGCGCCGACGGGCCAGTTGTCAGCCGAGCCCCATTGCCGCACGAACTCGGGGCCGTAGGTGCGCATGAATCCCCAGTCCATCTGGAGGCCGCCGTAGTAGCCGTTGCCGGTGTTCGACGTCCACGAGCCCTCGTAGCTGTGGATGCAGAGGAACGCCTGCCGCAGCCAGCCCGGCAGCCCGGCGTCGGGTCGCGGCTGAGCGTGCGCCGCGACGGCGAGGGCCGCGGCCGCGCTCCGCACCTGCCAGAGGCGCAGCGACGCCCGGTCGCTCGAGGCCCGGGCGCTCGCGAACGAGCGAGTGACGGTGCCGGGGTAGATCTTGCGCAGCTTCAGCGTCAGGACGCGGCTATAGGTGAGCCGGCGGTGCAGCGAAGCGCGCAGGCCGGGCGCCGCGGGCAGGCTGACCGCAGAGGCGACGGTGAATCCGGGTCAGCGTCCGTTCGCGCGCCACGTAGGCGAGGCGCGTCCAGCGGTCGATCGTCCACCGCAGGTAGGCACGGTCGCTGCTGCGCCGGTACGAGTACGACGTGGGCGTCCGGTGCAGCTTGGCCGCAGCCTGGTACTTCCACGTGACGACGCGATAGTGGTCGACGAGAGCGCGCAGCGACGGGATCGACGCCTGCGCTTCTGCCGGGTGGACGTTCTGTGCAGCACGTGCACCGCCGACCGCCAGGGTGGCGATCAGGACGAGCAGTGCGCCGGCGCTGAGAATCCTCAGCGCGTGAGGGACGTGCATATGAAGTCGTGTCCTCCTTGGCCCGAGGTCCGCAGTTCGGCTTCTTGAGGGGGATCACCGGCAGGCGTCCTGGGCGATAAGGCCCGCCAGCGATCGGAGCACCGTAGCGACCCGACCCGGGCTGCCGCAGGCAATCGCTAAGCGTTCTGTAAAGGTTTTGTCTAGAGAAAGAGGTCGAGCTCAGGCTCGATCACGATCTCGCGGGCCGTGCCTTCTCCCTGCAAATCGAGGCCTCGCACCAAAACAGCGGGCACACCCTCCGCCTTGCCGCGCGCCAGGTCGGCGGCGGCGGCGACCTCGTCGGCGACCGCGACGCGGCTCGAGCGGAGCTCGTAGCCGATCCGGTCCTTCGTGCCCCGCAGGTCGATGATCGGAGTGATTCCGGCGGCCCCGATCGCGACGTCGGTCGTGCCCTGGCGGAACGGCCGTCCGAAGGAATCGGTGACCACGACGCCGACCGTCTTGCCGGTCACCTCGGCGAACCGCTCGCGGAGGCGGCTCGCGCTCGCGTCCGGGTCGACGGGCAGCAGGACGAGCGTGCCCGGCTCCGGTGCGTTCGAGTGGTCGACGCCGGCGGAGGCGCAGATCAGCCCATGTCGGGTCTGCGCGATCACGAGCGGCCCACGCTCCCGAATGATCTGCACCGCCTCCTGGAGGATCACCTCGACCTCGCGCGGGTCGCGCTCGTCGCCGGCGAGCTCCCGCGCCTTCTCCGACGGCACGATTCCCTCGAGGCGGACGATCTGACCCTCGACCTTCGAGACCGCCTTCTGGGCGACGACGACGATGTCGCCGTCCTCGATCGTCGCGAGCTCCGCGATCATCGACGCAAGATCGTCGCCTTCCCGAATCTCGGGCAGGCCGTGCACGGGAATGATCTGGATCACGCCTGGTCGGGGACGCCGGTCACCCGGACGCCGGCATGCGCCTTGTAGCGCCGGTTCAGGTTGACGATCACCGCGGTCAGGCCCTCGAGCGCGCGCGCGGTCGCCAGAGGCCCGGCGTCGAGCGCACGTCCTGCGACGAGCTTGCCCGCGAGCTCGAGCGAGAGCTCCTTGGCGCGCGGGTCGTCACCGCAGATCAGCGCGTCCTCGTCGGGTGCCTCCTCGTCGAGGTTGGACGCGGCGATCGAATGCAGACCCGCCGCGACCGGGGCGCGCACCGTGTCCTGCACGCGTTCGGCAAGGCTGCGCGCCTCCGGGTCGGGCAGCGCGCCGACTCCCTTGCGAAACTCGATCGCGCTCGCGACGCAGAGCAGCGGGGTCACGTCGAGCGCCTCGGCGACCTCGGACGCCGTGTCGAGCGCAGCGTCCGCCTTGACGGCGAGCACGACGAGATCAGCGCCGCGCACAGCGTCGATGTTCGTCGCGCCGCTGATGCGGCCGCCGCCGAGCTCGTCCGCCGCGAGCCGCGCGCGCTCGGCGTCGCGCGAGCCGATGACGACGTCGTCCTGCGCAAGTGCGACCAGCCGGCCCGCGAGCGCGCGGCCGAAGCTGCCGGTACCGCCGAGGATGGCGATCCTCACGCCGGCGTGCCCGCCGCATGCACCGTTGCGGCGGCGAGACGCCGCGCCGCGCTCGCATCCGTCATCAGCGTCTGCGTGACGACCGTGCTGCGCAGACCGGGTACCGGCGCGCTCGGCGCGTCGGTCTCGTCGACGACGAGGACGTCGATCAGACCCTCGTAGCAACCCGCAACGTGCTCGGGCGTCGTCCCGCCGGCAAGCCGGCTGAGCATCCGGTCGGCCGGGCCCTTGACCGCGCGCCCGTCCACGAGCGGGCTGACCGCGACGCACGGCACCGTTCGCTGCTCGAGCGCCGCTGCGGATCTCGTCGACCGCAAGGATCGGGCCGATCGAGACGTACGGGTTGCTCGGCGCGATCAGGATCACGTCGGCCGCTCGGATCGCATCCAGCACCCCGGGGGCCGCACGCGCCTCGGGCGCGCCGGCGTAGTGCACGGCGTCGACCTCGTCCTTGTGGCCGCGCGCGACGAACCAGGTCTGGAACGGGAAGGTGCCGGCGGGCGTCTCGAGGAACGTCCGCAGTGGATCGTTGGTCGCAGGAAGCAGCGCCGCCTCGAGGCCGAGCGCGTGTGCGATCCGCTCCGTCGCCTCGGACATCGACACGCCCTCGCGCAGCAACTGCGTGCGCACGAGGTGGAGGCCGATGTCGCGGTCGCCGAGCCGGAACCACGACTCGCCGCCGAGCCTCGTCACCGTGTCCAGCGCGTTCCAGGTCTCGTCTGCTCGGCCCCAGCCGCGCTCTTCGTCGGCGAGGCCGGTGAGGGTGTAGAGAACGCTGTCGAGGTCGGGCGAGATGTGCAGGCCGAGCACCTCCGTGTCGTCGCCGACGTTGCCGACGATCGAGATGTCAGTCGGATCGACGACGCCGACGAGCCCGCGCAGGAACCGGGCGCCGCCGATACCTCCTGAGAGGACGGCGACCTTCACGCAGCGCGTCCCAGACGCAACGCGTCGAACAGGGCGCGCGTGCGTGGTCCGAGACGCTCCGCGAGGCGCGTCAGGTCGGCGAGGGTGTCGACGTCGTCGACGAGGTTCGGGGCGTCGACGAGCGCAGACGGCGCGAGCGCCGCGTAGCGCCCGGCGCTGCCGGGCCCGTAGAGAGGCTCGAACAGCTCGTCGTGCGAGAGCGCCAGCGCGTTGGTCGTTCCGTCGGCGGCTGCGGCGACGGCGAGCCCGCCGTCGGGAACGGCGCCGGCAAGCGCCAGGAGGTCGCGCGGAGTCGCACACGGCAGGTCGGCGTTGACGACGAGGAACGGCGCGGAGGCACCGGCGGAGACGGCTGCGTCCAGCGCGTCGCGCACGGCAGCACCCTGGCCGCGGCGCGGATCGGGGACGTGCTGCACGCCGTCGGGCAGCGTCGGAGTGCCCGGAGCGACGACGAAAAGCCGGCCGATCCCGCTCGCAGCCGCGAGCACGTCGCCCAGCATCGCCTCGGCGAGCCGGACCCGATCGTGCTCCGCAACAGGCGCCAGTCGGCGCTTGGGATCGCTGCCGCGGAAAGGAACAACGACGGTCGCCATCGGTCATGGACACTACCGCCGTGGCGGCAGGCCCCGACAACGCGCTGATCGCAGAGCGGCTGGAGACGCTCGCGGCGCTGCTCGATCTCGCAGGAGCGAGCAGCTACAGCGTGCGCGCGTACCGGCGTGCTGCCGAGCTGATTCGCGCGACGCCGGCCCCGGTCGCCGAGCTCGTTCGGCAGGGGCGGGTGCGGGAGCTGCGAGGCGTTGGGCCATCGATCGAGGCACGGCTGCAAGAGCTGGTCGAGACGGGCGGCCTGGCGGAGATCGACGAGCTGGAGGCCGAGGTGCAGCCCGAGCTGGTCGGACTCGGGCGCCTGGTCGGCCTCGGCCCGCAGCGCATGGTCGACCTCGGCCGGACGCTCGGCATCCGCACCGCCGACGAGCTGCGCGAGGCCGCCGCGGCCGGCAGGCTGCGCGACGTCCCGGGCATCGGGGCGGCGACCGAGGCGAAGATCGCCGCGCGCCTCGCCGAGGAACGGCCGACGCCGAGACACGGCCTGGTCCTCAGCCGCGCGCATGCGCTCGCCGACGGGATCGCAGGCGCCCTCGGCGGCACCGCGGCCGGTGACCCGCGTCGCTGGCGCGAGCTGTCGGACCGACTCGCCGTCGTCGTGCCGACGTCGGCGCCGGCGGAGGTGCTCGACCGCTTCGCCGCGCTGCCGGAGATCGTCGCCGTGCTGGAACGCGAGCCCGAGCGCGCACTCGGCGTCACCGTCGACGGCGTCCCGGTCGAAGCGGTTGCCGTGCCTCCCGACCGCTTCGGGACCGAGCTCGTGCGCGCGACGGGCAGTGAGGCGTACGTGGCGTCGCTCGGCGCACTACCGACTGCGGCGAGCGAGGACGAGCTCTTCAAGACGCTCGGTCGTCCGTTTCTGCCGCCCGAGCTGCGCGAAGCTGCCTTCGACGGCACGCCACCTGCGCTCGTCGAGCGGTCTGCGATTCGCGGTGACGTGCATGTGCACACGACGTGGTCGGACGGCAAGGCGTCGGTGCTCGAGATGGCCGAAGCGGCGCGCGCGCTCGGCTACGACTACATCGCGATCTGCGACCACACGAAGAACGTCCGCGTCGTGCCCGGGCTCGACGCCGACGATCTGCGCCGCCAGGCGGACGAGATCGCGGAGGCGAACGAACGGCTCGCGCCGTTCCGCGTCCTGCGCGGCAGCGAGTGCGACATCCTCGCCGACGGCACGCTCGACCTGCCCGACGACATCCTCGACGAGCTCGAGTGGGTGCAGGCATCGGTGCACGCGGGCCAGCGGCAGTCACGTGAGCAGCTGACACAGCGCACGCTCGCGGCCGTCGAGCATCCCGCGGTCAAGTCGATCAGCCATCCGCAGGGCCGCATCCTCAACCATCGTCCGCCGAACGCCGTCGACCTCGAGGTCGTCTTCGCGGCGTGCGCCGCGAACGGAACGGCGATCGAGACGAACGGGCTACCGGACCGGATCGATCTCAGCTCGGAGCTCGTGCGCGACGCGATCCGCGCAGGCGTGCGCATCACGTGCTCGACGGACGCGCACTCGGTGCGCGGGCTCTCGAACATGCGGCTCTCGGTCGCAACCGCACGACGCGGCTGGGCGACGGCGGCCGACGTGCTGAACACACGCGGCCTCGACGAGCTGCTCGCGCAGAAGTAGCGCTCTACGCGGCGTCGGGCTCGTCCGGCCCGGAGTGCACGCCCTCGTGCACGTTCGTCCAGTGCGTCAGGTCGAGCGCTGCGGCGACGACCGGTTCGGTGTGCCCGGGGTTGTAGACGTGCGCGTCGATGTCACAGCAAACCGCAACGGTGTCCATGTCGACGCCCTCGAGCTGCACGAACGCATCCGTCGGCAACTGCACCTCGCGCAGGGTGTAGTGGCGGAACTGGAGGTCGGGGGCGATCTCCATCAACTGGGGCCAGTCGGGACAGGCTCGGGAGCTCACGGACGCCCAATTGGCGCGTCCGCCGCCGTCTCCTGCAACGACCAGTCGCCGTCGAGGAGCACGGCGCCCGTCGCGGCGCCTGCCGGGAAGACGAAGAAGCGGATGCCGTCCTCGAGCGTGTGCAGCAGCTCGCCGGAGGCGGGGTCGGTCAGCGCGACCCGGAGGTGGAAGCGCCCGTCGGCGAGCGGCAGCCGCTCGAGCTGGAAGCGAACCTCCTGCTCGCCGACTCCGGTGTGCCAACCGAGGCTCGAGGTGTCGCACGCAACGCGCCCCAGCACGAGCCCACCGTCGTCGCGCAGCTCGATCGTCACGCGCGGCGCGACCGACGCCCGCCTGCGCCGCGATGCGCAGCCGGACGGTGGCCGGCTCGCCGGCGGCGAACTGCGCGCGCTCGTCTCCGTCGGCGTCGACGAGCGTCGCGGACACGATGCGCGCCTCGCCGCTCCCCCACTCGCGGAGACCCGCCTCGAGCTCCTCCGGATTGGCGTCGCCGGCGAGCAGGCGGCGGTAGGCCGCGATCGCCTCCTGCGTCGACCCGTCGAATGCCAGCTCTCCTTGCCGCAGCAGCACGGCGCGGTCGCAGAGCCGCTCGACCGCCTGCGCGTCGTGCGAGACGAAGATGATCGTGCCGCCGCGGTTCTTGAACTCGGCGATCTTGCCGAAGCACTTGCGCTGAAACTGCTCGTCGCCGACCGCAAACACCTCGTCGAGCAGCAGCGCATCGGACCGGATGTGCGCCGCGACGGAGAAGCCGAGCCGCATGTACATCCCCGACGAATACGTGCGCACGGGCAGGTCGATGAACTGCTCGAGCTCCGCGAACGCGACGATCTCGTCCATCGCCTCGCGCACGCGAGCGCGTGAGAGGCCGTGAATCGACCCGTTCAGGTACACGTTCTCGCGCCCGGTGAAGTCGGGGTGGAAGCCGGCGCCGAGCTCGAGCAGCGACGCGATGCGGCCGCCGGTCTCGATGCGGCCGCTCGTCGGCTTGATGATCTGGGAGATGAGGCGCAGCAACGTCGACTTGCCCGAGCCGTTACGACCGACGAGCCCGACCGCTTCGCCGGGCTCGACGACGACCGAGACGTCGCGCAGCGCCTGCACCTCGCGCGCGCCGAGGCGCCCGCGGGCGACGAACACGTCCTTGATCGTGCGCTGCGCTTTCGGGTAGACGCGGAAGGTCCGCGAGACCCGGTCGACGACGATGCGTCCTGGCGTCACGCGACGGACGGTACTCCCTGGACGAGTCGTGCGAGCCGGGAAATCTGTTCGGGATCCGTTCGGGGCAGGACGCCGTGCCCGAGGTTGAAGATGTGGCCGGGGCGACCGGCTGCACGGGCGAGGATGTCGGTTGCCGCTGCCTCGACCCGCTCCCACGGCCCGAGCAGGACGGCGGGGTCGAGGTTGCCCTGCACGCCGCGGTCGTGCCCGACGGCTTCCCAGCCCTCGTCGAGCGGGATCCGCCAGTCGAGCCCGATCACGTCACCGCCCGCCGCTGCCAACGCAGGCAGCAGCGTCGAGGCGCCCGTGCCGAAGTGGATCGCGGGCACGTCGACCGCGGCGAGGATCTGCGCAGACCAGGGCGCGACGAACTCCTCGTAGTCGGCCGGCGAGAGCGCCCCGACCCACGAGTCGAAGAGCTGAACGACGTCGGCGCCGGCCGCCGCCTGCGCGGCGAGATACGAGCCGAAGCAGTCGGCGAGCTTCGCCATCAGCGCGTTCCAGACCGCGGGCTCGGAGTACATCATCGTCTTCACCGTCGCGAACTCGCGCGACGGCTTGCCTTCGACGAGGTAGCCGGCGACGGTGAACGGCCCGCCGCAGAAGCCGACGACCGCCTGCCCGGGCTCGAGCTCGGCGCGCACGATCCGGATCGCCTCGAGCAGCGGCGCAAACGCCTCACCCGGCTCGGGCACCCGCAGCCGCTCGACGTCCGCAAGGGTTCGCACCGGCTCCGCGATCACCGGGCCGACGCCCTCGACCAGGTCGACGTCGAGCCCCATGCCGAGCACCGGGGTCATGATGTCGGCGAACATCACGGCCGCGTCGACGCCGTGGCGGCGCACCGGCTGCAGCGTCACCTCGGCGCAGAGCTCGGGCGTGTGCGCGACCTCCCAGAAGGAATGCTGCTCGCGAATCGCGCGGTACTCGGGCAGGGAGCGGCCGGCCTGGCGCATGAACCAGACGGGTGTGCGCTCGACCGGCTCGAGCCGGGCCGCGCGGACGAGGAGCGGTTCCACGGCGGTTAGGCTAGCCAGCCGTGTCGAAGGGACCTCTCGCCGTCCGCTGGGGCGCGCCGCCCCGGGCGGCGTTGCAGGCGGGCACGACCGCGATCGTGAGCGTCGAGGTGACGAACGCCGGCTCGCTGCCGTGGAGCGACCAGGTCTTCCTCGCCTCGCACTGGCTCGACGACCGCGACAACCCGATCGTCTGGGACGGGCCGCGCAACGCGGTGCCCCCGCTCGCGCCGGGAGAGAGCGCCTCCGTCGAGGCGACGATCCGCATGCCGATCCCGCCCGGCCGCTACCGGCTCGCGTTCGACATGGTCGCCGAGCTGCGCGCCTGGTTCTCGGAGCTCGGCAGCCCGATGCTCGCCGACGACGTCGAGGTCGGCCCACGCGACGGCGAGCCGAACGCGACGCTGCCCGAGCGCGTCGAGCCGGCGCCGGACTGGGCAGAGCGCGTCCGAGCCGCGCACGCCGAGGGCTTCGGCGTCGTCGCCGGCGCGATCGAGTGGCCGGGGTCGCTGCTGCGCCGGCCGCCGCGCGAGCTGGCGCCGTACGCCCCGGGCCCCGGCCGCGTGCCCGGCTTCTCGTCGCCGCTCCTCTGCCCGTCGGTGCTGCCCGGGATCGAGCTGGAGCCGCTCGGCGAGGTCGCGGGGCTGCCGGCGTTCGCCGCGCCGCAGGGCGAGCCGTGGGTCTACGACGGGCGGATCGTGCTGCGCGTCGTGCCCGACTAGAGCTCGACCGCGATGCGGTCGTCGACGCGGCGGAAGACGAGCGCGCCGAGCAGCAGCGCGAGCACCGCGGCGACCGTCAGGTAGACGACGTCCGCGAGCCGCGGCAGGCTGCCGGACCAGAGCGCGTCGCGCACGGCGTAGATCGGCGGCGCGATCGGGTTGCCCCAGCGCAGCACGTCGAGGAGCACCGTGTGCTGCTTCGCCTTCTCCGGCAGCGTCGCGATCGACCAGAGCACCGGCGTCAGGAAGAACCAGGGCAGCAGCGCCGCGGTGAGGATGTGCTCGACGTCGCGGAAGAGCACGTTCACGCAGGCGACGAGGAGCGCGAGCCCGGCGACGAGCGCCGCGAAGAGCACCGCCAGCGGGATCACCGTCCACACGGTCGTGCGCGCCTCCGGCACGAAGACGAGCGAGAGGACGATCAGGATCCCGACCATGACGACGAACGTCACCGCCTGCGTCGCGACCATCGAGAACGCGACGAGCTGGCGTGGGAACCGCACCTTCTTGATCAGCTCCGCGCTGTCGATCATCGAGCGCGCCGCCGTCTGCAGCGAGACCGAGAAGAAGAGCCAGCAGGCGAGACCCGCGAGCAGGTAGATCGGGTAGTGCGGGATCGAGGTGTTCTGGAAGAGCAGGCCGAAGACGACCAGGTAGACGGCGAGCAGGACGAGCGGATTGAGCAGCGACCACGCGACGCCGAGGATCGAGCCCTTGTACTTGGCCTGGAAGTCCCGCCGGAAGAGGTTGGCGAAGAGCTCGCGGTAGCGCAGTAGATCGGCGTAGACCGTCATCGTCCCGCAGTAGTCTAGGGACGGCAAACACAGCCCTAACACCGCTCTTCTACCCTCGCAACTCGTGAGCACCCTCGCGGCTCTCGCCGCCCTTCCCGCCGCATCTGCTCGCCGTCTGGGGCCTCCTCCGCTGGCCGCTGGCCCGCCGGCTCGTCGCGCCGCCGACGCCGACCGCTGGCACGCGCAGCCGACGCCGCTCGTCGGCGGGATCGGGATCTTCCTCGGGCTCTCGGTCGGGGTCTGGCTCGCCGTGGCTCGTCGGCGCGATGCCGGCGAGCACGGAGCTCGTCGGCATCTACCGGGGATCACGGTGCTCTTCGTCGCGGGGCTCGTCGACGACGTCCGCGCGCTGCCTCCGCTCGCCAAGCTCGGCGCTCAGTTCGTCGCCGCCCTGCTCGTCGTCATCTCCGGGACGCGCGTCGAGCTCGTGCACACGCCCGTCGTCGCGTGGCCGCTCGCGATCCTCTGGCTCGTCGGGATGACGAACGCCTTCAACCTGCTCGACAACATGGACGGGCTCGCCGGCGACCTGGCGGCGATCGCCTTTGCGTTCTTCGCGATCGACGCCGTCACCATCCACCCGGATCACACGGTGCTCGTCCTCGCACTCGCCGGTGCCGTCGCGTGTTCGGCTTCCTGCCGTTCAACCTGCGCCGGCGCGGGAACGCACTCGTCTTCATGGGCGACTCCGGCTCGCAGGTGCTCGGCTTCACGCTCGCCTCGCTCGGCCTGCTCGCGAGCTGGACACGTCGCCGACGTCGACCGTCGCGACGCTGCTCCTGCCCATCCTCGTCCTCGCCGTGCCGGTCCTCGACACGACGCTCGTCACGATCGTGCGACTGCTCGAGGGACGGCCGGTCTACCAGGGCGGCCGCGACCACAGCTCGCACCGGCTCGTCTCGCTTCGGGTGTCTCGGAGAAGCACGCCGTGTTGCTGCTCGCGCTGATCGCAATCGCCCTCGGTGGCACGAGCCTCGCCTACAACGTGTTCGGCGACCAGCGGCTCGCCGCTCGTCGGCGTGCTCGTCACGTTCGTCCTGCTCGTGCAGTTCGCAGCTTCCTGGCCGACGTCGAGCGCGCGCCGCGACGCCGGAGCACCGATCTGCTGCAGCTCTTCTCCGTACACTGGCGCCGGCTCGTCGAGGTCGTCGTCGACGTCGGCTGATCGTCGCCGCCGTTCGCTGCGGCCTACGCTGCTCCGCTTCGGCTGGCCCGGCACGACCAACCAGCGGCACTCGCCGAGCTGACGCTGCCGATCCTGATCGCTGCCGCTACGCTGGCCTTCATCCTCGACCGGCATCTACCGCTCGATCTGGCGCTTCGCAGGCTCGCGGGACGTGCTGCGATCGGCGTCGCGGTGATCGTCGTCGGAGGTCGTCGCGGCCGGCGTACGTCGGGCTCGCGCACGGCTCTCGGCGATTTCTCGCGCTGCGTTCTTCCTGATCGACGCGCTGTTCGCACGATCGCTGATCGCGGCCTCGCGGTTCGCGGCAGCGCGCGATCGTCGGCGGCGTCGAGCCGACGCGCGATGGCGACAGACGGCGCGGTCGCTGATCGTGGGCGCGGGCCGCACGGGCCGCAGCCTGCTGCGCGAGCTCCGCGAGACGCCGGGCGAGCGGGTCGTCGGCTTCGTCGACGACGACCCGCGGCTGCGACGGCGGCGCCTGCACGGCATTCGGTCGTCGGGGGCACGCACGAGCTCGCAGGCGCTGCTCGTCGCGCCGCGAACCGGACATCGTGTTCGTGACGATCCCGACGCGCCGACGTGAGCGACTCGACGACGTCGTCGCCGGCGTGCACGAGGCGCGAGATCGTCTGCCGGTTCGTCCGCCGCGAGATCGACGTCGAGCCGCGCGTCGTCCTGCGCGCGTCGCTGCCGATGACGCAGTCGAAGCGCCGCCTGCCTCGACCGCCGCTGGCGATGCCTATCCGCTGCTGGTGGCGTGCCTCCGATCCCGCCTGACACTCTCGATCATCTTCTGGCAGACGACGCGCATACCGTCGCCGCTGATCTTCACCGACGAGCTGAAGTGGTCGCTGCTCTCGCGCGCGATCGCCGAGACGGGCCAGCCCGAGATTCGCGGGAGACGCTGCGCCGGTCTCGGTCGCTCTACTCGTACCTGATCGCCCCCGCCTGGTGGATCGACGCGACCGCCACCGCCTACGCGACGATCGAAGTACCTGAACGCGATCGTGATGACGGCGACGCTCGTTCCCGGTCTTCGGCCTGGCGCGGCGTCTCGTCTCGCGCGGCCGCGGCTGCTCGTCGCGCTCGCGTCGGCGTGCGATCCCGTCGCTCGCGCTGACCGGTGTCCTGATGCCGGAGTCGCTCGCGTACTTCTCGACGCTCGCGCTCTTCGCTCGGTCGCCTCCGCGCGCTGCTGGCGACCGGCGCCGGTGGACGATCGCGACGATCGCGCTCGCGCTCGTGCTGTCGAGGTCGCGCACGGCGGTGCGTGGCGCAGCTGCGGTCGTGGTCGCTCGCGGCAGCGCTCGCCGCGCTGGTCTTCGCCGCGACGAGCGCGCGCGGATCCGCTCGACGATCGTCGCGTGGACGACAAGGCCAGCGCGTCGGCGCTGCTCGTGCTCGGCGCTCGGCCTCGTGATCGCCGCCGACGTCGTCGTCGCGCACCACTCCTACGAGTGGTTCGATCGGCACCAGCACTTCCGGCACCGCATGTTCACCTACGGCCTCTGGGCCGGTTCGGCGCCTCACGATCGGTCTCGGCATCCTGCCGGTGATCGCTCGCGCTCGCCTGGGCTCTCGGCGGCCCGATCGCGACGCGCGAGGACCGCGCTGGCGTGCCTTCGGCGCTGCTCGTCGGCGTCGATCCTGACCTTCGGCCTCTACACCGCCGTCAAGGCGTCGTACCTCTCGACGATCTTCGCGATCCGCGTCGAGGAACGCAACCTGATCTACCTGAGCCCGCTCGATCCTGATCGCCGCGACCACGCGCCGTGCTGCCGCTGCGCATCCGCATCGTGCCGCTCGCGCTCGCCGCGGCCGCGACCGGCTACCTGCTCTGGTCGACGCCTACCACGCCTACGAGCACCTCTACTTCGACGCGTTCGGCCTCTCGATCCTGCAGATGGCTGAACCGACCTGGTACTGGACGGAGTCCGACCTCCGGATCGGCTCGCTGTCGGGATCCTCGCCGTCGGCGTGCTCGTCGCGCTCGCGCCGTCGACTCGGCCCGCGCGCGGCACGCCGCTGTCGTGATCGCGGTCGTCGGTGCTCGGGGTCGCGACGATCGCCTGGAACCTGACGGGTCGAGGTCTCCGCGGCGAACCAGGCGGTCGCGCCCGCGAAGTTCCGCTCTCGCTGCTGCCGCATGCCGCCCGACTGGATCGACCGGCTGACGGGCCGCGCGCGTCACGATATTCTTCGGCAAGGACCTCGTCGAACTCGTACTTCGCTCTGGTCGCTCGAGTTCTGGAACCAGTCGATCCAGGACGTGTGGTCGGTCGACGGCTCGGCGCCGCCTCCGGGGCCGACGACGTCCCGAACTTCCTGGACACGGACGGACGCGCTCGACCCGCAGACTGCCGCTCGACTGGGTCGTAGCGACCGCCAGGCCTCGAGCTGGCCGGACGTGTCGTCCGAGCAGGCGGGCGGGCTGACGCTCTACCGCGTGCCGCACCCGATCCGCGTGACGAGCTTCGTCTCGGGGATCACGCTCGACGGCTGGATGCAGCAGCGAGAGCAGGTTCGTCCGCTTCGCGCCGAAGCCGGTCCGTGGGACGGTCGTGATCTCCCTCGACCGCGCCGCCGCCTGCGTCGACCGGCCCGCGCGTTTCACCTTCCGCGTCTCGAGCCTGCGCATCGACGACGACGGCCAGCCTGTCGCGGGCCGGCGACAGCGTATCGTCAAGGCGGTCGCGCCGCCGTGCAAGCTGACGCTCGTGCGATCCCGGCGACGGCGCCCCTGCGCGTCGACGCCGACCGCGACGAACCTCTTCAAGGCCGGCGACGGGCGCGAGCTCGCCGCGCAGGTCGCCTACTCGTTCGAGCCGGCGCGCTAGCGCGCTCGCAGCTGCTCGGGGTGCTTGCGCACGAAGCGCGCGACGCCCGCCACGTGCCAGAGCGTGCGGCGCGTCAGCCACTGCTTGTCGGTCTCCGCCTTGTGCTCGTGGCGGACGACGGCCGCGGGGACGTACCAGCGCTCCCAGCCCGCGCGCATCGCCCGGTACTGCAGGTCGATGTCCTCGCCGTAGAGGCGGAAGCCCTCGTCGAAGCCGCCGAGTTCCTCGAGCATCGTCCGCCGCAGCAGCAGGAAGCCGCCGAGCATCCAGTCGGCCTGCACCGGCTCGCTCGGCGGCGCCTCGTCCAGGTGGTAGTGACGCCGCTGCGGCACGACGAGCCGTAGCGGCGTGCGCCGGACGAGCGTGCCGGCGACGGTCGGGAAGCGGCGACGCGACGGCTGCCAGGTGCCGTCCGGGTAGACCATGCGCGGCCCGGCGACGCCGCAGCGTGGATGGGCCGCCATGAAGTTGCGCAGCGCGGCTACCGCGCCCGGGTCGGGCACCGCATCCGGGTTCGCCGAGAGCACGAGCTCCGCCTTCGTCCGGGATGCGCCCCGGTTGATGTTGGCGCCGAAGCCGAGCGGCCGCTCGTTGTGCAGCGCGTCGACGCCCGGCGGCACCGAGCCGGGAACATTCGCGATCACGACGAGCTCGTCGACCTGCGGACGGATCGCCGGCAGCGACTCCTCGAGCTCGGCCGGGTGCCCGTGCGAGACGACGACGGCGGCGACGTTCACACCAGAACCTTGCGATAGACGTCGGCCGTCACGCGGGCCGTCTCCTCCCACGAGAAGCGGCGCGCACGCTCGAGCCCCGCGCTCACGTAGCGCGCCCGGTCGGCGAGCACCCGCGTGACCGCGCCCGCCAGGTCGCCGTCCTCCGCGTACGAGCCTGCTTCGCCGGCGACTTCGCGCAGCGCCGGATCGCTCGAGAGCACGACGGGCGTGCCGCTCGCCATCGCCTCGAGCACGGGAATCCCGAAGCCCTCGAACCGCGACGGGAGCACGAGCGCAGCTGCGCCCCGATAGAGCTCAGCCAGCTCGGACTGCTCGACCCAGCCGCGCACGTCGGCGCCACCGTCGCGCAGCGCCTGCACGAGCTGCGGCTCCTTCTCGGGCCCGACGACGACGAGCGGCCGGCCGACGGCCCGCGCCGCTGCCAGCGCGGCCAGCGGGTCCTTGCGTGCCTGCACCGCCCCGACGAAGAGCAGGTACTCGCCCACGGGGCCGTCGCCCGGCGTGAACGCGGGATCGACGCCGTGCGGCGTGACCGTGATCGTCTCCGGGTCGAGGCCGTAGAGCTCGATCGCATCGCGCTTCGTCCGCTCGGAGACGGCGAGCACGTGCGTCGCGCGCCGCGCCGAGCGCGGGACGACCGTCTTGAACGTGATGCGATCAGCGAAGCTCATCACGCTCGGATCGCGCTCGAAGTGCAGGTCGTGCAGCGTCAGCACGCTCGGGCCGTTCCAGCCGAGCGGCAGCGCGTGCTGGAAGTGCGCCGCGTCGGGACCCAGACGGCGTAGGAGCCGGGGCAGGCCCCAGGCCATTCGCGCCTCCTGGAACCGCGCGGGCAGCTCGATCGGCTCGACGCCCTCCGGCACGAGGTCGGGCCGCCGCGTGACGGCGGCGAACGTGAGATCGGGCGCGACGAACGGCAGCTGGCGCAGCAGATTGAGGACGTAGGTCTCCTCGCCTGTGCGGTTGCGGCCGAGCACGTCGGCGTCGACGACGATCACGCGAGCTCCTCGTAGACGGACCGCGTCAGCTCCGCCACCTGCGCCCAGCTCGGGCCACGGCGCGCCGGAGGACGCTGCGCACGCGCGATGCCGTCGCGGATCGACTCCACGTCCTCGGGGTCGACGAGCGCAGCGTCGTCGCCTGCGAGCTCCGCCATCGGCGAGCCGGCGCTGGTCACGACCGGGCAGCCGCAGGCGAGCGCCTCTGCGACGGGGATGCCGAAGCCCTCGTAGAGGGACGCGTAGACGAGGCAGCGAGCACCGCGATAGAGCGCGGCGAGCTCCTCGTCGGTCACGTCCTCGCACCACGTGACGTTCGCCGGCGGTGTGACGCCACCCCAGCCGCGTGCGCCGACGACGCGCAGCTCCCCGTCGACCGCCTGTGCGATGCGCTGCAGGTTCTTGCGCGGCTCGAGCGTGCCGACCGCGAGCACGTAGTCGCCCTCCGCCCGTGGCCCCTCGGGTGTGAAGACGTCCTCGACCGCATTCGGGACGACGCGGATCACGCCGGGGTCGACCTGCAGCAGCGTCACGAGCTCGCGCTTCGTGAACTCGGAGACCGCGATCACGCGCGACGCGGCACGAATCACACGCGGCACGGCGAAGCGGGAATAGGTCGCCGTCCACCGGTTGAACCACTCGGGGTGGCGCAGCACGGCGAGGTCGTGCACGGTGACGACGAGCGGGCCGCGTGCGCGAAACGGGCCTCGGAACGTCGGGCAGTGCAGCAGATCCGCGCCGCGAGGCGCGCGCAAGCGGGGGTACCAGACGGTGTCGGCGACGGCCGTCCGCAGCCGCGAGGTCGCGGGGAACGAGACCTCGAGCGGGTGCAGGTGCTCGCGCAGCGCGTTGACGTAGCGAGCCGTGCCCGCGCGCGTCTGCAAGAGCGGCGTCGTGTCGAGCGCTACGCGAATCGCTCGTAGCCTTCCCGGAAGATCTCACCGGCACGGCGCCAGGAGAAGCGCCGCGCGTGCTCCAGCCCCCGCGCGCGCAGGTCATCGCGGCGGGCGAGCGCCTCGCGAATGCCCGCCGCGATCGCCTGCGGGCTCTCGGGATCGACGCGGACGGCCGCGTCGGCGGCCGCGTCGTCCATCGACACGTGCGCCGAGGCGACGACGGGCGCGCCCGACGCCATCGCCTCGGTGATCGGCATGCCGAAGCCCTCGAACCGGGACGGGTAGACGACCGCCGCCGCGCCGCGGTAGAGGCGTGCAAGCTGATCGTCGTCGACGCGCCCGAGCCGGGCGATCCCCGGCCGGTCGAGTTGCGGCTGCTCGCCCCAGCCCGCGCCGCCCACGACGACGAGCGTCAGGCCCGTGTCCGCGAGCAGCGCGAACGCCTCGACGAGCGTGCCGAGGTTCTTCCGCGGCTCGAGCGTCGCCACCGTCAGCACGTACGGGCCGCCGAGGTCGGCAACAGGGCCGTCCGCGGAGAACTCCGGGGCGATGCCCGGATGGGCGACGAGCACCCGCTCGCGCGGGAACGACATCGTCTCTGCAAAGTCGTCGGCGGTGAAGGTCGAGTTGGCGAACACGACGTTGCACGTCCGTGCAGCGTTGCGGTACTTGCGACCGTGCATCGACTGCGTGCGCTTGGTCGTCCACTCCGGGTGGTGCAGCGGCACGAGATCGTGGATCGTCGTCGCGCGCACGCCGGCGCGCTGCGGCGGGTACATCCAGTCGGTGTAGTGGAGCGCGTCGAAGCTGCCGAGCCACCGCTCGGCGGCCGGGTGGCCGGCGACCGACCAGGCGGTGCGCCACGCGTGCGCGAACGGGAGCGTCAGGAGCGCCAGCTCGACGTCGATCCCGGCGAGCGCTTCGGGAATCACCTTGCGTCCGGCCGGCGAGGTCGGCGCGAAGGCGACGATCTCGTCGCCGCGCTCGCGTGCGACCTCCGCGAGCCCGCCGAGCGAGCCGCGGATGTAGTTGTTGACCCCCGTGCGCTCGTGCGACAGCGGGCTGACGTCGAAGGCGATTCTCATCGGCGGTAGTCGAAGGAGTAGTAGTGGGCGCCGAGCCGGCGCGTGTCGCCCGCTCCCGGCCTGCGCAGCTTCGCCGCGGTGAACGTGACGGTGCAGTTGCCGTGCGCGTCGGGGCGCAGCGGGACGACGAGCGTCGGCTGCTCGGCCGGCTCGATGCGCTTGCGCCCGACGACGCGCCCGTTCTCGGTCGCGGTCACGGTCTGCGCGCTCTCGAAGAGGTGCTCGTCGGTGCCGAGGCGCACGGAGACGGTGCCGCCGCTGCAGCGCGCGCGCCGGTAGGTGACCACACGGCCGCCCCACGTATCCGGATACACGCCGCGCACGCGCGTCAGGATGACCATCGGCCCGTCGACGCGGAAGAGCGTCAAGCCGAGCTGGGCATCGCGGGCCAGCGGCTTCCCGGCGATGTCGACGTACGAGACCGCGTAGCGCACGCGCGGAGCGACGCGCGCAGCGGTGACGAGCGTGCCGTCGGCGCGCTCGACGACGGGCGTCTCGGGCAGGCCGCCGTCCGCGGGATCGGGGCCGTCGACCGTGTAGACGTCGTGCACGCTGCGGTTGAAGAACTCGTTGTTCCAGAGCGGCCGCGTCTCGCCCGTGTAGTGCCAGAGGAAGGACACGTCGGCGTCACGGCCGAGCCGCCGGTCGATCCAGTCCGGGTGCGGAACGCGGATGCCTGCGAAGAGCGCGCCCGCCGATGCCTGCCGGATCCCGTGCCGGCCGTTCTCGACGACGATCGACGCAAGCACGAAGTAGACGCCGAGCAGGATCGGTAGGGCAAGCGCATAGCGCCACGGGACGAAGACGAACGCCGCGCCGGCCGCGAGCCCGACCGCGAGCGCCACGAAGCGCAGCGGCCCGAAGTGGATCCCCTGATCCTGCAGCCACCACCAGGGCAGGAGCCCGAGCGTGTCCGAGACGGCCGAGGTGTTGACGAAGCGCGCGAACGGCACGGCCAGCGGAAGCGACCCGGCGATCACCGCCGCGATCACGCGCGTGCGGCGCGCCACCGGCACGACGGCGTCGCGCGAAGCGAGCCCGAGCAGCGCGATGATCGCGAACGGCGCGACGTAGAAGTCGTTCCGCTCCTCGATCCGCCCGGACTGGCGCGACGCGAAGACGGCGACCTCCGCCACGAGCAGCAGGGTGATCGGCAGGGTCGCGGCGACGAACGCGCGCGCCGCAGGCGTCAGCGTGCGCGGCGCGAGCCACATCGCGATCAGGGCGGCGACGCCGATCACGCCGAGGTAGAGGTCGAGCTCGGCGACGTGCCAGAGCAGGTAGTGCGCGACCTCCGAGACGGAGTAGTCGCTGCCGGTCGCGGCGCGGTAGGCGCCGAGGAGGGAGAGCGGTGACCGCCCGCGCGCGACCGTTCCGAGCAGAGCGAGCACGGCGGCGCCGCCGGCGATCCCGTAGAGCGTCGTGTAGCGCCGCAGCCTCGCGCCCAGATCGCGTTCGATCAGACCGTGCAGCACCGGCGCGACGAGGGCGGCGCCGAAGAGCGCGATCGCCTGCGCGCGTGTCGCGAAGCAGACGGCGCACGTCGCGAGCAACAGCAGCTGGCGCAGCGCGGTCGGCCGCTCGAGCGTCAGCACGAGGACGAGGGACGCGAGCGCGAACAGCGGATAGAACGCGTTCTCGGTCATCAGCGTCTCGGTGTAGAGCATCGACGGCAGCAGCACGGCGAGCGCCGCGGCCCCGAGCGAGAGACCCGGCGTCAGGAGCCGGCGCGCGAGGTAGTACACCGGCACCGCCGTCAGTGACATGACGACGGCGTTGATCAGCTTTGCAGCGTGGTACGCGGTCGGCACCGAAGCGAAGAGCCTGAAGGCGGGCGCGAGCAGCACCGGATAGACGAAGCCGTAACCCGTGCTCGGGACGCCGCGCACGAGAAACTGGCCGCTCGAGGCGAGCGACTTGCCGAGCTCCGAGTAGATCAGCTCGTCGACCATGATCCACGGCGAGGGCGTACGTCCCGCAAGCAGCATGCGCAGGACGATCGAGCCGACGACGATCGCGGTCAGCCAGACGCCCGGACGCACCGCCGAGAGTCGCGCGCGGACCGCGCTCACGTGACGATCCCGGCGTCGACGGCGGCACGCGCGAGGCGCGGCGCGTCGTCGATGCCGACCTCGACCGCCGCCTCGGCGATCCGCCAGAGAACGGCGTCGTCGACGCGATCTGCGCCCGCAGCCGTCTCGAGCGCGACGGCGTACGCGTCGGCGACGCGGTCGAGGGAGTGCTCGCGCTCCACGTATGCGCGCGCGGCCGCGCCGAGCGACGCGCCGTGGTCGACCGCGAAGCCGAGCGCAGCCTCCAGCGTGGCCACTTCGAGCTCGTCGACCGGCACCTTCAGCACCGCGTCGTCGGGCAGCTCGCTGAACCAGCCGACGTCGGAGACGAGCAACGGCTTGCCGAGCGAGAGCGCTCGGATCACCGAGCCCGACGTCTCGCCCATCGTGGGGTAGCGCAGGTTGACGAGCACGTCGCAGGCCGCCATCAACGACCACATCCGCTCTTCCGGGACGTAGTCGAGCCGTTCGACGCCCTCGGTCAGCCCGAGCCGCTCGAGGCGGCGGCCGACGTCGAACCGCTCGCCTGCCGCGCCGACGAGCAGGAGCCGCGCCCCCGGCCGGCGGCGGCGCAGCGACGCGAAGGCCTCGAGCAGCTGCGGGATCCGCTTGTTCATGTTCAGGAAGCCGAAGCAGCCGATCAGCGGATCGCCCGACACGTCGCTCGCCGCGACGACGGGCTCCGGCGGCCAGACGGGATGCGGGATGCGCCAGAGCCGTCCCTGGTAGCCGGCGGCGCGGGCGTTCTGCGCCACGTAGTCGGAGTGGACGATCACGCCCTGCGCGTGGTCGAGGACGACGCCGGCGAGCGGGAAGCGCTCGGGCTGGGTCTCCCAGAGCAGCGGCAGCAGGTTGTCGAGGACGCCGAGCCCGAGCAGCCGCCCGGCCACGCCGAGGTCGCGTTCCATTGCGTCGAGGTACCCGCGACCGTTGCCGCGACCGATCGTGATCCCCGCGATCAGATGGTGCAGCACGAACTCGTGCATGACGACGACTCCGGGGCGCTTCCAGAGCGCATCGACGATCCAACCGTGCGCGTCGGGGTCGTTGCCGACGTGGTAGAGAGCGACGTCTGCGGCCGGCGCGCGCTTCCCCGGCTGCGCAACGACGACGTCGACCCGCTCGCGCAGCGCGGGCAGAAGCAGCGTCGAGTAGTCGGCGATCCCGGAGCGCGACGGCGGCAGCGGCGAGTAGTAGGCGACCCGCATCAGTCGTGTGTCACGCGAGGAGCGCGTCGACGCAGGCATCCCACGTCACGCGCTCGGCGAGCTCCCGGCCCGCGCGACCCCAGGCCTTCGCCTCGTCGACGTGCTCGCTCAGGTACGCGCAGGCGCCGGCGAGCGCTGCTGCGTCGGGAGCGACGACGAGCCCTGTCTGCCGGTCGTGCACCACCTCGAGCGGGCCGCCGGCATCGGCGGTGGTCACCACCGGCTTCGACGAGAGGAACGCCTCGTAGGGGACCATGCCGAAGTCCTCGTCGACCGGCGCGTAGTAGACGGCGAGGCTGCGCGCGTAGAGATCCGCGAGCCGCTCGTCGTCGACCCGGCCGGTGAACTCGACCTGGCCGTTCAGCCCCGACGCGAGACCTTCGAGGCGGTCGCGGTCGGGCCCCTCACCCGTGATCACGACGCGCAGCGTGCGATCCGCCTGCGCAGCCTCGATCAGCATGTCGATGCGCTTGGCGCGATCGAGGCGGTTGACGGAGAGAACGAAGCCCTCGGGCTCGGCCGTGCGGTAGGGCAGCGACTGCGGTGGGTGCGGCAGCAGCTCGGCCTCGATGCCGTTGAAGCGCTGCAGTCGGTCGGCGACGTTGCGCGAGGTCGCGAAGACGCGGCGAGCCTCGCCGAGCGCGACACCGTCGAGCCGCTCGATCGCGCGGCGCGTCGCGCGATCCTCGGGGCTGTCGGAGAACTGACCGAGCTCGGTCCCGTCGTAGTCGTATGCCTGCCGGAACTGATGCAGCACCCAGGCGACCTTGTTCGGGTGGCGGACGCAGTAGGCGGGGAACTTCGTCGCGATCACGCGGTCGATCGGCCGCCCGTCCGACTCGGTCAGGTCGACGAGCCGCCAGAGGAACGCCTGGTCGAGCACGCGCGAGCCGGGGTACCACTTGAACGGCATCGTCACGAGCTCGGCCTCGTGGCCGCGCGCACGCAGCGCGTCGACGAGGTCCTCTGCCATCAGCTCCGCCCCGCCCCGCACGAACGGCACCTGCGGCGCGCAGACCGCGACCCTCATTTGGACTCGAGCCGCTGGATGCGCTCGTCGAGGTCGTCGATCAGCTTCAGCACGGCGTCGTTGAACGCGCGCTGGTCGGCGAACGCCGGCTCGACGTACCAGCGCATCATGCGCCGGAGGACGGACTTCAGCGGCCCGCCCTTGCCGACGATCGGCCGCTCGGCCGAGATCGGCCAGAGCCGCTCGGCCTGGTCGCGCACCGAGAGGCGCACCTGCGCGGGCGGCACGTCGGCGGCCCGCGGGCCGGCGGCGCGCACCTCCTCCTTCAGCTTGGCGAAGAGGGCGGCGACATCGGATTCCTCGCTCATTCCGCGGGAGTGTAAAGCGCAGGGGTTACGGCCCTGTTAGGCGCCGCTGCCGCCCGCCGTATGATCGACCGGTCGATGGGAGTGGAACCGACGGTGTTCGAGCTCGACGGCCGGCGCGTGCGCGACCTCAACGGCAACGGCCGGCTGGATCCCTACGAGGATCCGCGGCGTCCGGTCGAGGAGCGGGTCGATGACCTCCTCGCGCAGATGACGCTCGCCGAGAAGGCGGGTCTGATGTTCCAGCCGCCGATCGGGGTCGGGCCTGAGGGAGAGTTGCTCGAGGGCCCGTCGGCGTTCGGCGGCGAAGGGACGAACCGACTGGTCGTCGATCGCCACCTCAACCACTTCAACATCTACGAGACCCCGGACGCGCGCCGGCTGGCCGAGTGGCACAACAGGCTGCAGCAGCTCGCCGAGACGACTCGCCTCGGCATCCCGGTGACGATCTCATCCGACCCGCGCCACTCCTTCGACGAGAACGCCGTGGTCAGCTGGTCGACCGGCTCGTTCTCCCAGTGGCCCGAGCCGATCGGGCTCGCCGCGACGCGCGACGAGGAGCTCGTTCGCGGCTTCGGCGAGATCGCCCGCCAGGAGTACCGCGCCGTCGGTATCCACGTCGCACTCCACCCGATGGCGGATGTCGCCACCGAGCCACGCTGGGCGCGGATCGGCGGCACGTTCGGAGAGGACTTCGAGCTCGTCGGCCGCCTGACGGCGGCCTACGTCCGCGGCTTCCAGGGCGACCAGCTCGGACCGACCAGCGTCGCCTGCATGACGAAGCACTTCCCGGGCGGTGGCCCCCAGGCCGACGGCGAGGATCCTCATTTCCCGTACGGCAAGGATCAGGTCTATCCCGGCGAGCGCTTCGAGGATCACCTGCGGCCCTTCGAGTCGGCCTTCGCCGCCGGAACCGCGCAGGTCATGCCCTACTACGGCCGCCCGGTCGGCACGGAGCTCGAGCCGGTCGGCTTCGGCTTCAACCGGCAGGTGATCACCGGGCTGCTCCGCGGCCGCTTCGGCTTCGACGGCGTCGTGTGCACCGACTGGGCCCTCGTCAGCGACGTGCCGATGCCCGACGGGTCGGTGTGGGAGGCGAAGGCGTGGGGCGTCGAAGAGCTCGAGACCGCAGATCGCCTCTGCCGGATCATCGAGGCAGGCTGCGACCAACTCGGTGGAGAGCACCTGCCGGAGCTCCTCGTGCAGCTCGTCGAGGAAGGTCGCGTGTCCGAAGCGCGCATCGACGAGTCGGCGAGGCGGATCCTGCGCGACAAGTTCCGCCTCGGGCTCTTCGACGACCCCTACGTCGATGCCGCGGCGGCGGAGACGATCTGCGGTCGCTCGGAGTTCAGAGAAGCCGGCGCCGAAGCACAACGCCGAGCCATCGTCCTGCTGTCGAACAACGGCGTGCTCCCCCTTCGCTCAGGTGCGCGGCTCTTCGTCGACGGGCTCCCCGCGGAAGCCGCGGCCGCCTACGGCTCCGTCGTCGAGCACCCGGCCGACGCCGATGCGGCGATCGTCTTTCGACACGCGCCCTACGAGCCGCGACAGGGCACGTTCATCGAGTCGCTCTTCCATGCCGGCAGCCTCGAGTTCCCGACGGCCGAGCGTGACCACATCCTCGAGATTGCGCGCGCAGTTCCGACGATCCTCGTCGTGCACCTCGACCGCCCGGCGATCCTGACCGAGCTCGCCGACGCGTGCCACGCCGTCGTCGGCACGTTCGGCGCGAGCCCCGATGCGATCCTCGACCTCGTCTTCGGTGTGTTCTCACCGAGCGGCAAGCTCCCCTTCGAGCTTCCCTCGTCGATGGATGCAGTCCGCCGTCAGCTCTCTGACGTGCCGTGCGACTCCGAGCAGCCGCTGTTCCAGCTCGGGCACGGGCTCACCTACTAGCCCGTAAGCAAACCGGACTACGCTTCGGCCGATGACGGTCGGGATCTCGCTCCTCACGTTCGTTCCGGGGGAGCTGGGTGGCAGCGAGACCTACGTGCGTGAGCTGCTGCGCAACCTGGCCCGCGACGGTCAGCACTCCTACCGGGTGCTCCTACCGTCGCTTGCTCCCGAGCTCGGAGCGGGCCTCCCGTCGGAGGTCGCGCCGGAGTACCGGGCGGGACGGACGATCCCCCGGCGCCTGCTCGCGATGACGCGAGGCAGCCGTCCGGCCGGGCCGCCTGCGCGCCCGTCTCGAAGGGGCCGACGTCGTGCATTACCCACTCACCCTGCGCCTCCCGCCCGTCTCCCGCCCGACCGTCACCTCGCTGCTCGACGTGCAGCACCTCGACCTGCCGCAGATGTTCTCGCGCGCGGAACGCGCCTTCCGCGCGGTCGCCTGGGCGCGGTCCGTGCGCAGCTCGGACCGGGTGATCGTGATCAGCGAGTTCGTGCGCGACCGGGCGGTGGCGAAGCTCGGGCTCGACCCCGACCTGATCCGCGTCATCCATCTGGGCGTCGACCACGAGCGGCTCGGGCCGGGGAGCGCGCCGCGCGAGGAGTTCCTGCTCTATCCCGCCCGGCGCTGGCCGCACAAGAACCACGACCGGCTCTTCGCGGCGTTCGCGCTCCTGAGGCGGAACCACCCCGACCTGCGACTCGTACTGACGGGCGGCGGCGACTTCAGCGACGTGCCGGCAGGCGTCGAGGCGCGCGGGCACGTCACGACGGCCGAGGTCGACGACCTGATGCGGCGCGCAGCCGCGCTCGTCTTCCCCTCGCTCTACGAGGGCTTCGGCCTGCCGCCGCTCGAGGCGATGGCGTGCGGCTGTCCCGTCGCGAGCTCGAACGCGGGCTCGCTGCCCGAGGTCGTCGGCGACGCTGCGCGCCTCTTCGATCCGTTCCAGCCCGAGGCGATCGCGGAGGCGGTCGAGGACGTGCTGCGCGCACCTGACGAGTGGTCGCGGCGCGGGCTCGAGCGCGCGTCCCTCTTCTCCTGGGCGCGGACGGCCCGCGAGCACGACGCCGTCTACGGCGAGCTGATGGGCTGACGCGCCTGCAGATGCTCGAGCTCGGCGTCGACCAGGAGGCGCACGAGCGCGTCGAACGACACCTCCGGCTGCCAGCCGAGCCGGCGCACGGGCACGGGCCGGGTCGCCGACGAGGTCGTGCAGCTCTGCCTTGCCGCGCTTCAACGACTCGTCGACCACCACGTGCTCGCGCCAGTCGAGACCGACGTGCCCGAACGCCTGGCTGACGAGATCCTCGACCGAATGCGTCTCGCCGCTCGCGAGCACGTAGTCGCCGGGCTCGTCCTGCTGCAGCATCAGCCACTGGCCGCGGACGTAGTCGGTCGCGTAGCCCCAGTCACGTCGCGCTGACAGATCGCCGAGCCGCAGCTCGTCCTGCAGCCCGAGCTTGATCGCCGCGGCCGCGGCGGTGATCTTGCGCGGCACGAACTCGACCGGCTGCCGCGGCGAGGTGTGGTTGAAGAGGATGCCGCAGGAGGCGTGCATCCCGTAGCGATGCCGGTAGCTGCGCGTGATGAAGTGGGCGTACGTCTTCGCGACGCCGTACGGCGTCAGCGGGTTGACCGGCGTCGACTCGCGCTGCGGCGATTCGACAGGCTCGCCGAAGATCTCCGACGACGACGCCTGGTAGAAGCGGATCGGCGCACCGACCTCCCGAATCACCTCGAGCAGCGACGTGACGCCGACCGCCGCGAGCTCGGCTGTCAGCACCGGCTCCTCCCACGACATCGGCACGAACGAGACCGACGCGAGGTTGTACACCTCGTCCGGCGCGCAGGACTGCAACGCGCGCGCCAGCGAGACCCGGTCGTTGAGGTCGGCCTCGATCAGCTCGATGCGATCCGCGATCGCCGCCAGATTCGGATACGAGGACGCTGACTTCCGGGCGACACCGGCCACCTCGTACCCCTCCGCCAGCAGGAGCTCGGCGAGCAGCGAGCCGTCCTGGCCGCCGATCCCGGTGATGAACGCGCGCCTCGGCATCGACCGATCATAGGTCGGTGTCAGCGCGGCCCGCTGCGCCCGGCGCGCGCCGCCCGCCAGCCGGCGACCACGGCACGCACGGCGTCGCGTCGCGCGGGATGCGACAGCGCCTGCACGAGATGCGCGCCGACGACGACCGAGCGGCGAAGCCCGCGCGCACCGAACGGAAGCGGCGCGTAGCGCTCGCTGACCGCGATCGTGTTGCGCACCGAGTAGAAGAGATTGGCGGTCGAGGCACGCCCGCCGCTCGCTGCCGAGCCCTTGTGCCGCACCCGGGCGGCCGGCACGAGCACGACGCCGAAGCCTGCACGTCGCACGCGCAGCGACAGCTCGACGTCCTCGACGTACATGAAGAGCGACTCGTCGAGACCACCCACCTGCTCGAACGCAGCCCGCGACAGCGCGAGCGCCGCTCCGTCCGCCCGGCCGACGTCACGCACGCCGTCGTCGTCCTGCCGGTCCGGCGTGCCGTAGCCGGTCAGCCGCCCGGAGTAGCCGAGCCGCGCGTTGAACGTCGCGCCCGCGTACTGGATCGTCCGGCCGTCCTCGAAGAGGATCTTGCACGCGAGCAGGCCGGCGTCGGGTCGAGCCGCTGCCGCGCCGGCAAGCGCGTCCGCGAGGCCCGGCTCGGCCGATCGCGTCGTTGTTGATCAGCAACGCCCACTCGGCGCCGCGCTCGAACGCACGGCGCAGACCGACGTTGTTGCCGCCGGCGAAGCCGAGATTCGCGCCGGTGCGGATCAGCTCGACCTGCGGAAACCGCTCCTCGACGGCGGCGTCCGACCCGTCGGTCGAGCCGTTGTCGACACAGATCGTCTCGACGCCGTCGAGCGACTCCAGCGCCGCGAGCGTGTCCGGACCGCCGTTCCAGTTGAGGACGACGGCGATCAGCTGCATCTACGACACGCGCGTGAAGTGCGCGATCGAGCCGGCGCCGGGCTGCCGCTCCCAGCCGCCTTCGCGGCCGACCTCGTCGGCGACGCGCGAGACGCCGGGATAGACGTTGCCGTAGCCGCCGCTGTCGACGGCGTCGTGGAAGAGCAGATGCCCGCCGGGCCTGACGAGCGCACTCCAGCGGTCGAAGTCGGCGCGCGCGCCCTCGTAGGAATGATCGCCGTCGATGAAGAGCAGCTCGACCTCCTGCGACGGCGGCTCGACCTTGCGCGAGTCGGCGACGATCGAGATGCACCTTGTGGTCGATCCCGTAGCGCTCGAGAGCGCCGCGCAACTCCGCGTCGAGCTGGTCGCCGGGCATGTCCGGTCGCAGGGCGACGTGCAGGTCGTACGACCACAGCTCGACTCCCTGCGGCAGCGCGGACGCGAACGTGAACGTGCTCCCGCCCTTGAACCGGCCGATCTCGACGAACGGGCCGCTCGTAGCGTCACGCGCGAGCCGGTAGAGCAGCGCCGCCTCGTCGATCTGCAGCGACGCGACGCCGTGGTTCAGCTGGTTCGACGAGAAGAGGAACGCGAGATCCTCGAACCCGCGCACGTCCGGCGGCCACTGCTCGACGTTCGGGAAACGCATCGTCGACGGGTCGCGCAGCACGGACGCGTGGATCAGGTTCTTCCCGACGCCCGTGCGGCCGAGGCGACGGACGAGTTGCTTGACGCGGGCCGGCACGGCGGCGAACGCTACTGCAACGCGCGCACGTAGGCCCAGGCGTCGCGCAGCCCGGCCGGACGCCAGGCCGCGAGCACGACGACGTACGCGACCAGGCCGATCGACCGCAGCAGGCGCCGGCCCGACGACGAGCCGGGGCAACCCGTAGACGGCGAGAGCCAGCCCGCCGCACACGGCAGCCGCGACGGCGAGGCCGTACGCGGTCCGCCGCACCGCGTGCAGCGCATGCAGGATCGCGACGAGGACGAGCGCCGTGATCGCGCCGAGGCCGACGGCGACGCCGGGCAGGCCGAAGGCGCGCTGCAGCACCCACTCGAGAGCACGTGCAGGAGGAGCGCGAGCACGGCCAGCGCGGGCAGCCAGCGCGCGCGGCCCTGCACGAAGAGCAACGGATAGGCGACGGTGACCGCCACCGAGGCGACCATCCAGGGGGCGAGATAGACGACGAGCCGTCCGAGCTCCGCCCCCGTCCCGCCTGCGTAGCTCGAGCCGAGCACGTGTTTGACGACGGCCTCACCGGCGAGGGCGAAGAACCCGGCCGCGGCGGCGACGAGCGCCAACGAGATCCAGGACGTCGCGACCACGTGCCGCGCGACCCGCTCCGGCGTCGCGCCCGCACGCGCGAACGGCACGGTCGCGACGAGCGCGATCGAGGTCGCCGTGATCGCAACGAGGAAAGCGGCGATCAGATACGCGTACGAGAACGTCGTCCCGCGGCCCGTGCCGAGACCCGTCGCGAAGCGCAGCGCGATCACGTAGAGGATCTGCAGCGCGAGCGGCAACGCGACCCCTTCGCCGAGGACGAGCAGCCGTGACCAGCCCGGCCCGTCGGGCCGGCCGACGCCGCCGCGCCACACCAGCGCTGCGAGCGGAACACCGAGCGTGACCGCGCCGTTCACCGCGAGCCCCCAGCCGAAGGCGATCACACCCTGGTCGATGAAGAGGATCGTCACGAGCACCCCGATCACCGAGCCGAGGGCGAACCCGAACGCCGCCCAGTCGTAGTCGTCGAGCGCGGCGAGCGCGCTCGCTGCGATGCCGCCGAGGATCTGCGCGACCGCCGAGACGACGACCCAGGGCAGGAGCTTGGCCGCCTGGTCGCCGGCGCTCGAGCTGGACGAGAGGACGCCGGCGACTCCGTGCGGCCAGAGAACCGCGATCAGCACGAGAGCCAGGAGCACGGGCGCAAGGCCGACCGCCCACGTCGAGACCTCACGTCCGAGCCGCCCCCCGGCGCGCGCCTCGACGAAGCGAGGCAGCACGATCACGCGGAGCGACCCGGCGACGAGCACGAGCGCCAGGTAGACGCCGTAGGCGGCGAAGAAGCCGTCGGTCTTAACGCCGAGACCAAATTTGCGCGAGAGAATGATCCCGAGCACAGCGGCGGAGCCACTGACGGCTGCCGTCGAGACTCCGGTCAAGATCCCGCTGCGAACCGCCCCCCGACCCTCCGCCACACGATCCCCTGAGCGATTACCCTCCATCCGTGCCCGGCGACGATACAGCCACCTGGTCGGAGGGAGAGCTCGACGCTCTCAAGGCCGAGCTCGGTTCGTCATACGCCGGCCGCACCTGCCTCGTGACGGGAGCCGACGGGTTCATGGGCTCGCACCTGACCGAGGCGCTCGTCCATCTCGAGGCGGACGTGATCGCGTTCGTGCGCGCCACCTCGTCCGGCGCGCTCAACAACATCGGCCACCTGCGGCGCCGGCTCAGGGTCGTCTTCGCCGACCTGACCGACAAGACCTCGATCGACTACCTGATGCGCGATCTCGCGCAGGCGCCCGACAAGCCGTACGTGTTCCACCTCGGCGCGCAGGCGCACGTCGGCGAGTCGTGGCACAGGCCGTACGAGACCGTGATGGCGAACACGATCGGGACGCTCAACCTGCTGCAGTCGGTTGTCGACCACGGCGTCGAGCTCGAGAAGTTCGACACGGCGGGCACGTCGGAGGAGTACGGCAACGTGCACGAGTCGGTGCGCGACCAGCACGACTTCGACGAGCTCGGCGGGCTGATCCTGCACGAGCGCTCGCCGATCAACCCGAAGTCGATCTACGCCACGGCGAAGGTCGCCGCCGACTTCCTGACCATGAACTACCACGATGCGTACGGCGTGCCCGGCGTCGTCACGCGCATGTTCAACAACTACGGCCCACGCCAGAACCCGCGCTACGTCACCGGCACGATCATCAGCCAGGCGCTCTCGCGCCCCGAGATCGAGCTGGGCGCGCTCGAGCCGCTGCGCGACTTCTGCTTCACGACGGACGGCGTGCGCGGCCACCTGACCGTCGCGGCGCACGGCGTCCCGGGCGACCTCTACGTCTACGGCCAGGGGAAGAACATCTCGATGGCCGACTGGACCGACCTGATCCTCCGCACCGGCGCGGAGCACGGCTTCTGGCCGGACGACCGCCACGTCGTCACCACCGAGAAGCGTCTGCGCCCGGGTGCCACGGACGTGATGGCGCTGCGGGTCGGGTACGAGAAGCTCAACCGCGAGACCGGCTGGGAGCCGAAGGTGTCGTGGGAGGAAGGCGTGCTGCGGACGATCCGCTGGTACGCCGAGCACCGCGAGCGCTGGCTCGGCCGCGTCGACTGGCTCGGCAAGCATCCCGCGCCGACCACGTGAGCGCGATCGTCGACGGGCGCGTGACGATGGTCGACGGCATCGCCTTCGCCGACACCGCGGCTGCGTCGCCGTATCGCGAGCAGTGGGAGAAGGAAGCGGCCGAGGACCACGTCCGCTCGGCGATCGCCAATGCCCCGGCAGGCGCCGCGGCAGACGAGCTGCTGACCGGGAAGATCGCACCGCTCTGGGACCGCTTCCCGGAAGGTCGGCACGTCGGCACGCTGCTCGACCTCGGCGCAGGCTACGGGCGCATCGACCTGCACCTCGCGCGGGCCAAGGGACTGACCTGCGACACCTTCTACGCGCTCGACATCTCGGAGACGATGTTGCGGCGGCTGATCGAGTACCGCGAGCAGCATTCGGTCTTCCCGGACGCGGACGTCGTCGCGATCTGCGCGTCGGCAGACGACATCCCGCTCGCCGATGCGTCGGTCGACCTCGTCGTCTCGAGCGCGGTCTTCCTGCACATGGGCAAGTGGTTCGTCGCGCGCACCGTGCGCGAACTGGCGCGCGTTCTCAAGCCGGGCGGCGCATTCGTCTTCGACGTGGCGTTCCCCAATCGGCGCAATCCTTCGAGCTGGCTGCCGCGCCTGAAGCCGCAGTCGTTGCGCAATCCGAACGCGCTCAAGTACTGGACCCGGCCGGAGATCGAGCAGCTCCTGCGCGAGACGGGGCTCGCAGCGCGGGCCGGCGGCGCGGTCGTCGAGCCCGGCGCGTACGCCGCGTTGCCGAAGCGCGTCGGCCCGTTCTCCCTCCCGGGCGCCCGCAGGCTGAATAGCGCCGTCGGCGAGCCGCGTATCCTTTCCGACTTCTTCGCCGTGTCGTACAACGCCTACAGCCCGGGAGCCCTCGCATAGCCCGCGTCCTCGTGACCGGAGGCGGCGGCTTTCTCGGCTCGCATCTCGTCGAGCGGCTGGAGGCGGCCGGGCACGCCCCGTTCGTGCCGCGGCGCCAGAGCTACGACCTGACGCACTGGGCAGACGCGGAGCGCCTCTTCAACGACGCGAAACCCGAGCTCGTGTTCCACCTGGCAGCCGAGGTGGGCGGGATCGGAGCGAACCGCGCCAACCCGGGCCGCTACTGGTACGCGAACCTGATGATGGGTGCGCACGTGCTCGAGCTCAGCCGGCTGCACGATGTTCAGAAGGTCGTGATCGCCGGAACCGTCTGCGCGTACCCGAAGCACACGCAGGTCCCGTTCTCGGAGGACGACCTGTGGCTCGGCTACCCGGAGGAGACGAACGCGCCGTACGGCATCGCGAAGAAGTCCGTGCTCGTCGGCGCCCAGTCCTACCGCGAGCAGTACGGCACCGACGCGGTGTTCCTCCTGCCGGCGAACCTCTACGGCCCGAGAGACAACTTCGACCTCGAGACGTCGCACGTGATCCCGGCCCTGATCCGGAAGATGACGGAGGCGAACAACGAAGTCGTCCTCTGGGGCGACGGCTCGCCGACGCGCGAGTTCCTCTACGTCGACGACTGCGCCGAGGGGTTCATGCTCGCCGGCGAGCGCTACGACGGCAGCGAGCCGGTGAACCTCGGCACGGGAGTCGAGACGTCGATTCGGGAGCTGGCCGAGACGATCGCCGACCTGACCGGGTTCACGGGCGAGATCGTGTGGGACACGTCGATGCCGAACGGACAGCCGCGCCGGCAGCTCGACGCCTCACGAGCCGAAGCGCTCTTCGGCTTCCGCGCGCACACGACGCTGCGCGACGGCCTCGCACGCACGGTCAGCTGGTACCGCGAGAACAGCCTCGCGCATGCGCATCCCTGATTTTCCGAGGCGCGCTCTCGCTCGCTTCGGACACCTCGCGGTGCGTCCCGTGCCGCTGCTCCTGACACTCGCCGTCGTCGAGCTCGCGACCGTCGCCTGGCTCGCATTCGACACGCCCCACAACGGCTGGGTCTGGCACAGCGGCGGCGACGCAACCGAGTACTGGACGGCGCAGTGGTCGGTCGCGCACGGTTTCGTCCCGCAGGCGGTGATCTCCTACGGGCTGCCGGTCTTCTACGGCTGGGTGCCGCTCGTCACCGGCACCACGCTCCTGCACGGCTTGCCGGTGATCGTGCCGCTGCAGGCGCTGATTCTCGTGCCGCTCGTCCTCGTCCTCGTCTGGGCTGTCGCCGACCAGCTCTACGGCCGTGCCTACGCGGCGGTCGCGGCGGCGATCTGGGCGTTCGGGCCGCTCCTGATGATGCTCGCGGTCGCCGACCGCTACCGCCCGTCGTTCGAGCAGTTCTTCCTCGCGCCGCACTGGGCGGGTCTCACCAACATGGCCGACCTGCCATCGGTCGCCGCGGTGCTCGCGACGATGTGGGCGGCGCTGCGCGCGGTCGACTCCGGACGCGTCGACCGGGCGCTCCTCGCGGGCGCGTTCGCGGGGGTCGCGATCGGGATCAAGCCGGCCAACGCGTTCTTCGTGCCCGCGCTCGTCGTCCTCTTCGCCGGCGGCGCTGCGGCCCCGGCTCGCGCTCGCCTGCGCGGCCGGCCTCGCGCCGGCGCTGCTGACCCTGATCGTCTGGAAGTCGAAAGGGCTCGGGCACCTGCCCATCACCTCGGCGTACGCCGCGACGCGCGAGGCGGCGGCCGGCCCGGTCGCGGTGAGCACGTCGAACTACGTGCCGCTCGACTTCCACCACCTGAAGCACGAGTTCCGTGACTTCCAGGAGGTGTTCTGGAGCATCCGCCTGCTCGAGTTCCTCGCCGTCGCCGGCATCGCGGGCGCGATTCGACGCGTGCCGGTGAAGGGGCTCTTCCTCGCGACGTGGTTCGCGGCGTTCTTGCTCGTCAAGGGGAGCTCGAGCCTCTCGGAGCTCGCGAGCACGAGCTACTTCCGCTACGTCGAGCCCGGCCTGCCGGCCTTCGTCCTGCTGATCCCTGCGATCGGCTTCCTCTGGCCCGTCCGCGGCCGCAGGCTGTCGTGGCGTCCCGTCCCCGAGTCGTGGCAGCTGCGGCGCTCGCCGGCGCTGGCGACGACCGCGGTCGTCGGCCTCGTGCCGCTGCTGATCGTCGCGGTGCTTCCTCCGTCGCGAACGGTCCGTGTCGTCCGCGCGCCGAACGCGACCGAGGCGCCGATCGCATCCGTCTTGACGCCGAGCAGCAAGCCGGCCGGCGGCGGCGTCGAGTTGCTCTGGCGGGCGCCGAGCGTCCCCGGCTCGACCAAGATCCGCTACGCGGTCTTTCGCACGTCGAACGGAGATGGTTGCGATCGTCCCGAGGAAGGCGCCGTCGAGTGCTTCCTCAACATGGAGCGCATTGCCTCGACGAACCAGACCGCGTATGTCGACCGGCCCGCGGCAGGTCGCTACGTCTACCGCATCGGCGTCGTCAGCGACTACAAGGACACGCCGGACTCGCTCGACCTGATGCTGCTCAGCAAGCCGCTCGCCTACCAGGCGCGCTGAGCCCTCAGTCGGGGTGTCGCTGCTCCTCGAGCCTCGTCTCGAGCAGCGCGAGGCGCTGCGCGAGGATCACGTTCTGGTCGGCGAGACGAGAGATCACGGTCGAGTAGTGCAGCAGGACGAGGATCACGAACAGCAGCCCGACGGCGAAGAGCACGGCAGGCGGGTAACCGCGTACTCCGAGCCACGCGGCGATCGTGTTCAGCCCCGACCGCCACGCCGACAGGACGACGAGCACGACACCGGTCAGGAGCCAGAGCAGTGCGTACCGCTCGCGCAGCCGGCGCGACCGGATCAGCTCGAAGACGACGAGCACGAGGATCAGCGAGGCCGCCGTCGCGGCGATCGAGACCTTGAGCGGTGTCGCCGCGCCGATCATGCGTCCTCGACGGGCACGACCCGCCGCCGGAACAGGCCGACGAAGAGCGAGAGGAGCACCTTCGCCATGTAGTAGATCGAGCGGAGCGCCGTGATCGACGATTGCCCGTGCTGGCGCTCGCGCATGCGGACGGGCACCTCGCGCAGGCGCAGCTGGTGCCTGATCGTCATCACCATTCCTTCGACCTCCGGATAGTCGTGCGGGTAGTCGGCGGCGAAGAGCTCGATCGCCTTGCGGTTCAACGCCTGGAAGCCCGAGGTCGTGTCGGTGACACGCTGGCGTGCGATCGCCGAGACGATCAGCGCGAGCAGGCGAATGCCGACGCGCCGAGTCGCCGACGACCGATAGCCGCCGTCGCCGGTGAACCGCGAGCCGACAGCGATGTCGGCCTCGTCGTTCAGCACCGGCGCCAGCACCTTCCCGAGCTCGGCAGGATCGTGCTGACCGTCGCCGTCACAGCGGACGACGATGTCGTAGCCGCCGTGGGCGGCGTACTGGAAACCTGCTTGCACGGCCCCGCCGATGCCGAGGTTGAACGGCAGCCGGACGACATGCGCGCCGTGCTCCGCGGCGACCTCGGCCGTGCGGTCGACGGAGCCGTCGGAGACCACGACGACTTCCAGGTCGGCGGCATACGCCCGCAACTCGTCGATCACGTTGCCGATGTTGTGCTCCTCGTTGAACGCCGGCACGACGGCGATCCAGCGGAGGCCTCCGTGCTCAGCCGACACGAGCCTCCTCACGCAGCCCGATCAGCGAGAGCAGCCGGCGCGCGCGATGACGATACGTGTGCTCGTCGAGCACACGCTCGTGCGCTCGACGGCCCAGCTCCTCCGCCTGGCCCGGATCGTCGAGCAGGTTGCGGATCGCCGACGTCGCCTCGTCGGCGTCGTTGACCACCAGCAGCTCGCTGCCCGGCTCGAACCAGCGCTCGATCCCGTTGTACGGATTCGAGACGATCGCCGCGCCGCACGACGCGAGCTCGAACGGGCGACACGAGGAGGACGCGTAGACCGACGCGTGCGAACGGCGCGTCATGCAGAGGTTGATACGCGCAGACGCGATCGCCCGCGGGAAGACGTTGAACGGGACGTCGCCGACCAGCCGCGCGTTGCCGGTGTCGCCGCGAAAGTCCCGCCCGCCGAGCGCGAAGTCGACGTCCGGCAGGCGCCGCGACGGCTCGCCGACCATCGCGTCCATCCAGTCGCGGCGAAACTTGTCGCCGTAGCCGTAGAAGAAGACGTCTGACGTCTTGTCGACGTCCTGCGGGGCGAAGAACTCGGGGTCGGCGCCCCAGAAGACGGCGTGCGCCTCCCGCGCGCCGAGCTCGCGTAGCCGCTCGAGCCCGCCCTCGGAGTTCGAGAGCACGGCGTCGTACTCCGACGGATCGGCGTCGTGGTACCAGTTGAAGCCGGTGTCCATGCCACCGAACTCGGGCAGGCTCATCGGCACGTCGCCGTCGTAGAACAGCACCGGCACGCCGAACCGCTCGCGCAAGGCAGACGGGATCCCGCGCAGATGCGACATGGGCACCGTGAAGACGACGACGGCGTCGGGGCGCTCGGCCTCGACGAGCCGCTCCAGATGCCGGCGCCACCGCGGTGTCACCCAGCGCCAGATCAGCTCGCGCGTCATCCGGTCGCCGTAGCCGGTCTCCGGATTGTCCTCGGCCCGCCGGAGCATCGTGTCGCCCTTCAACCGGGCGAACGCATCGCGCGCCCTGGCGAACGACTCACCCTCGACGTACGTCGGGTTGGGCGCGGTGCGCCACCACGGCGACTCGACGGGGCGACCGCGGTACGGCGTGACGACGAGATCGACACCCTCCTCGTGCAGGCCCTTCCAGAGCTGCCACCAGGCGGGAGTGCAGCCGTAGCGAAAGTCGAGGTCGACCGCCGAGGCGACGGCGAGGATCTTGGGCCCGCGCATTGCCGAAGTCTCGCAGAGGCCCGTTACGGCGCGGTTAGGAGCCTGAACGCCCCTCCTCTAGTAGGCGCCCTTGCGCTTGAAGACCGCGAACGGCGTCTTGAGCAGGATCGACATGTCGAGCCAGATCGACCAGTTCTCGATGTAGTAGAAGTCGAGCCGCACGAGGTCGTCGAAGGTGAGGTCGGAGCGACCCGCGACCTGCCACAGCCCGGTCATGCCCGGCAGGACGTTGTAGCGCCGCCGGTGCCACTCCTCCAGCCGTTCGTAGTCGCGCACCGGCAACGGGCGCGGCCCGACGAGCGACATCTCGCCCGCGCAGCACGTTGATCACGTTCGGGACCTCGTCGAGCGAGTACTTGCGCAGGAAGCGCCCGACGCCGGTCACGCGCGGGTCGTCTCGAATCTTGAAGAGCGCGCCCGACGCTTCGTTCTGCAGCTCGAGCGCCTCCTGGTCGTCGGCTGCGCCCGCGCGCATCGTTCGGAACTTCTGCATCAGGAATCGCTGCTCGCCCAGGCCGATGCGCGGATCGGCGTACAGCATGGGACCGCGCGACGTCAGCTTGATCGCGATCGCCACCAACAACCAGATGGGCAGGCCGACGATCGCGATCAGACCGCCGACGACGAGATCGAAGACGCGCTTGGTCGCCCACTGCGCTCCGGCGAAGGTGGGCGGGCGCAGCTCGAACAGGGGAATGCCCTGACCCGGCACGTACTCGCCGCGCTCGATCAGCAGATCGGCCGTCCGCGGGGCGACGCGCACCCGGACGCCGCGGCGGTGGGCGTGGTCGACGATCTCGAGCAGACGCGCATCGTCGAGACCCGTGTCGGCGACGATCAATTCGTCGAGCGAGAACTCGTCGAGCGCGTCCTCGACGTCGGACCCTTGCTCGACCTCGCCGACGAAGTCGTAGATGATGCCGCCCCGGCTCGCGCCGAGCGATGCACGGAGATGGGCGCGCGCCTCGTCGTCGCCGACGAGCACGACCTTGCGGCGCACGCCGGCGGCGCGCAGCAGCGATGCCGTCACCATCTCGTAGCTGCCGCGGAAGACGGTGATCAGGACCGAGACGAAGACCGCACCGACGACGTAGAGGCCGAACGTCGTGAAGTGCTGTCCGGTGCCGACCGCGAACGCGAGCGCGAGCCCCGCGACGAGCGCCACGCTCGGCACGATCCGGCCCGCGCCTTCCCGCGTCTCGCGTGGGCGCGTAGAGCCCGGCGCGCCAGAAGACGAGGGCAAGCAGCAGGATCAGAAAGACGATCCAGTCGCGCTCGTGATCCCAGAGCAAGCCCCAGAGGATCGGCTTCGGGTCGAAGACGAGCGAGCGAAGCGCGAGCGCCGCGTACAGGCCGAGCGTGAGGCCGGCGACGTCGATCGTGAACAGCGCGAGCGTGCTCGCGAGGCGCCTGGCGAACGTCTTGAGCGGCGACCGTGAGAACAGGTACGGCTTGGTCGCGCGGACATCCTCCGTCGTCGTCACGGGCCGATCGTAGCCGCCTCCCAGGCCAGTTCCGGGGCCGCGGCAGCCCGCTCGGCGAGCTGGTCGATCCGGAGCGGCCGGCGGCGGACGCTGAGCAGGCGCAGCAGCCCTTCCAGCGCGAGGGCTCGCTTTCGATCCACGAGCTCCCAGTCGTGGAAGTGCAGATGGACGAGCGCGGGCAGGCGATGGAACCCGCGCGCGAGCATGCCCAGCGAGTGGGTCGCGGGAAGCTCGAGCAGCGATGCGCCGCTCGGGAGCCTCAGCCGGCTCGGTTCGGGCAGCTGCAGCCGCGGCGACCCTTCGTCCAGGTACTGCTGGCGGAAGGTCGTCGCGGTGCAGTCGACGTACCCGAAGGACGCGAGTGTCTCGGCGAGACCGAGGTCGAGGTACCACCCGCCGCCGCAGAAGAAGCCCGGCTCGAGGTCGTGCTCGCGAAACCACGCAGCCTCCTCGCGCACCACGGCAGCCGCGTCGACCTCGCCCTGCGGGCGCGCCTGTGACGGGCCGCCCCAGTGCGTGTGGTGCCCGAGCGGTGCCAGCGCCTGCACGCGACGCGCCCGCTCGAGCCACAGCTCGTCGTTCTCCCCCGAAGCGGCGTGTGGCGGCCGCAGCAGCGGCGTGACGACGAACCCGCCGGGCCGTCGCCGCAGCAGCGACTCGAACGCGTGCCAGACGCGATCGTCGAGCGGGCGCTCGACGTGGCACGAGACGACTGCGTGACCGCTCATCGGCGCCGCCCGTCGTCCCGGCCGGCTCGTGCAACGCGAGCAGTCGGCGGTAGACGGCCTCGACGCCGTCGGCTGCGGCGCCGGCGGAGAAGTGGGAGAGCGCTCGCGCGCGTGCGGCCTCTCCGAACCGCCGCACACGCTCGTGGTCGGACGCGAGCGCGACGATCGCCGCCGCGAGCGCCGCTGCGTCCTCCGGCGGGACGACGAGGCCGGTCGCTCCATCCTCGACGATCTCGGGCAGCCCGCCGACGTCGGTGACGATGGCCGCGCGGCCGCGTTCCGCCGCCTCGAGCGCGACCATGCCGAAGCCTTCGCCGCGCGAGGGTACGACGACGATCGCGTTGCGCTCGTACACCTCGCGCACGTCGCCGACCTGGCCGAGAAACGTGACCCCGTCGGGAGCCGCGGCGCGCAGCCGTGCAGCCTCGCTGCCGTCACCGGCGATCTCGAGCGTCAGGTCCGGCAGCTGCTCACGGGCGGTCGCGAACGCGCGCAACAGGACGTCGAGGCCTTTGATCGGGATCAACCGCCCGACGGCGACGAGCCTCGGCGCGTCGGGCGGCGGCGGCGGCTCAGGCCCCGGCTCGATGCCGTAGTGCACGACCGTGAAATCGTCGACGTCGAACCCCTCGGTCGACGCCAGATAGCGAGCGAGACCGTGCGAGATCGCGATCTGCGCGTGGGCGAAGCGCGCCGCCGCACGGTCGGCCGCCGCCGCGATCCGGTTGGCGCGGAACTCGTTGAAGCCGTGCTTGGTGCTCAGCCGCACCGGTACCCGGGCGAGGGCTCCCGCCGGCAGGCCGAGCACGTCACCGTGGACGAGATGCGTGTGGAGGATGTCCGTCCGTCGGCGCGCGAGCCGCGCCGGCACCGTCGGATCGAGATCGAAGCGCATGCGCCACGCCTCGACGGGAACGTCCTGCGCAGACATCCGCGAGATGAACTCACGCGCGCCCGGCTCACCTTCGTGCAGCACGACCATCCGGGCATCCCACCCGCGTTGTCGCAGCAGCGGCAGCAGCGAGAGGAGATGCGCCTCCGAGCCCGAGACGCCGGACACCTTTTGCACGTGCAGCACCTGCGTCATCGCGCCGCCTCGACCACACGCTCGGCCCAGCGCTCGACCGAATGGTCGCGCACGATCCGCTCGCGCAGCTCGCCGCCGATCGCGCGCCGCCGCTCCGGCCCCGCCTCGTGCAGCGCACGCAAACGGTCGGCGAGGTCCGCCGCGTCGTCCTGCGCGAAGCGGAGCGGCGGCTCGATGCCGCGGACGAGGGGCTCGAACCCCTCGCTCGCGACGACGACGGGCAACCCGGACGCGGCTGCCTCATAGACGACCTTGTCGAGCGCGCCGGCGCGCATGTTGTTGACGAGCACGTCGCTCCGTGCGTAGACAGACGGTGTGGCGGATTGCGCCACGGGCCCTTCCAGCCGAACGCGGCCCGCGAGCCCGAGCTCCTCGATCAGCGCTGCGAGCTCCTGCCGATGCATCTCCTCGGCGTCCGTCAGCGACGGCCCGCGCAGCTCGGCTTCGACCGGGACGCCGTCGAGGAGCTGCACCGCCTCGATCACGGTCGCGAGCCCCTTGGCCGGCGACGTGCGCCCGAGCGAGACGAGCCTGCAGCGTCCCGTCGTCTGCACGCGGCGCCGGCCGCTCGTCGGGCACCTCGATGCCGTGGCCGGTCGCGACGACCTTGCGCGAGGGCAACGGGAACGACTGGTCGGAGACGCTGAGGATCTTCGTCGCGAGCCGCTCCGCGAGCCGCAGCGTCCGTGATTGCCGCCAGTGCGTGAACCAGAGGAGCAAGGGAACGCGCAGCGGGCGCGTCACGGGTGCGGCGAGCACGGCGTAGATCGGCGACATGTGTGCGAGCACGGCGACGGGCCGGCGGCGGAGCTCCGGGACGAGCAGAGCGGACGAGGCGAGCGCCGCGCAGCAGCTGACCGTTCGCGCCGAACTCCTTCACACGGACGTTGGCCGGGAGATCGACCGGACGCGCGACGAGCGTCAGCACGACCAGCTCGTCGACGTGCGCAGCGAGCGCACGCAGCTTCGCGACGGTCGCCCCGAGCGCCGGATCCTCGGGATCGACGCGCTGTGTGATCACGACGAGCCTCACCCGGCGACCAGGGCGCGCACGCGCTCGGCGTACTCCTCCGGGGTCACGAGCCAGCGCTCGCCGGCGGCACGCGCGGCGGCGGCGAGGCGCGCGATCTCCGCCGGATCCGCGAGCAGCCGCACGAGTGACGCCGCCAGCGCGTCGGGGTCGGGCTCGACGAGCACGCCGTCGACTCCGTCGGTGACCAGATCCGGAATGCCGCCGACGTCGCTGCCGAGCACCGGGCGGCCGCGCAACTGCGCCTCGATCACGACGCGTCCCATGCCCTCGGAACGCGAGGGAAGGACGAGCACGCTCGACTCGTCGAGCGCACCGACGATTCCCTTCGTGTCGAGTCGCGGCTCCCACGTCGCGAGCCCGTCGCGCACGAGCGACTCTGGGATGTCGGTCCGTGTTCCCGAGCCGACGAGCCGGAGGCCGGCGTCGGGCAGCTGCGGCTTCGCGCGCCGCCAGGCGGCGGCGAGACCGTCGATGTTCTTGTACGGCTCCAGGACGCCGATGAAGAGCGCTGTCGTCTGCTCGGGCAACGGCTGCACCGGGCCGGCGAACGGACCGAGATCCATGTACGCGGGAAACTCGGCCGCCACCTCGCGTCCGGCCTCGCGCGCCAGCCGCGACGTGTACGGGGAGACCGTCCGCACGGCGGCTGCATGACGCACCGCCCAGCCGCCGACCGCGTCGACGACGCGCGCGGCCGCGCGACGGAGCGGCGAGCCGTAGAGACGCGCGAACGTCCGCCAGTCGCCGTGCAGCTCGACGATCACCGGCACGCCGGTTCGTGCGACGAGGGCGGCGGCCGCCTCGAACGGGCTCTGCGCCATGATCGCATCGGGCTTCCACGCCGCCGCCTCGCGCCGCACGCGCAGCGGCAGGGTCAGCCAGAACAGCGGGCCGTCGAGCGGCGTCCGCCGCCGCAGGCGAAACGTGGCGTCGCCTTCCGACCGGTCGAAGGACGACGCGACGACGCGCACGTCGAGCACGTCCGCAAGCGCATCCCACTTGCGGCGCAGCGTCTCGGAGAGCGGCAGCCGGTAGCGGGACCGCCCGACGAAGAGGACGCGGTGCTTCATGCCGCCGCAGTCTCGAGGATCCGCTCGAGCCGACCGTAGATCTCGTCCTGCCCGAACTTCGCGACGGAGGGTGCGGCCGCGGCGCGCAGCCGTGCCCGCAGCGCAGGATCGCCGAGGTAGCGCGTGATCGCGGCGGCGAGCGCTGCGACGTCGCCCGCGGGGACGAGCAGCCCGTTCTCGCCGTCGGTCACGATCTCCGGCACGCCGCCGACCCGAGTCGCGATCACCGGCGTGCCGAGCGCGAGCGACTCGACGACGCCGTGCGGGAAGTTCTCCCAGGCCGAGCTCAGGACCATCGCCTCCGCGCCGCGCAGGTAACCGAGCACCCCGTCGCGCGAGGCCGAACCGACGAAGCGGACGCGCTCGCCGAGCTCGAGCTCGTCCCGCAGCTGCTCGAGGCGGGCGCGGTCGGGCCCGTCGCCGACGACGACCAGCGACGCTCCGTCGACGCGCGCCACTGCTCCGAGCGCAGTGTCGAGATCCTTCGCGGTCGTCAGCCGGCCCGCGAAGACGAGCGGCGGCGGATCGCCGAGCGGAGTCGGCTCGATCCCATTGGCCGCCGGCGACGCGTTCGGAAGCACGGTCACGCGCTCAGCGGGAACACGCCAGGAGACGATCACGTCCCTGAGGAACGTGCTCGGGCAGACGACGTGCGCCGCGCGACGGACGGCGGCGTCGCGGAGCAGCCGCAGGACGCGCGCCTGCAGCCCGCCGCCGCCGGCCTGGAACGCAGCGACGTCACCCGTCACGAGTCCCTGGCGACGTGCGCGTTCGAACGCGGGATCGGAGGTGACCTTGACGACGAGCGGGACGCGCGCGAGCGCGGTCGCGGTGCTCGAGCGGACGATCATGCTGGTCGCATAGACGACGTCCGCGTGGCGCGCGCGCGTCGCGATCAGAGCGAGTGCACGCAGGTGGCGGATCCCGCGCGGCAGCCGGCGGGATGCCCAGCGGACGGGGTAGGGCTGCGGCGCGGGCGGCGCGTCCGCGGTCGTCACCACCTCGACCTGATGGCCGTGCGCGCGCAACCAGCCTGCGAGCTCGGGCGCGTGGCTGGCAGGCCCGCCGACGTCCGGCGGCCAGATCCCCGACACGATCAAGACCCTCACGAGACGGCGCCGTCCACGTCGGCGAGCGGGCGGCCGCGCATCCGCAGAAGCCCGACGAGCCAGAAGGCGGCCAGCACGAGCGACGAGCCGAAGACGCCGCCCGCTGCCCCGGCCGCGCCGTAGAGGCTCCCGAGGATGAGGACGAGCGGCACGAGCGTGCCGATCTCGAGCGCCTGTCCCGTCGTGCGCATGCCCGGCTTCCCGATCGAGACGGGGAACGACTTCGTCCAGCCGAGGATGAGCTGCACCGCGGCGGCGAGGAGCATCAGCCGCGCGGCATCCGTCGCGCCGACGTAGCGCGCCCCGTAGATGATGCGGATCAGCGACTCCATCCAGATCCAGGCCAGCGGCACGACGACCAGCACGATGCCGGCCGCACTGCCGATGTACCGGCGCAGGAGACGCCACGCACGGTCGTGGCGCCCATGCTCGATGTCGCGCGTCTGCTCGGCGAGCATCACCATGCGCGCCGGAGAGGACAGAGAGGCGAACGCGGTCTGGGGCGCCTGCGCGATCCTGAAGTACGCCACCTGAGACGTGGTCGCGACGACGCCGACGAGCACGAGCGGCAGCAGCCCGCGCAGCGACTGCAGTCCGGACGCCGCCGTCGACTGGATCGCGAACGAGCGGATCTCCTTCGCGTGGTCGCCGAGCGGCTCGGCCTCGACACGCGGCCACCGCCGGTGCGCGTACAGGCCGACCGCGGAGACGGTCACGGTCGCCACGACCTGCGCGATCACGATCGCGACGAACGTCGCGGTCACGCCGATCGACGCGCCGATCGCGATCGCGACCAGCCGCAACGCCATCGACCAGAGGAGACAGGCGGCACGCACGTCGTACCGGTTGCGGATCAGCAGCGCCGCGCTCGCCATGCCTTCGGGCGCCTGCACGATCGGGATCAGCGACGCGACGAGCAGCGGCCCCTCGATGCCGTGCAGGCCCCAGATCCAGGGCGAGAGCAGGGCCGCGAGGACGATGGCGAGCGAGCCGACCACGCCGCCGATCAGCTTCACGCGCAGGCCGAGCCCGAACAGCCGCTGGAAGCGGCCCCAGTCGCCGCGCGCGGCGTACCGGTTCCCGTACTTGACGACGACCTCGTCGATCGTCAGGTCGAGGAAGAGCTGCAGGAGCCCGGTGATCGCGAAGACGAGGGCGAAGCGGGCGAAGTCGGTATTCGACAGCTCGCGTGCCGCGACAATCGTGGCGAGAATGCCGAAGAGGACGGAACCGTAGATCCCGACGGCGGTCGCGACACGCCGCCAGAGGACACGGAAGCGCATCTGAGGCGCCCAGTATAGTGCTGCCGTTGGCCGTCCCCCGCCCGCAGCGCCCCCGTGCCGGGGCGGGCACGCTCGTCGTCGCGGCGGCTCTGCCCTTCCTCCTGCTGCACCGCCACTACCAGCCGTCCGTGTCCGTCGGCCCGGTCGACGCATTCCTCTCCGACCTCGCCGTGCTCGCGGTGCTCGTGACGGCGGTCTGGACGGGGCGCGGCCGCATCGGACGCTTCGCCTCGTCACGACCCGTCTGGATCGCGCTCGGCGCGCTCGCGCTGCTCGTGCTCTGGGGCGTCGCCTGGGGCGCTGTCCACTTCCCGGCGTACCCGACGGGCACGCACGCCGTCACGGGCGCGAAGTGGCTCGAGTACATGCTGCTCGCGCCCGCGGTGCTCGTGATCGTCGAGGACGCGCGCGACCTCCGCCTCTGGGCGGCGGCGCTGATCGGCTGGAGCTGCGTCGCGACCGCGGTCGGCGTCCTGCAATTCGTCGGGGCGGTCGGCAACCTCGACCACACGCCTGCCGGGTCGCGCAAGCCCTCTCTGCTCGGGGATCACGATTTCGCGGCCCTCTCCGCGTCAGCGCTCGCGCTCGCGTTGTTCGTTCTCGCACGGGGCGCGCGCACGACCCGCGAACGACAGTGGGCGTGGGCTGCAGGCATTGCAGGAGGCGTCGGGATGATCGTCGCGGGAGCGTTCGACGCGTTCGTCGGCGAGCTGCTCGCAGCAGGGACTGATCGTCGTGCTGCTGCGCCCCGGCGCGCGGCGCGTCGCGCTCGTCGGCCTCGTGGTGTTCGCGGTCGCGATCGGGCTCGTCGCAATCCGCAGCCAGGCGGTCACCGACGGCCTCAAGTTCCTCGGGGCGGGCCACCACGACACGAACGCCGGTGTCGACATCCAGAGCTACCGCCAGCGAACGCTG
>CAVZYK010000003.1:0-39002 GCA_963779505.1 uncultured Actinomycetes bacterium | reverse complement strand
CGCGCCTGCGGGGCGTGGGCGCAGCAGGCACAATCCCGCCGTGTCACCCGGAGGGGTGTCCGAGCGGCCGAAGGAGCGCGATTGGAAATCGCGTATGTGCTGAAAGGTGCATCGAGGGTTCAAATCCCTCTCCCTCCGTTTCAAGCGAAAGCCCGCTGCGCGCGGGCTTTCGCGTCCGAAATGCTGCGATACGATGCGCGCCCGGAGAAGTGGCCGAGTGGCTGAAGGCGGCGCCCTGCTAAGGCGTTAGGTGGGGAAATCCCTGCCTCGAGGGTTCGAATCCCTCCTTCTCCGCTTCCGTCCTCCGAACGGGTGAGCCCAAGATCACCCTTCGGGGCGATAGCTGGGGGTGCCGTCCTCTTGCAGGATGCGCCTTGCCGGCTCCCCCTTGTACTTCCCCAACCGGCAACTGACGTGACTGCGGCGATTCCCGCCCCTCCCCCGGGCGGGTTTCGCATTTCTAGGGGCAGTTGTCAGCCGGCGGAGCTGGAGACGTACGCGGCCACGTTCGCGATCTGCTGCTCCGAGAGCTGGCCGTGGAAGGGCGGCATCCCGCCGCCGCCGTGCTCGACCTGGTCGTGCACGGCCTTGAAGTTCGGGTGCAGCTCGTCCAGGTTCGGGCCGACGTTCCCCGACGCGCCTGCCGCCTTCAGCGTGTGGCAGCCGCCGCAGCCTGCGGAGGCGAAGACCGCCTTGCCGGCAGCCGCGTCGCCTTCGACGCCGCCGCTCGGCGTGGTCTCCGGCGGCGGAGCCGTCGCGACCGTCAGCGTGTTGGGGTTCGAAACCGCCTCGGGCTCCTCGCTCTCCTTGCCGAAGATGAAGACCGCGCTGATCATCGCGATCAGGAACAGCACTGCGAGCGCCGAGTACCAGCCGACGGAGCGGCCCGGGAAGTTCGGGTAGCGCCGCGGCAGGACGAACGAGGAGACGAGCGCGAAGATGATGAAGATCGCGGCAACCGTCGCGAGGCCGATCTTGTTGCCCGTCGAAAGACCGGCGACGACGAAGTGCGTCGAAAGCATCGGGGCCGGAAGCTACCGCAAACTAGGACAGGGCTGCGTCGCCGGGGCGCGGCTCGTCAATGCCGGTCTCGGGCGGGCCGACGGGCTCGACCAATTTGCCGGGCCGCAGGTAGAGCAACTCGTAGAGCGCCGCCGCGATCACGCCACCGGCCAGCGGGCCGATGTACCAGACCCACCAGTTGTTCCACGTGTCGCTGACGAGCATCGGGCCGAAGGCGCGCGCCGGGTTCATCGCCGCGCCCGTCAGGAGGCCGCCCATGTAGATGTCGAGCGCGATCGTCAGGCCGATCGCGAGGCCCGAGATCTGCGCGAACGCCCCGCGTGGGTCGACCGCAGTGGCGAAAACGACGAAGACGAGGAAGAACGTCAGCACGGCCTCGATCACGACGCCGGCTCCTGCGCCGACGCCGGCGCCGAGGGACGGTGAGCCGAGGTTGGACGCGGTCGCCACCGCATTCGGCAGCACCCAGTTCAGGAGCAGCGCCGCCAGCACCGCCGCGCCCATCTGGATCACCCAGTAGAAGACTGCAAGCGTCGGCGCGATCCGCCGCGTGATCAGGAACCCGAGCGTGACGGCCGGGTTGAAGTGGCCGCCCGAGATGAAGCCGAGCGCCGAGACGAAGACGGCGATCACGAGACCGTGCGCGAGCGCGACGTCGGTCAGCGACCGCGCGAACCCGGCCGCCGCACACCCGACGAAGATCAGCGCGAACGTGCCGACGAACTCGGCTGCTCCGCGGCGCAGATAGTCGCGTTCCAGCACGAGCAAGAGACTAGGTCCCGCGTCGGACGGACTCGCCGAAACGAGCCATGTCCCGGGGACAGTCCCCAGGACATGGCCCTCAGAGCATGAACGCGCCGTTGTTGTGGTCGATCGCCTGGCCCGTGACGCCGAGGGCGTCGGAGGAGAGGAGCCACGCGACCGTGCCGGCGATCTCGGCGGGCTCGCTCATCCGCCGCAGCGGCACCTCGCGCATCGCCACTTCGAACGCCTCGTCGCGGGTCAGACCCTCGAACGCGTCGAGCCCCTGCCACGCCATCTCGGTGTTCACCCAGCCGGGGCAGATCGCGTTCACCTGCACGCGCCGCGGCGCGAGCTCGGCGGCGAGCGACCGCGTCAGGCCGAGCAGCCCCGCCTTGGACGCGCAGTACGCCGTGTAGCCGGAGACGCCGATGCGCGCGAGGATCGACGCGGTGATGACGATGCGCCCGCCCTCGGGCAGGTGAGACTCCGCGGCGCGGCAGCACCAGTAGGTGCCGAAGAGGTTGGTCTGGACGATGTCGTCCCAGCGGTCGTCGTCACCGGGCTCGTTCGGGCCGCCGATGCCGGCATTCGCGACCAGGAAGTCGAGCGGCTCGGCGATCGCCGCCAGCACCTGCTCGCGGTCGCGGATGTCGCAGGCCCGCACGGTCGCGCCGGGCACGACGTCCTGCAGCCGAGACACGTCGCGCGCGAGCAGCGTCAGGCGCGCGCCTTCGTCCGCCAGGCGCTGTGCGATCGCGCGGCCGATGCCCGTCCCTGCGCCGGTGACGACCGCGTGCTTGCCTTCGAGTCCCTTCACGCGGGCGAGTCTACGGCCGTCGCGCTACGCAACGTCGCGCGCTCGGCCAGCGCAGCCACGACGATCGTCAGCACCGCGGCCGTCTGCACGGTGAGCACGGTTGCCAGCACTGCGCGCGTGTCGTAGCGCGTGAGGGCCCAGCCGGCGATCACGAGCCCGAGCGGCGCTGCGACAGACGTGAAGACGCCGGACGCCGCCAGTGACTGCGCTCGGAGGTGTCTCGGCATGCGCAGCATCAACAACGCGTGCAGCGGGGCGTTGACGAGCGACATGAAGAAGCCGCCGACGGCGATCGCGACGAGTGGCACGCCCCAGTGCGCAGGAACCGCGACGCCCCACATCGCCGCCATCTGGCAGAGGAACGCCACCGCCGTCAGTGCCAGCGGTGCGACGCGGCGAACGATCCGGAGCGCGACCAGCGCGCCCACGAGCGCGCCGCCGCCGAGTGCGCCGAAGAGCCAGCCGAGGATGTGCGGGTCGGCGCCGTACTTCGTCACGACAAGCACGGGCAGCGACGCGAAGAAGAGCGTCCAGCAGACGTCGAGGAGCGTCAGCGCCGGCATCCACACCCGCAGCAGCCGGTCGCTGAACAGGAAGCGCACGCCTGCGAGCACGCCGCGCTCGTCCTCCTGCGCGGGCACCTCGGGCGGATGCACGAACGACGAGCAGCATCAGGAAGGAGACGAAGTAGCTGGCGGCGTCGACGTAGAGGACGTTCGACGCGCCGATCAGGGCGATGAGCACACCGGCGAGCGGCGGCCCGACGAGGATCGTCAGCCGGTTCGCGGCCTGGAACAGCGCGGTCGCGGTCGCGACGTCGCCGTGCTCCTCGCCGACGAGCTCGGGGACGACCGCGCGCTGCACGCCCATGTACGGCGCGATGAAGACGCCGCTCGCTGCGACCAGCGCGAGCAGAACGGGGAACGGCAGCAGCCCGAGTGACTGCAGCAGCGGGATCGCGCCGAGCAGCGGCACCCGCGCGAGGTCGCAGATCAGCATCGTCCGCCGCGTGCCGATGCGCGCGGCGATCGCCCCGCCCCAGAAGCCGAGCAGCGCGATCGGCACGATCTCGGCGATCAGCACCCACGTCATCCGCTGCGGCGACCCCGTGGTGCGCAGGACGAACCACGGCAGCGCGAGCCAGGTCATCTGCGTCCCGAGCGACGAGATCACCTCGGCGCCGAGCAGCGCCGCGAGGCGGCGGTCCCGCAGCAGGCTCATGCTTCTGCTGCGGCGCCGAAGCTGATCACGATCGGCTTGGTGCCGCGCCGTGCGCCACGACCGCGGAACTCGTCGAGCAGCTGCTCGAAGCGCTCGCCCAGCTCCTCGAGCTCGAGCGGCGTCAGCTCGATCGTCGCCGACGAGGTCTGCGTCGCGCGCCGCCACCGCGGCGCGAGCTCGTGCTCATGACGCAGCGCCTCGCGGAGTCGCTGTTGCTGGCGCCCGACGAGCTCGTCGCGGAGGACAGTCGCCTCGAGGCCGTCGGCCGCGAACTCGATCCGGCTCGCAGCCGCGCGCCAGGGCCGCTCGCGGCCGGCGCCCTTCTCGCCCTCCTCGACGAAGCCCCACTTGCCGAGCGCGCGCAGGTGGTAGCTGCAAGAGGAGGGGCTGTCGCCGACGACCAGCGCGCACTCGGTCGCGGTTGCCTGCTCGACCGCGTGCAGGTGGTCGAGCAGCGCGAGCCGTGTCGGGTGGGCGAGGGCGCGCATCGCGCGCGGGTCGGTCAGTGTGAGGGAGCTATCGAAAGAGATCTTTCGAAACTAGTCTTTCGAGAGCCAGGCGTCAAGTACCTGTCGCTCCTTCTCGCGATCGAGTCCCGCCGGTGGATCCGCAGGCGCCTTGCCCGCTCTGTACCCACGCGAGCGTGTCGCGCGCCGTCTCCGCGAGCGGGCGCGTTCGCAGGCCGGCGGCGAGCGCGCGTTCGCGCGGCGTGCTCTGCATCGCCGCGTACTCCGCCTCGTGCAGCCACATCGGCAGCTCCATCCACTGCTCGACGCCGTGCTCGACGAGGAACCCGGCGTCGACCCAGACGATCTCGGACTCGACGCCGGTCACGGCCCGGCAGGTCTCGAGCAGCTCCTGACGCGGCGTCACGGCGCCGACCGCGTTGTAGGTCCCGCCCAGGCCGGTCTCGGCGGCCTCGAGCGTCCAGAGCGCGAGATCGCGGGCATCGATCACCTGCGTGTCGCCGTCCGCGGGCGTGGGCGCGAGCACCTGCCCGCCCGCGGCGAAGCGCTGCGGCCAGTACGTGAACCGCCCCGTCGGGTCCCACGGGCCGCCGATCAGTCCCGGGCGCGGGATGAACGCGCCGGGGAATGCGGCGCGGACGACGTCCTCGCAGAGCGCCTTCAGCGGGCCGTAGGCCTGGCTGCGGTAGTCCTCGGTCTCCTCGGTCAGCTGCGCGAGCGGCGCGTCCTCGTCGCGCGGCTCCGCGTGATCCGCGTACGCGGAGACCGACGACACGAAGGTGTAGTGGCCGACGTCGCCGAGCGCGTCGATCGTGTTCTGCACGACGCGCGGCACGTAGCCGCTCGTGTCGACGACCGCGTCGAATGCACGTCCCTCGAGCGCGGACAGGTCGCCGTCGCGGTCGCCGTGCAGCTTCTCGACGTCCGGGAACAGCTCGGGCCTGCGTCTGGCCGCGGTTGAAGAGCGTCACGCTGTGACCGCGTTCGAGCGCCGCGTCGACGACGTGGCGGCCGAGGAACTGCGTTCCGCCGAGCACGAGGATGCGCATACGCTCACCCTATGCGGGACTCGACGGTGATCGCGTGCTGATCCGGCCGGCCGAGCCGGCGGACTATCCGCGCGTGCACGCCGTGATCGACGACTGGTGGGGCGGGAGGCCGATGGCGGCGATGCTGCCGAAGCTCTTCTTCGTCCACTTCCGCGACACGTCGTTCGTCGCCGAGGACGACGACGGGTCGCTCGCGGGCTTCCTGTGCGGCTTCCGCTCGCAGACGTTCGCCGACGAGGCGTACATCCACTTCGTCGGCGTCGATCCGGCGCGTCGGGCGGCGGGTCTCGGTCGCGCGCTCTACGAGCGGTTCTTCGCCTCGGTGCCGGAGCGATCCGTGGTCCGCGCCGTCACGTCGCCGGTCAACGAGCGCTCGGTCGCGTTCCACCAGGCGCTCGGCTTCGAGGTCGAGCGCATCGACGACGACTACGACGGACGCGGTGAAGCGCGCGTCCTGCTGCGCTGGCGGCGATGACGTTCGACGACGTCGGCGATCCCGACGGCACTCCCGTCGTCTACCTGCACGGCGGCGGCGATTCGCGGCTCTCGCGCCATCCCGACGACTCGATTGCCGCGCGCCTCGGTGTGCGGCTGCTTGCGCTCGACCGCTGCGGCCCCGCCGCGCGTGGCCGTTCGCTGCGCAGTTGGGCCGAGCAGGCCGCGGCGATGCTCGACGCGGACCGCTTCGGGCTGATCGGGTGGTCGGCCGGAGGCCCGCATGCGCTCGCGCTCGCGGCGGTCGCCCCGGAGCGCGTCAGCCGCGTCGCACTCGTCGGCTCGATGCCGCCGCCGGACGAGGTCGGCGCGCTGCCGCGTGACGTTCAGCGGCTGATGCGCGTGTCGCGGTTCGCGCCGCGCGTCGCGGCTCGCGCGCTCGAGCACTGGGGCAGGCGGCCGCCACCTCCGACCGGGACCCGCTGACGGACGACGCGTACGCGCGTGGACGCACCGAGTCGTTCCGCGACGGGGGGCTGTGGCTCGCGCGCGAGCTCGCCTACCTCGGCCGGCCGTGGGACTTCTCGCTGGCCGAGGTTCGTGCGCCGGTCACGCTGTGGTGGGGTGCGGACGACCGCGTCTGCCCGCCCTCGATCGGCGATCGCTATGCGCGCGAGCTGCCCGACGCCGAGCTGCGTGTCGTCGACGGCACGCACCAGGTGCTCTTCGCCCGCTGGCGCGACATCCTCGCCGACGCGGCCCGCGATGCGCCGCCCGCGTAGAATCGCCGCAGTCCACTTCTCGAAGCGAATCTGGAGATGACCGTGCAGAAGCTCTCGCTCGCAGCCCTCGTCGCCGTCCTCGTCCTCGCCGCAGCAGGCTGCGGCGGCTCGTCGAAGAGCTCCTCCGGCAGCACCACGACAACCTCCGGCACGACGACCACCGGTGGTGGCCCGTTCAAGGTCGGTCTCGTCACCGACATCGGCGGCCTCAACGACCGCGGCTTCAACCACCTCGCCTACGTCGGCCTGCAGAAAGCGCAGCGCACCCTCCACGTGCAGGGGCGCGTCGTCGAGTCGAAGTCGCCGTCCGAGTACGTGCCGAACTTGAGCGCGCTCGCGCGCCAGGGCTACAACCTCGTGATCGGTGTCGGCTTCACTCAGATCGAGGCGATGAAGGCCGTTGCGAAGAGCTTCCCGAAGTCGCACTTCGCGATCGTCGACGTTTCGAACGCCGACGAGGGCAGCGCGAAGAACGTCGAAGGCCTCCTCTTCAAGGAGCAGGAAGTCGGCTACCTCGCGGGCTACGCGGCGGCGCTCGCCGCAAAGGCGAAGGGCGCGGACGCGGTCTCGAGCGTCGGCGGGCAGAAGCAGCCGCCGGTCGACCGCTACATCGCCGGCTTCCAGGCGGGTGCGAAGGCCGCGGTGCCGGGCATCAAGACGCTGAACAACTACTCGCAGGACTTCGCGAACCAGGCGAAGTGCAAGGAGATCGCGCTCAACCAGATCGCCGCGGGCTCCGCGGTCGTCTTCCAGGTCGCGGGCGGTTGCGGTCTCGGCGCGCTCGACGCGGCCAAGGCGAAGGGCGTGTGGGGCATCGGCGTCGACGCCGACCAGGGCTTCCTCGGCCCGCACATCCTCACCTCGGCGCTGAAGGGTGTCGACACCGCCGTGTTCCTCTCGATCAACGACGCCAAGTCCGGCAACTTCAAGGGCGGCCAGGACGCGGTCTACGGCCTCAACCAGCAGGGTGTCGGGCTCGGCGTGTTCTCGCCGAAGACGCCGGCCGGCATCGAGGCGAAGGTGAAGAAGATCCAGGCGGACATCAGCTCCGGGAAGATCAAGAACATCCCGACGACCGTGCAGTAGCGCGCCCGCACGACGCGGACAGCAACAATCCGGGCTCTCCCGATCCGACGAACGGAGGCTCCGTGATGCCAGCACTCTCCGATAAGCAGCTCGCGCTCCTGAAAGCCGGCAAGCACTTCGGCGTCGTCGGCACCGTGGGCGACGACGGCCGCCCTCAGACGAGCGTGGTGTGGGTCGACACCGACGGCGAGCGGGTGGTCTTCAACACGAAGCCCTCGCGCGCCAAGGGCCGCAACCTGGTCAACGACCCCCGGTTGTCGATCACCGTCTGGGACAACGACGACCCGTACAAGTACTTCGAGGTCGAGGGCACCGCCGAGCTGGACGAGGAGGGAGCCGGCGAGCACATCAACGAGCTCTCGCTGCGCTACGAGGGCAAGCCGTTCCACACGCCGACCGACCGGGTGATCGTCCGCGTCAACCCGACCCGCGTGCTCGATCACGGGATCGACGATTAGCCCGCTCGTCGTCCTCTCGTCGTTTCTCGCCTCCGGCGTCGAATGGGTCGAGGCGTTCACGATCGTGCTCGCCGTCGGGCTCTTCCGCGGCTGGCGGCCCGCCCTGGCGGGCACGGCGCTCGCGGCGCTCGTCCTGGCGGCGATCGTCATCGTGCTCGGCACGGCCATCGACTCGTTCCCGGTCGCCGACGCTCAGATCGTCGTCGGCATGTTCCTGCTGCTCTTCGGACTGCGCTGGCTGCACAAGGCGATCCTCCGGCAGGCCGGCCTGAAGGCGCTGCACGACGAGGCCGAGGAGTTCGAGGCGACGAAGCAGGCGCTCTCGACGCGCGAGCACTGGGTCGCCCTCACGACGGCGTTCAACGGCGTCCTGCTCGAGGGAGTGGAGGTGGTTCTGATCGTGATCGCTCTCGGCGGGGTCGGTCACCGTGCCGGCGCGGTCGTCGGTGCGAGCGCGGCGCTGCTCGCGGTGATCGTCGCCGGTGTGGCGCTGCGCGCGCCGCTGACACGCATCCCGGAGAACCTGATGAAGGCGACCGTCGGCGTGATGCTGACCTCGTTCGGCGTCTTCTTCGTCGGCGAGGGGATCGGTGTCAGCTGGTGGCACGAAGACGTGAGCATCCTCATCCTCGTCGCGCTCTTCGCCACGCTCTTCGTGGCCTGCACGTGGTTCCTGCGGCACCCGCGCAGCGTGCGCGTCCCGCATCTGCTCGCGGCGGTGGCGGCCGAGATCTGGGGGCTCGTCGTCGGCGGCGGGATGCTCGCGCTGGGGGCCGTGACCGCCGTGCTCGCGGCGGCGCTGCTCGTCGCGCAGGCGGACGACGCGGCGGGCTGGGCCGCACTGCTGCTGGTCGCAGGGGTCGTCACGGCGCTCCTGATCGCGGTCGCCGGTTCGAGGCGGCTTGAATGAATGCGTGAATGCTGCATATGCTCGGGCGGATGCTCGAGCAAGCTGCGGCCGCGACTGATCTGAGGGCACTCGCCCGCGACCACCTCTGGCTGCACTTCACGCGCATGCACGACTACGAGCCGCCGGTGATCGTCCGCGGCGAAGGCTGTTATCTCTGGGACGACACCGGCAAGCGCTACCTGGACGCGCTCGCAGGTCTCTTCTCGGTCAACATCGGCTACTCGTACGGCGAGGAGATCGGCCAGGCCGCGCTCGCGCAGATGCGCGAGCTGCCCTTCTACACCAACTGGTCGTACGCGCATCCGCGCGCGATCGAGCTCGCGACCGAGCTCGCGCGACTGGCGCCGGACCACATCAACCGTGCGTTCTTCGTCTCCGGCGGCTCGGAGGCGGTCGAGTCGGCCTGGAAGCTCGCGCGCCAGTACCACTCGGCGCGAGGCGAGCGCCGCTGGAAGGCCGTATCGCGGCGCACCGCCTACCACGGCACGACGATGGGCGCGCTCTCGATCAACGGCATCCCGGCGCTGCGCGCGCCGTTCGAGCCGCTCGTCCCGGACGTCGTCCACGTGCGCAACACGAACCGCTATCACCGGCCGCCCGGCGAGACGGAAGAGGAGTTCACCGCGATGCTCCTCACCGACCTCGACGAGGCAATCGTGCAGGCCGGGCCGGAGACGGTCGCGATGGTCATCTTCGAGCCGGTGCAGAACGCCGGCGGCTCGTTCACGCCGCCCGCGGGCTACTTCCAGGGCGTGCGCGCGATCTGCGACCGCTACGGGATCCTGCTCTGCGCCGACGAGGTGATCACCGGCTTCGGCCGCCTCGGCGACTGGTTCGGCAGCAGCAAGTACGACATTCGCCCCGACCTGATCACGTGCGCGAAGGGCCTCTCCTCGTCGTACGCCGCGATCGGCGCCGTGCTCGTCGCCGACTCGGTCTACGACGCGTTCGACAGCGAGACCGCGATGTACGCGCACGGGATCACGTTCGGCGGGCATCCGGTCTCGAGCGCCGTCGCGCTCAAGAACCTCGAGATCATGCAGCGCGAGCACATCGTCGAGAAGGTCGCCGAACAGGAAGCGGGCGTCCGCGACCAGCTCGCGTCGCTGCTCGAGCTCGACATCGTCGGCGACCTGCGCGGGGCGGGCTACCTCTGGGCGCTCGAGCTCGTGAAGGACAAGGAGACGCGCGAGACGTTCTCGGACGACGAGTCCGAGACGCTGCTGCGCGGGTTCCTCTCGCCTCAGCTCTTCGAGCGCGGTCTCATCTGCCGCGCCGACGACCGCGGCGATCCGGTCGTCCAGATCTCGCCGCCGCTCGTTGCCGGGCCGCAGGAATTCTCCGAGCTGGTGGGAATTCTCGGCGAGGTGCTCACCGACGCTTGGAGGAAGATCAGCTGATGGCTACCACCGTCGTTCACCCACTCGACACGACGACGTTCGCGCAGGAGGAGAAGAGCAAGCTCGTCAAGTCGCTGCGGCGGTTCGACATGGTCTTCTTCACGATCTGCGCGTTCGTCGGGCTCGACACGCTCGGCACTGTGGCATCGGAAGGGCCGCAAGGCTTCTTCTGGCTCGTCGCGCTGGCGGTGGTCTTCGTCGCGCCGTACATGCTCGTGATGGCCGAGGTGGGGAGCACGTTCACGATGGAGGGCGGCCCGTACGAGTGGGTCAAGCTCGCGTTCGGGCGCCTGCACGGCTGCGTCGCCGCCGTTCTCTACTGGGTCACGAACCCGCTCTGGGTCGGCGGCTCGCTCGCGTTCATCGCGACGGACTCATGGCGGGCCAACGTCTTCGACATCGGTCACGGCACCTTCGGTGACTACCTCTTCAAGTTCATCTTCATCTGGATCTCGATCGGCGTCGCGATCATCTCGCTGCGCCAGGGCAAGTGGATCCCGAACGTCGGCGCGTTCATGCGCATCATCGTGCTCGGCTTCTTCTCGATCACCGTCGCCATCTACGGGATCGAGCACGGGGTCGCCGGGTTCGGCGCCTCCGAGCTGTCGCCGACGCGCGCGGTGTTCCTCGGCCTCGTGCCGGTGCTGCTCTTCAACTACGTCGGCTTCGAGCTGCAGAACGGCGCCGCCGAGGAGATGGAGGACCCGAAGAAAGACGTGCCGCTCTCGGTGCTGCGCAGCGGCATCCTCGGCGTCCTCCTCTACGTGATCCCGATCGGCGGCATCATCCTCGTGCTCCCGAGCGAGGACATCACGGGCATCGGCGGCTTCATCGACGCCGTCACGAAGACCTTCAGCGTCTACGGTGGCGCCGCGCACACGCTGCTGATCCTGATGACGCATCTGCTTCGTCGGCACGCTCGTCACGTCGGGCGCCGTCTGGATGATCGGGTCGGACCGGATCCAGGCCGTCGCCGCCTACGACGGGGCGTTCTATCCCTGGTTCGGCGTCTTCAACCGGCGCTTCGGCACGCCCGTGCGCGTCAACGTCATGTCGGGGATCGTCTCGACGGTCTTCTGCTTCAGCGCGATCGCCTTCTTCGACAGCGGTGACAACGCGACATTCCAGATCGTGCTCGACATCGCGATCTCGACCACGCTGATCTCCTACATCTGGATCTTCCTGGCTGCGCTGCGGCTGCGTTACACCCATCCCGAGGTCGAGCGGCCCTACCGGGTGCCGTTCGGTCTGCCGGGCATCTGGATCGGCTCGCTGCTGATCACCGGCTGGGTCCTGCTCGGCTCGTGGGTCGCGGTGTTCCCGGGCACGCTCGAGAAGGTGCTCGGCGTGCCCGTACGACTTCGTCGACAGCTGGGGCGTCGGGCGCGGCCGGTTCGAGATCTACACCCTGGCGACGCTCGGCATCATCCTCGCCTTCGGCCTCGTCGGCTACTGGGCCGGCGGCGACGTTCGCAAGCAGATCGTCGCGATGGAAGGCGAGCTTCCCGAGCCCGCCCCGCCGGTGCCCACGGTCTAGCTCGCCGCGTGCGCGTCTGGCGCATCCCGTACTCGACCAACTGCGAGCGCGTCGCGCTCGCAGCCGGTCGTGCGGGCACGGTCATCGATTGGGTCGACGTCGACGTCGTCGACCGGACGGTCGTGCGCGAGGTGAGCGGCCAGAAGCGTGTGCCGGTGGCGGAGATCGACGGTGAGATCGTCGTCGGCTCGCTGGCGATCGTGCGGCGCATCGACCCGACGCTCTGGCCGGCCGACCCGGCCGCGCACGCGGAGGCCGAGGTGTTCCTGGAGTGGCTCGACCGCGTCTGGATGCATCCGCTCGGCGTCGTCTTCTCACGCATTCTCGGTGCCGATGTCGACGACGCACGGATCGAACGAGCGGCGGCCCGGCTCGACGAGCACCAGGACCGCTTCGAGGCGCTGCTCGACGGCCGCGACTACCTGCTCGGTGACGAGCTGTCGATCGCGGACGTCGCCGCGTACCCGTTCGTCAAGTACGCGACCGACCGCACGCCCGGCGACGACTATGCGATTCACGAAGAGATGCGGCGGCTGCTCTCGGTCGACGGTCGACCGCGCGTCGCCGCGTGGATCGAGCGCGTCGGGTCGCTCGCCCGCGCGTAGCCCGACGGATACCCTGCGCCGATGAACGTGCTGCTGCGGTCACGCTCGACCGGGATCGTGCTCATCGCGATCGCCGCCGCACTGTGGGGCATGGACGCCTGGATCCGGCAGCCGCTCGCGCAGTCGACCGACGTCGCGACGATCGTCTTCGGCGAGCACCTGGTGCTCGTTCTCTGCACGTTGCCGTTCGCGGCCGGCGCGCTCACCGCCGTGTTCGGCCTCGGCTGGCGCTACGTGCTCGCCGCTGTCGTGATCGGCGCAGGCTCCTCGGCGGTCGCGACGATCCTCTTCACGCAGGCCTTCGTCGTCGGCACCGACTTCGTGACGCCGGTCGTCCTGCAGAAGGTGCAGCCGATCGTGGCGGTGATCGCCGCCCGGATCATCCTCGGCGAGCGCGTACGTCCGCGCTTCGCGCTCTATCTCGGCCCGGCGCTCGTCGGCGCCTGGCTGATGGGCGTCTCGGATCCGCTGCACCCGACGGTGCACGGCTTGAAGCCGATGCTGTACGCGCTCGGCGCCGCGGTCCTCTGGGCGCTCGGCACCGTGCTCGGCCGTTACCTCGCGCGGATGATGCGCTTCGAGCACGTGACGACGCTCCGCTTCCTGTTCGGGCTGCCCGCAGCCGCGATCGCGCTGCTCGTGCTGGGCGCGCCCGCCTTCGCGTCGGGGCACGACACGTTCTGGATCGCGGTGCTCGCGCTCGTCACCGGGCTCGTCGCGCTCAGCCTCTACTACTACGGGCTGCAGCGAACGCCGGCGGTCGCTGCCACGCTCGCAGAGCTCGCCTTCCCGGTCAGCGCGATCCTCGTCGGCTACTTCAAGTTCGGTCAGACGCTCACCGGCTGGCAGTGGGTCGGCGTCGGGCTGACGAGCCTCGTCGTGGTGCTCCTGCCGGTGCGGCCGGTCGAGACGTACGAGATCGTCCCCGCGCCCGCCCCGGCGTGATCACGCTCTGCGACGTCGGCCCGCGCGACGGGCTGCAGAACGAGCCGGACGTGCTCGCTCCCGGCGTGCGGGCGGAGCTCGTGACACGGCTCGCCGGTGCCGGACTGCGCCGGATCGAGGCGGTCTCGTTCGTGCGCGACGAGCGCGTGCCGCAGATGGCCGGGGCGGAGGAGGTCGTTGCGGCGGCCGACCGCGGCGGGGCCGAGCTGTCGGGGCTCGTGCTGAACGAGCGCGGCTACGAGCGGTTCGCGGCGACGAGCCTCGACCGCGTCAACTGCACCCTCGCGGCGACCGAGGAGTTCAACCGGCGGAACGGCAACGCGTCGCTCGACGAGGCCGTCGAGCGCGTGCGCGCGATCGCCGCGCGCGCCGCGGTGCCGGTGACCGTGACGGTGTCGTGTGCCTGGGGCTGCCCGTTCGAGGGCGAGGTCGATCCCGGAGCCGTCGAGGCGCTCTGCGAGCGGCTCGAGGGCGCGGACGAGATCGTCCTCGCCGACACGATCGGCGTCGCGACGCCGCGGCGCGTGCGGCGCCTCGTCGAGCGCATCTCGATCTTCGGCAAGCCCGTCGGCGCGCACCTGCACAACACGCGCAACACGGGCTACGCCTCGGCGTGGGCCGCGCTCGACGGCGGCGCGACGGTGCTCGATGCATCGGTCGGCGGCCTCGGCGGCTGTCCCTTCTCTCCGAACGCGACGGGCAATGTCGCGACCGAGGATCTCGTCTGGCAGCTCGAGCGCGACGGCGTCGCGACCGGTGTCGACGTCGGCGCGCTCGTCGAGATCGCGCGCTGGCTCGCGGAGCTGCTCGGCCGTCCGTTGGACGGCGGTGTCTATCGCGCGTCGCCGTGGCCGTGACGGCGCGGGCGTTCCGGCGCCCTGACGATCTGCGACTCCTGCTCGAGCTGGAGCAGGAGCTCTGGCGGGCGTCGCCGGACGACGTTGTCTGCACGTTCGGCCAGATCGCGTTCTGGTCGGCCCAGCTGCCGCACGACGACTGGGAGGGCCGCTTGTGGTTCGACGGCGAGCAGCTCGCGGGCTGGGGCTGGCTGACCGGCGGCACGGAGCTCGAGCTGCAGGTGCGGCCGACGCATCGCGAGCTCGTCGACGAGATCCTCGACTGGGCGAATCCGACCGAGCTGCTGGTCGACGAGCGGGACACCGACCTCATCGCGCGCCTGAACGCGCGTGGCCTCGTCCATCTGCCGGCCGGGATGTCGATCCTCGAGAACGCGCGCTCGCTCGAGGAGATCGAGGAGCCGCGCGTGCCCGACGGCTACCGGCTGACCACGATGGCCGAGTACGAGGACACGGCGTCGAGATCGGCGGCGCACCGCTCTGCGTTCACGCCGTCACGGTTCACCGACGAGGTCTACGCGGTCGTGCGCAACACGTGGCCGTACCGCGCCGACCTCGACTGCGTCGCCGTGGCGCCCGACGGCTCGGTCGCGTCGTACACGCTGGCGTGGCTCGACGAGGTGAACCGCGTCGGCGAGCTCGAGCCGGTCGGCACGCATGAGGCGCATCGGCGCAAGGGCCTCGGCCGGGCGGTCAACCTGTTCGCGCTGCAGCGCCTGCGGGACGAAGGCGCGACGGAGGCGCTCGTCGCCTGCCGGGGCGACGACGCGCATCCGATCCCGCGCAAGCTCTACGCATCGGTCGGCTTCCGGGAAGTCGAGCGCTTCGTCTCGTTCGGGCCTCGGCCCGAATAGCCCTGTCCCGGGGACTGTCCCCGGGACACGGCTTGAAGCGTCACGTCCTCGGGTCTGACCCCGGACATGGCTCGACGTGCCATGTCCTCGGGTCTGACCCCGGGACACGGCTCGACGTGCCACGTCCTCGGGTCTGACCCCGGGACACGGCCGTTTGCGCCTGTCTGACGCCGAGGTGGCGCGGGCAGCGATCATCCCGGCGTGTTCCAGTCGGCCTTCGACCTGCTCTCCCAGCCGCCCGAGGCGTACCTGATCGTCTTCGCGATCGCGCTCGGGGACGGCGTCTTCCCGCTCTTCCCGAGCGAGTCGGTCGTGATCGTGGCGGGTCTGCTCTCGGTCGTCGGCGACCTCTCGCTCGGCTGGGTGATCCTCGCCGGCGCGCTCGGTGCCTTCGCAGGCGACAACATCTCGTACGCGCTCGGCCGCTTCATCGGCGGGCCGGCGCAGGAGCGCTACCTGAACGGCGAGCGCTCGCAGCGCGCGCTCACCTGGGCCCGGGGCCAGCTCGCACGACGAGGTGGCCTCATCGTGATCCTCGGCCGCTACGTGCCGGGCGGCCGCACGGCCGTGACGTTCACGGCCGGGCTGACGCACTACTCGTACCCGCGCTTCGCCGGCTACGACGTGATCGCCGCCGTCACCTGGGCAACGTACGCCGCGCTGCTCGGCTACTTCGGCGGACGTTTCTTCGAGCACCACGTCTGGGCCGCTCTCCTCCTCGCGTTCGGGATCGCGGGCTGCGTCACCCTGGCCGTCGAGGGCGTCAGGCGGCTGCGCGCATGAACCGCCTCGCCGACGAGACGTCGCCGTACCTCCTGCAGCACAAGGACAACCCGGTCGACTGGTACCCGTGGGGCGACGAGGCGCTCGCCCGCGCACGCGACGAGGATCGCCCGATCATGCTCTCGATCGGCTACGCCGCCTGCCACTGGTGTCACGTGATGGAGCGAGAGTCCTTCGAGGACGAGCTGACCGCACGCGTCCTGAACGAGCACTTCATCTCGATCAAGGTCGACCGTGAGGAGCGGCCGGACCTCGACTCGATCTACATGGACGCCGTCGTCGCCCTGACCGGCAGCGGCGGCTGGCCGATGACGGTGTTCCTGACGCCCGCGGGCGAGCCGTTCTTCGGCGGCACCTACTTCCCGCCGGAGCCGCGGCACGGGCTGCCGTCGTTCAAGCAGGTGCTGCTCGGCGTGGCGGAGGCGTGGCGCGACCAGCGCAGCGAGGTCGACACGTCAGGGCGCAACCTGACCGAGCACATCCGCTCGAGCGCGCACCTGACGCCGTCGAGCGAGCCGCTCACCGGCTCGCTGCTCGCGGACGCCCAGCGCGCGCTCGGCGAGAGCTTCGACCCGCAGTGGGGCGGGTGGGGGAGGGCGCCCAAGTTCCCGCCGGCCCCGGTGCTCGAGTTTCTCCTCCGTCGCGGCGAGGAGGAGATGACGCGCCGCACGCTCGACGGGATGGCGCTCGGCGGCATGTACGACCTCGTCGGCGGCGGCTTCCACCGTTACTCGGTCGACGAGCGCTGGCTCGTGCCGCACTTCGAGAAGATGCTCTACGACAACGCGCTGCTCGCATCCGTCTACCTGCACGCCGCACGCCGCTTCGAGGAGCCGCGCTACCGCCGCATCGCCGACGCGACGCTCGACTATCTACAGCGCGAGCTCGCGCTCGACGGCGGCGGCTTCGCGTCGGCGCAGGACGCCGACACGGACGGGGTGGAGGGGCTGACGTTCAGCTGGGCCCCGGGGGAAGGCGCGCCCGAGGAGCTGCTGCAGCCGTTCGAGCACGGCCGCTTCGTGCTGCGTGGCGAGCTCGACGAGTCGACGCGTGCCCGGTTGTTCGACCTGCGCGAGCAGCGCCCGAAGCCTGCGCGCGACGACAAGGCGATCGCATCGTGGAACGGCCTCGTGCTCGCCGCGCTCGCCCAGGGCGGCCGGCTCGAACCGGCAACGGCGCTCGCGGAGTTCCTGCTCGGGCCGCTCTCCGCCGGCGACGGCCGCCTGCACCGCACGTGGCGCGACGGCATCGCCAAGGGAACCGGCTACCTGGAGGACTACGCCGACGTCGCCTACGGCTTGATGGAGCTGCACGTCGCGAGCGGGGACGTGCGCTGGTTGCGCGAGTCGCACCGTCTGGCGCTGCTCGCGATCGATCTGTTCGCCGACCCGGACGGCGGCGGCTTCTTCCAGACGCCGTCCGACGGCGAGCAGCTCGTCGCGCGCAAGAAGGAGCTCGACGACCACCCGACGCCGAGCGGCAACGCCATGCTCGCCTACGTGCTGCTGCGCCTCGCGCGCATCTGGGGCGACGACGAGCTCGAGCAACGCGGCGTCTCGGTGCTCCGCATCGTCCGCGACGCGCTCGTCCGCGCGCCGTCGGCGTTCGGCTGGCTGCTCGTCGCGCTCGACCAGCACCTCGCTCCGCACCGGGAGATCGCGATCGCTGGCGCGCCGGACGCAGCGGTTGCGCGCGCTGCCGTCGCCGCCGCCGCGCCGACCGACGTGATCGCCTTCGGTCCCGCCGACGACGTGCCGCTGCTCGCCGGGCGCGGCGAGGTAGACGGCCTTGCGACCGTCTACCTCTGCCAGAACTTCGCGTGTGAGCTGCCGGTGACCGACCCGGCGCGGCTCTAGCGCGCGACCGTCTCGTTCGTCCGCTCGACCGGCACGGGCGCCGGCTCCGCGGCAACGGGCTCGACCGGCTCGACGGGCTCGATCGTCGACCGTCTCGCGGCGGCGTCGGCCGTCAGCGGCTCATCCGCCGCGGTGCGGTCGAACGCGGCCGGCGCGACGACCTCGGTGCGGCGCGGCATCGGCTCGAGCGCGGCGCCGAGCACGTAGCCGATCCCGAATGCGAGCACGCCGATCCAGGTACCGACGTCGCGCACGACGTCGCGAATCCCGAGGTCGCCCGACCACGAGAGGACGTGGCTTCTGAACCAGTTGTCGTCCGGCTGCATCGCGAGCAGCACCCAGCCGCCGACGACGAGCACCGGCACGAATACGAGCAGGAGCATGCCCGGAGGGATGGCCGTTGCGGCCGCGCAGCTGAGTGACGGCGAACACCAGGCCCGCTGCTGCGACGACGCCGTAGGCGGCCCAGTAGCCGCCGGCGGAGCCTCTGCCGATCTGGGCGGCCAGCCAGAGCAGCGCTCCGGCTGCCGCGGCGCCGAGGAGCGTCGCTCCAGCGCGTGTGATTCCGTTCATCTCGGTCTCCTTCGCGTAGCGGTATAGGTGGAACGCGCGAGACCGCTTCTCCGGTGCGCCCGTAGCCGTCGGGGTGGCGTAAGCTCTCGCCCGTGGCGCTCCTCTCGATCCGCAACGTCACGCGCCGTTTCGGCGGGATCGTCGCGATCGACGACGTCTCGCTCGACGTCGATCAGGGCCAGATCGTCGGGCTGATCGGCCCGAACGGGGCGGGGAAGACGACGCTCTTCAACGTGATCACGCGGCTCTACAAACCCGATTCCGGCGAGCTCGAGTTCGACGGCAAGAGCCTCCTGCGGACCCCGCCGCACCGGATCGTGCGGCGCGGCATCGCGCGCACCTTCCAGAACGTCGAGCTCTTCCGGACGATGACCGTGCTCGACAACGTCCTCGTCGGCGCGCACACCCGCACCAAGCCGTTCCAGAGCGGCGCGGTGCGCAAGAACGCGCGCGAGGTGCTCGACTACGTCGGCATCGCCGCTGTCGCGAACAGACCCGTGGCCGGCCTGCCGTTCGGGACGTTGAAGCGCGTCGAGCTCGCGCGCGCGCTCGTCGCCCAGCCGCGGCTGCTGCTGCTCGACGAGCCGGCGGGAGGCCTCAACCACGAGGAGGTGGCCGAGCTCGGCACCTTCATCCGCAAGCTGCGCGAGGACTTCGACCTGACCGTCCTGCTCGTCGAGCATCACATGGGGCTCGTGATGGGGGTCGCAGAGCGGATCCACGTGCTCGACTTCGGACGCAAGATCGCGGAGGGCACGCCCGAGGACGTCCAGCGCAACCCGGCTGTGATCGAGGCCTACCTGGGCGCTGACGCCGACGCCGCGTGACGGTGCTCGTCTGGGAGGGCTGTGTCAACGTCCGCGACCTGGGCGGGCTGCCGACCGAAGACGGGCGACGTACACGCGCGGGCGCTGTCGTCCGCTCCGACAACGTTCGCGGCCTCACCGACGCCGGCTGGCGCGCGCTCGCCGACCACGGCGTCACACGCATCGTCGACCTGCGCTGGCCCGAGGAGCTCGCGGAGGATCAGCCGCGCGACGTCGACATCGACGTCGTCCACGTCTCGGTGCTCGGCGAGACGCTATGACCGCGACTACGTCGCCGAGCTGGACGCGCACCTGGCGTCCGTCGACGACGTCGCGGAGCACTACGCCTGGTCGTACGTGGACTTCCTCGAGCGCTACCGCGAGCGCTTCGGCCGCGCCCTCGCGGCGATCGCCGATGCAGACGGCACGGTCGTCGTGCACTGCATGGGTGGGAAGGACCGCACGGGCCTCGTCTCGGCGCTCCTGCTGCGGCTCGCGGGCGTCGGGCTCGAGGCGATCGGCGAGGACTACTCGCTCTCGGCCGACAACCTCGCGCCGCTGAGCGAGCAGTGGCTCGCTGAGGCCACCGATGAGGCGGAGCGTGAGAAGCGACGCAGGCTCGCGCACACCCCCGCCGAGGCGATGGTCAGCGTCGTCGAGGAGATCGAGCGCCGCTACGGCGATGTCGCGTCGTATCTGCGTGCCGCCGGGTTGACGGACGCACAGGTGGAACGGCTGCGGGAGCGACTTGTCGATCCTTGAGCTGCGCGGAGTCGAGGCGCGGTACGGGGAGATCCGCGCGCTGCACGATGTGAGCATCACGATCGACGACGGGGACTTCGTCGCGATCCTCGGGGCGAACGGCGCCGGGAAGACGACGACGCTGCGCGCGATCTCGGGAACCGTCAAGACGAGCGGCGACGTGCTCCTCGACGGCAGCAAGATCTTCCGGCGCACACCGGAGTCGATGGCGCGGCGGGGCGTTGCGCACGTGCCCGAGGGTCGCGGCACGTTCACGACACTCTCGGTGCTCGACAACCTGCGACTCGGCGCGTGGGTGCAGCGGGGTGTCTCCCCGCGCGACCTCGCCCGCGTGTTCGAGTTCTTCCCTCGCCTCTACGAGCGCCGCGAGCAACAGGCCGGGACGCTCTCCGGCGGCGAGCAGCAGATGCTTGCGCTCGGTCGCGCGATGATGGCGAAGCCACGCGTGCTGCTGCTCGACGAGCCGTCGCTCGGGCTCGCGCCGCTGTTGGTGCGCGAGATCTTCGGCGCGCTGCAGCAGATGAACCGAAGGCGGCATGACGGTCGTCGTCGTCGAGCAGAACGCGACGCTCGCGCTGCGCGCCGCCAAGCATGCGTACGTGCTCGAGACCGGCCGCGTCGTGCTCGGCGGGGTCGCAGCCGACCTGCAGGCGAACGAGTCGGTGCGGAGGTCCTACCTTGGCTACTAGCGGCGCCCGTGGCTAACTTCATCCAGCAGGTCGTCAGCGGGCTGGCCTCCGGCGGGATCTACGGCTCGCTCGCGCTCGCGCTCGTCCTGATCCACCGGTCGACCGGCGTGCTCAACTTCGCACAGGGCGAGCTTGCGACCTTGTCGGCCTTCATCTGCTGGTCGTTGCTGGACCATGGCTGGTCGTTCTGGCCCGCGTTCGGCGTGACGATCGCGCTCTCGTTCGTCGGCGGCGCACTGATTCAGCAGGTCCTCATCCGGCCGATCCAGGACGGCCCCGTGCTCGGCGTCGTGATCCTGACGATCGGGCTCCTGATCGCGGTCAATGGGTTGATGACGTGGATCTGGGGCGGCGCGGCGAAGCAATTCGACGGCCCGTTCTCGACCGCGCCGATCACCGTCGGCGGCGTCGCGTTCTCGAAGCAGGACATCGGGGTGATCGTCATCTCGCTCGTGTCGGTGCTCCTGATCTGGCTGCTCTTCGCGCGCACGAAGCTCGGGCTCGGCCTGCGCGCGGCCGCCGTGAACCCGGCCGAAGCGCGACTGACGGGCGTGCGCGTGCCGATGATGCTCGCGGTCGGCTGGGGGCTCGCGGCAGTGCTCGGCGCGGTCGCCGGCGTGCTGGCCGCGCCGTCGCTCTTCCTGGAGCCGAACATGATGCAGACCGTGCTGCTGTACGCCTTCGCAGCGGCGGTGCTCGGCGGGATGGATTCGCCGCTCGGCGCGGTGATCGGTGGTCTCGTGCTCGGCGTGCTGCTCAATCTCGTCGGCACCTACGTGCACTGGGTCGGCGGCGAGCTGCGGCTGGCAGTCGCGCTCGCGGTCATCCTCGGCGTCCTGATCGTCCGCCCGGCCGGGCTGTTCGGCCACGCAGCGGTGAGACGCGTATGAGGCTGAAGCTGATCGTGTTCGGGGTCGGCGTGCTCGCGCTGATCGTGCTGCCGTTTCCACTCTCGGACTTTCACACCGTGCAGCTTGCGACCGTCGGCGCCTACTTCATCGCGATCCTCGGCCTCGACATCCTGACCGGCAACAGCGGGCAGATCTCGCTCGGGCACGGGGCGTTCATGGCGGTCGGCGGCTACACGACGGCGATCCTGATGTCGGAGCACGGCGTCCGCGACCTCTGGACGATTCCGATCGCCGCCCTGGTCGCGGGCGCGATCGGGGTGCTCGTCGGCATTCCTGCGCTGCGGCTGTCGGGGTTCTACCTCGCGCTCGCGACCTTCGGGATCGCTGTCGTCGCTGCCGACGATCCTCAAGAAGTTCGACGGCCTGACCGGCGGCTCGACAGGCATCACGCTCTTCGGCAAGCCGACACAGACGGGCCACGGCTTCCAGGTGACGATCCTCGGTCGCCACTTGACGAACAACGAGTGGCTGTACGCGCTCACGTGGACGATCGGGGTCGCGCTGTTCGTCGTCGCCTGGCTCCTCCTCGACTCGCGCTTCGGCCGCTCGCTGCGCGCGGTGCGTGACAGCGAGCTCGCCGCAGCCGCGTCCGGCGTCAACCGGTCGACGTACAAGGTGGCCGCATTCGGGGTCTCGGCCGCCTTCGCCGGCGTCGGAGGCTCTCTGCTCGCGATCAACGTCGCGTACGTCAGCCCGGACACCTTCCCGATCCAGCTCTCGCTCTACCTGCTCGTCGGTGCGGTCGTCGGCTTCTACGGGTCGATCTGGGGAGCGGTGCTCGGCGCGCTCCTGATCCAGTTCCTGCCGGATCTCGTGCACCAGGTGCCGCAGATCGACGACAAGCAGGCAGGCCCGACGACGTTCTTCTTCGGCGCCGTCCTGATCGTGCTGATGCTGCTCCTGCCGCTCCTTCTGCGTGTCGCAGCACTACTTACAAATCGGGGCTACCCTCGTGCGCAATGACCAGGAACCTGATTGCCTCCGCTGCGGCGCTGATCGCGCTCGCCCTCGCCGGCATTGCCGGCGCCTCGACGACCGCGACCCCCGGCGTCTCCTCCTCGAAGGTGACGATCGGCTCGAGCGGCCCGCTCTCCGGTGAAGCCGCTGCCGCCGCCGGCGTGCTGCGCGGCGCCGACGCCTACTTCAAGTACGTCAACTCTCGCGGTGGTGTGAACGGCCGCAAGATCGACTTCAAGTTCCTCGACGACGCGTACGACCCGTCGCAGACGGTCGAGAACGTCCGGCAGCTGATCCAGCAGGACAACGTGTTCGCACTCTTCTCGGTGGTCGGCACGAACGGCAACCTCGCGATTCGCGACTTCGCGAACGCGGCGGGCGTGCCGCAGGTGTTCTCTGCCACCGGCGCAACGACCTTCGGCCGCGACTACGGGAAGCATCCGTGGACGATCGGCTACCTGCCGCCGTACTCGGAAGAGGGCCAGATCTACGCGCGCCACATCCTGGCCACGAACGGGAAGCAGGCGAAGATCGCAGTCCTCTACCAGAGCGACGACTACGGCAAGGACCTGCTGAACGGGTTCCGCAAGGGGCTCGGAGCGAAGAAGAACCAGATCGTGCAGACCGTCGGCTACGACCCGACGACGTCCGACGTGCAGTCGCAGGTTGCGCAGCTGAAGGCGAGCGGCGCAAATACCTTCTGCATCTTCGCGTTCGGCAAGTTCGCGATCCAGTCGTTCGTCTACGCGAACAAGCTCGGTTGGAAGCCGCGCATCTACGTCAACGATGTCGCGTCTGCCTCGTCGATCATGAAGCTGAATCCGCAGGGCACGGCCGAGGGCACGATCTCGATCGCCTGGGGGAAGGATCCGGCGACGCCGAAGTTCGCGAGCGACGCGGGCGTCAAGCTCGCTGCCAAGATCATCAAGAAGTACGTGCCCGGCGGGAACCCGTCGGACGGCTTCCTGGTCGCCGGCATGGCCGAGGGCTTCTCGTTCGTCGACGCGCTCGAGAAGGCCGGCAAGAACCTGACCCGCAAGGGGCTGATGACGGCCGTCACGCACATGAACGAGGCCAACAACCCGTTCCTGATCCCCGGGGTGAAGGTGAAGACGACGCCGACGTCGCGCTTCCCGATCTCCTCGGTGCAGCTCCAGCGCTGGCATGCCGGTCACTGGGTGCCGTTCGGCGCCGTCCAGTCGGCGAAGCCGTAACGGTGGCGGGCCTGGAGCATTCCAGGCCCGCCACCTTCGGCTCGGTGTTCAGCCTGCCGGGATGAGCACGCGATCGATGACGTGGATGATCCCGTTGCGCGCAGCGATGTCCGTCTTCAGGACCTTCGCTCCGCCGACGGTGACCGTCGAGCCCGTCACCCGGATCGCGAGCGACGATCCTTCGAGCGTCTTCGCCTCCGAGAGAGTGACGGCCTTCGCAGCCGGGACCCGGCCGGCAACGACGTGATAGAGCAGCACGCGCTTCAGGAGCGCGCGGTCCTTCTTCAGCTTGGCGAGAGTCGCCTTCGGCACCTTGGCGAATGCCGCGTCCGTCGGAGCGAAGACCGTGACCGTCTTGGTCGAGAGCGCGCCCGCGAGGCCCGCCTGCTTGACGAGCGCCACCAGCGTCTTGAACTGGCCGGCCGAGGTGGCGACCTGGACGACGTTCGGCTTCGCCATCGTGGGTGACGCGGTGGCGGTGCCGGCGAGTGCCGCCGCCAGGACGACGACGACGAGGAGTGCGATGCGATTCAGCATGTTGATTGCTCCTTCTCCGATCAGTGGGCGTGGGCGGTAGTGCGCTGCTCGCCGCGTGCGACGGCAGGCAGCCGGATCAATGCGACGACGGCGGCGGCGCCGACGAGGCAGTAGACGGCGCGCGAGAACCAGTTGGTCTCGCCGAACTCGAGGCCGCCTGCGAGCGCGGCGACGAGGTCGAACTTCGCGATCCCGACGAGGCCCCAGTTGAGGCCGCCGACGATCAGCAGCGCCAGCACGGCAAGGTCCAGCTTCTTCATTCCGACCTCCTTCTGTCTCAGTGTTGTCCAGGTTTTGTCCGAGCGAGAGTAGCGGCTCCCATTCGGCTTTGTCAAGTTTCTGTCCAACTTCTGTTACGGTGCGGCCATGTACCGGATCGGTGAGCTGGCGCGGCGCACGGGGACGAGCGTCGATCTGTTGCGTGCCTGGGAACGCCGCTACGGCCTGCTCCGTCCCGAACGCACCGCGGGCGGCTTCCGTCTCTATGGCGAGGAGGACGCCGCCCGTGTCGAGCGGATGCGTACCGGGCTCTCCCACGGCCTCGCCGCCGCGGAGGCAGCCCGCGCGGCGCTGGTACCGCTCGAGCGCAGCGAGGAGCTGCTGCCGGCGCTGCTCGCATTCGACGGAGAGCGGGCGAACGACCTGCTGGACAAGCTCTTCTCCCGCCTGTCCGTCGAGGGAGTCCTCCGCGAGACGATCCAGCCGGTGTTGCGGGAGATCGGCGATGGCTGGGCGCGCGGCGAGGTATCGGTCGCGCAGGAGCACTTCGCCGCGCATCTCCTGCGTGGACGCCTGCTCGCGCTCGCGTCGCGGTGGGGCCAGGGCGTCGGGCCGCTCGCCCTGCTGGCCTGCGCGCCGGGCGACCTGCACGACCTCCCGCTCGTCGTCTTCGGCCTTGCCTTGCGGGAACGGGGGTGGAGGATCCTCTTTCTCGGCGCGGATACGCCGTTGCAGGTGGTCGCGTCCACGGCGGCCGCAGAGCGCCCCGAGCTCGTCGTGCTCGCGAGCTCGCGCCTCCGCGAGCCTGCGCCGGTCGAGGAGCTGGCCGCGATCGCGGCAGGGTCCCGCCTCGCGCTTGCGGGTCGCTGGCCGATGGTCGACGTGCCCGCGCTTCGGCTCGAAGGCGACGCCGTCGATCTCGCTGCGTCGCTCGATGCGACCGTAATTCGCGCGTAGGTCACGGAGGAAGCCGCAAGGCCGGGCCGAAAGGTCCCGGCTCGTGCGTCGCTTTGCCGTCATCACCCTCGCTGCGGCCTTCCTGGCGCCCGCAGCGCACGCCGCCGGCAACCCGCAGATCGCGGGCCTGCAGGTCGCGCTGCGCGCACACGGGCTGTACCTGTCCCAGATCGACGGGATCGCCGGCCCGAAGACCGCCGCGGCCGTGCACGCCTTCCAGCACCGCAAGCATCTGCGGGTCGGCGTCGCCGACGTCCACACGCGCATCGCGCTCGGGCCGCTCGGTCGCCCGCTCTTCGGCTCGCGCACGCTGCGTCGGGGCGACTTCGGCTGGGACGTCTCCGTGCTGCAGTTCCTGCTCACCAAGCGCGGCGCGTACAGCGGCGCGCTCGACGGCTATCTGGGCAAGGAGACCGCCGCTGCGCTGAAGCGCTACCAGCGCTCGCTGCACCTTCGTGCGGACGCCGTCGTCGGCCCGCGCACGCTCACGGCGATCGTCAAGCGCGACCGTGTGCCCGTGCGCGCGAAGACCGTCACGGTGTCGTCGGTCTACGTCGTGCGCACCGGTGACTCGCTGACGTCGATCGCCTCGCGTCACAAGACGACGGTCGCGGCGCTCGCGCGAACGAACAACCTCGACATCATGAAGCCGATCATCATCGGCCAGCGCCTGCGCATCCCCTCCGCCGTCGCCCGCGCCGTCACGGTTGCCGCGGTCACGCGGCCCGCGCTCGCGTCACAATCGATCGACGTGCGCGCGCTGCTCGATCACTGGGCGCTTGCGCTCGGCGTGGACACGCATCTCGTACGCGCGCTCGCGTGGATGGAGTCCGGCTTCCAGACCTCGATCATCTCGTCGGCCGGCGCACGCGGTGTGCTGCAGACCCTGCCGACGACGCGCGAGTACGTGGAGAACGTCCTCGCCGGCAAGCCGATCGCACACACGGTCGACGGGGACGTCGAGGTCGGCGTTCGCTACCTGAAACACCTGCTGGACGCCTTCAACGGCGATGAGCGGCTGGCGCTCGCCGGCTGGTACCAGGGCGAGCGCGCGGTGCGCGCACACGGCCCCTACAACATCACGAAGCCGTTCGTCGCGAACGTGCTGGCTCTGAAGTCCCGCATGTAGGCATCCGGCGTAAGGACGCTCGCGCAATCGAGAGTGTGCCCGACGAACGCGAGCCATCACTCGGGGCGAACGTAGATCTCCAGCAGGTTCCCTGAGGGATCGGCGAAGAACGACGCGTAGTAGCCGGGGCTATACGGCATCGGCTTGGGGCCGCTCACAGTCATAGCCCCTGCCCCGCGCGCCACTTCCGTGACGCCGTTCACCTCAGCATCGCTGGGCACCCAGAAGGCGATGCGGTTGCTGTTCGCGACGTGACCTCGTTCTTCTGTGACCGCGAAATACGCCGTCGAGGGAAGCGGCTCCGTCGTTGCCCAGACCTTCCACGTCTCGCCGTGGTATCGCTCGCTGAACCCGAGTGCCGGAAGCAGTTGGTCGTAGAAGGCGAGCGCCGCCGGGAGATCCGTTACCCGCAGGTCGATGTGCCCGAACTGGCTCACACCGCGACCCTAGCGTCAGGCGTCATTCCGGAACACCGGCCCACGCAACAGGTACGTCGTCGAAGAGAAGAATGCGGATGCAGGCTGCGTTATAGCGTGATTCGGTAGCGCAGATCTCGAACGTTGGTCCCGCGCCACGACTTGTCCCGCGTCGCTCCCTCAATCATCCATCCCGCGGCCTCGTAGATGCGTCTCGGACGATGGTTGAACTCGGCTACCCAGAGAGTTGCCTCTGTGAAGCGATTCTCGCGGAGAGTCTCGATCGCCACAGCCATCAACTGGCGGCCGACCCCTTGGCCCCATGTTGGTGGATCGCAATAGAACTGGTCGAGTTCGCCCACCCGGACGCTGTCGGCGTCCGCGTCTCGAGACGGCCGGACGACCGCGAAGCCGATCACTCGCTCTTCCCGTTCTGCGACGAGCAGCTGCTGGCGGGAGTCGGTGCACGTGAGTTCGGCGCGGAGACGATCAGCGGGCGGTTCAATGGCTTTCAGATTCGGCTCGTCGAAGATGTGCGCCCACCCGGCCCGCGCCGCGTTGACGTAGATCGCGGCCATCGCCTCGACGTCGCTGTCGTCTGCAGATCTCACCACGAGCGCCGTCATATTTCGAATCTAGCTCGATCATCCCGAGTACACCGCCGCCCAGACGGCATCGCGGAACACTTGGCCCCACGGCGGCGTCCTCACCCTGGAGCATCTCCTCCGAGAGCTCGATCTAGGTCGCCCCGTCCGGCGTCATTCCCGCACGCTTCAGGAGCTCGCTTCGTAGCTGGGTTAGGCTCGCTCTGAGCCGTGTCAGCGATTCAGGATCAGCTTGAGGCGGTTGTCGCGACCGGTGTTCCGGGGGTGGCGGTGGTGGCCCTAGGGCCGGAGGGTCGAGCGGAGGCAGCGGCCGGCTTCGCGGACCTGGCGACCGGCGAGTTGCTGACCGTTGAGCATCGCTTCCGCATCGGAAGCGTGACGAAGATCTTCGTGGCGTCCCTCGTCCTCCAACTCGTCGCGGACGGTCTACTCGACCTCGACGGGGAGGCAGCGCCGTTTGTCGAGGGCGTCACGATCCGCCAGCTCCTGAATCACACGAGCGGTCTCGACGATTTCAACGTCGACATGGTGTTGTTCTTTGAGCCGTATCGGCGGGATCCGGCCCATCGCTGGGAGCTCGGGCCTCGCGACGAGCTGCAGCTGGTTCTGGAGAAGCCGCGTCTGTTTCCACCGGGCAAGGGGTGGGCGTATCACGGCAGCAACTACATCGTGCTCAGGCTCGTCGTCGAGGCGGCAACAGGCATGGGGCTGCGCGATGCGCTCCACGAACGCGTCTTCGGGCCGCTGGGTCTGCAGCAGACCGATCTGGTGGAAGGTCCGCTGCGTGGCGCGTGCGCGCATGGCTACCTGGCGCCCGACAACCCGATCTTGCCCGGCGGGCCGGGGCCTGTCGATGTCACCGAGCTCGACCTTCCGTTCTACCGCGCCGGAGGCGGCATCGTTTCGACCGCCGGCGACGTTGTCACGATGCTCCGCGCACAGCTCCGAGGCGAGCTGCTTCCCGCCGACCTCCGCCGGGAGATGCTCGACGCCGTCGAGTCCGACTGGGAGGAGACGGACCGCTACGGACTGGGCATCGGCGAGATCACGGCGTTGATGGACAGGCGGCGTTCGCCGTGCGGATCCAGTTGGGGACATCTCGGCTTCTCCGTCGGTTACACGGCCGTCGCGCTCTCGAGCGAGGACGGTGAACGGCAAGTGGTCGTCTGCGCCAACGGCCACCCGACCACGGTCGCCGCCGAGGAGGCGTTCTGGGACGCGACCGGCAAGCTCGCCTGGAGCCTCTACTGCAACTGACCCTCCGCAGCTTCTCAGGGGACAATCCCGGAACGTGATTCGGGGAGTGAACCAGGTTCCCGAGTCGGGACCGCCTCGCGCTGTCGAGCAGACTCTCGAACCTGGTTCAACGAGCGAACCAGATTCGGAACGGCAGGCGTCATCGCGGAACGCTCGCCCCGACGAGCTTCTTGCCCGGGGAGTGTCGTACGCTCTCCGATATGGCTCGTAAGTGGTCGATGGCCGTGACGTCGGAGGGCGACCGGGTCGCTGAAACAGATGTCGTGGGCGAGCAACTGGACACTCTGATCCAGGACGTGCAAACGAGCGGTGCACAGCTGCTTTGGGTGCACACGAATCTCGATCTGTCCTCGCTCGGGTTCACGCGCACCTGCGGCTACACACGTCTCCACGCGGACTCCCCGGGTGTCGGAGAACCGCTCCCGGCCCTTGCAGCAGAGGACTATGCGAAAACCCTCGACCGTGCGTACCGCGGCCTCTGGGGCCACAAACACGTGGCCGCGGACGCGGCTCCGCCAGACAACGCGATCGTGCTCGGTCTCTACGACGACGACGAGCCGATCGGGCTCTGCAGGGTCGTTGTCTCTGAGCGTTTAGTCGACGGCCCCGGCCTCGTGGCAGGCGCTCGCGCCCCGCACAACTATCTACGACTTCTCTCGGGAGCGTGTGCGCTTCTTGGGCCTGGTCCGATCGACCTCGACTCATGGGGAGACACGGAAGAGATAATCGAGTGCTACGCGAGCCTCGGCTTTGCTCCGGTCGAACAGCTCGGCGGATGGGAACTCAAGCTCAACGAGGATTGAATTGACGCGGCTTGCGGGCCGAACCCACAGCAAATCCAACGGCCCGCCACCGATAGCCTTGCTCCGTGGAGCCGCGTGTCGATGTCATCACGTTGGCCGTCGAGGATCTCGAGCGGGCTCTGCGGTTCTATCGCGACGGGCTCGGCTTCGAGTCCAAGGGCGGCGTCATCGGGACAGAGTGGACGGACGAGGAATCCGGCGCGAATGGCGCCGTCGCCGTGCTCGAGCTCGAGAGTGGGTTGTTGCTCAGTCTGTACGGCCGCAGTGACCTCGCGAAGGACGCAGCGATTCCCACCGGACCGGCGCGCCCCGGCGAGTTCAGCCTTGGGCAACTCGTGCAGAGCCGCGCCGAGGTCGATGACTTGATCGAGCGGGCCAGAGCCGCCGGGGCGGCTGTCACCACGCCGCGCGATCGGCCGTGGGGCATCTACTCCGGCTACTTCCGCGACCTGGACGGCCACCTCTGGGAGGTCATCTGGAACCCGAAGAGAGACTGATCTAGCGCGCGTTCGGGTGCAGTCTTGGAGCGCGAGTACGATCGGCGCCGTGGGCCGCATCGCTTTGCTCCTGCTCGCGGCGCTCATCGCGGTGCCGCTCGCCTTCGCGTCGCGCGTGGGGCCGGAGCCGTACCGCCGCCCGCATGTGCCGTTGCAGTGGGAGCAGCGCCGGGCCGTCGCGCAGGCCGCCGCCCGGGGCGAGCCCGTCTACTGCGGCGCCGGCCGCTCGAACGCCGTCGCGCTCACCTTCGACGACGGCCCGGGGCCTCTGACGGGCGAGTTGCTCGACACATTGCGTGCAGCCGGAGCGCACGCGACCTTCTTCCTCGTCGGCAACCGCCTCGCCGAATGGCCGCACGTCGCGCGGGCCGAGACCGAGCTCGGGGTGGTCGGCAACCACTCGTGGTCGCACCCGCGGCTGACCGAGATCCCGCGCTGGGTGGCGTGGCTCGAGCTCGCACGCACGCAGGCCTTGATGGAGGCGCAGCTCGGCTGGCGGCCGAAGCTGTTCCGGGCGCCCTACGAGCAGCACAACGCGCGAACCGACGAGATCGCTCGGTCGCTCGGGCTCGTCGAGGTGTTCTGGTCGGTCGTATCGGGCGACGACCATCCGAAGGCGACCGCGCGATCGGTCACGCGCCACGTGCTCGCCGGGCTGCGCCCGGGGGCGATCGTGCTCATGCACGACCTCCATCCGTGGACCGTGCAGGCGCTGCCGGCCATCCTGCGTGCAATCCGGCTCCGAGGCATGCGCGCCGTCTCGGTGCCTGAGCTGCTCGCCCTCGACCCGCCCGCGCCTGGCCAGCACTGCGCGTTCGCGCCGGGCGTCGACTAGGCAGAGAATGCGGTCCATGGTCACTCGTGCGCTCTTGCTTCTGCTTGTCGCTGCTGCGTTCGCGGCCGCAGCACCTGCCGCGCCGCTTCCCGGCGTCCGGACGCCGTCGGGCAACATCCGCTGCTTCGTCGTGCCCGGTGCGGCCGACTGCGCACTCCAACCTGCTCTGCACGATCCGGCGCGCGTCCTATACCGGAGCGCTGCAACGCCGCTGCATCGCGCCACCGACCGGACTCGACTGGCACGGCTTCCAGCTTCCGGATCGGGGACGTGCGCACGTCGTCTGCTCGGGCGGGATCCTCTACGACGGCCGCGACCGGCCGGCGCTGCGGACGCTCGCCTACGGGCGCGTCTGGCGACAGGGGCCGTACACCTGTCGCTCCCGGCTCACGGGCCTCACGTGCACGACCCGCGGCGGGCACGGGCTGTTCCTCTCGCGCGTGTCCTGGCGCGCCTGGTGAGCTAAGCCTCGTACGCGAGCAGGTCGTCGACGCTCTCGCGCCGCCTGATCAACCGCGCCTGGCCGTCAGAGACGAGCACCGCAGGCGGGCGCGGGACGGCGTTGTAGGTCGAGCTCATCGCGAGCGTGTACGCGCCGGTGACCGGCACGGCGAGCAGGTCGCCGCGCACAGGTGCGGGCAGCTCGACGCGCTCGATCAGCACGTCTCCCGACTCGCAGTGCTTGCCGGCGACGGCGTAGGCGGCGGTCGGCGGCTCGGCGGCGCGATTCGCGAGCAGCGCCGTGTAGCGCGCGCCGTACATCGCGGGCCGCGGGTTGTCCGACATCCCGCCGTCGATCGTCACGTACGTCGTCGCGGCGCTCGCGCGCTTGATCACGCCGACGGTGTAAAGCGTCACGCCCGCCCGTGAGACGAGCGAGCGGCCGGGCTCGAGCACGAGCGAGGGGGCGGGGAGGCTCTGCAGTTGGAAGGCACGTCCGAGCTCGCCGACGAGGCCGCCGACGAACTCGCCGACCGTGAAGGACGGCTCCTCGACCACGTGGCGGACGCCGAGGCCACCGCCGAGGTCGACGATCTGAGGCGTCCAATCGAGCTCGAGCCGCGCGCGTGCCGCGAACTGGGCGACCCAGTCGACCGTCATCAACGCGGCGCCGAAATGCATCAGTTGCGAGCCGACGTGCACGTGCAGGCCGAGGCACTCGGGCAGCCGCCGCAGCGCTTCGATCGCGTCGTCCGGCGGCAGGCCGAACTTCGAGCCGTGGTGCGCGGTCTTGACCGCCTCGTGCGTGTCGGCCTCGATGCCCGGCGTGACTCGGATCAGACAGCGCTTCGCGCCGAGCGCGCGTGCCCGCTCGAGCTCGTCGAGCGAGTCGAGCACGATCAGCGCCCCGGCTTCCACCGACCCTCGCAGCAGCTCGTCCTCCTTGTTGTTGCCGTGGATCACGAGCCGGTCGCCGGGGATACCGGCACGCCGCGCGAACTCGAGCTCGCCGACCGTCGAGACGTCCGCGCCGAGCCCCTCCGCGGCGAAGAGCTGCAGCACCGCCACCGACGGAAAAGCCTTCGTGCCGTAGACGACGAGCGCGCCGGGGGCCGCGGCTGCGTACGCGCGAGCCTGGGCATGGAGCGTCGCCTCGTCGTAGACGACGACCGGCGTCCCGAACTCCCGGGCGAGCTCCGTGGCGCGCACGCCGCCGAGCACGAGCTCGCCGTCCTCGACGCCGGCGGCGTCGGGAAGCAGTTCGCGGAACGGAGCTGTCGGTCAGTGGCTGCATGCGAAGCCCATCGTTACACTGCGGGCTGTGAACCTGCTTCTTACCTGACTCAGGGAGTCACGCGGCGCCCGCCGCGGTAGCCTCCCCCGGCCTCTCGATCGAGAGGCTTTTTCATTTCAAGGGACGTATGGACGACTACGACGCACACTCAATCGAGCAGAAGTGGCAGTCGGTCTGGGAGGACGAGCAGTCCTTCCACGTCGACGACCCGCAACCGGGCGGCGAGGCCGACCCGCACTTCTACATGCTCGAGATGCTGCCGTATCCGTCCGGCAGCCTGCACATGGGGCATGTCCTCAACTACACGCTGGGTGACGTCGTCACGCACTTCAAGCGACGTCACGGTTTCACCGTGCTGCGGCCGATGGGCTTCGACTCGTTCGGCCTGCCGGCCGAGAACGCCGCGATCAAGGACGGCGGTCACCCCCTCGAGATCACCGAGCGCAACATGGAGGCGATCCGCGTCCAGATGCGCCGCATGGGATGGGCCATCGACTGGCAGCGCGAGGTGTCCGCCCATGAGCCGACCTTCTATCGCTGGACGCAGTGGCTCTTCCTGAAGTTCCTCGAGCACGGGCTGATCTACCGCAAGGAGGCGCCCGTCAACTGGTGCCCGTTCGACCAGACAGTGCTCGCGAACGAGCACGTCGTCGACGGCCGCTGCTGGCGCTGCGGGAACATCGTCGAGGCGCGGAACATGGCGCAGTGGTTCTTCAAGATCACCGACTACGCCGACGAGCTGCTCGCCGACCTCGCGATCATCGACTGGCCCGCGCGCACGAAGAAGATCCAGACCGACTGGATCGGCCGCTCCGAAGGGGCGGAGGTGCTGTTCCGCGTCGAGGAGCTCGACATCGACATCCCGGTCTTCACGACCCGTCCCGACACGCTGTTCGGCGCGACGTTCTTCGTCGTCGCTCCCGAGTCGCCGCTCGTCGACGTGCTCGCCGGAGACAACGAAGAGGTGCGTTCCTACGCTCGGATCGCCGCAGCGCGCCCGACGGAGGAGCGCGAGCAGCGCGAGAAGACGGGTGTCTTCACCGGCCGTCACGCGACGAACCCGGTGAACGGCGAGCAGATCCCGATCTACGTTGCCGACTACGTGCTGATGGAGTACGGCACCGGGGCGATCATGGCGGTCCCCGCACACGACGAGCGCGACGCCGAGTTCGCACGGGCGTACGACCTGCCGGTCGTCCCGGTGATCGACGACGACGGGAAGCTGATCTCCTCGGCCCAGTTCAGCGGGCAGGACGCGCAGGAGGCAAAGCCGGCGATCGTCGCGTGGCTGTCGGAGCACGGGAAGGCGAAGCCCGCGATCAACTTCCGCCTCCGCGACTGGAGCTTCTCGAGGCAGCGCTACTGGGGCGCTCCGATCCCGGTCATCCATTGCCCGAACGACGGCATCGTTCCGGTGCCTGAGGACGAACTGCCGGTGCTCTTGCCGGAGGTCGACGACTACCGGCCGAAGGGCAAGCCGCCGCTCGCCTCCAACGCCGAGTTCATGAACGTGACGTGCCCGAAGTGCGGCGGGCCCGCGCTGCGCGAGGCCGACACGATGGACACATTCGTCGACTCGTCCTGGTACTTCCTGCGCTACACCGACCCGCACAACGACCATGCGCCGTTCGACCGGAGGCTCGTCGACTACTGGCTGCCGATCGACCAGTACATCGGCGGCATCGACCACGCGAAGGGGCACCTGCTCTATTCGCGCTTCTTCGTCAAGGCGATGAACGACTGGGGCATGCTCGGCTTCCGCGAGCCGTTCCAGCGGCTGTTCCACCAGGGGTGGGTGCAGCAGGGCGGCAAGCGAATGTCGAAGTCGCAGGGCGGCGTCAACCCGAACGAGCTGATCGACCGCTTCGGCGCGGATGCGGTGCGGGTCTACATCCTCTTCCAGGGGCCTGCCGACCAGAACATCGAGTGGTCGCCCGAGGGCATCCCCGCGACGGTGCGGTTCATCGCCCGCCTGTGGCGCGTGGTGCACGAGGCGGCCACGCAGCCCGAGTCGCCGGAAGGCGTCGACACGCCGCTCGCGCGCAAGGCGCACGAGACGATCGCGCGCGTCACCGACGACATCGACCGTCGCTTCGTTTTCAACACGCCGATCTCCGCTGTGATGGAGCTCGTCAACGCGCTGTCGAAGGCGCCGGACGATCCCGCTGCGCGCTTCGCGGCAGAGACGGCCGTGTCGGTGCTGCAGCCGTACACGCCGCACGTCGCCGAAGAGTTGTGGGGCGTGCTCGGCCACGACGAGCGGCTCTGGGAGTCGCCGTGGCCGACCTTCGACGCAGCGATGCTGAAGCGCGACACCGTCGAGCTCGTGCTGCAGGTGAACGGCAAGGTGCGCGACCGCGTGGAGGTGCCGGCCGGGCTGTCCGAGGATGAGCTGGTGGCGCGCGCTCGTGCCTCCGAGAAGGTGCAGGCGCACCTGAAAGGCGAGGAGCGCAAGGTGATCGTCGTGCCCGACAAGCTCGTCAACATCGTCGTCTAGCGGCGACCGGGTGACGTGAGCCTCGAGCCGCTGCACGTCACGAACGGCGACAGCGCGGCGCACACGCTCGAGCGCACGTCGCTCGGCGGCAACGCATTGCCGTGGCGCGACGCTCTGCACGAAGGTCCGCTGCCGCTCGCGTCGCGGGCGGCGTTCCTCGACGCGCGTGTTGCGTTTCTCGCTGCGACGGGGTGGGGTTCGCGGACGTCGCTCGCGGGTGCGTTCCGTGCGCGCGACGATGAGCTTCTCGCCGCGCTGCGCGCCGGACGTTCGGTGGTTCTCTGGTTCGAGCACGACCTCTACGACCAGTTGCAGCTGCTCGACGTGCTCGCGCTCGTGCACAGCGCCGGCGCGCCGCACGAGACGCTCGAGCTCGTGCAGGTCGGCTCGTTCCCAGGCCGGCCCGCCTTCCGCGGCCTCGGTGAGCTCTCCTCGGACGAGCTCGAGACGCTCTGGCCGCAGCGGGCGCCGGTTGCGCCGTCGCTGCTCGCCGACGCTTCGGCGATCTGGGCCGACGTGCGGGCGGACGATCCGCGTGCGCTTGCAGAGCGCGCCGTGTCGGCGATCGACGGGATGCCGTTCCTTGCCGCGGCGCTGGCGCGCTTCGTCGAGGAGTTGCCTGCGCTCCGCGACGGCCTCTCGCGCACCGAGCGTCAGTTGCTGCACGTGCTCGCGGGCGGGCCGCAGTCGTCGCGGGCGGGCGTACATTGCCTCGCAGGAGCTCGAAGACGCGCCGTTCCACGGAGACACCTGGGTCTACCGCGCGCTCTGGGAGCTCGGACGCGGCGACGTTCGCCTGGTCGAGTCGGCGGCCGGCGGGCCGGTGCCGCCGGTTGCTGCGCGTGATCCGGAGAGCGGAGCGGTCGAGCTCGCGCTGACCGCGGCGGGACGCCGCGTGCTCGACGGAGAGGCCGACCGGGTCGAGCTGCTCGGGATCGACCGCTGGGTCGGGGGCACGCACCTCATGCCCGGTGCGGTTTGGCGCTGGGACGGCGAGCAGCGCTCAGTCGTCGCTCCCGGCTGAACGCGCTCGAACTCTTCGGCACACAATCGGCACAGAGCGGTTTCCCACACGTGACATTGCTGCGGGCAGCCTGAGCAGCGATGCCTCAGCTCACGCTCTCGGTCACCCAGCGCCGATTGCTCGCCGCGCTCGCGCTCGCACTCGTGGCCGGCGTGCTCGTGGTGCGCCAGCACGGCGGTGGTGCCGCGGCGACACCCCTGCAGGTGGCGCCCGTTCGGCCGCGCGCGACTCCGCACCCTGCGGCACGGCCGATCGTCGTCGACGTGGTCGGCGCGGTGCGCGAACCGGGGCTCTACCACCTGGCCGACGGCGCGCGTGTCGCCGACGCGGTTGCACAGGCCGGCGGGCTCGCGCGTCGCGCCGACCGCAGCGCGGTCAACCTGGCGGCGCGCGTCGTCGACGGGCAGCAGGTCGTCGTCGCGGCGCGGGGCTCGCCGGGCGCCGCGACCGCGGCCGGTGCCGGCGCGGCCGCGCCGGGTGCGCCCGTCTCGCTCAGCGCGGCGAGCGTCGAGCAGCTCGACACGCTGCCGGGGATCGGGCCGGTGACAGCCGAGAAGATCATCGCCTTCCGCCAGGAGCACGGGCCGTTCACGTCCGTCGAGGGTCTCGATGCGATTCCCGGCATCGGCCCGGCGCGCCTCGCGCAGCTCAAGGGGCTGGTCGTCCCGTGAGGCCTGGTGCTTCCCGCCGAGCTGGCGCTCGCCGCTGCGGTGGCCGGGCTCGCTGCAACGGCCGTCGTCCGCCCGTCGCCGCCCGTACCCGCGCTGACGGCGGCTGCGCTCGTGCTCGCCGCTGGGTGCCTGCTCGTACCGTCTCCGGCTCGGCGGCTCGCGATCGTCGTCGCCGGGGTCTGGCTGCTCGGCTGGGCGTGGGGAGGACTGCGCCTGGCCGCGCTCGACCGCAGCGCGCTGCTGCCGGCCGTCGGCACGGCAGGACGATTGCGCGTCGTCGTCACGGGCGAAGCTCGAGTCGGGCGGTTCAGCCAGCGTGTCCCTGCCCGCGCCATTCGCTTCGACCAGCGTCCTCTGCGCGAGCGCGTGCAGCTCGAGCTCGCGTCCGGCCGCTCCCCGCCGCAGGGCGCGATCCTGAGCCTGCTCGCGGTCGTCAAGCTGCCGCGCGGGCCGGACGGCGGCTTCGACGAGCGGACCTGGCTGCGACGGCAGGGCATTCATGTGGTCCTGCACGTCGACGAGTGGCACGTCGTCGGCCGCCGCGGCGGGCTCGGCGGTGCCGCCGACCGGCTGCGGGCCTGGCTCCGCCGCTCCTCGGCACCGGGTCTCACGGGAGAACGGCGCGCGGTCCTCGAGGGGGTGGTGCTCGGTGACGACGCCGGTCTCGACGACGACCTGAAGACGAGCTTCCGCCGCTCCGGGCTCTACCACCTACTCGCCGTCTCGGGTGCGAACGTCGTACTGCTCGCGGGAGGCATGCTTGCGCTCGCGGGCGCCTGTGGGCTGCCGCGCGGCTGGGCGCACGTGGCGGCAATCGCCGCGATCCTGGCCTACGTGCTCGCGGTCGGGCCGCAACCGTCGGTGATCCGGGCGGCGGTCTCCGGCGTCGCGGTCTCGGTCGCGTGGCTCGTGTCGCGCGAGCGCGACCCGTGGCACATCCTGCTGCTCGCGGCCGCGGTACTCCTCGCGTGGAGCCCGTACGCCCTCTTCGACCCCGGCTTCCAGCTCTCGTTCGCCGCCGTGGCCGCGATCTTCCTCGTCGTCGGGCCGACGTTGCAGGTGCTCGAGGGGTACCCCGTCCCGCGCAAACTCGGCGCGATCGTCGCGATCTCGGTCGCCTGCAGCGCCGCGACCGCGCCGATCCTCTGGCTGCAGTTCGGGCAAGTACCGCTGCTCGGCGTCGTCGCGAACGCACTCGTCGAGCCGGTGGTCGGAGCGCTGCTCGGGCTGGCGCTCGTCACCGCCGTCGTCGCGCCGGTGGCGCCGCCGCTCGCGGTCGCTCTCGCCTGGCTGAACGGCTGGATCGCCGCCTACACGGCCGGTTGCGCCCGGCTCGTCGCAGCCGCTCCGTTCGCCCAGGCGAGGGGCCGCGGCGCGGCGGTTGCAGCCGTCTGCGCCCTCGGGTGCGGTGCCTATGCTTGGTGGCGATGGCGGACGAGCTTCAGCCGGCCTATCTGATCGCAGGCAGCGACCGCCCGAAGGTCGACCGGGCGGTCGCCCGGCTGCGCGGGCGCTTCGACGCCGACGCCGTCGAGCTGCACGACGCGCTGACCACGACAGGCGACGACACGGTCGCCGCCTGCAATGCGCTGGGGCTTTTCGGCTCCGGCTCACGCCTGATCGTGGTCGAGAACGTCGACGTCTGGAAGCCGCCCGAGGCGAAGGCGATCGCTGCCTATCTCAAGTCACCGGCGCCGGGGACGACGCTCGCGCTCGTCGGCGGCGAGCTGAAGAAGGACGCGCCGATCGCGAAGGCAGTCGCTGGGCCGGGTGACGTCCTGCTCTACGACGTCGCCTCGAAGGCGGTCGTACGCTGGATCGCCGATCAGTTCAAGCTGCACAAGACGACCGCAGATCCCGAGGCTTGCCGGCGGCTCGCCGAGCTGGTCGGCGACGATCTCTACGAGCTCTCGGGCGAGGTCGACAAGATCGCCACGTGGGCGAACGGGGATCGTGTAAGCGAAGACGACGTCGACGCGCTCGTCGCGCCGCGGGCGACCTCGCCGCCCTGGGACCTGACCGACGCCTGGGGCGCGCGCGACGTCGGCGGTGTCCTGCGCGCAACCGAGAAGATGCTCG
>CAVZYK010000002.1:0-55611 GCA_963779505.1 uncultured Actinomycetes bacterium | reverse complement strand
CGGCAGCCCACCGTCCGGGTCGACCATCGTCGCCCCGTCGCTTGCGAAGAAGGTCGCGATCTGGTCCTGGGCCTCGTAGGCGAAGGTCTGCCCGGGCCCGAGGATGTTCGTCAGGAACGTGTGCGGGTTGGAGCTCGTGCCAAAGAGCGGGTTCGTCAGGTCGTTCCGGAAGAGCGTCGTCCGGCTCTCGAGGTGACCGGCATGGATCACGCGACTCGCCGTCGGGTTCGGCACGGTCTTGTCACCGCGTGCGAACTGGTAGATGACGGGCATCGAGATGTACGGCGCCCAGCCTTCCGGGTTGCCCGCCTGCTGCGCCCATTCGGAGTCGTCCAGGAAGCTCTGGATCGCCTCGGCGCCGTTCACCGTGTCGACCACGAGCGGCTGACCCTTGAACGGCATGTTCTCGTTGAAGTTGATGCCGTTGACGGGCGTCGCGTTGTAGAGGCCGCGCGCGAGCAGCGACAGCCCGACGAGGCCGCGGAAGCTCGGCGAGAGCCGGGCGATCTCGACGATCGGGCCGCCCGCGACGTTCGGAACGCCGGCGTGGATCGTCGACTCGAGACCGAGCAGCTCGACGCCGTAGATTCCGCCGAACGACTGGCCGGAGTAGTAGATCCGAGAGGTGCTCAGGTCGGGCGTGCCGTCTCCGTCGACGTCGACGCCGCCCTGCAGCATGTGCGTCAGCTGGACGAGGTCGACCACCGTCTGGCGGAGGCCGTCACGGTTCGAGACGATCGAGCCGTTCGCGGCGCTGACGCCCTCGGTCGAGTCGATCGTGCCGTTGTGGTCCTGGTCGATCCCGCGGCCGCCTGCGGGCAGCGTCAGCGTCGGCAGCCCCGGGCGGCTGACGGTGAACGTGCCTGCCGCTCCGCCGCCGTGTCCGACGACGTTGATCGCGATCGTCGCGATGTGGGCGCGCGCGAGCGATGCCGCGACGGCCCACGGTGCGCCGTTCATCGAGTCGGTGAAGCCGTGACCGAAGATCGCCACCGGCCAGCCGCCGGCGGGAGCCGTGCCGGACGGGACGAAGAGCGTGAAGACGAGGTTCTCGATCCGCTGCACCGCCGGGACGCCGGTGCGCGTGCCGACGGGCGGGTACGCCTGCGAGGCGTCCTCGTAGTTCGGCGACGGGAACGACCCGTACGCGATCGTTCCGACCGAGCCCGGGAAGTTCGTCGGCAGGAAGAGAATGCCCGGATTGAGCGTCGACGAGGTCAGCGGGCCGGCGACGCTGTTCTGCCGGTTGAGCCGGATCTGGAGCGTGGGGGAGTTCGCGAAGACAGCACGCGCTCCGCCGGTCGCGACGTTGAAGTTCGCCTGCGGTCCCGGCGAACTGCGGATCTGATCGCGGATCTTCTGCGAGATTGCGGTGATGCTCTGCGTCGTGAACAGGCTCGCCGCGGCGATGTCGTCACTATGGACGCCGGCGACGAACGCGGAGTCCAGCGCGTCGATCAGCGCCTTGCGATACGCCTTCTGCGCGGGATCCTTCGTCTGGCCGAAGTTGAGGTCGTGGCGGAAGGTCGTCGTGTCGAGTGGCTCGCCGGTGGCGTCATGGACGCCGCGCGTCACGATCAGCAGATACGTCGAGTCCTGATCGAGCTGCTCCGCGCTCTCGGCGTGCAGCGTGTTCGTCAGCGGCTCCCAGACGGCCTGGTCGATGCCGACGATGGCGCCGTCGGGCCCGATCAGGAAGATGTTCGAGCTCGAGACGGTCGAGAGGTCGATCGGCCCCGAGAACGGGATCGTCAGACGCGGCTGGATGTTGAACCCGTCGAGTGTGTTGAGGACGGAGACGTCGTCGCAGCGCAGGGCGTTCGCCGCACAGTTCGGGAGCGGCAGGTCGACGCGCACGCCTGTCAGCTGCGTCGAGTCGGCGACGGTGTCGAGGTTGGTCGGCGTCGGCTGGCCGGCCGACGTTCCTGCGAAGGCCGCCGCCGGAAACGCAAGCACGATGGCTGCGAGCACGGCGACCCGGACGGTAATAGGCATTGCGGCTTACCCCCTGTTCTCCCCAACTGCTGGCTTTGTCGCCGCGAGACGCTACTCCCGTTTTGACGGCCCAGTCAATGGGCTACGGGCCTAATGGGGCTACGGGCCGAGCATCGCGCAGGAACTGCAGGAACCGCTCGGCCGGCGGGGTCAGAGGAACGTTCCGGGCGCGCACGATCGAGATCGTTCGCGCGAGGCGCCAGCGCGGGACCTCGAGCACCGTGAGCGTTCCCGCCTGTAGCTCGAGCGGGATGGCGAAGCGGCTGATCGCCGCGATGCCCGCACCGCTCGAGACGGCCAGTTTGACCGCCTCCCACGAGGGCAGCTCGAGCGTCCTCATCGACCGGAGCCCGATCTGCCAGCGCGCAGCCTCGACTGCGGCGCGTGTCGACGAGCCTTCCTCTCGGGAGATCCAGGTCCACCGCTCGAGATCCTTCGGTCGCAGGCGCGTTCTGCCGCTCGACGGCGGCCCGACGAGCACGACCTCGTCCTCCGCGAGCGGCTCGCTCTCGAGCTCGGGCGGAACGGTCATGCCGCCGACGACACCAAGTTCGACCTCATGGCCGCGGACGAGGTCGAGCGCTCCGCCGGACGTGGTGAGCCGGAAGTCGATCTCGACCGCCGGGTGCTGCTCGTGGAAGGCCGCGAGCGGCGCCGGCAACAGGTAGGTCCCGGGGATGCCCGAAGCGGCGAAGGCGAGCGTGCCGATCTGCGCATCGCCTCCGGCGGCCAGCGCGCGGCTTGCATTCGCGAGGAGCGCCTGTGCACGCAGCACATAGTCCGCGAGAACCTGGCCCGGAGGCGTCAACGTCGTACCGCTCGGCCCGCGGGTGACGAGCTGGAGGCCGAGCTCGGTCTCCAGCCCCGCGAGGTGCTTCGAGATCGCCGGTTGGCTGACGTGCGTCGCCTGGGCGGCTCGCGAGAACGAGCCGGTCCGGGCGACCGCCGCAAACGCGCGCAGCCGTGCATCGAGATCCATCACCTGAGGTTATACCGACCATGCGGATTCGGCCTTTGCGGTTCTATCAGCGAAGACATACCGTTGGCGCGTCCTCAGCGGCCGATCGCCTTGAGCCGCCGGGCACCTACTGAAGGAGGCGACACCATGCGCAAGCTTGCGCTGCTCTTCGTGCTGCTCGTCGCGCTCGTCGGTGCGACGACGGCATCCGCGCACAACGCGGCGCACTTCTACCTTCCGAACGGCATGTGCCATGAGGTGGGTTCCGACAAGGAGGCACCGTACGTCGGTGCCGGCAATCCGCATCAGACGGATAACGGGCAGCTCGATCTGCTCTCCGACCCGAAGAACGGCGTCGACACGAGCGACCAGTACGGCGCCCGCTGGGCCGCCGAGCACAGCGACCGGCTCCTGCCGGGCGACTGCCCGGCCTGAACTCTCAACCCGACTGGTGTCCCGGCGCCGTGACGCGTCGGACACCGGTTCAGGGTTCTTCTCAGGCGGGCCCGGCTGCGGGCACAGCCGTTACCGCTCCGCGGAGCTGATGACCGCTGCGAGAGCGGTCGTGAGCATCGTGCGCTCGACGTCGGCCTGCGAGATTCGTCCGGCTTGCAGCTCGGTGCTCGCCGTGTGAACGATCGCGCGAATCACGGCGATCAGCCAGACCGCGGAGACGTCGTGTCGGAAGACGCCTGCCGCCTGGCCTCGTTCGATGAGCGGGACGAATTGCGTTGTCATCGGCAGGTGACGGCGATGGAGCTCGTTCGTCGAGAGCCGGCTGATGTTGATTCCGAGGACGCTGTGGAACTGGCTGAGTTGCTGCCAGGTCGCAAGCAGCACTCGTTCGAGCGCTTCCTTCGGCTCGCCCCGCTCGGGCTCGGCTGCTCGGATTGCCTGAGCGACCTGCGCGGTCGCGTGCTCCATGACGGCGTCGAGCAGCGATTCGCGCGTCGGGAAATGCGCGTAGATCGTCGCGCGGACGACACCCGCGCGGCGAGCGATCTCGGCCATGCTGGCATCGGGATCGCTCGCCAACGCTGCGAGCGCCGCTGCGAGGATCGCCTGGACGCTGCGATCCGCGTCCGAGCGGCGGCGCCTCGGCGCTCCGGCGGATGTCGTCTGCTTTGCCATCTCAGTGGACGGGCATCGCGGCGGGGTTGAGGCGGAGCTTCGGCACGAAGTCGCGGGCGTGCGGCAGGACGGCGAATGCGATCAGGCTCGCGAGACTAGTCAGGATCCCGGCTGCCATGAACGCGTGGGAGATCGCCGTCGCCGCCTGCGCACCGCCCAGCGCGCCGCCGGCGCCGGCCGCGATCGTCGAGAAGACCGCGATCCCGATCGTCCCACCGATCTCGTGGCCGGTCGAGTTCAGGCCGGAGATCATCCCGGACTCGTCCTCGCGTGACGCCGGTCAGGATCGCGATCGAGACAGAGACAACGGCGATCCCGAGCCCGAAGCCGGCGACCAGCATCCCGGGCAGGACGTTGCGGAGATAGGTGCCGTTCTCGCCGACGTGGGCGAGGAGCGCCATTCCGACGGCGGCGATCGCGAAGGCCGAGACGAGCGGCATGCGCACTCCGTGGCGGGCGACGACGTGCCCGGCGGCGTGAGCGCCGATTCCGGCGGTGAGGGCGAGCGGGATGAACGCCAGGCCGGTCATCAGCGGGCTCGTGCCGAGGACGTTCTGGAGGTAGACCGAGCAGAGGTAGAAGAGGCCGAAGATCGAGCCGGCGGCCGCCAGCATCAGGACGAGCCCGCCGCCGACCGCACGATCGGCGAGCCGCCCGACCTCGAGGAGCGGCTGCTCGGTGCGCGTCTCGAGGATTGCGAACACGACGAGACCCGACACGCCGGCGAGTGCGAATCCGAGCGTCTGGGTGGAAGTCCAGCCGGCGCTTGCGCCCTGCGTGATGGCGTAGACGATCGACGCCCAGGCTCGCCGTTGCGAGGATCGCGCCGCGCAGATCCAGTCCGCGCAGGCGCGGCTTCTCGGCGTCTGCTGGAACGATCTTCAGTGCCGCGACGGCGAGCGCGAAGGCGACGGGCAGGTTCACGAAGAAGATCATCCGCCAGTCGGCGAACTCGGTCAGCAGCCCGCCGGCGAGGACGCCGATCGCGGCGCCTGCGCCTCCGACGGCGCCCCAGGCGGCGAGCGCCTTTGCCTTCGCGTGGCCGTGGAAGCAGGTCGTGATGATCGACAGTGCGGCCGGAGAGAGCATCGCGGCTCCGAGGCCCTGGCCCGCCCGGGCCGCGAACAGCGCGCCGGCCGTGCCGGCGAGGGCAGAGGCGAGCGACGACACGGTGAAGACGCCGAGGCCGGTCAGGAAGAGGCGGCGCCGGCCGAGCAGGTCGGCTGCGCGGCCGCCGAAGAGCAGGAGGCTGCCGAAGACGAGCGAGTAGCTCGTGATCGTCCAGCTGATCTGCGAGCCGCTGAGCTGCAGGTCCTTGGCGAGGCTCGGCAGGGCGATGTTCACGGCGGTGATGTCGAGGATCACCATCAGCTGGGCGACGAGCAGCACGAGCAGCAGCAGCCCGTTGCGCCGGCTCGGCGGGCGATTGCTGCCGGTGTGAGATGAGTGGCTCTGGGTCTTCTTGTGGTGCATGAGGGCCTCCCGATAAGTTGGACGATGGTGTCTGAGATAATAAATCAGACAACAGTGTCCAATGTCAAGGGTCCGCAGCAAGCCGGCGAGGCTCGCGTCGGCAGGGACTGCCGATCCGTCAGGCCCGGCGGGCGGCGATCGACTCGGCGACGATCGCCGCGTCCTCGCCGACGCCCATCAGGAGCGACGACTTCCGCTTGCGCAGGAAGTGGACGCCGCAGAAATAGAGGCCGGGGATCGTCGGGCTGGCGCCGTTCTCCTGCACCGGGAAGCCCATGTCGTCGAAGGCGTCGACCTGCATCCAGGATCGCGTAGTCGGGCCGGAAGCCGGACGTGTAGAGGATCGCGCCGAAGCCGTCGAGGTCGAGGCGCTCGGGCGCGGCCGGATCGAACGGTGGCGGATCCGGGAGCTCCGGAGCGGCCAGGCCGTTACGGACGCAGTGGTCGAGGATGAGCGTGCGCAGGTCGGCGTATCGCGCATCGCCGAAGGCGACCGAGTCGGCGAGATCCGTGGCGAAGTGGAGCTGCCCGTCCTCCGCGCCGAGGAAGTGCCCGGCGAGGGTCACACCGGCGGCGCGGAGGACTCGGTAGTTCAGGTCGTGGCCGCCGTCGTGGCCGGTGGTCTGCACGTTTGCGATCAGGCGCGCCGTCGGCGACGGCAGCTCCTCCGCGCGTTGGTCGTAGAACCCGGTCTCGATCAGCCAGAGGATGATGTCGCGACCGTCCAGGCGACGCGGTGCCCAGGGCGCGCGGCCGCACGAGAGGACGACGGTCCTGCCCGCCTCGTGCAGCTCCTCCGCGATCTGGCAGCCGGTCTGGCCGCTGCCGACCACGAGCACCTTGCCCGGGCGGGAGCGCGGCCTCGTTCGTGTAGCCGGCGACGTCGAGCTCGACGACGTCGTGCGCCGACACGCCGGGCGGTCGATGCGGCCGCTGGTAGGCGCCCGAGCAGACGACGACCGATCGCGCGCGAAACGCGCCGTCGGAGGTCTGGAGCGTGAAGCCGACGTCGTCCGCCGCCTCGAGCGACGTGACGGTGACGCCCTCGCGGACGGGAGCGCCGAACGAGCCGGCCCAGCGCTCGAAGTGACGGACGATCTCGTCCTTGCGCAGGAACCCATCCGGGTCGTCGCCGGCGTATGCGCCGCCCGGTAGCCGGATCGTCGCGTTCGGCGTCACGAGGCAGAAGCTCTCCCAACGGTCCCGCCACGTCTGCGCGACCCTGCCCGCGGTCGAGCACGACGTGCTCGATGCCGAGCGCGGTGAGCTCGTGACTCACGGCCAACCCAGCCTGCCCAGCGCCGATGATGAGCACATCCACCGTCTCGGCCATCGAGCCATCGACGCTAGTTCGACGGCGAGACCGAGTCAACGCACCGCGGACCGGTGATGGAGCGTATCGGGATCGAACCGATGACCTCCGCCTTGCAAAGGCGGCGCTCTCCCAGCTGAGCTAACGCCCCGGAGGCCGGAAGCATAGCCCCGCATGCGGAACGCCCCTCACGGGGCGTTCCGGGTCAGGTGCGTGGAAGCGGCCTAGGCCGCGCGGGAGAGCCGCTCTTCCTGGCGGGCTCTCTGGATGATCACGTCACGATCGCCGAAGCGCAGCATGGCGCGCGCGTTGCGCTGCTCTTCCCAGAGTTGCGCGATCTGCTCCTCGAGCTCTTGATGCTCGGCCTTGAGCGTGGCGTCGAATCCCTGGGACAGCGCGCGCATGACCTCGATCCGGCGATCCGACAGGCTGTCGATCTCCTGCTTGATCTGGTTCAGCGTTCGCATACCTCTCCAAACGCTGGACGAGAAACCGCTATTCCCGCGTGTGTCACCCGTATCCGAGCTCGTCGAGGCGGTCCTCGTCGATGCCGAAATAGTGGGCCAATTCGTGCAGAACGGTGATCCGGATCTCCTCCCGCAGCTCGTCCTCGTCGGGGAAGCTCCGCACGAGCGGCCGCCGGAAGATGGTGATCTTGTCGGGCATGTAGTCCTCGGCTTCCCAGAGGCCGAAGAGCTCCGGATCGTCGGCGCGTTCCTCCTCGATCACGATCGCGACGTTCTCGAGGCCGCGGGCCAGCTCGGGCGGCAGCTCGGCGAGGGCCGCCTCGACGATCTCGTCGAAGCTCACCAGCGGGGGCGCAGCGGCGCCCGCACCTGGAAGAGCCGAACGGCCAGCATGCCGAGCACGAATCCGCCCACGTGTGCGGCGAACGCGACCCCGCCGCCCCCGTCGGGATGCGTGAGTGAGAAGCCGCCCTGCCAGAGCTGGAAGACGAACCACACGCCGAGGAAGATCATCGCCGAGAGCGGCACGGGCAGGAAGCCGAAGAGCAGCGTCACGACGCGCGCGTGGGGGAGGAGCACGAAGTAGGCGCCGAGGACGCCGGCGATCGCGCCGCTCGCGCCGATGGTCGGGATGCTGGCGGCCGCCGTGCCCGAGAAATGCAGTGTCACGACCGTCTGGGTGAGTGCGGCGGCGAACCCGGCCGCGAAGTAGAAGACGAGAAAGCGGAAGCGCCCCATCACGTCCTCGACATTGTTGGCGAAGATCCAGAGGAAGAGCATGTTCCCGAGCAGGTGGAGCCAGCTCGCGTGCAGGAACATCGACGACACCGTGCCCTTCGGCCCACGGCAGGTGGTCGCGCGCCGGCCCGACGCACGGCCCCTGGACGGCGCACGGATAGAACGCGTAGTGGTCGATCCGTCCGGCGCTGACGCTGAGCTCCCACACCCACACGAGCACGTTGACCCCGATCAGCGCGTAGCTGACGACCGCGAGCCGCCGGGTCGGGATGTTGTCGAAGAGCGGCAGCACGTGAGCGTCAGGGCTCTTGCGAGCCGAGCAGGTCGCGCAGCGTCGCGAGTGCGGTGAACATCCTGCTCTTGACCGTTCCGAGCGGGATCCCGAGTCGCTCGGCGAGCTGCGACTGCGAGAGTCCGCCGTAGTAGGCGAGCTCGAGCGCCTCGCGCTGGTCGGCCGGCAGTTGCGCGAGCGCAGCCTGGACGGCGCGGCGCTGCGCGCGCACCTCGGCGGCCTCGTCGGTCGAGTCGCCCGACGCGACGGGCGCCGACTCGTCGAGGACGTCAGCGCGGCGCCGCTCCTCGCGGCGCACGAGGTCGACGGCGCGGCGGTGCACGAGTGTCAGCAGCCAGGTCGACGCGTTCCCGCGCGCCGGATCGAATGCGGCAGCCGTGCGCCAGGCGGCGAGGAACGCGTCCTGCACGGCGTCCTGGGCGAGGGCCGGATCGCGCAGGATCCGCAGCGCGACGCCGTACGCGATACCGCCGAAGCGGTCGTAGAGCTCGGCGAGCGCGTCTTCGGCACCGCGCGCCATCGAGACGATCAGCTGGTCGTCGGGTGCGAGCGTCAGGCGCCGAGACCCTCGCGCACCCGATCTGCGACGGCAGCCATCTCGAGCTTCGCGCCCGTGACGTCCTTGAGCAGCTCGTCGGCCGTCGGGCCTTGCCCCAGCGACCAGAGCTCGCGCAGCAGGTCGCCGGCATCCCGCCGGGCGAACCACTCGTTGCCGAACTCGCCGCGCAGGAACTCGCGCAGCTGCGCCTCGAACGCCCAGCTGCGGAGGTAGCCGATCACGTAGAAGCTGCCGTCGATGTCGTCGAGGTAGCTCTCGGGATTGACGGGGAGCTTCAGCGCGTCGCTGAGGATCTCGTGGTAGCGGCCGCGCATCGACAGCAGGTCGTCCGCCTGGAAGAACTCGAGCTCGTACAGGAGCTTCGCGCAGTAGCGGCGTACGAAGTAGAGGAGCGAGACGGCGCCGTCGTAGGCGAGGTCGGCCGGCCGGGGCACGTCGAGGCGGCGGTTGAGCCACGCCGGCTCGGTGACGAGGTGCTGCATCAGCATCGCCCAGCCTTCGGTCACCGCCATGTCGCCGAGGCGCTTCGCCTCCATCGTCAGGTCGCCGTTCGTGTGCGCGTAGTGCTCGGTGTGGCCGGCCTCGTGGAAGAGCGCCTCCCAGTCGTCCTTGCCGCCGATCGGCTGGATGACGAGCATCACCTTCCCGGGCACCTCGATCGGCGCGCAGAACGCGCGCGGCGTCTTCGACGGCCGCGTCTCGAGATCGAGGTGGACGTTGCTCTGCGAGCGGAGGTCGACCCCGAGGTCGGTCAGCGTCGCCTCGAGCGCGGGAACCATGCGATCCGACGGATAGAGCTGATCGTGCTCGGGTGCGCGGAAGAGCCGGACGACGTCCCAGGCGCGCGCCTCCGAGAGCCCGATCCCGAGCCGCGAGCGGAAGAGGCGGTCGCCCTCGCGCTCCCACAGCTTCTCCGTCTCGTCGAGCAGCTCGCGGCACTCGTCAGCCAGCGAGTCGAGCTTGAAGCCGAAGCGCGTGTAGAGCTCGTAGTAGTTCGGGACGCCGAGCTGCTGGACGGCTTCGCGGTCGATCTGCGCGGCATCGAGGTAGACGGGGTTCAGGTTCTCGTCGAGCAGCCGGACGCGGGTCTCCTCGAGCGCGCGCCGCTTGTCGCGGTCGGGCTCGTTCGACATCGCGACCCGCAGCATCCGGTACGGGATCGTCTGGCCGTCGACCGTCGCCTCGAGCTCTGCCTCGACGCGCGCGAGGCCGCGCCTGGTGCTCGCGGGTCAGGTTGCCGAGGAAGCCCTCGCAGGCGAAGCGCCAGAGCTCGGTCGGCGCGCCCTCCATGTTCTGTGCCGTCTCGAGGCGCGTCAGGTCGTCGTAGCGCTCGTAGAGCTGCTCGACGTCGAGGGTGTCCTTGAGGCCCGCATAGTGGAGGTAGTACTCCTCGTCGAGGTCTGCGATGAACCGGTCCGCGCGGTCGCGGAAGCGGTCGATCTCACGGCTCGAGGGCGCCTGGGCTGACACGGCTCCCTAGGATACGGCCCCGTGCAAGAGCTGACGCTCACCACCGAACGCCACACGCAGCTGATCGACGTCACGCAGCTCGTCCGCGACGCGGTCGGGCAGGAGGCGGGGACGGCCGTCCTCGTTTACGTCCCGCACACGACGGCGGGCCTGACGATCAACGAGCACGCCGACCCGCTCGTCGCCCGCGACTTCGAGATGGCGCTGGAGAAGATCGTCCCGGAGGGGTGGGGCTGGCAGCACCTCGAGGAGGGCGAGGAGAACGCGCCTTCGCATCCGCGTGCCTCGCTGATGGGCCCGCAGGTGCTCGTGCCGCTGCGCGACGACGGCGAGCTCGCCCTGGGGACGTGGCAGGGCATCTTCTTCTGCGAGTTCGACGGCCCGCGCACGCGGAAGCTCTATGTCAGCGTCCTCCGTTAGCGGCGCGTGAGCGCCGTGCCGCGCTCCCTGGTCTGGGCGACGCACATCGACGTGCTCGGTGTCGACCGCGTCGTCGAGCGCCGCGACGACCATCTCGTGATTCGCTCGCCGAGCAGTCCGAGCTTCTACTGGGGGAACCTGCTCCTGTTCGACGTGCCGCCGGGGCCTGGGTGATGGCGAGCGGTGGGAGAGCAGCTTCGCCGACACGTTCGCCGACGACCCGCGTGTGCGGCATGTGACGCTGGCCTGGGACGGGCCGGACGCTCCTGCTCGGATCTGCGCAGGCGGAGTTCGTGCCGCGCGGCTACGACCTCGACTCGAGCGTCGGCCTCGTCGCCACGCCCGCCGACCTGCGGCAGCACCCGCGCGCCAACCAGGAGGTGACGGTGCGCGCGCTCGATCCAGACGCCGACGAGGATCTCTGGGCGCAGGTGATCGAGGTGCAGGTGGGTGGCCGCACCGACAACTTTGAGGAAGCGCCGTACCGCGAATTCGCAGTCGATCAGCAAGCCGCGCAGCTGCAGCACTTTCGAGCCGGTCGCGGCGCGTGGTACGTCGCACTCGACGGAGACGCGGTCGTGGGCAGCTGTGGTGTGATCGTGACCGACGGCCGGGGCCGCTTCCGAGCAGTCGACACCCTCGCGACGCACCGGCGCCGAGGTGTCAGCTCACGGCTCGTCGTCGACGCGGCGCAGCACGCAGCGGAGCATCACGGCGCCGACCGCTTCGTGATCGTCGCCGACGAGCACTATCACGCGCTCGGGCTGTACGAGTCGCTGGGCTTCGCGCGTGTCGAGCGCGTGTTCGGCGTCTGCCGCCCGCCGCAAGCCTAGGGCGACGCGCGCCGGCGCGGTCGCGGTGCCGACGACGATGGCGGGTACCTTGGTCGAGATGGCTGCCCCCGTCCAGCGAGACCAGGAGCTCGAGCTCTCGATCGACTCGCTCGCATTCGGCGGCAACGGCGTCGCGCGTCTGGACGGCTTCGTCGTCTTCGTGCGGCGCGGTCTCCCGGGCGACACGGTCCGGGCGCGCGTCACGAAAGTGCAGCGCCGGCACGCCGAGGCGATCGCGACCGAGGTGCTCGTTCCCGGCCCGACACGGGTCGAGGCGCCCTGCGCGCACTACCCCGCCTGCGGCGGCTGCCGCTTCCAGGATCTCGCGTACGAGACGCAGGTCGAGAACAAGGAACGCTGGGTCGCCGACTCGCTGCAGCGGCTCGCGGGGCTGACCGACTTTCCGCTCGAGCCGATCGTGCCGGCGGCGTCGCAGTTCCACTACCGCAACAAGATGGAGTACTCGTTCACGCAGCTCGACGAGGGGCCGACGCTCGGCCTGCACAAGGCCGGCCGCTGGGACGAGGTGCTCGAGATCGAGCAATGCTGGCTGACCTCGGACGTCGGTAACGCCGTGCGCAACCGCGTGCGCGAGTGGGCCGAGGAGGAGAAGCTGCCGGCGTACGACCAGGAGACGCACGAGGGCTACCTGCGCCATCTCGTGCTGCGCGAAGGCCGGAACACCGGGCAGATGCTCGTGCAGCTCGTCACCTCGCGCGGCGAGCGCTTCGACCGCGAGCGCCTGATCGAGGTGCTGACCGAGTTCCCCGAGGTGAAGTCGATCCACTGGTCGGTCAACCGCGGCGTCGCCGAAGTGACGAACCTCCCGACCGAGCTGCTCTGGGGCGAGGATGCGATCGAGGAGGAGATCGGCGGCCTGCGCTTCCGGGTGCGCCCGAACGCCTTCCTGCAGACGAACACGGAGATGGCGGAGCAGCTCTACGCGATCGCGCGCGAGTACGCCGGGCTGACGGGCAACGAGACCGTCTACGACCTCTACTGCGGCATCGGCACGATCGGCCTCTCGATGGCCGGCGACGCGATGACGGTGTGGGGGATCGAGATCAGCGAGGAGTCGGTTGCCTGCGCGATCGAGAATCAGGAGCTGAACTCGATCGGCAACAGCGCGTTCTTCGCCGGCAACGTCGGCGAGGTGCTGACCGATCTGCGCACACGTGCCGGCGACCCGGACGTCGTCGTCGTCGACCCGCCGCGCGCGGGCCTCGCCGGGAAGGCGCTGAAGCGCCTCGGCGAGATCGGTGCACCGAAGATCGTCTACGTGTCCTGCAACCCGACCACCCTCGCGAGCGACGCCAAGCGTCTCGCCGACGACTACGGCTACCGCCTCGTGCGTGCCCGCCCGGTCGACATGTTCCCGCACACGCCGCACGTCGAGTGCGTCGCGTTGCTCGTGCGAGATCCTGATGCCGACGTACCTGTGTAGGGCCTGCGGCACGCAGTACCCGCCGAGCGATGCGCCGCCCGGCGCCTGTCCGATCTGCGAGGACCCGCGTCAGTACATCCCGCACGACACCGGCCAGGCCTGGCTGACGCTCGACGAGTTGCGCGACGAGCACGAGGCCGAGATCAGAGAGGACCACGGCATCCTCGGCATCGGCTGCACGCCGCGCTTCGCGATCGGCCAGCGCGCGCTCCTCGTCAAGAGCAACGCAGGCAACGTGCTCTGGGACTGCACGCGCATACCTCGACGACCAGATCGTCGAGCGCGTCTCGGCCGAGGGCGGGCTGGCGGCGATCGCCATCTCCCATCCGCACTACTACACGACGATGGTCGAATGGGCGCACGCGTTCGCGTGCCCGATCCTGATCCACGAGTCCGACCGGAAGTGGGCGCTCCGGCCCGATCCGGCGATTCGCCCGTGGGACGGCGAGACACACGACCTCGGCGGCGGGCTGACGCTGATCCGCTGCGGCGGCCACTACGACGGCGGCCAGGTGCTGCACTGGCGCGACCGGCGCGCGCTGCTCACCGGCGACATCGTGCACGTGATCCCGGATCGCCGCTACGTCGGCTTCATGTACTCGTACCCGAACGTGATCCCGCTGCCGGCCTCGAAGGTGCAGGCGATCGGCGCAGCCCTCGAGCCGTACGCATTCGACACGATCCACGGCGCGTGGTGGGGGAACGTCGTCGAGGCCGACGGGTCAGGCGTCGTTCGGCGGAGCGTCGACCGCTACGTCCGTGCGGTCACCGATCCCGGGCTCGCCTCGTAGCCGCCGCCAGAGCAGGTCGGCGTTCGGGAGCAGGAAGCCGATCGCGATCGCCGGCAGTGCCGGCAGCCCGCTCAGCTCGAGCCACACGGTCAGCGCGATCGTCCCGCCGAGCGCCGCGACGAGCGCGATCCAGGTCGCGTAGACGCGCAGCCCGAAGCGGTCCGACGCCGCGAGGAAGAGCGCGAAGAAGAGCAGGTCGGGGATACCGAGGTTCGCCGCGGAGTGCTCGCCGGGCACCGGGAACGCGAACGACAGCACGCTGAACACGTGCTCGTGGTTCTCGACGATGTGCTTCGTCGGGCCGCGCCAGACCGAGTAGGCGTCGACCCACGGGATGATCGCGGCCACGAGCACGACCCACGAGAGGGTCTCGAAGTAGCCGAGGAACCACCAGCCGATCAGCGTCGCCGCCCCGAGCCGGGCGAAGTTCGCGAAGACGTTGACGTCCGCGTAGGTGAGCACCGCCGCCAGCACCGCGAAGGCGGCGCCGACGGGCAGCAGCCCGCGCGCGAGGCGCAGCGGCAGCGCGAGCAGCACGAGCCCGAACACGGCCGGGATCAGGACGAGCGCGATCCACGCGACGTCGCCCCAGAGGCCCCAGTTCCACAGGTGCGTCGAGGTCTCGTAGTAGACGACGAGCACCGCGAACAGGACCAGGAGCGCGCCGCCGCGCGCGCGGCTCAGTAGGGCGGGAGAGCGGCCCACCAGGGGCCCACGGCTTTGAAGGCGTTCCAAAAGGCGGTCTTGGCGGGGGCCTCGTCGAGGGCCAGGTCGATGTCGGGCACGGCCAGCGCTTCGATCGTCGGGCTGAAGCGCTGGAGCTCGCCCAGCTTAGACTCGATCGGGGTCGAGAGCGGGAAACCGACGCCGTTCAGGAACTCGAGCGCGTCCTCGCCCATCACGACGAGCAGCTTCGGCTCGACGATCCGCAGCTCGCGCCGCAGCCACTCCGCCGCGACGCCGAGGTCGCAGCCCGCGAACTTGACGCAGTTCGTGCCGTAGACCTCCATCGGGTCGACGTCGAGGCGCCGCAGCGACTTGATCAGCGCGGCGCCGGCCCGGCCGTGGAAGGCGACGCCTTCCTGCAGCTCCTGTGCCTGCGGGCCGTACTTGAGCAGGAAGATGTTCGCGAGCGGGTGCCCGGTGGGCAGGGCGGTGGCGGCCCCGTCCGCGGCCTGCGCGATCTCCTGCGACAACCGATTGATCTCGGTGATCGCCTTACGGAGGTAGCGCTCGTAGATCTCGTCTGTCGTCACGGAGGTGGCCACGCGGCAGCAAGGACCTTCTCTCCTAGCGGACCTTCTCCTTGACCTGGGCGACCCATTTCAGCGACTGAAGGTACGCCAGGGACTTCGGCCGGCGCAGCACCTCGGCCGTCTTGAGCGAGATCATGAACTCCTCCGGGTCGCGGAACGCCCGCATGCGCAAGGCCCCCGTGCCGACGCCCTGCAGGACGTGGGCGTCGGAGCCGGCACCCATCGTCAGGTTGTACTTGCGCGCGAAGCGGAGGGCCTCGTCGTTGAAGCCCTCGAAGAGCAGGCGGGCGTTGTAGACCTCGAGCACGTCGATGTCCGTCAGGTGCCGGTGCAGCGTCCGCGAGTCCGGAATGGCGTGCATGCGGTCGAACGGATGGGGAACGTAGACGAGCCCGCCTTGCTCGCGGATCGCCGCGACCGTCTCCTCCCAGCTCATGCCGCGCGGGATCTCGCGCTCGAGGAAGAGCCCGATCACCTCGCCCTGGCCGTCGGTCTTGACCTCCTCGCCGGGGATCACGATCAGTTGGCGGCCGCGGGCATGGTCGGCCGCCTCGAGCGCGCCGCCGAAGACGTTGTGGTCGGTGACGGCGATCGCGCCCAGGCCCTCGGCCTCGGCGTGGTCGACGAGCTCGGCCGCGTCGATGCTGCAGTCGTGCGACCACGACGTGTGCATGTGCAGGTCGGCGACGATCCACGGACGGTCGTCGAGCGGATCGATCGAGTGGCGCGCACGCCGTCGCGGCTGGAGCGACGAGTACACGGACTCGAGCTCGCGCGCGACGTCGGCGAAGTCCTGTCCCTCGGCCTCGCTCCGGGCACGCGCGCCTTCGCGCTCCCGGTATGCGTCGTCCTCGGCGAGCCGTGCGGTTGCGGCCGCGGCCAGCTCGTGTTGCGACTCGACGCCGCGCGGGTGCGCGATCGCACAGCCCGCGGCCCGCGCCTCGAGCGTGACGCGTCGCAGCCCGTCGACGCCGGGCACGAAGATCGCCGCCGCGTTCAGGATCGCCGCGCGCGAAACGCCGTCACGCGCCGTCCTGACGTGCACGCGCGCTGCGAGGTCGCGCGGAATCGCGGGACGTCCGATCAACGGGCGGGTGCGGAGCAGGACGACCTCCCAGCCGGGGAGGTCGCGTACCGCGCGCAGCACGCCGCGCGCGACGACCCGCTCGTTGGGGCGCAACTCGACGACGATCGTCTTCGTCTTCTCGGCGGGGGAGAAGAGCGTCGTGTCGACGCCGGGAGAGACGAGGCGATAGTCGCCCGGGAACCGCTCCTCGGCGGCCGCGCGAACGGTCTCGTTCAGCGCGAGCAGCGCGTCGAGCCGGCCGAGCAGCTTCTCCCGCTGCGAGCGCGCGGGCGGGTAGCCGAGACGGCTCGGCGAGGCGAACGTCGCGACCGCGAGCGCGTCGGCGTCGCGGAGCGCGAGGTACGAGAGCGACGGCAAGCCGGGCTCGAAGCCGTGCACGACGTCGAACTCGCCCTGCGCGAGAGCGAGCGACAGGTTGGCGCGGACGCCGACCGGCACGCCCATCTGCGAGCGGCGCGAGATCGGGATCGCCGGCCCGACCGCGATCACGTCGGCGTGCTCGCGCTTCGCGAGCGCGCGACGGCCTGCGAGCAGGTCACCGCCGCGCGTCGACGGCGCGAGCACGGTCACCTCGTGGCCGAGGCTCCGGAGAGCGCCTGCGACGCCGGCGACGTGCTCGTTGACGTCGTGCGGTTGCGACCAGGCAAACGGCGTGACCAAGCAGATCCTGATCGCCCAAGGATAGGCGTCGCAGGTACCTCCTGGCACCGTCGGCCGGGATGCAGGAGAATCCCGCCGTCCTACACGGAGGGGGAACTTGATGCAGAAGCGATTCAGGCCGGTGGCACTCGCCGGCGTGGCGGTCGTGCTCCTCGCAGGAGCCGCCGTCTTTGCCGGGGCGGCCCGGCCGAGCGCCAAGACGACGCCGCTCGACAAGATCGACCACATCGTCGTCATCTACGAGGAGAACCACAGCTTCGACAACCTCTACGGCGGCTGGGAGGGCGTGAACGGACGCGCGAACGCGACCGCGGCCGAGACGACCCAGGTCGACCAGCAAGGTGTCCCGTACGCCTGCCTGAAGCAGAACGACGTCAACCTGACGGGCGCTGCCGGTGACGTGCACCGACAGCGCGCACGGCTTCTCGAGTGCGTTCGCGAACGCGGCGTTCCTGATCGATCCGCTGATCCCGGCGACGGCGACCACCTGTCCGACGCCGCAGACCGCGTTCTCGTTCCCGAACGGGGTGCCGAACGGTCAAGGGCTGCCTGGTGGCTGCACACGTGACCTCGTGCACAAGTTCTACCAGGAGCAGTACCAGCTGAACGGCGGCGCGCAGAACCGCTACATGGTGGGAAGCGACGCGATCGGCCTGACGATGGGCCAGTACGACACGACCCAGCTGCCGATCTACAAGTGGCTGCACGAGAAGAACCATCCCGATTACGTGATCGAGGACAACTTCTTCCAGTCGGCGTTCGGTGGCTCGTTCCTGAACCATCAGTACCTGATCGCGGCGCAGGCGCCGACCGACGCGAACGCGCCCGCGACGCAGCACTCGCTGGTCGACACGGCGGGCTTCCCGCGCAACAACTACCCGCTCTACATCCCGATCCCGGGGCAGACCTACCGCGACGGCGACTTCACCGTGCCGTGCCCGTCGCCGAAGGCCGGCCTCGCGTGCGGCAACTACGCCGTCAACACGATGCAGCCGTCGTTCGAGCCTTCGGGCACGTTCGGCGACAAGCTCGTGCCGCAGACGAACGCCACGATCGGCGACCGGCTGACCGCGAAGGGCGTCGACTGGGCGTGGTACGCGGGCGGCTGGGCTGACGCTGCCGGTCGAAGGACTGCCCGGCTACACGAACGGCCCCGGGCCGACGTGCTCGAACCCGAATCACGATCCGGCTGCGAAGTTCGTCTATCCGCAGTGCCCGGATCTGGTGTTCCAGTACCACCACCAGCCGTTCAGCTACTACGCGAACTACGCACCCGGCACGCCCGGACGCGCGCACCTGCAGGACGAGGCCAACTTCCTGAACCTGATCTCGGCCTCCTCGAAGCAGGGCAACGACTGCGACCTGAAGCCCGTCTCGTTCTGGAAGCCGATCGGCGAGGAGAACGAGCATCCGGGCTACGCGAGCACCGCGAACGGCAACAGCAAGCTCGTCAGTGTCCTGAAGTCGATTCAGGCGAGCGGTTGTGCCAAGAACACGATGGTGATCGTCACCTACGACGAGTTCGGCGGCCAGTGGGATCACGTCTCGCCGCCGGGCCAGGGCAACGACAACGGCCCGCACGACCAGTTCGGGCCGGGTACGCGCATTCCGGCGCTCATCATCGCGCCGTATCTGAAGAACGGGTTCGGCGTCGACAGCGCCGAGCACGACACGACGTCGATCCTGTCGACGATCGAGCACCGCTACGGGCTCGCGCCGCTGACGGCGCGTGACGCCGCGGTGAACGACCTGTCGACCGCCTGGTCGGCGAACCGCGTCTCGAACAAGTAAGCGGAGGAGCGGAGGAGGGGCCGCCCCGAGCGGGGCGGCCCCTCGACTCCCGTCTAGACCTGAGCGGGCGCCGGCGAGGAGACCTCGCGGCGGTTGCGCTCGATGAACTCCTCGACGAGCTCTGCGGCGTCGTCGTCCTGGATCTGCCGCGGCGGCGACTTCATCAGGTAGGAGCTGGGGCCTTCGAGCGAGCCCGCGATGCCCTTGTTCAGGGCGAGCTTCGCGAGGCGGACGGCGTCGATCACGATGCCGGCCGAGTTGGGGGAGTCCCAGACCTCGAGCTTCAGCTCGACGTTCAGCGGCACGTCGCCGAAGCTCGACCCCTCGAGGCGGATGTACGCCCACTTGCGGTCGGTCAGCCACGGCACGTAGTCCGACGGGCCGACGTGCACGTTCTTGTCACCGAGGTCGTAGTCGAGCATCGACGTGACGGCGTTCGTCTTCGAGATCTTCTTCGACTCGAGGCGCTCGCGCTCGAGCATGTTGAGGAAGTCCGAGTTGCCGCCGACGTTCAGCTGCATCGTCTTGTCGAGGTGCACGCCGCGCTCGCGGAAGAGCGAGGTGAGGACGCGATGCGTGATCGTGGCGCCGACCTGCGACTTGATGTCGTCGCCGATGATCGGCACGCCGGCCTCCTGGAAGCGCTTGTTCCAGTAGTCCTCGCGCGCGATGAACACCGGCATGCAGTTCACCATCGCGCAGCCTGCCGCCATGATCTGCTCGGCGTACCACTTGACTGCGTCCTCCGAGCCGACCGGCAGGTAGCAGACGACGACGTCGACCTTGCGCTCCTTGAGGATGCCGACGATGTCGTCGGTCGGGCCGTCGTCCTTCTCGACGATCTGCGACAGGTACTTGCCGATGCCGTCGAGCGTCATGCCGCGGTTGACGGTGACGCCGGTCTTCGCCACGTCGGCGAACTTGATCGTGTCGTTGGGGTGCGCCCAGATCGCGTCGGCGAGGTCGACGCCGACCTTGCCCTTGACGACGTCGAACGCCGCCACGACTTCCACGTCGTTGATGTGGTAGCCGCCGAGGTCGACGTGCATCAGGCCGGGGACGAACTCGTCGGCCTTCGCGTCCTTGTAGTAGGTGAGGCCCTGCATGAACGAGTTCGCGCAGTTGCCGACACCGATGATCGCGACGCGGACCTTGTCCTGCTGCCGCCCGCGATTCGAGCCATTCATCTCACTCACGATTCATTTCCTCCGATGAGTTGCTTGCGGACGTGCAGGACGCGCTGGCCGACGGTGATCCACGCCGTGCAGGCGAGGAGCACGAGGGCCCAGGGAAGCACGCCCCAGGGTGCGAGGACGAGCCCCGCGGTGATGACGACGACGCGCTCGGCGCGTGAGCCGATGCCCACGTCGCCGCGCAGACCGAGGTTCTCGGCCTTCGCGCGTGTGTAGGAGACCAGGAAGGAGCCCGCGACGGCCGCCATCGCGACGGCGACGAACACCGGGTGATCCTGCGTCGCGAGGATGTAGGCGATCGCCGTCAGCATGAAGCCCTCGCCCATGCGGTCGGTGGTCGAGTCCAGGAACGCTCCGAACGGCGTCGTCTTGCCGCCCGCGCGTGCGAGCGCGCCGTCCAGGATGTCGAGCAGCGAGCCTGTGACGAAGACGGCCGCGGCGAGCCAGTAGAAGAGGATCTCGTTCCGTCCTTCGAAGAGGACGAGGATCGAAGCGGTGGCACAGAGGGTGACACCGCTTGCCGTGAGGGCGTTCGGGGTGACCCGGGTGCGGGTGAGACCGGTCACCGAGCGCGATGCGAGGCCGCGCGCTCCGGAGGTGTAGCCGTGCTTGATCGCGGCTGCTCTGCTCACGGGCGGGACCGTAGCAGCGTGCTCGCCGGGCTCTCGCTCCGGGTCGGCAGACGGTCGGTTACGGCCGACGAGCGGCAAACGCGGCCCGGATGCGGTCGTTGTAGACCACGCCCATCGAGATCAGCGCGACGCCGATGCCGGCGATGCAGTCGAGCCAGAAGTGGTTGCCGGTCGCCATCACGGCGAACCAGACCCAGGCCGGCCACGCGATCCAGATCGCCTTCACCCACCAGCGGCGCGTGACCGAGCAGAGCACGACGCCGACGATCAGGGCGTCCGCGGCGTGCAGGCTGGGCATCGCGGCGTAGGGGTTGGCGGCGAGGCTGACGAGGCCGTCACGGTGCGCGTCGACGAAGCCGAGCCCGAGCAGCCGCGGCGGCGCCGTCGGCATCACGACGTAGCCGACGAGACCGATCATGTTTGCGAGCAGGATCGAGTTCCGGAAGCGCGCGAAGGAGTCGTGGCGGCGGAGGTAGACCCACAGCACGGCCAGGCCGACGACCGTGAACTCGGAGTTCCAGTAGGTCCACGAGACGGCCGTCCCGAGGAAGTGCCGCTGGTCGACGAAGTTCTGGAGCGTCAGCTCGTAGAGGCGGTGCGTCAGGCGCGTCTCGAGGTCGACGACTGCGCGGCCGTGCGCGAACGCGACCGACGGCGGCTTGCGGTCGGCGACGCCGCGGGCGAGCTGGTAGAGCACGGCGAAGCCGAACCAGATCGCAAGCTGGCGTCCCAAATCCGCCCATCCGCGCGGCAAATGCCTGCGCCCGGCTGCAACCACCGTTGACACCGCTGGTGATTCTAGACGCGCCTGCGGGTGACGGCATCCGCCGTTCGGATGAGAAATCGCCAGGTTTGGGACCCTGCGGCCGCGTGTCCCTGGGTGCCCCACCGCCGCCTCGCTCCCGCCGTGAGCGGCTATCCCTGCCCAGCACACGAATTCTGCCGCGACCCGCGCTCCCGTACCGTCCGTTCAGCCGTGTCCCAGGGACAGTCCCCGGGACGCGTTCCTCCGGCCATGTTCCAGGGACAGTCCCCGGGACACGGCTGTTCGGACGGGTCAGCCGCCGATGTAGCTCATCTCGACCTTGTCGAGGCCGGCGGTCGCGGCCGAGCGCAGGTCGGAGTAGCGATCGGCGCGCCCGGCCCAGATGCCGCGGACGGCCTCGCCGAGCTCGTCGTCGCTCGCGCCGCTGCGGATCAGCGCCCGCAGGTCGTTGCCGCGCACCGCGAACAGGCACGTGAAGAGCTTCCCTTCGGCAGAGATGCGCGCGCGTGTGCAGTCGCCGCAGAACGGCTGCGTCACCGACGCGATCACGCCGACCTCGCCGCGGCCGTCGCGGTAGCGCCAGCGCTGTGCGACCTCGCCGCGGTAGGACGCGTCGACCGGCTCGACGCCGAACGCCTCGTCGAGCAGTGCGACGATCTCCGCCGCCGGCACGACGTCGTCGAGGCGCCAGCCGTTCGTGTGGCCGACGTCCATGAACTCGATGAAGCGCAGCGTGTGACCGCGCTCGCGGAACAACGCCGCCATCGGGACGATCTGATCCTCGTTGACGCCGCGCTTGACGACCGCGTTCACCTTCACCGGCAGGCCCGCTGCCGCGGCGGCGTCGATGCCTTCGAGCACGCGCTCGACCGGGAAGTCGACGTCGTTCAGGGCACGGAACGTCGCGTCGTCGAGCGCGTCGAGGCTGACGGTGATGCGATTGAGCCCGGCGTCCGCGAGCGACTGCGCCTTCGCCGCGAGCAGTGACGCGTTGGTCGTCAGCGTCAGTTCGACCTCGAGCTCTGCGAGCTGGGCGATCAGGCGCTCGAGGTCGCGGCGGACGAGCGGCTCGCCGCCCGTGATCCGCAGCTTGCGGGTGCCGAGCGAGACGAACGTGCGCGCGACGCGCGTGATCTCTTCGAACGTCAGGAGCTCACGCCGGTCGAGGAAACGATGGTCGCGCCCGTAGACCTCCTTCGGCATGCAGTAGGTGCAGCGGAAGTTGCAGCGGTCGGTGACCGAGATGCGCAGGTCCCGGAGCGGCCGGCCAAATGTGTCGTGCGCGTCCACGTGGGAAACCGTAGCTCCTACGAGGTCCAACGAGTAAAGGGGTTGACATGGACGAAGATCGCGTCGAAGGCAAGGTCAAGGAAGCCGAAGGCAAGCTGACCGGCGACAAGGGCAAGGAAGCCGAAGGCAAGGCGCAGGGCGCGTTCGGCAAGGCGAAGGATGCCGCCGGCGACGCCGCGGACGCGGCGCGCGACAAGGCAGACGACCTGAAGAACTGACGCAGCAGCCGGAGAGCCCCGCGGCACCTTCCCGGTGCCGCGGGGCTTTCCGGTTCAATCGCGCGGTGGCCCTGATCGACGACGTCCTGCCGCGCTTCGACGCGAACGAGCTCCACTCGGTCGCGTTGCAGCTCGAGCCGGCACGGGCGATCGCGCTCGCGCTGGCCGCGCCGATCACGGGCGATCCGGTGATCGGCGCGCTCTTCCGCCTGCGCGGCATCAACGCACGCGGCTCGATCGGGGTCGCGCTGACGCGCCTCGGGCTCGAGGAGCTTCGCTCCGCCGACGGTGACGTCGTCTTCGGTGCCTCCGGCACGCCGTGGCGACCCGGGGGCGGCATCCACCCGTTCGACGAGGGCGGCCCCGGCCGCATCCAGATCGCGACCGACTTCCGCTCGGACGGCGAGCGGTTGTCGACCGAGACACGGATCCTGGCCGGCGACGCCGCCGCGCGCCGGTCGTTTCTGCGCTACTGGCGCGTCGTCGGGCCGTTCTCGGCGTTGATCCGGCGCCGCTGGCTGTCGCAGATCGCGAAGTCGGCGGCGTGAAGCCGCTGCTCCTGCTCGTCGCCGTGACCGCGGTGTGGGGTGTGACGTTCGTGCAGGTGAAGGACGCCGTTGCGATCTATCCGCTCTTCGCGTTCCTCGCACTGCGGTTCGCGATCGCGAGCTGCACGCTTGCGGCGCCGGGCGCGAGTCGCGTGCGCTCGCTCGGCCGCCCGGGGATCGGTGCGGCTGCGCTCGCCGGCGCGCTGCTCGGAGCGGGCTACGCGTTGCAGACCGCCGGGCTCGAGCGCACGTCCGTCTCCTCGACGGGCTTCATCACCGGCATGTACGTCGTGCTGACGCCGCTGCTTGCGCTCGTGTGCTTCCGGACCCGGATCGGCGCCACCACGTGGTGCGGCGTGCTGCTTGCGACGGTCGGGCTCGCGCTGCTCGCCGGCGTGCACGGCGGCTCGCCGCTCGGGGATCTGCTCGTGCTCGCGGGCGCCGCGGTCTACTCGCTGCAGATCGTGCTGATGGAGCGCTACGCGCCGCGGTACGACGCGCTCGCGTTCACGCTCATCGAGATGCTGGCCGCGTTCGCGGGGCTGCTCGTCGTCGCCGTGCTCGCCGGTCAGCTCTCCGTCCCGCACGGCTGGACGGTCTGGGGGGCGCTGCTCGTGACCGGCGTCTTCGCGAGCGCGCTCGCGTTTCTCGCGCAGACGTGGGCGCAGCGTCGCGCGACCGCCACGCAGACCGCGCTCGCCTTCTCGCTCGAACCGGTGTGGGCCGCCTTCTTCGGCATCACCCTGGCCGGTGACCGGCTTGGTGTGACGGGCTGGCTCGGCTGTCTCGTGATCATGGCCGGCATCGTGATCGCCGAGCCCGCCACGTCCGACCTGCTCCGCCGGCTGGTCGGCCGGCCGGCCCCCGCATGACCGCCGTACTCCTGGCGCTCGCCTCGGCCGCCCTGTTCGGCGGCATGACGGTCGCGCTGCGCATGGGCCTGCGCGGGCTCGGCGACAGCAGCGGCGCCGCGCTCGCGACGGTGATCGTCGCGCTCGGCGTCGGACTCGTCGCAGCGGCGCTCGACCTCGACCTGGCCGGCGCGTGGCCGTTCCTGCTCGCCGGGCTGCTCGCCCCGGGCGCGTCGCAGATCCTCTTCACGCTCGCGGTCGGCGAGGTCGGCGCCTCGCGCACCTCCGTCATGGTCGGCGGCGCGCCGCTCGTCGCAGTCGCGATCGCGGTCGTCTTCCTGGACGAGCCGCTCAGCCCGCCGCTCCTGCTCGGCGCGCTCGCGATCGTCTCCGGCGGCGCGCTGCTCGCCGCGGAGAAGGACCGCCCGGGCGACCTGCGCCGGATCGGGCTCGTCTACGCCGCCGGCGCCGCGGTGCTGTTCGCGACCCGTGACAACCTCGCGCGCGCGCTGCACACCGACGCGAGCCCGGGCACCGCGGCCGCGGCGACGCTGATCGCCGGCACCGTCGCGGCCGCGCTCTGGACGAGGAGGGCGCCGACGACGCGCGAGTTGCGGCGGCTCGCGCCGGCCGGGTTGCTGTTCGGGCTCTCGTACGTCTGCCTCTTCGAGGCGTACTTTCGCGGGAAGGTGACCGTCGTCTCGCCGCTGATCGCGACGGAGTCGCTCTGGGGAGTCGGGCTCTCGGCGCTCCTGATCAGGCAGACCGAGGGGATCGGGAGGCGGATCGCGGTCGGCGCGCTGCTCGTCGTCGCAGGCGGCATCCTGATCGGCGTGACCCGGTAAGTGCGCGCTAGCGGTTCGTCTCGGCGTAGACGAAGACGATCACGAGCGCGACCACCGCGACGACCACGCCGGCGAGCCCGCCACCGACCCCGCCGGCGACGGCGATGATCGGGATGCAGAGCGCGAGGTTCCCCGGGTGCACGACCGACGCGCGCCGTTTGGCCGGCGTTCGGGCCGCGATCCGCTCGTCGATGTGCGCGTCGAGCTCGTGCTCGATCCGGTCGAGGAAGCCCGCGATCAGCTCCTTGTCGTGGGCGGGCGCCGAGCTCCTTGCGCGCGGCGAGCGTCGCCGCCAGCTCCTGCTCGAAGGTCGGTTCGGACACCCCGGCATTGTCGCGACCGCGGCCCGGCGAGGCAAGCCGGGCACTCGACTCAAGACCTGATATGCTCCGACTTAGATTTTCTCCAGTCCAGCACACAAGCAAGGAGCAAACCCCGTGGCAAAGACGATCGGCATCGACCTGGGCACCACGAACTCGTGCATCGCCACCCTGGAGGGCGGCGAGCCGACCGTGATCCCGAACGCCGAGGGCGGCCGGACGACCCCGTCCGTCGTCGCGTTCACGAAGGACGGCCAGCGCCTCGTCGGCGCGCCCGCCCGGCGCCAGCAGGTGACGAACCCCCAGAACACCGTCTTCTCGATCAAGCGGTTCATGGGCCGGAAGTTCGACGAGGTCAACGAGGAGATGACCATCGTCCCGTACAAGGTCGTCAAGGGCCCGAACGACGACGTGCGCGTCGAGGCCGGCGACAAGGAGTACGCGCCGCCGGAGATCAGCGCGATGATCCTGCAGAAGCTGAAGGCCGACGCCGAGTCGTACCTGGGCGAGACGGTCACCGACGCGGTGATCACCGTTCCGGCCTACTTCAACAACGCGCAGCGCGAGGCGACGAAGGACGCGGGCAAGATCGCGGGCCTCAACGTCCTCCGCATCATCAACGAGCCGACCGCGGCCGCACTCGCCTACGGGCTCGACAAGGAAGGCGCCGACCAGACGATTCTCGTCTTCGACCTCGGCGGCGGCACGTTCGACGTGTCGGTGCTCGAGCTCGGCGACGGCGTCTTCGAAGTGAAGTCGACGAACGGCGACAACCACCTCGGCGGCGACAACTTCGACAAGGTCGTCGTCGACTGGATGGTCGGCGAGTTCAAGAAGGACCAGGGCGTCGACCTCTCGATCGACCCGATGGCGCTGCAGCGGCTGTACGAGGCGGCGGAGAAGGCGAAGATCGAGCTGTCGTCGACGATGACGACGCAGATCAACCTGCCGTTCATCACCGCGACGCAGGAAGGGCCGAAGCATCTCGACCTGCAGCTGACGCGCGCGAAGCTCGAAGAGCTTGCGCACGGGCTGCTCGAGCGCACCGTCGGCCCGACGAAGCAGGCGCTCGCCGACGCCGGGCTCGACTCGTCGAAGATCGACCACGTCGTGCTCGTCGGCGGCATGACACGCATGCCCGCCGTGCAGGCGAAGGTCAAGGAGCTGATCGGCAAGGACCCGCACAAGGGCGTCAACCCGGACGAGGTCGTCGCCGTCGGCGCGGCCGTCCAGGGCGGCGTGCTGAAGGGCGAGGTCAAGGACGTGCTGCTCCTCGACGTGACGCCGCTGTCGCTCGGCATCGAGACCAAGGGCGGCGTCATGACGCGCCTGATCGAGCGCAACACGACGATCCCGACGCGCAAGTCGGAGGTCTTCTCGACCGCCGAGGACAACCAGCCGTCGGTGCTCGTGCACGTGCTGCAGGGCGAGTCGGAGATGGCGACGTACAACAAGACGCTCGGCAAGTTCGAGCTGGTCGGCATCCCGCCGGCACCGCGCGGCATGCCGCAGATCGAGGTGTCGTTCGACATCGACGCGAACGGGATCATCAACGTCTCGGCCAAGGACAACGCGACCGGCAACGAGCAGCAGATCCGCATCGAGGGCGGCTCGGGCCTGAAGCAGGACGAGGTCGACCGCATGATCCGCGAGGCGGAGGCGCACAGCGAGGAGGCGGCGAAGCTCAAGGCCGTCGTCGACGCTCGCAACAACGCCGAGTCGCTCGCGTACCAGATCGAGAAGTCGCTCAAGGAGAACCGCGAGAAGCTCGACGAGTCGCTCGCATCGACCGTCGAGGGGCGCCTGATGGAGCTCCGCGGCGTGCTCGAGTCCGGTGACGTCGCCGACATCACCGCGAAGACCGACGCGCTGCAGGAGGCGTGGACGCAGGCCGCGTCGGCGCTGTACGCGCAGGCGTCGTCCGAGCAGGCGGCAGCACCGAACGGCGACGAAGCCCCTGTCTCCGACGACGAGGTCGTCGAGGACGCCGAGTACGAGGTGGTCGACGACAAGTGAGCGACGACGAGCGCACAGACGACGTCGAGCTCGAGGAGGTAGCGGAGGTCGATCCGCTCGCCGCGGTCGCGAAGGAGCGCGACGAGTACCTCGACGCGCTGCAGCGGCTGAAGGCCGAGTTCGACAACTACCGCAAGCGGGTTGCGCGCGACCAGCAGGAGCTGGCCGCGCGCGCCCACGAGCGCCTGGTCAAGGAGCTCGTGCCCGTGCTCGACGATCTCGAGCGTGCGCTCGAGGCGGCCGCGGATCACGAAGAGGCGAAGCTCGAGGACGGCGTGCGGCTCGTGCACCGTGCCCTCGCCGACGCGCTCGCGAAGGAGGGGCTGCGCGAGATCCCGACCGAAGGTGCGTTCGACCCGCACACGCAGGAGGCGCTGCTCTCCCAGCCCTCCGACGCGGACGAGGGCACCGTCATCCAGGTGCTGCAGAAGGGCTACGCGCTCGGCGACCGCGTCGTGCGGCCCGCGCGTGTCGTCATCTCCTCCGGGGAGCAGCACGCGTAGCGATGGCGAAGAGCCTGTACGAGTCGCTCGGCGTGTCGAAGAACGCGTCGCAGGATGAGCTGAAGAAGGCGTACCGCAAGCTCGTGCGCGAGGTGCATCCGGACAAGAACCCGGGCGACGCTGCGGCCGAGGCGCGGTTCAAGGAGGTGCAGTCGGCGTACGACGTGCTCTCCGACCCGGACAAGCGCAAGCAGTACGACCAGCTCGGGACGACGAACGGGCGCACCGCGCCCGGCGGCACGACGTTCGACTTCGGCGACTTCGACCTCGGCGACATCTTCGGCGGGCTGTTCAACCGCGGCGGCGCGCAACAGCAGCAGCCGCAGCGCGGACAGCGGGGAAACGACGTCGAAGTGGAGGTGCGCCTCTCGTTCGAGGACGCGCTGAAGGGCGTACAGACGACCGTGCCCGTGCAGCTCGAGCTCGCCTGTCACACCTGTCACGGCACGGGGGCGGCGCCGGGAACGGCGCCGGTCACCTGCCCGAAGTGCGGTGGGTCGGGCGTCGTCGCGACCTCGCAGGGCCTGTTCGCGCTGCAGCAGCCGTGCCCGCAGTGCCGCGGCATGGGCTCGATCGTCGAGACGCCGTGCCCGACGTGTCATGGCTCCGGCCGCGAGCGGCGCACGAAGCGCTTCACGGTCAAGATCCCGGCAGGCGCGAAGGACGGCACGCGGATCAAGCTCAAGGGCAAGGGCGAGGCGGGGTACGGCGGCGCGTCCGCGGGTGACCTCTACATCGTCACGCGCGTCGAGCCGTCGAAGATCTACGAGCGCCGCGGCGACGATCTGATCGTCAACGTGCCCGTCACGTACCCGACCGCCGCGCTCGGCGGCAAGGTCGACGTGCCGACGCCCGAGGGCGCCGTTTCGCTGAAGGTTCCCTCCGGCACCGAGGACGGCAAGCTCCTGCGCATCAAGGGGCGCGGCGCGCCGAGGCTGAAGGGAGCCGGCAAGGGCGACGTGCTCGTGCGCGTGCGGATCGAGGTGCCGAAGCGGGTCAACAAGAAGCAGCGCGAGCTGCTCGAGGAATTGCAGAAGGCCGGCGGCTGATGACGGTCGCCGCGTTCATGGCCGGGCTCGCCCTCGCGCTTGTGCTCTGGCGCTGGGACCGCACGCGCGACGATCGCAACCTCGCCGAGGTGCGGCGCGAGCCGGGCCGCGGGCGCATGCCCGCCGGCCGGCCGGAGCTTTCGGCCGAGCGGGAGCGGATCGCCCTGCGGCGCTCCGGTCACGCTCTCTTCGATCGCTTCGCGGCGTGGTGCGCCGGGCCGCGGCGGCTCGTGCTGCTTGCGCCGCTGCCGATCGGTGTCTGCCTGCTCGCCGTCCAGCGTGGGGTCGCCGGTCTCGTGTTCCTGCTCGGCGTGCCGCTGGCGGCGCTCTACCTCGCCGTCGTCACCCGCGGTGCGTCCCCAGGAGACGACGCGTGATGCCCGACCGTCCGCGCTACATGATCTCCGTCGCAGCCGAGCTGGTCGGCATGCATCCGCAGACGCTGCGCATCTACGAGCAGAAGGGCCTCGTCCGCCCGCAGCGCACCGCCGGCAACACGCGCCTCTATTCGGACGCGGACGTCGAGCGGCTGCGCGTCATCCAGCGCCTGACGAACGAGCTCGGCCTCAACCTCGCGGGCGTCGAGCGCGTGCTCGTGATGGAGGACGAGCTGCAGCGCATGCGCCGCCGCCTCGAGCGGATGGAGCAGGAGATGCGCCGCGCCCTCGACGAGGTGCACCGCACCTACCGCCGCGACCTCGTGCTCTACCGGCCCCCGCAACCCCCGGCGCAGCGCCTCTGATGGACAGGCGCCGGCGAGACACGTCTGGTGGCAGCCACTGTGAAGTGCGCTTCACATCTAAGACAGGCATGAAAGGGACATGGACTTCGGCAAGCTGACAATCAAGAGCCAGGAGGCGATCGCTGCCGCGCAGAACGCGGCGCTGCGCCGCGGCAACCCCGAGCTGACCGCCGAGCACCTGCTGCTGGCGCTGCTCGACCAGGAGCTCTTCTCCGGCTGGCAGGCGCTGCGCGCCGACGCCGAGCGCAAGGTGGCGGCGCTGCCGTCCGTGCAGGGCGGCCAGCAGCAGCCGAACGCGGCCGCGTCGTTCTCGCGCGTGCTCGAGCGCGCGGACAAGGAACGCGAGCTGATGGGCGACGACTTCGTCTCGACCGAGCACCTCTTCCTGGCGCTCGAGCCCGTGCCGCGCGCCGAGATCGAGGCGTGGATCGAGTCGATCCGCGGCGGGCAGCGCGTCACGTCGCAGGATCCCGAAGGCACCTACCAGGCGCTCTCGAAGTTCGGCCGCGACCTGACCGAGGCCGCCGAGGAGGGCAAGCTCGATCCCGTGATCGGCCGCGACGAGGAGATCCGTCGCGTGATCCAGATCCTCTCGCGCCGCACGAAGAACAACCCGGTGCTGATCGGCGAGCCGGGCGTCGGCAAGACCGCGATCGCCGAAGGGCTCGCGCAGCGGATCGTCGCCGGTGACGTCCCCGAGGGACTCAAGGACCGGAGGGTCTGGGCGCTCGACATCGGCGCGGTGCTCGCGGGCGCGAAGTACCGCGGCGAGTTCGAAGAGCGGCTGAAGGCCGTGCTCGCCGAGATCAAGAGCTCCGACGGCCGCGTGATCCTCTTCATCGACGAGCTGCACACGATCGTCGGCGCCGGCGCGGCGGAGGGCGCGGTCGACGCCGCGAACCTGCTGAAGCCGCTGCTCGCCCGCGGCGAGCTGCGCTGCGTGGGCGCGACGACGCTCGACGAGTACCGCAAGCACATCGAGAAGGACGCCGCGCTCGAGCGCCGGTTCGCGCCGGTCTACGTCGGCGAGCCGTCGGTTGCCGACACGATCGCGATCCTGCGCGGGCTGAAGGAGCGCTACGAGGCGCACCACGGCGTGCGCATCCGCGACGCCGCGCTCGTCGCCGCTGCGGTGCTCAGTCACCGCTACATCGCCGACCGCTTCCTCCCCGACAAGGCGATCGACCTCGTCGACGAGGCCGGCTCGCGGCTGCGGATGGAGATCGACTCGAGCCCGCTCGAGCTCGACGAGGCGAACCGCCGCGTCATGCAGCTCGAGATCGAGCTTGCCGCGATGGCGAACGAGACCGAGGAGACGCGGGAGCCGCTCGAGCGTGCGCTCGCCGAGGCGAAGGAGGAGCGCGATGCGCTCGCCGGTCGCTGGGCGAAGGAGAAGGAGTCGCTCGAGCGCGTCAAGGACGCGACGCGGAAGATCGACGAGCTGCGGATGGAGGCCGAGCGCGCAGAGCGCGAAGGCAACCTGCAGCGCGTCGCGGAGATCCGCTACGGCGAGCTGCCCGCGCTCGAGCGCGAGCTCGCCGAGCGCGAGCGCGGGCCTGCCGACCCGATGGTCAAGGAGGAAGTCGACGAGGACGACATCGCCACCACCGTCGCCCGCTGGACCGGCATCCCGGTCGACCGGCTGCTCGAGGCGGAGACCGCGAAGCTGATCCACCTGGAGGAGCGCCTGCACCAGCGCGTCGTCGGCCAGGACGAGGCGGTCGCCGCGGTCGCGAATGCGCTCCGCCGCGCGCGCACCGGCCTGCAGGACCCCGATCGGCCGATCGGGTCGTTCGTCTTCCTCGGGCCGACCGGCGTCGGCAAGACGGAGCTCGCCCGCGCACTCGCCGAGTTCATGTTCGACGACGAGAAGGCGATGATCCGCATCGACATGAGCGAGTACCAGGAGCGGCACACGGTGTCGCGCCTCGTCGGCGCTCCGCCCGGCTACGTCGGCTACGACGAAGGAGGACAGCTGACGGAGGCGGTTCGCCGCCGCCCGTACTCGGTCGTGCTCCTCGACGAGATCGAGAAGGCGCACACGGAGGTCTTCGACGTCCTGCTGCAGGTGCTCGACGACGGGCGCCTGACCGACGGCCAGGGCCGCACCGTCGACTTCCGCAACACGGTGCTGATCATGACCTCGAACATCCGCAACGCCGAGCAGATGCGCGACCACTTCCGGCCGGAGTTCCTGAACCGGATCGACGAGATCGTCCAGTTCGACTCGCTGACCCGCGACCAGATCGGCGACATCGTCGAACGGCAGCTGGAGCGCCTGCGCGGGCGCCTCGCCGAGCGCAACCTGTCACTCGAGCTGACCGACGACGCCACGCAGGTGATCGCGGAAGCCGGCTGGGATCCGGCGTACGGCGCCCGCCCGCTGAAGCGCGCGATCCAGCGCCTGCTCGAGAACCCGCTCGCACTGCGGCTGCTCGAAGGCGACTTCGGCGACGGCGACCTGATCCGCGTCGACGCCCAGCACGGCGACCTCGTCTTCGAGCGCGCCGCGGCGACACTCGCGACCTAGCGCAGCGGCAGCTCGACGTCGTCGAGGAAATCGGCGCCCGCCTGAACAGGTGGCGCGCCGTAGACGAAGCAGACAAGCTCCTCGTCGGTCTCGTTGCGCATCTGCAGGGGCGTCATCGGATCGACGACGACGACACAGCCCGGCCCGAGGTCGACCCGCTCGGGCTCGTCGCCGAGCAGCATCGTCAGCGTCCCGGAGACGACGACGAACACCTCTTCCTGCTCGTGGTCCTGGTGACGGCGTCCCGTGCTGTGCGGCGGGTAGCGCCACAGGCGGGCGCGCGAGTGCTGCAACCCGCCGGCCGTCGTGACGTCCGCGGCGCGGCGCGCCTCCTCGCCCGGCTTCGGTGGGCGCTCTGCCCACTCGACCGTTGCGATGTCGACGACGCGATAGCCCACACGGCGACTATCGCACGCGCGCCTCAGCCGACGACGTCGAGCTGCGTCGCGAGCCCGGTCACGTCAACCAGCCGCCGCACCGGCCAGCCGGTCTCGGGGCCGAGCTGCAGCGTGAAGCCCAGCTCTCGCGCTTCCGCGTCGCGCGCTGCGACGAGCAGCACGCTGACGACCGTCGAGTCGACGAACGCCGCCTGCCGGAGGTCGACCGTGATCGAGATGCCCTCGTCGATCAGGCCGGCCAGGCTGCGACGTGAGCTTGTCGGCGCTGTAGGCCTCGTGCTCGCCGGTGAGGGCGACGACGGCCTGGTCCTGCTCGACGGTGACGTTGATGGCGTTCGGAGTCATCGGGGTTCCAGTCGGTCGGTCGTACGGCTCCCCCGGTCGCGCGCCTTCCACTCTGGGAACGCGCGACTCCCACCTCCGGATACGGTGGCGCGCGTGATCCTCGTCGTCGCAGCGACCCAGGCCGAGCTCGGAGGCGCAGACGGAGCCGAGACGATGGTCTGCGGCGTCGGGCCGGTCGAGGCGGCTGCGCTGCACGGCGGCTGCGCTGGCGGAACGACGCCCACGCGCGCTCTTGCACGTCGGGATCGCCGGCGCGCGAACGTTCGACGCGCCCGAGCTCGTGGTCGGCTCCGAGGCCGTCTACTGCGACGCGGACGACCCGCGCTGGATCCCGCTGCGCATGCCCGCCGATCGCGGGCTCGTCGAGGCGGCGCGGCGCGCGTTCCCCGGCGTGCGGGTGGAGCCGATCGGCACCTCGGCGCGCGTCGGTGGGTCGCACGGGTGCGAGGTCGAGGCGATGGAGGGCTACGGCGTCCTGCGCGCCGCCGCCCTCGCACAGGTGCCCGCGCTCGAGGTGCGGGCGCTCGCAAACGCGATCGCCGAGCCGGACCGGACCCTCTGGCGGTTCGACGATGCGCGGGAGACGCTCGCGTCCGCGCTGCCGTTGCTGCTGCGGGAGATCGTCGGTGCCTGAGCTGCCGGGGCCGCTGCCGCCCGCGGAGCGCACGATCGGGCAGGTGATCGCCGAGGCGATCCGCGCCTACGGCGCCAACTTCTGGCGTGCGCTGCCGCTCGGGCTGCCGCTTGCGGTGTCGACGCAGCTGTCGCTCGGTCACTCGGCGACGATGCAGATGGTCGTGCTCTTCGCGTTCGGGCCACTGATCGCAGCGGCCTTCATCTGGGCGTGCAGGCTGACGCTCGACGCGCGGCCGACGCCGGTGGCGTTCATCTGCGCCATGCTGATCTTCGCTCCGGTGCCGTTCCTGATCCGGCTCGTCGTGCTGCCGGGCATCGCGTGGCTCGCGCTGTTCGGGATGGCGGTGCCGGCCGCGATGGTGGAGCGCCTCGGCTTTCGGGACGCGCTCCGGCGCGGGCGCCAGCTGGGCGCTGCCGACTACGTGCACGCGCTCGGCTCCCTCGCGGCGCTGATCGTGGTCGTCGGCGTCTCCGAGCTGACGCTGATCTCGCTGCTGCGCTCGCAGGGAGAGAACGGACAGCGGGCGGCGCACCTGGTGTCGGACCTCGTCCTCAGCCCACTGCTCTATCTCGGCGGCGCACTGCTGTATGTCGACCAGGCAGCCAGGGTAGGCTCCCGCCGAATCGACCGAAGGAGACGCCGCGATGCCGATCTTCATCCTCCTCTCGACGCTGACGCAGCAGGGCGTCCAGACCATCAAGTCGAACCCTGAGCGCCTGCGGCAGGTCAACGCGGACGTCGAGGAGTTCGGCTGCAAGGTGCTGCACCAGTGGGCCACGCTGGGCGAGTTCGACTTCGTGAACATCGTCGAGGCGCCCGACATCGCGACCGTCGCCAAGGTCTCGATCGCCCTCAGCGCGCGCGGCTCGACGAAGATCGAGACCCTGCCGGCCCTCGACATCGAGGACTTCCTGAAGACGCTCGAGTAGGCCCGGCCCGACCTGTCCCCAAAGGACAGGGTTGTCGAGCGCGCCTGCGGACAGTAGAACTCGCTCTCGTGCGCGACCCCAGAATCGACGACTACGCGAAGCTCCTCGTCGACCGGTCGGTCGCGGTGCAGCCCGGTTGGCAGGTCTCGATCCGCGGGACGCCCGCGGCGCGGCCGCTGATCGAAGCGGTCATGGAGCAGGTCGCCCGGCGCGGCGCCTACCCGGTGCTGCAGATGACCTTCGAGATGATCGGCGGCCCCTTCGCGCGCGAGGCGCCGCTCGAGCTGCTGCGCGACGCGGCGCCGCTGCAGCGGCGGATCTGGGCGGAGGTCGACGCGTTCATCGCGATCTGGTCGCCCGAGAACACGCGCGAGGGCGCCGAGCTCTCGGACGAGCGGCAGGTCGCGCTGCAGCAGATGTCCGCGCCGATGCGCGAGCGCACGATGGCGATGCAGGCGCCGTGGGTGATCGCCGAGTACCCCGTGCTCTCGACCGCGCAGGAGGCCGGCATGACGTTGCCGCAGCTCGAGGAGTTCATCTTCGAGTCCGTCCTGCGCGACTGGGACGCCGAGGCCGAGCGCATGGCGGGCATCGCCGCCGTCTTCGACGAGGCGGACGAGGTGCGCATCGTCGGGCCAGGCACCGACCTGACGCTGTCGCTCGCCGGCCGGCACGGAGCGGTGGACGACGGGCACGTGAACATGCCGGGCGGTGAGGTCTTCTACTCACCCGTCGAGGACTCCGCCGAGGGCGTCGTCGAGTTCCGTGAGTTCCCGGCCGTCTACTACGGCCACGAGGTGGTCGGCGTGCGCTTCGTCTTCGAGCAGGGACGCATCGTCGACGCGTCGGCGTCGAGCGGCGAGGACTTCCTGCTGCGCACGCTCGACACCGACGACGGCGCACGGCGGCTCGGCGAGCTCGGGATCGGCTGCAACCCGGGCATCCAGCGCTTCATGAAGAACGTCGCGTTCGACGAGAAGATCGACGGCACGGTCCACCTCGCGGTCGGCAACTCGTACTCGTTCAACGGCGGGAAGAACGAGAGCGCGATCCACTGGGACATCGTCAAGGACCTGCGCAGCGACGGGTGCATCTACGCGGACGGCCGGCTCGTGCAGCGCGACGGGCGCTGGGAGATCTAGGCGGCGGTCGCGGCGGCGACCTCGCCGGCGAGGCGGGCGTTGCCGACGATCAGGTCGCGGTTCGCGCGCAGCGTGCGGCCGCCGCTCTCGCGGTGGAGATAGGAGAGGACGAACGGCGTCACGGCCTGCCCGTGGACTCCCTGGGCCGACGCGTCCGCGAGCGCGCGTTCGATCAGCGGCTCGACGTCGTCGAGGCTCTCGTCGGGCGGCCGGCCGACGAGCAGGCCGCCGCCTGAGAGCTCCCAGTGGGCGGCGGCGATCTGCGCGATCTCGGCGGCCGTCTCGACGCGCGCCGACACCGCCGGGCCGCCGCTCGCGGAGTAGAAGAGCGGCAGGTGATCGGTGCGAAAGCCGAGGACGGGCACGCCGATCGTCTCGAGCCACTCCGCGGTCGCGGGCACGTCGAGCAGCGACTTCACACCCGACGAGACGACGACGATCTGCGTCTCGGCGATCACCTTCAGGTCGGCGGAGACGTCGGGTGGGGTGGGCCACCCGCGATGGACGCCGCCGAGGCCGCCGGTCGCCATGACGCGGATCCCGGTCGCCTTGCAGACGGCGAGCGTGCCGCCGACCGTCGTCGCGCCGGTCGCGCGCTGCACGACCGCGGCCGCCAGGTCGCGGGGGCCGAGCTTGCGTGCGGACGCGTCGAACCGCCCGAGCTCCTCCTCGGTCAGGCCGACGACGATCTCGCCGTCGAGCGCGCCGATCGTCGCCGGCACGGCTCCGCCGTCGCGGACCGCCTGCTCGGAGGCGAGGCCGACCTCGACTCCTTCGCCGGGCGGGAAGCCGTGCGCGACGAGCGTCGTCTCGAGCGCGACGATGCCGCGTCCGGCCGCCTGCGCCTGCGCGAACGTGGTCGGCGAGCCTGATCACGGCATCGATCCGAGCTTCGCGCAGCAGCGGGCGGCGGCCTCGAGCCCGAGCGCCGGCCCGTCGACGAGGATGCCCGCGGCGAGCGCGTCGCCGGCGCCGGTCGGGTCGACGACGTCGACGGGCAAGGCGGGATGGTCGGCGCCGTCCACCGTGACACCGCCGGCGCCGCGCTTGACGATCCAGCGCGCGCCGGAGGCCTGCGCGCCGAGCACGTCGCGCTCGCGTTCGCTGGCGAAGATCGCGTCGGGCGCGAGCGTCGCGCGCACGTTCGCGGAAGGCGTCGTCGACCAGCGTCCAGGTCGAGACGTCGAGCGAGACGGCCGCACCGGCCGCACGCGCGAGCTCGCCTGCGCGCAGGGCGGCGGTGGCGAGCGGGTCGCGGAGCAGCGAGTAGCCGGAGATGTGCAGCACGTCGCAATCGAACCACGCAGGCTCGAGCTCGTGCGCCGTCAGCTCGACCGCCGCGCCGCGATCCGACGCCATCGTGCGGTCACCGGCCGACGCGATGCTGACGACGACACCGGTGCGGCCACCGACAGGCCCCGCGAGCTCGACGCCGTGCGCGCGCAGCTCCTGCGCGACGATCTCACCGGCCGCGTCGTCGCCGCGCCTGCCGACGTAGCGCGCGTCGGCGCCCAGGGCGCGTGCCCACGCGGCGACGTTCGCAGCCTGCCCGCCGGCGCCCGTGCGCGTGACCGCGACCTGGTCGTCGCCCGGCACGAGCGGCTGCTCGAGCTGCACGATCACATCCAGAAGGAGGTCGCCGAAGGTCGTCAGCCGCACGAGTAGGATCGTCGCATGGAAGTCGCGGGTCGCGCACGCAAGCTCCGGACGTTCGCAATCGGCGGCCTCGTCGGCGCCGCCGGCGCGGTCGCGACCGTCCGCCGTGCGTCGCGGCGCTCGCGGCGACCGCGGAACTCGCCGGCCGGGCTCGCGGCGTTCGAGGACGCGCCCTGCTTCCTCGAGATCGTCGGCGAGGAGGCGCAGCGCTACCGCGAGGGCGGCGGCGACACCGTCGCAGGCACGTCGAAGCCGACGTAGCGGTCGATCATGAAGTGCGCGGCCGCGGTCATCCGCAGCTGCCGCGGCTTCCGCGGGCCGAGCTCGAGCCGGAACCAGGCAGGAATCCGCCGGTCGAGGAACGTCAGCACGCCGGGCGCGATCTCGTGCACGTTCGTCGGCGTCTGCCAGTACGGCTGGATCACGTCGAGCGGGGTCTGCGAGCTCTCGACGTACGGCGCACCGGGCCGCTCGCGATCCCAGCGGCGGCTGCCGATCACGATCGCCGACGGCCCGCCGCGCGTCACGTAGGAGAGCCGGTTCGGCGCGACCGCCGTGAACCGCGTCGTGCGTCGCGTTGTGCGGATTCGATGAGAGCGTCTCGTCGAAGACGATCGACTTCGACGCGCGCACCGCGCGCGTGATCCGCGCAAGCTGTGCGGTCGCATCCGGCGCGTCCACCGGCGCGCGGATCGTGGTCGATGCGCCGCCGACCTGGATGCGGACGACGGGGTGGTCCGAGACGGGCGTGGTGTAACAGCCACTCCCGCACGGCGTCGCTCGACGCCCGTCGACACGGACGTTCCGGCCGTCGGCGCCGGTGCCGTCCGGGCCGAGGATCGTCACGATCGCGCGGCCCGGCGTGCGTGCCACCGCGACCGCGAGCGATCCGAGTGGCCGGGCGGCGACCACGGCGTCGCGCGGCGGCAGCGTCGCCGGCTGCGCTGCCTGGAGCGGGGCGGAGGCGACGACGCTCGGCGACGCGCTCGCCTCGTCGCCGGGACGGAGCTCCGTCAGCACGCCGACGACCGCCACGATCGCGAGCAGCAGCACCGTCTCGAGCACCGCCGAGCGGCGCAGGCGGGCGAAGCTGCCGAGGAGCCGCGAGCGGTTGAGCCAGCCGAGCACGAGCAACGGCACGAAGAGCGCCGTCTTGACGATCAGCGCGCGGCCGTACGACGTCGACCAGATCTCGGTCACGCCGCCGAGCTCGGTCAGTGCCCGGCCGAGGCCGCTGACGGCGAGCACGCACACGGATGCGAGCGCGACGGTCGAGAACCGCGCGACGATCGTGTTGCGTTCGTCGTCGTCCGGGGTCGCGCGTGGCAAGGCGAAGACGAGCGCGACGAGCCCGCCGAACCAGACGGCGGCCGAGAGTGTGTGCGCGAGGTCGACCGGCACCGCGAGGAGGCGCGGCTGTGTCCGGTCGAGGGCGTGCCCCGAGAGCGTCGGCGCCACGATCAGCACGGATGCGAGCGCGGCGGCGACCCCGAGCATGCGCGGGTACACCGGCGCGAGCGCGGCGGCCGCTCCGGCCGCGAGCGACAGGGTGACGACGATGCGGAGCACGAGCGCGTAGCGCGTGCCCGAGGCCGCGTCGTGGACGATGCCGCTCCCGCCCAGGAACACCGCCAGCATCGCGAAGAAGAGGAGGTGGGCGATCGGCCGTTGCAGCGCGTGTTCCGAGGATGTCTCGCGCCAGCAGCCAGAAGCCCACGACGCCGACACCGACGAGGAGGCCGACCAGGTAGAGCGTGCGCAGGACGACGGTGTTCCAGGCAAGCGGGGTCGAGGCGCCGAGCACCGGCTGCGGCGGCGCCCGTCCCGCACCGACGCCGAAGGCGAGCACGCCCTGCTCGCGATGGCCGTCCTGCGAGACGATGCTCCAGCGGACGCTGTAGTCGCCGTCGGCGAGGTTGCGCCGGAGCGGGAGGACGAGCTCGCGGCCCGAGCACGCGCGGCTTGCCGGCGAGCGCGCTCGCGCGCGTCTTGTTGTTCACGACCTCGTTGCCGTTCGCGCTGCGGATCGAGTCGTCGAACGTCAGACGCACGCTCCTCGGCGCGGTCTCGGAGCACGGTGCCGTTGTCGGGCTGCGTGCGCACGAGCGTCGCGTGTGCCTGCGCGGTCGCCGGTGCGGCGAGCGCGGCGACTGCGAGCAGGCCGGCGAGGCGCTTCACCCCGCGCGAGGGTACAGGGAGCCCGCTGCTAGCCTTGCCGATCCCATGCCCATCTACGAGTACAAGTGCCCGAACGGGCACCTGTTCGAGGTCTTCCACGGCATGACCGAGTCCGGGCCGGAGGTGTGCGAGGTCTGCGGCGCCGCGCCGCTCCAGATCGTCCTGCATCCGGTCGCGGTGCACTACAAGGGCTCGGGGTTCTACTCGACCGACTACGGGCGCAAGTCGAAGCAGCCGTCCAAGGACTCGAAGGACGGCGGCTCCGGCGACTCGTCGTCCTCCTCGTCCGTCCGGCGACGGTGGCTCCGGCTCGAGCTCCGGCGATTCGGGCTCGGGCGGCGGCGAGAGCAAGAAGGCCGCCGAGGCGTAGCCGGGCACCCCGCCACGCGGGGATGGATCGGCCCGAAATCGATGCGGTTGCGTCACCCACCTGTGACGTATTCGCTGCCAAGCTGCGTTCCGGTTCCCCGGGTGGGTGGGGGTTAGGGATGGAGCAGTAGACGCCGGCTCGGAACGTGCCGGCGAGCTCGCGCAGTGGTGGCGCGGCAGTCGGCGCCGCCGGCGGCGGCGGCTAGAAGAGACGGCGGGAGCGCCGGCCCGCGAGCGCCTCGAGCGCGAGCAGCAGCACGACCGAGCCCGCGACTGCGAAGAGGAACGGCACGAGGTCCCACGCGAGCCGGATCTCGTGGCCGAGCAGCACGTCGCCGATCGCGCTCCCGAGGAACGCGCCCACGATCCCGACCGCGACGGTGGGGAGGCAGCCGATCGCGTGCCGGCCGGGTGTCACCCAGCGGGCGACGAGCCCTGCCACGAGCCCGAAGAGAATGATCGAGATGATGCCCACGGGCCGACTCTAGAGCGCGCGCAACCTGCTCACTTGAGGACGTGTCCGATCACGCAGCCGGGGCCGAACGGATCGGTCGGCGGCTGTGCGGCCGACTTGCCGAGGAACATCGCGATCGTCGCCGGGTTGTCCTCGCTCGGGCTGCCGGTACCACCGCCGCCGAGATCGCCGCCGAGCCTGCAGTGCACCGAGCCGGCGTCGGAGGCGCGGAACTTGACCCAGCCGAGCTGCATCAGCTGGCCGGCCGACAGGTCGGTCGTCAACGGCTTCGCGAACGAGCTGCCCGAGAACGGCATGCGCGCGAGTACCGACGGCGACGTGAACTTGCTCGCGACGGCGTTCATCACGTCCTGCTGGCGGGCGCCGCGCGTCACGTCCGTCTCCGACGGGTCGAGCATGTTCTCGCGGATGCGCGAGTAGATCAGCGCGCGCTGGCCGCTCATGTGCTGGGTGCCCTTCTCGAATCGCCAGCCCTGCCACTGCTCGCAGCGCGCCTGCGTGCTGAAGGGGCAGTCGAATCTGTTCGAGCGGATCGGCTTCGGCACGGTGACGTCGATGCCGCCGAGCGCGTCGATCAGCTCCCGGAAGTCGGCGAAGTTGACGACGATCACGTGGTTGACGTCGATCCCCGTGAACTGCCGGATCGTCCGGATCGCGAGCGCAGGCCCGCCGATCTGGAACGCGGCGTTGATCTTCTGGGTCGACGAGCCCGGGATCGGCACCTCGATGTCGCGCGGGATCGAGAGGTAATACAGCCGGTGGTGAGACGGGTCGGTGCGCAGCAACATGATCGAGTCCGAGTGCCGGTCGCCCTCACGCCCGCCGACGCGCGCGTTGTCGGTGCCGAGCATCAGGATCGTCGTCGGATGTGACATCAGCAGGCCGTTCTGCGAGACGAGCGCCGTCTTCGCGTTCTGGTCGAGGCGCTTGTTCGCATCCGAGACGCCGCTCGAGAACGCGAACCAGCTTGCGACGCCCCAGACGACGATCACGAGGAGCAGCACGACGGCGACGAGTGCCACGCGGCGGCCCCAGCGTGGCCGCCCGCCGGTGCGTGAGCCGCCGCCGGGACCGCGATAGTCGACGCGATTCTCGGCGCGGCCGGACGACCCGTTCGAGGGCGTGCGTCCCGGGCGTGGCTTCGACGTCGGGACCTTTCCCTTGGCGCGGCCTCCCCGGTAGACGCGATAGGGCTTTTCTTCGCGCGCCATCCGGCGGGGTACGGTAACTGCAGACCGTCTCCTGCTCGCCGGAGAACCGAATCACCCGTTCGAGCCGGTTGCGCGCGCACTCTTGGCGCCCGCTCCGGGGCCGTCGCCGTGTTCAGGCCGGCGTCAGGAGTTTCGCGCCAGTCTGCGGCCCTTGACTCTCGAATCGCGCCTCGCCGCACGGCAGATGCTCAACAAGGTGCCGGAGATCACCCTGTACTTCTGGGTGATCAAGGTGCTCTGCACGACCGTCGGCGAGACGGCGTCGGACTATCTCGCGGGCAACCTGAACCTCGGCCTCACGAAGACGACGTTCATCACCGGCGCGCTCCTCATCGTCGTGTTGATCGCGCAGTTCAGGCTCAGACAGCTACGTCGCCGGCGTCTACTGGCTCGGGATCGTGCTGATCAGCGTCGTCGGCACCCAGATCACTGACAACCTGACCGACAACCTCGGCGTGTCGCTCGTCACGACGACCATCGTCTTCAGCATCATGCTCGCGATCGTCTTCGCCGTCTGGTTCGCCGCCGAGCGCACGCTGTCGATCCACACGATCTACACCACCCGGCGTGAGGGCTTCTACTGGCTCGCCGTCCTCTTCACGTTCGCGCTCGGCACGGCCGCCGGGGACCTGACGGCGGAGCGCCTCAACGTCGGCTACGCCTGGTCGCTCGTGCTCTTCGCCGGCGCGATCGCGCTCGTCGTCGCGCTGCACTACGGCGCGGGGCTGAACGCCGTCGCGTCGTTCTGGATCGCCTACATCTTGACGCGGCCCCTCGGCGCCTCGACGGGCGACCTGCTCTCCCAGCCGCGCCACGACGGGGGCCTCGGCCTCGGCACGACCGTCACCAGCGTGATCTTCCTCGTCGCGATCCTCGTCGTCGTCACCTTCCTCAGCGTCACGAAGCGCGACGTCACGGAGATCGTCACCGCCGGCCCGCAGCCGCACGCCCAGGTACTCGTCGTCGCGCACCGAACCGCCTCGTCGCGGCCGTTGCTCGACGTCGTGCGGACGCGGGCCGCGATGTCGGCTGCGAGCTTCCACCTGCTCGTCCCGAACCCGGCGCCGCACGCCGAGATCACCGACACCGAGCGGCGCAACCATCATCAGGAGGCCGAGCAGGTGCTCGAGTCGGCGCTCCCACTGCTCGAGCAGGCAGCCGGCGGCGCCGTCGAGGGCTCCGTCTCGGCGCGTCACGACCCGATGGACGTGATCGAGGAGGCGCTGCACGGCGGGGAGTTCCACGAGGTCATCCTCTCGACACTCCCGCACCACATCAGCGACTGGCTCCACGCGGATCTCCGCCATCGCATCGAGCACCTCGGTGTCCCGGTCACCACCGTGACGGCAACTGCCTGAACAGGTCGATCGCGCACGGGCAGCTCGCGCGACGAGCGTCACCCGTCATAGAGCCGATCGCGGCGGGTTACGTTACGTCCGGGATGCCAGCCAACCGCGTCATCGGCGTCGATCTCGGCGGCACCAAGATCCTGGCAGGGATCGTGGATGCAGACGGCCGCGTCCACGAGACGGTCGAGCGTCCCACGAACACGACGTCAGAGGTCGCGCTGCTCGACGAGCTCGCCGACGTCGTACGTGAGCTGCCGCAGGAGGGCATCTCTGCCGTCGGCTTCGGCATCCCCTCACGCGTCGACCAGAAGACCGGGGTCGTGCTCGGCGCCGTCAACATCCCGATCCACGAGGTCGATTTCCGCTCCGAGCTCGAGCGCAGGCTCGAGCTGCCGGTCGGGATCGAGAACGACGCCAATGCAGCCGCCTATGCCGAGTTCAAGCTCGGAGCGGGCCGCGAGGTCTCGGACCTCGTGCTGCTCACCCTCGGCACCGGCGTCGGCGGAGGCATCGTCATCGGCGGCTCGCTCTTCCACGGCTGGGCCGAGCTCGGCCACGTCGTGATCGTCGAGGACGGCGAGCCGTGCCGCGGCGCCTGCTCCGGGCGCGGTCACGTCGAGGCGTACTGCTCGGGCCGGGCAGCCGACGCGCTCGCCAGGCGCGTGCTCGGCGGCGACGCGACGGCGCGCGACCTCGTCTCGCAGCGGCATCGGGCGCTCGACGGGGTCGGGCACCACCTCGGAGTCGCGATCGGCTCGCTCGTCAACATCTTCCATCCCCAGATGGTCGTGGTCGGGGGTGGCTTCGGTGTCGCGGCGTTCGACCTGCTCCTGCCGTCTGCGCGGCTCGCCGTGCTGACCGAGGCGCTTGCACCCGCCGGCCAGCAGCTGGCGATCGAGCGCGCGATCCTCGGGGCGCAGGCCGGCCTGATCGGTGCCGGGCTGGTCGCGTTCGAGGTCACCTGATGCCACTCGCTGTCTGCGCGACACCGATCGGGAACCTCGAGGACGTGACGCTTCGCGTCCTCACAGAGCTGCGCGAGGCCGATGTCGTGCTCGCCGAGGACACCCGGCATACGCGCGGACTGCTCGAGCGCCACGGGATCGCGGCGCGCCTGCTCTCGCTGCACGAGCACAACGAAGCAGCGCGCGTCGCCGAGCTGCTGCCGCGGCTTGCAGCCGGCGAGCGGATGGCGCTCGTCTCCGACGCGGGCATGCCGGTCGTCTCCGACCCCGGCGCGCGGCTCGTCCGGGCGGCGCTCGACGCAGGCGTCGACGTGACCGTCCTGCCAGGCCCATCCGCGGTCGAGACGGCGCTCGTCGCGAGTGGCCTCGCCGGCGGCCGTCACGCGTTCGTCGGCTTCCTGCCGCGCAAGGCAGGCGAGCTGGCTGCACTCTGGCGCGAGCTCGCCGACTGGCCCGGGCCGGTCGTCGCGTTCGAGTCGCCGCAGCGGCTCGGCGCCTCGCTCCGCTCGCTCGCGGCCTTCGACGCCGAGCGTGAAGTGGCGGTCTGCCGCGAGCTGACGAAGCGCTACGAAGAGGTCGTCCGCGGCACCGCGTCCGAGCTTGCCGCGCGGTTCGCCGCCGCGCCGAAGGGCGAGATCACCGTCGTGCTCGGCCCCGGCGAGCGGACGGCCGACGCCGCCGAGGCACTCGGCGCCGTTGCGGAGCTCGTCGCCGCAGGCACACCGCGGCGTGTCGCAGCCGATGTGGTCTCGCGCCTGACGGGGACCACGCGCAACGCGCTCTACCGCGCGACACTGTGACAACTTTGTAATCTCGTTTGACAACAGCGAGAGCCCGCCCGTACCGTGATCTGACGTTCTCTCGTCAGACAACCGAGGGCCGACAGGCACGGGGCCGTTGGCCGAAGGAGTGGTGCCGATGCGTCCTCTCGCACTCGCGGCGGTCCTCGCCGCGCTCGTCTTCACGCCCACCGCGGCGGCGTGGACGTGGCCCGCCGACGGGCCGGTCCTCCAGCCGTTCCTCTTCGACCCGGCGCACCCGTACGCCGGTGGCCAGCACCGGGGCATCGACATCGGCGGCGACTCGGGCGCCGACGTGCGTGCGCCCGCGACGGGCGTCGTCACGTTCGCCGGCACCGTGCCCGCATCGGGGCGCAGCCTCACGGTCGAGACCGCCGCCGGCCTCTCCGTCACCCTGACCCACCTCGGCACGATCGATGTCGCGAAGGGCGCCTCGGTCGCAGAGGGCGACGCCGTCGCCACGATCGGCGCCTCCGGCGAGCCGGAGCTCGCGACGCCGTACGTGCACCTCGGAGTGCGCGTGACGGCCGAGCCGCAGGGCTACCTCGACCCGCTCTCCTTCCTGCCGGCGCGAGCTGCACCGACACAGACGGCGCCGCCGGCGTCGGTCGCACCGCCCGTCGCGGTCGCTCCTCCAGTCCCGGCTGTCGCGGCGCCTGCGGCCGCTGCCGCGTCTCCGGCGGCGACGCTTGCGCCTGCGACGCCGGCGCAGCCCCAGCCCGCCGTGGCGTCGGTTCCTGCTGCCGCCGCGGCGGCAGCACCGGCACCGGTGGCCGTGCCGGAGGCGGCCGATTCGGTGCCGCCCGCCTCGGCGCACGGCCGCCGCGCGGCCGTGCAGCGCCGGCCGGGGCTCGCGCCGCGTCGTCCGTGCAACCGCCTCGCACGGACACGCGGCGGTTCCGGCTCCGGCGCACGGTCGCCCGGCGACGGTGCAGCCCCCGCGTGCGATCGCCGCAGGATGGGTCGCGACGCGTCGATCGCCGCGGGTCGCGCACGTTCCGCAGGTCCGTCTCGGCAGCTCGTGCCTGCGCCGACGCAGGCCGCTGCCGACGCGCGCAACCGTCCGACTGTGGCCGCGCCGCACGGCGCGAGCGTGCACGACTGGGTATCCCGACAGACATCTGCGCCCGCTCCGGCCATCGGTGCCGCGGGCGGGCACCGCCTCGAGCTCGTCGCCCTGCTCCTCGTCGCCGCGCTGCTCGCGACGGCCCTGGCTCTCGCGGGCCGGGTCAGGCGCAGGACGGCGCCTATCATGGGCCGCCATGACCTTCTACGTGACGACGCCGATCTACTACGTGAACGACAAGCCGCACATCGGCCACGCGTACACGACGATCGCGGCCGACATCCTGGCGCGCCATCACCGGCAGCGGGGAGAGGAGACGTTCTTCCTGACCGGCGTCGACGAGCACGCGACGAAGGTCTGGCGCGTCGCCGAGGAGCAGGGGCTGCCCGCGCAGGAGTACGTCGACCAGATCGCCGTCGCCTGGCGCGAGCTACCGCCGCGCCTGAATGCCGAGACGAGCTTCTTCATCCGGACGAGCGACGCCGGCCACAAGGAGTTCGTGCGTGACTTCCTCCAGCGCATCTACGACAACGGCGACGTCTACGAGGACGTGTACGCCGGCCTCTACTGCGTCGGTTGCGAGGCGTTCAAGACCGAGGACGAGCTGGTCGATGGCAAGTGCCCCGACCACGACACCGTCCCCGAGTGGATCGAGGAGAAGAACTACTTCTTCCGTCTCTCGAAGTACCAGGATCGGCTGCTCGAGTTGTACGAGAGCAGGCCCGACTACGTGCAGCCCGCATTCCGCTTCAACGAGGTCAAGAGCTTCGTCTCGGGCGGGCTGCGCGACTTCTCGGTCAGCCGCGCCGGTCAGCCATGGGGCATCCCGCTGCCCTGGGACGAGAGCCAGGTCGCCTACGTCTGGGCCGACGCACTCGTCAACTACCTGAGCGCGCTCACGTACGCGCGGCCGGGGGAGGACCTGCGTGACACCTTCTGGCCCGAGGTGCGCCACGTGATGGCGCAGGACATCATCCGCTTCCACTGCGTCTACTGGCCCGCGATGCTGCTCTCGGCCGGTTACGACGTCCCGAAGCAGATCTTCATCCACGGCTATCTGTTGCTCGACGACCGCAAGATCTCGAAGTCGCTCGGCAACTCCCTCGACCCGCTCGACGTGATCGACGTCTACGGCGCCGATCCGCTGCGCTTCTGGTGCGCACGCGCGGTCCCGTTCGGGCAGGACGGCAGCGCCTCGCTCGCCGGCATCGCCGAGCGGTACGAGAGCGAGCTCGGGAACGACCTCGGCAACCTGCTCTCGCGCACGACCGCGATGGTCGTCAAGTACCGCGAGGGCCGGCTTCCCGGCGGCCCGGACGACTCGTCGGAGATCGCGGCTGCGATCGCGGGCGTGCAGCAGGCGAGCGACGACATCGACAGGTTCGACATCACCGGTGCGCTCGAGCGCATCTGGTCGCTCGTCCGCGCGCTCAACCGGCACGTCACCGAGACGAAGCCGTGGGAGCTCGCGAAGGACGAGGCGAACGCGGAGCAGCTCGACCAGGTGCTCTACGACCTCTGCGACGGCCTGCGGGCAGCGGCGGTCGCACTCTCTGCGTATCTGCCCGAGACCGCGCCGAAGATCCTGGCCGCGCTCGGCCAGCCGCAGGAGCTCGGCTGGGACCAGGTCGCGTACGGGAAGCTCGTCGCGGGCGATCCGATCGCGGCGGCGGCGCCGCTCTTCCCGCGCATCGAGCTGCCGGACGCCGACGCGGCGTGACCGCCGCGCCATGATCGACACCCACGCGCATCTCGGCGACGACGCGGCCGAGGCGCTCGCCCGCGCCCGGGCCGCCGGCGTCAGCAGGGTGATCGACGTCGCGACGAGCCTCGCGGGCGCCCGGCGGTCGCTCGCGCGCGCCGAGGCGATCGACGACATCCACTGCGTCCTCGGCATCCACCCGCACGAGGCGGCGAGCTTCGACCTGGCTGCGCTCGACGAGCTGCAGGAGCTGCTGGGGCACCCGCGTGCGGTCGCGGTCGGCGAGACCGGTCTCGACTACTTCCGCGACTACGCGCCGCCGGCGGCGCAGCAGGAGCTCTTCGACGCCCAGCTCGCGCTCGCGTCCGACACCGGCAAACCCGTCGTCATCCACACGCGCGCGGCCGACGACGACACGCGCGCGCGCTTGCTCGGGCACGACGGACCCGTGATCCTCCACTGTTTCTCCTCACCGCCGTTGCTCGAGGCAGCGCTCGAACGGGGCTGGTGGGTGTCATTCGCGGGCAACCTCACCTACAAGAACGCCTACGACCTTCGTGCGGCCGCCCGTCGGGTACCGGCCGAGCGTCTGCTCGCCGAGACCGACAGTCCGTATCTGGCGCCGCAGGCGGTGCGCGGCAAGCCGAACGAGCCGGCGTACGTCATGCACACGCTCGCCGCGCTCGCCGATGTGCGCGGCGTCGACCCGGCCGAGCTCGAGGCGCAGATCGACCGCAACGCAGATGAGGTCTTCGCCCTGTGAAGGTCGCTCCTCGCAAGAGCCTCGGCCAACACTTCCTGGTCGACGAGAACATCCTCGGCGTGATCGAGCGGCTGGCAGCGCTCGACGCGGCCGACGTCGTGCTCGAGATCGGGCCGGGACTCGGCGTGCTGACCCGGTTCCTCGCCGAACGGGTTGCGCACGTGCACGCGGCCGAGGTCGACCGCAGGCTCGAATCACATCTCACCGGCATCCCGCGCACCGACGTCCACTGGGGCGATGCGCTCCGCCTCGACGTCGCTGCCCTGGAGCCGCCGCCGCGAAAGCTGGTCGCGAACCTGCCGTACAACATCGCGACGCCGGTCGTCGCCGAGAGCCTCGCGCTGCCGCAGCTCGACCTCTGGTGCGTGATGGTGCAGCGCGAGGTCGCCGACCGATTCTTCGCGCGCCCGCGGACGAAGGCCTACGGCTCCGTGTCGGTGCTCGTCCAGCTTGCAACGGAGCGCACCGGCCTGCACCCGGTCTCGCGTGAGGTGTTCCGGCCGAAGCCGAACGTCGAGTCGGCCCTGGTCGCCTTCACGCGCACCGGCCCGGCAGCCGCGCCACAGGTCAAGCGCGTTGTCGAAGCGGCGTTCGGCCACCGCCGCAAGACGCTCGCGAACTCCCTCTCGCTCGCCGCAGTCGCCTCGCGCGAGCAGTCGGTTGCTGCGCTGGCAGCGATCGGCCGCGCGGCGAACGTCCGCGCCGAGGAGCTCGAGCCCGCCGAGTTCGTCGCGCTCACGGGAGCACTGTCGTGATCGGCGCCCGCGCCGGCCAAGATCAATCTCGCGCTCGTCGTCGGGCCGGTCCGGGCTGACGGCAAGCATGAGCTCGATGACGGTCTTCCAGCGTCTCGACCTCTGCGACCGGATCAGCGTCGAGCCGGCGCGCGAGACGACGGTCGACGGGTTCGCGGAGGACACGATCGTGCGCCGGGCACTCGACGGGCTCGCCGCGCCGCACGGCTGGCGGGTCCGGATCGAGAAGCGGATCCCGGTCGCCGCCGGGCTCGGGGGCGGCAGCTCCGACGCGGCGACGGCCCTCCGGCTCGCGAATGCGCAGCTCGAACAGCCGCTCGAGCCGGCTGCGCTCTCCGAGCTGGCCGCTCGCATCGGCGCCGACGTGCCGTTCTTCCTCGCGGACGGGCCGCAACTCGGCACCGGGGACGGGACGCAGCTCGAGCCGGTCGCTCTGCCGCAGGACTTCGTCGTGCTCCTGCTGCTGCCGAAGGGCGAGCGGAAGCACTCGACCGCAGCGATCTACGAAGCCTTCGACGGGCGCGGGGGAGAGGACGGTTTCGCGGAGCGTGCAGCTCTGCTGCAGACGGCGCTCGGCGACACGCGCCGGCCACGCGACCTTGCGCAGCTGCCTCCGAACGACCTCGCGAGCTCGCCGCACGCGGAGGAGCTGCGTGCGCTCGGAGCCTTCCGCGCCGACGTCAGCGGAGCGGGCCCGGTTGTCTATGCGCTCTTCCACCGGCGAGCCGACGCCGAGGCCGCTGAGCGGGCATTTCGGGGCCGCGGGCGGCTCTGGATCACGGTTCCAGCGTGGTACGGTTGAATCGAATGTACGGCACGCACGCGATCGAACACGGCTCGTCGCGCACGGGTCGCTGGCTGCGCGAGCGTCGCCTGCGCCTCACGTTCTGGATCGCGGCGATCGAGGGCCTGCTCTACATCTTCGGCGTTCTCCACTGGTGGGCGGCTGTCGCCCTGGCCGCGATCGCGCTGCTCTTCTGGTGGTACGCGGGCCGCGCGAACCGCTCGGACACCCTGCGCCAGGCGAGCTGGATCTTCGCCGCGTCGCAGTTGCTCGTGCTCTGCGTCCCGATCGCCTTCGCGGTCGTCAAGGCGCTCGCCATCGGCCTCGTCGCGCTGATTGCGATTGCTGCACTGATCTTGCTCTTCAACAGACGTCCGTAGACTGATCGCCCGCAGGCTGTGGGGCGTAGCCAAGCGGTAAGGCAGCGGGTTTTGGTCCCGCGATCCCAGGTTCGAATCCTGGCGCCCCAGCTGACGCATCGTCCCTGAGGTACCCCCAGGCTCTAGGCTCCGCAGCCCATGCCAGACACCCCCCTCGCAGCCCTCGTGATGGCCGGCGGCCTCGGCACCCGGATGAAGTCCGCTGTGCCGAAGCACTTCCACCCGATCCTCGGCCGCCGCATGGTCGACTGGGTGATCGAGACCGGGCGCGCGAGCGGTGCCGAGCCGCTCGTCGTCGTTGCCTCACCCGCCGGACGCGACGAGTTCGCCGACAGCGGCGTCACGATCGCGGTTCAGGAGACGCCGCTCGGGACCGGAGACGCCGTCCGCGTCGCGCGCGAGGCGATCGGCGACCACGCCGGGGATGTGCTCGTGCTCTCCGGCGACACGCCGCTGCTGACGGCCGAGCTCCTCGAGCGACTCGTCGAGACGCATCATCGCGAGCAGGCCGCGGCCACGATCCTGTCCGCCGAGCCGCCCGATGCGCGCGTCTACGGCCGGATCGTCCGCGGCCCCGACGGCTCCGTGCTGCGGATCGCCGAAGGAACCGACGCGACCGACGACGAGCGCGCGATCCGGGAGATCAACTCGTCGATCTACGTCTTCCGCGCCGACAAGCTCTGGCCCGCGCTCGAGCAGCTCCAGCCGAAGAACGTCCAGGGCGAGCTCTACCTGACGGACACGATCGAGATCCTCGTCGCCGCCGGCGAGAAGGTGGCCGCCCACGTCGCCGAGGATCACCGCGAGACAGAAGGCGTGAACACGCGCGTCGAGCTCGCACAGGCGGGCGCGATCCTGCGCGACCGCATCAACGAGCAGCACATGCTGAGCGGCGTCACGATCGTCGACCCTGCGACGACCTGGATCGAGCCGACCGTCCAGCTCGAGCCAGACGTCGTCGTCCAGCCCTTCACCTATCTGCGCGGAGACACCAGGGTCGCGGGCGGCGCCGAGATCGGCGCGAACACCGTCGCCATCGACACGCACGTCGGTCGCTCCGCCGTCATCGGCCCCTTCTGTTACCTTCGCCCCGGAACGGTCCTCGGCGAGTCTTCCAAGGCGGGCACCTTCGTGGAGATCAAGAACTCGAAGATCGGGGATCGCACCAAGGTGCCCCATCTCTCGTACATCGGAGACGCTGACGTCGGCGAGGACACGAACGTCGGCGCAGGCGCCATCACCGCCAACTTCGCGCACCACCCGGCCGGCCCAAGGGTCGCACCACGATCGGCCGCAACGTCAGGACCGCGATCCAGAATGGCTTCGTCGCGCCGGTAACGATTGGAGACGGTGCATGGATCGGAGCAGGATCGGTCATAACGGAGGACGTCCCCCCAGACGCACTCGCGATCGCCAGGCCTCGCCAGGAGAACAAGGAGGGATATGCAGCCCGTCAGCGCGGCGACTGAGCTCGTCCTACCAGGACTCGAGTCTCCCGAAGCCGTGACGAAGCCGGCGGCCGGTCACTGGATCGAGCGCGGTCCGCAGAAGCGGCTGATGGTCTTCTCCGGCCGCTCGCACCCCTCGCTCGCGCAGCGCATCACCGAGCAACTCGGCGTCGAGCTCGGCGAGATCGAGCTGCACACCTTCGGCAACGGCGAGACGTACTGCCGCTACGACGAATCGATCCGCGGCGCCGACCTCTTCCTCGTGCAGACCGGCTGCGGCGCGATCGACCAGAACCTGATGGAGCTGCTGCTGATGATCCAGGCGGCCAAGCTCGCGTCGGCGAAGCGCATCACCGCGGTCATCCCGGCCTTCCCGTACGCGAGGCAGGACCGCAAGGCGAAGCCGCGCGAGCCGATCTCGGCGCGCCTCGTCGCCGACATGCTGCAGCTGGCGGGTGCCGATCGCGTGCTGACGATGGACCTGCACGCCGGGCAGACCCAGGGCTTCTTCACCATCCCGGTCGACCACATGACGAGCCTGCCGCTCTTCGCCCGGCACTTCCGCGACCTCGGGCTGACGGGTGAGGGCGTCGTCTCCGTCGCACCGGACGCCGGCCGCGCCAAGCACGCCGTCCGCTTCGCGGAGATGATCGAGGCCGACTTCGCGATCATGCACAAGACTCGCCCCGCGCACGATGTCGTGGCGGTCACCGAAGTGACCGGCCGCGTGCGCGACAAGGTCGCGATCATCGGCGACGACATCACGACCACCGGCAGCACGCTGATCGCGGGCGCCCAGGCGCTCAAGGATCACGGCGCCAGTGAGGTCTGGGTGTTCGTCACGCACGCCCTGCTCTCGGCCGAAGGGTCGAAGCGCCTGAGCGAGGCGGACATCGCCGGCATCGTCGTCACGGACACGGTGCCGATCGACCCGATCACGAAGCCCGAGCACATGACCGTGCTGACGGTCGCGCCGCTCCTCGCCGAGACGATCATGAACGTCTTCGCCGACGACTCCGTCTCGGCGATCTTCGGCGGCGAGAACCAGCTCTTCTAGCGAGCTGCTTCCCGCAGCACCTGCCGAACGGCGATGAGTTCGGAGTGTGGCTGCATTACCGGCTGCCGACGGCGCGAGCCTGACGACACCAGCACTGCCACGATTAATGCCGCCGTTCGAGGTCAGGACTCGGCAGCAGGCGCCAGTTGCGCGCTTGCTCCGGCGGCCGAAACCGGCTGCTCGCGGCGGCGGCTGAGTGCGATCGCCACTCCCTGCACGGCGAGCGCCACCGCGGTTGCGAGTGCAAACGACGCGGCGATCCCGAAGCCGCGGATGGTCACACTGACGACGAAACAGAAGAGCGCATAGGAGAAGAACCCGACGGTCATCCCGTGCAGCAGCCGAACGACCTCGTCCTTTCCCTGCTGCGCTTGCGTGAACGCCGCCAGCACCGGCGTGATGATCGGAAACGACGCCAGCAGGCCGCTCAGATGCGGGCCGAGTGTGCGGGCAGCGCTCGTGACGGCGACGATCGGGATCACCGCACAAGCCCCGCGCAACGGCAGGTCCCAGCGCGGGTACGACCCAACCGACAACGACCTGGGACGGCGGAGCGGCAGCAGCACGAGGGTCGCCGCGCACGCGGCACACGCGAGGCAGAGCGCGGCGACCGGCCCGACATGAACGGGGCGGAGTGCAAGGATCGCGACCAGGAACGATGTCCAGCCGAGCAGCAGCGCCCACGGCCAGGCGAAGCGCCTGCTCACCGCCACGTAGACGAGGACGAACACGATCAACGCCACGACGCCGAGGAGGGTTCCTGTCGCCGCGTCGGCGGCGAACGCTCGTCCATGCTCGATCGCGAGCACCAGCAGGATCGGCCCGGCGATCACCGGCAGCCCACCCACGACGCCGGCCACGCGAACGCCGACATGACGCGCGAGAACCGACGTGGCGACGATGAAGCTCGGTGCAAGCAGGAGCTTCAGCGCAACCAGCGTCACCCCGTGACCTTAGCTCGCGCCGCGGCCAGGTTTTCTGTCGAAGCTCGCCCGACTCGCAGCCGAGTGAGAGGATTGGCGTCGTGACGTGGACGGAGTTCGCGACACCCGATGATGGACCGCTCATTGCAGGCCTTCGCGCAGGTAGCGGGCCGCCGGTTCTCTTGCTCCACGGCGGACCGGGGATGGGATTCGACTACCTCCGCGACCTGGCGGACGAGCTTGCAGAGGAGAACACCGTCGCGTGGTACCAGCAGCGGGGGCTCGCGCCGTCCGCTGCGCAAGGCCCGTATTCCGTCGCGAACGACGTGGGCGACGCACGCCGCGTGCTCGACGCGCTCGGCTGGGACAAGGCATACGTCGTCGGCCACTCCTGGGGTGGACAGCTCGCCTTGCACGTCACGGAGGCTCTGCCAGAGCGCCTGTTCGGGACGCTCGCCGTCGACCCGCTCGGATCGGTGGGCGACGGGTGCTGGCCGGAGTTCGACGAGGAGATGTTTCGCCGGACACCCGCGGAGGTGCGCGAACGGGCGCGCGAGCTCGACGTGCTGACGACCGAGGGAGCCGCCGACGACGAACTGGCGCTCGAGGCGATGCGTCTTGTCTGGCCCGCGTACTTCGCCGATCCGGAGCAAGCGCCGCCAATGCCGGAGCTGCGGATCGCGAGTGAGTGTTCAGCGCAGATGGGGCGGTCGATCCTGGCGGAGCTGCCGGCACTCGAGGCGGGCTTGTCGCGGATCCGGGTGCCGGTCGGATTCGTCCACGGCTCACGGAGCCCAATGCCGATCGCTGCCTCGACGGCCGCGGCGGAGCGCATACCCGGCGCATGGGTCGACGTGGTCGAGGGCGCGGGCCACTTCGTGTGGGTCGAGAGGCCCGGCGCCGTTCGTGCCTCGCTGCGCCGACTCACGACGGGCTGATCCGTCAATGGGCGATGTCCTCCACGAAGGCAACCGCAGCGTTGTCCTGTGCGGTACCGCCCGACACTTGTGCGCGGGGTTTCGTAGGGTTCAGGTCGCGACAGCTCAGGTCGATTCGACCGTCACGACGGTCTAGGGGAGGTTCGAATGTCTCGCAGAGCTTGGTTCCTGGCCGGTTTCCTCGTCATCGCCGCGCCGCTCCTCCTCGCCGGGCCGGCCGGCGCCGCGAAGCCCGCACCGCAGAGCCTGGGGCCGAACGTGCTCGTCTTCGACCCGAGCATGCCGACGAGTCAGATCCAGGCGGCTGTCGATGCCGTCGCCGCGCAGCAGGTACCGAACCAGTTCGGATCGCAGCGATACGCGCTCCTCTTCAAGCCCGGCACGTACGGCACCGCCGCGCAGCCGCTCAACTTCCAGGTCGGCTACTACACCGCCGTCGCGGGACTCGGCGCATCGCCCGGCGACGTCGTCATCAACGGCTCCGTCTATGTGCGCAACCAGTGCGTCAACGGCAGCTGTACGGCGCTCAACAACTTCTGGCGGTCATTGTCGAACCTGACGATCAACGTCAACAACCCGACGTTCGGCTGTTACTTCGGTGAGTTCTGGGCGGTCTCGCAGGCGGCGCCGATGCGGCGCGTGCACGTCAACGGACAGTCGACGCTGATGGACTACTGCACCGGGCCGTCGTTCGCGAGCGGCGGCTTCATCGCCGACTCGGCATTCGACGGGACCGTGATCAACGGATCGCAGCAGCAGTGGCTGACGAGGAACAGCCGGCTCACGGCATGGACGAACGGCGTCTGGAACCAGGTGTTCTCCGGCACGCAGGGCGCACCGGCGCAGTGCTTCCCCGCGGCGGCGTCGTGCGGTGGCAACCCGTACACGACGGTCGCGACGAGCCCCGTCACGCGCGAGGCGCCCTATCTGTACGTGAACGCGGCGGGCGACTACAACGTCTTCGTTCCGGCCGTGGGGCGTGACACGAGCGGCACGACGTGGTCGAACGGGCCGACGGCAGGATCGTCCATCCCGCTCGACCAGTTCTTCGTCGCGAAGCCGGGCGACGACGTGCAGGCGATCAACAACGCGCTTGCGAGGGGGCAGAACCTCCTCTTCACCCCGGGCGTCTACGCCGTCGACAAGACGATCAAGGTAAAG
>CAVZYK010000001.1:0-327577 GCA_963779505.1 uncultured Actinomycetes bacterium | reverse complement strand
ACGCAAGACGCCGCGATGGTCGACGATCCAGAAGGCTGCGACGTTGTAGAGGAAGCGAAAGCCGAGGCTCACGACAACCGCAAGGAACACGCTGAGCACGAAGGCGACCGCAAGTGGCGGCGTGGGGTAGTGGAGGTCGAAGACGAACGCTCCGATCAGGAACGGCGGGATCCCGCGGAAGATGAAGTGGAACGGGGCTCGCCCGAGATCGAACGCGAGCCAGTAGCGCTGCGGGTTGAGCGGCCGCGAGAGGTCGGTCGCGATCGAGCCGTCACGGATCCGGAGGGCGAGCTCGTCCCAGCCGAAGACGTAGACCGTCATGAGCAGCCCCTGCGCCAGCCAGACGTAGGTGACCGCGTCGCCGACGTCGTAGCCGCCGACGTCCGTCCGGTGGCGGAAGAGGGCGATCAGGACGTAGGCCTGCATGAAGCCGAAGACACTGTTCGTGAACGCGCCCGCCCACGCGGCTGCGGGATAGGCGGCGTAGCGGCCCCAGCCGCGTTTTGCGATCTCCCAGTCGAGCCTCACGCCAGCACTCTAGGATGGCTGCCCGTGGGCACCTCGCGTCCAGATCGGAACCTGGCGCTCGAGCTCGTCCGTGTCACGGAGGCCGCTGCGATGGGTGCCGGGCGCTGGATCGGCCGCGGCGACAAGATCGCTGCCGACCAGGCGGCGGTCGACGGCATGCGCGCGATGCTCGATACCGTCGTGATGGACGGCGTCGTCGTGATCGGCGAGGGCGAGAAGGACGAGGCGCCGATGCTCTACAACGGCGAGCACATCGGCGAGGGGGGAGGCCCGCCGGTCGATGTCGCCGTCGACCCGCTCGAGGGCACCCGCCTGACGGCGTTCGGCCAGCCGAACGCGATCGCCGTGATCGCGGTCGCCGAGCGCGACTCGATGTTCTTTCCGGGCGCAGCGGTCTACATGGACAAGATCGCGGTCGGCGCGGACGCGGTCGACGCGATCGACATCAACGCGACGCCGACCGAGAACGTGCAGGCCGTCGCGAAGGCCAAGGGCCGGCGCGTGACCGACATGCGCGTCGTCGTGCTCGAGCGCGACCGCCATGTCGATCTGATCGGCGAGCTGCGCGATGCGGGCGCGCGCGTCAACTTGATTCGCGACGGAGACGTCGCGCCGGCGATCGCGGCGGCGCGCCCCGGCACCGGTGTCGACATGCTCTACGGCGTCGGCGGCACGCCCGAGGGCGTCATCTCTGCGACTGCACTCAAGTGCGTCGGGGGCGGCATCCAGGGGAAGCTCTGGCCGCGCAACGACGAGGAGCGCCAGGCGCTCGTCGACGGAGGCTTCGACCTCGACCGCGTGCTCACGACCGACGACCTCGTCCGCAGTGACGACGTCTTCGTCGCGGCGACCGGCGTCACGACCGGCGCGCTCTTGCGCGGGATCCGGTACGTGCGCGACGGCGCGATTACCGATTCGATCGTCATGCGCTCGCGCTCCGGCACGGTCCGCCGGATCGAGGCGCGACACCAACTGACCAAGCTCGCGCACCTGACAGGGAGGGAATATTGATGAGTGAGATCGGACTGAACGAGCTCGGATATGACGAGCGTCTGTACATCCTCGCGTTCGACCACCGCGGCTCGTTCGAGAAGATGGTCGGCGACGTCGCGAACGTGCCCGGCGCGAAGCGACTGATCTGGGAGGGCTTCCAGCGTGCGGTGTCGGAAGGCGCACCGAAGGAGTTCTCCGGCATCCTTGTCGACGACCAGTACGGGCCCGACGTCGCCCATGAGGCGAAAGCGGGCGGCTACCAGCTCTCGATGCCGGTCGAGAAGAGCGGCCAGAACGAGTTCGACTTCCAGCACGGCGACGGCTTCGGTGAGGCGATCGAGCAGTTCGATCCCGATTTCTCGAAGGTGCTCGTTCGGTACAACCCAGAAGGGGACGCCGAGATGAACGAGCGTCAGACCGCGCGTCTGCGGCGGCTCTCGGAGTGGCTGCACGAGCATCACCGGAAGTTCCTGTTCGAGCTGCTCGTGCCGGCCGAGTCGGCGCAGCTCGAGAGGGTCGGCGGCAGCGAGGACCGGTACGACACCGAAGTCCGCCCGCAGCTGATGATGGAGGCGATCCTGCAGCTCCAGAACGGCGGCGTCGAGCCGGACATCTGGAAGATCGAGGGCATCGACGACCGCGAGTCGTGCAACGAGATCGCGCAGCTCGTCCGGCGCGAAGGGCGCGACCGCGTGTCGTGCGTCGTGCTCGGACGCGGTGCCTCTGACGACAAGGTCGACCAGTGGCTCCGCGCCGGCTCCGGCCTCGAGGGTTACGTCGGCTTCGCGATCGGCCGTTCGATCTTCGGTGAGGCCGTGAAGGCCTACGCCGCCGATCCCGCGGGCTTCGACCGCGACGCCGCCGTCGCCTCGATCGCCGGCAAGTACCGCCGCTTCATCGACGTGTACGAAGGCGCGCCGGCGCCCGCGTAGGAATCGGTCTCCGGCGAGAGAGGCGGGTTGCGGCTGCCGCCTCCCTCGCCGGAGTGCCTCAACGGGCGAGGCTGCCACCGGACTGCTTCGACGTTCTCGGGAGGGCTTGCGGCTGGTCTCCAACGAGGGTCGGTGAGGACAAGACGCCGGCGGCCGTAAAAACTTGCGGCGCTAGGATGTGCGGCACGCGGGTGTAGCTCAGTTGGTAGAGCATCAGCTTCCCAAGCTGAGGGTCGTGGGTTCGAGTCCCATCGCCCGCTTCGCTTCGATGCACGAGAAACGGCCCTCCACGTGCCGTCTCCTTTTTTCGGTGAGCCGCGCCGACTTCATGCGATCTGCATGACGTGGCTTCTCACCGCAACACCCATAGTCGCTGGAGAAACCAAGGGGTCACCTCGAAAGGGAGGCGACGATGTTGCTCTGGATCCTGTTCGTCATCATCTGGATCGCAATCGCGTTCTGGCCGGCTCGGGTGGCAGCTCGCAAGGGGCACAGCTTCTTCGGCTACTTCATTCTCAGCCTGATCTTCTTCCCGCTGGCGTTGATCATGGCCTACATGGTCTCCGACCGGACGGTGACGGCCTAGCCGACGGACGCCCTAGGCTTCGAGCATGGCTGCAACTCTGGCGCTCGTCGCGGCATTTCTGTTCGCGCTGGCGGCGGCGCTTCAGCAGAAGGGCGCGCTGAATCTGCCGACGATCTCGCTGGCCCAGCCGATGTCGCTCGTGCGGCTCGTGGGGCAGACGACCTGGCTGCTCGGCACGCTTGCGCTGTTCACGGGATACCTGTTCCAGGCGGGCGCGCTCGATCGCGGCCGTCTCTCGATCATCCAGCCGCTGCTCGTCACGACCGTCGTCTTCGCGCTGCCGCTCGGCTACTTCCTGACGAAGCAGCACGTGGGTCGTCGCGAGGTGGTCGGTGCGGTCGTGATCATCATCGGGCTCGGCTTGTTCGTCTATTTCGGCGACCCCGCCGGTGGGAGCGAGAACGCGTCCAATGCCCAGTGGGCGATCACGATCGGTCTGCTCTCGTTGCTCTCCGCCCTGCTGCTCGTGTTTGGTGGCTCCGGCGGCCTCTCGGCGAAGGCGGCGGTCTACGGCACGGTCGCGGGAATCCTGTTTGGGCTCTCGTCTGCGCTGACGAAGCCCACGCTCGATTTCCTGCACGAGAGCGTGGGCACGATGCTCTCCCACTGGGAGTGCTACGCCCTCGCGGTCGCCGGTGTGCTCGGCTTCGTGCTGCAGCAGGTGTCGCTCGGAACGGGTCGTCTCTCACCTTCCGTCGCGACTGTCTCGGTCGCGAACCCGATCGTCGGGATTCTGATCGGGGTCGTCCTCTTCGACGAGCGCCTCAGCCGGCCCGGCTGGCATGTCGTCGTCGCTGTGATCGGTCTCGGCCTCGCACTCGTCGGCGCGGTCGTCATCTCGCTCGCGCGTGAGGCCAAGCCCGAAGAACCCGCCGCGGACGCGGCGGGCATGCCAGTCGCGACCGCGTAGCCCCGATGACCGGGGACGGGGCGCAATGCCTTCCAATCCGTGACTGGCACCACGTGTGATTCATGCCGGCGGTCACGTCCTGTTCTTCGCTCTCGCCGCGGCCGCCAGCCCGCTCGTGCTGACAGCGACATTCGTCGTCATCCGCAGCGAGCGCCCGCGGACGAACGGAATCGCGTTCCTGAGCGGGTTCCTGCTCGGGACCACGATCGCTTGCGGCGTTGGCCTGGCCCTCGGCCAGGCTACCGTCGACCGGCTGGACTCGCACGAGACGGTCGAAGGCGTACTGACCCTCATCCTCGGTCTCGCACTGCTGGCAGTCGGGCTGCGGGAGCGACAGACGCCGCCACGATCGGCGGCCCGGGGAAGCCGTGCGAGGTCGATCCTCGCGGGTCTCGACAACATTCGTCCAGCTGCCGCGTGCTCGATGGCCGGGCTCCTCGGCTTCGGGGGCCCGAAGCGACTCGTGCTCACGTTCCTCGCGATGGCATCGATCAGCGAAGCGAGTCTCGGGGACGCCGAGGATCTCACACTGGTCCTCCTCTACATCGTCGTTGCCACTGTGCTCGTTTCGGTGCCCGTCGGCATCGTGATCATCGCGGGGCAGCGCGCAGCGGCGATCCTCGCGCAGGCCGAGTCGTGGCTCACCGACCACGCCGCGCAACTCCGCGTGTGGCTTTCCCTGGGGATCGGCGCCGCGCTCGTCGTCGATGCGCTCCTGCGCCTGTTCGCCTGAGCTCGCTGACAACCCTCGGATCGCAAGGGCGTCGACGGCGCGTACCGCCCTCACGTCAGCCGCCGACGCCTACGAGTCAACGTAATCAGCCGCCGCGTCGAACCGGACGGCACAAAGGGGTAGGTCGTCAGATTCGCACCGGCCGGCCCGTTAGCGGGGCGTTAGACGACCCTCCTACGGTCGCACTCGCATGGTCAGAAGGCTCAATCAGCGGGCTCGCAAGCGAGCCCCGAGATCCGAGGAGGGAGCAATGAAGCTCGGGTTTCCACGGCCGGCGACGGTGATCGCCTCGGCCGCTCTGTTCGTGGCGCTCAGCGGCGGTGCGTGGGCGGCGGGCATCGTGCCGCTCGCGAAGCACGCGTACACGGCAGACACTGCGACGAACTCGAAGAAGCTCGGCGGCAAGTCCCTCGCCCAGCTGCAGTCGACGCTCCGCGGCGCGCGCGGCCCGGCTGGCGCTACCGGTCAGGCGGGCCCGGCCGGCGCGACAGGGCCGGCCGGCCCAACAGGGCCGCAGGGCGCCAAGGGCGACACCGGCGCGACCGGTGCAAAGGGCGACACAGGTTCGCGGGGTCCGCAGGGCGACGTCGGCGCCGGGCTCAAGATCATCGGCTCGCTCGCCAACTCCGGTGCACTCCCGGCAACGGGCGCGACCGGAGACGCCTACCTGATCACCGGCGACCTGTGGGTGTGGGACGGAAGCGTCTGGAAGAACGCCGGGCCGGTTCAGGGACCGCAAGGGCCGATTGGACCTGTCGGCGCAACGGGTGCGACAGGTCCGGCAGGCCCGACCGGTCCGACGGGGGCGGCAGGCACAGCCGCCGTCACAGTCCACACGCAGGCGTACACCATCGCGGCGTCGGGCGAGCAAATCGTGACCGCGGCCTGCGGTACGGGCCAGAAGGCGGTCGGTGGCGGCTTCGACAGCAACGGGATCGTCTTCAACCTCGACATGAAGGCGACGGCGGCCGACGACGGGTGGCTGTTCGTTCTCGAGAACCCGGATTCGGCAAGCGCGTCCGGCAACGTCTACGCCTACTGCCTGGGCTAGGGGCAGGACCAGCGAGAGGGTGTGGTCCGGGCAACCGCCCGGGCCGCACCTGACCCGTACGCGAACGAAAAGGGGGGCGCGGCGGCCTCGATGAAGGCGGCTCAAAGAGGCGCCGCTGCCCGTACGGCGTCTCGCCCGCACGCCGGCGTCGCGACAACGCACGGCGCGTAACGGCTCTTGACTACTCGCCACTCGGCTAAAACGACGAGGATTCTCGCTCGGCAACGACTGCGAGCGAAGGAGGAAGCGTGGCGAAGCACGACATCAGCCTCGAGATCCCGCACGGGATCACGATCGTCAACAAAGACATCGAGGTGACCGTGCGAGAGGACGGCCGGATCCTCGGACGGGTTCGGATCAGCAAGGGCTCGATCGATTGGCTCGCCGCGAATCGTCAGCGCGTCAAGTACTTGTCGTGGAGCGGCTTCGCTCGCATGATGGATTCGGAAGGTCGAGAACGGCGTGCTCGGCCCACGTGAGCGGCGTCAGCTAACGGCCTGGAGGACGCCGCGCACGGTCAGGTAGATACCGACCGCGACGAGGACCCAGACGGCGACGCGCGTGCTGTTTCGGCGCAGCCAGTCGTTGAACTGGTTCACCTTGACGGTCGTGCGCTCGGGCGCGAAGAGATACGCCACGATCGGAACCTCGGCGAAGGCGAACATGATCACGTAGAACACGATGACCGACACCACCTTCCCGGCGTCGCTGACATCGAGCTGTGCGATGTCCTTGAGCGCGACGAAGGGGAACGCTCCGGGGACGATGTTGAGCACGACTCCGGCGAAAAATGCGACCAGGCCGCCACGCTCGACGGCACGCTCCGTGAGCCCGGACTTCTTCGCCTCCGCCGGTGCTGGTGCCGGGTCGACGGGAGTGTGCTTACGTCGGCTCAGGTAGAGCGCTGACCCGAGTGCGAACAGGCCCGCTGCGATGTTGAGGACAGGATTTATCGACCGGCTCGATCCCGAGACGAAGCTTGTGTCCTGCAGCGCAAAGACGAGTATGAGCCCGATCGTGATCGTCGTCAGGAGGCCGCCGAACAGGAACCAGGCGAGGATCCGCACCGGTTGCGGCACGCGCAGCGCCAACACGACGATCGTGATCAGCGTCGGCCAGAACATCGACGCGAACGCGAGCAGGATGATCTCGAGCCAGTTAGGCATCGAGCATCAGTCTGATTCGACCGGCGGTCGTCGTCAGCGTTTGCCGCCTGCCGCGGGCGGTAGCTCCATCGACGCGCGCAGGTTGACGAGGGGTGCATTCGGGATCGTGATGAACCCGCGGCTCGGCCGGTCGAGATCGAACGAGACGAAGAGCAGCAGCGTCAAGAGACCGGCAGCGAGCAGCACGGTCACGAGGCCGCGCGAGAGGATCCCGAGGTAGAGGCCCATCAGTCCGAGCGCGGTCGCGGCCCCCAGCACCTCGACGAGCAGGATCGCGGCGGGGACCCGATTGTTCAGAGCCGACACGCGGGTCGTCTGCTCGTCGATCATCGCGTTCAGGCTCTCGATGTAGACCCGTGGAGCGGATTCGGTCGGCGCGGCGTCGACAGCCGTTCCCGTCAGGCCCCAGAGCCGTCGCTGGATGCCCGACTCGGTCGCGATCGCCCGCTTCGCAGCGGCGCTGTTCGGCACCGACCGCGAGAGCGCGAGGCTCGCGTCGGTGTAGGCAACGAAGAGCGGCAGCGAGCGACTCCGGACCGGCTCGGCGAGCAACTGAGCGCGGAGGTAGGCAGTCCCGATCGCGTTCGCGTCGTCGACCACCGCCGCACGCCTCGAGTCGTAGCGTCCGACCGCCATCGCGAGGCCGAACGCAAGGATGAGCCCGACCAGCGTCAGGAGCGCCGCCTGTACCGCGCCGAAGGGCTCGCGCAGCGCTTCGACGTGGCGCCTGAGGATTCGGCCGATGACAAGCCCGACCAGGGTCGCACCGAACATGATCACCGCCAGGAGGAGCCCGAGCTGCCAGCTGCTCAACGTGAAGAACACCGCCGTACCCTCGTCGTTCGGCGCGCCGTCCAGCGCCGTTCGGCTCGTACACATCGGATGATTCGCGCGTAGAGGCCCCGGCTGTCTACTGGGCGAGCCAGGTGCGCTCGGCCGGGCCGAACGCGCACGCTGCGGAGAGCAACCGCCGCTGGACGACTTTCAGCTCGCTGCGCAGCCGCTCGCGCTCGGGCGTCTCCGGCTCGCCCTCGATCCGGGCGAGTAGGTCGATGCAGTCGGCGAGCTTCTCGACCACGTACTCGAGCCCGGGGATCTTCGCAGCTTGCGCGTCCATGCCCCGTAGACCCGGCGCCAGCTGCGAACTTGCGGCCTACCCGGAATCTGTGAGCCGTGCCCGCAGGCGGCCGGCGCTCTCGAGCAGGTGCTCCGGCAGCACCTTCACGTCGCCGAGCACCGGCATGAAGCTCGTGTCGCCGTTCCACCGGGGGACGACGTGGAGGTGCACGTGGTCCTCGATGCCCGCGCCGGCGACACGGCCCAGATTCCAACCGAGGTTGAAGCCATGGGCGCCGTACTCCGAGCGGAGTGCCTCGACGGCGCGGGCGGCGAGCGAATGCACCTCCTGCACCTCGTCGGGGGAGAGCAGGCTGAAGTCGCCCAGGTGCCTGTGCGGGGCGATGAGGACGTGGCCGGACGAGTACGGGAACTTGTTCATGACCGCGACCGCAAAGGCGCCGTTCTGGACGACGAGCTCCTGCTCCGGCTCGCAGAAGATGCAGCGGTCGAGCTCGTCCGCATGCTCGACGTAAGCGAGGCGCCAGGGCGCCCAGAGCGGTTTCGGCATCCCGCCAGGGTAAGGGACGCTGCGAGCTTCTGGTCATTCGTCCAGTAGGCCGATGCGGGCTGCCGGCGTAGCCTGGCGGGGCAAATGCTCCGGCTGCGCTCCGTTCGCGCGGGACGGCGACCCGGCGCCACCGCTGTCCGGCTACTCCAGTCCTAGCCGTTCGTCCGTTGTAGGCCAGGTGCCTTCGGGCATAGCCTCGGTGTGGTGCCGTCTCCCACGAGACGGTTCCGAGGGCGCGGCGGTCTGGTTGGCCGCTCCGACCGGCCCGCCGCCCCTCCCAACGCGCCCGCCGGTGCGGGCCGCCGCTTAACGCTCTCCGGCGTGCACACCCGGACGACCAGGCATCCCGATGGCACGCTCGGTCGTCGTCGCCGTCGAGCAATTCGCGCCGCTCCTGCGCGGGCCGCTCCGGCGCTGCGAGTCCTTGTTTCACGTCGTCGTCGGGCGCCGCTAGCTCGCACGCGCCGGCAGCCGCGGCGGCTGAGTCACGTCTACGTCCGTGTGCACCCTTTGGGGGTTTCAACCGCGTATCAACTGAAGTAGATTGCGGCCCCGCCCGCATCTCCCAGAAGGGGTCCCTATGAACAAGGCACTGCTCGTGGCGCTCGGCGCGCTCGCTTTCGCGAATCCGGCGTATGCCGACCAGAACTACACCGATGCCACAGGTGAGGATGCCGCCTCCGCCGACATCACCACGATTGCGGTGGCGAACAGCCCTGCAGCGAGGACGCTGACGTTCAAGGTGCAGATCGGCAACATGCCGACACTCGAGGAGAACGCGCTCCTGGTCGTATTCATCGACAGCGACCGCAACGCCACGACCGGCGGCAACGGCTTCGAGTACGCGTTCATCGCCGACGGGACCGGCTATGAGCTCGACAAGTGGGACGGCACCAAGTACGCCGTGGTCAACGCGTTCACCGCACAGGTCTCGTTCAACGCCGGTCTCTTCACCGCAGCGTTCGACCCTGTTTCGGTCGGCGCACCGAAGGCATTCGACTTCGCCGTCGTCACGTTCCGCGGGCCGGACCCGAACAACCCTGCGGTCGACGTTGCACCCGACGGCAGCGGGATCTACACCTACACGCCTGTGGTGGCGGCTCCGGTCGTCAAGCCGAGCGTGAAGGGATCGACCGTCACTGTCACACCCGTGCCGAAAGCCGGCACGCGCGTCCACGTCGGTCCGCTCGCCGTCAAGCTCTCCGATGGCACATCCGTCTCGGCCACCGGCAGCAAGTGCACCGCGACAGTCGGCGGCGCGAAGCTGAAGGGCACCGGCGCAGGTGGTTGCACGTTCGCGCTCCCGAAGAAGGCGAAGGGCAAGAGGCTCGTCGTCACGGTCTCCGGCCACTACGGTGGCTCGACGCTCTCGAAGACCGTCGCCTACATCGTCAAGTAGCGCGCGAGCTGGTGTCCGGCGCCCTCGCGGGCGTCGGACACCAATCGCTAGATCCAGCGCTTGATCCGGAAGAACGCGAGCAGGCTGGCGAGCGTCACGATCATCCCCCCGAAGATGACCCAGAACGCCCAGACCTTCTCGAAGCCGGGGAAGTGCACGTTCATCCCGAAGAAACCGGTGATCAGGGTCAGCGGCAGCAATACGACCGAGAAGACGGTCAGGATGCGCAGCACGTCGTTCTGGCGATGCGAGATCACCGACTCGTTCGTGTCCTCGAGCGCCTCGACAACCTCCTTGTAGTTGTCGAGGATGTCCCAGACGCGCTCGGCGGCGTCGACGATGTCGTCGAAGTAGAGGTCGAGCTCCTCGGGGAGGAAGCGCTCGACATGACGCTCGAGCAGCCGGAGTGTCGAGCGCTCGGGCTTGATGATCTTGCGGTAGCTGATGATCTCCTGCTTGACGTTCGAGATGTCGCGCACGACCTCGAACGATCGCCCCTCGAAGACGTCGTCCTCGAGCGAGTCGAGCTTGTGGCCGATCTTGTCGAGGATCGGGAAGCAGTAATCGAAGAGGTCGTCGAGCACCTCGTAGAGCAACCGGCCGGAGCCCTTCGAGAGGAGCTGCTCGCGGAACGCTTCGTCCTCCTGGCAGCGGTGGAAGAGCCGCGTCACCGGCAGCAGCTCGACGCTTGGCAAGGTCACGAGGTAGTCGGGCCCAACGAAGACGTCGAGCTCGGCAGCGTTCAGGCGCTGGATCGAGCGGTCGTAGACCGGGAAGTGCAGGACGCCGAAGAGGTAGCCCTCATCGGCGTAGTCGTCGATCTTCGGCCGCTGACGCTTCGACATCACGTCCTCGACGTCGAGCGGATGCCAGCCGAAACGGTCGGCGAGCTCCTGCACATGCGTCAACGAGGGGGCGTCGAGGTGAATCCAGGTGAGGCCCGCGGCGCTGAGCTCAGCCGGCGGCGAGGACGGCGCCGAGGCGGCGACCACGGTTTCGCGCCCGCGGGCGCGACGGATGCGAGGCAGGCTCGGCATCGGTACTGAACGGATCCTCGATCACTGGCATCCCCTGCATGTTCGCCATTCTAGCCTCCAATCCCGCTTCCTCACACGACCCACCGGGTCATGTCGCGGGGCTACCCTCGGCGGGATGGAGGCTCGGTGGTGGACGATGCGCCCGGCGCAGAACCTGAAGGCGGCGAGCTACGTCTGCCCGATCTGTGACGGAATGCTGCACGCAACGAGCGAGCACGCACTGATCGCACCGGAAGGCGACGTCTCGAAGCGACGCCACGCGCACCTCGAGTGCGTGGCGGCAGCGCACAAGCGCGGCGAGCTCGTGACCGAGGACGAGTGGCGCTCGGGCGCCAGGCGCCGTCGCTGACGTCTGATCACTGCGGGAAAACACGGAGCTGCCTCGCGGTGAGCCGCTGACGCGGTGCGTGCTGCTCGTTCCTACGCTGGGCGCACCAAACGAACCGAGGAGCCATCAGATGGTGAGCACCGCGCCTGCACGGAAAGATCCAACCGACCGCAACGAGGAACGGATCACCTTTCTCCGGATCGTCGTCCTCTTGCTCGCGCTCGCGGTGGGCATCTCGATCCCCATCGAGGTGCTGCTCGTCACACGCGACGGAGGCAAGGCGGTCGTCCAGGCGCCCCAGGCGACGGCAGGGTCGATGGCAAGGATGGCCGGGATGACGGCGGCGGGCGCTGCGGCCACGCCGAGCTTTGCCGGCGCTGCGCCTGAGAACGCCGATGCGCTCGCGGCCGCGCACAAGCCCTACGACGCGGCGCTGCCCCCGTTGCAGGCAGGTGACGTCGTCAAGGTGAACCTCGTCCTGAAGGACATCACCGTGCAGATCGCCCCAGGCGTCAAGTACGCCGCGTGGGCGTGGGCGGGAGGCGCACCCGGCCCGGTGATTCACGTGCGCCAGGGGCAGACGGTCAAGATCACGCTGACGAACAAGGGTGCGATCCCGCACTCCGTCGACTTTCACGCGGGGCGTGTCGCGCCTGACAAGAACTTCATCGACGTCTTCCCCGGCAAGTCGTTCACCTTTAGCTTCAAGGCGAACGACCCGGGCGTCTTCATGTACCACTGCGGCACCAAGCCGGTCTTGATGCATATCGCGAACGGCATGTACGGCGCGATCGTGGTCGAGCCGACCACCCCGCTGCCGCATGCCGACAAGCAGTACGTGCTCGTTGCCAGCGAGTGGTACCTCGACCGCGATGGTCTCACGCAGCCTGCGCAGTTCGACATGGCGAAGGCGCACGCGAAGACGCCGGACTGGATGACGTTCAACGGTTACGCGGGCCAGTACGTCAAGCACCCGCTGACGGCGGATCCCGGCGACACCGTGCGCTTCTGGGTGATGGATGCCGGGCCGAGCATCGACACCGACTTCCATATCGTCGGCACGATCCTCGACCGCGCCTGGATTGACTCCGACCTGACGCAGCATCTGAACAACGTGCAGACGGCGCAAGTACCGGCCGGCGGTGGCGGTGTCTTCGACGTCAAGATCGACGAGCCCGGGCTGTACCCGTTCGTCAGTCATGCCTTCGCGGCGGTCGACCAGGGCCAGGTCGGCTTGCTCAACGTCGGCCATGTCGCCGGGACGATGAGCCACTAGAGCAAAGCCGCGACGACCTCCTGCGGGGTCGACATCGCGGCGATCTCCCGCGCGACCTGGTCGGCGGCCGCCCGCGGTGCGGGCTCCGCCAGCAGCGCCCTGACGGCCGAGGCCACTCCTTCGGCCGTCAGGGCGTCCGGCATCAGGACCCGTGCCACGCCGAGCACCGCGCAGGCCTGCGCGTTCTCGAACTGATCCGCACCGTGCGGTAAGAGGAGCATCGGCAGCCCGTGGGCGAGCGCACCGAGCGTCGAGCCAGAGCCACCGTGCCCGACGGCGACGTCGCAGAAAGGCAACACGTCCGCCTGAGGCACGTAGCGCTCGACGACCACATTCGCCGGCAGCGGTCCGAGCTCCGCCGGGTCGTTGTTGCGTCCGATCGTCGTGAACACCGTCGCGTCGATCTCCGCAAGCGCCGTCAGGATCGTGCTGAATCGATCGGCATGGTTGAAGACGGTCCCGAGCGTGACGTAGACGATGGGTCGGTCCCCGGGGAGCCGTGCGCGCCACGTCGGGTCGCCTGCGCCCGGCGTCGCGGGTTGGAGATGCAGGACACGTGTGCCGTCGGGCGGCGAAGCGTCCTGCAGGGAGGGCGGGCAAATGTCGATGTACGGACCGCGGTACTCACCGCTCGAGGCGTCCGGCTCGAGCCCGAGGCGCTCCCAGAGCAGCGCGGTCAGCGGCGCGGCACGTTCCAGGCACGCGTGCGGGAGCAGACGGCCGAAGCTGTGCTGCGCAGACGGCACGCCGAGTGCCGCTGCGACGGGCGGCGCTGCAAGGTCGGCTGTCTCGTGCACGATCAGGTCCGGCTGCCAGGCGGTCGCCTCGACCAGGAGCGCGTCGAGCTTCGCGGGGGCGTCGAGTGTCGCGAAGCGGTAGGCGAACGTTTCCGGGCGCCGCTCGTGCGGCGGGACCTGCTCGATCCGGATCCAGAAGGCCTCCATCTGCGGGCGCAGCTCGCGCAGGCTGACACCTGCGGGCAGCGCGTCGAACCCGGCGGCTGCGACGCGCTCGGCGAAGTCGGCGGCCGTCGCGAACGCGACTTCGTGTCCCTCGTTTGCGAAGGCCCGTGCGAGCGGCACCAGTGGCGTGAAGTGGCCGTCGCCGGCCGTGCAGCTGAAGAGGACGCGCATCCGGCGATCATCCTGTTTTTGACAGGTGGTCGTACAATGAGGGCATGAAGGTGATCGCCTCAGGCCGGCTCGCACAGACGGCCGCCCGCTACGGCGAGCACGCGCCCGCAGCATCCGTCTGCTGCAACGCCTGCCGAACGTGCGTGACGACGAACCTGCTCACGCTCGGCGCCGCGGGAGTCGCGGCGGCAGGCGCGTTTGCGTCGCGGCTCGTCGCCAGACGACGCTGAAGGCGCCAGGGTACGACGTGCTCTCGCGGGTCTAGCGTGAGCCGAACAACGCCGCGAAAGCCGCCGCCAACGCGGCGACCGAGAGTGTGAGTGCGAGCCGGAGCATGGCTCCTTATCGGCTGTAGACGTGGACGGCTTGACGGTGGGGTCGTCTGGCTCTACGTGAAGTGCGCCGCGATCTAGCACTTTCGCTGCAAATCGACGGGTCGTGACTCAGCGCGTGACTCACCACCGCCCTGGACATGTCGGGAAGGCGGGACTCGACCGACAGAGGCGCAGCGCTCTCCTGCGGGGCTGGCCTCCGTTGCTGTTCCCGATGCGGATGGCGTGCGCCAGCGTGCGGCCGTGTCACTGCCGTGCTACGTAGCGGAGGCCGACTCGGACGGTGCAGCCGTCCGAGCCGTCCGAGTGATCCGGCGCGTGTACGGCGCTCGTTGCATGGTGCGTCGTAGCCGTGGTCGGTCGCCGCAGTCGGGGTCGACGTCGCAGCTCGTCTGGCCGCTGCTGCTGCACCGAGCGCCGTGTCGCTCGATGCCGGACTGGCCGACGCCGCGCAGTGCTGAACGGTGCCGGGCATCGCGCCTGCCTGACGATGTTGCGTACAGCGTTGCGCGGCTGCGCGTGCCGTGACGGTGCCGTCGCGATGGCGTTGCGGCGCTGACGTCGGCCGACGCGACGGACGGGATGGCGAGCGCAGCGAGCGCACCCGCGATGATGAAGAACTTCTTCATGGTGGTTCCTCTCCGTAGAGTTTGGTTGTTCGGATCGCTCAAGCCGGGACTACGCCCGCGTTACCGCCGAGGGCCTGAGCGCTTTTCCTGCTCACAAAGTACGGCGGCCCCGAATCAGGCGCCATGACACGAAGGGGTAGGCCCTTCGCGACGATTCGACGCGGCGGCTGACGGGCCGTGCGGCGGTTCGTTCCCGACGAGCACTGCCACGGCCGGGTCGGGGTTCGGGCGACTATGCGCTCGTGAACTGGCTCTTTCGCAACCGGCAGACCGGCGAGATCACCGTTGCTCAGGCGCCGAACGCGGCGCTGATCGTCTTTCTCGTCGCCGCATTTGTGCAGCACGCGTTCAACATCCGCGGCAACGCCGGTACGGGACTGACGATTGTCTCGACAGGTGCCCTGGCGGTCTGGAGCGCCGACGAGCTGCTGCGGGGCGTGAACCCGTTCCGGCGCCTGCTCGGTGCGGTCGTGCTCGCCGGGATCGTGGCAAGCCTCGCGTTCTGAGGGTCACGGCCCGCGACTCGTCCTGCTCGTCGTCGACCGGCGACAATCTCAACCCGACCGCTGCAGCGACTCCCCGCGTCAACGTGGCGGGCAGTCACTGCTGAGTGCGAGATTCAGAGATGCGCCCGGCACGATTCGAACGTGCGACCTTTCGCTCCGGAGGCGAACGCTCTATCCCCTGAGCTACGGGCGCGGGGTTCCGCGAGTGTAACTGCGATGCGTGAACGCAGCGCCGACTGAAAGAGATGGCGGATCCAGGGCGAACGGGGGACGGTGGCCAACACCGTTCGTCCGGCTCGGGCCGAATTCGGCTGGATCTATCTCCAGTCACTGATCGAAAGCGCGGAGCGGCGCGTCGATGAGCACCGGGCTCGGAAGCAGCGGCTCCGGGCGTGGTGGGCTGCGCGACGCGTCGAAGAGTTGAGGGCGTACGAGGCTTGGCGGAATCTGCCGGCCGGCGGGGAGATGGCTTCGCCTCCTCGCACCGCCTTCGCGGTCGCCAGTGCCGCTGTTGTCTGTGCCGTCGCCGCGGCATTCGTGCTGGCGCTCCGTTCGGCGGACGGCTCGGTCCCCGTCGCTGTAGACCTCGCGTTCCTGGCGCTGGCGTCGATCTGGTTCGTTCTCGGCGTCGCCTGCGCCGGCGCCCGCACCTAGGCAGGCACCTTTAGGCTTGCGCGCGTGCAGATGACCGCTCGCAAAGCGACCGTCCAGCTCGCCGAGACGTTCACGATCTCGCGTGGCTCCGAGGACGAGGCGCACGTGATCCAGGTCGCGGTCGAGCACGACGGCGTCACCGGTAACGGCGAGGCGGCGCCAATCGAGCGCTACAACGAGTCGGTCGAGTCCGGCCTTGCCTGGCTGGAGGGCGTCGAGTTGCTGGACGACCCGTTCGCGCTCGACGAGCTGGCCGACCGGCTGCCGCCCGGGGAGCACGCTGCGCGCGCTGCGCTCGACCACGCGCTGCACGACCTGCAGGGGAAGCTGACCGGGCTGCCCGTCTACCGCCTGCTCGGCCTGCGCCCGACGGGGCCGCCGACCTCGTGGACGATCTGGCTCGGCGATCCCGATGACATGGCTCGGCGCACGGAGAAGATCGCGAACCGCGGCTTCCGCCGCCTGAAGCTGAAGCTCGGCGGTCGCGACGGGCTCGACGTCGAGCGCGTGAATGCGGTGCGGTCGGTGACCGACCTGCCGCTGCAGTGCGACGTCAACGAAGCGTGGACACTCGACGAAGCACTCGAGTACCTGCCGCAGATGACGCTCGACTACTGCGAGCAGCCGCTGCCCGCGGGCGATCCCGACGGGGCAGAGCTGAAGCGGCGCGCACCGCTCCCGATCTACGTCGACGAGGACTGCCACACGCTCGCCGACGTCGCGCCGTGCGCGGAACGCGCGCACGGCATCAACATCAAGCTGGCCAAGTCGGGCGGCATCCGCGAGGCCGTGCGCATGACCCACGCGGCTCGGGCGCTCGGGCTCGGCGTCATGCTCGGCTGCATGGTGGAGTCCGGCCTCGGCATCGCGCCGGGCGCGCACATCGCGAGCCTGATGGATCACGTCGACCTCGACGGGAACCTGCTGCTCGCGCACGACCCGTGGCCGGGTGTCGCCTTCGCCGACGGCATCCAGCTTCCCGCCGACGCGCCGGGGCTCGGGGTTGCAGCGGCCGCGTAGGCTCCTGATCCTCGCGGAGGGCCGCTCCGGCGACCCGCATTTCGGCAAGACCGGTCGCGGCGTGATCCGCTACCGCCCGGACGACGTGGTCGCGATCCTCGACTCGACGCGCGCGGGTGAGACCGACGACGGCCTGCCGGTCGTCACGTCGGTGCGCGACGCGCTGCCGTTCGAGCCGACAACGGCGCTCGTCGGCGTCGCAACGCAAGGCGGCCGGTTCCCGCCCGCGTGGCGCGACCTGTTGAAGGATTCGATCGCAGCCGGCCTCGACGTCGAGAGCGGCCTGCACGAGTTCATCTCGGACGATGACGAGCTGACTGCGCTGGCGCGTGAGCACGACGTCGAGCTGCGCGACCTGCGCAAGCCACCGGCCGGCCTGAACGTGCCGACCGGGGAGAACCTCTCGCACGCCGCGACGACGATCCTCACCGTCGGCTCCGACTGCGCGATCGGGAAGATGACCGTGTCACTCGAGCTCGACCGCGAGGCGCGCGACCGCGGCATCCGCAGCGAGTTCGTGCCGACGGGCCAGACGGGGATGGCGATCGCAGGCTGGGGGATCGCCGTCGACGCGGTCGTCGCCGACTTCATCGCGGGCGCCGCCGAGCGGCTCGTGGTCGAGGGTGTCGAACGGGGCGGGGAGGTGCTCTTCGTCGAAGGCCAGGGCTCGCTGCTCCACCCGGCCTACTCCGGCGTCACGCTGGGGCTGATCCACGGCAGCGCGCCACACGCGTACGTCCTCTGCCACATGGCCGGCGAGTCGGTCGTCGACGGCGATGAGCGCTACCCGATTCCGCCGCTCTCCGAGCTGGTGGCGCTGCACGAGCGGATCAGCCTGTTGCCGCGGCCGGCGCCTGTGCTCGCGGTGGCGCTGAACACGCGGCTGCTCGACGAGGATGCCGCCCGGCGCGCGATCGAGGAGACCGAGGCGGAGACGGGGCTGCCGGCGGACGACCCGGTCCGGTTCGGCGCCGCCCGGCTCGTGGATTCCCTCGAACCGTTGATCAAGAGGTAGCTCGCTCCGGCCGACGAACTAACCGGATGGCGCGGCAGCCGTCCTGATCGTGTCGCGCGATGCGGACGGACTGGTCTCGGAGAAAGGGCAACGTTGAACACGTTTCTTGCGGCACTCGCGGCCTGCGTGGCCGCCCTCGGCCTGGGCGCCGCCACGGCGTCCGCCGACAACATCACCTGGGGCGTCAACGACGACGCCGGCAAGTACGAGAAGGGCGACGGCGCGTTCTGGACGACCCTGCTCGGCGTCGGCATGACCTCCAACACGGTCACGGTGCGCTGGGACGAGACGTCCGCGACCGGCTTCGACGGCAACGACGCCGACTTCCTCGCGCCCTCGCTCGCGGCAGCGAAGGCGGCAGGCGTCAGCGTCACCTTCGACGTCTACCCGCGGCACTCGTCCGCCCTCGCCGACCCGGCGAACGCCGCGAGGTTCGCGGCCTGGCTGGCACGCCTCGCGCAGACGTATCCGGACGTCCGCGAGTACGTGGTCATGAACGAGTGCAACACGAGCCTCTTCGCCAATCCGCAGTACGCCGGCGGGCAGAACGTCTCGGCCGCCAGGTGCGGCGCGTTTCTGGCTGCGGGCTATGACGCGCTGAAGGCCGTCGACCCGTCGATCGTCGTCTGGGGCCTCGGTCTCTCGCCGCGCGGCAACCCGGTGCCGAAGGACGGCTCGAGCCCGCGCGCGACGAACCCCCTCGACTGGCTGAAGTTCCTCGGCCAGTGGTACCGCCAGAGCGGCCGCACCGCGCCGCTGATGGACGGGCTCGACATCCATCCCTATCCGATCCCGCAGAACCTGCCGTTCGAGACGGGCTACAACGACCCGACGTCGTTCAGCGTCGTGAACCTGCCGCGGGTCTATCAGGCGTTCTACGCGGCCTTCCAGGGCACCGGCCAGAAGACGGTCGGCCCCGGGCGCCTGCCGGTCAGCCTGAACGAGGTCGGCATCCAGACGACTCCGGTCGCCGCCGTCGCGGGGAAGTACACCGGCGCCGAGAACGGCGAGGGCGTGTCCTCGACGGGCGGCGAGGACTACCAGGCAGCGTGGTACGCGAAGCTCGTCGACTTCGCGCTCTGCGACGCGGACATCACGAAGGTGAACATCTTCAAGCTCGTCGACGAGACGGCGCTCGAGGGCTGGCAGAGCGGGCTCTTCTACCAGGGCTACGTGGCAAAGCTCTCCGCGGCGGCGTTCAAGGCGGAGCTCGCGAAGACGGCGGGCCGGTGCCCAGCCGGCCAGGCGGCGTACTTCGCCCCGTCCGCCGCGCCGGCGACGAAGCTCGTGCCGGAGAAGAAGACGGTCGCCAAGAAGCCGGCCGTGAAGAAGACGGTTGCGAAGAAGGGGGTCGCGAAGAAGGCGGTCGCCAAGAAAACGACCGCCAAAGCTGCGAAGACGGCCACCAAGAAGGTCGTCAAGAAGAGGCAGCACCGGAAGTAGGCCGCGAGTCGCTCGGGGTCAGACCCGAAGACAGCGCTCGTCGTGACACGTCCCGGGGTCAGACCCGAGGACGTGTCACATCGGGACGTGTTCCGGGGTCAGACCCGAGGGCATGGCTGGTCGAGACGTGTTCCTGGGTCTGACCCCGGCGCGGCGTCGGCGCGCGTCTGGCAGCATCGGAAGGGCCCGCAGCGGGCCTTCCGCATGAACGTCGCCGTCATCTCCGACACGCACCTGCCGCGCGGCGCGCGAGTCCTGCCCGACGCGTGTGTCGAGCGGCTCCGGGCTGCCGACCTGATCCTGCACGGCGGCGATCTCCTCTCCGTCGCGTTCCTCGAGGAGCTCCGGTCGTTCGGGCCGCCGGTGCACGCGGTGCACGGGAACGCCGACGAGCAGGCGCTGAAGGAGCTGCTGCCGCGCGAGCTCGTCGTCGCAGCCGGCAGCGGTGCAGATCGGGATGGTGCACAACGGCGGTCCCGCGGCCGGGCGGCACGAGCGGCTGGCGGCTCGCTTCCCCGGCTGCGCAGCGGTCGTCTACGGCCACTCGCACCTGCCCGACGTGGTGCGCGCGGGGGAGACCTGGATCCTCAACCCCGGCTCGCCGACCGAGCGTCGGCGGGCGCCGGAGCGGACGATGATCGAGCTGCGGATCGAGGGCACCGAACTGGCGCCGAAACTCGTGTCGCTCGGCACTTGACAAGGCGAACACCTGTTCGCTAGCATGGCGAACACATGTTCGTCAGAGTCCTCCTCATCGCAGGGATCGCCGTTCTCGTCTGGAGCGCCGTCGCGCGCACGTCCCAGGCGCACGGCGCCAAGCAGGTGGTGCGGGTCCAGGCCTACGACACGCTCTGGTCGATCGCGCAGCAGCACTACGGCGGCGACGTCCGGGACGCGATCTGGCGGATCGAGCAGGCAAACCACCTGCAGGGCGCCAACGTGCGCGTGGGCCAGAAGCTCGTCCTGCCCTAGCGCTCGGAGCTACGTGATCCGTCGCCGGTGCGCTCGCTCCGCGAGAATCGCTGAACGATGGACCTCGACCTCGTCTTCCTGGGCACCTCGGGCAGCGCGCCGACGCCCGCCCGCGCGCCCGCGGCGCTGCTCGTGCGCCGCGGCGGCGAACGCCTGCTCTTCGACTGCGCGGAAGGCACCCAGCGCCAGCTGATGCGCTCGGCGGTCGGGCTGCCCGACCTCGAGCAGATCTTCCTCACGCATTTCCACGCCGACCACTACCTCGGCCTGCCGGGGATGCTGAAGACGTTCCAGCTGCGACAGCGCGAGCTGCCGCTGACCATCTACGGGCCGCCCGGGCTCCGCGATCTCTTCGGCGGGCTGCGCCGCGTCTTCGGCAAGCTCTCCTACCCGCTCGAGCTCGTCGAGGTGCGGACGGGGGAGGCGCTCGACCGCGACGGCTACCGCATCCTCGTCTTCCCTGTGCACCACGGGGTCTCGGCCGTCGGGTACGCGCTGGACGAGCACGACCGGCCTGGCCGCTTCGACAACGACACCGCCGACACGCTCGGGATCCCGATCGGGCCGGAGCGCGGCGCCTTGCAGCGCGGCGAGTCGATCACGCTGCCCGACGGCCGCGTCCTGACACCCGACGTCGTCCTCGGGCCGCCGCGGCCCGGCCGCCGGATCGTCATCCCGGGCGACACCGCACCCGTCGAGACGGTGCGAGTGCTCGCGGAGGGAGCCGACGTGCTCGTGCACGAGGCCAGCTTCAGCGACGAGGAGCGCGAGCGCGCGGCCGACACCCTGCACACGACGGCGACCCAGGCCGCCGAGATCGCCCGCGACGCCGGCGTGCGGCTGCTGGCGCTGACGCACATCTCACCGCGCTACTTCGGCCCAGACCTGGCGCGCGAGGCCCGCGCGATCTTCCCGGCGACCGTCGTCCCGCGCGACTTCGACACGATCACCGTCCCGTTCGCCGAGCGAGGCGAGCCGGCACTCGTCAAGGGCGGCGCGAAGAACGACGCCAAGGCGCCGGCTGCACCGGTGGCCGAGAAGCTCTAGGGCAGCTGCCAGGCGCCGCCGCGGAGAACCGGCACCTCGCGCCCGTCCTTCGTCAGCCCGGTCACCGACACGTCGTCGCTGCCGACCATGAAGTCGACGTGAATCGCGCTCTTGTTGATTCGATCGTGGTCTTCCTCGCCGACCGCGATCGCGTAGGCGTTCCCGAAGGCGAGGTGGCTGGCGGCGTTCTCGTCGAGGAGGGTGTTGAAGAAGACGGTGCCGGTCTTGCCGATGCGGCCCTCGCGGTCGACGAGCGCGAGCTCACCCAACCGCGACGCCCCCTCGTCCTTCGCGCAGCGTGAGCGCATCGCGTCGACGCCGGAGTCGGCGTCGATCTGCACGGCGCGGCCGCCTTCGAACCGGATCGTCAGCCCCTCGACGAGCGCGCCGTTCAGGTCGAGCGGCTTCGTCGCGGTGACGATCCCGTCCGCGCGCTGCGGGTCAGGCGTCGTGAAGACCTCTTCCGTCGGCAGGTTCGGGTTGTGGTTGACGCCGTCGACGGTCGTCATGCCGGGGCCGTCGCCCGCGAAGCGCGACGTGGGGAGGAGCCCGACGGTCAGGTCGGTGCCGGGGCCTTCGAACCGGATTGCGTCGAGCTTTGCGGTGTCGAGCTTGAGCGCGGCGTCGTGTAGCTGGCCCGCCCGATCGCGCCACGCCGCCGCGGCGTCGTCCTCGTCCAGCCGCAGCGTGTAGACGAGCTCCTCCCAGAGCCGGGCGAGCGCGGCTTCATCGTCGAGCCCCGGGTGGACGACGCGCGCCCACTCCACCGTCGCCCACGGGACGACGCACCAGTTGGTCGTCTTGTCGTTGATGATCCCGTAGTGCTCCTTGACCGCCGGGAGCTGGTCGCGGCCGGCGCGGTTCGGGTCGATGCCGTCCATCAGCCCAGGCGGCGTGTTCGGCGCGATCGAGATGCGCGCCCCGTGACTCTCGCCGAGCCGGGTCAACCGCTCGCCGTACCAGGACGGGACGAACTCGAGCGAGTCCTCGGCCGCGAGCTCCGCCCGGATGCGCTTCAGGTCGGGATCGAACCACCACGGATCGACGAAGCGGGCGCCGTGCGCGTAGGCCTCGGCCGCGACCGCCCGGACGAGCGGTGCAGCGCTCGGCGCGGCGATCATCAGCACGTCCTGGCCGGGCTGGATGTTCGCGCCGACCTCGACGATCAGCTTCGCGTAGCGGGCGAGCAGGGCGTCGTTCACGGGGCGGAACAGTACTCCGTCCGACGGGTTCGCCTATGCTGCACCGCAGTGTCGCCCCTTTAACCCGGTCCCGTGAGGCCGGAAAGGAGTCAGATGTCTCACCCTGCCGTCTCACCGGCGTCGAAGGTCCTGCTCGACGACGAGGCCATCCGCCGGACGCTCTCGCGCATCGCGCACGAGATCATCGAGCGCAACGAGGATCTCGACACCGTCGCGCTCGTCGGCATCCACACCCGGGGCGTCCCGATCGCACAGCGTCTCCGCCGGCTGATCGAGGACCGCTCGGGCGAGGAGCTGGCCTTCGGCCAGGTCGACATCACCTTCTACCGCGACGACGTGCATGTGCGCGCGGGCCAGGCGCCGCGCCGCGCGCAGCCGCTCGTGCGCGACACGAAGCTCGACTTCGAGCTCGAGGGCCGCACCGTGATCCTCGTCGACGACGTCCTGTACACCGGCCGCACGATCCGCGCGGCGATCGACGCGCTCTTCGAGTACGGGCGTCCCGACCGCGTCCAGCTCGCCGTCCTGGCCGACCGCGGGCACCGCGAACTGCCGATCCGGCCCGACTACGTCGGCAAGAACCTGCCCACGACCCGCGGCGAGCGCGTTCAGGTGGAGCTGGTCGAGGTCGACGAGATCGACCGCGTCCTGCTCGTCACCCAGCGTGAGGAAGGAGCCGACCTTGACTGAGTTGCGCGTCGTCGGCGGTGACCTGCTGCCGCCTCCCGATGAACGTCGCCACCTGCTCTCGATCGCCGACCTCGGCCGCGACGACGTCGAGCGCCTGCTCGCGACGGCCCGGTCGTTCGCGCTCTCGCAGGAACGCGACAACAAGAAGCTGCCCACCCTGCGCGGCCGGCTGATCCTGAACGTGTTCTACGAGTCGTCGACGCGCACGAGCTCCTCGTTCGAGCTCGCGGCGAAGCGACTGTCGGCCGACACGCTGACGCTGAAGGCCGCCGGTTCGTCGGTCGACAAGGGCGAGTCGCTGAAGGACACGGCGCTGACGCTGTCGGCCTACGAGCCGGACGTGATCGTGCTGCGACACCCCGAGGTCGGCGCTGCGCAGTACGTCGCGCGCGTCACCGAGGCACGCGTCGTGAACGCGGGTGACGGAAAGCACCAGCATCCGACACAGGCACTTCTCGACCTCTTCACGATGCGGGAGGCATTCGGTCGCCTCGACGGCCTCCAGGTGGCGATCGTGGGCGACGTCGTTCACTCGCGCGTCGCGCGGTCGCTCATTCAGGCGCTGAGGCTGGTCGGGGCCGACGCGATCCTCGTCGGCCCGCCGGCGCTCCTGCCGGCGGGCCTTGCAGAGACGTCGCACGACATCGGCGCGATCGCCGACGCCGACGTGATCTACGTCCTTCGCATGCAGCAGGAGCGGATGCTCGCGGGCGCCAACTTCGTCCCGTCGCTCGCCGAGTACACCGCGCGGTGGGGGATCACGCCCGACCGGGTTCGCCCGGGTCAGCGCGTGATGCATCCAGGCCCGATGAACCGAGGCGTCGAGATCGACGCACGTGTCGCCGATTCCGACGCGGCCCTGATCGTCGACCAGGTGCGTTCGGGCCTGATCGTGCGGATGGCGGTGCTCTACGACTTGCTGACGAGCGGGCCGGTCGCCGTCGAGACGGCAGTGGGGGTCGCGTGATGCTCGTCGGTCGCTCCGGCGCAGACGACGTCGTGATCCGCGGCGCGCGCCTCCTCGACCCGGCTGAGGGAGTCGACGCGACGCTCGATGTCCGCATCGACAACGGCGTGATCGCGCAGATCGGCGCCGACCTCGACGCGAACGGCCATCGGGTCGTCGACGCTGCCGGTCTCGTGCTCGCGCCGGCGTTCATCGACCCGCACGTGCATCTGCGCACGCCGGGCCGCGAGGATGAGGAGACGCTCTCGACGGGCACAGCCGCCGCAGCCGCCGGTGGCTACTGCGCGATCCTCGCGATTCCCAACACGGAGCCGGTCGTCGACGACGCCGACGTCCTGCGCGGCCTGCGTGCACGCGCTGCGACGGAGGCCAACGTGCCGGTCGGCTTCCTCGCCGCGATCACGAAGGGTCTCGACGGCGCCGAGCTGACCGAGATGGGCGCGCTCGCCGATGCGGGCGCGGCCGGCTTCACGGACGACGGGCGCCCGGTCGCCGCGGCGGGCGTCATGCGGCGCGCGCTGCAGTACAACGCGATCACCGGCCGGATGATCGCCGTGCACTGCGAGGAGCAGTCGCTGACGAGGGGTGGGCATGCCCACGCCGGCGTGGTCGCGGCCGAGCTCGGGCTCGGCGGCTGGCCGTCGCTCGGAGAGAGCCTGATGGTCGCCCGTGACATCGACCTCGCCGGCGACACAGGGCAGGCGATTCATCTGATGCACCTCTCCGCGCGCGAGTCCGTGCAGCACCTGCGCCGCGCGCACGAGGCCGGCATCCGCGCGAGCGGCGAGGCGACGCCGCACCACCTCTGCCTGACGGACGAAGCCGTGCGCTCGCTCGACCCGAACGTGAAGATGAATCCGCCGTTGCGCACGGAGGACGATCGTGCAGCGCTCCTCGACGCGCTGCGCGACGGCACGATCGCGGCGATCGCGACCGACCACGCGCCGCACTCGCCCGAGGAGAAGGACGTGCCGTTCGAATCGGCGCCGTTCGGCGTCACCGGGCTCGAGACGGCGTTCTCGGCGCTCTACACCTACCTCGTCGAGCCGGGCGTGCTGCGCCTCGAGACGATCCTCGAGCGGATGTCCGCCGGCCCGGCGGCGATCTTCGGGCTCGAGCGGCCGCGGATCGCGGTCGGCGCGCCGGCGAACCTGACGCTGCTCGACACCCAGGCGTCCTGGCGGGTCAAGGCGGACACCTTCAAGTCACGTTCGGCGAACTCGTGGCTGCTCGGAAAGCGGCTGAGCGGGCGCGTGCGGCTGACGATCGCCGCCGGTCAGGTCGTGCACCAGTGAGCGCCGCGCTCGTGCTCGAGGACGGCACCGTCTTCTCCGGCGAGTCGGTCGGCGCCGAGGGATTCGCGTTCGGCGAGGCCGTGTTCACCACGTCGATGAGCGGCTACCAGGAGGTCGCGACCGATCCGAGCTTCGAGGGGCAGCTCGTCTGCTTCACGGCGCCGATGGTCGGCAACTACGGCGTCGACGAGGCACGGTCGGAGTCGCGTCGCTCGCACGCGCGAGCAGTGGTCATGCGCGAGGCGCGCGGGCCGCACTGGACGGACTGGCTGCACGAGCACGGCATCGTCGGGCTGACCGGCGTCGACACACGCTCGCTCGTCCTGCACCTGCGCGACCGCGGAGCGATGCGCGCGGCTGCCGTCAGCGACGCGAGCGACGTCGACGAAGTGCTGACGGCGGTTCGCACGCAGCCGGAGATGGCAGGCGCAGCACTCGTCGCCGGCGTTTCGACCGACGAGCCGTACACCTTCGCCGCCGAAGGTGCTGTGCGCGTCGCGGTCGTCGACTACGGCTGCAAGCGCTCGATCCTGCGCCGGCTCGCGTCCGCAGGCGCTGCAGTCGACGTGTTCCCGCACGACGTCGACGCCGACACGCTCGCCGCGTACGACGGCGTCCTGCTCTCGCCGGGGCCCGGCGACCCCGCACCGCTCGCCGGGGAGGCGCAGACGGTCGGAGACCTGCTCGGGCGCACACCGGTGCTCGGGGTCTGTCTCGGTCATCAGCTGCTCGCGCTTGCGACCGGTCACGAGACGTTCAAGCTGCCGTTCGGGCATCGCGGCGCGAACCATCCCGTGCTCGATCACCGCAGCAACCAGGTGCTCGTCACCTCGCAGAACCACGGCTTCGCCGTCGCGGCCGGCGACGACACGCCCGTCACGCACACCTCGCTGTACGACGGCACGGTCGAGGGACTGTCGTATCCGACGGAACGCGCTCGCTCGGCGCAGTTCCACCCCGAGGCGACACCGGGGCCGCACGACGCGTCGTCGATCATCTCCGGCTGGGTCGACGAGCTGAGGTCTGCCTGATGCCCAAGCGGACGGACATCCACTCGATCTGCCTGATCGGCTCCGGGCCGATCGTGATCGGCCAGGCGGCGGAGTTCGACTACGCAGGCTGCCAGGCGCTGAAGGTGCTGCGCGAGGACGGCTATCGCACGATCGTCGTCAACTCGAACCCCGCGACGATCATGACCGACCCCGGTTTCGCCGACCGCACGTATCTGGAGCCGCTCGACGTCGAGGGAGTGACGAGCGTCCTGCAGCGCGAGCGGCCCGACGCGCTCCTGCCGACGATGGGCGGCGGCACCGCGCTCAACCTGGCGCGCGAGCTGCACGAGGCCGGAGTGCTCGAGGAGCTCGGCATCGAGCTGATCGGCGCGAACATCGATGCGATCCAGCGCGCCGAGGACCGCGAGCTCTTCAAGCAGACCGTCGAATCGTGCGGCCTGAAGGTTCCGACGTCGCGGATCGTCACGTCGGTCGACGACCTCGTCGGCGTCTCGTTGCCCGCAGTCGTTCGCCCGGCGTTCACGCTCGGCGGCCACGGCGGCGGCTTCGCCGAGACGCCCGAGCAGCTGCAGCGGCAGGTCGCGCGCGGCCTCTCGGAGTCGCCGATCTCGCAGGTGCTCGTCGAGGAATCGGTGCGCGGCTGGGACGAGTTCGAGCTGGAGGTCGTCCGCGACCACGCCGACAACGTCGTGATCGTCTGCTCGATCGAGAACCTCGACCCGATGGGCGTGCACACCGGCGACTCGGTCACCGTCGCGCCGCAGATGACGCTGCCCGACGAGGCCTACCAGGAGCTGCGGAATGCGGCGATCGCGGTCGTGCGTGCGGTCGGCGTCGACACCGGCGGCTCGAACATCCAGTTCGCGCGCGATCGCGACGGCGGCGAGATCCGCGTGATCGAGATGAATCCGCGCGTCTCGCGCTCCTCGGCACTCGCGTCGAAGGCGACCGGCTACCCGATCGCCAAGGTCGCGGCGAAGCTCGCCGTCGGCTACACGCTCGACGAGATCCCGAACGACCTGACCGGCACGACGCCCGCGAGCTTCGAGCCGACCCTCGACTACGTCGTCGTCAAGATCCCGCGCTTCGCGTTCGAGAAGTTCCCGGGCGCCGACCACACGCTCGGCACGCAGATGAAGTCGGTCGGCGAGACGATGGGCATCGGCCGCACGTTCATCGAGGCGTTCGTCAAGGCGAAGCGGGGCCTCGAAGGCGACTTCGACTGGCACCCCGACGGTCTGCACCCGTGGTTCCAGCGTGAGCTGGAGGCGCTCGGCGCCGAGGAGGCGCGGCAGGCCGTCGAGCCGCCTGTCTACCGCCGCATCGACTCGTGCGCCGGCGAGGTCGAGGCCGCGTCGAACTACTACTACGCGACCTGGGGCGAGCAGGACGAGGCGCCGCCGACCGGCGACAAGAAGCGCGTCGTCATCCTCGGCTCGGGCCCGAACCGCATCGGACAGGGCGTCGAGTTCGACTACTGCTGCGTGCATGCCGTGCAGACCTACCGGGCGCTCGGCTACGAGGCGATCATGGTCAACTGCAACCCGGAGACGGTGTCGACGGACTACGACACGAGCGACCGCCTCTACTTCGAGCCGCTCGACACCGCGTCGGTGCTCGCGATCTGCGAGCGGGAGCAGCCCGACGGCGTCGTCATCCAGTTCGGCGGCCAGACGCCGCTGAAGCTCGCTCGTGCGATCGAGGCCGCCGGCTTCCGCATCCTCGGCACGCCGTTCGACGCCGTCGACCTCGCCGAGGATCGCGAGCGCTTCGGCGAGCTGCTCGCCGAGCTGGGCATCCGCTGCCCGGAGTGGGGGATCGCCGGCAGCGGTGCGCAGGCGGTCGACATCGCCGACCGGATCGGCTATCCGGTGCTCGTCCGCCCGTCGTACGTGCTCGGCGGCCGCGCGATGCGCGTCTGCCACGACTCCGACCAGGTGCGGGAGGCATTCGCGGGCGTTCAAGGCCCGACCCTCGTCGACCGGTTCCTCGAGAACGCGATCGAGATCGACGTCGACGCCCTCTGCGACGGCACCGACACCTACGTCGCCGCCGTCATGCAGCACGTCGAGGAGGCGGGCGTGCACTCCGGCGACTCGGCCTGTGTGCTGCCGGCGCAGTCGCTCACCTCGTCGGCGACCTCGGACATCCACTCGATCGTCCGGCGTCTCGGCCCCGCGCTCGGCGTCGTCGGTGTCCTGAACGTGCAGCTCGCGGTGGCCGACGACGAGGTTTTCGTGCTCGAGGTGAACCCCCGCGCGTCGCGGACGGTTCCGTTCGCGTCGAAGGCGACCGGCGTCAACCTCATCGCCGCGGCCTGCCGCATCGCTGCGGGCGAGCGGGTCGCAGACCTCGGCCTCCCGGCCGAGCGGCCGCCGCGCCAGGTCAGCGTCAAGGCCGCGGTGCTTCCCTTCGCGCGCTTCCCCGGCGCCGACCCGGTGCTCGGCCCGGAGATGCGCTCGACCGGAGAGGTGATGACGAGCGCCAACGACCTCCCGACCGCGCTCGCGAAGGCGGAGCGGGCCGCCGGCCGGCCGCTGCCGCGCGAGGGGGCGGTCTTCCTCTCCGTCCGCGACTCCGACAAGGCGACCGCGATCCCGGTCGCGGCCGCGTTCGCCGGCCTCGGCTTCCATCTCTATGCGACCGGCGGGACCGCGCGCACGCTCCGCGGTGCGGGGCTGGATGTCGACGACGTGCGGAAGGTGAACGATCCCGGCGACGGGCCGAGCGTCGTCGACCTGATCCGCCGTGGCCGGTGCAACCTGATCGTGAACACGCCGGACGGCGGCCCTGAGCCGCGCGTCGACGGGTATCTGATCCGCGAGGCGGCGCTGACGGCACGCGTCCCGTGTGTGACGACGATCGCGGCCGCGACGGCGGCGGTGCACGCGATCGCGAACGCGCGGGTGGAGACGGCACTGTCCTTGCAGGAGCGCATCGATGTCGAGAGTCGCGCGCGAGCGTCGTAAGGTCGTCGCGGTCGAGGCGGTCGGCCCGTACGCGCTCGTGCGCGTCGAGCGGGGCGGCATCGACCCGGGTGTGCCCGGTCAGTTCTTCATGCTCGAGGCGCCCGGTCGTGTGTTGCCGCGCCCGATGTCGCTCTGTCTCGCGCCTCCGGGTGAGCTCGCGTTCCTGCTCGACCCGATCGGTCCGGGCACGCGCGCACTCGCGGCGTTGGAGCCGGGCGACGAGCTCGCCGTCTTCGGTCCGCTCGGCAACGGCTTTCGGCTCGACGTGCCTCGTCCGGTGCTCGTCGGCGGCGGCATCGGCGTCGCGCCGTTGCCGTACCTGTCGGAGGCGCTCGAGCATCCGCCTGCGGTGCTCGGCTTCCGGTCCGCGCACCACGCCGAAGCAGCGGCGTTGGTCCCGAACGCGGAGGTCGTGATCGATCCCGTGTTCGTGACGGAGGTGCTGCCTGAAGGGCGCGACGTGCTCGCATGTGGCCCCGAACCGATGCTGGAAGCGGTGCGCGCGCTCCGTCCGGAGGCGCAGCTCGCATGGGAGGCACCGATGGCCTGCGGCTACGGCGCCTGCTACGGCTGCGTCGTCGAGATCGACAACGAGTTGAAGCGATTGTGCGTCGAAGGACCGGTGCTCACGTGCTCCTGAACGCGAGCGGATGCCTCGACGCGCGCACGGCGCCGCACGTCGCGCAGTCGCTCGACGCGTTCGTGACGAAGACGGTGACGCCGGAGCCGCGCGACGGAAACGCGCCGACGCGCATCGCCGAAACCGACTTCGGAATGTTGAACGCAATCGGACTTGCAAACCCGGGTCGTGATGCGTTCCTTTCGCAAACGCTGCCGCAGCTGCGCACGCTCGGTGTGCCGCTGTGGGTGTCGGTCGGCGGCTTCGCAGCGCACGAGTACGCGGAGACCTGCGCGCAACTCGAAGGCGTGACGATCGAGCTGAACCTCTCGTGCCCGAACGTCGACGAGGCGCCGGAGTCGGCTGCGGAGATCGTCGCCGCTTGCCGTGACGCGACCGTAAACCCGCTCTACGCCAAGCTTTCCCCGCATTCGTGGGATCTCGGTGAGACGGTCCGCGCGGTCGAGGCGGCAGGCGCGGACGGTGTCAGTCTGGTCAACACGCTGCGCGGCGCGAGTCTCGACGCCGACCTGCGCACGACACTCGAGCGCGGCACCGGAGGTTACTCCGGACCCGCGTTGAAACCCGTCGCACTCGCTGCGGTTCTCGCTGCACGTCGCGCGACGACATTGCCGATCGTCGGCATGGGCGGCGTGCGGACCGGGAGAGACGCGCTCGAGTTGATTGCGTGCGGTGCGAACCACGTCGCACTCGGGACGATTCTGTTCGCGGATCCCGATGCGCCTTCGCGCATCCGCGAAGAGCTCTCAGAGGAAGCGACTCGCGCCGGCTTCGAGACGCCCGAGGCTGCGTTTTGCGTAACGCTCGCGGCCGTTGCCAAGATGGCAAACTGACCGAAAACCTCTCGGTTGCACCGCGCTCGGAGGTTGGTAGGATGCGGCGCTCATGGTGCCCCCCCAGACACAGGTGCAAGCACCCGTCCGTTCGCTCGACCAACGGATGGAGGCGCTGAAGCGAGCCAACGACATTCGTGTCAAGCGCGCACAGTTGAAGAAGGATCTGAAATCCGGGAGCGTCTCGATCGAGCAGATCCTGCGCGAGCCGCCCGAGTTCGTCTCGACCGCAAAGGTCTTCGACATGTTGATGGCGGTCCCGAAGTTCGGCCGTGTGAAGGCTGCGCGCCTGCTCAACCAGTGCCGCATCAGCCAGTCGAAGACGGTCGGCGGTCTCTCCGACCGCCAGCGCCACGAGCTGATTGACCTCTTCAACCACCGTTAAGCCTTCGGTGCTGTCCGCGAAGCCCGTCTTCGTGGTCACCGGCCCGTCTGGCGCGGGCAAAGGCACGCTGATCGAGCTCGTGCTGCCGCGGTTCGCAGAGCTTGCGCTCGCCGTTTCGGCCACGACGCGCGCACAGCGTCCGGGCGAGGAGGACGGCGTCCACTACTGGTTCCTGACGCGCGAGGAATTCGACCGCCGCGTCGACGCGGGGGAGTTCCTCGAATACGTCGACTACGTCGGCAATCGCTACGGAACGCTCAACTCCGAGATCGACAGGTTGCTTGCTCAAGGAAAGGCGCCGCTGCTCGAGCTCGAGACCGAGGGGGCGCTGCGTGTCAAGCGGCGCACCGTCGACGCGGTCACGATTTTCGTCACGGCTCCGGTCGACGAGTTGGAACGCCGGCTGCGCGACCGGGCGACCGAGAGCTCGGGCGTGATCGAGGAGCGCGTCGACATGGCGCGCCACCAGCTGACCGAGCGCGGCCAGTTCGATTACGTGGTCGAGAACGACGACCGGGAGCGTGCAGCAGAGCGGCTCGCGGAGATCGTCGCCCGAGAGCTCGCCCGTGCCGCTACCATGGCGCGGCAATGATCCACCCCCGCATCGATGAGCTGTTGGACAAGGTCGACTCGCGCTACGCGCTGGTCATCGTCGCCGCCAAGCGCGCGCGGCAGATCAACAACTACCACCACCAGCTGGGGGAGGGCACGTTCGACGAGTTCGCGCCGCCCCTGATCGAGTCGCGCTCGAAGAACTACCTGACGATGGCCCTCGAGGAGACTGCCGAGGGCAAGATCGTCTACGAGTACCCCAAGAGCACGAAGAAGTAGGCACGATTCCGGGATGTCCCGGATCCTCTTGGGCGTCACCGGCGGCATCGCGGCCTACAAGGCCTGCGAGCTGACGCGCCTGCTCGTCAAGGCAGGCCACGAGGTGATCCCGCTCGTCACCAAGGGCGCGCAGCGCTTCGTGACCGAGGAGACGTTCCTGGCGCTGGCACGGCGCCCGCGCAGCGAGGACGTCTACGAGCACCTGACCCGGGCAGACCTGCTCGTCGTCGCCCCTTGCACCGCGAACACCCTCGCGAAGCTGGCGCACGGGATCGCCGACAACGTCCTGACCGAGGCTGCGCTCGCGCACCGAGGCCCGATCCTCGTCGCCCCGGCGATGAACCCGCGCATGTGGGCGGCGCCGGCTACCCGTGCGAATGTCGCCACGCTGCTCGCCCGTGGGGTCGAGCTCGTCGGCCCCGACGAGGGCGAGATGGCAGAAGGCGAGTGGGGCGTGGGACGGCTCGCGGAGCCGGCCCTGATCGCCGAGCGCGCCGGGCAGCTGCTTGCCCCGGGGGCGCTCGCCGGCAAGCGGATCCTCGTCACCGCCGGCGGTACCAGAGAGCCGCTCGACACCGTCCGTTACCTGGGCAACCGGTCCTCCGGCCGCATGGGCGTCGCGCTCGCTGCCGAAGCCCGCCGCCGCGGCGCCGAGGTGATCCTCCTCGCCGCGAACCTTTCCGTCGACCCTCCGCACGGCGTCGAGACGATCCCGACGCCGACCGCGGATTCGATGCTGGACGCCGCCCTGGCTCTGCCCGACGTCGATGTCGTGCTGATGGCAGCTGCCGTCGCCGACTACCGCCCCGCCGAGGCGCTCGCCTCGAAGCGGGCGAAGGATGAGCACGCGTGGGCCGTCGAGCTGACGGCGACGACGGACATCGCGCGCGCCCTCGGCGACCGCAAGCAACCGGGCCAGATCCTGGTCGTCTTCGGCGCCGAGCACGGGGCGGAGGGGCTCGCGCGCAAGCGCGCGATGCTCGAGACGAAGAACGCCGACCTGGTCGTCTTCAACGACGTCGGGCGCAGCGACATCGGCTTCGACGCCCCCGACAACGAGGTCGTGCTCGTCAGCGCAGCGGGCGAGCGGCCGATCCCGAAGGCACGCAAGGAAGCGGTCGCGGCAGCGATCCTCGACGAGATCGAAGGGTTGCTCAGCTCATAGAGGCGGTCGTGATGGCCGCGGGCGAGGGGCGGCGCCTCCGGCCGATCACCGAACGGTGGCCGAAGCCGATCCTGCCGATCGACGGTCGCCCGGTCGTCGTCACGCTCGTCCACGAGCTGGCCGCGGCGGGCTGTGGGCCGATCGTCGTCGTCACCGGGCACCTGGCCGAGCAGGTCGAGGAGCTGCTCGAGCCGCTCCCGTACGACGTGCGGTTCGTCCGCCAGCCGCCGGGGCTCGGCTCGGCCGACGCGGTCGCCCGTGCGGAGGCGACGCCGCCGTACGTGGTCACCGCCGCCGACACGGTCTACGCCGAGGGCGACCTGGCCCGTTTCGCCGCCGAGGGGGCGGCAAGCGACGGCGCGATCGCCGTCCACGGTGACTTCCGGCCGCCGCTCTGGCTGCTCGGGGCGCGCGTTGCCCGGTATCTCGACCCGCTACCGGGAGCACCGCCGTATGAGCTCGCCCACGTCTTCCGCAATGCGGTCGCGGGCGGAGCGCAGGTGTCTGCTATCCAGGTAGGGCGCACCCGCGACCTCACCTCACCCGTTGACCTGGTGCGCGAGAACTTCCCGTACCTGCGATGAGCGATGCGTACGACCTCTTCCGCGAAGGCCAGCGACGGCTTCGGAGCGGTCTGACCGCTCAGGCGACCGTGCCACTCGAGAAGGCGAAGCGGCTCGAGCCGCAGAAGGCCTCGATCCGCGAGGCCCTCGGGATCGCCTACTTCCGGCTCAGTCGCTGGGAGGACGCCGAACGCGAGTTCCGCACGATCACCGACGAGCTCGATCCGACCGACGACTACGCGCACTACGCGCTCGGCCGGGCGCTCGAGCGGCAGGGCCGGACGACCGAGGCGAACGGCCACTACAAGCTCGCCAGCTCGATGAAGCCCGGCTCCGACCAGTACAGCTCGCGGATCCTCGACCTCGACGACTAGACACAAGGTTTCCGGAGGTTGCGCCGTCCTTCAGGTCGCAAGCAACCGAAGGAGCCCAGTATGAGACGTTCGATCATCTTCGTCGCGGTGCTCGCCGCATTCGCCGCACCCTCGGCGGCGCTCGCGAGCGGGGTCGTGCTGAAGGTCAAGCCGTCGGCCCGGATCGTCGCCGTTGCGACCTCACGGACTCACGTGGTCCTGGTGCACAGCGCAGCCGCGAGCCGCCTGCATGTCGGCCAGCGCGTCGCGGTCACGGGGCGCACGCTCGGCAACGGCACGCTGCAGGCCTCCAAGCTCCGGGTCGTCGGCAAGGCGCACACGGTGCGCTTCCGGGGCCTGCTGCTCTCGAAGAGCAGCACTCGCTTCGTCGTTTCCGCGGGCGGAGCCGTGATCACGCTGCATCGCGGCGCGCGCAACACCTCCTCGGCTCGTGATTCCGCGCCGCACGCCGGTGCGCAGGTCGACGTGACCGCCACGGTCAGGGACGACGACGAGCTCGACGAGCACACGGTCACAGTCGCCGACCCGACCGCGCTCGGCGGGGCCGTCGAAGGAAGGCTGACGCTCGGCACCGGCACGGTCACCGTGCGCTCCGAGCACCTCAACCTCTCGTTGAAGGTGCCGGCAGGGTTCGACCTGACGGCCTTCAGGACGGGCGACGAGGTGCTGGCGGAGTTCTCGCAGTCGGCAGACGGCTCGCTGACGTTGACCCGTCTCTCGACTGCCGACGACGACGAGGACACCGACGACGACGGCCATGACGGTGACCACCACGACGGCCATCATGGGGGCGGCGATGACCACGGAGGCAGCGGCCACCATTAGGCAAACCGGCGCCGAGGCGCGGGAGTAGACCTTCCGTGAGCCCGTTTCTCCTGCGCAGGGCCTCGGATGAGAACCTGGGCGGCCGTCTCGCAGCCGGCGAGGCGGCCGCCTTCGACGAGCTCTACCGCCGCTACGCACGGCGGCTCGCTGCGTACGGCGCGAACCTGACCGGTGACCGCTCCGCCGGCGACGACGTGGCACAGACGGCGCTGATGAACGCCTACGCCGCGATCGTCGACGGCCGCGCGCCGGCTCGCGTGCGGCCGTGGCTCTTCCGGATCGCCCACAACGCCGCGCTCGACCTGATCGCCCGCCGGCGTGAGGTGCCGACGCTGTCGGTCGGTGACCGGACCGCCGCACCGCAGCACGATCCGCTCGCGGGCGTGCTCGTCACCGCCGTTGCCGCGCTGCCGGAGCGCCAGCGGCATGTCTTCGTGCTGCGGGAGCTGCACGGGCTGCGGATCGACGAGACCGCGGCCGAGCTCGGGCTCAGCGCGCCGCAGGTCGAGCAGGCGCTCTTCGCAGCGCGCAACCGGCTCAGCGAGCAGCTGACCTTCGGCGGCCGGCTCGACTGCGTCTCGGTGCGCCGCCTCGGCCTGGAGTCGCTCGATGTCCGTGAGCGGCGTGCGCTCAAGGCGCACCTGCGCTCGTGCTCGGCGTGTCGAGCCGAGGCGGGGCTGCAGGAGCGCGCGAGCGCCGTCGGCCTACTCGCGCCGCTGTTCTGGCTGCGTGGTCTCGCCGCCGGTCTTGCCGGCTCGTCGGCGGCAGCCCTCAAGGTCGGCGCGGTCGTCGCGACGGTCGGAGTGGCAGCGGGCGTGCCTGCGCTTCGGATCGAGACTCGGGAGGCTCGGGTCATCCCGGCCGAGGCGGTCGTCATCCCGCACGACCAGGGCTTCCAGGACGTCGCGCAGGTCGCGCCGCGACTCGCTGCGGAGCAGCGTGCTGTGATCTCGTCGCTCGCCGTGGTGACCGTGCACCGCCTGCGGCCGGCTCACCACAACCGGCCCGTCTCAGAGCCGTCCACGGCGAACGGCGCCTCGTCACGCGGGCCGAGCCGCGAGCACGCGCACGACGCTGACGCCGCTGTGACGAGCGATCACAGCGGCCCTGGACCTGGGGGAGACGATCCCGTGCAGGCTCCTGCGCCGCCGCCGACAGCCTCGACGCAGCCCGTTGCGTCGTCGCCGGTGGCGCAGGAGCCCGTCGAGAGCCGGGACGGCGGACACGACTCGGAATCGTCCGGCCCCGGCAGCGGCGTTCTGGCGGTCGAACCGTCGTCTGATGGGTGGCTCGGGCCACGACGGCTCGGGTCGCGACGGTGGCTCGGGCAGTTCCGGTGCGGCTCCGACAGCTCCGGTGGCTCGCAGTGGCGGCGACCACTCGGTCGCTGACCTGAGCACCGATTCGCATTAGGTTCCCGCACATGCGTGCGGTCGTGCAACGGGTGTCTCGGGCGCGCTCGACGCCCGGCGGCGCGATCGAGGCCGGGCTCTGCGTCCTGCTCGGCGTCGCGGCCGGCGACGGAGCGGCAGACGCCGACCGCCTGGCGGCGAAGGTTGCGCGCCTGCGGATCTTCGAGGGCGAGGACGGGCGCTTCGACCGCTCCGTGCTCGACACCGGCGGCGCGGTGCTCGTCGTCAGCCAGTTCACGCTGATCGCAGAGACGGCGAAGGGCAACCGGCCGAGCTTCTCCGGCGCCGCGCGCCCGGAGGAGGCCGAGCCGCTCTACGAGCGGTTCGCCGACGCGCTCCGTGCGCTCGGCGTGCCGGTCGAGACCGGGGTCTTCGGTGCACGAATGGCGGTCGAGCTCGAAAACGACGGCCCGGTGACGATCGTCCTCGAGTAGATTCGTCAACGTGCCCGCGTTGACCGTCGTACGGCGTGGCCGGCATGCCTTCGCCGTCGTCTCCGCATTCTTCCTCTTCGCCGTCGGCTGAACGATCGACCGCGCCCCCGTGCGGGGTGCCTCGGCCGACACTTCCGCCTCGCGACGTGCCGCGCCGACCGGCACCTGAGCGCCCCCGGATCACCCTGGAATACGGGCGATTCTGCTACCCTCGACCTACCACTTCGAGCGTTTTCGAGATGGGCGCGTCGCGCCCATTTTTCGTCTGAGGGGGGAACTTCACACACAGTGGCATCGGGACAGCACCAGAGGGAGAGAGAGCTCCAGCGAGAGGTCGCGCGCCAGATCGAGGGCGCGCTGCCCGGCGTGGAGGTGCTCGCGCTCGAGTTCACCGGCAAGGAACGCTTCTGCGTCTACGTCGACCATCCGCAAGGAGTCGACCATGCGCTCTGCGAGCGCGTGACAGAGGTTCTGCGCCCGTACCTCGACCGCTACAGCGTCGAGGTCTCGTCCCCCGGTTTCGAGCGTCCACTGCGCACGAAGGCGCACTTCGAACGAGCGGTCGGCCGTGCCGTCCGCCTGAAGACGACCACCGGCCGCGCTCATGGCGCGGTCGTTTCGGCCGGCGACCGTTCGGTCCAGCTGCAAAACGGCACTGCACCGAACGACGGCGGACCGATCGACATACCGTACGACGAGATCGTGCGGGCCAATCTGATCGATGAAGGGACCAAGGCATGAGCCAGGAGATCGTTGACGCCGTTCGCGAGATCGAGCGCGAGAAGGGAATCGAGAGCGGCACGCTGGTCGCCGCACTCGAGGACGCGCTGCTCGCTGCGTACAAGAAGACGCCGGGTGCCGCCCGGCACGCGACCGTCGAGCTCGACGACCAGGGCGACTTCCGCGTCTTTTCGATCGAGCTGCCGGAGGACCTCGAGGTCCGCCTGCTCGACGACGCACGGGAGCGCGCACTCGACGACCTCGAGCGGATCGAAGAGGAGACGGGCGAGAAGAACCACACGCTGCTCTCCGACGACGACCTGGAGATCGACTGGTCCGAGATTCCCGAGAACGACATCACCCGCGAGGACGTGACACCGGAGAACTTCGGCCGGATCGCCGCGCAGACCGCGAAGCAGGTCATCCTGCAGCGCATCCGCGAGGCAGAGCGCGAGATGATGTACGACGAGTACATCGACCGCGTCGGCGAGGTCGTGACCGGCATCGTCCAGCAGACGGGCGACCGCCGGAACATCCTCGTCGACCTCGGCAAGGTCGAGGCGCTGCTGCCCGGCCCGGAGCAGGTCGACGGCGAGCGCTACGAGCAGGGCTCGCGCATCAAGGCGGTCATCCGCGAGGTGCGCACCGGCACGAAGGGCCCGCAGGTGATCCTCTCGCGGCGCGACCCCGAGCTGATCAAGACGCTCTTCGAGCTCGAGGTGCCGGAGATCGCGGACGGCCTCGTCACGATCGAGGGCGTCGCCCGTGAGCCTGGTTACCGCTCGAAGATCGCCGTGCAGTCGCACACGCAGGGTGTCGACCCGGTCGGCGCCTGCGTCGGCCCGCGTGGCTCGCGCGTGCGCATGGTCGTCTCGGAGCTCCGCGGCGAGAAGATCGACATCATCCCGTGGAACAACGAGCCCGCGCGGTTCGTGGCGAAGGCGCTCTCGCCGGCCCGCGTCCGCGAGGTCTACCTCGACGACGCAGGCAAGGAAGCGACCGTCGTCGTCCCCGACGACCAGCTCGCGCTCGCGATCGGCAAGGAGGGCATGAACGCCCGCCTCGCCGCCCGCCTGACCGGCTGGAAGATCGACATCACCTCGGACTCCGAGTTCGCGCAGCAGGAGGCCGACGCGGCCTTCGGCGGCGGCGAGCCCGGCGACGAGAACGACGTCTCCGGCCGCTGCGCCGCGGTTCTGACCAACGGCAAGCGCTGCCCGAACGCGTCGCTGCCCGGCTCGAAGTACTGCGGTGTGCCGGCTCACCAGGAGCTGGCGCTGCACGAGACCGATGACGAGGACAACCCGATCGTCGCCGAGTCCGAGCCCGAGCTCGAGGCGCTCTCCGACACCGCCGAGCCCGAGCCCGTCACCGAGGACGCGGCAGCGTTCGGCAATCCCGAGCCGGAGATCACCCCCGCCGGCCCGGGCGATGCACCGGTCGACGGACCCGACGAGACCGAGGGCACCGGCGCCGACCACGTCCACCATCAGCACGTCGAAGACGACCCGCTCGGTGGCGTCCCGATCGAGACGGTCGCGGCGGCGGACGAGGAGCCCCAGTAGCAGCGAGCCCCGTCCGGACCTGCGCAGGCTGCGGCCGCAAGGCGCCGCAGGGCGAGCTCCAGCGCTTCCATCAGGAGCGCGGCGAGCTCGTCGCCGGCGCAGGGCCGGGACGGGGCGCGTACACCTGCCGGCGGCTGCAGTGCTTCGAGCGCGCAGCCTCGCGGCACGCGTTCAACCGGATCCTCCGGCGCACGGTGCGCGTCGACCCTGAAATCCACGTGTCTCTACACTGGAAGTGAGAAATGGCAAACGGCAAGCCGAATAGACCCATCAGACCGCGCGGCGGTGGCCCCAAGGGGCGGCGCCGCGTCGTCATCGACCAGGGCGGCGGACGCCCCGGTCAGGGTCAGCGTGCGCGTCCGGGCGACCGGCCCGCGGACCGCGGCCCCCGTCAGCCCCGCGAGGTCGTCGCACCGACAGGCCCCGCGACCGTCGAGTCCGGCGTCACGCTGCGCGACTTCTCGCAGGCGCTCGGTGTCGCGATGCCGCAGATCATCAAGCTCCTGATGAACCTCGGCCAGATGAAGACGGCCACCCAGTCGCTCTCGGACGACGAGGTGATGCTGATCGCCGCCGAGCTCGAGCGCGAGGTGACGATCAAGCACGCCGACGACGACGACGGCGAGCCCGAGGTCTTCGAGGACGCAGAGGAGACGCTCGAGGCGCGCCCGCCGGTCGTCACGATCATGGGCCACGTCGACCACGGCAAGACGACGCTGCTGGACGCGATCCGCAAGACCTCCGTCGTCGCGACGGAGGCGGGCGGCATCACCCAGCACATCGGCGCCTATCAGGCCGACCACGCCGGTCGCCGCATCACGTTCCTCGACACACCGGGCCACGAGGCGTTCACCGCCATGCGCGCCCGCGGCGCGAAGGTGACGGACATCGCCGTCCTCGTCGTCGCCGCCGACGACGGTGTCATGCCGCAGACGAAGGAGTCGATCTCCCACGCCCGCGCCGCCGACGTCCCGATGGTCGTCGCCGTCAACAAGATCGACCTGCCCGACTCGAACCCCGACCGCGTGCTCGGCGAGCTGGCGAACGAAGGCCTGCAGCCGGAGGAGTGGGGCGGAGACGTACAGGTCTCGCGGGTCTCCGCGAAGCAGGGTGAGAACCTCGACGATCTGCTCGAGCGCATCCTGCTCGTCGCAGACGCCGAGCTCGACCTGCGCGCGAACCCGAGCGCCGAGGCATCGGGCCCGATCATCGAGTCGCGCCTCGACGTCGGCCGCGGCCCCGTCGCGACGATGCTCATCCATCGCGGCACCCTCAGGGTCGGCGACTCGATCGTCGCAGGTGATGCGTGGGGCCGCGTGCGCGCGCTCCTCGACTATCGCGGCGAGCGCATCGAAGAGGCGCGCCCGGGCGAGCCCGTCGAGATCCTCGGTTTCGACCGTCCGCCGCCCGCCGGTGAGGTCGCCCGCGTGGTCGAGAACGAGCGTCGTGCCCGCGAGCTCGCGCACCAGCGCGGTGAGCGCCTCCGCCGCGAGGCGAACGCGAAGCAGTCGGCTTCCGGTGTCGCGCTCGGCGATCTCTTCGCCCGCATCGCGGCCGGCGGCATCCAGGACTTGAACCTCGTCATCAAGGGCGACGTGCAGGGCTCGGTCGAGGCGATCGTCTCGGAGCTCGGCAAGATCCAGCACCCCGAGGTGCGGGTCAACGTCATCCACACGGGCGTCGGCGGCATCACCGAGAACGACGTCAACCTCGCCGCGGCCTCCGAGGCGATGGTGATCGGCTTCAACGTGCGCCCGTCGGCCGAAGTCCGGGCCGTCGCCGAGCGTGCCGGCATCGAGATCCGCCTCTACCGCGTCATCTACCAGCTGACCGAGGAGATCGAGCAGGCGCTCGTCGGCATGCTCACCCCGGTCGAGACCGAGGCGATCATCGGCGAGGTCGAGGTACGCGCGCTCTTCAAGGTCTCGCGGCTCGGCACGATCGCCGGCTGCATGGTCACGAGCGGTCTCGTCCGCCGCGGCTCGCACATCAGGCTCTTCCGCGAAGGGACACGCATCCACGAGACGACGGTCGCAGCGCTCAAGCGCTTCAAGGACGACGTCCGCGAGGTGACCGAGGGCTTCGAGTGCGGCATCCTGCTCGAGGGCTTCAACGACCTGCGCGAAGGCGACGTCTTCGAGGTCTTCGAGACGCGTGAGGTCGAGCGCACCTCGCTCGACGACGCACCGCCCGCGCCCGACCCCTCCTAGGCAACGCGTGCCGACGGGGTTCGTCGGGATCCTCTCCGCAGAGCTGCACTTCCCGGAGGCGCATTCGCTGAAGGAGAAGCGGATGCACGTCCGCTCGGCGAAGGCTCACCTGCAGAACCGCTTCGGCGCCGCGGTAGCCGAGGTCGACCACCACGAGGTCTGGCAGCGCACCCGGCTGACGCTCTCCGTCGTCACCCGCGATCTCGGCGACGCCGAGCGGCTGCTCGCCGACGCCGAGCGCTATCTGGCCTCCCGCGAGTGGGAGCTCGGGGCCTGTGAGCGTCGAATCGTCAGGCTCGAAGATGAATGATCGTCTAGTAGGTTGGCGGCCGTGAGCGAGCGCATGCGCAGGGTCAGCGAGTCAGTGCGAGCCGTCGTCGCCGAAGGCGTCGGCGAGCTGAAGGACCCGCGGATCGGCATGGTCACCGTCACCGGCGTCCACGTCACGCCCGACCTGCGCGAGGCGACCGTCTACGTCTCCGTGCTCGGCAACGAGAAGAAGCGGCGCGCGACGCTGGCGGGGCTCGAGTCCGCGCACGGCGTGCTGCAGGCGCGGATCAACCGCGAGCTCAGCCTGCGCCGGACGCCGACGATCACGTTCTCCTACGACGAGACAGCCGAGCGTGCCGTCTACATGACGAAACTGATCGAGGACGTGACCGGCGACCTGCCGGCGCCGACCGAGGAGGCATCGGACGATGAGCGCTGACCAGGCCGCGGTCGTGGCGACGATCCGCGGCAACGACCGCTTCGTCGTCGTCACGCACGAGAACCCCGACGGAGACGCGCTCGGCTCGATGCTCGCGACGACGCTCGGCCTGCGCGCACTCGGCAAGGACGCGTCGATGTACCTGACCGGAACGGCAGCGCTCCCCGCCGAGTACGCCTTCCTCCAGCTCGACGGGCTCTCGCGCACGCTGCCCGACGACCTCGGCGAGCGCGTGCTCGTGGCCGTCGACTGTGCCAACGAGCGCCGCATCGGCGAGGCCGAGACCGGCGTCGAGCGCGCTCGGCTGGTGGTCAACGTCGACCACCATCACGACAACGACCGCTTCGGCGACGTCGTGCTGATCGACGACCGCGCCTCGTCGACGGCCGAGATCGTGCGGGACATCCTGCGTGAGCTCGACGTCGCGCTGACGCCCGAGATCGCGCAGGCGCTCTACGTCGGGCTCGTCACCGACACGGGACGGTTCCAGTACTCGAACACGACGCCGAAGGCGCTCGAGCTGGCGGCCGAGCTCGTCGCGGCGGGCGCCGACGTGCAAGGTGTCTTCCAGCACGTCTACGAGACGGTGCAGTTCGCGAAGCTGAAGCTGCTCGCGCGGGCGCTCGAGCGGGCACAGCTGTACGAGGGCGGCGGTCTCGTCGTCTCGTACCTGCTGCGGGACGACTTCGCCGAGGTCGGCGCCGAGGAGCCGTACTCGGAGGGCATCATCGACCACCTCCGGTCGGTCGAGGGCTCCGAGATGGTGGCGCTGATCCGGGAGCCGCCGCGCAACGACGGCCCGGCGCGGCGCATCTCGCTGCGCTCGAGCCACGACGAGGTGGATGTCTCCGCGATCGCCCGCGCGTCGGGCGGCGGCGGCCACCGCCAGGCGGCAGGCTTCTCGTCCGAAGCGTCGATCGACGAGATCGTCGACTTCCTGCGCCGCCAGTACGTGCAGGCGACGCATGCCGCCTAGAGCGCTGAAGCCGGTCGGCGTCGCGCTCGTCGACAAGCCCGCCGGCCCGTCCTCGTTCGCGCTCGTCGCAGCGCTGCGCCGTCGAACGCGTGCGCGCACCGGCCACGCCGGCACGCTCGATCCATTCGCGACGGGGCTGCTGCTCCTGCTCTCGGGTGCGGCGACAAGACTTGCGCCGTGCTTCGTCGGGCTCGACAAGCGCTACGTCACCGACATCGACCTCCGCTCGACGACCACGACGGGTGATCCGGAGGGCGAGATCCTCGAGGAGCACGAGCCGACCGCGCCGAATGAGCTGGACGACGCACTTGCCGCGTTGCGCGGCGAGGTCGAGCTGCCGATTCCCGCCGCGTCGGCGGTGAAGATCGACGGCGAGCGTGCCTACAAGCTCGCCCGTCGCGGCGTCACCGTCGAGATGCCCCTTCGCCGCTCGACCGTCCACGAGCTCGAGCTCGTCGAGCGGGCTGCCGACGGCGCCACCGTCAGGCTCGCCCTCCACGTCACGTCGGGCACCTACGTGCGCGCGATCGCACAGGCGCTCGGCGGCCACTGCACCTCGCTGCGTCGGACGGCGATCGGGCCGTTCGAGCTGACCGAGGCGCAGGCGGTCGAAGCGGTCGAGCTGCAGCCGGTCGCCGCCGTGCTCGAACGCTTGCCGCCGGAGGCACTGGCGCGTGTCCCCGATTCCATTCGCAGCGGAGTGCTCGCGCTCGCATGACCGTTGCACGCCTTCCGGAGGAGCTGCCGGTCCGCGACCGCGCCGTCGCGATCGGCACGTTCGACGGCGTCCACCTCGGTCACCGCGCCGTCATCCGCGCAGCTGTCGACGCGGGCCTCGTGCCGACGGTCGTCACGTTCGACCCGCACCCGAGGACGGTGCTCGGGAACCAGGTCGAGCTGCTCTCGACCCTCGAGCGGCGCCTGGAGCTGCTCGGCGAGTGCGGCGTCGAGGACGTCCTCGTCGTCGAGTTCACGGAAGACGTGGCCGCCCTTGCCCCGTCCGAGTTCGTCGAGCGCTACCTCGCCGCGATCGGAACGCGGGTCGTCGCCGTCGGGACGGGCTTCCGCTTCGGGCGCGGCCGCGAGGGCGACGTCGACCTACTGCGTGCGCACGGGCTCGACACCCGGCAGGTGCCGCTCGTCGCGAACGTCTCGTCGACGCGCATCAGGCAGCTCGCGCACGCCTGCGAGCTGACGGCGGTCGCCGAGCTGCTCGGGCGTCCGCTCGAAGTCGACGGCACCGTCGTCTCCGGCGACCGCCGGGGCAAGACCCTCGGCTTCCCGACCGCGAACCTGCGCGTCGACCCGCACCTGCTCGTGCCCGGCTTCGGGATCTACGCCGGGGCCGCGGACGGCAAGCGGGCCGCCATCTCGATCGGGGTCAACCCGCATTACGGTGGCACCGAGCGACGGATCGAGGCCTATCTGCTCGACTGGGAGGGCGACCTCTACGGCGACCGGCTCGTGCTGGAGCTCTGGCGAAAGCTGCGCGACGAGCGGGCGTTCGAGAGCGAAGCCGACCTGGTGGCGCAGATCGCCCGCGACGTCGAGGAGACCCGCGCGGCGACCCGGCCGGAGTAGACCGCAAGAAACTGCCTGCTTCCGGCGTCTTTCTGTCACATGGCCGCCGCCGGCAATGTCATCCACATCGAGCGCGTCCGCTGCCTCGACTGCAGCACGAGCTACAGCAAGCCCGCCGGCGGGGGAATGGTGCACGAGAACCCGGGCTGCCCGCGCTGCGGCTACCTCGGCTGGATCGCGACCACGGTGCCTACGGAACCTGCAGCGCGAGGCCGCTCCGCCGAGGATCTGCGCCCGAGCTCGAGCGCCCGACGGCGCTGACCCCGCCGAAGTAGTGGTGGCGCCCCGCCCAGCGCCGCACCGGCCTGCCTGCCGCTTCGAGCTGCTGGAGCCACGTCTCGTCGACGCCGGTCTCTGCGTTGACCACGTCCCCGGCCGGATGGAAGCGCGGCCGGTCGATCGCGTCCTGCACCTCGAGCCGGCCGTGCAGGACGCTCCCGAGCACGCCGACGAGCGCCGTCCGCAGCCGCGTCCCACCGGCCGCGCCGAGCGCAAGCTCGAGGCCGTCGCCGTCGAGGGCGAACGTGGGGGCCATCATGCTCTCCATCCGTGTCCCCGGCACGAGCGCGCCCCGGACGAGATCTGTCTCGCCGAGCATGCTGTTCAGGTGCAGGTCGAGCCCCGGCACCCAGTCGCCTGACCCGAGCCCGAGGCTCGTCGTCAGGACGCACGCGTTCCCGTCGCCGTCGACGACGGTCAGGTTCGTCGTGTGGCCGCCACCGCGTGCGCCGTCGTCCAGCGCGGCGAGCAGCGACGACGGGCCGCTTGCCGGATCGAAGCGGCCGAGCGTCTCGGCGACGTCCGCGAGCCCGCCTCGCGTCAGCACGCGCCTGCCGGCGAAGCGCGCCTCGACGGGCGCGGACCATTCGGCCCGGTAGGCGCGGAGATCGGCGCCGGTCAGCGTGCCGTTCCGGTCGGCGACGAGCTCGAGCAGCGCCGCCGCGATCGAGCCCGAGTAGACGGAGCTCGCGCCCTCGTCGCGGATCAGTTCGAGCGCGGCCACGAGACCCGGCTGGTCGAGCAGGTCGCCCTCGGCGAGGAGTCTCCCGGCGGGCGCATAGAGGCGAGCGCCCTCGCGCATCGTCATCACCGGCTCGAGCATCGCAAGACACGACGCGTGCGCAGCCGGCATCGCGACTCCCGTTCGCGCGAGCCGCAGCGCCGGCTCGACGAGCGCCTGCCACGGCAGTCGCCCGTGGGCGCGCGACAGCTCGGCGAGCCCGGCGGGCAGGCCGGGCACCGCGCACGAGGATGCGCCCACCGCGTAGTGCACGAGCTCCTCGCCGAACGGCACCTGGAGCTGCGTCATCGGCGCACCGGCGCCGGACGGCACGGCAACGAAGCAGTCGAGATTGCGCGCCTCACCGGTTGACGCGTCGAGGTAGATCGCATGGCCGCCGCCGAGCAGTCCCGTCATCACGGTCTCCGCGACACACGACGCGAGTGACGCCGCGACGGCGGCGTCGGCGGCATTGCCGCCCGCTGCGAGGATCTCGACGCCGGCCTCGGCGGTGGCCGGGTGCCCGGCGGCGACCGCCGCGATCACGGGACGCGGCGGGCGAGCCGGCTGCCGATGCGGGCGAAACCGTCGAGCGGGAAGTCGAAGCGGTTGCGGTCGGCATCGCCGCCGACGATCTCGAACGTCGTCGGACCGATCGGCCGTGCGGTTGCCTCGAGGTCGTCCGTCTGCAGGAGCAGGCCTTCGCCGCCGGGTGTCACCGTCACCGTCATGTCCTCGTTCTCGTAGGTGCCGGCGAGCCGGGCGAGCGCCGCCGGCTCGAGCTCGACGGTCGGTGCGACGCGGCGCCGGGCGCCGAGCAGCTCCTCGAACCAGGCGTCCTCGACGTCGCGCAGGGCCTGGCTGCCGAGGCTGCTGTTCGTCAGTGCGACGAGCCAGGCGTCGCGGCTCGGCACGAGCAGGAGGGTCGACTGGAAGCCGCCGTAGGAGCCGGGGTGGCCCCAGATGTCGGTCTCCGCCACGCGCTCTCCGAAGAAGCCGAGGCCGTAGACGCCGCCCGGCGGCCGCGCGAGGGGCACCCGCAGCGCGTTCGTCCACGGCTGCCGCAGCTGCCAGTCGGCGAAGCGGCCGACCTGCGCTGCGGTAGCGACGAGCCCGCCCGAAGGGCGGCGGGCGCGCGGATAGTCGCCGCCGCCTCCGTCGGGGCCGGTGCCCTCGAGGCTCGGCGACCCGAACGTCGCCTCGTCGAGGCCGGCCGGGCCGAGCACGTGCTCCTGCAGCGCTTCCTCGTAGGTCGAGCCGTTCTGCCGCGCGGCCAGCCAGCCCGCGAGCCAGTAGCCCGTGTTGGCATAGGACCACGCGGCGTCGAGCGGGACGAGCCGTTCGACCGACGGCAGCTCGGCGACCGCCGCCCCGAGCGCGTCGTCGCCCTCTCCGAAGCGCGCGAGGTCGCCGATCTCGCCGCCGTAGCCTGTGACGTGCGCCAGCAGGTGCCGGACCCGGACCTCCTCGGGCCAGATTCCCGTGCTCTCGTCGAGGTCGAGCAGCTGCACGGCGAGCGACGCCGTCATCGGCTTCGTGATCGACGCGATCCGGAAGCGCGCATCCTCGTCGCAGCCGAGCTGGAACTGCCGCCGCTCGCCGGCAACGGACGTCGCGACGGCGAGCGCCGGCACCTGCCAGCGCTCGATTGCCTGCTGAGAGGCCTGCAAAACAGTCGAATCGGCCAAGATCCGCTACCCTACTGGCCGACCCGGCCCCGGCCGCGCGCGTTCTTCCTTCGCGGCGAGCTGAGACCCTGGGTGACACATCGACCAGAGGAGAGAGATGCCCCTCACCAAGGAAGAGAAGCTGCAGCATGTCGGGAAGTTCGGCAAGCACGAGACGGACACCGGCTCGCCGGAAGTCCAGATCGCGATGCTGACCCAGCGCATCAACGAGCTGACCGAGCACCTCCGCACGCACAAGCACGACCACTACTCGCGTCGTGGACTGCTCAAGCTCGTCGGGCGCCGCCGGCGCTTCCTGAACTACCTGCAGCGAAAGAACCTCGAGGGCTATCGCGCCCTCATCAAGGAGCTCGGCCTGCGCCGCTAGGCGCACCGACTGGTTCCAAAATCGCCGAAGGGTGGATGTTTGAGCGAGTCTCGGTTTGAGGCCGCGGCTGACTCAAACCTCCACCCTTCACCAAGCACAGTGGAGGAATAGAAGAATGAGCATCGTTGAAGCTGAGCATCCCGCCGGGGTGCCGGTTTCCGTGTCCGTCGAGATCGGCGGCAAGGAGATCACGTTCGAAACGGGGAAGATCGCCAAGCAGGCAGATGGCGCAGTCCTCGTCCGCTCGGGCGACACCGTCGTCATGGGCACGGCGCAGGGCCGGACGGAGGCCCGCGAAGGCGCGGACTTCTTCCCGCTGACCGTCGACGTCGAAGAGCGCATGTACGCCGCCGGCAAGATCCCGGGCGGCTTCTTCAAGCGCGAGGGGCGCCCGACTGAGCGCGCCATCCTCACCGCCCGGATGACCGACCGCCCCGTGCGGCCGCTCTTCCCGAAGGGCTACCGCAACGAGGTGCAGTGTGTCGCGACGGTCTTCTCGGCCGACATGATCACGGCGCACGACATCCTCTGCATCAACTCCGTCTCGGCGGCGCTGACCATCTCGCCGCTGCCCTTCCTCGGGCCGATCGGCGCAGTGCGCATGTCGATCATCGAGGGCGAGTTCGTCGTCAACCCGACGCTGCAGGAAGCGCAGGACGCAGACCTCGACCTGATCGTCGTCGGCACGAAGGACGGCCTGACGATGGTCGAGGCGGGCGCGAAGCAGGTGCACGAGGACAAGCTCCTCGAGGCGCTCGAGATCGCGCATCGCGAGATCATCAAGCTCTGCGACGCACAGAACGAGCTGCGGTCGAAGATGGGCAAGCCGAAGTGGCTCGACCCGGCGACGACCGAGCGGCTGGAGTCGCAGTACGGCCACGACGTCTGGACGCGCATCCAGGAGCAGGGCCTCCGCGAGGCCGCCGCGATCGTCGAGGAGATCCTCGTCAAGGAAGTCGGCACACCGTCGGAGACCGTGACCCAGGAGAACGTCTCGAAGGAGCTGCAGGTGCGCATGTCGCTCGCCGCGATCCTCGAGAAGCAGCGCAGCGTGGCCGTCGAGGCCGTCGTCCGCGAGCAGTTCGAGAACGACCTGAAGGGCCTGACCGACGCGGAGCAGGACTCCAAGGAAGTCAAGTCCGCGAAGCGCAGCCTCCTCTTCGAGCGGATCGTCGAGACGGTGCAGCTGCCGTTCCCGGTCGGCCCGGCGACGACCGACGGTGAGCCGGCGGTCAAGGACGCGCTGACGAAGAGCTACGTCAAGAAGGCTTGCGAGGCGATCTACAAGAGCCTCGTGCGCCAGAAGATCGCGGTGCAGAAGATCCGCCCCGACGGTCGCTACGGCGACGCAGATCCGGCCGATCGAGGTCGAGGTCGGCGTGCTGCCGCGCACCCACGGCTCGGGCCTCTTCACCCGCGGGCAGACGCAGATCATGTCGCTGCTGACGCTCGGCACGGCGAAGGAAGGCCAGCGGATCGACGACCTCTCGCTCGAGCGGGATCGTCGCTTCATGCATCACTACAACTTCCCGCCGTACTCGGTCGGTGAGACGGGCCGCATGGGCTCGCCGAAGCGCCGGGACATCGGCCACGGTGCGCTCGCACAGCGCGCACTCGAGCCGATCCTGCCGGCGACGGAGGACTTCCCCTACACGATCCGCATCGTCTCCGAGACGCTCGAGTCGAACGGCTCGTCGTCGATGGGTTCGGTCTGCGGCTCGACCCTCGCGCTGATGGACGCCGGCGTGCCGATCACGGCTCCCGTCTCCGGCATCGCGATGGGCCTCGTCAAGGAAGGCGACTCGTACGAGATCCTGACCGACATCCAGGGCGCCGAGGATCACCTCGGTGACATGGACTTCAAGGTCGCGGGCACCCGTGAGGGCATCACCGCGCTGCAGATGGACATCAAGATCACGGGCGTCAGCCGCGAGATCATGCAGCAGGCACTCGCACAGGCGAAGGACGCCCGGATCGCCATTCTCGGCGCCATGGAGTCCGCGATCTCGACGCCGCGCGAGGCACTCGCCGAGCACGCGCCGCGGATCTCGTCGATCCAGATCAACCCCGAGTTCATCGGGATGGTCATCGGCAAGGGCGGCGAGACGATTCGCTCGCTCGAGTCCGAGTACGAGGTGCAGATCGACATCGAGGAGGACGGCACGATCCTCGTGTACGCCACCGAGGGCACCAAGGGTGACGCCGCCATCGAGGCGATCCGGAACCTGACCAAGGAGCCCGAGGTCGGCGACACCTACACGGGTCGCGTCGTCAAGACGACCGACTTCGGTGCGTTCGTCGAGCTGAAGAAGGGCACCGACGGCCTGCTCCACGTCTCGAACGTCGGCCCGGGCCGCGTCAACCACATCGAGGACGTGATCGCCCGCGGCGACATCCTCGACGTGGTCGTGCAGGAAGTGGACAAGGCGCGGGGCCGCATCGGCCTCAAGCTCGTCCAGAAGCACGAAGGCGACACCATGGTCTCTCCCGAGGAGCTCGTCGAGCGGGCGAAGGACGCCCCGCCGCGCGAGCCTCGTGAGGACCGCGGTCCCCGCCGTGACGGCGGCCGCGGTGGCAGCCGCGGCCCGCGCCGCGAGCGCGAAGGGTCCCGCTCGGAGTAGTACGTTCGGCAGGTGAACCTGCCGACGACGATCACCGACGGCTCGGTCGTCCTGCGCCCAGTGCGCGAGGACGACCGGGCCGTTGTGCTTTCCGCGATGAGCGATCCGCTGGTGGCGCGCTGGCTGAACATGCCGCGTTCGCCCGGCGACGCCGACTTCGACTCGCTCGTGCGGGTGGCCGAAGCCGGCCGCAAGTCGGGCGAGCGCTTCGACTACGCGGTCTGCGACGCAGACGATCCGACCTGGCTCGGCGCGGTGATCGCCTCGCGGCGGCATCGGGACAACTACGAGATCGCCTACCTGGCGGGTGCACCGGGACGCGCGCGCGGCGTCATGAGCACGGCGGTGGGGTTGCTCTGCGACGCGCTGTTCGCTGCGGGAGTGGGGCGGCTCGAGCTGCGCACGCATCCCGACAACGAGCCGTCACAGCGCCTGGCGGAGCGCTGCGGCTTCCGGCGCGAGGGACGCGAGCGCAGGTCGATCTGGCTGCACGGGAAGCGCGAGGACGCGTTCGTCTGGTCGCTGCTGCCGGACGACCCGCGTTGACCGTTCACTCGTTCCGTGAGCGCGCGTTGCTCGTGATCCCGATCCGCTTCGGGCTCGGTCTCGCGACCCTGCTCGCGGCGGTGCTTGCGGGCGCTGCCCGGGGACCTGCGTTGCTCGCGTTCGTGCTCGGGCTGCTCGGCATTACGTTCACGATCTTCAACGACCCGCGAGCGCGCTTCCTGCGCAAGGACGTCGATCCGCTGCCACTCCCGGCGGACGCGGTCGTCGCCTCGCGCGGGCGGCAGGCGTTCGCGGCCACGCTTCCGAGCACGCTCGGCGTCACCGCACTGGCGGCGATCGCCCTCGTGCCGCAGCCGGTCCTGGCCGCGCTGCTCGGCGGTGTCTGCGCCGGCCTCGGGCTCGCAGCGCTGTTCTCGCTCGGCCGGATCGATCCGTCGCTCTACGTCGACCCGAAGAGCGACGTGGTCTATCGCAGGTAGCTTGCCGCGCGTGACCGAGTACCTCGCAGTGGCCGCCGCAACGTGGGGCGTCGCGATGGCCGTCTCACCGCTACTGCAGATCCGCGCGATTCGCGCGCATCAGTCGTCGCGCGGCGTGTCCGTCGGCTACCAGCAGGTGCTGCTTGTCGGTTTCGTGTTGTGGCTTTCGTACGGAATCGCACTCCACAACGCGGCGATCATCATCCCGAACATCGTCGCCGCTGTCGTCTCGATCGCGACGATCCTCGTCTCGCTGCACTACCGCTGACGCCATTCCGCGGGTCTGACCCCGGGACGTGTCCGAACGAGCGCTGTCCTCGGGTCTGACCCCGGGACGTGTCTGAATCGCGCACATGTCGGTCGGGTCTGACCCCGACGCGCGCGCGCGGAGGTCACGAGGCCGCGAGCAGGCGGCAGCCGAGGTGGCGTGCGAGACCCTCGCCGCCGCGCCGCATCACCCAGCCGTGGTTCCACGCGAACGCCGGCCGGGCGACCGGGCCGAGGGCGTTCATCCACGCCGCCGTCGTGCCGACGTGCCAGTCCCAGGTCGACGCCGTGCCCTCCGGGCTCTCGTAGAGCCGCCACAGGCCGGTGCCGGCGAGCTCACCGCCGGCGCGCCCCATCAGGACGTGCGGCGGCTCGCGGCGCTCGATCTCGAAGTCGAAGCTGAGGCGGTAGGGGAGGAAGCTCTTCCACGTCGAGCGCCAGAGGTCGTCGCCGATCACCTCGACGCGCTCGACACCGCGCCACCACTCGGGCCAGCGGCGCGCGTCGTAGATCGCATCCCACACGCGGCCGATCTCCGCCTCGAGCAGCCAGGTCGTGAGAAAGCGGTAGCGCGTCACGGCCACTACGCTACGCGCGTGCAGGACTGGAGGCTGACCGAGCTCGACTCGGGCGAACGGGTGATCTCGGAGCGCCTCGAGCATGTGCGCTCGGCCGCGGTCGGCTACTGGATCGCCGCCGGCTCGCGCGACGAGCAGGCGAACGAGGCGGGCGTGACGCACTTCATCGAGCACCTGCTGTTCAAGGGAACCGACCGGTACAGCGCGCTGCAGATCGCCGAGATCTTCGACGGTCTCGGCGGCGAGCTGAACGCCGCCACGTCGCGCGAGCACACGCTCGTCTATGCGCGCGTCCCGGACCACCAGCTCGAGACGGCGATGGACGTGATGGGCGAGATGGTGTTCACGCCCGCGTTCGCAGAGCTGGATGCCGAGCGCGACGTCGTGCTCGAGGAGATCGCGATGTACGACGACGCGCCGCAGGAGCTCGTGCACGACCTGATCGCCGAGGCCGTGTTCGGCGACCATCCGCTCGGCCGTCCCGTGATCGGCACCGCCGAGGTGATCTCGTCGATCCCGCGCGACTCGATCGCCCGCTACCACGAGGAGATGTACGTGCCGGGCAACATCGTCGTCGCTGCGGCCGGCAACATCGACCACGACGAGATCGTCGAGCTCGTCACGAAGACGCTCGGCAAGCGCGGCACGGCGAGCGCGGGCAAGCCCAACCTGCGGCCCGCGCTGACCGAGGCGCCGCCGCCGCACCTGCGCTTCCAGCGCAAGGACACCGAGCAGTACCACGTCTGTCTGGCAGCGCCCGGCATCTCGCGGTCCGACCGGCGGCGGTTCGCGGCGTCGCTTCTCGACGCGATCCTCGGCGGCTCCGCGTCGTCTCGGCTCTTCCAGGAGATTCGCGAGAAGCGCGGCATGGCGTACGCGGTCTACTCGTTCGTCTCGCAGTACACCGACACCGGGCAGATCGGCGTCTACCTCGGCACGCGCGAGGACAACCTCGCCGATGCGCTGGCGATCACGGCGGAGCAGATCGCCGACATCGCGGGCGGCAACCTGCCGGCGAGCGAGCTCGAGCGGGCGAAGGAGAACCTGAAGGGCCGCATCCTGCTCTCGATGGAATCGACGTCGACCCGGATGAACCGGCTCGGCAAGTCGCTCGTGACCGACTCGGAGCTGATGTCGATCGACCGGATCGTCGCCGAGATCGACGCCGTCGAAGCGAGCTCGGTCTCCGAGCTGGCCGCGAGCCTCCTCGCGTCCGAGCGCCTCTCGGCCGCGTGCATCGGCCCGAGCGAGGAGCGGTTCATCGAGGCGCTCGAGCGCATCACGCCGAGTCTCGCCCGCGCGGCGTGAACGTTCTTCTCAACGGACGCTCAGGCAAGGTCGGCTCGGTGCTCGCTCCCGCGCTCGAGCAGGCGGGCCACCGGCTCGTCGACTCGCTCGCCGACGCCGAGGTGATGGTCGACTTCACGCGTCCGGACGCAGCACTCGACAACGTCCGCGCGGCCATCGACGCCGGCGTCGCGAGCGTCGTCGGCACGACGGGGTGGGACACCGACGCCGTGACCGACGCTCCCGTTCCGGTCTTCTACGCGCCGAACTTCGCGATCGGGGCGGTCCTGATGATGCGCTTCGCGGAGCAGGCGTCGCAGCACCTGCCGCACGCCGAGATCGTCGAGCTGCATCCGCCGACCAAGGTCGACAGCCCGTCGGGCACGGCGAAGGCGACGGCCGAGCGGATGGCGGGCGACGTGCCGATCCATTCGGTGCGGCTGCCGGGGCTCGTCGCGCACCAGGAGGTGCTGCTCGGCGGAGCCGGCGAGCTGCTGACGATCCGCCACGACACGACCTCGCGAGAGGCGTTCGTGCCGGGCGTGCTGCTGGCCGTCGAACGCGTTCGCTCGCTGCCGCCCGGCCTGACCGTCGGCCTCGACGCACTCCTCTGAGCGGCCTCCGCGAGCACCGGCTGCGCGTCGGGGAAGTGGAGCTCGCGCTGCTCCGCCCCGAGGCGCCGGAGGCGCTGATCGACGAGGACGCATTCGAGCACGACGAGTTCCTGCCCTACTGGGCCGAGCTCTGGCCGGCCGCGCTCGCCCTCGCCGAGGCGCTGCCCGACGTGCGCGGCCTCCGTGTCGTCGAGCTCGGCTGCGGGCTCGGTGTCACCTCGCTCGTCGCGGCTGCGCGCGGGGCGGAGGTCGTAGCGACGGACTGGGCCGAGCGCTGCGATCGCGCTCCTGCGACGGAACGCCACGCGCAACGGGCTCGACGTGCAGGCGGTGGTGCGCGACTGGCGCGAGCCGTGGCACGAGCGGTTCGATCTCGCCGTCGCGGCAGACGTTCTCTACGAGCGGCGGAACGTCGAGCCCGTGCTCGCGCGGCTGCGGGAGCTGGCGCCCGTCGCGCTCGTCGGCCTGGCGGGACGGCCCTACGAGCAGGAGTTTCTGCGACTCGCGGCTCCCGTGCAGGAGCTCGCTCCGCGTGTGATCAGGCTCGCGTCGCCGCCTCACTGATCGGCACGGGCAGCACGACCTAGGCGAGGCCGTCGAGCACGTCGGTCAGCTCGGCCGGGTGCGTGACGAACGGTGAGTGGCCGGTCTCGAGCTCGACGATGCGTGCGCCGGCTTCGCGTGCCTTCCGCACCTGCCACGCGGGCTCGATTGCCGCGTCCTGCATCGTCGCCACCACGATGTCGTGCTCGCAGAGACTGGCGGCGACGGGTTGGAGCGGCGACTGGTGGCGGAGTTGCGCGAACGCTGCGTCTGACTGCGCCCGGGTGCAGTCCGGATACATGTGCGCCGCGCACGTGTCGGCATCGGGCCAGTAGCTGCGATCGAGCTCGTCGCGCAAGAGCCCGCCGAAGCTCGGGTGGAAGGTCCCCGAGCGGTCCGGCCCGGTGGGCAGCAGCCCGGCGAGGTAGACGCGGACGCCGGCGTCGACGAGTGACACGATCTGCGCCCCGAGCGAGTGGCCGACGACGACCGCCTCGGGGTGCGAGCCGACGAACGCCGCGCAGTCCTCCACGCTCAGCCCGGGCTCGTCGCAGGGCAGGTGCGGCGTCTCGACCCGGTGCCCGCGACGTTCGAGACCGCTCCGCGACCTCACGCCAGCACCAGGCGCCGTGCCAGGCCCCGTGGACGAGCACGAAGGTCGTCACTCGGCGAGTATCCCGCTCCGGGACGGTACGTACAATCGACGGATGCTCGGCAACGTCCTGACCGCGATCGTGACGCCGTTCCACGAGGACGGATCGATCGATTTCGACGCGTTCCAGGCGCTCGCCAGGCACCTCGTCGAGCACGGCTCCGACGGCATCGTCGTCTCCGGCACGACGGGCGAGAGCCCGACGCTCTCGGACGCGGAGCGCCTCGACCTGCTGCGTGCCGCCAAGGAGGCGGTCGGCGGCACGGGCACGATCGTCGCCGGCACCGGCACCTACTCGACGTCGCACTCGGTGCACCTGAGCGAGCAGGCGGCGGAGCTCGGTGTCGACGCGCTGCTCGTCGTGACGCCGTACTACAACAAGCCGCCCCAGCGTGGGATCGTCGCGCACTTCGAGGCGATCGCGCGCGCAAGCGACCTGCCGATCGTCGTCTACAACATCCCGTCGCGCGTCGTGATCAACATCGAGCCGGAGACGATCACGCGGCTCGCCGAGATCGAGACCGTGCGCGCGGTCAAGCAGGCGCACGACGACCTTGCACAGGCGAAGCACATCGTCGAGATCGGCCTCGAGCTCTACGCGGGCGACGACAACCTGATCCAGCCGTTCGTCGAGCTGGGCGGGATCGGCGGCATCTGCGTCCACACCCACGTCGTCGGCCCGCAGGTCGCCGAGCAGGTGCGCGCGACGCTCGACGGTGACGTCGACCGCGGCCGCGAGCTCGACCGCGAGCTCGGCCCTGCCTACGAGCTGCTCCAGGTGGCGACGAACCCGATCGCGATCAAGGCAGCGCTCAATCTGCTCGGCCACGAGGTCGGCGCTCATCGCCTGCCGCTCGTGCCGCCGACGGAGGAGGAGATCGCGGGCGTGCGCGCCTGCCTGGAACGCCTCGGCCTCCTCGTGGCCCACTAGTCACCACCTCGGCCCCTAGAGCCACCTACACTCACACGCCTATGGCCGATGTGTTGCGCGTGATCCCGCTCGGCGGGCTCGGAGAAGTGGGCAAGAACATGACCGTCTACGAGATCGGCGACGACCGGATCGTCGTCGACGCGGGCATGTCGTTCCCGCGCGACGAGCATCTCGGCGTCGATCTGATCCTGCCGGACTTCGGGTACCTGCACGACAAGCGGATCCGCGCCGTCGTGCTCACGCACGCGCACGAGGATCACGTCGGCGCGCTGCCGTTCCTGATGCGCGAGGTGCGCGTCGAGGAGATCTGGGCGACGCGGCTGACCCTGGGCCTCGTCAAGTCGAAGCTCGACGAGCACGGGCTCCTGCGCGCCGCGGAGCTGCGCGAAGCCGATCCGGAGGGCGGTGCGATCGACATCGGGCCGTTCCGGCTCGAGTTCATCCGCATGGCGCATTCCGTGCCCGACTGCGTCGGCATCGCGCTCGAGACGAGCGCGGGCCGCGTCTTCCACACCGGCGACTGGAAGCTCGACCACACGCCGGTCGACGGCCTGCGCACCGACGTCGGCCGGCTGGCCGAGCTCGGCAACCGCGGCGTCGACCTGCTGCTCGGCGACTCGACGAACGCGGAGCGGCCCGGCTTCACGCGCTCCGAGCGCGTCGTCGGCGAGGCGTTCCGCCAGATCATTCCGCAGCGCCGCGGCCGCGTGCTCGTCTCCAGCTTCGCGTCGAACATCCACCGCATGCAGCAGGCGATCGACGTCGCGACCGACACCGGCCGCAAGGTCGTCGTCGTCGGCCGTTCGATGCGCCGCAACATGAATGTCGCGCGCAACCTCGGCTACGTGAACGTGCCGGACGACATGCTCGTCAAGCCCGCCGACCTCGACGACGTGCCGCCCGGCGAGCAGCTGATCCTCTGCACCGGCTCGCAGGGCGAGCCGCTGTCGGCGCTGACGCGCATCGCGTACAACGACCACCCGGCGATCAAGGTCGAGCGCGGCGACACGGTGATCATCTCGGCGCGCCCCGTTCCGGGCAACGAGCTGCGCGTGCACGACGCGATCAACCGGCTGACCAAGAACGGCGCCGAGGTGCTGCACGAGGAGAACGCCGACGTGCACGTCTCGGGACACGCACGCGCCGAGGAGCTGCGCACGCTGCTCTCCCTGATCCGCCCGAAGGCGATGATGCCGATCCACGGCGAGTTCCGGATGCAGGCGGCGCACGCGAAGCTCGCGCAGGAAGCAGGCGTGCCTGCGAGCTCGATCGTGATCGCCGAGAACGGCGACGTCGTCGAGCTCTCCTCGAGCGGCGTGCGGATCGCGGATCACATCGAGGCCGGCGTCACGTTCGTCGACGGCATGGGTGTCGGCGACATCTCGGACGTGGCACTGCGCGACCGCAGGCACATGTCCGAGGACGGTGTGCTGATCGTCGTCACGACGCTCGCCGACGACGGTGCCTCGGCGCCCGAGCTGATCACGCGCGGCTTCGCCGACGACGACGAGCTGCTGAGCGAGCTCCGCCAGGAGGCGAACGACATCGTCCGCGAGCTGCTCGACGACGACATCCGCGAGATCAAGCTGATCCAGGAGCACATCCACGACGGCCTCGGCCAGCTCGTCTACGACCGCACCCGCCGCCGCCCGATGATCCTCCCCGTGGTGGTCGAGGTATGAGCACGATCACGCAGCCCGAGTGGGCGGCGGTGATCTCGGAGCATGCGGCCGAGGACCAGACCGCGCGCAAGCTGATCGCGCAGCTGCTCGCGCTCGAGATCGCGTCGCTCGCGTTCTGCCGCCTGCTCGAGAAGTGGGCGCGGGGCGACGCGGAGCCCAGCACGCCGGGCCGGCGCCAGGCCGCGCTTCGCCATGCCGCCGACCGCGTCGAGACGGCGCTCGCCGGTCTCGAGCAGCCGCTCGGTCGCTACCTGATCGAGCTGGAAGCCGACTCCGCCGAGGGACGCTCGTGGTTCGGTGAGCCGAGCCGCGCGGAGCTCGTCGACTGGCAGCCGGTGCTCGACCGCGCCGGCGTCAAGATCGCGGCGCACCGCGTCGCGGCCGTGTACCTCGAGCTCGCAGTGCTGGTGCGCGCGCTCGAAGGCCTTGCCTCGCAGGTGCGGTGGTCGTCCGCCGTCGATCGCGGCTCGCTCTGGGCCGGTCTGTTCGACCTGCGCGAGAACCTGCTCGGACGCGCGGTCGACGACCTGCGCGCGATCGCCGCCTGACCGCTGTCCATGAGCGTCGCGCTCACGGTCGTCGGCTCGATCAACCTCGATCTCGTCGCACGGGTCGAGCAGCTGCCGCGGGCGGGGGAGACGGTCTCCGGCTGGGACTTCCAGCGCTTTCCCGGTGGCAAGGGCGCGAACCAGGCGGTCGCGGCGGCCAAGCTCGGAGCAGAGGTCCGCATGATCGGCGCGGTCGGAGAGGATCCGCTCGCCGACGAGGCGCTGGCGGGCCTGCAGGCAGCCGGCGTCGAGCTCGAGGTGCGCCGCACCGGCACGACCGGAATCGCGCTGATCCTCGTCACCGCCGACGGCGAGAACCAGATCGTCGTCGTGCCCGGCGCGAACGCCGAGGTCGAGGCGACGTCGCCGGGTGGATCGGTCCTCTGCCAGCTCGAGGTTCCGGATGCCGTCGTCGCCGCAGCGGCGCGCGGCGCGGAGTTCTTCGCGCTCAATGCCGCGCCGGCGCGGCCGGTCGAGTTCGAGCCCGACCTGCTGATCGTGAACAGGCTCGAGTACGAGGTCGTCTCGCGCGGCAAGCTCGTCGCCGTCACCTACGGCGCCGAAGGGGCTGCCTTGTTCGAGAACGGCCGCGAGGTCGCGCGCGCGACGCCGCCGCGCGTCGACGCGATCGACGGCACCGCTGCCGGCGACGCCTTCGCCGCGTGTCTCGTCGTCTCGTTGCTCGAGGGCCGACCGAGGGATGAGGCGCTCGCACGAGCGTGCGGCGCGGGAGCGCTCGCCGCGTCGCGGCTCGGTGCGCAACCTTCCCTCCCGGGCGCACGCGAGGTAGACGCAATACTCGGGGCATGACTCCGACGCCGATCATCCTCGACTGCGATCCCGGTCACGACGACGCGATCGCCCTCCTGCTGGCCGTCGCTTCGCCCGAGCTCGAGCTCGTGGGCGTGACGACCGTCTCGGGCAACCAGACACTCGACAAGACGACCGCCAACGCGCTGCGCGTGCTCGAGTTCGCGGGCCGGTCCGACATCCCCGTCTACGCCGGCGCCGACAAGCCGTTCCTGCGCAAGCGCGACGTCGCGGCGCACGTGCACGGCGAGTCCGGGCTCGACGGCCCCGACCTGCCGCCGCCCTCGCGCGCGGCCGAGCAGCAGCACGCGGTCGACTACCTGGCCGACGAGATCCGCCGCCGCGACGGCAAGGTGACACTCGTCCCGACCGGCCCGCTGACGAACATCGGGCTGCTCTTCTCGCTGCATCCCGACGCGCGTCCCGAGCGGATCGTCCTGATGGGCGGCTCGATCGGCGAGGGCAATCGCACGCCGGCCGCCGAGTTCAACATCTGGGCCGACCCGGAAGCGGCGCAGCGTGTCTTCGTCGAAGGGCTCGACACGACGATGGTCGGGCTCGACGTCACGCACCGGGCGCTGATCAAGGACGACCACACCGAGCGGATGCGCTCTGCGGGTCGCGTCGGCTCGATGGTCGCGGAGCTGATGGACTTCTACGCGCGCTTCCACAAGTCGCGGTATCCGGACCTCGACGGCTCGCCGATGCACGATCCCGTCTGCATCGCGCACCTGATCGACCCGACGCTGATGGACGTGCGTGACGCGTTCATCGAGGTCGATTGCTCGACCGGGCCGAGCTGGGGACGCACGAACGTCGACTGGCGCAACCGCGAGCACTTCGGCGACCCGAACGCCAAGGTCGGGCTCGACATCGACGGCGACCGCTTCGCGGAGCTGATCGTCGAGCGCATCTCGTCTCTCGGATGATCGTCTTCGCAGCGATCGCGCCGCACGGCGCGCCGGTCTTCGAGGACGTCGAGGGGCCGACGCGGCGCGGGATGGAGGAGCTCGGCCGCCGGTTCGCGGCGGCGCGGCCCGAGGCCGCGATCGTCCTGACGCCGCACGGCGTGCACGTCGACGGGCACTTCGCCGTCGTGCGCTCGGCGCAGCTCGAGGGCGACGCGTCGCAGTGGACGCCCCTGGAGACGCGCTACGAGGGGCCGGGCGACCCGCAGCTCGCGGACGCCTGCGTCGCAGGCCCTGCAGGCCGACGGGCTGCCGGCGGTCGGGATCACCTTCGGCGCGACCGCGGCCGGCGCGTCGACGATGCCGCTCGACTGGGGCGCGCTGATCCCGCTCTGGTTCATGCGCGCCCCGGCGGTCGTCGTCAGCCCGTGCCGGGCGCTCTCGAACGACGAGCACGTCCGCGCCGGCGCTGCCCTGGCACGAGCGACCGGCGACCGCCGCGTCGCGCTGATCGCGAGCGCCGACCACGGTCACGGGCACAGCGAGGACGGCCCGTACGGCTTCGCGCCGACGTCGGCGCCCTACGACGCCCGCATGCAGGAGCTCGTCCGCGAGAACCGCCTCGGCGAGCTCGTCGAGACCGACGCGCAGTGGGCGGTGGACGCGCTCGCCGACAGCTTCTGGCAGCTCCTGATGCTGCACGGGGCGATCGGCACCGGCTTCGAGCCCGAATTGCTGTCGTACGAGGCGCCGACCTACTTCGGGATGCTGACCGCGTCCTACGCGCGGCAGGACTGACGCACCCCGCCGCGAAGCACCGAGCATGGTGCGCAAGAGGCGGCCCCACAAGACGTCCCCAAGATCACCGAGCCGCGTCAAGAAGCGCCGCGGCAAGAAGAAGACGCGGGCGCACGCGCACCACCATCCCGAGCTCGTCGGCCTCGGCCTGGCCGCCTTCGGCGTCTTCCTCGCGGCCGTCCTCTGGCTCGGCTTCAACGGCGGCCCGGTCACGGATCTCGTCCTGGCGGCCGTCGGCGCCGCCGCGTACCTGGCACCCGTCGTCCTGATCCCGATCGGCGCGCTGATGGTCGCCAAGAGCTCGCTCGTCGACGTGCGCCCGTTCCGGCTCGGCCTCGGCGTCGCGCTGGCCGGGCTGATGCTGACGCTCGGCACGGCGCACGGCGGTCTCGTCGGCGACGGGCTCGAGTCGCTCGTGGCGCTCGGCCTCGGCACGACCGGCGCGACGATCCTCGGCGTTCTGCTCACGGTCGCGGGCGTGCTCTTCCTGACGGGTGCGAGCCTCGGCGCGATCCTCCGCCGCTCGGGGCACGCGGTGCGCAGCGCGCACAGCCGCGTCAAGCGTGACTGGCCCGTACGCGCGCCGGACGAGCCTGGTTCGTTTTCCGAGCCACGTTCGGTCGCGCTGCCGCCGGTCGACGTCAAGCACGACTACCCGGACCTGATCTCCGACTCGATCTCCGGCCCGGCGCCGATGCTCTACAACGCGGAGCCCGACGAGCCCGTCGACCGCCGAGACGCACGAGTCGCAGGAGACGCTCTTCGACCTGCCGACCGTCGCCGCCGACTACAAGCTCCCGGACCGCTCGCTGCTGCAGAAGTCGAAGCCGGGCGTCGGCCCGAGCGGTGAGGCGACTCAGCGCGTCGCCGAGGCGCTCGTGACGTGCCTTGCGCACTTCGGCGTCGAGGCGACGGTCGTCGGGATGATCTCCGGCCCGCGCGTCACGCGCTACGAGCTGCAGCTCGCGCCCGGCACGAAGGTGGGGAAGGTCGCGAACCTCAAGGACGACCTCAGCTACGCGCTCGCGACGACCGAGATCCGCATCCTCGCGCCGATCCCGGGCAAGTCCGCCGTCGGCGTCGAGGTCCCGAACCTGAGCCCGTCGATCGTCACGCTCGGTGACATCTACGACGACCTGCCGGCGACCGCGAGCCCGCTCAGCGTCTGGCTCGGCAAGGACATCTCGGGCGCGGCCGTCTGGGCCGACCTCGCGCGGATGCCGCACATCCTGATCGCCGGCACGACCGGCGCCGGCAAGTCCGGCTGCATCAACACGATCCTGACGTCGATCCTGCTGCGCGCGACGCCCGACGAGGCGCGGCTGATCCTGATCGACCCGAAGCGGATCGAGCTCAACTACTACGAGTCGATCCCGCACCTCCTGACGCCGGTCGTCTCGAGCCCGAAGGAAGCCTCCGCCGTCCTCCTCAACTGCGTGACCGAGATGGAGCGCCGCTACGAGCGCCTCAGCCAGGTGCGCGCGCGCAACCTGCCGGAGGCGAATCGCGCCTTCCGCAAGCGCGGGGAGGAGGAGCTGCCCTACCTGCTCGTCGTGATCGACGAGCTCGCCGACCTGATGATGGTCAGCCCGCAGGAGGTCGAGGATTCGATCATCCGCCTCGCGCAGAAGTCGCGCGCCGTCGGCATCCATCTCGTGCTCGCGACGCAGCGGCCGTCCGTCGACGTGATCACCGGGATGATCAAGGCCAACGTGCCGTCGCGGATCGCGTTCGCCGTCTCCTCCCAGACCGACTCGCGCGTGATCCTCGACTCGAACGGCGCCGAGAGCCTCCTCGGCCAGGGCGACATGCTCTTCAAGCCGCTCGGCACCTCGCGGCTCCAGCGCGTCCAGGGCGCCTACGTGACCGAGGACGAGGTGGCCCTGATCGTCGAGCAGGCCCGTGCCCAGCGCGAGCAGGTCGTCGACGAGAGCTTCCTGGAGGCGCCGACGGTCTTCGCCGAGGAGACCGACGGCGAGGACGGCGAGTTCGACCCGGACGAGGATCCGCTGCTCGACAAGGCGATCGAGGTCGTCGTGACGGCCCAGACCGCCTCGGTCTCGCTGCTCCAGCGCCGCCTGCGGGTCGGCTACACGCGGGCCGGCCGCCTGATCGACATGCTCGAGCGCCGGGGCATCATCTCGCCCTACGAGGGCTCGAAGCCCCGCCGGGTGCTCGTCTCGGAGCACGATCTCGAGCGGGTCGTGCCGATCGGCACGGACTGACCCGGGGGGCCAGGGCCAACATCCAGGCCTTTTCTCCGTCTGTAAGGACGGTTAGGCTGCCCCCTGCTCGTCCCCCGGTGAGAACAATCAAGGAGGATTCATCCAAGTGAGGAAGCGTGCACTCACGCTCACGATCCTGGCGGTCGTGACGGTGCTTCTGGCGTCCCTGTTTGCCGCAATGCGCGGCAGCTCGGCGTCGGCGGCGCACAAGGCCCCCTTCACGGCGTGTCTCGTTACCGACATCGGCGGTCTGAACGACAAGTCGTTCAACCACCTCGCGTACGTCGGTCTTCAGCAGGCCCAGAAGCGCGGCATCAAGGGCCGTGTCATTCAGTCGAAGTCGCCCGCCGACTACATCCCGAACCTGCAGGCGTGCGTCAAGTCCGGCGCCGGGATCACCATCGGCGTCGGCTTCCTGATGACGGATGCGATGGACGCTGTGGCGACCTCGTACCCGAGCAACAAGTTCGCGATCGTCGACGTCGACGTGACGTCGATGAAGCACAAGCCGAAGAACGTCCAGGGTCTGCTCTTCAAGGAGCAGGAGGCTGGGTATCTCGTCGGCTATGCCGCGGGCCTCTACGTCAAGGCGACGGGCGGCAAGGCTGTCGGCTCGGTCGGCGGTCTGAAGATCCCGCCGGTCGACCGGTACATCGCCGGTTACCAGTACGGCGCCAAGAAGGCGTTCCCGGGCATCAAGGTGCTCAACGACTACTCCCAGGACTTCGTCGCACAGGCGAAGTGCAAGGAGAAGGCGCTGAACCAGATCGCCCAGGGCTCGATGGTCGAGTTCCAGGTCGCCGGCCAGTGCGGCCTCGGCGTCCTCGATGCAGCCCGCTCGAAGAAGGTGTTCGGCATCGGCGTCGACGCCGACCAGTTCTACCTCGGCGCGCACGTCATGACGAGTGCGCTCAAGAAGGTCGACGTCGCCGTGTACACGGCGATCACCAGCGCGAAGAACGGCACCGCGAAGGGCGGCACCAACGCCACCTTCGGTGCCAAGGTGAACGGTGTCGGCTACGGCAAGTGGAGCCCGAGGGTTCCGCTTGCAATCCGCGCCAAGGTCGCGCTGCAGTACAAGCTGCTGAAGGCCGGCAAGATCAAGGGCATCCCCTCGACGGTCAAGTAAGACCGACCTCGCAGGTGCTGTCAGGGACGGGGCGGGCCGCAAGGCTCGCCCCGTTCTGCTTTCGTTGCGGGATGCGGACGGCGGCGGCTCTGCTCGTGCTCGCTTTCGCGTTGGGAGGCTGTGGTGACGGAAAGCGGGCGGCGGCGACGACCACGACCGCCGCCACGTCGACGACACACGCCGCGGCAGGGCCTGCACATCGGGCTCGTCGGGCCGCTCTCGGTTCAGGTGCCCGGCGCGGTGATCGAGCACGGGACGCTCGCGCAGGTCGCCGGCGACCCGCTCGTCGTCGTCGCCGCGGGAGGTCGCGCCGCAGAGCGCGTGCGCGCCGTCGCGGCCGCAGACCAGGTCGGCCACTACGCGGTCGTCGGCGCCTCAGAGAAGTCGCCGCCCCTGCCGAACCTCGCCGGGCTCGTCTTTCGCGAGGACGAAGCGGCGCGTCTCGGCGGGGTGGTCGCCGGGCTCGTCGTGGCGGAAGAGAGCGCCGGCATCCCGCGGGTCGCCTGGGTCGGGCCGCAGGAGCGGCCGCTCGCGGCGGCATTCGTCCGCGGCGTCCACGACATCGTCCCCGGCGCCGTCGTGCTGCGCGCCTGGTCGGCGGACCGCCCGGCTGCGTGCAAGGAGGCGGCACTCGGAGCGCTCGCGCGCGGCGCCACGATCGTGATGGCGCACGGCGGCCTCTGCGCCAGCGCGGCGATCGCGGGCGCCCATCAGCAGAACCATCCGGGCCTGCGGCTCTCGGACTTCCTGCTGCCGGACGTCCCTGCGACCCAGGTCGCCCGTGACGCCGTCGACGGCGTCTACCACGGCGGGGAGGATCTCGTGTTCGGCGCGGCCAGCGGCGCGGTCGGCATCCGGAGGCTCGATCCCCGGATCTCTCCCACTACCGCCGTCCGGGCGAGGGCTGCCGCGCAGGAGCTGGCGAGCGGCCGCCCGCCGTCCGGGTAGGATCGCGCCGTGGCGGAGGCTCCCCTGCTCGAGCTGCGCGGGATCACGAAGCGATTCCCGGGCGTGCTCGCCAACGACAACATCAACTTCGACCTCCGCCACGGCGAGGTCCACGCGCTGCTCGGCGAGAACGGCGCCGGCAAGTCGACGTTGATGAACATCCTCTACGGGCTCTACACGCCGGACGAAGGCGAGATCCTGCTGAACGGCAAGCCGATCGATCTCGGCTCGACGAAGGCAGCGATCGAGCACGGGATCGGGATGGTGCACCAGCACTTCATGCTGATCCCGGTGATGACGGTGGCCGAGAACATCGTGCTCGCCATCGAGCCGCGGCACGGTGGAGTGCTCCTCGACTACGACGCCGCACGCAAGCGCGTGCGCGAGCTCTCGGAGCGCTACGGCCTCGCGGTCAATCCGGACGCGCGCATCGACCGCATCTCGGTCGGCCAGCAGCAGCGCGTCGAGATCCTGAAGGCGCTCTACCGCGGAGCGGAGATCCTGATCCTCGACGAGCCGACGGCCGTCCTGACACCGCAGGAGGCGAGGGAGCTCTTCGAGATCCTCGAGTCGCTGAAGAGCCAGGGCAAGTCGATCATCTTCATCACGCACAAGCTGAACGAGGTGCTCGAGGTCGCCGACCGGATCACGACGCTGCGGCGTGGCAAGGCCGTCGACACCGTCTCGGCCGAGGGCGCGACCGAGGAGGGCCTCGCGCGGATGATGGTCGGGCGCGAGGTGCTGCTGCGCGTCGACAAGCCGCCGGCGACGCCCGGCGAGCCGCTCCTATCGGTGGAGAACCTGTCGGTGGTCGACGACCGCGGGCTCGAGGTCGTGCGCGATGTCAGCTTCGAGGTGCGCGCCGGCGAGATCCTCGGCCTCGCCGGCGTCGACGCGAACGGCCAGAGCGAGCTGATCGACGCGATCGCGGGCCTGCGCTCGCCGGCGTCGGGACGCATCGTCGTCGACGGGCACGACGTGACGCACGCGAACGCCCGCCAGTCGCTCGACGCCGGCATCGGCCACATCCCGGAGGACCGGCACCGGCGTGGGCTCGTGCTGCCGTTCTCGCTGACCGAGAACCTCGCGCTGCACGACTACCGGCGCCAGCCGAACTCGCGCAGGGGTTTCCTCCGGCTGGGGAAGATGCTCGAGCGCGCGCGGCGGCTCCTGCGCGAGTTCGACGTCCGCGGCGGCACGCCGACGACGCCGGCCTCTGCGCTCTCGGGCGGCAACCAGCAGAAGGTCGTGCTCGCGCGCGAGATCGACGGCAACCCGAAGGTCCTGATCGCGGCCCAGCCGACACGCGGCCTCGACGTCGGCGCGATCGAGTTCGTGCACCGCAGGCTCGTCGAGCAGCGCGACAGCGGCCGGGCGGTCTTCCTGGTGTCGCTCGAGCTCGAAGAGGTGCTCTCGCTCTCCGACCGCATCCTCGTCATCTACGAGGGACGGATCGTCGGCGAGTTCCCGCCGAGCGCGACCGAGGAAGAGCTCGGCCTCGCGATGACCGGCGGCGGACAGAGTGCGGCGGGTGAGGCGGCATGAGCAGCCAGGACCACCGCGGCACCGAGGGCGCCGGCGGCGAGATGATCGGCGAGGAGGGCGCGGAGACCCCCGAGGTCCCGACCTCCGAGGACTACTCACCGCGGCGGCTGCTCGTCTTCCAGTCTGGTCTGACCGGCGCGATCGGGCCGATCCTGACCACGCTGCTCGCGTTCATGATGGGCGGCCTCGTCGTCGCCCTGACGGGCAAGAACCCGTTCAAGGTCTACCACGCGATCTGGAACGGAACCGGCCTCAACTGGTTCTTCCACGTCGGCAACTACTCGATCACGTTGCCGTTCAGCGGCGCGTCGGTCTGGTTCCCCTGGGACACCGCCTCGGTGGCCGCGCAGAACCTGCAGCAGACGCTCCTCCTGACGACGCCGATCATCCTGACCGCGCTCGCCGTCGCATTCGCCTTCCGCTGCGGCATGTTCAACATCGGCGGCCAGGGCCAGTACATCGTCGGCACGACGCTCGCGGTCTGGGTCGGCGCCTCGTTCACCGGCATGAACCCGTTCCTGCACGTGACGCTCTGCCTCGTCGTCGGCACGCTCGGCGGCGCGGCCTGGGCGGGCATCGCCGGCATCCTCAAGGCGACCGTCGGCGCCCACGAGGTGATCTCGACGATCATGCTCAACTGGATCGCGATCTGGGTGGGCGCGTACCTCTTCGGGCAGGGCGGGCCGCTGCAGGGCAGCCAGGTCTCCGTGCCGATCTCGAACGACATCGCCGAGGGTGCGAAGCTGCCGGTCTTCTGGGGCCTCGCGCTCCTGCAGGGCCTCTCGATCGGGATCTTCATCGCACTCGCGATGCTCGTCGTCTACTGGATCATCATCAACCGCACGACCCTCGGCTACGAGGTGCGCTCGGTCGGCTTCAATCCCGAGGCCGCTCGCTACGGCGGCATCTCGGTCTCGCGGAACTACTTCCTCGCGATGGCGATCGCGGGTGCGTTCGCCGGGCTCGCGGGCGCCGTCGACATCACCGGCTGGGAGTACCGCATCGGCGAGAGCGACATCCATGCGAGCCAGATCGGCTTCATCGGCCTCGCCGCCGCGCTGCTCGGCCGCAACACCGCGGTCGGCGTCGGCTTCGCGTCGCTGCTCTTCGGCGCGCTGATCAACGGCACCTCGGGCCGGCAGCTCGACCCGTCGATCTTCCGCCCGGAGCTCGCCGGCAACCTGACGACGATCATCCAGGGTCTCGTCATCCTCTTCGTCGGCCTCAACCTCGGCGGGGCGCTCGCCTGGTTCAAGCGCCGCAGGCGTGCCTCATGACGGCGATCACGACGCGCATCGGCGGGATCCAGTGGACGCATCCGCGGACGGTCGGGGTCGTCGGGATCATCCTCGGCGCGCTGGCGTTCTGGCTCGCGCTGCCGCCGCTCGTGACGCGGACGGCCGCGCTGCCGATCGTCGTCGGGATCCTCGCGATCTCCGCCGGCATCTGGGCGTGGTCACGGCAGGAGCGGCGTGTCGGTGGAGGCGCCGTCGCCGCAGGGCTGCTCGGGATCGCGCTCGGCCTGCTCGCGACGAACTCGTCGGAGACGCATCTCAACCAGGTCGTCGTCTGGAGCGCGCTCGGCGCGGCAACGCTCCGCTACGCGACGCCGCTGACGTTCGCGGCGATCGGCGGCCTCTACTGCGAGCGCAGCGGCGTGATCAACGTCGCGCTCGAGGGGATGCTGCTGACAGGGGCGTTCTTCGGCATCTGGGCCGCGACGTGGGCGCAGTCGTGGGCCGGCAGCTCCGCGTGGATCGTCGGCCTGATCGCGGCTGCGCTGGCGGGGATGGCGCTCGCTGCGATCCACGCCGTCTGGGCGATCCACCTGAAGGTCGACCAGATCATCTCCGGGACCGCGATCAACTTCCTCGCGCTCGGCATCACCGGCTACCTGTTCATCGACAAGTTCGGCGACACGGGCACCCCGGGCAACGTGCCCGACTACGGCATCCCGGACGTCCACATCGCCTTCATGGACAACTGGTACTTCATCGGGCCGATCCTCGGGCAGCTGAACCTGATGATCTGGCTCTCCTTCCTGCTCCTGATCGGGACGTACATCTTCGTCTTCCGAACGCCGTACGGGCTGCGCCTGCGCTCGGTCGGCGAGCACCCGCGCGCCGCCGACACGGTCGGCATCTCGGTCTACAAGGTGCGCTACATCGCCGTCATCTCCTCGGGCGCGATCGCGGCGATGGGCGGCGCGTACCTCTCGCTCGGCTTCGTCCACTCGTTCAACGAGGGGATGACGAACGGCATCGGCTTCATCGGGCTCGCCGCGCTCGTCTTCGGCAAGTGGCGTCCGTTCCCGACCTACTGCGCGGCGCTGCTCTTCGGCTTCTCGAGCGCCCTCGCCGACCGGCTGCCGAACGCGTACGGGAACCAGTGGGGCACGCTCTTCCAGGCGCTGCCCTACGCGCTGACGCTGATCGCGGTCGCCGGCGTGGTCGGCCGCTCGATCGGGCCTGCGGCCGCGGGCCGGCCGTATGTCAAGCAGTAGCGGCACGGCGCGGGTCGGGGCGTTCACCGGCCTGCTCGCCGTGCTCGCCATCCCGGCCGCGGTGGTCGCCGCACAGGTGCTGAACGGCGTCGTGCTGCTGCGCGCCCTCTACGTGGGCGTCGCGGTGGCCGTCGTGCTCGCCTTGATCGCGCTCCTCCTCGGGCGCCGGGCTCGTCTCGCGCAGGCGAGGCGCGTCGACGGTCGCGGTGCCGGCGCCGTCAGGACGGCCCGGATCCTGGCCTGGGCGGGCCTCTACGCCGGGGTGACCGGGGCGCTGGCCCTCGGCGTCTACGGCGTCTTGCGGCTCGCGCAGTAGCCAAGGGCGGGGTCCCCCCGCTACCCTCCCTCGGGCTGTGTTCGAGATCGGCAACAGTCTCCGCGAAGCGCGGATGCGCCGCGGCGTCGACTTCGCCCAGGCAGAGCTCGCGACGAAGATCCGCGGCAAGTACCTGCGCGCCCTCGAGGACGAGCAGTTCGAGCTGCTGCCGGCCGAGACGTACGTCAAGGGCTTCCTGCGCAACTACGCCGAGTACCTCGGCCTCGACGGGCAGCTCTACGTCGACGAGTTCAACTCCCGTTTCGTCAGCGGCGAGGAGCACGAGCCGCGTGCGCGCCGCTCGGCTGCCCGGCCGCAGCGCCACAACCGGCGGCTCGAGACGAGCGTCGTGCTGGGCGCGATCGCCGTCATCACCGTCCTGACGGTGATCGTCATCTCGGCGTGGAAGTCCGCCGGCGACAAGCCGCGCACGTCGACCCGTGCGGCCCCGGCCGTCAAGGCGCCGAAGGTGATCCCGCCGCACTTTCTCGTCACGGCGCTGCGCGGCACGACCCACGTGACCGTGCGCATCGGCTCTGCGAGCGGGCCGGTCCGCTGGGACGGCACGCTCGCAGGTCGGTCACGCAGCCGGTCGCGATCCGCGGCAGCCGGCGAGCTCTGGGTGCAGATCGACTCGCCGGAGAACGTGCAGGTCCAGGTGCGCGGCAAGCCGGTGCACGTGCGCACCGCCGGCCCCGCCGTCAGGATCGTCACGGCGACGGGTTGGCACCGCCCGTAGGCTTGCGGCGCGCGCCGCGATCGTCGCCTCGGGCTCGGAGCTCGTGCGCGGCGACCGCAACGATCGCAACGGCCCGTATCTCGCCTCGTCGCTCCTTCGCCTCGGCATCGATCCGGCGCGGATCACCGTCGTCGGCGACGAGCCCGCCGATCTCCAGGCAGCGCTGGCGGAGGGTCTCTCGTACGACCTGCTGTGCATCTCGGGCGGCCTCGGCCCGACCCACGACGACCGCACGATCGAGCTGCTCGCGGCGGCGGCCGGCGTGGGGCTGCACGTCGAGGCGGCGCTGCGGGACGGGATCGAGGAGCTCTCGCGCCGGGTCGCCAAGCGCCTGGGGCGGCCGTACACCGACTTCGCGGACGGCGTCACCAAGCAGGCGACGCTGCCGGACGGTGCGCTCTGGGTCGGCCTCGTCGGGACGGCGCCGGCCGTCGTGCTCGAAGCGGGCGGCTGCGTGGCCGTGGCGCTCCCGGGGCCGCCGCGCGAGCTGCAGGAGCTCTGGCCGCGGGTGCTCGAGACCGAGCCGCTGCGCCGGCTGCTCGAGCGGGCGCAGCCGCCCGCACGCTCGGTGCTCCGGTTCTACGGCGTCTCGGAGTCCGCCGTCGCGCAGTCGCTCGCCGCCGCGGGCGGCGACGGCGACGGGGTCGACGTGACGATCTGCGCCCGTGACTTCGAGCTGCACGTCGATCTCTTCGCGCACCCGGGCGCCGAGCAGCGCGCGCAGGCGATCGCCGACGCACTCGTCGCCGATTCGGAGCCGTACCTCTTCTCGCGGGAAGAGGTCGGGACCGCGGAGCTCGTCCTCGGCCTGCTTCGCGAGCGCGGGCTCTCGCTCGCGACGGCGGAGTCGTGCACGGGCGGCCTCGTCGCGGGCCGGCTGACGGACGTCCCCGGGTCGAGCGACGTCTTCCGCGGTGCGATCGTCGCGTACGACAACGAGATCAAGCAGGGTCTGCTCGGCGTCGACGCAGTCGCTGCTCGCCGCGCACGGCGCGGTCTCCGCCGAGGTCGCCGCCGCGATGGCGCGCGGTGCACGCGAGCGGCTCGACGCCGACGTCGCCGTCTCGGTGACGGGCGTCGCCGGGCCTGGGGGAGGGAGCGAGGAGAAGCCGGTCGGCCTCGTCTTCCTGCACGCGTCAGGGCCGATGGGCGAGCGCGACCTGCGTTTCAGCTTCCCCGGCGACCGCGAGACGATCCGCAGCCGCTCCGCGGTCGCGGCGCTGCACCTCGTGCGGCGACTCGTCACCGAGTCGTGACAGACACGTCACACGGCGGCCGCTAGCGTGGGTGGGGATGAGCGTGTGCGCCTCTTCTGCGCGTTGCAACTCCCCGGCGAGACCGTCGAGGCGATCGCCGCCTGGCAGTCGTGAGCAACTGCAACACGAGCACCTGCACGGCGGCCGGGTCGTCCCCGCCGAGAACCTGCACATCACGCTCGTCTTCCTCGGCTCACGCCCTCTGGCCGAGGTGCCGGCGATCGCAGCCGAGCTGCGCGGCGCAGCCGACGCTGCCGGGCCGGCCACCTTCGAGCTCCGGAGCTACCGCGAGACGCCGCGGGTCGGGATGCTCGTGCTCGAGGAGACCGGCGTGAGCCACGCGGCCGCCTCGTCTCCGACCTCGAGCAGCGCCTGAGCGGGCTCGGGATCGACCTCCGCGTCCGCAGGCCCTGGCGGCCGCACGTGACGGTGCTGCGCTCTCCGCGAGCGGGCAGGACTCGCTCCGCCGCTGCCGAACATACGTTCGATTCATGTCGTCCGGTCGGCCCTCTACCGTTCCTCGCTCGGCCGAGGTTCTGCTGCATCCAGTGGGGCGCGGTACGACGCACTCGAAACAGCAGCCCTAGGAGGTCGGTAGCGGTGGATCGCCAACAAGAAGCACTCGACACGGTTCTCGGTCAGATCGAGCGTCAGTTCGGTAAGGGCGCCGTGATGAAGATGAACGACCAGGCCCAGGTCGCGATCGGCGCCGTCTCGACGGGCTCGCTCTCGCTCGACGTCGCGCTCGGCGTCGGCGGCCTGCCGCGTGGGCGGGTGGTCGAGGTCTTCGGCCCCGAGTCGTCCGGTAAGACGACGCTCGTCTACCACGTGATCGCCGAGGCGCAGCGCCGCGGCGGCATCTGCGCGTTCATCGACGCGGAGCACGCGATGGACCCGGCGTACGCCAAGCGGATCGGCGTCAACATCGACGAGCTGCTCGTCTCGCAGCCCGACACGGGTGAGCAGGCGCTCGAGATCTGCGAGCTGCTCGTCCGCTCCGGCGCGCTCGCCGTCGTCGCCATCGACTCGGTCGCGGCGCTGACGCCGAAGGCGGAGATCGAAGGCGAGATGGGCGACTCGCACGTCGGCCTGCAGGCCCGGCTGATGTCGCAGGCGCTGCGCAAGCTCGCCGGCACGCTCAACCGCACCGACACGATCTGCCTCTTCACGAACCAGCTGCGCGAGAAGATCGGCGTCATGTTCGGCAGCCCCGAGACGACCTCGGGCGGCCGGGCGCTCCGCTTCTACGCGTCGGTCCGGCTCGACATCCGCCGCATCGAGACGCTGAAGGAAGGCGTCGAGGCGATCGGCAACCGCGTTCGCGTCAAGGTCGTCAAGAACAAGGTCGCGCCGCCGTTCAAGCAGGCCGAGTTCGACATCATCTACGGCGAAGGCATCTCGTGGGAGGGCACGGTGCTCGAGACGGGCCTCGAGCGGAAGGTCGTGCAGAAGTCCGGCTCGTACTTCTCCTTCGGCGACGAGCGGCTCGGCCAGGGCAGGCAGAACGCGACCGCATTCCTGAAGGAGCACCCGGACGTCGTCCAGGAGATCCTGCAGATGATCCAGTCGCAGGCGAGCTCCGACCAGGTGATCTCGGCGCGGCTTCTGCCGCAGGCCGAGCCGGGCGCGGTCGCTGCCGCAGTGGTCGACGACACGAAGGCGACGGCGGGCGCGAAGTAGGCCGCGCTACTCCGGTGCATGCCTGAGCGCGATCCGATCGAGCTCGCGGCGCGGTCGCTGCACTACCGCGACCGGTCGCGCAGCGAGCTCGACGCACGGCTCGCGCGAGCGGGGATCGACGAAGACGCACGGGCCGACGCGCTCGACACCCTCGAGCGCGTCGGCTACGTCGACGACGCCCGTTTCGCCGCCGCCCGTGCGGCCGCTCTGGCCGGGCGCGGCTACGGGGACGAGGCGATCCGCCACGACCTGGCCGGCCACCAGCTCAGGCCCGAGGCGATCGAGGCAGGCCTCGCCACGCTCGAGGCTGAGGCGGCGCGGGCCGTCGAGCTCGTCGAGCGGCTCGGCCGCACGCGGAAGGTGGCTGCACAGCTCGCGCGCAAGGGATTCAGCCAGGACGCGCTCGAGGCGGCTCTGGGGGGCGAGCTTGCTGAGGACGGCGGCTCTGACGTGTAGAGTTCAGCGGATTACCAGTCACTTTTGCCTGCACTTCGCCCATTCCTGATCGACACTGAGCACATCTGAACCCGCTGAGCACGTTGAACTCGCTGAGCACCTTGAAACCGCATCGACTTCCTGACCTCACGACCTCGCACCTGCCGGCAGCTTCAGGGCACCGACACCGAGACGAACTGAGCTAGACAGAACTGGCGCGCGGCGGGCGCGCCGTTGAACGCCGATCGGCGAACGAGCGTCGTACGGGCCTCGACCCCGTAAGGAGCGCGTGTGCTCGTTGTCGTGGCAGTCGTGATCGCACTCGCAGTCGGCGCCCTCGCCACGCTTGCCGTGTTGCGCCTGCTCGCGGGCTCGCGTCTCGAAGCCGCACGCCGCACGCGCACGCTGCTGCTCGAGGAGGCGCGTCACGAAGCCGACTCGACGCGCCGTGAAGCTGCGATCGAGGCGCGTGAGCAGGCCGTCACGATCCGCAACGAGCTGGAGGGTGAGCTGCGGGGCCGCCGCGACGAGGTGCTGAAGATCGAGGAGCGCGTGCTCGCGAAGGAGGACGACATCGACCGGAAGCTGACCGAGCTGATCCGGCGCGAGCAGGGAGTCGCCGACCGCGAGGTCCACCTCAAGCAGCTGCAGGAAGACCTGAAGCACCTCAAGGACGAGCAGCAGCGACTCCTCGAGCAGATCGCGTCGATGACGACCGGCGAGGCGCGGCAGAAGATCCTCGCCGAGTCCCAGGAGCAGGTCCGGCACGAGCTCGCGGGACGCGTCCGGCAGATGGAGGAGGAGGCCGCCACCGAGGCGAAGCGGCGCGCCCGCAACCTCGTCGCCGACGCGCTGCAGCGGGTCGCTGCGAGCGCGGCCGCCGAGACGACCGTCACGCTCGTCGAGCTGCCCTCCGACGACATGAAGGGCCGCATCATCGGCCGTGAGGGACGCAACATCCGGGCGCTCGAGCATCTGACGGGCGTCGACTTCATCATCGACGACACGCCGAACGCGGTCGTGCTCTCGTCGTTCGACGGCATCCGGCGCGAGATCGCGCGGATGACGCTGCTGAAGCTGATCGAAGACGGGCGCATCCACCCGACGCGGATCGAGGAGATGTACTACCTCTCGAAGGCCGAGCTCGACGAGCACATCAGGCAGGCCGGCGAGCAGGCGGTCTTCGAGGCGCACTGCGGCGAGTTCCACGAAGAGCTCGTCAAGATCCTCGGCCGGCTGCGCTACCGGACGAGCTACGGCCAGAACGTGCTCAAGCACACGCTCGAGGTCGTCCAGCTGGCGGGGATCATGGCGGCGGAGGTCGAGGCCTCGGCGAAGACGGCGAAGCGCGCGGCGCTGTTGCACGACCTCGGCAAGGCGATGACGCACGAGGTCGAGGGCTCGCATGCGCAGATCTCGACGCAGCTCGCTCGCAGGTACGGCGAGAGCCCGGCGGTCTGCCACGCGATCGAGGCGCACCACTACGAGGTGCAGCCGCAGACCGTCGAGGCGGTGCTCCTGATCGCGGCCGATGCGATCTCGGCCTCACGTCCAGGCGCGCGCGGTGAGAGCCTCGAGCACTACGTCAAGCGACTCGAGTCGCTCGAGCAGCTCGCCTCCAACCATCCCGGTGTCGAAAAGGTCTACGCCCTGCAGGCGGGCCGCGAGATCCGCGTGCTCGTCAAGCCGCAGGAGATCGACGACGACCAGGCGGTGCTGCTCTCGCACGAGATCGCGCGCGAGATCGAGCACCACCTCGAGTACCCGGGCCAGATCAAGGTGACGGTGATCCGCGAGAGCCGCGCGGTCGACGTCGCCGGCAACAAGGTCGATGTGCGCCGCGAGGCGCGCCTCGACGTCGCCTAGGCTCCAGCTCCGGCGACAGCTCCGGCGCGAATGTCGTCGAGCCAGAAGTGACCCGGGTGCACGCGCTCGATCCAGTCCGCGAGCAGCGCGCGCCGCTCGGCCGATAGTCGCGGCAGCACCGCCGCGAGATCCGCCTCGTCCTTCGGCCGCGAGTGCTTCGCCTTGAAGAGCAGCACCACCTCGGGACGCTCGTAGGGGATCCCTGTCGGGCGTGTGCTCGATCAGCTCGGAGTAGGGGAGGCGAATCGACTCGTCGCGGCGGGCGACCCAGCCGTCGTCGTCGAACGGCTCGCGAAAGACGTCGACCCGCCAACGGTTCGCGGTGCGGTCGAGTCCCCAGGTCTGGTGGATCGTCTCCATCAGCTCGGCCGATTCCGCGACGGGCGCGGCGATCCCTCGCGTGACGACGTGGAAGTCGAGCTCGGCAGCGCCGCCGCGATCTCGCCGAACCGGTCAGCGGGAACGGCGAGCTCGAGATCCTCGTGCTCGCGCCGCTCTCCTCCCAGGAAGAGGTCGATCGCCCAGCCGGCCGAGACGCGCCAGGGCACGTCGACTCCCTCGAGGCGCTGCGCCAACGCAGCCGGCGGCCAGGCCTCCCATTCGACGTCGTTCGGGTGCACGGCGGGACTGTAGTCGCGGTGGGGGCGGGTACCCTGTGGCGCGATGCGGCGCTACCACGTCACCACCTTCGGCTGCCAGATGAATGCGCACGACAGCGAGCGCATCAAGGGCATGCTCGAGGAGCTCGGCCTCGGCGAAGCCGCCGATCCGGATCACGCAGACGTCGTCGTCTTCAACACGTGCACGATCCGTGAGAAGCCTGACCAGAAGCTCGCCGCGTACATGGGTGCCGCGGCTGCACGCAAGCGCGAGGACCCTGACCGTGTGATCGCCGTCGGCGGTTGCTACGCGGAGGCGCAGCGCGAGCGGATCTTCGAGCTCTACCCCGCCGTCGACGTCGCGTTCGGGCCCGGATCGATCGCGCACCTCGGCGAGTGGCTCGGCGCGGGCGGGATCGGCGTCGCGCGTGGGCGCTTCGGGCTCGACGACCGTGCGTTCGCGGCCGAGCTGCCGGTGCACAACGAGCGCGCCTTCCAGGCCTGGGTGCAGGTGTCGATGGGCTGCAACTCGAAGTGCTCGTACTGCATCGTTCCCGCCGTGCGCGGACGCGAGCAGAGCAGGCGTCCCGGCGAGATCCTCGCCGAGGTGCAACGCCTCGCCGACGGCGGTGTCAAGGAGCTGACGCTGCTCGGCCAGAACGTCAACTCGTGGGGGCGCGACCTGCTCCCCGGTGTGAAGACGGAGTTCGGCGAGCTGCTGCGCGCGTGCGACGCCGTCGACGGCATCGAGCGCATCCGCTTTACGAGCCCGCACCCGAAGGACTTCCGTGAGCCGGTGATCGCCGCGATGGCGGAGTGCGCGGCCGTCTGCGAGCAGGTGCACCTACCACTCCAGTCCGGCTCGACGCGAATCCTGAAGGCGATGCGGCGCACCTATTCGCGCGAGCGCTATCTCGCACTCGTCGAGCGCATGCGCGACGCCATTCCCGACCTTGCCTTCGGTACCGACATCATCGTCGGCTTCCCCGGTGAGACAGAGGCCGACTTCCGCGAGACGCTCGAAGTCGTCGAAGAGGTCGGCTACGACAGCGCGTACACCTTCGTCTACTCGCCGCGCAACGGCACCGAGGCCGCCGTGATGGCCGACCAGATCCCGCACGAGGTGAAGACCGAGCGGATGGAGCGACTCGTCGAGCTGACGCAGCGGATGGCCCGCGAGCGGAACGCCGCCCGGGTCGGCCGGATCGAGGAGGTGCTCGTCGAGGGGCCGTCGCGCACCGATCCCTCCGTGCTGCGCGGCCGGACGCGGCGCAACACGACGGTCAACTTCTCGGGCAGCGCCGCGCCGGGCGAGCTCGTCCAGGTCGCGGTCGAGTCCGCGACGTCGACGACCCTGCGTGGGACGCAGCAGGCCCTCGTCGCAGCCTGAACGTCGTCCATCACACTTTTCCGTCAGGATTGACTCCGATGCGCATCCTCGTCACCGGCTCGTCCGGCCAGATCGGCACGAATCTCGCCCTGCGCCTGCAGCGCGACGGCCACAGCGTCTTCGGCGTCGACAAGCGGCCGAACCCCTGGGTCGGCGACGCGTTCCCGACGCTCCTACAGGATCTCGCCGGCCACTACTCGTCGTTCCCGGGCGGCATCAACGGTGTCGAGTATCCCGAGGTCGACCTCGTCGTCCACCTCGCCGCACACGCGAAGGTGCACCAGCTCGTGCGCCAGCCGCACCGTGCGCTCGAGAACGCGATCATGACCTTCAACGTGCTCGAGTACGCGCGCGGCATCGACAAGCCGATCGTGTTCTCGTCGAGCCGTGAGGTGTACGGCGACGTGCACCGCTTCGAGGAGTACGCGGAGACAGTCGCCGACTTCGCCTACACCGAGTCGACGTACTCGGCGTCGAAGATCGCCGGCGAGGCGTTCGTCTACTCGTACGCACGCTGCTACGGCCTGCGCTATCTCGTCTTCCGCTTCTCGAATGTCTACGGCCGCTTCGACAACGACCTGCACCGCATGGTGCGGGTCTTGCCGCTCTGGATCCACAAGCTCTCGCGCAACGAGGCGATCACCGTCTACGGCGAGGACAAGACGCTCGACTTCACCTACGTCGACGACTGCGTCGACGGCATCGTGCGCGGCATTCAGGCGCTTGCCGAAGGTCGCGTCGCGAGCGGCACGATCAATCTCGCCTACGGCAAGGGCAACCGTCTTCTGCACGCCGCGGAGATGATCGCCGAGGAGCTGGGCGTCGAGCCCGAGATCACGATCGCGCCACCGCTGCTCGGTGAGGTGACGCACTACGTCGCCGACGTGACGAAGGCGCGCGAAGCTGCTCGGATACGAGCCGCAGGTGCCGCTCGAGGAGGGCATCAAGCGCTCCGTCGAGTGGTTCCGCTCCTGGCGGGTCGATCACCCGGAGGAGGAGATCGCCGTGGTCGAGGACCCCGATCGCACGGCGGGCGACATCCCTCATGGCTACAAGCAGCCCGCCGGCGCGGCCTAGCCCGCCGCTGCTCGCCCTCTTCGGCCCGACTGCGTCGGGTAAGACCGCCGTCGCGGGCGTCCTGCGCGACCGGCTCGGCGCGGACGTCATCTCGGCCGACTCGGCGGCGCTCTACCGCGACCTCCCGATCATCACCGCGGCGCCCGAGTACCCGGCGCAACTCGTCGGGACCGTTCCTCTCACGGACGACGTCTCGGTCGGCGAGTACCAGCGGTGGGCTCACGCCGCGATCGACGCGGCGGCACGGCCGCTGCTCGTCGGCGGCACGGGCCTGTATTTCCGGGCTGCGGTCTCGGCACTCGAGTTGCCGCCGCCCGCCGAGCCCGGTCGTCGCGCGCACTGGCAGGCGGAGTACGACCGGCTCGGCAGTGCTGCTGCGCACGAGGAGCTGACCCGCGTCGATCCGGCCGCGGCAGCGCGCGTCCACGCGAACGACCGCAAGCGCGTCGTTCGCGCCCTCGAGCTCGCCGAGACGGGCGCGTCGCTCGCGCCCGAGCACGACCGGCTCTGGACCGAGGACCTGCGAGTCGAGACGCTGATCGTCGCGCTCGATCTGCCGCTCGAGGTGCTGGACGACCGGATCGAAGAACGAACGCTCGCGATGGCCGCGGCAGGCGCGGCGGAGGAGGCGCGCCGCGCCTGGTCGGACGAGCTCTCCGCAACCGCGCGCAAGGTGCTCGGTCTCGAGCAGTTCGCAACGCTGCCCGAGCACCAGGCGGTCGCGGAGGTGGCGCTCGCGACCCGCAGGCTCGCGCGCTATCAACGCAAGTGGCTGCGACGGATGCCGGGGGTCGTTACCCTCCCTGCGAATCGGTCTGCGGAGGAGGTCGCCGATGAGATCGTCGCGCTGGCAAGCGCAGGGGAACGTCTACCTCGTCACTGATGACGGGCCGCTGACGCCGGACGGCGTCCGTTCCGAGGTGGGCGACGCCGACGGCATCCTCGAGGTCTTCCGGACGGGCGAGGACTGGCTCGAGATCGCGATCTGGAACCCGGACGGCTCGCGGGCCGAGATGTCGGGCAACGGGACCCGCATCGCCGCCAGTTGGCTGGCAGAGCGCACGGGTGCCGACGAGGTGGTCGTGCGCGTCGGCCCGCGCGAGGTGCATGCCCGCATGCTGCCCGGCGACCTCGTCGAGCAGAACCTCGGCGCGATCTCGATCGGCGAGCCCGAGGAGGTCGAGGGCATCCGGCTGACGACGGTCGACGTCGGCAACCCGCACGCGGTCGTCGAAGGCGATCCGGCGGAGCTGCCGCGGATCGGCCCACTGCTCGAGGTGCACGAGCGGTTTCCGCGACGCACGAACGTGCAGGTGGCGCGGCGCACGGCGAACGGGATCGAGGCACGAGTCTGGGAGCGCGGGGCGGGGGAGACGGCGTCTTCCGGCTCCAGCGCCGTCGCGGTCGCCGCGGCGTTCGGCTGCGAGCCGGTCGTCGTCTCGTTCCCGGGCGGGGAGCTGACCGTGCGCTTCGTCGGAGCCGAGGCGCTGCTCACAGGGCCGGCGACGAGGGTCGACACCTGAGCGTCGACGTCGTCTTCGAGACCCACTCGACGAGCACGGACAACGAAGCGGGCATCGCGACGGGCTGGAACGAGGGCGCGTTGTCGCCAACGGGACGCGAGCAAGCTCGGCTTCTCGGCGAGCGGCGGCGCGACGACGGCATCGACCTCGTCCTCTGCTCCGACCTCGCCCGTGCAGTCGAGACCGCGGCGATTGCGTTCGCCGGCACGGAGATCCCGGTCCGGTACGACCAGCGACTCCGCGAGTGCAACTACGGCTCGCTGAACGGTATGCCGCGCACGATCCTCGACGCCGAGCGCAGCCGGCACCTCGACGAGCCGTGGCCGCAGGGCGAGTCATGGCGCGAGGCGGTCGCGCGCGTGACCGGTTGCCTCGCGGAGCTGCCGACGTCACATGACGGCAAGCGGGTGCTGGTGATCGGTCACGTCGCGACGCGCTGGGCGCTCGACCATGGCGTCAACGGCATCCCGCTCGAGCAGCTCGTGTCGGAGGACTTCGCGTGGCAGGAGGGCTGGGAGTACCGGCTGGCGACCTGAACACACTGTCTGACACAGCCGGCGCATTCCGGCGCAAGGGCCTCTGACAGGCCACCGAACCGCAATCCGCTCCGTCCTGGGTGTCGTAATCTCAGGTTGACGCCGCCCGCCTGCGGCGTCCTCGAGATGTGCCGAGTCGCCGAGCGCCGCCCGAGGGGCGGCGGTCGTGCGTCTCCGCCTCACCGAAAGGAGAGATCGATGACCAGCAGACGACTCCGTTACGCGGGTGCCGTCGTCCTCATCGTCAGCCTTGCGGGTGCTTCGTTCGCGCTCGCATCGGGTGGGCACAAGAACAAGGACTCGGAGTTCCACGCCAAGCTGATCGGCTACAACGAAGTGCCGTCGCTGAACACGCCGGGGCACGCGACGCTCGCGCTGAACGTGACCGACACGACGATCACGTTCAAGCTCGACTACGCCGATCTGACCGGGCCTCCCGGGGCGGCCCACATCCACGTCGGACAGAAGGGCGTCAACGGCGGCGTCTCGGTCTTCTTCTGCGGCGGCGGCGGGAAGCCGGCCTGCCCGGCGAGCAACTCCGGCTCGGTGAGCGGCACGATCGCCGCCGCTGATGTCGTCGGCCCGACGGCGCAGGGATTCGTCGTCGGCGACATCACACCCGTGATCGCCGCCCTGCGGGCGGGCGTTCACGTACGCGAACATGCACACGACGAAGTTCCCGGCCGGTGAGATCCGCGGTCAGGTCGTCCGCGGCGGGCACGGGCACGACGACCACAAGTAGCGAGCAGGGAAGGGGAATGCGGACGAGTCGCCGGCGTCGGCGGTGGCTCGTCCGCTGGCTATGATCGAGCCATGCTCGCCGGTGACAGTGAGCGCGAACGGGCAGCTGCCACGCTGCGAGAGCAGTACGTCCGTGGCCGCCTGACGCTGGACGAGCTCGCGGGCCGCACCGAGCGTGTGCTGGCAGCGCGCTCCCGTGCCGACCTGCGCCGCGCGCTCTCAGGGCTACCGGTCATCCCGGACCTCCGTGAGCTCGCGGCTCAGGGGCGAGCTGCCGGCCACGCTGCCCTGCACACCGCTGCGCTCGTCCTGTTCACGGGTGCCTACCTGATCTTCTGCCTCGTGCTGATCCTCGTGCTCGGGTTCACGTTGCTCCTCCACGGCGCGTCGACGTCCGAGCTGGTCGCGTTTCTCCTGATCTGGCTCGTGCCGACGTTTTTCATGTCGCGGCTGTGGTACGCGCGGCCGGCACATCGCCGCCGCGGCGCCTAGTCGTTGGCGACCGACGCGAACAGACTCGCGGGTTCCTGCGCGTGCGGGGCTGTGCGCTACGAGGTAGCGGACGCGTTTCTGTACGCCGCGAACTGCCACTGCTCACGGTGCCGCGCCTCGACGGGAACGGCGTTCAAGGCCTTCGCGGGCATCCAGAGGGATGCGCTCGCAGTCACGAGCGGTGCCGACCAGCTGATGATCGTGGGGGAGGAAGACGGGAACGACACGCGTTGCGGTGTCTGCGCGTCGCTGCTCTTCTCAGTCGTCCGCGACGGCGAGTACGTGCACGTTGCGATGGGCTCACTCGTCGACGCGCCGTCCATTCGCCCGTCGGAGCACATCTACGTCGGCTCGAAGGCGCCGTGGTTCGAGATCACGGACGACCTGCCGCAGCACGAAGAGCTCGGCTAGTCATCACTCCTCCGGCTCGCCCGTCTCCTCACACTCGAGGCAGATCCAGTCGGCGAGACGGGGGCTCGCGTGCACTGAGCGCGGCGGGAACCATCGTCACACCACACGTCGGGCAGATCGGCGGCCGGTCGTCATCCACGCGGGACCCGTTCTAGAGAAGCGAGGCCGAGCCAGGTCGCGAGGTCGGCCAGCTCGGCGTCGACGCCCTTCGTGATCGCACGCGTGAACGTCACGTCCTGGTGGATGGCATTGACGCGCAGGACGGACGCCTTGCGGTCGGCTGTCGCGTCGAGCTTCCCGACGAGCCGGTCTCCGTGGAGGATCGGCAGGGCGAAGTAGCCCCAACGACGCTGGGCCGCAGGTTTGTACATCTCGAGCGTGTACTCGAAGTCGAAGAGCTCCTGCGTGCGGACGCGGTCGTGGATCAGCCGGTCGAAGGGAGAGAGCAGCGCCGTGCGGCCCGCGAAGTCCGCGGCGAGCGCGGTCGGGTCGACGCGCCATTCCCCTTTCACTCCAGTGATCACCGCCGGCTCGCCGGCGTCGCCGACGTCGATCGGCTCCATCGGCATCGCGGGGCCTTTTGCACGCGCGATGCCGAGCGCGGCGAGTCGCCGCTCGTTCTTCGTCCCGCTCGGCTTCGTCGACCGACGGCACGACGAGCTCTGTCGGGTACACCCGCTCGGGCAGATCCCACAAGCGCTGTCGCCCGACGCGTCCGGCGATCGCGACCTCGCCTCGGTTCATCAGGATCTCGAGCATCTGGGTCACGTTGCGGTTGTTCGTCCAACCGCTCGAGGCCCATGGCACGGCGCACGTATCGGGGATATCGCGGGAGGAGACCGGTCCCGCGTCGGCGAGCCGGTTCAGGATGTCGCGCCGAAAGGCGTCGTTGTCGCGCAGCCAGGCACGTGTGCGCTCGTAGCTCGGCCGGTCGTCGGCGCCGGCCAGATACAGGCGGAGGTCGCCCATCGGCCGGATCAGCGCGTCGAGCTCGAACAGCGTCCGATCCTCTTCCAGAGCTCGCTTGAGGTCGGCCGGCTGGTAGTCGGAGCCGAGGCGGCTCCAGGCGACGAGGTCGGCGTTCGGTGCGACTGCCGCGGTCGGGTCGACCTGCAGCAGTGTCAGCTGCTGCACGACGGCGAGCAGGTCGGTCGGCCGCGGTGCGTCGAGGAGCTGCGCACGCACGGCGATCCGCCGGGCTTGCGCCTTGGTGAGCCGGTGCGCAGACATCTCGAGCGCTAGCGGTCGATCAGTTCCTTGAACGCGGGCTCGTCGCGAATCGCGCCGAAGTCCGAGTCGTCCCGTGCGAGCGCCCGCGACCGCTTGGGCGACAGTTCGATCGAGCGACGCAGGTGCTCGATCGCGTCGTCGGTCCGCCCGGCGAGGCTCTCGCAGCAGGCGAGGTTGTAGAAGAGGTCGGCGTACTCGGGATGCTCCGCGACCACTTCGCCGAGCCGGTCGGCCAGCTCCCCGAATTCACCTGACTCGTAGAGATGCGCCATCGGCGCCCAGAACTCCCACCCGTGCGGCTCGTACTTCTCTCCTGGGGTGCCGCCGAGCGCGAGGACCGTCGTCTCGGGCTCCTCCGCGAACGCTGTTCGCTTCACGGTGGGGCGGGCGACGACGAGGGTGCCGGCAGGCGCGTCAACGCGCTCGCCGTCGAGCTCGAACACGGCGCGGCCTTGCAGGACGAAGTAGAGCTCCTCGTTCCCGCCCGGCTCATCCTCGTCGTGCTCGTTGATGATCCGGTCGCCGACGTTCTTCCCGGTCCAGGCGTTGGCACCGAACGACGTGATGCCGAAGTGTCGGCGAACCGGGCGCCAGGGGCACCGCCCGTCACTCTGCTCCGCGATGTCGTCGAGCTTCGCGACCGCGTAGTTGCTCATCTGACCCCCTTTGGACGTCGTCTCGGATCGCTTCGAGTCTGACACAGACTCGAAGCGATCCGTCAGGATGGTCCCGTGCCATCGCGTGGCCGGTCGGCTGCCTACAGGCGCGCTGATAGCGTGACTCCGTGACCAACCACGCACCGCGCATCCTTCTGCGTGCTGAAGGACTCGCCGTTGCGATTGCCGCCGTCGCGCTGTACTTCCATGCCGACTATCCCTGGTGGTTGCTTGTCGCACTCGTTCTGGTTCCCGACCTGTCGGCGGTCGGGTATCTGGCGGGGCCGACCGTGGGAGCGATGGCCTACGACGCCGCCCACACGTATGTCTGGCCGATCATGCTCGTTGCGGCGGGGATCATCGCCGACTCTTCGATTCCGATCGAGCTCGGCCTGATCTGGTTCATCCACATCGGCGTCGATCGCGCGATCGGCTACGGCCTGAAGTATCCGACGGGATTCAAGGACACTCACCTCCAGCGCGTCTAGCCTCCCGAGATGGAGCTCGCAGAGTTCGGCGCGATCACGAGCGTCGTCGTTTCCCGCAGTGGCGAGATCGTCGTTCGAGCAATACCTCGACGGCGAAGCGGACGCGTTGCGCAACACGCGCTCGTGCACGAAGACGATCGTCGGGTCGCTCCTCGGGATCGCGATCGAGCGCGGCCTCGTGCCCGGCGTAGAGGCGCGGGTGACGCAACTGCTCGGCCGCGAGACCGGCGATGGCGTGAAAGACGCGATCACGCTGCGCGACCTGCTGACCATGAGCTCCTGCCTCGAGTGCAACGACTGGGACGATGCGTCCGCCGGGAACGAGGAGCGGATGTACCCGACCAATGACTGGGTCGGGTTCGCGCTCGGCCTGCCCGTGCGTGAGACGCGTGGGCTTCAGCTACTGCACCGCGGGAGTCGTCTGTCTCGGCGTTGCGCTCGAGCGCGCACTCGGCGAGCCGTTACCGAGCTTCGCGGCACGCGAGCTGTTCGCGCCGCTCGGCATCGACCACTGGCACTGGCCGCAGACGCCGCGCGGCGAGTCGTCCGCTGCGGGCGGGTTGGAGCTGACGAGCCGCGCGCTGCACGACCTCGGCCGGGCGCACCTGGAGCGCCGGCTCGTTCCGTCCGCGTGGCTCGACGATGCGATCGCCGCGCAGACTCGCATCGACGCCGAAACGGAGTACGGCTACCTGTGGTGGCTCCGCTCGTTCGGCGGGCACCGCTCCGTGTACATGACCGGGATGGGAGGCAATCGCGTGCACCTGTTCCCCGAGCTCGATGCCGTCGCGGTCATCACCACGACGAACTTCGACCGTCGCGACGCGCACGCGCTCAGCGATCGGTTGCTCGTGGAGCGGCTCCTTCCGCTGGTGTCGTAACCGGGTGGATCATGGCGTGAAGAACCCGGTGCGGACATGTCGAGCAGCCTTCGCAACCCCGCAGGTGGATCGTGGCAGCCGCTCCGCTTAGGATCTCACAGGTGGCGCTCGCGTTCGACTCAGCTCGCTGGGAGGCTCTCGCCGCCGCTCGGACCCGCGGGGAACTCGGCGACGGCATTGCCTCGGTGCTCGCGCTGCTCGGCCGAACCGATGTCATTTCGTTTGCGGGTGGTTTCCCCGATCCGGAGACGTTCCCGCGTGAGCGAGTCGCCTCGCTCCTCCACGAGTTCGCGGCAGCCGGAGAGTCCACCGCCTTCCAGTACGCGCCGACTCGCGGCGTCGCGGGTGCGTTGGACGCGCTGACCGATCGTCTCGAGCGCCGTCAGGGCCGTCGGCCCGCGGAGGACGAACTGCTGATCACGAGCGGCGGAATCGAGGCGCTCGAGCTCGTCGGCAAAGCATTCCTCGATGCGGCAGACGTGGTCGTCGTCGAGGCTCCGACCTACCTCGGCTCGATCCAGTCGTTCCGCAGCTTCGAGGCGGAACTCGTCCCGGTCACCCTCGACGAGAACGGTCTTGACGTCGAAGAACTGGAGCAGCGGCTCGCCGACGGCCTTCGACCAAAGCTCCTCTACACGATCCCGGATCATCAGAACCCGGCCGGCGTCAGCCTCGCCGCCGATCGACGCGCGACGCTCGTCGAGCTCGCGCGCTTCTACGGCTTCCTGGTGGTCGAGGACGTCGCATACCGCGAGCTGGGCTTTTCAGACGAATCGCTAGCGAGCCTGTGGAGCCTCGGCCCGGACATCGTCGTCCAGGTGGGCACGACGTCGAAGACGTTGTTCCCCGGAGTCCGTCTCGGCTGGGCGGCCGGGCCGGCAGAGGTGATCGACCGGCTCGTCGCTGCGAAGCAGGTGACCGATCAGTGCGCCGGCGCGCTCGGACAGCGGCTCTTCGAGGAGTCGGAGCGGCGCGGGTTGATCGACGAGCAGCTCGTGCACTCGCGGGCGCTCTATCGGCGGAAGTGCGAGCGGATGCTGGCTGCGCTGAAGCGCTCGCTGCCGGAGTCGGCGCGGTGGACGACGCCGCGCGGCGGCTTCTTCTCGTGGCTGACGCTCCCGGGAGTCGACGCTGTCGATCTGGCCGGGCGGGCGATCGAGCAGGAAGTTGCCGTCGTACCCGGAGTGCTCTTCTTTCCGGACGGCCGAGGGACTGAAAGCCTCCGCCTCTCCTACAGCCTTGTCGACGAGGACATGATCGACGACGGGATCGCGCGCCTCGGAGCGATCGTGTGACTGAGCCGAAGGCAACGCATCGCCGGTGGGACGACCTGCCGAAGGAGCCGCTGAAGGACGACCTGTCGCGGCGCCTGATCTCGACCGATCGAATGATGCTCGCGCAGGTCTTCCTCGAGAAGGGATGCGTCGTGCCGCGTCACTCGCACGAGAACGAGCAGCTCACGTACATCCTGGAAGGGAAGCTTCGGTTCTGGCTCGGCGACGATGAGTCGGAGACGGTGGACGTCGCGGCAGGGGAGGTACTGCACATCCCGCCGTGGCTGCCGCACAGGGCCGAGGCGCTCGAGACGACGCTCGACGTGGACATCTTCGCCCCACCGCGACAGGACTGGCTCGACGGGTCGGACGCCTATTTACGCTCGAAGTGATGCCCGGCATCGAAGAGGCGGGGCGGACTAGGCAAGCGCTCGCTCGAGTGCGGCTCGGTCGGTCGGCCCGCCGTGCGTCGCAAGCACGAGCTCGACCGGCAACTCGAGCAGCGGGCGCAGGCCCCCGGCGATCTCCTCGCGCGTGACACCCGGGCGCAACCACCGCTCGTTGATCTCGAGGCCGCGGCCGAAGTCGACGAGCGTGTCGCCGGAGATCACGGCGCGCTGGCTCTCGATCCAGAGCACCGTGTCGTTGGGCTTATGGCCGGGGAACACGTCGGCGCCGAACGGCAGCCGGTCGCCGGGTGAGTACGGGCGGGCCTCGCCTTTCTGCTCGCGGAGCAGCCAGACCAGGTCGGGGCTTCCGTCGCCCGCCTGCTCGGCGGTGATGCCGTACGTGTCCATCAGATACTGCGCGCTGTCCGGTAGCGGCGTCAGCACCGGCACGCCGAGCCGCTCCACGAGGCCCTGTGCGTCCCGCTCGTGCCAGGGCGCGGTGAGGATGATCGCCGTGTCGCGCTCGGCCGCGAGCGTCTCGAGCTCGCGCGGCACGCCGAGCGGATCGAAGAGCAGCAGCCTCTCACTGTCGTCGATCGCGTAGGACGACACGTGCTCGCTCCACGGCTCGGTCGACCGCCACCCGGGGTGCGGTGCCTCCCAGTGCCACAGACCGTCACGCAACTCGCGCACGGCGCGATGCTACTGAATGGCACCGTGACCGAAACGACTTTCGTGTTGAGTCAACACAACGTGCGGTTCGCGGCGCCACAACCATCTTTGTGTGGAGTCAACACAAACCTGGGTGGTCGCCAAGTCCTGACGGCAACGCTCTGGACGAGATCGCGGCGTCAGGCGCCGCGGTCTCGTCCGAAGCAGGACGTCGTCAGCCGCTGCCGATGCCGTGCTCGCGCAACGCGTCGTTCAGCGACGTCTTCAGATCCGTCGACTCGCTGCGCCGGCCGATGATCAGCGCGCAGGAGAGATTGAAGGTGCCTGCCGGGAACTCCTTCGGGCGCGTGCCCGGCACGACGATCGACCGTGGCGGCACGTACCCGCGGTGCTCGACCGGCTCGTCGCCCGTGACGTCGATGATCGGCACCGACGCGGTCAGTGTGACGTTCGGTGCCAGCACCGCCTCCTGGCCGATGCGCACGCCCTCGACGACGATGCAGCGCGAGCCGAGAAACGCCCCGTCCTCGACGATCACCGGCTGCGCCCCGGCCGGCTCGAGGACGCCGCCAATGCCGACGCCGCCGGCCAGATGCACATCGGCGCCGATCTGCGCGCCCGATCCCACCGTCGCCCACGTGTCGACCATCGTGTTCGGGCCGACCCACGCGCCGATGTTCACGTACGACGGCATCAGCACGACGCCGCGCGACAGGAACGCTCCGTAGCGCGCGACGGCCGGCGGTACGACGCGCACGCCGAGCTCCGCGTAGCCGCTCTTGAGCGGGATCTTGTCGTGGTACTCGAACGGCCCGACTTCGCGCGGCTCCATCTGCCGCGCACGGAAGTAGTCGAGGATCGCCGCCTGCACGTCGGCGTTGACGTGCCAGCCGTCACCGTCAGGCTCGGCGACGCGCACCTCGCCGCGGTCGAGCGCCGCGATCGTCTCTTCGGTGCTCACAGCACCGCCCGCACGATCTCCGCCGCGCGCTCGCACTCCGCCTGCGTCGGGACGAGCGCCAGCCGGACGTAACCCTCGCCGGCCGCGCCGAAGAACGAGCCGGGTGCGACGACGACGCCGTGCTCGAGCAGCCGGCGTGCGAACTCCTCCGACGAGCCGTCGACCTCGAGCCACAGGTAGAACGTCGCCTCCGAGCCGGCCAGGCGCAGTCCCGCGGACTCGAGCGCGGGGAGGAGGGTCTCGCGCTTGACGCGGTAGATCTCCCGTACGTCCGAGACATGCGTCTCGTCCGACCACGCCGCCACCGACGCGCGCTGCACGAACTCCTGTGGCGCCGTGCCGACGGTCGGGCGGAAGCTGCGCAGCGCAGCGACGATTTCTGCCGGCGCGCAGACGAAGCCGGAGCGATAGCCCGTCATCGACGAGCGCTTCGAGAGCGTGTTGAAGACGACGATGTTCGTCCGGTCGGCGACCTGTAGCGCGGACACCGGCGGTTCGTCGAACCACAGCTCCGAGTACGCCTCGTCGGAGCAGAGCAGGAACCCGTGCTCGCGTGCACGCGCGGCGAGCTCCTCGTAGAAGGAGAGCGGTGCGACGGCGCCCGTCGGGTTGTTCGGGTAGCAGACCCAGAAGAGCGCGATCTCGTCCCACGCGTCGAAGGCATCCAGATCGGGCAGCCAGCTGTTCGACTCCGACAGCGGCACGGTCACGACCTTGCCACCGGCAAACAGTGCGCCGCGTTCGTAGACGGGATAGCCGGGCTCGGGCACCGCGACGAGCCGCTTCTCACCGAGAGCGATCTGTGCGAACGAGAAGATGGCCTCTTTCGAGCCGAGCGTCGGCACGATCTCCGTCGCTTCGTCGACATCGACACCGAAGCGCGCGCCGATCCAACGGGCGACCGCCTCGCGCAGCTCGGGCAGGCCGGTCGCGCGCGGGTAGGACGAAACCGCCTCGACAGACGCCAGCATCGCCTCGCGGATGAACGGCGGCGTCACCTCGCGAGGGTCGCCCATGCCGAAGTCGATCAGCTCGATGCCGCGTGCGCGAGCGTCGGCCTTCCAGTCGTCGAGTCGCGCGAACGGGTACTGCGTCAGCTCGGCCAGCACGGGGGAGAGCGGAACGGCCACGATCAGACGCTACCGGCGAGAAAGGACTGGAGCGCCTCGTACGTCCGCACGAGCTCGCTGATCTGCGACCCGTTCGTCGACTGCGTGCGCGTAGCGCGTCCCACCGGGTCCAAGGTTGACCGCATCGAGCCCGCGCGCCGCGAAGTCCGCGACATTCGTCCACGCCTGCTTCGGCTGTACCTCGAAGCCGCCGGCTCGGCGTAACGCCTCGACCGTGGGCGAATCCCGTGGCACGTGCGCGGCCGGCGAGTTCGCGATCACTTCGACCTCGCGGCCGACGAGCTCCTCGATGCGGCGTGCCGCATCCTCGGGTGAGCGGTCGGGGGCGTAGCGGAAGTTGACGATCGCCTCGGTTCGCGCAGGGATGACATTGCTCGCGATGCCACCGTGGATCTGTGTCACCGACACGACCTCGCGGAAGACGAGGCCGTCGACGTCGACATCACGCGGCTCGGCATGCAGCACGCTTTCCAGCCCGTCGAGCGCGAGCGCGATCGAGTTGACGCCGAGCCACGGTCGCGCCGAATGCGCGGAGCGACCCTCGAAGACGATCCGCGCGTTCAGGTTGCCGAGGCATCCGAGCTGCAGCGTGTTGTCGGTGGGCTCCAGACAGATGACGAGCTGTGCCTCGTCGACGAGGCCTGTCTGCTCGAAGACGGACGGCAGTGGATTCTCGGCCGGGCCAAGCTCCTCGCGCGGGAAGAAGAGGAGCGCGAGGTCGTAGGCGAGCTCGGCCTCGGCCGCCCAATGCGCGAGCTCGATCATCACGGCGAGGCCGCCCTTCATGTCCGAGGCGCCGAGCCCTACGACCGCGCCGTCCTCGATCCGCCCCGGGAGGTTCCCCTGGGCCGGCACGGTGTCGGTGTGGCCCGCCAGCAGGACGAGCGGCTTCCCGGCCCGAGCGGCGTAGATCAGGCTCTCGCCGTCCGAGAAGGCGGTCTCCAGGGGCACGTTCGCGGTCACGTACTGGCGCAAAGCTGCTTCACGTCTCGATTCCGAGGCGATGTCGACGAGCTCGAGCGTCCGCTGCGCGAGTGCGTTATCCGTGGCTGGAGCGGGCATAATCGAGGTCGATGATTCCAGGTTCCCCTGAGCCCGAGCGCGGGTTCGTCCTCGCGGTACTGGCTCAGGGCGCAGACGCCGGCGACGAGCTCGCCGAGGTCAAAGAGCTTGCCCGCACCGCAGGCGTCGAGCCCGTCGGCGAAGTCGTGCAGCATCGCGCCCGACCGGCGCAGCGCACGTACGTCGGCAAGGGCAAGCTCGAAGAGCTGAAGGAACGCTTCCGCGACGAGGGAGCCGAGAGCGTCATCGTCGACGACGAGCTCGATCCCGCGCAGCAGCGGTTCCTCGAGAACGCGCTCAACACACGCGTGATCGATCGCACGCAGCTGATCCTCGACATCTTCGCGCAGCACGCGACGAGCGCCGAGGGAAAGCTGCAGGTGGAGCTCGCGCAGCTCGAATACAACCTTCCGCGCATGCGCGGCATGTGGCAGCACCTCGAGCGGCTCGGTGGCGGCGTCGGCACGCGCGGCCCCGGTGAGTCGCAGCTCGAGACCGACCGACGGCTGGCGCGGCGGCGCATCACTCAGCTGCGGCGTCGCCTGAAGGAGCTCCAGCGCCAGCGCGCGACGCGGCGCAAGGAGCGGCGGCGCACCGAGACGCCCACGATTGCGCTCGCGGGCTACACGAACGTCGGCAAGTCGACGCTGCTGAACGCGCTCACCGGCTCGGACGTCTCGGTCCGCAACCAGCTCTTCCACACGCTCGACCCGACGACACGTGGCTTCGAGCACGACGGCCGCCGGTATCTCGTCACCGACACGGTCGGTTTCATCCGCCGGCTGCCGACTCAGCTCGTCGAGGGCTTCGCGTCGACGCTCGAGGAGACGCTCGTCGCCGACCTGATCCTGCACGTGATCGACGCATCGGCGGACGATGACGAGCAAGACCGTCAGCGCGTCGCGGTCGAGCAGATCCTCGGTGAGATCGGCGCCTCCGAAGTCGCCTACGACGTTGTCCTGAACAAGATCGATCAGGTCGATCCGCTCGGGCGCCGCAGGCTCGCGAACCGCTTCCCCGGTGCGGCGCAGGTGTCGTCCGTGACCGGCGAGGGGCTCGACGACCTGCGTGCAGAGCTCGCGCACCGCTTCGACGACCGCTGGGAGCGTGTGCGCATGCTGCTCCCGTACGAGGAGGGCGGCAAGCTGAGCGAGCTGTACGCACTCGGCACTCCGATCGAGGAGCGCGAGGACACAGCCGAGGGCGTCGCGCTGATCGCCCGCCTGCCCCGCCGTGACCTGCCGCGCTTCGCCGCATTCCTCGTCGCCGAGTCATCCGAGGCGACGCACCGCGAGAGCGCATGATGCAGCTGCCGATCACGCGACTCCGCCCGGAGGCGGTCGTCCCCGAGCGCGCGTACGCGGGCGATGCCGGGATGGACCTCAGCTCGTGTGAACGCATCGAGCTGGCGCCCGGTGAGCGCGCACTCGTCCCGACCGGGCTCGCCGTCGCGATTCCCGACGGGCACGCCGGCTTCGTGCAGCCGCGCTCCGGCCTGGCCGCGAAGCACGGCATCACGATCGTCAATACGCCCGGCCTCATCGACTCGGGCTACCGGGGTGAGCTGCAGGTCGCGCTGCTGAATACCGACGCGCGGGAGTCCTTCGTCGTCGAGGAAGGCATGCGCATCGCGCAGCTCGTCGTGCTCGCGCTGCCGGCGATCGAGCTGGTCGAGGTCGACGAGTTGCCGGACAGCGAGCGCGGAGTCCGGGGCTTCGGATCCTCGCGCCACTGATGGAACCCCGCATCCGCGTCTCCGCGATCCTCAAGTGGCAAGGCCGCGTGCTGCTCTGTCGCCAAGAGAAGCCGGGCAAGGAGTACTGGCTGCTGCCGGGCGGGGGTGTCGACGGAGGAGAGACGATCATCGAGGCGCTGCGGCGTGAGCTGCGCGAGGAGCTCGGCGTCGAAGCCGATGTGCAGTTCGAGGGCCCGGTCGCGATCGTCGACTCGATCGCACCAAAGGGCTTCGCCTCCCGCAAGCACGTCGTGCACGTCATCTTCGCCGCCGATCTCTCCCACCGTTCGCTCGAGGACGTCGAGACGCGCGACGCCGCTGTCAAAGGCGCGCGCCTCTTCTCGGGCGACGAGCTCGAGGACGTCGTGCTGCATCCGCCGATCAAGCGGTTCCTTTCGCGCTGGCAGCCGGGCGACCCGGCCGTCTATCTCGGCGCGCTCTGGGTGCGTTAGCTAGAGAGCCGCGAAGAGGTCGACCGGCACGCCGTCCGGGTCCGCGAGCTGCGCGTAGCGCTGGCCCCAGAAGGCGTCCCACGGCTCCTTCTCGCCCGTGAAGCCTGCCGCGACGACGCGCGCGTAGATCTCGTCCACCTCCGTGGGTGACGAGCACTCGAAGGCGAGCGACAGCTGGTTGCCGGCGCTGCGCGACCAGTCGGGGCGGAAGCTCTTGATCACGTCCTCCGAGTCGAGCATCAGGCGGAACCCCTTGTCCGAGGTCGCCTCCAGGTGACCTTCGCCGGGCGTCTCCGGGAGATCGAGGCCGAGCGCACGATAGAAGGCGATCGACCGCGCCATGTCGGAGCTGACGATGCCGGCTGCGTTCAGCTGTGGCATGCGGGAAACGCTAACAGCTTTACGCCCCGCTTACCTTCGCCTGAGGGCCGCCGAATGGCCGGCTTGCATGGTCCCGCGTGGAATCACACCAGGAGGATCCATGCGCAAGCTGATGCTCTTCTCCGCCGGTCTCGTCGCGCTGCTCGCGACGAGTGTGGCGGTCGCACACGGGATCGAGGGCGCGAAGACCGCTAAAGCAGTTGCCGGCACGTTCACGGCGGCGACGTCGAACGTCTCGACCAGGACGTGTACGACGAGCGACGGCAAGGCGATCGTCGTCACGAATGGCAAGTACACGGGCGCTGCCGCGGGCGACCCGGACTTGACCGGCCCGATCACGTTGCGTGCGCACAGCGTCGTCAATACGACCGACGGCGTCGGTGTCGTCGACGGCTCGTTCAAGATCGACGTTGCCGCGGGGCGTGACACGACAGCCTCGTACTCGGCGGTCTACGACCACGGCACGATTGCCGGCCTCTCGGTTGGCCGCGCCCACGATCCGTCAGCGCGTCTCGTCGCGAACCTCTCAGCGACCTTCGCTGCCGCGACCGGTTTCACCGGCGGCAAGCTTGGCGGTGGCACCGCGAGCGGCTCGGCTGTCGAGCTCGGCTCAGGCTCGTGCAAGGCCTCGCACACGAAGCCCGAGAAGAGCCAGGCGCGCGGCACGATCTCGGCGCTCTCGTCGAGCTCGATCACCGTTGCCGGGCTCACCTGCACGGTGCCGGCCGACAAGTCGGCTCAGGTGACGGCGAAGTTCAAGACCGGTGACCGGGCGGAGATCCACTGCGATCTCGCCGGTGGTCAGAACACGCTGACAAGGATCGAGAAGCGCTGAGCTCGGTTCAACGCTGACGCGGTTGCCCAGGGATGGCGGGGGCGCGGCTCGAGGGATGGAGCCGCGTCCTCGTCACCCAGGGGCTTGATGTGGAACCGCGTGCTGGCTCAGCGTTTGCCGCCTCGAGCCTTGGCACGGGCTGCGGACACCCCGTGCGCCTGCTGCTCGAGCTCGTCCGGCAGCGGCGCGAGCTCCGGGTCGCCGCCCGCGTGCCGCAGGGCGTCGGAGAGGACGCGGTCGGCGAACCACGGGTTGCGCGGCAGTAGCGGGCCGTGCAGGTACGTGCCGTACGCCTGCCGGTACCGGCAGCCCTCGAAGCCGGACTCGCCGTCGTTCCCGAAGCCGTCGACCACGCGGCCGAGCGGCTCTGCGCCCGGGTCGAGGATCGTGCGGCCCGCGTGGTTCTCGAATCCGGCGAGCGTCTGACTCGCCCAGGCGCACTCGAGCAGCACGTCGCCGATCATCCGCGTCCTGCCGGCGATCGTGTGCAGCGGCAGAATCCCGATTCCCGGCAACTCCTCGCCCGCGACGTCGCGGTAGAAGCGGCCGAGTAGCTGGTACCCGCCGCAGACGGCGAGGAACGCCGCGTCGTCCTCGACTGCCTCGCGGAGCGCGTCCGCCTTCTGCGCGAGATCGTGCGCGACGAGCGCCTGCTCGCGATCCTGCCCACCGCCGACGTAGAAGAGGTCGATCTCGCCGGCGGGCACATGGTCTCGCATGCCGATCGCCTGCACCTCGAGCTCGTGCCCGCGCGCTCGCGCGCGTTCGGCGAAGACGGCGATGTTGCCGCGGTCGGCGTAGATGTTCAGGTAGTCGGGATAGAGATGGCCGACGCGGATCTTCATGCCACGTTCTCCCAGTAGTTCGTGACGTGCCCGCGCGCCGCGACGATCTTGCGCATTGCGAGCATGGCGGTATACGTCGGGAGAACGGTCAGCTCGCCGCCCACCGGCGTCAGCTCGAGCCCGCGGTCGATCGCGCGCTCGAGCGACGGCACGACCTCGATCCGCTCTCGCGGCATGCCGCCGTAGGCGAAGCGCAGCGCGAGCTCGGCCGCGCGGCTCCCCGTCGCGACGAGCCGGTCGAGCCCGGCGAGCAGCGGCTCGAAGTCGACATCCCAGATCCACGAGACGTCACGGCCGTCGGCGATCGCGTCGTTGAGTGCGATCACGGCGACCGACGGTGCGGCGCCCTCGACGAGCGTGCGCACCGCCTCGTTCGCCCCGGCCGGATTCTTGATCAGCAACATCAGCAGCGTGCGGTCGCCGATCGTGATCCGCTCGAAGCGGCCGAATGCGGCCGCGAAGCGGTGCAGCCCGGCGACGACATCGTCGAGCGGTGCGTCCAATACGAGTGCGAGCGCTGCCGCGCCGAGCGCGTTGTAGACGTTGTAGAGGCCGGGTAGCGGCAGCTCGACGCGCGCTTCGCCCTCCGGGGCGGTGAGGGTGAACGACGAGCCCTCGAGGCCGTGCAGCTCGATCGCGCGTGCGACCACATCGAGCTTCGGACGGGCGTGGCCGCAGTTCGGACAGCGGTAGTCGCCGAGATGCCCGACGTACGCAGCGGCGTAGTCGTACGGCGTGCCGCAGCGCAGGCAGTACTTGGAGTCGGCCGCGTGCTGAAGTGCAGGGCGTGCGTGGCGCGGGTCGTCGAGACCGAAGATGCGCGAGCGGGCGTGGTCGCGCGCCAGGTCACCGACCTGGGGGTCGTCGCCGTTGACGACGAGGCAGGTCTCGGGCAGCGCGGCGACGGCGTCGCGCCAGCGGGCGGCGACGGTCTCGAGCTCGCCGTAGCGGTCGAGCTGGTCGCGGAAGAGATTGCCCAGGAGCACCGCGCGCGGCTTGACGCGCCGGGCGACCTCGGAGAGCGCGGCCTCGTCGACCTCGAAGAGGCCGAGCTCCGCGTCGCGTGCGTGGAGCAGCGTGGAGGCGACGCCCGAGACGAGGTTGGCGCCGGAGGCGTTGTGGGCGATCTGCACGCGCGGGCGCAGGATCTCCGCGAGCATCGCCGCCGACGTCGTCTTCCCGTTCGTCGCCGAGACGAGCACCGCGCCGCGCGGCAGTTTCCGGGCCAGCCGGTCGATCGCGCCCGGATCGAGCTTCCAGAGCAGTTTCCCCGGCAGCGTCGTGCCGCCGCCGCGCCCGGCGACTCGTGAGAGGGCGCCCGCGGCTCGCAACGCAGCGGCCTCGAGCGCGAGCGGAAGCGGCGGGCGCATCGCGAAAACCGTAGCGGGCCTCCCTCGAACGAGTGAACTTGGCTCACAACGGCCGGCTTGTCCCCCTTCGGGGGGAGGGAGCGTCACCACGAGCCACGTACGTTCCGACCCGTTCGGGCGACTCCTGGCGGCTTGTTGGAGTCCCGGACCAAGAACTACTGCGGCCCGTGCGCAAGCGCGGAGAGGAGAGTGAATGTCACAGAACACTGAACGCGGAGCCCGGAGCGAGAGAGGTAGTGCGCTCTGGGGTACCGGTAGCCGGGGCGGTGACCGCTCCAGCGTGCTCTGGGGCAAGGGTGGTCGCGGCATCCTGGTTTCCTGCGTCGCGGCGTTCGCGCTTGCAGCCCCGATGGCTGCGATGGCGGACTCAGGCAAAGGCCCGAGCAAGGACAAGGGCGCAATTGCGTCCAGCTTCATTGCCCCGAGCCTCCTGAACGCGACCGGCAAGGTCGACGTCATCATCCAGTCCTCGAAGGGCGCATCAGACGCCGCGTCGAAGGCGAAGGGTCTCGGCGTCTTCCAGAAGGACATGAAGCAGCTCGATCTGATCGGCGCCGTCGAGGCGGTCGTGCCGGCCTCCCAGCTGAAGAAGCTGGCGGACGTGTCCGGCCTCATCGTGACGCCGAACGCCGACGTCAAGCTCGCCGGTGCGGCCAAGTCGAGCCAGCTGTGGCCCTACGAGTCCGGCAACGCCGAGCTCTGGGCAGGCGACGCGACGCTGTACAACGGCAAGCTGCCGGCGATCGCAGTTGTCGACTCCGGCATCCAGAAGCGCGCCGATTTCGGCAACAGGATTGTCGCGAGCGTCAACCTCTCGACGATCCCGGACAACACCTCGATGGACGACCAGCGCGGGCACGGCACGTTCGTCGCAGGCATTGCGGCGGGTGCTGCTCCCGATCTGGCAGGCGCTGCTCCTGGAGCACCGCTCGTGTCGGTCAAGGTGATGAACGCGCAGGGCCAGGCGAAGACGTCCGACGTCATCAGCGCGGCCCAGTGGATCCTCGACAACAAGGACAAGTACAACATCCGCGTTGCCAACTTCTCGCTGCACTCGAGCTACAGCACGAACTTCTATCGTGATCCGCTCGATCAGGCAGTCGAGAAGCTCTGGTTCGACGGCGTGGTCGTTGTCGCGGCTTCGGGCAACTACGGCTCGGCGACCGCTCCCTCGGGCGTGCTCTACGCCCCGGGCAACGATCCGTTCGTGATCACGGTCGGCGCGATCGACCTCGGCAACAGCATCCGGGCGAACGACGACACTGTCGCTCCCTGGTCGGCATACGGGTACACGCCGGACGGCTTCTACAAGCCGGACGTCGCTGCCCCGGGCCGCTACATGGTGGGCCCCGTGCCCGCCGGCTCGTCGCTGACGGTCGAGAAGGCGTCGAACCTCGTCGGCAAGGAACGGATCCAGCTCTCGGGAACCTCGTTCGCGGCACCGATTGTCGCGGGCACGGTTTCACAGATGCTGGCCCGTCATCCGGGCTGGACGCCGGATCAGGTCAAGGGCGTTCTCATGCGTACGGCTCGCGCCGTGCGGAGGAACCCCGAGTCCGCCGGTGTCGGTGAGATCACGGCCAGTCGCGCGGCGGCTGCGACCTACGCCCCCAACCCGAACGTCGGGCTGGAGCAGTTCTTCAAGTCGGTGAGCGGTGGCTCCGGCCAGTCGTTCGACGCGATGAGCTGGGCGAACGCGGCGAAGAGCGACATGTCGTGGAACTCGATGTCCTGGACGAGCCAGAGCTGGAGTGACCAGTCCTGGAGCGACCAGTCCTGGGCGAGCATGTCCTGGGCTGACATGTCCTGGAACTCGATGTCCTGGACGGACATGAGCTGGGCCGACATGAGCTGGGCCGATATGTCGAGCGAGGACGCGGCTGAGGGCGACGGCATCGACGGTGCCGCCGGCTATGAGGCCGACTCCGCAGACATCGCGGAGGCTGCGACCGATCCGTCGATCGCCGTCTCCGTGGACGGGATCGACCCGCTGGCGGCGCTCGGCATCACGCCGACCGAGGCTGCGGCCCCGGCCCCGACCGAGGCTGTGGCCCCGGTCGCGACCGCGGCGGTCAGCACCGTCAACTCGCTCCTGCCGTAAGGCACGAGCACACACCAAGGCGAAGGCCCGCTCCGGCGGGCCTTCGCCGCGGTCCTCACCCGGACGGGGGATCTGTCGGGCGCGCACCCGAATGGGGGATGGGAGGCTCACCACCGCAGCCGTAACTTCAAAGGTGAACCCGTGCACTGCGGCCCGCGCTCCGGCGCGGAAGGAGACCTTCGAATGAGCGCTATCCCGAGCGACGTCCGGCTCGAGAGCGATGCCAGTGAGCCTGAGCAGCGCCGCCGCGCGCTGCCGACTGCTGCTGCGGTGTACGGCGTCGCGATCGGGATCGCCGCGACTCGCCGCGACGCTCCCTCTGCTGTCGCGTCTCGACAACTCGCAGACGTCGAAGTGGACGACCTTCCTGATTCTCGCGGCCGGCGCGGCCGCATCCCACACCTACACGGTGCGCACGGCCCGTGACACGGCGTTCCACACCTCATGGGTCTTCCTGATCCCGAGCGCCCTGCTGCTGCCGCCCGAGCTCGTCGCGCTGCTCGGCGTCGTCATGCACGTGCCCGAGTGGCTCAAGGAGCGGTACGCCTGGTACATCCAGAGCTTCAACATCTGCAACTACACGCTGGGGAACCTGGCGACGTGGGGGGCAGCGGCGTTGCTGCTGCGCGCAGACGGCCTTGATCCCCGACGACAACCTCCGCTGGGCGCTCGCGGGTCTCGCAGCATGCGTGGTGGCTGTCGGGGCGAACCACATCGTCCTTGCACCGATGGTCAGCCTCGCCCGCGGCCACTCGCTGCGGGAGGCGGGCGTCTTCTCCTTCGAGAGCCTCTCGACCGACTTCATCCTCGCGACGCTCGGTCTCGCGGTCGCCGCGTTCTGGGACCTCAACCCGTGGCTGATCCCGTTCGCCGTCGCGCCGCTGCTGCTGATCCACCGCTCGCTCGCGATCCCGCAGCTGCAGGCCGAGGCGCGAGTCGACCCAAAGACCGGCCTCTACAACGCCCGGCACTTCGCCTCGGTGATGCAGGAGGAGCTCGGTCGCGCCCAGCGCTTCCAGCGGCCGATGGCGCTGATCATGGCCGACCTCGACCTGCTGCGCGATATCAACAACACCTACGGCCACCTCGCCGGCGACGCGGTTCTGCGCGGCGTCGCGGAGGTCTTCCGCCAGCAGCTGCGCCACTACGACGTGCCGGCCCGCTTCGGCGGCGAGGAGTTCTCGATCCTCCTGCCGGAGACGCCGCCGGAGCAGGCGTTCGAGATCGCCGACCGGATCCGCCGCTCGGTCGCCGCGCGTCTCTTCGAGGTCGAGACCTCGAGCGAGCCGATCCGCGCCACCATCTCGATGGGCGTCGCCGCGTTCCCGCGCGACGGCCAGGACGCCACGGAGCTCGTGCACCAGGCCGACCTCGCCGTCTATCGCGCGAAGCTCCAGGGACGCAACCGCGTCCTCGACGCGTCCGACGAGCTGCTGCTCGCGCAGCCCGACAACCGCACGCCTCGTCTCGCCTCGCTGCCCGAGAGCAACGAGCGCGTCGTCCCGCTCGCAGCAGCTGCGGAGATCATCCCCGAGGTCGAGCGCCGCCAGACCGCACGCCCGCACCAGCCGCCCGTGCCGCGGTTCTTCGAGGTGCCGCGTCGTCTGGCGCTCCTCGTCGGCCTCGTCGGCTTCCTGGGCATCGCCGCGGGCATCGCCGGCGCGATCTTCGGCTCGTCGACCGACGTGATCGGCCTCGTGACGATCGTCGGGCTCGTCGGCCTCGGCCAGGTGCTGTCGCTCGAGGTGGAGGAGACCGGCTCGATCTCCGTCAGCGCCGTCGGTGCGCTCGCGGCGGCAGCCATCATCGGCCCGCGTGCAGCACTCGTGCTCGCGATCACCATGTCCGCAGTCGAATGGAGCGCGCGCCGCGCCGTCTTCCACCAGCTGCTGTTCAACGTCGGCGCGCTGTCGTTCGCGTCACTCGGTGCCGCCGCGATCTTCTCGGTTCGCCTCGACGGACGAATCGGCACGGGCATCTACGTCGCCGGCGGCCTGCTCGCCGGTCTCGTCTACTTCGTCGTCAACATGGGTCTCGTCTCGATCGCCGTCGGCGTCGAGGGCCGCGAGAACCCGCTGCGCGTCTTCAAGGAGCGCTTCAGCTGGCTGGCGCCGCACTACGCGGTCTACGGCTTCATCGCCGCCGTCATCTACGAGGCGTACAAGCCGATCGGCGCCTGGGCGATCGTCGTCTTCGCGCTGCCGCTCTTCCTGATGCGCAAGACGCAGGAGGCGTACCTCAAGCACACCCAGCGCTCGGCGCACAAGCTGCGCGCTGCCGCGGAGACGATCCAGTCGCAGAACGTGTCGCTCGAGCAGGCGAACAAGCTGCTCAAGGAGCGCTCGACCGCGGCGATGGAGTCGCTGTCGGCGACGGTCGACGCACGCGACGCGTACACCGCCGGCCACTCGCGCCGCGTGCAGCAGCTCGCGCTCGCGATCGGGCGCGAGCTGTCGCTCTCGCACGCGGAGCTCGAGCTGCTCGGGCACGCCGCGCTCTTCCACGACATCGGCAAGCTCGGCATCCCGGACTCGATCCTCCTGAAGCCGGCGAGCCTGACCGAGGAGGAGTGGGCGATCATGGCGAGCCACGCCGAGGAGGGCGCGTCGATCATCAACCGCCTCGGCTTCCTCAGCGACGCCGTGCCGGCGATCCGCCACCACCACGAGCGCTTCGACGGCCAGGGGTATCCCGACGGCCTCTCGGGCGAGGACATCCCGCTCGGCGCGCGGATCATCCACGTCGCGGACGCCTTCGACTCGATGCTGACGACGCGCGTCTACCGGCCGGCCCGCCCGGCGCACGAGGCGCTCTCGGAGCTCCATCGCATGGCCGGATCCCAGTTCTGCCCGCGCTGCGTGGGCGCGCTCGAGGCGATCGTGGCGACGGAGATCGGCCACGGCCCGGCGCCGACCGCGCGCGAGCCGCAGCTCGTCGATTAGCGTCGACTTGCACCTTCTCTAATTCGCTCTACCATTCTTGGTGGTGGCGCGGAAGCCTTATCGCGCAGTGACGGAGATCGATCCGCAGGCGCTCGCCACGTTTCAGGCGGGGATCCGGCGGCGGTACTCCGACGAGCAGATCCTCGAGGAGCTGCGGGCATCCGCGGAGCGCCTCGGCCGCTCACCGACGATGAAGGAGTTCGCGGCCGACCCGCAGTCCCAGGTGCACCCGCAGACGGTGATCGAGCACTTCGGCACCTGGAATGCGGCGAAGCGCGCGGCGGGTCTGATGCCGCGTCGGTTCGCCACGCGCGAGGAGCTCGCCGGGCAGCTGCGGCGGCTCGGTGACGAGCTCGGTCGGACACCGACGGCCGACGACATCAAGCAGCGCCGCGGGACGATGCCGTCGGCGTCGCTCTACTGGCACACGTTCGGTTCGCTGACGACGGCCCTCCGGGAGGCCGGCTTCGACGTGCCGGTGGGGGAGGAGCGACTCGAGCGGGCGATCGCCCAGGGCTGTCAGCTCGCGCAGGGCCTCGGCCGCCTGCCGAAGTTCGGCGACTGGCAGGCCGCACGACGCGCCGACGAGACGATGCTGACCGAGTGGCAGGTCTATCGGATGTTCGAGGCGCGTCGCGGCGCCTGGGCGACCTTCCAGTTCCTGATCCGTGAGCGGCTCGTCGAGGATGGAGTCACGGTCGGCTCGGACGGGGCGGTCGGCACCGGCCACTGAAACAGCGTGAGAGCATGACGCGTGCGCATTGCCCGCCGGCTCGCCCTCGCACGCCTCGTCTCGCTTGGCGGCGGCTCAGCGGCCTACATCGCCCTCGTCGCGGCGATCTACGGAGAGACAGGGTCGGCGCTCTGGGTCTCAGCAGCGATCTTCTCGAGCGTTGTCGCATCCGTCCTGTCGGCGCCGTTCGCCGGCTGGGTCGGCGACCGGTTCGACCGCCGGCGGGTGCTGATCACGGCCGATCTGGCCGCCGCAGCCGTGTCGCTCGCGATGGCGGCGACGGCATCCCACGCCGCGGCGCTGGTCGTGCTCCTCGGCGTCTCGTCCGTGGTGCAGTCACCGTTCGAGCCCGCGTCTGCCGCTGCGCTGCCGAACGTCGTTCCCGAGGCCGACGTGCCACGGGCGAACGCCCTGGTCGGAGCGACGAGCTCCGCCGGCTACCTCGTCGGGCCGTTGCTCGGCGGCGTCGTCCTCGGGCTCGGCGCGACTCCGGCAGCCGTCTTCGTCGTCGACGCAGCGAGTTTCGTCTTCTCGGCGCTCGTCGTGCTGACGATCACGCGCCCGTTCGGCCGCGGCTCAGTCGTCGAGCACCCAGGCGCGCTGGCCGGCGTGCGATCTGCTCGCGCGGGAGCGGTCGCTGCGCGTGCCGGTGCTGGCAGGGATGATCTCGCTCGTCGGGATCGGGATCGTCGACGTCGCGTCGTACCCGCTCTCGCTCGAACTGGACGGCGGCTCGGCCGGGTACGGCGCAATGACGGCGCTGCTCGGCGGCGGCGGGCTGGTCGGCGCCGCGGTTGCCGGGCGAGCACTGCGAGTAGGGCCGGTGCGCGTCCTCGTCGTCGCGTTCGCAGGAGCGGCGGCGGGACTCGCCCTCGCGGGCGCAGCGCCGGTGCTGGCCGTCGCGCTGGTCGGCATGGCGCTCGCAGGCTCGGGCCGCGGGCTCGGCGACGTGGCGCAGGTGACGCTGATCCAGGCCCGGGCGGCAGACGAGGTTCGCAGCCGCGTCTTCGCCGCCCAGGACGGCCTCTCGCACCTCGCGTTCACGGTCTCCGCGTTCAGCGGCGGCCTGCTCGTGACGCTCGCGAGTGCCCGTGGCGCATTCGCCGTCGCGGCAGCGTGCGGCGTGGCGGCGGCGCTGCTTGCCGCGCGGGCAGGCTCCTAACGCAGCGGTAGCACCCGCGCCGCGGCAGCGCTCAGCGGTGCGCCGGGGTCAGACCCACCGACACGCCCCGAACAGACAGGTTCGCGAGGTTCGTCCCGCAACGCCGCCGCTTCCGGGGTCAGACCCAAGGACACGGCCCGAACAGGCACGCCTTCGCGTCAGACCGAGCGGTCGGGTCTACGCGGCTGCGGCGAGCGCGGCGAGGCGCGTCAGGCAGAAATCGCGCTCCTGCGGAGCACGTACGGCCGGCAGCGGGTGATCTTCGACGTAGTCGAGGTCGGGGCGGAAGCGCTCGCGGCCCACGATCCGGCCGTCCTCCAGGGTGAGCAGCGTGCCCTCGCGCACCTCGCGCTTGCGGAGACGCAGCTCGCAGTAGCGCTCGACGATCTCGAGCGCGAGCTTCGTCGAGGCGAAGAAGACGCCGTCACGGCTCTCGCCGACCCACATCGGGCGACCCATACCGCGCGCGAGGTAGAGCAGCGTCGGTTCGCGCTCGTCGACCCAGGCGGTCGCCATCGCCCCGCGTAGACGCTCGAGCGCGCGGGCGTCGTTCCGGGAATGGGCGGCGACCGCGAAGATCGCCTCGGAGTCGACGGTCATGCGCGGCTCGGAGCGGGAGCAGGAGTGGGGGGCGAGCACCTCGTCGTCGTTGGTGATGATCCCGTTGTGGATGCCGACGACCGGCCCGTGGCGGACCGGGTGGTTGTTGGCGGCGATCGACGGATGACCCTTCGTGTAGTCACGGACGTGCACGAGGAGCTGGGCCGCGGTCGCGGGCACCGAGACGCGCTCGAGGAGCTGCGAAGCAGGCGTGCGCTGCTTGACGACGGTGGGGTAGGTCTCGCCCGGTGAGCGGTACGCGTACCCGACGGCGTCGGCCCCGCGCTCCGCGATCGCTGCCAGAAGTGCCTGCGCGCCGAGCGTCCGCTCGAGGCTGGAGCGGGGATGAAGGCTGTATCCGGCGAGACCACACATCAGATTGACTGATCCTAGGGAGTAGGACGGATGATCGGCCTCATTGTTGAAAGGCTTTATCCCTCAAGGTCGGGCCTCCTGCAGCCGATACCCATCGAGTGGATCAGCCGCTCGCAGATATCCCGACCGCGCCCGACACCGCAGAGCCAGTCCTGGAGCTCCTACCCGCTCTCGACGTTGTTGACACCGAGGAAGAGGAAGAGCCCGATAACGCCTTCCTGACGGACAACGAGCGGCTCCAGACCTCGGATCCCCTGAAGCTCTACGTCCGCCAGATCGGCGACGGCCGCCTGCTGACCCCGGCCGAGGAGCGCGAGCTCGCCCGGCGCAAGGATCTCGGCGACGAGGCCGCAAAGCAGCGCCTGATCGAGTGCAACCTGCGCCTCGTGATGTCGATCACCCGCAACTACACGAAGGCCGGCGTGCCGCTCCTGGATCTGATCCAGGAGGGGAACATGGGCCTGATCCGCGCGGTCGAGAAGTTCGACTACAAGCTCGGCTTCAAGCTCTCGACGTACGCCACGTGGTGGATTCGCCAGGCCGTGACGCGCGCCCTCGCAGACCAGGGCCGCACGATTCGCCTGCCCGTCCACGTCGCCGAGCAGGTGCGCCGCGCGATGCGCTCGCGCCGCCAGCTGGCGCAGAAGCTGAACCGCGACCCGTCGATCGAGGAGATCGCCAAGGATTCCGGCTTCCCGATCGAGCGTGTGCGCGAGCTCTTCGACCTCGTCGAAGACCCGATCTCGCTCGAGACGCCGGTGGGGGACGGGGAGAGCATGGTCGCCGACCTGATCGAGGACGTCACCTCCGAGTCACCCGATGCAGCCTCGAACGTGCTCGCCCGCTCGCAGGAGCTGGGCGCGGCGCTCGAGCGGCTGAACCCCCGGATGAAGCACGTCGTGCTGCGCCGCTTCGGCCTCGACGGCCAGCCGCCGCAGACGCTCGAGGAGGTCGGCAACGACCTCGGCATCACCCGCGAGCGGGTGCGCCAGCTCGAGACCCGGGCCCTGCGCGAGCTGCGCATGGTCGCACCGGGGCTGCAGGTCTACCTGCAGGCGTAAGCGCGCTGCGAACGGACGTCGCCAGGCCGGACATGTCCCGGGGACAGTCCCTGGGACGTGGCTCGTTGGCCAGGCGCCGAACCTCTTAGGAGTAGGCGACCGCTTCCATCTCGTGCAGCGTCGCCAGGCGCTTCAGCGCCTCGACCTCGATCTGCCGCACGCGCTCGCGGGTCAGACCCAGCCGGCGGCCGATCTCCTCGAGCGTCTTCGGCTCCGCATCGTCGAGGCCGTAGCGCAGGATGACGACCGCCCGGTGGCGGTCCGGCAGGGCGTGCAACGCGTCTGCCAACGTCTGCGAGCGCAGGGAGTCCTCGACCTGCTCGTCCGGCAGCGGCCCCTCGCCGGCGACGAAGTCGCCCAGGGTCGCGTCGTCGGTGTCGCCGATCGGCGCGTCGAGCGAGCTGGAGGCCCTGGCGGCCGCCTTGACCTCCTTGGCCTGCTGCAGAGGCAGGTTCGCCTCGTCGGCGATCTCCTCGAGCGTCGGCTCGCGGCCGAGACGCGCCCACAGCTGCCGCTCGGCGCGGTTCATCTTCTGCATCCGCTCGACGATGTGGACGGGCATCCGGATCGTCCGGGCCTTGTCGGCGAGCGCCCGCGCGACGGCCTGGCGGATCCACCAGGTGGCGTAGGTGGAGAACTTGTAGCCCCGGCGCCAGTCGAACTTCTCGACGGCGCGGATCAGGCCGAGCGTGCCTTCCTGGATCAGGTCGAGGAACGGCAGGCCCTGGTTGCGGTAGTTCTTCGCGATCGAGACGACGAGCCGCAGGTTGGACTGGATCATCCGCTGCTTGGCGAGCGCGTCGTCGGCCTCGATCCGCTTCGCGAGCTCGACCTCCTGGGCGGCGGTCAGCAACGGATGGCGACCGGCCTCGCGCAGGAAGAGCTGCAGCGCGTCGGTGGTCGTCTCCCAGGAGATCTGCAGCGGCTGCGGCGCCGGCTGAGGCTGGGCGATCGGCTCGCCGTCCTCGTCGACGTCCAGGATCACGTCGATCGAGCGGGACTCGAGCTCGCGGTAGACGGCGTCGGTCTCGAGCGGATCGCAGTTGAGCGGCTCGAGCACCTCGTTCAGCTCCGACTGGCGCAGATTGCCGCGCTCCTCGGCCGCGTCGACCAGCTGGCGCAGGTCGTCGCTCAGGAGGAGGATGTCCGTCTCCGTCGCCACGCCTGCTTCATCTAGCCGTCACCTGAAAGACCCAAACCATCCGATTCAGGGTTTCTCCCTGCGTGCACGGTAATCGATGTTATGGAAAGCTGGCGGAGAAACGTCCGCCGGCCCTGCTGGACTGCGAACGGTGATCGTCCCTCCCCTCCAGCACGGTCAGGTCGACGGAACGGACTTCGTGCTCGCCGAATGGGCCGATGCCGGTGAAAGCTCGGCGGAACGGCCGATCGCGCCGCTGCACCTGCATCGCAGCGACGACGAGGCCTGGTACGTGCTCGAGGGCACGCTCGGCTTCGTCCGCGGCGACGAGCAGCTCGAGGCGCCTGCCGGCTCGGCCGTGCTCGTGCCGCGCGGTGTCGTGCACACCTTCTGGAACGCCGGTGGCGGCGAGGCGCGCTACGTGATCGTGATGACGCGCCGCATCGCCGACCTGATCGAGGCGCTGCACGAGCCGGGCGCGCTCGACGACCTGCCCGCGCTCTTCGCCCGGTTCGACTCGGCGCTCGCCTGACCGGCCGAGCTCGCAGGAAATCCACAGGATTTCCCCAGGCCCCACTCGCAAAGAGCGCCCTTTTCGACGTCTCTCCCCTCTTGCCGAGGCATGTCCCACCGCATAGGTTTGCTCTTGCACCGAGCACGGAGCGCGAGTAGGTCGAAGTCGCTCCTGAGGGCTGTAGGGCGAAGCCGCAAGGCGGAAGGCCGAAAGTTCCCGGGAGAGACGGACGAAAGCGCAACCGGCTCGGTGAATTTTTTTGCCTTTGGAGCATGTGACAAGAAGTGCTAACTCGGCATGTCCAAAGAGAAGTCTCCGCAAATTGCGGACAGCGCGTTTTCAGACCCCTTGTCGGCCGCGTCTCGCCCGTCTAGGTTTGCTCTTGCACCGAGCACGGAGCGCGAGTAGGTCGAAGTCGCTCCTGAGGGCTGTAGGGCGAAGCCGCAAGGCGGAAGGCCGAAAGTTCCCGGGAGAGACGGACGAAAGCGCAACCGGCTCGGTGAATTTTTTTGGTCCCGTACGCGCGGCGCGTCCTCTCGGCGCCGGCAGCGTCGGTCGATAGGATCTCGGGCCGATGCACCTGCGCGCACCCGCATTCGACCACGGCGTGATCTCGTTCCTCTGGGCCCTGTTCTTCGGGTTCCTGATCTGGATCGGCGGAGCCGCGGTCGGCTTCTCGAGCACGATCACGTTCATCGTCGGCTGCGTCGCCGGCTTCCTGATCTTCCTGCTCGTTCGCGTCTACGGCGAAGACGAGCCGCGCCGTCCGTGACGGCCGGCGAGCGCGAAGACCAGCAACCGCGCGAGCTCACCACCGATCGCCTGCTCGAGGCGCGCATACGCCGACTGCCGGTTCTCGGACACGGCGGCGCAATGGACGAGGAGCAAGCCTGCTCCTCTGGAGGTGTGCGGCTGGACGGACATCAGACCCGCCACAGGTATCGGCGGGCCTCTCGCGTCACAGATCCCTGACGGGAGGGAACGCGCTACTCAAGTGCCAGGCGGCGGGCGTCGAAAGACCCCGACCACAACTCGGCGTGGAACTCATCCGCGGTCGCGGCGGCGTCGTCCGCGAACAGATGCTCCACCACTCCCACCTCGCGGTCGTTGACGAACGGGACGTCGACGTGCGCGCGGCTGACGAGGTTGACCGAGACCTTCCCGCACGCCGGGCACCGCACCGCGAGCCCCACGCGGTCACCTGACGCCGCCGGCGCGAGCAGGCGGAACGCCGACGGGAAGACCGGGCGCGGGCGCTCCTCGGGCCAGCAGAAGAACGTCCACGGCCACTCCCCCGCCTTGATGTGCGCGGCGGCGACGTCGCCGAGCTCGACCCCGACCGTCTCGACGCGCGAGGTCATCAGGTTCAGGAACGGTGTCGAGTCGTCGAGGCCGAGCGGCGCCCAGTCGAGCTCGTCGTGGCGCACGAGGCCCGGATGCGCATCGCCGCAGCCACAGTCGAACTCGACGCGGAAGACCGCGGGCCGCTCGGCACCGGGCAGCTGCTCGAGCCGGCGGAAGCGCGACAGGCGCACGTGCGTCTCACCGTGGACCGGACACGCGAATGTGTAGCTCGTCGTCAGCGTGTCGTACATGCACTAGTGATAGCCGAAACGACGGACGCCGACCCCTCCGGAAGGGGGAATCGAGAGGCAGTTCCACATCAAGTCTCTAGTAGGCGATCAGGGCGTGCACATCCGTGCCGTTCAGGCGCTGCCGGCCCTCGAGGAACGTCAGCTCGAGGATGAAGCAGGCGCCGACGACCTCGCCGCCCAGCTGCTCGACGAGCTTGCAGATCGCCTCAACGGTGCCGCCGGTCGCCAGCACGTCGTCGTGGATGATCACGCGCGCGCCGTCCGGGATCAGGTCCGGATGCAGCTCCAGCGAGTTCTGGCCGTACTCGAGCGCGTAGCTGACGCTGACCGTCTCCGGCGGGAGCTTGCCCGGGCGGCGCGCCGGGACGAAGCCGACGCCGGCTGCCTCGGCGATCGCCGCCCCGAGGATGAAGCCGCGCGCCTCGGCGCCGATGACGATGTCCGGTTGCTTCTGCTTGACCCAGTCGGCCAGCTCGCCGACGGTCTGCTTGAGCGCCGCCGCGTCCGCGAGCAGCGGCGTGAAGTCCTTGAACCCCACGCCCGGCGTCGGGAAGTCGGGGACCTCCCGGATCTTCGTGCGCAGGTCGATCACTGCGCCAATTCTCGCAGGTCTCGCCAGAAGAGGAGAGACGAGAGCTCGCCGACGAGCTCGGCGAGCTGCTGCAGGTCGTGCAGGCCCTGTGCGCGGCGCTCGTTGCTGCGGGCGCGGAGCGCCGGTGCGACGAGCTGCTCGAGCAATGCCGCTTCGCGGCCGGCGGCCGTGCGGAAGGTGCGCAGATGGCGCGGGTCGACGCCGAACCGCGCGAGCTGCGCGCAGGTCGCGGCGACGTCGGCGTCGGACTCCGGGTAGCGCTTGTCCGACCCCGTGCCGTGCGGCGCCAGCAGGCCGAAATCCTCGAGCTCCTTCGCAAGCCGCGCGTCGATGCCCGCGCGCTCGCAGAGCATCGTCCAGCGTGACCGTCTCCTCCTCGGAGCCGAGCGCCGTCGGTTTGCGGCGCTTGCGCTCCTTCTGGCCGGGAGCGTCGAGCTCGTCCTTGATCACGCGCAGCGGCAGGAACTCGTCGCGCTGCAGGCGCAGGATCGTCTGCAGCCGCTCGAGGTCGGCCTCGCTGAAGAGGCGGTAACCGCCCTGTGTGCGGCGCGGTGTCAGCAGCCCCTCGTCTTCGAGATAGCGGATCTTCGAGATCGAGATGTCCGGGAACTCCTCGACGAGCCGGCGCACGACCTCGCCGATGCGAAGCAGCCGCTCACGGGCCTGAGGCTCGTGTGGAAGCTGCATCTGCTTCGCCGTGCTCGTCATGCGATGAACGTCATCCGGTATTTGCCGATCTGCACTTCGTCGCCCTCCTCGAGCTGGGCGCTGTCGATGCGCTTGCGGTTGACGAAGGTGCCGTTCAGCGAGCCCTGATCCTCGACCGTGAACTGGCCGTCGCTCTGCACGAGCACGGCGTGGTTCCGGGAGACGGTGACGTCGTCGAGGAAGATCTCGCAATCCGGGGACCGGCCGATGCGCGTGCGCTCGCCGGTCGGCTTGAAGCTCTCCCCCGCCCTGCCGCCGCCGGCCCGGACGACGAGCGCCGGGCCTTCGATCCCGAGGTCGTCGTGGTGCTCGGCGTCGCCGATCTCCTCGGCCGAGAACGACTGGGTCGTCTCGACCGCCGACTCGCCCTTGGCGAGCAGCGCCCCGCAGCGAGAGCAGTACTTCGCCGATTCAGGATTCTGGAAGCCGCACTCCGAGCAATAGACCACGCTCATACGGGCGGCGCCGCCTTGCCGGTGAGGATCTCCGTCAGGCGGTCGACATCGACCTGGTCGAGCACGCTGCGCCCACCCGAGGTCTGCAGGCGCGCCACGAGCTCTGCCCGCAGGATGTCGATCTTGCCGTGCAGGATGCGGCGCTGATAACTGACCTCACGCTCCTGCTGCTCGAGGTCGCCGATCATCGCCTTCAACTGGTCGTCGGACAGCGAGCCAAAATCGGGGAGCGGGTCCACAGTGCCGCCTTTCGTCTTCGATGGGTCGAATCATTCCAGCAGAGAGTGTCAGAACCGTCAACCTCAGGTTAAGGGTTCTAGAGGACGAGCATGGTCGGCGCTAGCTTCGGCTGCCGACCTCCTCCTGCTCGACGAGGCCCGTGACGAGGGCGTGGATCTCGCTTTCCAGCTCCTCGGAGACCTCCTTCGAGCTTCCTTCGGCGTAGAGGTGGACGAGCGGCTCGTCGGGGTCCGGCAGGACCTGGAACCAGCCACGGTCGTCGAAGACCTTGATCCCGTCGCGCAGGTCGACGTCGGCGTCCGTGAAGCGCTCGTTCAGCACCCGCATGACCGTGCCCTTCAGCGCCCACGGGCACGCGACCTCACGGTGGATCAGCGTCTGGCGCGGCAGCTTGCCGGCGATCTGCGAGAGCGGCAGCGCCTCGTACTTCGCGAGCAGCTCGAGCAGCTTGCAGAGCGACGCCATCGCGTCGTAGGCAGGGCAGGAACTCCGGGAACACGTAGCCGCCGCCCGCCGCGCCCGCGAAGATCACGCCCTCCTCCGCCGCGACCCGGGTCAGCTCGGGCAGCGACGCGGGCGTGCGCACGACCTCGAGGTTCTCGCCGACCACGACCTCGATCTGGCTCGTCGTGTTGATCGGGACGGCGACGCGCCCGCGGTGGCCGTTGGCGCCCATCAGCTGCAGGTAGAGCAGGAGCGCCTGGTCGGGCCGCACCTCCCGGCCGGTCTCGTCGATCAGGTAGATGCGCTCGGCCGAGCGGTCGAAGACCGCGCCGAAGTCGGCGTTGATCGCGGGCACGAGGCCGCGCGCCTGCTCGATCGTCTCCCGCAGGCGCACGGGCGGCGCCGCCGAGTCGGCCTCGAACGAGTGCGCCGTCACGGCCTCGACGCCGAGGGGGCCGAGCACGAGCGGCAGCACGTAGCTCGCAGCCGAGTAGCCGTAGTCGAGCGCGATCCGGAAGCCGCGCGCGCGGATCGCCTCCACGTCGAGCCCGGCGAGCAGGTCGTCCGCGTACGTCTCGCGTGCCCGCGCCGGATACGAGATCGCGCCGACCTCGGCGAACGGGACGCGCCGCAGCTCCTGTCGCGTGAAGTGCTTCTCGATCTCCTTCTGCATCGCCAGGGAGAGCGCGACGCCGGGACGCTCGAAGAGCCGGATCTGCACCGCCTCCGGATCGTGCGACGCGGAGCCGACGTGGAAGGCCGCGTCATAGCCTTGCGTCTTCAAATGGTGCTTGCCGAGCGGCGCCGGCAGCGTCCGCAGGTCCGCGACCTGGACGCCGGTCGAGTGCAGTCCCGAGATGATCGCGCGCTTGATCATCTGGTAGGCCGGCGCGCTCTCGCGGCTCGCGACGACACGTGCGCCGCGCGGCAGCGCCGTTCCGAGCGCCGACCCGAAGCGCATCGCGACCTCGGGCGTCAGGTCGACGTTGACGAGTCCGAGCACCCCGTCCTTGCCGAACAGGCGCGTCGTCGCGCGCGACTCCCAGATCAGGCTCTCGTGGATCTGCGCGCCGTACTCGACTTCCTTGTACGGGTAGATGCGCACGCCCGGGTAGACGACCGACTGGTCGCCGAGCGTCACCTGGTCGCCGATCGCGACACCCTCGTGGACACGCGCATGCGCGCGGACGTCGCAGTTGCGACCGAGGATCGCGCCCTCGACGACCGCGCTGCGGCCGATGTAACAGGACGCGTCGACGACAGTACGCGCGAGCCGCCCACGCTCGCGCAGCGTGCAGCCGGGCCCGAGCACGGTGTACGGGCCGATCGACGACTCTGGCGAGACGGTGCAGTAGTTGCCGATGAACGCGGGTCCCTCGACGTTCTCGACGTCGTCGATCTCGACGCCCGCGCCGACCCACACGTCGCCGCGGATCTTCATGCCGCCGATGTTCAGGCGCACCTTCTCGTCGAGCGCGTCGAAGTTCGCCTGGCGGTACTGGTCGAGGTTCCCGATGTCCTGCCAGTAGCCGTCACAGACGTAGCCGTAGATCGGACGCCCCATCTCGAGCAGGAGCGGGAAGAGCTCCTTCGAGAAGTCGTACGGCCGGTCGGTCGGGATGTGCCTCAGAACCTCCGGCTCGAGCACGTAGATGCCGGTGTTGATCGTGTCCGAGAACACCTGCCCCCACGACGGCTTCTCGAGAAAGCGCTCGACGCGGCCGTCCTCGTCCGTGACGACGATGCCGAACTCGAGCGGGTTCTCGACCGACTTCATGCCGATCGTCACCGCTGCGCCCTTCTCCTTGTGGAACTCGACGATCTTGCCGAGGTCGATGTCGCAGAGGGCGTCCCCCGAGATGACGAGGAACGTCTCGTCGAGCACGTCGCTCGCCAGGCGCACCGAGCCCGCCGTGCCGAGCGGGCTCTCCTCGACCGAGTACGAGATGTCGAGGCCGAGCGTGTCGCCGTCGCCGAAGTACGAGCGGATCGCCTGCGGCAGGAACGCAACCGTCACGACGACCTCCTCGAAGCCGTGCTCGCGCAGCAGCTCGAGGATGTGCTCCATGCACGGCTTGCCGACGATCGGCACCATGGGCTTCGGCTGGTTCGAGGTGAGCGGACGTAGACGAGTCCCCTCACCGCCTGCCATGACGACGGCCTTCATCAGCGGACCTCTCTCCGAGCTTTGACGGCGTACAACACGAGCGACGCGAGCGCGAGCGCAAAGCCTGTCCAGAAGATCCAGAGTGGCCAGTCCGTCGACGGGCTTGTGACCATCGAGCAGCCGACGCCGAGATAGAGCAGCCAGGTCGCCGCCTTGCCGAGCGTGTTCACCTCGAAGCGGTACCCGCGGGCGATCATGTACGGGGTCACCGCCATCAGCAGCAGGTCGCGAAACGGGATCAGGAGCGAGACGAGCGGTAGCCGGCCTGCGTGCCACTCGAGGATGACGGCGATGCCGATCATCAGCCGGTCGGCCAGCGGATCGGCGATCTTGCCGAAGGCGGATTCGACGTGCCAGCGGCGCGCCAGGAACCCATCCACCTGGTCGGTGATGCCGGCGATCAGGAAGATCACGCCGGCCGCCCAGCTGTATCCGCCCTCCGACTGGAGGATCAGGACGATGAACGGCGGGATCAGCGCCAGACGGAAGATCGTCAGGGCATTCGGGATCTGCGCCAGGGGTGCCGAGACGGTGCGAGCGGCCACGACTGAGAGGATACGGGCGTGCCGACGCTCTCGATACCCGGCTTCGTGAACGCGCATTGCCACGCGTTTCAGCGGGCTTTGCGCGGCCGAGCAGGCGGTGGCGACTTCTGGGCGTGGCGGGAGACGATGATCGCCCTCGCCGAGTCGCTGACGGTCGACGAGATCCGCCGCGAGTACGTCGAGGTCTACCGCGAGCTACGCGCGAACGGCTACACGGCGGTCGGCGAGTTTCACTACCTCGGCCTCGAGGAGGCCCGAGCGGCAGCCGCCGCGGCCGAGGAGGCCGGGATCGCATTCGTCTGCCTCTACGCGTGCTACCTGCGCGGCGGCAGCCCTCGCTTCCGCCAGGACTCGGTGGCGGAGTATCTGACGGAGCTCGAGCAACTACGTGCAGACGGGATCCGCGTCGGGGTAGCCCCCCACTCCGTCCGGGCGTGCCCGGCCGACGCGCTCGAGGAGCTCGGTCGCTACGCCGCCGAGCATGAGCTGCCGTTGCACGTGCACGCCGACGAGCAGCCGCGCGAGATCGACGAGTGCATCGCCGAGCACGGGGTGCGGCCGATCGAGCTGCTCGCGCGCACCGGCTGTCTCGGTGCGCGCTCAACGGTCGTGCATGCCACACATGCCGACGGGCACGAGCTCGACCTCCTGCAAGACGCGGGCTCGCGCATCTGTGCGTGCCCGACGACCGAGGCAAGCCTCGGCGACGGTTTCCTGCCGGTCGCGCGCGTCTGCCATCGCGAGCTCGGCCTCTGCATCGGCTCGGACTCCAACGTCCGCATCGACCCGCTCGAGGAGCTGAGAGAGCTCGAGTCGATCGCGCGCCGCCAGACCGGCAAGCGCGGCGTCATCTCCGTCGACTCCCTGCTCTGCTTCGGCTCGGACGAGGGCGCCGCGGCGCTCGGGCTCGAGACGTGGCCCGATGCGATCGTCGACCTCGACCACGAGCAGCTTCGTGGCGTCTCGCCTGCAGACGTCTACGACGGCTTGGTGCTCGGCTGCGCCGGCGAAGTGCTGCGCATGACGTCTGACCAGTAGCGCGTTCGCACCAGGTACGCGTACTCCGCGGCGAGGCCGTGCAGACCCCACGCACCGTCGTACGAGAGGTAGCGGTAACCCCCGCGCCGCCGCGGGCGGGCCGCGGGCTCGATCTGAGTGCCCTCGTGCCACTCGTTGTACGAGGTGATCGTCACGCGGTCGGCTCGCGCTGCGATCGCCGCACGCCACATGTGGTCGTAGGTCGCACCGTTTCGACGCGGCTTGAGCTTCGGATCGCCGCTGCCACGCCGCGCGTCGTAGCCGGGCCCGACGGACGGCGCACAGATCAGGTGAATCTTGTGCGCCTGCTTGCAAAGGCGCATGAACTTGTCGCCGCTGTAGACGACGATGTCGTACGTGTAGACACCGGCGAACCCCGCCGACGCAGCCGCGCCGACGAGCGCTGTCTGAGCGAACATGAGGTCGCCCTCCGCGCGGAGCGTCGCGTTCGCGGCGAGCCAGTCGAGAGACGGGAGTTCGAGCGCTCGGTAGACGTAGAACGTGCGGATGCCGAGGCCGCGCAGGTAGTGCACGTCGTCGATCGTCCCGGCGACCGTTCGTCCGGGGTACGGCTCGAGGTGCGCCGCGACCGCGATGCCTCGCGCGCGCGCCGCGGCGATCACGCCGGGTAGGCGCGCGTCCTCGGCCGAGCCACGCCCCCACCACGAGACCGCGATCTCATCGACGCCGGCGGTGTGCAATTCGTCCATCTGCTCGCCGATCACGAGCCGGTCGGCAGACGAGTAGATCCCGCGCGCCGGATAGAACGCCGACGCGATGTCGTTCGGCGGTGTGTGGCCCCGCTGCGACCAGTGCTGGTAGCTCCCGTCGTGAGCCGAGGTCGCATACCAGGGGTAGTAGAACGCCGAAACCCGCGTCGCTGCCTGCGCCGAGACAGGCAGACAGAGCGCAGTCAGGGCCAGAAGAATCGAGAGACGCCGCATGACAGAGGTTGGCGTGATCATCATCCACCAATCGGAGGCAGCAATGGGCCGTACGGCTCATTCCCGATGCATACCGAGGCCAACCGAACGAGGGATGCCCCGTCACCCGTATTGGCCGATACCCCTGGCGAAATGGATTCTGCGGCCAAGCGGCGCCTCGGCGACATCGTCGTCGAGCGGAATATGGTCACGCCCCATCAGCTGGAGCAGGCGCTCGAGCAGCAGCGCGTGAACGGCGGCAAGCTCGGTGAGACCCTCGTCGAGCTCGGATTCATCACACGGGTCGAGCTGGCCGGCGCGATCAGCGAGCAGTGGGACGACCTGCGCAAGCGTCGCGGCGGCGAGAGCACCGGCCCAAGCCTCGGGCCGCGAGCCCCGTCACGCCGGGCTCGGGCGAGCCGTCCGCGAACGAGGCCGCGCTGCGTCAGCGGCTCGAAGCGCTCACCGTCGAGCTCGCCGCACGCGACCAGCGCATCGCCCAGCAGGACGCGACGATCAACGCGCTCCTCTCGCGCGTGACCGAGTTCGAGAGCCCCGCGGCCTGACCGCCCTCAGACGGAGGCGGTGATCGTGATCCCGCCCCGCGCCTTTTGGCGCAGTGAGACGTGCACTGCGGCCGCGTCGAGCTCCAGTGCCGTCGCGATCTCGTCGCGCAGCTGCACCGCGAGCGCCTCGCAGAAGACACCCTGGTCGTGGAAGCGCGACAGGTAGATCTTGAGGGACTTCGACTCGAGGCAGAGCGCGCGCGGCCGGTACTCGATCGTCGCGGTGTAGAAGTCGGGCTGATTCGTGATCGGGCAGACGGCGGTCAGCTCGTCGCTCACCAACTCGACCCGTTCGACGCCCGGGTTGGGGAATGTCTCGAGCCCGGCGTACGCGTCGCTGCCTGCGTGGCCGAGGGCGACGAACTCGCGCTCCATGCCGACGTACTCTAGACACGTGTCGCGTGTCTACCTGGCCGGCCCGCCCTTCGCCGACGAGTACCGGCGGCGCGCAGTCGCGCTCGCCGAGGCCGCCGGCTGGGAGCCCGTCGACCCGATGCGCCGCGACTTCCGCGGGCGCACGCAGGGGCACGAAGCGGAGATCGTCGAGGGCGATCTCGCCGACATCGACGCCTGCGACGCCGTGCTGGCGGCATTCACCGCACCTGACGAGGGCACATCGATGGAGGCCTGGTACGCGCGCTCGCGCGGCATCCCGGTCGTCGTCTACACAGGCGGTACGCCGGCCCATCCGTGGACGACGTACGTCGCCGCCTCGGTGCACTCCTCGCTCGAGGAGGCAGTGGCCGCCCTCGGGAGCTGAGCACGCAGGCAGGGTGCGGGACGATTGACGCGAATCCCTTTCGGGCACACCCGCGTTACATCGGTGACCAACTACTCGGGAGGCGCGCACCACATGTCAATTCTCTGGATCATCCTCATCGTCATCCTCGTGCTGGCCCTGCTCGGCTTCTTCGGCCGCGGCCGCTTCTAAGGACGACTTCTCTGCACCGGGACGGCGCTTGCGCCGTCCCGGTGCAACCAGCTTCCCGAGCGGAGCCCTGCCACCGACGTCGAATGACGGGCCAGGATGAGCCGCTGGTGGCAGAAGCACTTCGGTGACGTCGGCAAGCAGGAGGCCTTCGGCTACCTGGTCTGGCTGACGGCAGGCGTTGTGATCGCGGTCCCCGAGGCCTGGTCGGCGCTCGGCGACGGCGACGCTCCGTGGCCGACGATCTCCGGCACGATCGGCGAGATCGAATACCGGCACCCGTGGGCCGCGCTCGTGGTCGTCGGTGTGATCGTCTTCGTCGCGTACTACGCCTTTCGCTATCCGACCGAGGAGCCGGATACGTGCAATCGCACTGCGGGAGGTCGCCTCACCCGGGCTGACCATGCGAGGGCGATAGTGCCCTGGTGGCTCTTCTTCCCGGTCGCCGCGACCGCGGTGATCGCCGGCAGCGCAATCTCGCGCGCGAGCGACCCCCACGACAAGTACGCGCTCGGCCGCACGTTCTACGGGCTGCTCGGGCTGTTCTGGGTCGTGCTGCCGACGTTGATCGCGTATCCGCGCCGCGGCCGCGAGGCGCCGTTCACAACGCTCTTCCAGACGCTCCGCAACCTCGAGCGTCGTCTGCGACCTCTCGCCGTCGTGCTCGCCTGGGGTCTCGTGGTGCTCGTCATCCACCTCGTCCTCTATCCCTGGCCGGCGGTCATTCCCGACCTCAAGGATTTGCACGACACCTACCAGCGGCAACGGCCGCAACAGCAGCTGCAACCGCCGCCCGGGACGCCGCCATCTCCTTACGCGCCGTGACGATGCCCCGAACGAGGGTTCACGTCCCGTTTGGGCGCGTCGATAACAACCGTGCACGAGGCTGGATCCCACCGCACCTGCGAGCTGCATGCAGGGGCCAAGGAGCTCAACCGGCCTCGGGTGATCGAGCGCCTCTGGGCCCGGAGTCTGGGGAGAGACGTTCAAGGAGATCGCCAAGCACTGAAGAGCCGTCCTTGTCGCCAAGGGACGGCTCTTCTTCGTTCCCCTCTCCTACGGTGCTCGCCGGCTTGCTGTGAGAAGGTCAGCGGCGGTGACCAGCACGTCCACCGCCGTCGTCGAGGTCGAGTGGGTTGCCGCACACCTCGCAGAATGGGGCAATGCGCCCGACACGTAAGGCGTGTGCTCGCGAAGTACGGCGGGTGGGACAGGCACACTCGGGCCGTCTGGATTCCAAGCGCATCCGCCCCACCCGCCGGCGTTTCCTCTTTCGACAACGAGCGGCTGGTTCCCCCTACGGATCCGGCGGCTGACGCAGACCGAGCGACTCGGCCAGCCGATCGCCGACCTGCGCGTTCGTCTCGGCGAGCGCGCGCAGCTGTGCGCGAATCGAACCGATCTCTTCCGCGACCCCGGGACGGCCGGGATCGCGAGCAAGCGCCGCGAGCCTCGCGTGGATCGCAGCGACCTCGGCCGCCACCTCAGCGTCGTCCATCATGCGTCCGCCCGCTCCTCCTGTGTCGTAACCCTCGTCCTTGGTGCGGCTCGCCCGCCCTCCCGGAATGTGGCTGCCCACTCGGGCTGCCGCGAACGACTGTTGCTGCTGTCGCGACCTCTCGAGTTGCCTCGACCGAGCCAAACAGGCAGAGAGGCGGAACGGAGGTACCCCAACCGGCGCTGGTCCCAAACAGCCGTCGGGCGGAAATGACCTCGCCAACAGTTCTGCACCGCTCTCGTGCCGACGGATCTTCGCTGCACACGCCGGAGGGCGGTCGGCCGGACGGACCGACGCAACGCCCGGTTTCCATCCCTCGCCGCTAAGTCTCGAGCTGGGTGCGGCAGCCTATGTGAGGGCGGCTCACACTGACTGCCGCGCCCAGCTCGCAGACGGCTATCGAGCGAAGGTAATCGGTCTCACCGTCCGCGGGTACTACCCGAAGGACAAGGAAATGGTTGGGACCGGCTCCTGCACTTTCCGAGCGGGTCGAGTGCCGACACCTGGGCCGAAATCACGAGATCGCCTCCCCAACCGCCTGTGCACAACGATCGGGGCTTTTAGACGCCGCCGGCGTACCCGCGAGCTGTCGGGGCAAAAGCGAGAAGCCCCGTTTCCGGGGCTTCCGAGTCGGGGCGCCGAGATTCGAACTCGGGACCTCTAGTCCCCCAGACTAGCGCGCTAACCAGGCTGCGCCACGCCCCGCGACGACGCCCACCGTATCAAGCCATTTCCGCTACGCCGGACACCGCCCTCCCCGCTCACCACGCTCCCTTTCTGCCTTCGCGCCGCCCACCTGCGGCGCCTCAGGTGGCTGCTGCTCCGATGCCTTTGCGGTCCTCCGTGAGCGCGAATTCCACGTCCTCGCTGTCGACCGCCGCTTCGACCGACATCCTGAGCCTTTCGAGTTGGCGGTCGATCACACCGATGCGCTCCGGAGGCGCGACCGACCGGAGGTCTGTCAGTGCCGATTTCAACCTCCGTGTGATCTGTGGTGAGCCCGCGCCGGCCATTCGGATCTCATCGGTGGCGAGCAGCACGTATGCGTCCCAGTCGAGCGAACGCACGGTGAGCCTGACCTGGCCCGTGGCATCGAAGTGACGCCCGTCGGGGAACGGTCTGCGGGCGAGCTGCCTCAAGATGTCGTGCAAGCGGTCGATCGCCTGCACGGCCGTTGTCGGGTCCTGGAGCGGGGAATCCGCAAGCGAGCGCTCCGCGATGTCCACGAGGAGGCGAATGCCGTACGAGACGTCTTGGTCGAGCGTCGGTTCCAGCTTCACGACGAGGGCCTGGCGCAACCGATCTTCATCGAGCGTTACCGGCGTTCCGAACACCCGGAACAGCGGTGCGTCCGCCGGCACGAATTCCCCAAGCGCGGGTACAAGTTCGAGCTCGCAATCGGCGCGCGTTGCTTCCTCGACGAGCTGTTCTGAGCCGATTGCGGTGACCACACCGGATTTTGTGGACCGCACGAGCCGCGGTTCGCCGGGCTCGTCCGCGAGAGCCGCGCCCTTGTCCGGATACACGCGATCAAGTAACGCACGCGTGTCCTTTCCGACGAGTTCGATCAGCGCCGAGACTCGTAGCGCCTGACCGATGTGTTGTACGTAGATGACGAGCACCGCGATGCTCGCAAGAACGAGCAGGAACGCGGTCATGACCGCGATGCCGGGCACGTGGCCAGTGCCATCACCGTTGTTTGTCACCTCGCGCAGGGCGAGGATGGCGTGCACGAACGTCGCGACGAACAGACCAATCGCAAGCTGGCTCGGTTTGTCGCGCAGGATGCGCTGCACGATGCGCGGCGAGAACTGGCCCATCGCGAGCTGGACGACGACCATGGTGATCGTCAGCACGAGCGCGGTCAGGCTGACCATCGAGGCAGCGACGGTCGAAAGCACCGCCGTCGCGGCGTCAGGCCCGCCTACCACGCTCCGCGGGAGACCCTTGTACGAAAACGCTCGATCGAGGGCGATCGTCCCGACAGAGATCGCCGCCCCGGCGAGCACGCACAGGACAGGAACGAACCAGAGGCTCGCCCGGAGGTGAATGATTAGACGCCAGCGTTTCATCAGGCGAACGATTACCCCCTCGACGAACGCCGAACCCACACGCTGCTTGAGGAATCTTGCGAATTCGGTCGCCCGAAAACGGGCTCACGCGATCGCGTGGTTGGGCAGCGATGTTTTCGCACACTCGAAGTGGCAGCGGGCAGGGCCGCTCGCCCTGCCCGCTGCCGACGTCAGTTCGACCGGCTGACCTCTTGTGCTTTGTCCTGGAGGCTCTCGCTCATCTGTCGTGCTTCGGATTGCCCGCGATCCTGAACGGTCTCGGTGGCGGCGCCGACTGCGTCTTGAGCGACTGACTTGCCGCGCTCGAGCGCCTCGTGTCCCGCTTCCTTGACCTTGTCCGTGACCTCGTCCGAGATCTCGCCCATCTTCTCGTTCTCAACAGCGGTCTTCGGGAGAAGTGTGCCAACGAGAAATCCGACGGCCGCGCCGGCGATGGCGAGACCAAGCGGGTTCTCCTTCGAGACGCCGACCTTCGCGGCTCCCCCCTTCACCTGTTCGCCGTCGGGAACGATGCCGCCGACGCGCGACACCATCGAGTCCGCCTTGCCGACGACTGCGTCTTTGCCGCCGCTGACGGCGCCGACCAGGGAGTCCTTCTTGTTGCTGACGGAGTCCTTCACGCGGCTCTTGACGTCCGTCTTGTAGCCGAGCGCTTCGACGGTGTCGCCCATGCGCTCGCGGGTAGCCTCTATCTCTTCGCGGATGTCGTCGGGTGTTTCGCCCACTCCACGTCCTCCTTCACCGTTTCGATTGTTTGTCGCGGCGCGGGCGAACCAGCATCGTCGACCTTTTCTTTTCCTCTGCGGTAGAGGACGTACGCGACCACTCCGTACACGGCAGCCACAAGCAGCGCTGCCAACCAGTTCGGCATCACGCCATCGAGGGCGAGAATGAAGAACGTGGTCAGGACGCCCCCGGCCAACAGCGCCACGCCGCCGGCCGCACCGATCAACCCGAAGCCAGGCCCGGCCTTGCGGCCCTTCTCGCTCATCTCTGCCTTCGCCAGTTCGAGCTCCTGGCGTACCAGCGTCGTCGTCTCAGTCGCGAGCTGCTTCAACAGTTCCGGGATCGACTGGTCGTGTAGGTCCTGCTGTTGTGTCTGCTCAGCCGATGCCACCGCCGACACCTCCCGACCTCGCACCCGCCTCCTCGTGCTGACCTTCGACGGCGGTCTGTCCCGACGGAAGCGCGGCAGGCGAGACATAGCCGGCGCTCGAGGCGCCGGTGACCTCGCGGCTCGGGTAGCCGCCCTGCTGCGATCTGCTCTGGTAGCGGCTGCTGCTTGACGCCTTCATGAACCGGGACGCGAGGAATCCGACCACGGCGCTGCTGCCGACGAACAGCCACGGCTGCCTGCGCGCGAGGTCTTCGACGTCGCGCAGAATCTGCTCGCCGTCTGCACGAGTCAGGTAGCTGCCGAGCTGCTCGCCACGATCAGCGATCCCGTCGACGAGCTTCGCGACGCTGTCTTTGCCGTCGGTCCGAAGCTGCTCGCTTGTCCGCCGCATCGCGTCCGCGGCCGAGCTCACCTGCTCGCCTGCCTGCGTCGAGCGCTGACTGAGCTGTTTGCGGAGCTGCTCCCGCGTCTCGCCCTTCGCCTGTCCCGCGACATCCTGCACGCGATCCTTCACCTGCTCCGTCGCCGATTGCGACTCAGTCCTTTCGTCTGTCACACCTGTCATACCCGTCTCCGTCCCCGGCTCGATGGCGAGCCGAATCGATCGCTGATCACATCAGCGAGGAAGCATTTACGGGGCGCCTCGCGCCGGACACAGGGACTGGGTTTCCCCGGACAGCGAGCGTTCGCGGCCGAAACGAATCGGCAGACCCCTACACACGAACACACGTGATCTAGCCGCCCTTACGCGCAATAAACAATCAGCGTCGAAAACGTTCCACGTGCCCGCTGCGCTCCGAACATCGTCTCTCGCTACTTCAACCTCGCACACTCACGCTACGAGTCCCTATCGGCTCAGCGGATTTGCGGAGCTCCGTTCGATGAGCTCTACTGCCACCGCAATCCGCGGGGGCTTCGCGTCGTCGTCTTCGATGAGTCGGATCAGTGATTCGCCGGCTATCTGTCCGAGCGCCGTCTTGTTCTGCCGGATCGTCGTCAGCGGCGGCCGTAGCAGCGACGCCGACTCGATGTCGTCGAAGCCGACGACGCTGACGTCGTGGGGCACTGAGAGGCCAGCCTCGTGAATCGCGCTGACCGCGCCGATCGCCATTTCGTCGCTGGCCGCGAAGATCGCCGTCGGGGGGCGCCGAAGTGCGAGTAGGCGTCGCGTTTGCTCGTGGCCGCTGAGGGAGTAGAAGTCGCCTGCGCGGACGTAGGTCGTTCGGTACGGGAGATCGTGGGCGAGGAGTTCCTGGCGGTATCCACGTAACCGGTCGATGGCCGGTTTCGTGTTCGAGAGGCCCGTGATAGTCGCGATCCGGAGGTGGCCGAGCTCGATGAGGTGGCGTGTTGCCGTGCGCGCGCCGCCGACGTTGTCGGACATGACGTATCCGGCGCGAGGGCCGGAGACGTCCAAGTCGACGTTCATGGCAGGCAGTCGGCGATCGAGCAGCCCGCGCAGGTCGGGATCGCGCCGGTCGACGCCCATCAGGACGAGGCCGTCGAGCTGGTGCTGGGCGGCGCGACGCAAGAACCCTTGCCGCTCGGTGAAGAGTAGGAGATCGTAGTGAGACGCGCCGAGCGCCTGCCTCAGTCCGACGAGCACCTCTCCGAAGAACGGGTGCTTCAGATCAGGGTGCGTATCGCCCGTGTTCACGACGACGCCGATGACCTGCGACCGGCGGCGGACGAGCGTCCTCGCAGCGGCGTTCGGGATGTAGTCGAGCTCGCGGACGCGTTCGAGGACGCGCTGACGCGTCTCCTCGCGCACCGTCGCGGTGCCGTTCAGGACACGGGAGACGGTGGCGACCGACACTCCGCTCAACTGCGCGACCTCGCGAATGCTCGCCATCCGTTGCCAAGTCTAGGGCGGGGGCGGCGGCGCGCTGGGCGCCGTCACCCCCGTCCGTCTCCTACGGGAGGAGTCCCGGGCTCGCGAGCTGAGCGAGTTGGAGCGCCTGCTGCGGGAACCAGGCGCCCGCCGCCGGGTCGACTGTGCCGCCCCACTCGGGATCGATCGTCGAACCGGAGACGCCGCGGTTGCACGACCCGTCGGACTCGCCCGGCACCTTGCCCCATAGGTATGCGTCGACGAGCGCATTGCCCGTGTCCGTGGTCGGCCGAGCACCAAGACCGCGACCGGGCGGGTTGCACCAGTCCTGCGCGTCCGGATACGACGCCGTCGGCTTCCACGGCCCGAGCCCGTTGCGGCTCGTGTCGATCACGAAGTGCGTCGTCCCCGGCGTCGAGAACCGCGCGTTGATGCCGGACGTGTTGAGCGCCGGATCGCTGGCGGTGTCGCTCCACACGCCGTAGTTACTCAACGCAACGCCGGTCCACGCGCCGAGCAGGCTCGCAATCATCGTCCCGTCCGGGCCGCCGTTCCAGTACTGATTCGGGCACCCCGCGAAATTGCCGGACGCGATGCAGTCGGAGATCCACGTCCCGTACTGCACCCCGTTCTGCGTGAACTGGTAGTTCGAGACGTTCAGGAAGAACCCCTGGGCGTTGGCGATGTGGGCCTTGACGAGCCGTTGGGCAATGTCACCGACGCCTAGCCACGCAGAGTGTGTTCCGTCGAGATAGACGCTCACGTTCGGTTGCTGCTCGAGTCGCGCGACTGCGCCGCCGATCTGGTCGTAGCGCGCCTGATTGGCCGCCGCCGGCGTCAGACCGGTGCCGGACAGATCGGGTCGGCACCACTCGGCGTTGCCGTTGATGTCGGTGTTGTACGGAATGATCCCGAGCCCGTCGGGCTCCAGCAGCACGACGGCCCTGCTCGAGCCGATCCCGCGGGCGAAACCGTCGATCCACGCGAGATAGTCGGCGGTGTTCAGGGCGCCACCGGCCGAGTACTGGCCGCAGTCGCGGAACGGAACGTCGTAAGCGACAAGCACCGCGACGCTGTGCTGACCGGCGGCAGCATTGACCGTCTTGTTGACCTCCCGCTGCACCTCCGCCGGCGTTCCCCCGGTAAACCAGACTGCATGGCTCTCGCTCGTCATTTCGCGAATCAAATTCGCGTCAGCCTTGTCCTGCTGCGAGAGCAGGTCGGAGACCTGGGCCAGCGCCCCCTTGTCCGGCTTCGGTGCGTAAAACTGCGTGCCGGTCGCTGCACCAGCAACGGCCGTCACCACCGCCGCACACACAGCACCTGCGGTCAAAGCGCGAACAACCGAGCGTTTCATTGCTCTCCTCCTTCAATCCCCCGGGAAAGAATGGTCGATCTATGTAAACGTTTTCATTCTCAGCCGTCAAGATCAAGTCGTTTCGACGTTTGGTTCCTGTGGCGTACGACCGGTCGCGTCTTCCGCCCGCGCACGCTCGAGGTTCCTCCACGTCCAGGCGCCGGCGTAGCGCTACGCGGCTGAGGAACCCAAGGTCGCGAGTAGCTCGCGGCGGCTGTGGATCCCGACCTTTTCGAAGACCGACTTCAGATGATCCTGGACTGTGTAGGGAGTGATGACGAGGCGTTTGGCGACTGCGCGTGTGTCGAGTCCCGCGACGAGCAACGCGACGACCTCGCGCTCCCGGTCGGATAGCGCGTAGACGCGGCAGAGCAGCTTGAACGTCTCCGTGGGCAATGCCGATCGGAGACTGACAGCGATCTCGCCCCCGCGATCACCTTCCAGCGCCGCAGCCTCGATCATCACCCACCGTCCGTCTATGGCGTGAACCAGTGCGCCCGCGAGTCCGGCCTTCGCTCGCGCCAGCGCAGCCGCGGGATACACCACCGAAGGCAGCATTCCCCAGGACGCAAAGAGCTTCGCTGAGGGCAACGCGTCGATCCAGTTCCGAGCCCCGTCGGTCCAGCTGACAACGCGTAGGTCGCGGTCGAGCACGACAATTCCGGGCGGGCCCGGCTGCAGGGTGACGCTTTCGCGGGGGCCCATAGCGCCGCGCCGTAGCGCCGATCCCAGACTCGACGCGACCTTCCCCAGGAGTTCGACGTCGCCTTCCTCGAACGGTCGATCTCCTTGGTCACGGTACGCCTCGATCCAACCCCAGCAGCCAAGCCCGTCTCTGCAGGCGGCGATCGCGACGTCACCGATCCCTACCGGCCGCATCACCTCGTCCCAGCGCGCCGAGCGTGCGAGATCGCCGCCGGTTTCGAGCCCGAGACTCGCGGCACCGTCCTTCCGCCGAGCGATCACGTCCTTGGCGGCAAAGTCGCCGCCGGAGTACTCCAGCTCCAGCGACCGGGGCACGCCGGGTCCGTAGTCGTGAAGCGCGAGTCCGCTGTTCGGGAGCAACGTCTCCGGGTCGGACAACGGCCAGCACCAACGATCGAAGCCAATGACTCGCTGCAGGTCGGCGATCGTTTCGAACCGAAGCGAGTCGGAGTCCGAGTCCGACTCGGAGAAGCGATCGAGTCGTTCCAGGCAGCGGGCTCGCTCCCGGTAGGTCGCCATGAGCCAAGGATCCCGCTCCGTCAGCAAGAGGTCAAGCGGAGGCGCTTGCGGGTCATCTGAACCCCAGCTTTCTGGGATTGCTCGCGGCGGTGGAGTGGTCTCCAATTCAGTCACGCAAGCGACGAGGGAGGAATCGTGAAAGAGACGGCTGCTCGTATGGGATCGCTGTCGGCGGCGCAGGCGCGCCGCGATCGCAACAACCGGATCGTGGAGGCGGTCGAGTGTCCTGCCTCTCGGTCCACGACCAATCCACAGATCACCATCACGACCGAACTGGAGTAGATATGCAAACACTTCAAGACCGCTTCGGCGGAACGGCACGGTTCAAGCACACCCGTGCAGCGGCGATCACAACGCTCCTCGCTGTGGCCGTCGCCACAACGATCATCGCGACGGCGGCGGCGTCCCAGAAAGAGGCCGCCGTCGGCACGATCGCAGTCACCGAGCGCACGCAGGTCATGAGCTACCGCGACGGCAATGATGTGGTGCGGGAACTCCAGGTGCGCCGTACGCTCACCGGAACCTTCTCCGGCACCGAGATCTCGCTCGTGCACAACGTCACCCACCCGGATGGCAGCGCCGACCTGGCCGTCGTCAGCTCATGCACCTGCACTGTCGAAGAACGCACCGGCACCGTCACATTCAGCGAACGTGCGTCCATCGATCTGGACGGCATCATCACCGTCCACCGGAGGGTCATCGACGCAACCGGAAGCCTCGAAGGGCTTCGGGGGAAGCTCGAGGTAGAGGCTCCGTTCGCCGCCCCTGCCCAGCCGTACACCGGCCGCTATAGCTTCGGCGACTAGCGATGCGAGGGACGCAAAGACGATGACCGACCGTCACTAGGTCAGACTTGTCTCGGAGACGGGCGTCGCGGGAACCCGCGGCGTCCGTTTTCAGTTCCCGCGCTTTGGACTTCCTCGCCGTCGTTCGAATGCCCCGTAGTACTTCCCGCCGTGCAACCCGACCGCCTTCTCCACCCCGGTGAGCTACCTCTTCGGCCCGAATACGATGGGAAACCGTGACAGGCGCGCGCGACCGCGATCCGGTGGGCATCATCGGCGCAGGACATCTGGGCCGGGCATTGGCGCGCGCCGCTCGGCGTGCCGGCCGCAGCGTCGTGATCGCCAACAGCCGCGGCCCGGAATCGCTGACACCAGTTGTCGGCGAGCTCGACGCCGGTGTTTCGGCAGCTACACCGGAACAGGCAGCCGCCGCTCCCATCGTCGTCATCGCCGTGCCGTGGGACAGCGTGTCCGCGGCGGTGCAGGGTCTCGTCTGGGACGGTCAGATCGTCATCGACGCGACAAACGATTGGGCCGGCGACGACTCGAAAGGGAGAACATCGAGCGAACTCGTCGCCGAACTGGTCGTCGGTGCGCGCGTCGTCAAGGCCGCGAACACGCTTGCGGCCGAAGTGCTTGGCTCCGACCCCCACGAATCCGGCGGTCGTCGTGTCATCTTCATTTCGGGCGACGACGCCGACGCGAAGGCAGACGTCGTCAGGCTGTTCGAGGAGGCAGGGTTCGCCGGGATCGATCTCGGGGACCTGTCGACAGGCGGCGCGATGCAGCAGATCCACCACCCGCTGGCAGGCGTCAACCTGCTCCGGCTCGCGCGCTGACGCTGACCGAATAGATCGGCTGCGGTCGTCGGACGAATCGGTGCGACTGGCCCGTGGCCGAGCGCTCAGGACAGACGCAGCGCGACTGAAGTCCCGCCGCGCAGAGGTACCGTGCTGGTTCATGCGTACGCTCGACGGTCAAGAGATCAGGGCGTTCCTGATGGAAGGCACCCGTACCGCGAAGGTCGCTGTCGTGCGGAAAGACGGGTCGCCCCTCGTGACCCCCGTCTGGTTCCTCGTCGAGGCTGACGGAACGATCGTCTTCACGACCGGCAAGGGCACTGTCAAGGGTCACGCGCTCGAGCATGAACCACGGGTGTCGATCTGCGTCGAGGACGACCTGCCTCCGTTTGCATTCGTACGGGTCGACGGGGTCGCCGAGCTGTCCGAGGATCCTGCAGAGCTTCGCGCGTCCGCGATCCGGATCGCCGAGCGCTACATGGGCGCGGCGCGCGCACAGGAGTTCGGTGAGCGCAATGCCGTCCCCGGCGAGATCCTCGTCCGCGTGCGACCGACGCACACGATCGGCGAAGCCGAGCTCGCTGACTAAAGGCGCCTGCCCTGGCCCGTGCCAGGAAGGACCGACCCGGCGGCGAACGCGGTCGGATGCGGCCCTGCACGCCGCCAGTTGTCGTCGTCGCTCTCGTCGTCGCCTTCCTCGTGTCCGCGGCACCCGCCGCTGCGGCCGGAGACCCGGCTGTCGCCGCCGTGCAGTTACAGCTGCGCCAGCGCGGGCTCTATCGCGGAACGCTGGACGGCATCCGCGGTCCTGCCACCGACCGCGCGCTGCGCGCCGCGCAGCGGCGGTCCGGCCTCGCCGTGGATGGAGTCGTCGGGCCGCAAACCCGGAAGGCGCTGCGGCTGCGGCCGTTCGGCTCGCGTGTTCTGCACTCGGGCACCCGCGGCACGGACGTGCTGGAGCTCCAGTTCGCCCTCGCCGAGCACGGCTTCCCGTCCGGTGTGTTCGACGGCGTCTTCGGCGCCCACTCCCGGCGGGCGCTGCGCGGGTTCCAGCGCTTCGCCGGTCTCGCCGTCGACGGGGTCGCGGGGCGGGCGAGCCTGCACGCGCTGCACGCACCGCCGCCGCGGATCCCGTTCGTGCTCGCCCGACCGTTGGACGCGCCGGTGACCGACGGCTTCGGCCCGCGCGGTCTGCGTTTCCACGCCGGGCTCGACATCCCCGCCCCGTCTGGTACCGGCGTCGCTGCTGTCGCACCAGGCAGGGTCACCTACGCCGGTTGGCGTGCCGGCGGCTGGGGTCGCCTCGTGGTCGTCGCTCACCGCGCCGGCGTTCGCTCGCTCTACGCGCACCTCGCGCGCATCGACGTGCGGCTCGGCGAACAGGTCGAAAGCGGCTTCCAGATCGGCCTGGTCGGCGCGACGGGGGACGCAACCGGGCCGCATCTCCACTTCGAGGTGCGTGTGCGCGGCGCCGCGGTGGATCCGCTGCCTGCGCTCGCGCCAACCTGACCTCAGGGCGCGGCTTAAGATCTCGCGACATGCGGGTCGTGATCAGCGCCGACATGGAAGGCATCTCGCAGCTCGTGCATCCGCACGAGATCCTTGCGTTCGCGCGTCCCTACTGGGAGACGGGACGGCAACGGATGACCGACGACGTGGCGGCTGCCGCGGAAGGGCTGCTGGCGGCGGGCGCCGACGAGGTGGTCGTCCTCGACAATCACGGCAGCGGCAACCCCGAGAACGTCCTGGGAGACGCACTGCCGGACGGCGCCCGGCTCGAGACCTGGAACGTCTTCGACCTCCCGTCGCACGGGGTCGACGCCCTCCTTCAGGTCGGCTATCACGCCCGGGCCGGTGTGCCGGCGTTCATCTCGCACACCTATGTGCCCGGCCTGCGGCTGCGGGTCGACGGCGAGCTGATCGGCGAGAGCCATGGTCGGGCCTGGGCGGCAGGTGTGCCGCTGCTCGGAATCGTCGGCAACGACCAGCACGAGCGCACGCTCGGATCGCTCGCCGGTGTTCCATACCTCGCCGTCCAGCGGACGAGCTCTCTGTCGCACGCCACCCCGGTCTTCGAGGGAGAGGCCGCCGGCGTCGCGATCGCTGCGTTCGCCGCGGACGCCCTGCGCCAGGGCGGCGCAATCCCGGCAGCCCCGTGCGACCTGCTCTTCGAGGCGAGCCTCCGCGCGGACGACGAGCAGATCCGCACCCTCACCGCCGCCGGCTGGCGGCAGCAGAGCGAGACCGAGTTTGCGGTCGACCTCGCCGCCTGGCGCGACGCACGTGAGCCGCTGGCTGCCGCGATGGGAGCCGCGATCGTGCCCTGGCTCCGCTACTTCACCGGGTTCGACGTGACCTCCCAGGCGGCAGCGGAAGCCGTCCACGACGAAGCGATCCTGCGTGAGGGCCGCGACCGCATCGATGTCTGGCTGGACGAGCCCCAGCCCGAGTGGCTGACGCCCGTCCTTGCCTGACGACACCCCCGAAACGGGGAACGAACAGCGCAAAAGCGCGGGTTGGCAAGCAAAACGGCTCGGTGGGGCCCCTAACCCCCCAGTGGTCGCTTGCCGGGACCCCACCGGCCAACCACTTAGACGCGCCGCCCCTCGTTTCGTTAGCCGTTCAACCGTCGAAACAGGCGGTCGACCAGGTCGGGCATCGACTCCAGCTTCTCGGTGATCACGCGCAACCGGTACTCGCGGAAAAACTCCGGCTCGACGTCCAGGGACGTCGCAAGCTGCTCCACCACGTCGTTCGAAGGGACGGGCCGGTTTCCGTGCACCAGGTGGTTCAGATACCCGGCGGAGAGACCGGTTTTCGACGCCAGGGCCCGGTAGGTCACCCCGGTCTCGTTCATCAACCGCTCGACCGCCGGGCCGAACGGCTCCGATGCGTAGCGCCGCCGCTTCGCCATGCTCCTAGACCTCCTTGCCCAGGTCGGCCAGGCTCACACGCCGCTCGTCGCCCGTGGAACGGTCGCGGACGTCGACGGCCCCGTCCTCGAGGCTCTTCTTGCCCGCAGTGACGCGGATCGGGATCCCGATCAGGTCGGCGTCGGCGAACTTCTCGCCGGGGCGTAGATCGCGGTCGTCGAGCAGCACGTCCTTGCCTGCCGCCGACAGTGCTTCGGCGGCCTGTGCCGCGATCTCCTCGGCGCCGAGCAACTGGACGATGTGGACGTCGTACGGGGCGACCGACGCGGGCCACCTGATGCCGCTGTCGTCATGGCGCTGCTCGACGAGCGAGGCCATCACGCGCGCCGGGCCGATGCCGTAGCTGCCCATGATCAGCGGCTGCTCCTGGCCGTTCTCGTCGAGGAAGGTTGCTCCGAGAGGCTCGGAATACCGGGTGTCGAGCTTGAAGATGTGGCCGACCTCGATCGCGGCCTCGAACCGGAGGGCGCCGCCGCACTGCGGGCAGGTGTCTCCCTCGGCCGACTCGCGCAGGTCGGCGAAGCGCGGCCGAAAGTCGCGCCCCGCCTCGACGCCGCGCAGGTGCCAGCCGTCGCGATTCGCGCCCGCGACGAACTGCCCGTCGCGCAGCGTCTCGTCTGCGATCACCTCACCCTTGAAGCCGACGGGGCCGAGCGAGCCGCCGGAGGCGCCGAATGCGGCCACGATCTCCTCGTCCGTGGCGGGGCGCGACGGCCGGCCGAGAGCGGCGTCGAGCTTCGCGGGCTCGATGCGATCGTCCCCGCGCACGAGCGCGAGCACGACGGTGCCGTCGTCGGTCGTCACGGGCATCGCCTTCGAGGTCGCAGCGACGTCGATCGAGAGGAACTCCGCCAGGGCCTCGCAGGTCTTCACGCCGGGCGTCTCGACCTCCTCGGTGGAGACGAGCGTCTCCGGGAAGATCGGCGCGCGCGGCACGCCCCGGGCCACCTCGATGTCGGCGGCGAAATCGCCGTTCTCGCAGGTGACGAGCGTGTTCTGGCCGGCCGCCGCAGGCGCGAGGAAATCGGCCGAGCCACTGCCGCCCATCATCCCCGACTCCGCCTCGACGTCGAACACCTTCAGCTCCAGGCGCGCGAAGATGCGGTGGTAGGCAGCGCGCTGCAGGTCGAAGTTCTTGCTGAGGCCCTCCGCGTCACGATCGAACGAGTAGGCGTCCTTCATGATGAACTCGCGCAGCCGGATCAATCCCTTGCCCGGACGTGGCTCGTCACGCTCCTTGATCGAGAAGTGGTAGAGCATCTGCGGCAGCTGCCGGTAACTCTGAAGCTCGCGCGCATGGAACGTCACCGTCTCCTCATGGGTCATCGGCAGCACGTACTCGGCGCCCTTGCGGTCCTTGAGGCGAAAGATCTCCTGGATGTAGTCGCGTCCGGACTGCTGCCAGAGCTCGAACGGCGTCAGCACCGGCATCAGCATCTCCTGGCAGCCGATCGCGTCCATCTCCTCGCGGATGATCTGCTCGACCTTCCGGTGCACACGCCAACCGAGCGGGAGGAACGTCCAGACGCCCGCGGTCACCTGCCGCACGAAGGCGCCGCGGACGAGCAGCTTGTGGTTGACGGCCTCGGCATCGGCCGGCGCGTCACGCAGGGTCGGCAGGAAAAGCTGGGAGGCGCGGGCGATCATCGTTGCCTCCCCAGGCTACCGACGGGCCTCCGCGACCGGCGAAAGCTCGCTATTCCAGCGGAATCGCGGACGCCTCGGCCATCGCGAGCGCCGCAGGCTTGCCCATCTTGAGCCGCTTGGGGCGGAACATGCCGTCGGCGATCCAGCGGTCGATCTCGTGGAAGAGCTCGTCGACGAGGATCTCGCTGGAGACCTTCTTCAGCACGCGGCCGTGGGCGTAGACGAAGCCGACGTCGCGGCCGCCCGCGATCCCGAAGTCGGCGTCACCGGCCTCGCCCGGGCCGTTGACGGCGCAGCCGAGTACGGCGACCTCGAACACCTCTGGGTACGTGCGCAGCCGCTCCTCGACGCTCTCGGCGAGGTGCTGCACGCCGACGTTGTCGCGGCCGCAGCTGGGGCAGGCGATCATCACCGGCCCGCGCTCGCGCAGCCCGAGCGCCTTCAGGATCTCGAAGGCCGTCTTCACCTCTTCGACCGGGTCGGCCGTCAGGGAGACGCGAATCGTGTCGCCAATCCCGTCGACGAGCAGCGCGCCCATGCCCACGGCGCTCTTGATCGAGCCGGCGAACGGCGTCCCCGCCTCGGTCACTCCGAGGTGGAGCGGATAAGGCACCTTCGACGCGAGCAGCCGATAGGCGCGGATCATCGTCGGCACGTGGCTCGACTTGACCGAGATCTTGAAGTCGCGGTAGTCGAGCTTCTCGAGCAGGCGCACCTCTTCCAGGGCCGCCTCCACGAGCGCCTCTGCCTGGTCCTCGTTCGCGAGCTCGATCAGGTGCTTCGGCAGCGACCCGGAGTTCGCGCCGATCCGCATCGGGATCCCCTTCGCCTTGGCGGCGAGCACGACCTCGGCGACCTTGTCGTCGCCGCCGATGTTGCCGGGGTTGATCCGAACCGCCGCAACCCCCGCGTCGATCGCACGCAGCGCCAGGCTCGCGTTGAAATGGATGTCGGCGATCACGGGCAGCGGCGAGAAGCGAACGATCCGCGACAGCGCGTCGGCGTCCTCACCCTTCGGCACCGCGACCCGCACGATCTCGCAGCCGGCGCTCGCCAGCGCGGCGATCTGGGCGGTCGTCGCCTCGACGTCGTGCGTCTTCGTCAGGGTCATCGACTGGACGACGGGAGGCGCACCACCTCCGATCTGGATACCGCCGACGGTCACCGAGCGTTCGCTGGCCACGGCCTCAGGGTAGCCCTTCGCGACCGTTTGGCACGCCACCGGACCGCGCCTACACTGCCGGCATGTGCCGGAACATCAAGATCCTCTACAACTTCGAGCCGCCCACGACCGAGGACGAGGTCCGGGCCGCCGCCCTCCAGTACGTCCGCAAGGTCAGCGGCATGACCAAGCCGTCGCAGGCGAACGCCGAGGCATTCGCCGAAGCAGTCGACGCGGTCGCTGCCGTCACGGACACGCTGCTCGGCAAGCTCGTGACGACCGCTGCGCCGAAGGACCGCGAGGTCGAAGCGGAACGCCGCAGAGCCCGCGCGGCCGCTCGCTTCGCGTAGTGCCGCGGAAGCTCGCGACGTTCAGAGCCTGGGTCACCAGTCGGTCGGCTTGTAGTCCTTCAGGAACTGGCCCCACAGGTGCGTGCCTGTGTTGAAGCCGTCGATGATCGGGTCGACGATGCGTGCCGCGCCGTCGACGATGTCGAGCGGCGGGCTGAAGCGATGCTCGACCGCCTTGCGCTCGGCGACGTGTGCCGGATCCTCGTCGGTCACCCAGCCGGTATCGACGCTGTTCATGTGGATGCCGTCGTTGTAGTAGTCGGCTGCCGACGTGCGCGTCATCATGTTCAGCGCCGCCTTCGCCATGTTGGTGTGGGGATGCCGCGTCGTCTTGTGCCGGCGGTAGAACTGCCCTTCGACGGCCGAGACGTTGACGATGTGCTTGTCGCGCTCCGGCGCGCGCAGCATCAGCGGCTTCAGGCGTGCGTTCAGCACGAACGGCGCGACGGCGTTCACCAGCTGAGTCTCGAGCAGCTCGACCGACGAGACTTCGTCGAGGAGCAGACGCCACGAGTTCCGCTCGCGCAGGTCGACCTGCTGCAGGTCCTTGTCGAGCCGGCCCTCGGGGAACAGATCCTGCGAGCCGAGATCGTCGGGCAGAAGCGCGACCTGCGTCAGCTCGGCCGCCGAGGCGATTCCGTTCGTCACCGGCAGCATCTCCGTGCGACGGACGCCGTCGAGCGCGCCGAGCAGCCTGCCCACCTCTCCGTCCGGAACCGACTGCTCGGCCTCGAGCATGTGCCGGTAGAAACCGGGCGGGCGCCGTACCGTCTGGCAGGCGTTGCTGATGATGAAATCGAGGCGGTCGCGCGAGTCGAGCAAGTGGGTGCAGAACGCCTCGACGCTCGGCGTGTGCCTGAGGTCGAGACCGAAGATCTCAAGCCGATCCCCCCACTCCTCGAAGTCCTCCTCCTGCGAGTAGCGCGACGCCGCATCGCGCGGGAACCGTGTTGTCACGATCAGCCCGGCGCCCGCACGCAGCAACTTGATGCCGGCCTGGTAGCCGATCTTCACGCGGCCGCCCGTGAGCAGCGCGACGCGGCCGCTCAGGTCGGCTGTCTCGGTTCGCTTCGCGAAGTTGAAGTCGCCGCACGGCCCGCACATCTGGTCGTAGAAGTGGTGTACCTGTGTGTATGCCTGCTTGCAGACGTAGCAATACAGGTCCTCCGCATCGCCGATCGGCTCGTCGGGCTCGTCCTGCGGGCGCGCGTAGTTCGGTGTCGTGAAGACCGGCTTCTCGCGTAGGACGCGGATGCCCGTCTCGGCGCGCAGGCGCTCGTCGCGGCTCGTCTTCTCGGCCTTCTGCCGCTTCCGCTCGTTCTTGACCCCGCGCCGCCGCTCGACGACGCTGGGGTTGAAGACGTCGCCGGCGGCCGCAAGCAGCCGCGTGCGCTCCTCGACCGAAAGCCCTTGCAGGACGCTGCGATCGCGGACGATCGATTCGAGCGTCTCGATGGCGTCGCGCAGCGCCTGCGCGGTGTCCGGCTGCTCCTCGATCGTCACGGCGATGAGGGTAGCGTGGCACTCGCATGCGCCCCCGGCGGCTCACTGACGCGCGTGCGCTGCTCCCGGCGGCGCTGGCCCTGGCCCTCGCGGCTGCCGCGACGGGCGCCGACCGTGCCGGAGGCGCCCCAGCGGTCTGTGCGCCTCGACTTGTCTCACCGTCGTATGAGCGCTCGCTCGCCCGCACCCTCGGCAGCGGGCGCGACGTGCTCGGTGAGCGGCTGCTGCGCCTACCGGGTGGGCCGACGTATGCGGCAGCCGCCCGGCTCGTGCCCCCGCTGCTCTTCGCGCGCACGAGCAAGCAGCGGGCGCTCACGTCGTCGGGCGTCTACTACGTCCCATCGGCGCAGCCGGCCGGCGTGCAGGGGGCCGGCGCCCCGATGCTGCTGCTGGCCGACGGCAGCGAGGTTCGGTACGGCTCGGTCGGCGGACCGAGCCTTCGTGTCAGCGTCGCGGGCGGTGAGCGCTTCGGCTCGTGTCTGCGGCGAGCCGGTGCGGCTCGGTTGGCCGCGGGCTACCTGCCGATCGTCAAGACCTCGTACGTCGACGCGCACGGGACGCGCTACCACCAGGAGGCCTTCGCGGCTCGCCTGCCAGGTGGAACGACAGCGGCGTACGTCCATGTGACCGGCGGCAGCGCTCGCATCGGTGGCGTTGCGGCCAACCGCCCCGTGCTCTGGGCGCCGCGACGCTCACCGCGTCCGCAACAGATCGACGTCGCCGAATACGAGCAAGCGCGCGCAGCGGTCGTCCGCTACTGGCAAGCGCGTCTCGCCGAGGGCGCGTCGATCACGGTGCCGGAGCCGCGCGTGATGAACGCGGAGCGCGCATCGCTGATCCAGAACCTGATGCTGACGTGGCGCTACAGCATCGGCAACCCGTACGAGGAGTTTTCGTTCCCGGAGAGCCTCGACGGCGCGCAGGTGCTGGCCGAGTACGGGTTCGGCGACGTCGCCCAGGCAATCGTGCGCACGTCCCTCACACGCCGTCCCGTCCCCTACCCCGCCTGGAAGATGGGCGAGAAGCTGCTCGCCGCGGCAACGACGTATCGGCTGACGGGCAACGACGCGTTCGTCGACGCAACAAGGCCGGCGCTGCGTAGCTACGTGGCTGCGCTCGCGCGTTCGCAGCGCGCGGACGGGATGCTCGCTCCTGAGCGCTACTCCTCGGACATTCCGGATCGCGTGCTCGGCCTGCACGCGCAGGCAGTCGCCTACCAGGGGCTGCACGCCATGGCAACGGTGTGGTCACAGACGGGTGATCCTGCGCTCGCTCGCAAGGCAGAGACGACGTCGCTGCGACTGCGCACCGCGCTGCGCACCGCGGTCGCGCGATCGGCGAGACATCCAGCCGATGGATCGCTGTTCGTACCGATGCGCCTCCTCGAAAACGAGCCCGCGTACCCGGTGCTGCCGCAGACACGCGACGGCAGTTACTGGAACCTCGTCGCGCCCTATGCGCTCGCGTCGGGCGTTCTCGGCTCGAGCGCGCACGAGCGCGCGGCGCTCCGTTACCTGCTCACACATGGCTCGCGCTTCCTCGGCGTCGTGCGCGCGGGGGCGTTCTCGCTCTACGGCCAGGCGTCGGCCTCGACCGGGGTCGATCAGGTGTACGGGCTGAACGCGGCGCGGTTCCTCGCGGAGCTCGACGAGCCCGACCTGCTCGTGCTCAGCCTCTACGGACATCTCGCAGCGGCGATGACGCGCGACACGTTCGTCGGCGGCGAGGCTGCCTCGCTTTCACCGATCGGTCGGGCGTACTATCGCTCGATGTACCTGCCGCCGAACAGCATCGCCAACGCTGCCTGGCTGGAGACGCTGCGGCTCCTCGTCGTCAACGAGCTTTCCGACGGTCGTGGCCTGCGGCTCGCCTACTCGACGCCGCGCGCCTGGCTCGCGCCCGGCAAGCGCATCACCGTCAACCGGCTGCCGACGGGATTCGGGCCGCTCTCGTACACGCTCGTCTCGCACGCCCATTCGGTCAGCGCCACGATCGACGTCCCGCGGATCGCGAAGCATTCACTCTCGCTGCGGCTCAGGCTGCCGGGCGGCGCACACATCGCGTCCGTCACGGTCGGCGGACGGCCGCTGCGGACGTTCGACAGGGCCACCGGCACGATCGACCTGACCGGGCACGGAAACGTACTCGCGGTCGAGGTGGCCGTTGCGCGCTAGCGTCCTTGCGGCCGTCGTCGCGGCGGTTGTCCTCGCACCCTCGGCGCTGGCGGCGACCGGGACCGTCGGAGGAGTCGACGACGACCTCCGTCACGCGCGGGCATGTGACCCTCTGGCACTTCGCCTACCGGTCGCACACCGGCGCGCCGCGCGGTGTCTGGGTCGTGCTCCCGAAGTGGTACGGCCCTGCTCTGAACCCGACCATGAAGCTCGTCATCTCGCCGCATGGGCGGGGCCTCGACGGTCGAGCGAACGCGAACCTCTGGGGCGGCCTGCCCGCCAAGGGGAGCTTCGCCGTCGTCAGCCCCGACGGGCAGGGCCGCCGGCTCGGCGACTACTCGTGGGGCTCTCCGGGGCAGATCGCCGACCTTGCCCGCATGCCGGCAATCGCGCGGGCGGGTCTCCCCTGGCTGCGAATCGACGCGCGCCAGGTCTACGCGTTCGGCGGCAGCATGGGCGGCCAGGAGTCGCTCCTGCTGCTGGCGCGCCATCCACGGCTGCTCGCGGGCGTGGCCGCATTCGACGCGGTGTCGGACTTCGCCCAGCAGTACCGGGCATTCGGGAAGCTGCGCTGCAACGCCCACTGTCTGCACGATCTCGGGGAACCGCTCGGACGCCGCCTGCAGGGACTGGCGCGGTCCGAGCTCGGCGGCTCGCCACGGCAGCGCCCGCTTGCGTTCGCGGAGCGCAGCCCGATCACCTACGCGCGTGCGATCGCCTCGTCGTGCGTGCCGCTGCAGATCTGGTGGAGCCCGGCCGACCGCGTCGTCGTCGACCAGCAGCGCCAGTCGGGCAAGTTCTTCTGGAAGCTGCGCGCGATGAATCGGCACGCGCCGATCAGCGGCTACGTCGGATTCTGGATCCACTCACACGAGATGCGCGCGTCGACACGGCTGCCGTTCGCGCTGCGGCGCTTCGGGCTGTTGCCGCCGAGCACCGTCACCGGCCACGAGGGGCTGCACGTGGTGCCGGAGCCGCAGGAAGGTTGCGGGCGCTAAGTGCCTCTAACCCTCTAACCGCCGCCGCCGAAGAGGTCGTTGCGGAGACCGAAGTACATGAGCACCGCGAACAGCATCAGCCCGAAGACCGAGTAGCGCACATAGACCGCCTGCCGGAACGTCCGGCCGCGAACCTTCTCGACGAGCGCCATCACGATGTGCCCACCGTCGAGCGGCAGCACGGGCAGCAGGTTCAGCAGGCCGAGCGCGAGGCTGACCAGGCCCGAGCACGAACAAGAAGTCGCGCGCGCCCTGCCGCCAGGCCTGCGCGGACACGCGCACGATCCCGACCGAGCTCGACACCTGGTCGGTGTCGCGTCCGGTCGCAAGGTGCCCGATTCCCCGCACCGTCTCGGCAGTGATGTTCCACGTCAGCTTCGACGCGTCGCGGATCGCTGCAGGCGGTGACTCGCCCGGGCCGGTGCGCGCCTCGATCGCGATCCCGATCCGGAACGCGCCGTTGTCTTCCTTCGCGCGCAGCGGCCCGAGCACGACTCGCTTGCCGTTGCGCAGGACGACGATCCGGAACGGCCGCCCGTTCGTTGCGCGGATGTGCGCCGGGATGTCGCCCGCAGGCATCGTCTGGCCGGCGATGCGCAGGATCCGGTCGCCTGACTTCACGTGCGCGGCGGCCGCGGGACTGTCAGTGACGACACGTCCGATCACGTTCGTGCTCCGTTCGGCTGCGACCATGAAGAGGCACGCGAACAGCACGACTGCGAAGACGAGGTTGACGGCCGGCCCCGCGAAGATTGCTGTCAGCCGGCGCCACGTCGTCTGCCGCCAGTACGCATCCGGCGCGAGCGACCACTCGAGCTCCTGCCACATGCGCGTCTCGCCGAGCTCCGGCCGCAACTCGTTCAGGTAGACGTGGGCTGCCTCGTAGTCCTCACGCTCGATCGCGTCGTCGAGCCGTGCGAGCTCCGCGCGGTAGCGCTCGCGGTCCTCGGGGCTCAACGTCGCCGCCAGATCGCCCGGGGACGGGCGGTTCATGCCGGGGATCTTCACGTAGCCGCCGAGGGGGATCGAGCCGATCCCGTACTCGACACCGCCGCGCGTCGTCTTGGCGATCGGCGGCCCGAAGCCGAGATAGAACTTCCGCGGCGTCATCCCGACGGCGCGCGCGGCGAAGAAGTGACCCGCCTCGTGGATCATCACGAGGATCGCGAGCCCGAGGATCGCCGCGACTACGCCCATACCTGCTCCACCGCCTCGCGGGCGCGCGAGTCCGCCTCGCGCAGCTCGTTCAGATCGCGCGCCGGTGCGCCGTCCATCCGGTCGAGCGCGTCCTCCACCGAGGCCGCGATCTCGAGGAAGCCGATGCGTCCTGCGAGGAAGGCGGCGACCGCGACCTCGTTCGCCGCGTTGAACGCGCACGGATACGTGCCGCCGCGCTCGCCGGCTTCGCGCGCGAGCGCGAGCAGGCGGAAGGTGTCGGTGTCGGGCTCGAAGAACTCCAGCGGGCCGGCGGTCAGGTCGAGTGTCGGCACCGGCGTCTTCGCGCGGTCGGGGTAGGTGAGCGCGTAGGAGATCGGGACGCGCATGTCGGGCAGCCCCAGGTGCGCGATCGCCGCGCCGTCGCGGAAGCGGACGAGCCCGTGCACGATCGACGTCGGGTGGACGACCACCTCGATGCGGTCGTACGGCAGGCCGAAGAGGAAGTGCGCCTCGATCACCTCGAGCCCCTTGTTGGCGAGCGTCGCCGAGTCGATCGTGATCTTCGCGCCCATCGTCCAGGTCGGATGGGCGAGCGCCTGCTCCGGCGTGATGTCGGCGAGCTCGTCGCGCGAGCGGCCGCGGAACGGTCCGCCGCTCGCGGTCAGGACGAGGCTCTCGGGCTCCCCGAGCTGCGCGCACTGGAAGAGGGCCGAGTGCTCGCTGTCGACCGGGATCAGGCGTCCGCCGCCGCGCTCCTGCGCGGCGAGCGCCAGGTCGCCTGCGGCGACGAGGCTCTCCTTGTTGGCGAGCGCGAGCGTCACGCCGTGCTCGAGCGCCCACATCGTCGCGGGCAGTCCCGCGAAGCCGAGCGTCGCGTTCAGGACGATGTCGGGCCGCGCTTCCTCGAGCAGGCTCGTGGGGTCGCCACCCACCTGGGTCAGTGGCGCGAGCCCGTCGATCGGCGTCGAGCCGGAGGTCGCCGCGACGAGCTCGAGGCCGTCGTTGGCCGCGATCACCTCGAGCGCCTGACGGCCGATCGAGCCGGTCGCTCCCAGCAGGGCAACGCGCTTCATGCGCTCCAGTGTGCCCGGCTTTCGTAGGCTCGGGTCATGCCGGGATCATCCACCTCGAAGCCGCCGGCCGAGCCGTATCCGCCGGATCTCGGTGACGAGGAAGGGGTGGCCGAGCTCGACGACGGGATCCAGGACGCCGTCGTCGACGGCGCCGACTGGGCGAACCGGCGGGCGCCGCGCGCCCAGATCAGGCGCGCGGAGCTGCGAAACACACGGCTGACGGGCGCGGAGCTCGGCGAGTCGGCGATCACCGATGTGGTCTTCGCCGACTGTCGCCTCGATCTTGCAGGGCTGCGCAACGCGACGCTCGAGCGCGTGATCTTCCGCGACTGCCGGATGGAGGAATGCGACTTCTACGCCGCGAGGCTGAGCGACGTCCTCTTCGAACGTTGCACGCTGCGTCAGGCGACGTTCTCGGGAGTGACGCTCGCGCGGGTCGAGCTCAGAGGCTGCGACCTGGCGGGACTCCGTGGCGCGGAGCACCTGCGCGGCGCCCGCCTGCCCTTCCAGGACGCGCTCGAGAACGCCGTCCTCTTCGCGACCGCACTCGGGCATCGAGCTCGTCGACTGACCCGAGACGCGCGTCACAGTTCCGTAAGCGGTGGCAGCCACCCACACGGAAGTGCAACGCCTCATTTCCCTGCACAAGGCCGTTTCTCGCTCGCGAGGTGGCGTCACCGAAGTGTCACGCCCGGCGCGTTCGGGCTAGAGGAACGCGAGGATCGTGAAGTACGCGGCGGGGGCTGCGAAGAGCAGCGCGTCGATGCGGTCGAGCATGCCGCCGTGGCCGCCGAGCAGCGTGCCGGTGTCCTTCACGTCCATGTCGCGCTTGAGGAGCGACTCGAAGAGGTCACCGATCGGCGCCGTGACCGCGACGACGGCGCCGAGGACGATCGACTGCGTGATCGTCAGGAAGTCCTGGCTGTAGAGCGCGATGAAGGTGATGAAGATCGTCGCCGCGGCGCCGACGATGAACCCCTCCCACGTCTTGCCCGGCGAGGTCGCCGGCGCCATCTTGTGCCGGCCGAGCAGGCGTCCGCCGAAGTAGGCGAACGTATCGCCGGCCCAGACCGCGAGCAGGATCGTGAACGCCGCGAGGCGGCCGTGCACGGGCAGCTCACGGAGCAGGATCAGGAACGCGAGGCCGCCGCCGACCCACACGGCGCCCATCACCGTGGCGCTGATCGCGATCGTCGCCGCCGCGCGCGCCTCGGAGATCGCCTTCAGGATGAACGCGAGCACGAACGACGTCAGCAGCCCGCCGACCATCCACTGGACGCCGCCGAGCTCGGCGCCGACGAGCCCGAGCGCTGCGCCGACGTAGCCCGCCGGTGCGAGCGGCGCGAGTGGCCGCGCCAGCAGCCAGAACTCGTGCAGCGCCACGAACGCCGCGAGCGTCGCCATCGCGAACACCCACCAGCCGCCCAGGTAGACGACCCCGAGCACGATCGGCAGGCCGACGATCGCGACCACGATGCGCGAGAGCCAGTTACTCATCTTGGGTTCACCTGCCGCCGAACCGGCGGCGGCGCGACGCGTACTCGGCGAGTGCCCCGCGCAGGTCACGCTCGTCGAAGTCCGGCCAGAGCTTGTCGACGAACACGAGCTCCGAGTACGCGACCTGCCAGAGCAGGAAGTTCGAGATGCGCAGCTCGCCGCTCGTCCGGATCAGCAGATCGGGGTCGGGCAGCTCCGGCGCGAACAGGTTCGCGGCGAAGACGTTCTCGTCGATCTCCTGTGCCTCCACCCCGCTCTCGACCAGCCGGCGCGCGGCCTCGACGAGCTCTGCACGGCCGCCGTAGTCGAAGGCGACCCAGAGATTGAGGCGCGCGTTCAGCTCGGTGCGATCCTCCATCGCCTCCATGCGAGCCCGCAGCGCATCGGGCGCGCGGTCGCGGCGGCCGATGAAGCGCACGCGGACGCCCTGCTCCGCGAGATCGGGCAGCTCGCGCTCGATCGTCTCCGCGAAGATCTCCATCAGCGCATCCACCTCGCTCTGAGGACGCGACCAGTTCTCGGTCGAGAACGCGAAGACCGACAGGTCGTGGATCCCGAGGTCGATCGACGCCTCGACGATCTTCCGCACCGTCCGCGCGCCGGCGCGATGACCCGCCGCGGGCGGCATGCCCCGCTTCTTCGCCCAGCGGCCGTTGCCGTCGAGGATGATCGCGACCGAGCCGGCGACCTCGGGGAGGTCGACCTCCGGCATCGGCCTGATGCGCGCGAGCGTTCGTAGACGAGAGAGCAGCCGCATGGAGGTGCCTAGACCTCCATGATCTCGGCCTCTTTGCGCTTCAGCAAATCGTCGATCTTCGCGACGTGCTCGTCCGTGAGCTTCTGCACGCGACCCTCGGCTGCACGCTCGTCGTCGTCTCCGACGTCGCCGCCCTTCGCGAGCTCCTCGAGATGCTTGATCGCATCGCGCCGGACGTTGCGCACCGACACGCGACCCTCCTCGGCCATCCCGCGCACGATCTTGACGAGGTCCTTGCGGCGCTCCTCCGTCAGCTGCGGGATCGGCAGGCGGATCAGCTTGCCGTCGTTCGAAGGCGTCAGCCCGAGGTCCGACTCCTGGATCGTCTTCTCGATCTGCTTGATCGAGCTCGGGTCGAAGGGCTGGATCGTCAGCATCCGCGGCTCGGGCGTGTTGATCGTCGCCAGGTTCTTGAGCGGCGTCGGCGTCCCGTAGTAGTCGATCGTGATGCGGTCGAGCAGCGCCGGGGTCGCGCGGCCGGTGCGGACGGAGTTGAAGTGCTCGTGCGTGGCGTCCACCGACTTGGTCATGCGCTGCGTGGCGTCGCCGAGAAAGTCGTCGATCAAGAGTCGCCTCCTTCGGGTGTTCGGACGATCGTGCCTAGATGCTCGCCTCGGGCGACACGCCCGATGTTGCCCGGCGCGAGCTCGAAAACGTGGATCGGCAGGTGATTGTCCATGCACAGCGAGAGCGCCGTCGTGTCCATCACCTTCAGCCCCTGCTCGATCGCTTGCAGGTGGGTCAGCTCCGGGATCAGCTTGGCGTCCGGGTGCTCCCGCGGGTCGCCGTCGAGGACGCCTGCGACGCCGTGCTTCGCCATCAGGATCGCCTCGGCGCCGATCTCCAGCGCGCGCAGGGCCGCCGCGGTATCGGTGGTGAAGAACGGGTTGCCCGTGCCGGCGGCGAAGATCACGACGCGACCCTTCTCGAGATGGCGCACCGCCCGGCGGCGAATGTACGGCTCCGCCACCTCCTGCACCTCGATCGCCGAGAGCACCCGGGTGTCGGCGCCGTTGCGCTCGAGCGCCTCCTGCACGGCGAGCGCGTTGAGCACGGTCGCCAGCATCCCCATGTAGTCGCCGGTGGCGCGGTCCATCCCTTCGGCGGCGGCGGCCATCCCGCGGTAGATGTTGCCGCCGCCGATCACGATCGCGACCTCGAGCCCACCGGAGCGGACATCGACGAGCTCCCGCGCCACCTTGTCGACCGTCGGCGCGTCCAGGCCGTACTCCTGCGAGCCCATCAAGGCCTCGCCGGAGAGCTTCAGCAGGACGCGCTTGAAGGCCACGCTAGTTCGCGGAAACCGCGTACCAGGCGTAGTCGAGGAGCTCCACTCCGCGCTCGGCGAGGTACTTGCCGGTCGACGCGGTCGACTCGTCGGCGCGGTACCACGTCTGCTCGGTGAGGACTGCCTCGCCGTAGAACTTCTTGTTCAGCTGGCCCTCGACGATCTTCTCGCGGACGTTCTCGGGCTTCGAGAGCACCTCGTCGGAGTTCGAGAGGATCTCGCGCTCGGCGTCGACGAGCTCCTGCGGTACCTCGTCGCGCGTGCCGTAGGTCGGCCGGGCGAACGTCAGGTGCAGCGCGAGGCTGCGCGCCGTAGCGGCGTCGCCGCCCTTGGTGCGCACGAGCGCGCCGACCTTGTTCGCCGGACCGTGCACGTACGACGAGAGCACCTCGCCGTCACCGGCTTCCATCCGCTTCGCGCCGACGACCTGGATGTTCTCGCCGAGCTTGGCCGTCAGATTGACGCGCTCCTCTTCGAGATCGGAGGCATCGCCGCCGCCGAACACGGCCTCGAGCACCCGCTTCGCGTAGTCGAGGAACTCGTCGTTGTTCGACACGGGCTCGGTCTCGCAGCCGATCGCGACGAGCGCGCCGACGTTGTCGCGCACCATCACGCCGACCTTGCCTTCGCTCGTCTCACGGTCGGCCCGCTTGGCGGCCGACGCCATCCCGCGCTCGCGCAGGATCTTGACGGCCTCGTCGAAGTCGCCGTTCGTCTCCACGAGCGCGCGCTTGCAGTCCATCATCCCCGCGCTCGTCGCGTCGCGGAGCTGCTTCACCAGTGCGGCCGAGATATCGGTCACGCGCTCTCCTCCCCGGTCGTCTCGGTGGTCGTCTCTGCGGCGGGCTCCGGTGCAGCCGGCGTCTCGGCCGGCTCTGCGGGAGCAGGCTGCTCGGCCGGCGTGGCCGGTGCGGCCGGCTCGGCCTCGGCAGCGGGCGCGTCGGCAACCGGCGCGGCGTCTGCCGCGGGCTCGGCTGCCGGCTCGGCGGCCGTGTCGCCGTTCTTGGCACTGCGCGCCTTCAGCTCGTTCTCGGTCACGCGCTTCTTGCCCGCCTCGATGCCGTCGGCGATCGCCCTGACCACGACGGAGCACGAGCGAATCGCGTCGTCGTTGCCCGGGATCACGTACTGGGCCTCGTCCGGGTCGCAGTTCGTGTCGACGAGTGCGATCACCGGCAGACCGAGCCTGCGCGCCTCGCGCACCGCGAGCTGCTCCTTGCGGAGGTCGACGATGAAGACGGCCTCGGGCTGGCGGCGCATGTCGGCAACACCGCCGAGGTTCGACTCGAGCTTCTCGAGCTCGGCCTCCATCTGGATGCGCTCCTTCGCCGGGAGCAGGCCGAGCATGTTCTCCGACTTCAGGCTGCGCAGCTCGTGCAGGCGCTGGATCCGGTCGGAGATCGTGCGCCAGTTCGTGAGCAGGCCGCCGAGCCAGCGGTTGTTGACGTACGGCATGCCGACGCGCGACGCCTCGTCGCGGACGGAGTCTTGCGCCTGCTTCTTGGTGCCGACGAAGAGGATCGAGCCACCGCGCTCGGAGATCGCCTTCGCGAAGTTGTACGCCTCGTCCAGCAGCTCCTGCGTCTGGGTGAGGTCGATGATGTAGATGCCACCGCGCTCGGTGAAGATGAACCGCTTCATCTTCGGGTTCCAGCGGCGGGTCTGATGGCCGAAGTGGACTCCGGCCTCCAGGAGTTCTTTCATGGAGACGACGGGCATCGAGGCCCCTTTCTGAGGTTTGGGTTGCACTGCTCGGCGGGGCCTCGGCGGAAGCCGGCGTCAGCGCCGGCCACCATCCACCTCGGGTTTCCCACCGGTTCGAAGGACCAGCGGACACCGCATGGTAGCCGGGAGCGTGACCAAACCGGCCGTTCGGGCGTCCGTCAGCGGCGGAGGGAAGCAACCGCCGGCGTGCTCGAGCAGCGCAAAGCGCGCGAAGCCGGCCTGACCGAACGGCCACCGTCCCGGGGTCAGACCCACCGACACGGCTCGAACAGACACCCACCGGGGTCAGACCCAGTGACATGGCTGGTCAAGCCAGGCTTGCGAGGAACGACGCGAGATCGTCCGGGAGCGGCGAGGCGGTCTCGATGCGCTCGCCGCTGAAGGGATGCGGGAAGGCGAGCTCCGACGCGTGCAGGAACTGCCGCGGCAGGTTGGGCTCAGGTGTCCCGTAGGTGGCGTCGCCGGCGACCGGCAGGTCGATCGCCGCCAGGTGAACGCGGATCTGGTGCATCCGCCCCGTCTCCAGGCGGACGCGCAGCAGCGCATGCGCGGGGTAGACGCGCTCCACCTCGAAGTTCGTGATCGCCTCGCGCGGTGTGTCCGTGTCGAGCGAGACACGCGTCGCATCCCCACGGTCGCGACCGATCGGCGCCTCGATCCGCCCGGTGCGCGAGCGCGGCCTGCCGTGCACGAGCGCCGTGTACGTGCGCTCGAACGCGCGCTCCCGCACGAGCTCCGTGAGCCGTTGGTGGGACTCCTCCGAGCGCGCGAGCGCCATCAGCCCGGACGTGTCGCGATCGAGGCGATGCACGACACCGGGCCGCGCAGGGTCGCCGCCGGCGATCTTCCCAGCGAGTGCATGCACGAGCGTCCCGCTCGGGTGTCCCGCGCCGGGGTGCACGACGAGCCCCGGCGGCTTGTCGATCACCAGCACGTGCTCGTCCTCCCACACGATCGCGGGCTCCGGCGGCGCCGGCAGGTCGGGCACGGCCACCTCGTCCTGCAGCACGACCTCTTCGCCACCCTCGAGCCGAAAGCTCTTCGGACGCGCGATGCCGTCGACGAGCGCGCCCGCGTCGATCGCGCGCTCGGCAGCCGCGCGCGAGCCCAGGTGGGCGGCGAGAAAGCGGTCGAGCCGCTCACCGGCCGCTGTCGCCGGAACGTTCAACGAGCCGCGACGTCGAGCGTGCGGCGCGGCGGACGCGGCTTGCGGTCCGCGAGCACGAGGGCGCCGAGCAGGATCGCGACGCCGACGACGATGAACGTGTCTGCCAGGTTGAACGCCGGCCAGAACCCGAGATCGATGAAGTCGGTCACGTGATGCAGGCGGATCCGGTCGACGAGGTTCGAGAGGCTGCCGCCGATCAGCAGGCCGAGCGCCGCCGGCAGCACCGGGTGGCGCGAGCCGGACCGCGCGAAGAAGACGACCATCCAGACGACGGCTGCCGCCGTGACGAGCGTGACGACGGCGGTCGCCTGCGAGAAGAGCCCGAAGGCGATACCCGAGTTCTGGACGTGATGGATCGTCAACGGCCCGGCGACGTGCACCGAGTCGTCGAGCTCGAGCGTCCGTGTCACGACGTGCTTCGTCACCTGGTCGGCGATCACCGCTGCGAGGGCCACCGCGACGAGCCCGGCCCACTGCCAGGCGCCCGCTGCGAGCGAGCGCTCGGCGACGGAGACGGGCGCGAGCCCGTTCGTGCGGGCTCCCGGAGGCGCCTCCGGGATCACCCGACGCGCCGCTGATCCTCGATGCACAGCTTCGCCCACGGGATGGCGCGCAAGCGATCCGGCGGGATCGGCTTGCCGCAGACCTCGCAGATCCCGTAGGTGCCGTCCTCGATCCGCTTCAGCGCCGCGTCGATCTCGACGAGCGTCTGCTGCGCCCCCTCCTCGAGCCCCTGGTCGAGCTCGCGGTCGAACGTCGCCGAGGCGGTGTCCCCGAGATGGTTGTCCGTGCCGCCGCTCCCCACCTCGCCGAGCTCATCCTCGATCGTGCCGGGGTTCTCGTCGTGCAGGAACCCGACCGCGCTGGTCAGGCGTTGACGCTCCTGCTCGAGCAGCGTGCGGAACTCATCGGTGTCGGTGCTAGTCACTCGGGGTCCTTTCCCGCAGCGCTCGCCTCGGCAAGCAGCCGCTCGGTCTGTTCGGGATCGATGCCTTGCAGCGCGACTGTCTTGTCCCGCGAGCCGTGGCCGGAAACGATCGAGACGCCGGCGCGTGGCAGCGCCAGCGTGTCGGCAAGCAGCTCGACGACCGCCGCGTTCGCCTTGCCATTCTCGGGTGCAGGCGCGACGCGCACCTTCCACGCGTCGCCGTGCCGCCCGACGACGCACGCCTGCCGCGCTCCGGGTGACACTCTCAGCTGAACGCGCGTCGACGGGCTCACCCGCCTCAGATTACCCCCAGGCGAAATCGCGCCCGGGCAGGGACTCGTCCTCCTCGTCGGTCTGGGCGACGGGAGGCAACTGCGCCGGCTCGGGCTCAGGCTCAGGTTCAGCCTCGACCGCGACGGGGTGGAACTCCCGCGTGTCCTCGCGCCGCGGCCAGTACTCGAGCGCCGGTGCGCCGGGCTCGGCCTCCTCCTGCCGGGGCGCCTGCGACTCCTCGATCATCCCGAGCGCCGCACGCAGCAGCGTCTCGACGCGCCGCGCCTCGGCGAAGAGCCGTTCCCGCTCGGCCTGGGCGGCGCGGGTGACAGAGCGAGCCTCGCCGTGGGCCTCGGCCACGATCAGGTCGGCCTCGCGCCGCGCTGCCTCCTTGGCCTCGACGGCCGCGCGCTCGGCCGAGACGAGCGTCGACGCCAGCAGCGCCTCGCGCTGCTTGACCTCGTCGAGCGTCTTCTGCACCTCGTGCAGCTTGTCGGTCAGCTCGCCGCGCTCGCGCCAGACGTCCTCGAAGCTGTCGGCGACGTCCTCCAGCAGCTTGTCGGTCTCGTGCCTCGTGTAGCCGCGCCAGGAGCGCCCGAGCTTCACGTGCCTCAGTTCAACCGGTGTGTAACGCATGCCTCTCCTCTCCTAGTGCAGCAACTCGAGAACCGCGATCAGGATGCGGTTGAAAAAGACCAGGGCAATGACGGCGATCATCGGCGTGAAGTCGATCGGCCCCCTCGAGAGCGGGATGATCCGCCGCCAGAGACGCAGGTACGGCTCGCAGACGTCGTAGAGAAAGCGTTGGACCGGCTGCAGCGAATAGGGCAGCCGCACCCAGGACGTCAGGATGTACGCCAGGATCGCCAGGGTGTAGACGCCGATGAAGACGTCCACGAACAGCTCGACTTCGGTGAGTGCGTCGAGCGCCACGCGGCTCCCTTCGCGCCGTTGAGGGCTTTTCCTACGCCTGTCAGGCCTGGTTGAAGAAGCCGCCGCGCTCGAGCAGCGCCGCGCGCTGCTCCGCCGAGACCTCGACGTTCCGCGGCGTGAGCAGGAACACCTTGTCGGCGACCCGCTGCATGCCCCCGTTCAGCGCATAGGTGAGACCGCTCGCGAAGTCGATCAGCCGTTTCGAGAGCTCGGTGTCCGCGCTCTGCAGGTTGAGGATGACCGGGATGCCCTGCTTGTACTTGTCGGCGATCTGCTGCGCGTCGTTGAAGCTGCGCGGCAGGACGAGGTGCACCTTGACGCTGCTCGGGTTGGGCACTGCCTCGATGCGTGCTACGCGCTGCGGCGACTCCCGCGCGCGAGGCTCGCGCGGTTCGCGCTGGCGGACGGCGGGCGCGCGCGAGGTCGGCGAGTCGGCCTCGGACTCCGTCCAGTCGTCGAAATCCTGACCTCGCCGGCGCGGCGTCAGGCGCCGGACGTTCGGCCGCTCGCGATAGCTCTGCTCGAGGCTCTCCTCGGCGGCGTAGCCGTCTTCGTCTTCCCAGTCGTCGTCCTCCTCGGCGATGCCGAAGTAGACGAGGGTGCGGTTCCAGAGATCTCCGAGCGCCATGGGTCGCAAATCCTAGTCGCGAAACAGGATCGAGCCAACGCGTACGTAGGTCGCTCCTTCTTCGGCGGCGACCGCGAAGTCCTGCGTGGTGCCCATCGAGAGCTCCTGCAGATCGTGCTGCTCCGCCAGCGCGCGTAGCCGGGCGAACCAGGCGCGCGAGGTCTCGGGCGAGGATGCGGCCGGGGGCATCGTCGAGAGGCCGCGTACGTCGTAGCCGAGATACGCCTCGAGCTCAGCCGGTTCGATCCCGCCCTTCGACGTCTCCCCCGCCAGGTTGACCTGCACGAGCGCGGGCACCTCGAGCCGCCGGGCCGCCGAGTCCGAGTCGAGCGAATGCACGAGCTCGCAGATGCGATTCACGACCTTCACCTTGTTCGACTGCAGCTGACCGATGAAGTGCCAGCGGAAGGCGTCGCCGTACTCCGCGTGCTTGGCCTCGAGATCCTGGGCGCGGTTCTCGCCGACGACCGTGACGCCGGCTTCGGCGAGCGATCCCATGTCGGCGAGCGAGACGTACTTCGTCGCGGCGACGACGGTCACGTCGGGCCCGACCTGTCGCTGCACCTCCGCGAGGCGCGCACGGATCTGCTCAGGCGACAGCACCGATCACTCCTTGCACGCCGCGTGCGCGGCCATTGCGGCGGTGGGAGAAGAAGAGCTCGGGGTGGTCGCGCGTGCAGAGGTCGAGGCGGTCGACGCGAGTCACGCCCGCCGTGCGAAGCGCGCGTTCGGCAGCGGACCAGAGATCGAGCTTGCCGTCGTGCGTCAGGTCGGCGTCGAAGAGGTCCGACACCTCCGTCCCGACCTCGTAGCAACACGGGCCGATCGCCGGCCCGATCACGGCCGCCTTCTCGCCCGGCCCGAGCGCCGCCACTCCGGCCTGCACGACCCCTTCCGAGAGCCCGCGCCAGCCCGCATGAAGGACTGCGAGCGCGCGCGGCCCGTCGCCGGTGCGCGCGACGGCGATCGGGAGGCAGTCGGCGGACATCGCGAGCAGCGGCACGTCTGCATCCTCCGTCCAGAGGCCGTCGCCCGCCACGCCGCGCAACCCTGGCGTCGCGCGATGCACGGTCGGCGAATGCACCTGCCGGTTGAAGGCGAGCCGCTCGGCAGGCAGGCCGAGTGACTCACACGCGATCCGACGGTTCTCCTCGACGCGCTCAGGGCTGTCGCCGGTTCCACGTGTCAGGTTGAGGGAGTCATATGGCGCCTCGCTGACGCCGCCGAGGCGGGTCGTGAACGCGACGACATACCCGGGCTCGTCCCACCGGATCACGAGAGCAGCTCCCGCGCCCGCTCGAGCAGCTGCTCGCGCGTGTTCAGGCTCGGGTCGCGCACGACCTCGTGCAAGAGCGCCTGGAGCGTGCGGCCGATCTCCGGCCCGGGCTTGTGACCGAGTGCGACGAGATCGTCGCCGGAGACCGCAAGGTCGCGCAGGCGGTGCGGGCTCCCCCGCTCCTGCTCCAGCACGACGCGAAAGCGCGCAAGCCGGTCGAGCTCGTCCTGCCGCGGGCGGTCGCCTTTGCCGCGCAGGTCGGCCTCCTTGTGGTCGAGGAGGTCGAACGCGAGGCTGTCGCCGAACCGCGCCAGCAGCTTGCGCGCGCGCAGCGCGTCGCCTTTCCCCGGGTCGAACATGTGCGCGCGCACGATGCGCACGACTCGCTTGCGCAGGTCGGTCGGGTAGCGCAGCCGGCTGAGAGCCGCGCCGGCGAGCTCGGCACTCACCTGCTCGTGGCTCTTGGTGGCGTAGCCGCGTTTCGCGTAGTAGTGCAACCGCCCGTCCGTCCCGCGCCAGGCGACCTGGGGCTTGCCCGCGTCGTGGAAGAGCGCCGCGAGCCGAACCCGCAGCGGCGTCCCCGCGTCGGCAGCAGCCTGCACGACCGCGAACGTGTGCTCGTCGACCGTCAGAGCGTGGTAGCGGCTCTCCTGCTCGAAGCCGATCGCCGGCTCGAGCTCCGGCAGCAGCTGCACGAGCACGCCCGTGTCGCGGGCGATCCGAAGCGCCTTCGCCGGGTGGGTGCCGAGGAGGAGCTTCGACAGCTCCCCCAGCCCGTCCGCCGCGAGACCGCCGCCGATCCGCTCACCGGAGACGAGGCTCACCGACGGCGCCTCGTCGCGCATCTGCTGCAGCGTCGTGGGGTCGGGGTCGAGATCGAACTGCGAGATGAAGCGGAGCCCACGCACGATCCGCAGGGGATCCTCGGCGAAGCTGTTCGCGGAGACGGTCTTCAGCAGCCGCTCGCGCAGATCCGGCTCGCCGCCGTACGGATCGACCAGCTCGCCGTCATCGAGCCGGCGGGCCATCGCGTTGATCGTGAAGTCGCGCCGGGCGAGATCCTCCTCGACGGTCGCCGCGGGGTCGACGACGATCTCGAAGTCGTGCCGGCCCGGCCCCGTCGACACTTCGCGTCGCGGCGGTGCGAGCTCGATGCCGGAAGGAACGACTGCGCGGATCGCGCGGTCCCGCGGGTAGTGCCTCACGCCGACCGCTCGCCCGGCGACGACGAGCTCCTCGGTCCCGCCGTGCGGGAGCAGCGCCGCTCGCAGCCCGGCGATGTCGACGCCCGGGACGAGGAAGTCCGCGTCCTTCGAGTCGACGCCCAGCAGCTCGTCGCGAACCGCCCCGCCGACGACGTACGCGCCGAGGTCGAGCGACCGGACGTAGTCCTCGATCCGCTTGGTCACCCTTACGGCGCGAGTGCGATCGCTTCGATCTCGACGAGCGCGCCGGAAGGAAGCTTTGCGACCTCGACCGTCGAGCGCGCAGGCGGAGTGTCGCCGACGTGCTTCGAGTAGACCTCGTTCATTCCCGCGAAGTCGTCGAGGTTCTGCAGGAAGACCGTCGTCTTCACAAGCTGCTCGAGCGACGAGCCGGCCTCCTCGAGGATCGCGCGCAGGTTCGCGAACACCTGCTCGGTCTGCGGCCCGATCTCGCCGGCCGAGAGATCCTTGTCGCCCGGCCGCAGCGAGAGCTGCCCCGAGACGAAGACGAAGCCGTTCGCCTTGACCGCCTGCGAATACGGCGCGCCCTGGAACGGTGCAGGTGCTGCCTCGGTGCGAACGACGTCCTTCATGAGACCTCCTCGTCGGGTGACGCTGCGGGTGCGGGCCGGCACGCCTGGCCGAGCGCCGCGCCGACCGCCTTGAAGATCGCGGTCAGGACGTGCTGCGGATCGGTTCCCTCCAGCAACCTGACGTGGAGGTTGAGGCGCGCGCCCTCGGCCAGCTCCTTGAGAAACCGCGACGCGACATCGGTCGCGAGACCGCCGACACGCTGACCCGAGAAGTCGACGTTGGTGACGAGTCGCGGCTCGGCGCCGTACTCGAGCGCGGCCGACGCGAGCGCCTCCGCGGCGGGCACGAGCGCCCAGCCGCTGCCCGCGCCACGCTCGAGGCGCTGGGTGAGCTCCGTGCCGAATGCGCGCCCGGCCGCTGCGACAGCCTCGTCCGTGCTCTCCGGCGCGACCTCGAGCGAGACCTTGAAGCGCGCGGTGCGCGCGAGCTCGGTGATCAGGTGGTCGAGCACCGGCAGGCCGGTCGCCACGTTCGCCGATCCTTCGGCGGCAAGCGCGATCCGCACTCCTGTCTGTGTGCCCGTCATGCGGGCTGAGACTAGCGCCTCGGCCCGATACGACTCGCAACGGTGGGTCGCGCGGCCCATCGACAGCAACCCATTCCCGACCTACATTGAGTTTGGGCGACTCATGGGGATGAGGGTTGGTTGTTGTACTGCGGCGGCGCTGGCATTGCTGAGTGCACCCGTGGCTCAGGCCGACAGGGCGATGTCGGTGGGGTACCGCACGCCCTCGGCGCTGCACGGGCTGCACGTCATCTCCCGCATCCCTGCGCTCCACGTCGCGACCGTCGAGGTGACCGACGCGCGTTCGTTGCGCGCGCGCCCGGGCATCCGCTTCGTGCGCGCGCTCGTGCCGCGCACCCGCGCCGAAGCAGCCGTCCCCTTGCCGAGCGCTGCGGCCGAGTGGCAGACCGCCGCGACGCATCTCGACCAGGTACCTGTGGCGGTGCTCGACGGTGCCGCTGCGGTCACGATCGCGCGTCGTCGACACGGGCGCCGACCTCTCGTCGCCCGCGCTCGCCTCCAGGCATCCGGTCACCTACAACGTCACCAACGGCTCGACCGGCGTCGACGACACGGTCGGTCACGGAACGTTCGTCGCGTCGCTCGCCGCGGGCTTCGGCGGCCAGGCTCACCTGATGGTCGTCCAGGCGAGCCGCGGCGCGACGTTCTCCGACGTCGACGAGGCGGCCGGCATCGTCTGGGCCGTCGACCACGGCGCACGCATCGTCAACCTGAGCCTGAGCGGCTCGCAGACCTCGGCCACCGAGCGCGCGGCGGTCAGATACGCGACGAAGAAGGGCGTGCTGCTCGTCGCCGCCGCCGGTAACGGCGGCCAGAGCGGCAACCGCGCCTCGTACCCTGCGGCGCTGCTCGGGCGGGACGGCCTCGCCGTCGGCGCCTCGACGCCGACCGGGACCCGCGCGACCTTCTCGACCACCGGCCGCTACGTCGACCTGCTCGCACCGGGGTCGGCGTGCTCGGCGCCATCGCAGCGAGCGCCTCGAACACGCTCTTCGCCTCAGCGCCCGGCACCGCCGGCTACGGCCTCGGGTCCGGCACCTCGTACTCGGCGCCCGAAGTGGCGGGCGCGGCCGCGCTCGTCTGGGCGGCGAACCCGCTGCTCAACGCATCGTCGGTCGCGTCGATCCTGACGAGCACCGCCTCGGCGCACGGCGTCTGGTCGACCGAGCTCGGCTTCGGCACGCTCGACGCCGGCGCTGCCGTGACGAAGGCGCTCGCGTCGACGCACAGCGTGCGTCCGCGCTAGCTATCCCTCGACGCGTTCGATGCGTGCGCCGAGCGCGCGGAGGCGCTCGTCGATGCGCTCGTAGCCCTTGTCGATCTGGTACGCGTCGCCGATGATCGACGTCCCCTCGGCGCAGAGCGCCGCGATCACCATTGCCATGCCGGCGCGGATGTCGGGGCTCGACATGCGCTGGCCGAAGAGCGCCGACGGCCCGGTGATGACCACGCGATGTGGATCGCAGAGAATGATCCGCGCGCCCATCGAGACGAGCTTGTCGACGAAGAACAGACGGCTCTCGAACATCTTCTCGAACACGAGCACGGTGCCCTTTGCCTGCGTGGCGACGATCACGGCGATCGAGGTGAGATCGGCGGGGAACGCCGGCCAGGGGCCGTCCTCCACCTTCGGGATCGCGCCGCCGAGGTCGTCGACGATCACGAGCTGCTGGTCGGGCGGGACGTGCACCCAGTCGTCACCGAGCTCGACCTCGACCCCCAGGCGCCGCAGCACCGGCAGCACCGGCCAGAGGTCGTCGGGGACGATTCCCTCGATCGTCAGGTCACCGCCGGTGACGGCGGCCATCCCGATGAAGCTGCCGACCTCGATGTGCTCGGGGGCGATCGAGTGTGACCCGCCGAACAACCGCTCGACGCCGTTGACGTGCAACACGTTCGAGCCGACGCCCTCGATCTTCGCGCCGAGCGTGTTCAGGAAGCGGCAGAGGTCCTGCACGTGCGGCTCGCTCGCGGCGTTGGAGATCATCGTCTTGCCCGGCGCGATCGTCGCCGCCATCACCGCGTTCTCGGTCGCCATCACCGACGCCTCGTCGAGGTGGATGTGCGCGCCGGCGAGCCGTCCCGACAACTCGTAGCGGCCGTCGTACTCCAGCTGCGCGCCGAGCTCGGCGAACGCGTGGATGTGCGGGTCGAGCCGCCTGCGGCCGATCACGTCGCCGCCGGGCGGCGGGACGCTGACGCGGCCGTGGCGTGCGAGCAGCGGGCCGGCGAGGAGGAACGACGCACGAATCTTGCTCGCCAGCTCCTCGTCGATCTCGTGTCCGACGTCCTGCGCCTGGACACGCACCTCGTTCGCACCGATCCATTCCACGTCGGCGCCGAGACTCGAGAGCAGCGCGAGCATGGTGTCGACGTCGCGGATGCGCGGGACGTTGCTCAGCATCACCTCCTCCTCGGTGAGGAGGCACGCGGCGAGGACCGGCAGAACGCCGTTCTTGTTCCCGGAGGCGCGGAGCGTGCCCGAGAGCGGGTGACCGCCCTCGATCACGAAGGATTCCGACGTGGGCCTGACGACTGTGGAGGACACGAAGCGGACTATGCTAACCGCGCTGTGGCACCCACCCGCGCACAAGCCTGGGAGACGCTGAATCGCTACACCAAGAGCGAGGCGCTGATCCGGCATGCCCTGGCGGTCGAGGCCTCGACCGCGTCCTATGCGGGGCGGCTGGGCGGCGACGAGGAGCTCTGGCGGGTCGCGGCACTGCTGCACGACTTCGACTACGAGATCCACCCCACGCTCGACAAGCACCCTCAGGACGGAGCCGCGATCCTGCGCGAGGAGGGCTATCCGGAGGAAGTGATCGACGCAGTCCTCTCGCACGCCAACCACCTCTCGCTGCCGCGCGACACGCCGCTCAAGCGCGCGCTCTTCGCGTGTGACGAGCTCTCAGGCTTCGTGCATGCGTGCGGGCTCGTCCGGCCCACCGGCCTCGAGGGGCTCGAGCCCAAGTCGGTCAAGAAGAAGCTGAAGCAGCCGTCGTTCGCGGCGGGTGTCTCGCGCGACGACGTCTACGAGGGCGCCGAGCTGCTCGAGCTCGACCTCGACGAGCACATCACGAACGTGATCGCGGCCCTGCAGCCGATCGCGGGCGAGCTCGGGCTGCGCACGCAGGCCGACGCGGCTTAGAGCGCGCTCAGCTCCGCGACGAGCCGGTCGACGTCCGACTCGTCGTTCCACCAGCCGACCGACGCTCGCAGCAGATCGGTCCCGGGGATGTCGCGCAGGCTGACACCGCGTGCGTAGAGCGCGGCCGACGCCTCTGCAGCATCGCCGGGTGCACGAAACGAGAGCAGCGTCGCCTGGCCCGCTTCGGTCACGACGTCGTGGCCCGCGTCCACGAGCGCGGCGCGGCAGTACGCGGTCAGCTCGGCGGCGCGAGCGAAGCGTCCAGCCGGTAGCCCGGAGAGCGCTGCCTCGAGCCCGGCCGACGACGACGGCGGATGGAAACCGGTGTCGAAGCGCGCCGCTCCCGGCTTCGGCTCCCACGTCCCCGCGGCGATGTCGTACGAGGCCTGCGCCGGGTAGCCGACGAGCCTCGGCGGCAGCTGCTCGGGGTCGCGCACGTAGAGCGCACCCGTCGAATCCGGCCCGCAGAGCCACTTCTGCGCGCTCACCGTGTAGAAGTCCGCCTCGGTCGCGTCGACGTCGATCGCACCGGCGGACTGAGCACCGTCGACGAGAATCGGAACCCCGGTCGCCTCCCGCAGCTCCTGCCACGGGAACACCTTCCCGTCGAACCACGAGACAGCCGAGAGCGCGATCAGCTTCGTACGCGGCGTCACCTCGCGGCGCACGAGCTCGAAGACATCCTTCGCCGGCACGTCGCGCACGCGTGCAATGCGGAGCGACGCGTCCGACGCGAACAGCGGGCCTGAGAGCCCGAAATGCTCGGCGTCGGTCGTCACGACCTCGTCGGACGGGCCGAGCGCGAGCCCGGTGACGACGACGTGCACGCCCTGCGTCGTCGACTCGGTCAGCGCGACATTCTCGGTCGGCACGGTGAGCTGCTGCGCGAAGCAGCGCACGCACGCGCTCCATTCGCTCGATCATGGCGTCGAAGTACGCCTTCCCGGCGCGACCGTGGGTGGCCTCCCAGCTGCGCAGCTCGGCCATCGCGTCGAGGGTCTGCCGCGACAGCGGGCCGTTGGTGCCGGCATTGAAGTACGCGAACTGCTCGAGCACCGGGAACCGCGCCCGTTCGTCTGCCCAGCTCATCCGATGTCGACCTCCACCGGTGCATGATCCGACAACAGCCGGTCGTCGTGCGCGCGTTGTGCGTCGGGCCAGCGCCGCACCTCCGACACGGGCGCGCCGCGTACGAGCACGTGGTCGATGCCGGGGCCGGGTTGCGAGAACCCCCACTCAGGCCCGGTCAGGTCGCGCAACGTGCGGGAGCGCTCGGCTCTGACGTTGAAGTCGCCGGCGAGGATCACGACGTCCTCGGGCCGCGCGAGCGACGAGGCGAACCAGGCTGCGCGCAGCAACTCGGCGTCGGGCAGCCGCTCGTCGGGCGGATAGCTCGTGCAGTGCGTGTTCGCGAGCAGATAGGTCGTGCCGGCGCCGTCGTCGAGCCGCACGGCCTGCACGATTCGCCGCTCCTTGGCCCAGGCGAGCCGCGCGACGGGCGTCAGCTCCATTGCGCGAGCCTGCGCGTCACGGAAGCGCCGCGTGTTCAGCGTCATCACCCGGTGGCCGAGCAGTCGCAGCGTGCCGCCGATGATCATGGCGTTCCCCTGGCCGGAGAACGCCGAGCGAAAGAGACCGTGGTTCGGCTCGGTCAGCGCGCGCCCGAGCCGGCGGGTGATCCACAGCGGGCCGAGTACGGGCCGGGCGGCGAGGTCTCCGACCGTGAACTTGCCGAGCGCCCACGCCGGCACCTCCTGGACGCAGAGCACGTCAGGGTTGTCGACCGTGGCGAGGCGGAGCATCTCGTCCAGGAAGGCACGACGCTGCGGCGGCTTGGTGTTGCCGTGGAAGAGGTTCCAGCTGCGGACGAGCACACGACTACGCTACTTCGGTGCGCGTCCTGCTCGCCGATCCGCCGGCGTTCACCCCGTGGTACGACCATCAGCTCGCCGCAGGGCTCGCACGCGCCGGAGCAGACGTCGAGTTGCTGACGTCGCACTTCCGGTTCGGAGACGTCCCGCCGCCCGACGGCTACCGCGTGCACCGGCGGTTCTACCCGCTCTCCTCTCGGCTCTTCAAGCGCTCGCGCGCGCGGTTGCCGCTGAAGGCGGTGGAGCACGTCGGCGTCATGGCGTCACTCGCCGCCGCGCACCCCGACGTGGTGCACGTGCAGTGGCTCGCGCTCCCGCAAGCCGATGTGCACCTGCGCTTTCGCTCGCCTGCGGTCTTCACCGCCCACGACCTGCTGCCACGCCGCACGGCCGGTAAGCGCGACCTCTGGCGGCGGCTGCTCGAGCGCTTCGATCGAGTGGTCGTGCACAGCGAGCGCGGCCGCGAGACGCTGGCGGAGCTCGGCATCGACGCCCGCGTCATCCCCCACCCTGTCTACCCGAGTGCAGCGACGCGCGCCGACGACGGGCGCACGCTGCTCTCGCTCGGCGTCATCCGGCCGTACAAGGGCCTGCCCGACGCGATCGAGGTGACGCGGCGCATTCCCGAGGCACGTCTCGTCGTCGCGGGCGATCCCGCGATGCCGCTCGACGAGTACCTCGACGCAGAGCGGGTCGAGTGGCAGCTCGGATACCTGCCACAGTCGGAGCTCGACCGCCGCCTCTCGGAGGCGACCGTGGCCGTGTTCCCGTATCGCGCCGAGCTCGACCAGTCGGGCGCACTCCTGCAGGCACTCGGAGCCGGCGTGCCGTCCGTCGTCTACGACGTCGCCGGTCTCGGCGAGCCGATTCGTGCATTCGGTGCAGGTGCGGTCGTGCCGGCCGGCGACGTCGATGCGTTCACAGCAGGCCGTGCAGGAGCTGCTCAGCGACGCCGATGTGCTCGCGCGTGCGCGAGCCGGGGCCGACGCCGCGCGTCGCGAGCTGACCTGGGATGCGTCGGCCGCGGCTCACCTCGACCTGTACCGCGAGCTCGCATGATCTTCCGCCGCTCGAAGTACGCCACGGTGATCGATGCGCAACTCGACCTCTTCCTGCGCGAGCACCGCGACGTGCTCGAGGACGTCGCGACGAGGCTCGAGCAGTACAACGCTGCCGAGCGCGACGAGGCGGAGGAGCTGTACGGCGACTACGTCGACGCGGTCGAGACAGGCACCGAGCTCCTGGCGGACCTGCGCGACAACTACGCGCAGACACTCGACGACCCCGACCCCTACCTGCGCGACTTCAACCGAGCGGTCGCCAAGCGGCTGCCCGAGTACGCGCTCGAGATCGAGAATCGGTAGCGACGTGGAGCGCATCGAGGACTACGGCATCGTCGGCGACCTGCAGACCGCTGCGCTCGTCGGTCGTTCGGGCTCGGTCGACTGGCTCTGCTTCCCGCGATTCGACTCGTCCTCCTGCTTCGGCGCGCTGCTCGGCACACCCGAGAACGGCCGCTGGCTGATCGCGCCCGACGAGGGCGGGCCTGCGACCTCGCGTTGCTACCGCGAGAACACGCTCGTGCTCGAGAGCGAGTGGAAGACCTCGACCGGCCGCGTGCGCGTGATCGACTTCATGCCGCCGCGTGGGAATGCGCCCGACATCGTTCGCATCGTCGAGGGGCTCGAGGGTCGCGTCGAGATGTGCACCGAGTTGACGATCCGCCTCGACTACGGCTCGGTGATCCCCTGGATGCAGCGGCTCGACGACGAGACGCTGCTGGCGCTTGGCGGCCCGGACGGGATCACCGTGCGAACACCGGTCGACCTCGAGCCGAAAGACATGTCGCACGTCGCGCGCTTCTCGGTGCGAGCGGGTGAGCGCGTTCCGTTCGTCCTGACGTGGTTCCCGTCGAACGAGCGGCTTCCGACGCCGGTCGATCCGGAAGCTGCGCTTCGTGACACCGAGGCCTACTGGCGCGAGTGGATGGGCGCCTGCGCCTATCACGGCGACTACCGGGAGGCGGTGCACAGCTCGCTGCTGACGCTGAAGGCGCTGACGTACGAACCGACGGGCGGCATCGTCGCCGCGCCGACGACGTCGCTGCCCGAGCAGATCGGCGGCGTTCGCAACTGGGACTACCGCTACTGCTGGCTGCGCGACGCGACGTTCACGCTCTTCGCGCTGATGAACGCCGGCTTCATCGACGAAGCGCGCGCGTGGCGCAACTGGCTGCTGCGCGCGGTTGCCGGCGATCCCGCGAAGGCGCAGATCCTCTACGGCGTCGGCGGGCAGCGGCGCATCCGCGAGTACGAGGTCGACTGGCTCCCCGGCTACGAGGGCTCGCAGCCGGTGCGCATCGGCAACGCGGCTCACGATCAGTTCCAGCTCGACGTCTACGGCGAGGTGATGGACTCCCTGCACCAGGCGCGCTCGCACGGGCTGCCCGCCGACGACCACGCATGGTCGCTGCAGCGAAACCTGATGGACTTCCTCGAGGGCGCTTGGGATCGCCCCGACGAGGGCATCTGGGAGGTGCGCGGCCCACGCCGTCACTTCACCCACTCGAAAGTGCTGGCGTGGGTCGCGTTCGACCGCGCCGTCGACACGGTCGAGCGTTTCGACCTGCCGGGGCCGATCGACAAGTGGCGCCAGATCCGGCAGACGATTCACGACGAGGTCTGCCGTGAGGCGTTCGACACGCGAGCGCAACTCGTTCATGCAGTCGTACGGCTCCGACGAGCTCGACGCGTCGACCCTCCTGATCCCGCTCGTCGGCTTCCTGCCGGCGACCGACCCGCGGGTGGCCGGCACGATCGACGCGATCCAACGCGACCTGACGCGCGACGGCTTCGTCGAGCGGTACGCCGTCAAGCAGATGAACGACGTCGACGGCCTGCCGGGCGGCGAGGGCGTGTTCCTGCCGTGCTCGTTCTGGCTCGTCGACGCGCTCGTGATGCAGGGACGGCGCGACGAGGCGCGCGCAGCTCTTCGAGCGGCTGCTCGCGCTCCGCAACGACCTCGGCCTGATCTCGGAGGAGTACGACCCGGTCGCGAAGCGGCTGCTCGGCAACTTCCCGCAGGCGTTCACGCACGTCGGGCTCGTCAACTCGGCGTACAACCTGTCGGCGCATGCGAGCCCGAGCGAGCAGCGCCAGCCTCCCGCCTGACAGGCGGCGTTCGGGTGTTCCGACTGGACATCTCGCATCGAGACCAGTCTGGTGGCAGCCATTGGGAAGTGCGCTTCCCATGTCGGACACGGCCGTTCCTGACACGACCAGGTTCGAACTCCCTCAGCGGTGACCGAAGTGGTGCGCCTTCGGGAGTGACGAGACGACCTCTGCCTCACTCGCCGCCTCGCGGGCGAGCGGGCCGAGGGACTCGAGCGAGGCCACGAGCAGGTTGACGTTGCGGCCGTGCCGCTCGAGCTTGCCGCGCGCGAGCAGGAGCGGCTCGCCGCGCACGATCGCCCGGTAGCGCTCGTACACCGGTGGCGGCACGATCAGGTTCGCCTGGCCGTACTCGTCCTCGAGCAGCATGAAGACGACGCCGTTCGCCGTCGCCGGCCGCTGGCGCGCGACGGCCATCCCCGCCAACTCGATCAGCGTCCCGTTCGGGGTCTCGGGCAGGTCGGCGCTCGTCGTCACGCCGGCCGGCAGGTGCGGGCGCAGCAGCTGCAGCGGATGCACGCCGACCGAGAGCGAGGTGTGCTTGTAGTCGGCCAGCATTTGCTCCCACGCGGTCTGCGCAGGCAGGTCGGGCGTCTCGGCGGTCGGCTCGAGCGGCAGCGCGAGCTGGCGGTTGCCGCCGCCGACCGTCTCGCCGCGAGCGGTGACGCCGAGCTGCCAGAGCAGCGCACGCCGCTCGCCCCAGTGGTCGCACGCACCCGCGGCGACGAGCGACTCGAGCGCGTCCTTCTTCACCGAGACACGCCGCGCGAGATCGCCCAGCCCTGCGTACGGCCTCCCTTCTTCGAGCGTTCGCGCGTCGGCCTCGCCGACCGACTGCACGTAGCCGAGCCCGACGCGCACAGCGCCCTCCTCGATCGAGCACTGCGCTTCCGAGCGGTCGACGTGCGGCGGCCGCACCTCCACCCCGCGCCGTTGTGCGTCACGCACGAGCGACGACGGCGGGTAGAAGCCCATCGGCTGCGCGTTCATCAGCGCGCAGAGGAACTCGGCCGGGTAGTAGCGGCGCAGCCAGGCCGACTGGTACGCGAGCAGGCCGAACGCAGCCGCGTGCGACTTCGGGAAGCCGAAGCCCGCGAAACCGACGAGCTTGTCGTAGATCACGTGTGCGGTCGCCTCGGTGATGCCGTTGTCGAGGCAGCCCGCGACGAAGCGCGGCCGGTACGCCTCGATCGCCTCCTCGCTGCGCTTGCGGCTCATCGCGCGTCTCAGGCCTTCTGCCTCGCCGATCGAGAAGCCGGCTGCGGCCATGGCGACGTCGAGCACCTGGTCCTGGAAGACGACGACGCCGAGCGTGTCGCGCAGAGCCTCGCGCAGCGACTCGTGCTCGACCGGCGGCTCGAACGACGGATCCTCGCGCAGCCGCTGACGGTGATTGATGTACGGATGCACGGCCTTGCCCTGGATCGGGCCGGGACGGACGAGCGCCACCTGCACGGTCAGGTCGTCGAGGTTCTCGGGGCGTGTCTGCAGAAGGCTCTGCATCTGCGCGCGGCTCTCGATCTGGAAGACGCCGATCGTGTCCGCCTGCTGGATCTCGGCGTACACGGCGGGATCGGTGAGCGGGATCCGCGAGAGGTCGATCGTCTCGCCGCGGAGCCGCGCGATGCGGTCGATCGCATCCTCGACCGCCGACAGCATCCCGAGCCCGAGCAGGTCGATCTTCAGGAAGCCTGCGTCGCCGCAGCTGTCCTTGTCCCACTGGCAGATCTGCCGCCCGGCCATCGCGGCGGGCTGCACCGGCACGAGGTCGATCAGCGGGCGCGTCGAGATGACCATGCCGCCCGGGTGCTGGCTGATGTGGCGCGGCAGGCCGGAGATCTCGCGCGTCAGCGTGCGGAAGGCGTCCCAGCGCGGCCCGGTGTGCGTGCCCGGCATGCCGTCGAGCTCGTCGGCGATCCGCGTCGCGTCCCAGCCGTCGGTCACGCGCGCGAGCCGCTCGAGCTCGGCGAACGGCAGGCCGAGCGCCTTGCCGATGTCGCGGATCGCCCCGCGGCTGCGATAGGTGGCGAAGCTCGCGACGAGCGACGCATGCTCGCGGCCCCACCGCTCGGTCACCCTGACGATCAGCTTCTCGCGAATCTCGCGCGGGAAGTCGAGGTCGATGTCGGGCACCGCGACCATCTCGTCGTTGATGAAACGGCCGAGCGACAGCCCCGCCTCGACCGGGTCGACGTGCGAGAGGCCGGTCAGGTAACAGACGATCGAGCCGACGCTCGAGCCGCGTCCGCGACCGGGTGGCAGCGCGTGCCGCGGGCTGCCGGGGCCGCGCACCTCGAGCGCACAGTCGCGCGCGAGCTCCAGCACCTCCCAGTGCAGGAGGAAGAAGCCGGCGAGGCCGAGCCGGGAGATCAGCTGCAGCTCGTCGTCGAGCCGCTCCCGCGCGCGCCGCTTGTGGCCGTTCGCCTGCGCGTATCTGTCGATGAAGGCGCGATCGCAGATCTCGCGCAGCTGCACGTCGGCGGGATCCGGCCCGTCGGAGAAGTCGGGATAGCGGTAGCCGAGCTCCTGCGTCAGATCGAAGACGCAGCGCTCGGCAACCTCGCGGGTGCGCTCTGCCGCCTCGCGCGGCAACCGCTCGAGCATCTCCGCCGGCGCGATGAGGACGCTCTCGTGATTGCCGCGGCGCTCGCGGTCGCAGCCCTCGAGCGAGGTGCGGTGCTTGATCGCGACGAGCGCGTCTTGCAACTGGGCGCGACGCTCGTGGTGCGCGTGCACGTTGCCGGTGGCGACGGTCGGCACGCCGAGCGTCTCTGCGAGCTCGTGCAGCGCGTTGTTGCGCCGCGCATCGCCTCGCTCGTAGGGACGCTGCAGCTCGACGTAGAACGCGCCGGGAAACGCGCGCGCGAGCCGCGCCGCCGCGTTCGGGTCGACGACGCCGAGCCCTTGCCGCGCACAGCCGGACAGCGCAACGAGCCCCTCGGCATGCTCGGCGAGGACGTCGATGCTCGTCCCGGCCGGCAGCAGCTCGCGCTCCCGGCCGGGCAGCCGAGTGCGCGCGTGCGCGTCGGTGAGGATCCGGCAGAGGTTCGCGTAGCCCACCTGCGTCTCGCAGAGCAGCGTGACATGGGCATCGCCGACCGTCACCTCGGCGCCGGTGATCGGGCGAACGCCGAAGTGCTTCGCGGCGTGTGCGAACTCGAGCGACCCGTAGACGCCGTCGTGGTCGGTGAGCGCCAGCGCCTCGTAGCCGAGCTCGGCCGCGCGCGCCGCGAGCTCCTCCGGCAGTGACGCGCCGTCGAGGAACGAGTAGGCGGAGTGTGCGTGCAACTCGGCGTACGGCGCGGGGCCTGCCGGCACGGCGGGTGCGTCACGAGGCTCGCGCGAGCCGCCGAGCGGAAAGCGGTCTTCCGTGTCGCCCACCCCGCCGCGCGCCGGGAACGCATCGCGGGATGCGAACGTCATAGGATCGCCCCGTGAGCGGCGTCGAAGAGGCTCGAGCCGGTACTCAGCAGGCCCGGCGAGGGCGAGCGATTCGAGCGCGAGAACAGGGTGGTCACGATCCGGATCGACCTCCCCGACCTGTCGGTGAACGAGATCGAGTTCGACAACACCTTCGAGGTGCCGCCGCACACCCATGACGACCAGGTGGACGGCTTCTACGTGCTCGAGGGCGAGGTCGAGTTCACCTCCGGCGAGGAGATCGTCGTCGCAGGACCGGGCACGCTCATCGTCGCGCCGCGCGGCGCGCGGCACGGGTTCCGCGGCACCGGCTCGGGCCGAGCCCGGGTGCTCAACTTCCACGCGCCGGACGCAGGCTTCGCGGAGTGGATCCGCTCCGGCTAGGCTTGACTAGGCGCGCTGGGTGAACCACGAGCCCGCGTCGCCGTCGTGGTAGACGACGGCGTTCTCCCCCGTCTCGAGCACGAGGTCGAAGTAGCGCCGTGAGACCGGCTCCTCGGTCCACCAGCGGTCGACGACGCGCCATTCCTCGCGCACGACAGCGACTGCCTGTCTGTTGACGGTGCGCGGCGTGCCGTCGGCGTGGCCTTCGACGAGCGCCGGGCGGGGTGCGTTCAGTCGTCGCGCGGAACGAGCAGCGCGCGCGCCTCGGGTATGCGCGACCACGGGGCGACCTCCACCACCGTCGAGACCCCGCCTGCGCCGACGGCTGCCTTCACCTGACGCAGGCCTTCCCGGAGCCGCCCCTGCAGCACGTCTCCCTCCGCGGCGACGAGCTCGAGCTGCTCGCCGGTGTGCTCGGCGAGCGCCGAGATCTCGAGCCGGAGCTTCAGCGCCGGTGCCGGCAGCTCCGCCAGCTTCGGTGCGAGTGCAGCGCGGATCCGCGCCGGGTCGGCGGTCGGCTCGCGCAGCGTGATCGTCCGGCGCCACGAGGCGCCGCCCACCAGCCGCGCCCACACCGCGACCTTCCTGGGCGGCCGCCCCGCGCGCTCCGGACGCGCAAGCAGGCGGTCGAGCAACACCCCGAGCCCTCGCCGGAGCGTCAGCTCGTTGCCGACTGCTTCCGGGAACTCGAGCGTCTCGTGCAGGGCGATCGCCGGCCGTCTCGGCGCCACCCTCCCGTCCTGCCCTCCCCTCGCCAGGCTCCAGGCGCGCCGGCCGTCCGGCCCCAATCGTTCGGCAACGGCGGCACCCGGTAGCCCAGCAAGCTGTCCGATCGTGCGAACTCCCAGCTCCTCCAGCTCCTCGTAGCGGTCACGCTCGAGCGGCAGGAGCGTCAGCGGCAACGGGGCGAGGAACGAGCGCGTGCGGTCGTCGGAGACGATCAGCGCCTGGCCCGGCCGCGCCACGTTCGCGGCGGCGAGCGCGGCGAAGCGCCGCTCGGCCGCTCCCGCGCGTGCGTCCCAGACCGCGCCGACCGCGACGAGGGCGCGCTTCAACGCCGGCTCGACGCCGCCGTAGAGGCGCTCGACCCCCTTCGTCTCGAAGAAGACCGTGCCCGGCTCGGCCGGCTCGACGCCGAAGCCGGCGTCCTCGAGGCGGCGCAGGATCTCCTCCCACGCCTGCTCGGCCGTTGCCGGATCCTGCTCGACGAGCTCGAGCTCGGGGCACATCGCGAGCGCCTCCCCCAGGCGCATCCCCGGGCGCACGCCCCTCGCCTCGGCCGGCCCGGTGATCGAGCCGATCAGCGGCTCCGTCCCCGGCAGCGGCGCGAGCGCCGCAGGCTTGGCCTGCAGGCTCGTACGGAGCCGCAGCGCAGCCCGTAGATCAAAGGCCGGGATGACGATTGCGGCGATCACGGGAACGTATGTTCTACACGAACACACGTTCTCCTGTCAAATCGGTTGACGCACTCCACTCTCCTGCTCGACCACCGGAGGGTGCGGACTGCTGAAGCGCTGAGGATGCTGCTACTGCGCCGGTCGGGCTCAGGCTCGACCGGCTCGGAGCGGCTCGCCGTGAGCGTGAAGTACGCGGTCGTCAGCGTCGCGGCCGCGAACGGCACGGTCAGGCTGTGCGCGACCAGTGAGCCGAGCCAGGCGTCGAGGAAGTCCGGGAGCGGCTTGAACAGGAGCTGGATCAGCCCCGAGGCGATCGCGACGAGCAGGAACGTGAGCAGGATCAGGCCGAAGACGTTCCAGCCGTTGCCGCGCACCACCTCGCGCGAGCGGCTGAACGACTCGCCCGCGGACTTGCCCTCGATCACGATCACCGGGACCAGCATCGACCAGATCGTCAGCAGGAAGAGGCCGGGAACGATCAGGAAGATCAGGCCGATCGCGATGCCGATGCCGGCCAGGATGCCGGCGATGATCACGGCCATCAGATGTGGCTGCACCGCGCGATAGGTCTCCATCACCGACCGGTCGGCGCGGCCGTCGCGCACGTCGCGCACGAGCTCGACGAGCGCGGCCTGCACCCAGAAATAGCCGACGATGCCGACGGCGAACGCGATCAGTGACCAGAAGGCTCTCGAGCTGGTGCCGTCCCCCGCCGCGGTGCTCGCAAGCGCCGAGAGCAGGTCGAGCACGAGGAAGACGAGGAACGCCGTCAGGAAGAACTCCTTGAGGAACTTCTTGTAGAGGTCCCACGCCTGGCTGAGCACTGCGCCGATCTGCATGCGGCCGACTGTACGCGTTTTCATGACGGAATACGAGTCGTGCATTACGCTGCACCGCAGGCGATGGGGCTCGCCTTCGACTGCCGTTCCGGCTGATGGCTCCTACAGACAGAAGGAGAGCCATGCCTGTCATCGTCGGCGTCGCGCTCGGAGGAGCGCTCGGAGCATCCGCCCGCTACGGCCTCGACCGCGCGATCGAAGCGCGCAGCGACTCGGTCTTCCCGTGGGCGACATTCGTGATCAACCTGAGCGGCTGCTTCCTGATCGGCCTCATCTCGGCGACGCTGATCGACCGCCACCACCTGCCGGCCTGGGTTCGGATCGGCCTCGTGATGGGCGTGATCGGCGGCTACACGACGTTCTCGACCTACGCACAGGAGGCGCTCGACCTCGTCGACGCCCGTGACGTCGCCGAGGCCGTCGCCTACATCGGCGGCAGCGTCCTGCTCGGGATCACCGCCGTCTACCTCGGTCGCACGACCGGTCGCGCACTCTGAGAGCGTCGAGGCATCCGCTCGCGACTCGCTGAAGACGCACGTGATTACCGCATCATCGATCGGCTCGGCTTCTCCGCAGGTGCTTCTAGTCGCGTTCGAGCACGACGACCGGGATCTCGCGGTCGGTCTTCTGCTGGTACTCCGCGTAGTGCGGCCAGACCTCGTTCACCTTCTGCCAGAGACGGTCGCGCTCCTCGCCCTCCGCGGTGCGCGCGTGGGCCGGGAAGACGTCGTCCTTCACCTGCAGCTCCACCTCGGGCGTCTTGTCGAGGTTCCGGTACCAGCCGGGATCCTCCGGCGCGCCGCCCTTGGACGCGACGATCACGTAGCGGTCGCCGTCCTCGGCGTAGATGAGTGGCGTCGTGCGCTGCTCGCCCGTCTTGCGGCCGGTCGTCGTCAGGAGCAGCACCGTCGAGCCCTCTTTCCAGATGTGGCCCACGTCGCCGCCCGTCTCGCGGTACCGCTTGACGTGCGCATCGCCGAACAGCTTCTCCGCTTCGCTCATTCGAATACTCCTTCCACGAGCAACAGGGTCGATGGTTCCAGAGAACGTGTCTCGTGCCATTCCCCTTCCTGCCACTCGACGGCCTCCCCCACACCCAGCACGGCGCGCTCGTCCCGCGTCGCGACCTCGACGCGGCCGCGAACGACGACGAGACGCTGCTGCGGACGCTGCATCGTGGCCGCCGATCACGCCGTCGAGCTCGGCCAGCGACACGTGCGCCTCACCGACTGCGACGCGCGTGTGCGTGAACCCACGCGAGTCGAAATGCTCGATCTCGCGCGACGGGCAGCCGCAGGACCTTCACGCGACGATCTCCGCCGCGTTCCCGACCATGCGCGCGAGGCGCGGCACCGTCTGGAGCAGATCGACCTGGGCGCAGAACTCGACGTCGGCTTCGAGTCCGGGCGGGCCGTACGTTCGTGCGTTCAGTCCCTCGAGCGGCGACGGCCACCTCGCTGCGAGCACGCTCGCGGCGATCGCCGCGTCCGAGCCGTTCCCGCCGAGCGCGTCGACGATCCGGCCGGCGCAGTACGCATCGTCGAGCGCGAACGCGCCTTTGAAGCCGGAGCAGACGATCGCGACGTCGCCGCCGGCGCGACGCGCCTCGCCGGCGACCGCCGAGAGGTTGAGCAGCGACCCGATCAGGACGACGTCGCAGCGGGCGGCGGCGGTGAGGATCGTCCGCGTCCCGTTCGTCGTCGTCAGGATCAGCGTCCTCGCCTTCGGCGGCCCGGCGAACTCGCGCGGAGAGGCGCCGACGTCGAAGCCCTCGATCACGACCGCGCTGCGCTCGCCGCCGACGACCGCGTCGTCGCCGAGCTCCTCGCGGAGTGCCCGGGCCTCCTCGATCTCGGCGCAGCAGAGCACCCGCTCGTACCCCGACGCGAGCGCCTGCGCGATCGACGAGGTCGCGCGGACGACGTCGACCACGATGCCGACGGGAGCCGACGCGTTCTCGTCAGGGGTGAAGGCGACATCCACGCGCACGCCGATACGCTAGCCCGGCCAATGGACGCGCCCCGCACCTGCTATCGCCACCCAGACCGCGAAACGGGCCTCTCGTGCTCGGAATGCGGTCGTCCCATCTGTTACGAGTGCATGACGCCTGCGCCCGTCGGGCTGCGCTGCCCCGAGCACTCGGGCAAGCCGACGGGGATCAAGAAGGTGACCGCACCGGCCCAGCGCGCGGTGACCGGCCGCGGCTCGACCCGCGTCAACGCGGTGACGATGGCGCTGATCGCGGTCAACGTCGCGGTGTTCGCAGCCGAGCTCGCGCTCGGCGGCTCGCTCAACGGCACGGGGAACTGGATCTTCGAGCACGGCTCGCTCTTCGCCTCCGGCGTCTGCTCGCGGCGTCGCAACGCCCCCCGGCCGCGACCGCGACTGCCGCCGCTCGGGCTTCCATCTCGGGGCGTGCGCACGAGTGGTGGCGCCTCATCAGCGCGGCATTCCTCCACTATGGCGTCTTCCACCTCGCGATCAACATGTACTCGCTCTACTTCGCCGGCACGCTGCTCGAGCAGATCATCGGCCGCTGGCGCTTCGCGCTCCTCTACGTCGGTGCGGGCATCGCAGGGTCGGCCGGCGCGCTCTGGGTGCAGCCCCAACAGCGTCACAGTCGGCGCATCGGGCGCGATCTTCGGGATCCTCGGCGGGCTCTTCGTGCTCGAGCGACGGCGGCACATTTCGACCGGCGGCCAGATCGCAGGACTGATCGTCTTGAACCTCGTTATCACGTTCGCGTTCTCGAGCTCAATCTCGGTCGGCGGCCACGTCGGCGGGCTGATCGGCGGCTTCGTCCTGATGTGGCTGATGCTCGAGTCGCGGCGCTCGGCGCTCGCGAGCATCGCCGCGACGGCGGTCGCGTCATCGCCGTCAGCCTCGTGGTGACCTATATGCAGGTGCGCAACTACCGGCTGATCCGGGCGCTCGCTGTCCTGACGGCAGCGCTTGCGCTCGCGCCTGCAGCGTCCGGTGCGACGCAGCTCGGCATCTTCGGCAACATCGGCCGGTTCCACTCGCTGACCGGGCAGCAGTCGACGGTCGGGCACGTGATCGTCGGCTGGAACCAGACGACGTTCGACCAGATCTGGCCGACGCTCGGGCCGATGCCGATGCTCGGCTTCGGCACCGGACAGGGAAGCGCCGAGTCGATCACGCCGCTCGCGATTGCACGCGGCGGCGGCGACGCCTTTCTGCTCGCGATGAGCCAGTCTGCGCGCGACCTGCAGCGTGCGGTCTACATCCGTCCGATGGGCGAGATGAACGGCCACTGGAATCCGTACTGCGCGTTCAACCAGAACGGCTCGTCACGCGGCGCGGCTCACTCGACGGCGGCCTTCCGCAAGGCGTTCGCGCGGATCTATCTGATCATGCACGGCGGCCCGGCGGTGAATGCGCGCCTGCGGGCGCTGAAGCTGCCGCTCGTCCGCACGCCGATCCCGGCGAATCCGCTCGTTCAGGTCGTGTGGAACCCGCAGGGCTACGGCAGCCCCGACCTGCCGGGGAACAGCGCGCAGGCGTACTACCCCGGCGACAAGTACGTCGACATGGTCGGCGACGACCTCTACGACATCCGCGGCAAGGCCGAATGGCCGGCCGCCGAGCGCCTCTATCGCGCGCACCCGTCGAAGCCGTTCGCGTTCCCCGAATGGGGGCTCTGGGGCATCGACGACCCGTCGTTCGTGCAGCAGATGGCGAAGTTCGTGCAGACGCACCGGCGGACGAAGCTGATCGCGTACTTCAACGCAAAGCCTGGCTCGATCTTCGACCTTGCGTCGAAGCCGCGATCGCTCGCCGCCTACAAGCGGTTCATCGTGCCGCTCGGTTAGAGCTGGTTGAGGCCCTTCTGAGCTGCATCGGCCGCGAGCTTGCCCGGGTCGATGCCGTATTTCTGCAGCATCTGCGCGTGCTCTTCGTGGTCGACCTTGTCCGGCAGCTCGCGAGCGCCTTCTGCACGTGCTCGCTCTTGCCCTGCTTCTCCAGCTCGTTGATGATGAGGCTCTTGTCGATATGCATGCCGTCGACGTGACGCCTGAAAACGCACTCGATCGCCTACGTGAGATCTGCCTCGCGTATCCCGAGGCGGAGGAGGCAGGCGGCGTCGGGAATCCGACCTTCAAGGTGCGCGGGAAGATCTTCGCGATGCGGCACTCGCTGCACGAGGTCGACCGCTGGTCGCTGTGGTGCAAGGCGCCGCCGGGTGCACAGCCCGTGGTCGTCGCATCCGACCCAACGCGGTTCTTCGTGCCTCCGTACGTCGGCGGCAAAGGCTGGATCGGCGCCTACCTCGACGTCGACCAGGACTGGGAGGAGCTCGCAGACCTGATCGACGAGAGCTACCGCATGACGGCGCCGAAACGGCTCGTCGACCAGCTTCCGTAACTCACGAACGTGGTTCACACACCGAACCGCGTTCGACAGCCGACTAGCCGCCGGCGGAGACGTACGAGCCGGCGCCGCTCTCGCGCAGCGCCGCCTGCGCAGCTGCGAGCCGCGCGAGCGGGACGCGGAACGGCGAGCAGCTGACGTAGTCGAGGCCGAGCTCGTGGCAGAACGCGATCGAGCGCGGCTCGCCGCCGTGCTCGCCGCAGATGCCGAGCTTGATCTCCGGCTTCGTCGACCGGCCGCGCTCGACGGCGATCCGCATCAGGTCGCCGACGCCCTCGACGTCGAGCACCTCGAACGGGTTGCGCTCCAGCACGCCGTCCTCGAGGTAGCGCGTCAGGAACTTGCCCTCGGCGTCGTCGCGTGAGAACGCGAGCGTCGTCTGCGTCAGGTCGTTGGTGCCGAACGAGAAGAAGTCGGCGACCTCGGCGATCTCGTCGGCACGCAGCGCGGCCCGCGGCACCTCGATCATCGTGCCGACGAGGTGCTCGACCTCCGGCGCCTCCTCCGACCACACCGACTCCGTCAGATCGCGCAGCCGCGCGAGCTCCTCGCGGAAGCCGACGAGCGGATGCATCACCTCGACGAGCGGTGCATCACCCGTGCGCTCCTGCACCGCCTTGGCGGCGCGCGCGATCGCTCGCACCTGCATCTCGTAGATCTCCGGATACATCAGGCCGAGCCGGCACCCGCGCGTGCCGAGCATCGGGTTCGACTCCTGCAGCGCGCGGATGCGGGCGCGCAGCTTGTCGTCGGTTGCCTCGTGCTCGGCGGGCAGGAACTCGTGCAGCGGCGGGTCGAGCAGCCGGATCGTCACCGGCAGCCCCGCCATCGCCTCGAAGATCCCCTCGAAGTCGCTCTGCTGGAACGGCAACAGCCGGTCGAGCGCCGCGCGGCGGCCCGACTCGCTGTCGGCGAGGATCATCTCCTGCACGACGGGCAGCCGGTCGCCGAAGAACATGTGCTCGGTCCGGCAGAGCCCGATTCCCTCGGCCCCGAACTCCCGTGCCCGCGTCGCGTCCTCCGGGTTGTCGGCGTTCGCGCGCACGCGCAGCCGCCGCTGCTCGTCCGCCCAGCCGAGAATCGTCTCGAAGTCCTCGTTGATCTGCGGCGGGACGAGCGGCACCTCACCGACGAAGACGCGCCCTGTGCCTCCGTCGATCGTGATCACGTCGCCCTCCTGCAGCGAGTGCTCCCCGATGCGCGCGCCCCCGTCGCCGAGGGTCAGGTCGTCGCAGCCGGCGACGCAGGGCTTGCCCATCCCGCGCGCGACGACGGCCGCGTGCGAGGTCATGCCGCCGTGCACGGTCAGGATCCCCTGCGCGGCGATCATCCCGTGGATGTCGTCCGGCGTCGTCTCCCAGCGGACGAGGATCACCGGCCCCGTCTTGGCACGCTCGACGGCGGTGTCCGCGTCGAAGACGATCGCGCCGCTCGCCGCGCCCGGCGACGCGTTCAGGCCCTTCGCGGCGACCTCGAGCGATGCCTTCGGATCGATCATCGGGTGCAGCAGCTGGTCGAGCTGCGCGGGATCGATCCGCCCGACGGCGTCCTCGCGCGCGATCAGCCCCTCGTCGACCATCGTCGACGGCCGCTTTCAGCGCCGCCGCCGCGGTCCGCTTCGCCGAGCGCGTCTGCAGGAGGTAGAGCTGCTCGTCCTCGACGGTGAACTCGATGTCCTGCATGTCGCGGTAGTGCTCCTCGAGCCGGCGCATGGTGTCGAGCAGCTGCTCGAACGCCTTCGGCAGCGAGCTGCGCATCGTCTCGATCGGCTGCGGCGTGCGGATGCCCGCGACGACGTCCTCGCCCTGGGCGTTCGCGAGGAACTCGCCGTACAGCCCGGTCGCGCCGGTCGACGGGTCGCGGGTGAACGCGACGCCGGTGCCGGAGCGATCGCCCTTGTTGCCGAAGACCATCTGCACGACGTTGACCGCCGTACCGAGATCGTCGGCGATCTCGTGCGCGCGGCGGTACACCTGGGCGCGCGGGTTGTCCCACGACGCGAAGACGGCGCGCACCGCGCGCAGCAGCTGGTCGCGCGCGCCGGTCGGGAAGTCCGTGCCCGTCTCCTCGCGATAGATGCCCTTGTACGTCGCGACGAGCTCGCGCAGGTCGTCCGGCCCGAGATCCGTGTCCTGCGCGGCGCCGCGGGCTTGCTTGAGCGACCCGAGCGCCGACTCGAACCGGTGACCGTCGATCCCCTCCACCACCTCGCCGAACATCTGGATCAGGCGACGGTACGAGTCGTAGGCGAAGCGCGGGTTGTCGGTGCGCGCAGCGAGGCCCTCGGTCGCCTCGTCGTTCAGGCCGAGGTTGAGGATCGTGTCCATCATCCCGGGCATCGAGACGGCGGCACCCGAGCGGACGGAGACGAGCAACGGGTCGTCGTCGGAGCCGAACCGCTTGCCGGTGCGCTCCTCGAGCCGGCGGACGTGCTCGTCGACCTCGTCGGGCAGGCCGTCGGGCAGATCGCGCTCCTGCATGTACGCGCGGCAGGCGTCGGTCGTGATCGTGAAGCCCTGCGGGACGGGAACGCCCATCTGCGTCATCTCCGCGAGCCCGATCCCCTTGCCGCCGAGCAGCTCACGCCCCCCGGTCGTCGGCTCGTCGAAGCCGTAGACGTAGCGATTCGCCATCCGCGCGGGAATCTACCGCGTCGGCGGCGGCGCGAACGAAACTCGGCCACCCAGGCGATCGCCCGCAGGCCGAACCAGAACGGCGTGAAGAGGCCGTAGAAGAGGACGAGCGCGGCGCCGAGCGCGGCGTACCACGTGGCCCAGCGCCACTTCGGGACTGGCTCCTTGGGTCTCATGCGCGGTGGCGGCGGCTTCGGCGCGGCGGCGTTCGACGAGCTGGATGATCCGGTGCGAGATCTCCTCGATCGAGAGCTCGCTCACCTCGAGCACCGGGCAACCGAGCCGGCGGTGCATCCGCTCGGCGTACTCGAGCTCGTCGTAGATCTCGACGAGGCTCGCGTACTTGCGGTCTCCGCGCATCCAGCGAATGCGCTCGCCGCGGATCTCCGAGAGGCGCTGCGCGTCGATCGTCAGGCCGATCACCTTCGACTGGTCGATCGTGAACAGCTCGGCCGGCGGCTCGATCCCCTTCACGAGCGGCACGTTCGCGGTCTTGTAGCCGAGGTAGCCGAGGTAGATCGAGAGCGGCGTCTTCGAGGTGCGCGAGACGCCGACGAGGACGATGTCGGCGTCCGCCAGCCCGGAGCCGACGCCGTCGTCGTACTTGACCGCGAACTCGATCGCCGACATCCGGCGGAAGTACGCGTCGTTCAACGGCGGCCTCGCCCCCGGCTTCATCTTGGCGGCCTGGCCCGACACCTTCGCGATCGCGTCGATCGGGTGGCCGAGCAGGTCGCAGTAGTGGAGCTTCGCGCTGCGGCAGAGGGTGCGCATCGACTCGCGCAGCTCGGGCTCGACCAGGGTGTAGACGACGACGGCCGGGCGCCCCTTCATCCGGTCGACCGCCAGCTGCAGGTCGGCGACCGTCTCGACCCGCGGATGGCGGATCTCGGAGAACTCCTGGTCGGGGAACTGCGCCTCGAGCGCCTGGGCGAGGCGCTGAGCCGTTTCACCGGTCGAATCGGAGATCATGTGCAGCTCGACGAGGCTCACGGGGCAAGCGTACTCGGCGGCTTAACCCCGCTCTTAGGTTTCATGTGCACTCTGTGCAGGTGAAGCGAGCCGTCCTCGTCGTCGCGCTGCTCGGAGGAATCCTCCCTGCATCGGCTTTCGCCTGGGGCGGCCGCTACCCGACGGGCGACGTCTACGGCTCGACGATTCAGATCAACGTCTCCGACACGTATCCGGTCGATCCGGCGCTGACGCAGGACTGGGCCACGTTCTTCGGCTCGCTCGTGCACGGCCGCGAGCTCGCGTCGCTGACCGTCGATCTGGCCCCGCTCGACGAGGTGCAGCAGTTCTGCGGCCCGCAGGCGCTCGCCTGTTACGACCCCGACTCGCAGACGATCGAGGCGTCACCCGAGGATCAGCTGAACGCCCCGGCGGCCAAGGAGATCGTCACGCACGAGTACGGCCACCACGTCGCGAACAACAGCCTCAACACGCCCTTCGACGCCGAGGCGTACGGCACGAAGCGCTGGGCGTCGTACATGAACATCTGCAAGCGCGCCGTCGCCGGCGAGCTCTTCCCGGGCGACGAGGGCGACAACTACGAGGAGAACCCCGGCGAGGCGTACGCCGAGGCCTACCGCGTCCTGAACCTGACGAAGCAGGGGGCGACCTCGATCGGCTGGGACATCGTCGATCCGGTGCTCTACCCGAACGCGACCGCGCTCTCGATGCTCGAACAGGACATCACGACCCCGTGGAAGGGACCGACCCTGTCCCACGTGCACGGCTCGTTCGGCAACGGCACCACGCGGACGATCGTCACCAAGACCACGCTCGACGGGTCGTTCGTCGCCCGCCTGCACGCCCCGGCGAAGTCGCGCATGCGGCTCCAGCTCTTCGCGGCGGGCCGCCTCGTCGCGAGCGGCAGCAGCGTGCGCTACGAGATCTGCGGCCAGCGCGCATTGACGCTGAAGGTGCAGCGCGTCTCGGGCCGCGGCACGTTCACCGTGGACGTCTCCAAGCCGTAATCGCTAGGTTCAGGAGCCATGGCGGACTCCGGACAACTCGAGCGGTACCAGGGTGAGGCGACGATCGAGAAGGTCGCGTCGCTCTCGCGCAGGCGCGGCTTCGTCTTCCCGACCTCCGACATCTACGGCGGTCTCGGCTCGTCGTTCGACTTCGGCCACTACGGCGTCCTGCTCGCGCAGAACATCAAGGAGGCCTGGCAGCGCTCGATGATCCAGGAGCGGGACGACATGGTCGCCCTCGACTCGGCCGTGATCCTGAACCCGCAGGTCTGGGTCGCCTCGGGGCACGTCGGTGGCTTCTCCGACCCCATGGTCGACTGCCGCACCTGCAAGCTGCGCTTCCGCGCCGACCATCTCGCCCAGAGCGCGTGCGGCAAGCGCCCGTCGAAGCATCCGGGCGAGTACAGCGAGTGCGACCTGACCGAGCCGCGCGACTTCAACCTGATGTTCGAGACGTTCGTCGGCGCCGTCCGCGAGGCAGCCAGCACGGCGTACCTGCGGCCCGAGACGGCGCAGGGCATCTTCGTCAACTTCAAGAACGTCACGTCGTCGCTGCGCGTGAAGCCGCCGTTCGGCATCGCGCAGATCGGCAAGAGCTTCCGCAACGAGATCACGCCGGGCAACTTCCTGTTCCGCGTGCGCGAGTTCGAGCAGATGGAGATGGAGTTCTTCGTCCCGCCGGCCGACGCCGACGAGTGGCACCGCTACTGGATCGACCAGCGCTTCAACTGGCACCTCAACCTCGGCGTCCGCCCGTCGCATCTGCGGGTCCGCGTGCACGACGCCGACGAGCTGTCGCACTACTCGAGCGCGACGAGCGACATCGAGTACCTCTTCCCGATCGGCTGGCAGGAGCTCGAGGGCGTTGCGAACCGCGGCGACTACGACCTCCGGCAGCACACCGAGGCGTCGGGCACGAAGCTCGAGTGGATCGGGCACGAGGAGCGGTACGTCCCCTACGTGATCGAGCCGGCGATCGGCGTCGGCCGAGCGTTCCTGACGTTCATGTGCGACGCCTACGACGAGGAGGTCGTCGCCGAGCGTCCGCGCACGGTGTTGCACCTCCATCCACGCCTCGCGCCCGTGAAGGTCGCCGTCCTGCCCCTGATCGGCAAGGACTCCGCGATGGTCGAGAAGGCGCGCCCGCTGTACGAGGACCTGCGCCGCTCGCTCTCGGCGGAGTACGACGACTCGGCGGCGATCGGCAAGCGCTACCGCCGCCAGGACGAGATCGGCACCCCGTGGGCGCTGACGATCGACGAGCAGACCGCCGCCGACGGAACGGTCACCCTGCGCGACCGCGACAGCCTCGCGCAGGAACGGGTCGCGATCGACGGCGTCAAGCAGCTGCTGCTCGACCGGCTCGAGCAGCCGTGGCACCCGCGCGCGTGAGCCGCTTCGCCTGATGGGCTGGACGAGGCATACGTTCACCTCGGACGCCCTGCGCGGCAACGCGCTCGGCGACCCGCACGTGCGGCCGCTGCACGTATGGCAGCCCGACGACGCGGACGGCCCGCTGCCGTCCGTCTACGTGATCCAGGGCATGACCGGCATGGCGGACGCGTGGTTCAACGTGGAGCCGTGGAGCGCGTCGTATCCCGACCGGATCGAGGCCCTGCAGCCGCAAGCCGTCGTCGTGCTCGTCGACGCGTTCACGGCGGTCGGCGGCTCGCAGTACGTCGACTCTCCGGGGATCGGCAACTACCACACCTACCTCTGCGACGAGCTCGTGCCGTTCGTCGACGCGAATCATCCGACAGCGCCCGACGCTGCGCACCGCGGCATCCAGGGGAAGTCGTCCGGCGGCTACGGGTCGATGATCACGCCTCTCCTCCGCCCCGACCTGTTCGGTGGTCTCGCAACACACGCAGGCGACGCGCTGTTCGAGGTCTGTTACGCGCGTGACTTCGCGCCGGCGGCGCGTGCGCTGCGCGATGCGTATGGCGGCTCGTTCGACGCGTTCTGGGAGGACTTCCGCTCGGGTCGTCCCGTGCTCTCGTCGCCCTACGACGAGCTGCTCGTCAACACCTATGCGATGTGCGCCGCCTACTCGTCGAACGACGACGGGACGGTCGACCTGCCCTTCGACCTCGAGACGGGCGAGCTCGTGGACGAGGTCTGGCAGCGCTGGCTGCGCTTCGATCCCGTCGTGCTCGCGCGCGAGCCGGCCCACGCCGAGACCCTGCGCGGCATGCGCGGCATCTGGATCGACTCGGGGCGCAACGACGAGTACCACCTCGAGCTCGGCGCGACCGCCTTCCACCGCGAGGTCGTGGCCAGCGGCGTCCCGGACGAGCGTGTCCACTTCGAGCTCTTCCCCGGCACCCACCGTGGCCTGACCTGGCGCTACCCGCTCTCGCTCGCCTGGCTCGTCGAGCGTCTCACCTCGTAGAACGCTGTTACACGCTCTTCCGCGCCGGGCGCTCGAGCACCCGGAAGCTCGGCTCCCCGAACCCGAACTTGCGGTAGAGCGGATGGGCGTCCGTCGTGTGCAGCAGCCATTTGACGTGCGCGTACGGCCCGTTGTCGATCATCTCGCGCACGAGCTCCTCGCCGAGACCGCGGCCGCGGTGCTCGGGACGCACGTAGACGTCGGCGAGATACGCGACGGCCAACCCGTCGGTGAAGGCGCGGCAGAAGCCGATCTGCTCGCCGTCGTGGTACAGCCCGACGATGCGCGACGCCTCGTCGATCAGCCTGTCCTGCGTCTCACGCGGCCGGCCGGTCGCCCAGTACGCCTCCTGCGAGAGGAAGCGGTGCACCTCTGCGCGGTCGACGCGGTCCTTCGCGTCGTCGAGCTCGTAGCCCTCGGGCAAGCTCCGCAGCGTCAACTGATCAGGCGCTCCCGCCGGATGCGGTTCGCCTCGACGTGATAGACGGCCACGTGCCGGTGCGGAGCGCCTCGTCCCGTCACGACCTCCTCCTGCACGACGAAGTCCCCGACTTCCACACGAGAGAGCGCCTCGACCGCGAGCTCGGGGAGCGACTCGAATGCAGGCCCGTACCGCGCCCGCAACTCGTCGTGCCCGCGGGCGGCAACCCGGTCGTGCCCGTCCTCGATCGTGGCGTCCTTCGCGTAGCACGCGACGAAGGCTTCGAGGTCATGTGCGTTGAGCGCCGCAAGCACCCGAGTGACGACGTCGTCGCTCACGCCGACAGCGTGCGCAGACGGAAACCGCCGTGCTCTTCGTACGACGACGTGATCACGGCGAGCGCGTCGCGGCGCGCGCGGTCGGCGAGCGGCGCACCGACCGCATCGGCGAGCGGCGTCGAGAGCAGCTCCTCGATCGCGGAGAGCCCCTCGGGCGAGAGCCGCAGCGCGCCCTGCGCGTGCACCTGGCAGACCGCCCCGCCGGCGCGCGCCGCGTAGCCGACGAGCTCGGTGTTCGACCCACACTCGACGCAGCTCGTCAGGTGCGGCAGATACCCCGCGAGCCAGAGGAGCTTGAGCTGGAACGAGAGCACGAGTGCGTCGAGCGCCGGACGGAGCTCCGTCTCCGGCGCCTCGTCGAGCAGGTCGAGGAAGCGCGCGAGTGCGCCGAACGCCCGCTCGTTCGCCTCCGGCTCACCGAAGAGCCGCAGCATCGCCTCGGCGCCGATCAGCCCGACGTTCAGCCGGTAGGTGCTCTCTCGCGTCGCGTGATGCGAGCGCAGCAGCTCGACGCCGGTGATCGTCTGCAGCTCCCCCGCTCCCTCGTGCAGCATCAGCTCGACGTGCGAGAGCGGCTCGAGCCGGGCGCCGAAGCGCGACTTCGTCTTCCGGACGCCCTTCGCGATCGCCCCGATCCGGCCGCGGCGCTCGGCGTAGAGGTGGAGGATCCGGTCGGCCTCGGAGAAGCGCATCGACCGCAGCACGATCGCCTCCGTCTTGTAGGTCTTCCCGGCCATGGCCCCAGTGTAGAAGCGGCACCGGGGTATCCCTGTGCCGAGTTCTGCGTTATACGAGAGAGTGGCGAGAATTCGGATGTACACGACCCGCTGGTGCGGGTACTGCGTGCGCGCAAAGGCGCTCCTCGACGGGCTCGGGCTCGAGTACGAGGAAGTGCACCTCGACGACGACCCCGCCTTCCGCGCCAGGCTGCACGAGCTGACCGGCGGCTGGACCGTGCCGCAGATCCTGATCGACGACCGCCCGATCGGCGGCTACACCGAGCTCTGGCGCCTCGACCGCGAGGGCCGGCTCGACGCGCTGCTCGCCGCGTAGGCGCTTCAGGAAAGCCGTGCTGGCAGGTCGGGCAGTACCACGTGCCGCGCCCTGCGACGCGAATCTTGTCGATCGGCGTGCCGCACCGCTCACACGGCTCGCCCGCACGCCCGTAGACCTTGAAGCGCTCCTGAGCAGTGCCGCTCGACCCGTCGGGAAGCCGGTAGTCGCGGAGCGTCGATCCCTGGCGCCGGATGCCCTCTTCGAGCGAGCGGCGCACGCCCTGATGCACCGCCTTCACCTCGTCGGCGTCGAGCGTGTTCGCGGGGGTCAGCGGGTGCACGCGCGCGCGCCAGAGCGCCTCGTCCGCATAGATGTTGCCGACGCCCGCGACCGTGCGCTGGTCGAGCAGCGCCGCCTTGATCGGCGCTCGCCGGTTCGCGAGGCTCTCCGCGAGGTGTCGTGACTTGTACGCCGGGCCGAGCGGCTCACGGCCGACTCGGGCGTCGACGTAGGTCTCGACCTCGTCGGGCTCGAGCAGGAGCCACGTGCCGAAGCGCCGGACGTCCCGGTAGGCGACGCGCGAGCCGTCGTCCAGCTCGATCACCGCGCGGCGGTGCGGGTCGTCGCCTTCCGCCCCGGCGCCGTGCAACACCGACCCCGTCATGCGCAGGTGGATCAGCAGCGCCCGACCCGACTCGAAGCGCACGATCAGGTACTTGCCGCGGCGGTCGACGGCGCTGACGCGCTCGCCCTCGAGCTCGCGTGCGACCTCCTGCTGATCCTCGGGACGCGTCAGGCGCGGGTCGTCGATCGTGACGCGCTCGAAGCGGCGGCCCTCGAGCACCGGCGCCATCCGCCGGCGGACGGTCTCGACCTCGGGCAGCTCGGGCATCGCGTCACCGTAGCCGCGCCGGCTCAGGCGACGACGTCGAGCAGGACCGGACGCTCGTCGGGCGGCACGTCGGCGATCTCGTACGCCGCGAGCACCTCGCGCGCGGCGACCTCGGCGTCGTCCTCGGTGCGCGCGTGGACGTCAGCCAACGGCTCGCCGTCCTCGACCAGGTCGCCGCGCTTCGCGCGGAGCACGATCCCGACCGAGTGGTCGACCTGGTCCTCCTTCGTCCGTCGCCCCGCGCCGAGATGCACGGCCGCGTTCCCGACGCCGATCGCGCTCAGCTTCGAGACGAACCCCTGGCGAGACGCCACGACCTGCTGCACGACCGGCGCCACAGGGAGCGCGGACTCGTCGGCCGTCCCGCCCTGGGCCTCGATCCAGCGCTGCCACACCACATCGGCCGAGCCGTCGGCGACCGCAGCCTCCGCGCGGCGGCGGCCTTCGGCCGCGTCGATCCCGAGATCGGAGAGCGCGAGCAGCCGGGCGCAGGCGTCGAGCACGAGCTCGGTGAAGTCCGCCGGGCCGTGGCCGCGAACCGTGTCGCGCGCTTCCTTCACCTCGAGCGCGTTGCCGACGGCTGCCCCGAGCGGCTGGTCCATGTCGGTGAGCAGGCAGACGACCTCGCGGCCCGCTTGCTCGCCGAGCGAGAGCATCGTCTCGGCGAGGCGTCGTGCATCGTCGAGCGTCTTCATGAACGCGCCGTCGCCGACCTTGACGTCGAGCACGATCGCCTGCGCGCCGCCCGCGAGCTTCTTCGACATGATCGACGCCGCGATCAGCGAGAGCTGATCGACGGTCGCGGTCACGTCACGCAGGCCGTAGAGCAGCTTGTCGGCCGGGACGAGGTCGCCCGTCTGCCCGATGATCGCGCAGCCGACGTCGCGCACCTGTTCCTTGAACTCCTCCAGTGTCAGCTCGGTGCGGTAGCCCGGGATCGACTCGAGCTTGTCGAGCGTGCCGCCCGTGTGGCCGAGGCCGCGCCCGCTCATCTTCCCGAGCGGGACACCGCACGCGGCGACGATCGGCGCAACCGAGAGCGACGTCTTGTCGCCGACGCCGCCCGTCGAGTGCTTGTCGACCACCTTGCGCCCGAGCGCCGACTGCATGTCGATCGTCTCGCCGCTGCGGATCATCGCGTCGGTCAACACGAACGTCTCGCGCGGCGACAGCCCCTTGAAGAAGACGGCCATGCAGAACGCCGCCATCTGGTAGTCGGGCACCTCGCCGCGCGCGTAGCCGAGGATCAGCTCGGCGAGCTCGTCGTCCGGCAGCTCTTCGCCGTCGCGCTTGCGCTGGATCAGCTCGGCCGGGCGGATCACGTCGTCGCGAAGAAGATCGATGTCCTGCCGTGCACGATGAACGGCAGGGGAACGTCCTCCGGTACCTCGCTCGTCGGCACCGCGATGGAGTCGCGATACGCGACGATCGTGTCGCGGCTCTCGACGAGCACCTCCACGTCGGCGTCATACCGCTCGATCGACGTGAAATGCGGCCGGAGGAAACGCTCGCCGTTCTCGCGGCTGAACGTGTGAGCCCAGCTCTCTCGGTGCTGCACCAGCGCGCGCAGCTCCGCGATGTGGTCGGCGGAGTTCGTGACCGCGATCAGCGCGCCCCCGGGGACGAGAACGCGCGCGAACTCGGCCAGTGCGCGATCGACGTCGGGGACGTGATAGAGCATCCACGCCGCGACGACGGTGTCGAACGTGCCGTCGGCGAACGGCAGCTCCTGCGCGTCGCCCTGGCGCGCGTCGATGCCACGCGCCTGTGCCAGCTCCACCATCCGCGGCGACAGATCGAGGAACGTCACGTTCGCTCCCAGTTCGGACTGGATCCGCTCGGCGAGCTCGCCCTGACCCCCACCGACCTCGAGCAGTCGCTTCGGCTGCCATTCGTCGATCGTCCGCCAGAGGACCTCCTTCGGGTCGGTACCGGTCGCCCCCTGCCACAGCGCCTGCCGCGCTCGCAGGTTGTCCTCGCGGGCGTACTGCTCCTTGACCTCGACCGGGTCGTCGATCGGCATCAGCTGCGCCTTCTCCGCCACGAAGATCGAGTTCGCGCGCCGCGCCACGAACGGCTCGTCGATCGCGGCAGGCAGGTTCTCGACGAACGGCGACATCGCGATCGAGGCGCGCACGTACGCCTCGACCGCCGCGCGGTCGGCGAACGTGAGCGTGCCGTCCACGTCCTCCCGCCGGATCCGGTCGAAGTGCGGCGCCAGCAGACCCTCGCCCGTCTCGCGCGCGAAGCTGAGGGTCGACGGGCCGCTGCCGACGAGCTCTCGCAGCTCGATCAGATGGAAGCGGGAGTTCGTCACGGCCACGAGCCCGCCACCGGGACGGAGCACGCGCGCGAGCTCCCCGAGGCCGCGGTCGAGATCGGGCACGTGGTAGAGCATCCAGGCGGCCACGACGAGGTCGAACTCACCGTCGGCGAACGGGAGCTGCTGCACGTCGGCGACCCGCGCGTCGACGCCGCGCTCCCGCGCGAGCTCGACCATCCGCGACGAGAGGTCGACGGCCACGACCTCGGCTCCGGTGTCGCGGGCGATCCACTCGGCGAGCTCGCCCCAGCCGCAGCCCACCTCGAGCACGCGTCTGGGCGACAGCGCCCGGATCTCGACCATGGCCGGCTCCCGCGCGTCGATGCCTGTCTCGACGCCGGTGTAGGCGGAGGCGCGTTTCCGCAACCGCGCGTCGTCGGCGTACTCGCGCGCGACGAGCGCCGGATCGTCGAGCTTCACGCCTTGTCCGCCACGAACACGGTGTGGTGCGTCCGCACGCGGACCGGTTCGGCGAAATCGGGAACCTGCGCGGCGAGATGCGCGCGCGTCATGTTCGCGGCGACGTACGCCCGCATCTCGTCCGGCGTCGGGAAGACGACGACTCCGTGAGCCGGGCGGGCCTCCACGTGCGCGAAGAACGGCGCGAGCTGCTCGGTGCCGTTCGTGGCCGAGAACGTGAGGCTGCGGTCGTTGGGCGAGCGGAGGAACTCCCAGAGGTCACTCAGGTTGTCGTCGTCGAGCGTCGGCGCCACAAACCGACCGCCTGGTCGCAGGACGCGGGCGCATTCCGCGATCGCCTGCTCCCGGTCGACGACGTGGTAGAGCACCCAGCCGGCGACGACGCAGTCGAACTCGCCGTCCTCGAACGGCAACCGCTGGATGTCTCCGAGCACCGCCTCGACCCCCCGCTCGCGGGTCAGGTCGACCATTCGCTGCGACGAGTCGAGCGCCACGACGTCTGCGCCGAGCTCGAGCTGGATGCGCTTCGCCATCTCCCCCGCGCCGCAGCCCACGTCCAGCAGGCGCTTCGGCGACACCTCGCGCACGGCGTCGAACAGCACGTCCTCGGCGTTGACGCCCTCGATCAGACGCCGGTAGAGCGCGTTTCGCTTCTCGAGCCGCTCCTCGCTCGCGAACTCCCATTGCACGAGCATGGGGTTGTCGAGGGGCAGGTCGGCGTCGGTCATGGGTCGACGATCGGGGTGCCCGGCACGCCGCGCGGCGCTGCGGCGCCGCCGAGCCAGGCGTTCACCGTCGCGCCCACGTCGCCGAACTCGCCCTCTTCGTGCAGGGCGCCTGCGGCGTTGCGTCCTTCGACATAGACGAGGAGCAGCGCATGCTCTCGCGAGTGGTCGGTCGACGGCGTCGTCGGGTCGCAGCCGTGGTCGGACGTGAGGATCAGCAGATCGTTCGGACGCAGCGCGTCGAGGATGTCCGACAGCCTGCGGTCGAAGTCCTGCAGGCAGCGGTGGAAGTTGACCGGGTCGTTGCGGTGGCCCCAGAGCGAGTCGGTCTCGACGAGGTTGGTGAAGACGAGGCCGTCGTCGATCGTCTGCATCAGCTCGGCGGTCTTCTGGATTCCCTCGACGTTGGACTTCGTCGGGAACTCCTCGTCGATGTCCTGATGCGCGAAGATGTCGCCGATCTTGCCGACGCCGTAGACCTTGTGACCGGCGTCGCGCACGAGCGAGAGGTAGTTCGGGCGGCGAGGCTCGAGCGAGAAGTCGTGACGGTTCGTCGTGCGCTCGTACGAGCCCGGGGCGCCGCTGAACGGACGAGCGATCACGCGCCCGACGGCGTGCTTGCCCGTCAGGATCTCGCGCGCGACGCGGCAGGCGTCGTACAGCTCCTCCAGCGGGACCGTGTCCTCGTGCGCGGCGATCTGGAAGACCGAGTCCGCGCTCGTGTAGACGATCCATTTCCCCGTCTTCTGGTGCTCCTCGCCGTACTCCTGGATCACCTCGGTGCCGCTCGCGGGCTTGTTGCAGAGCACGCCGCGGCCGGTGCGGTTCATGAACGGATCGATCACGTCGTCGGGGAAGCCATACGGGTACGTCGGCATCGCCTGCGGCGTGACGACACCCATCAGCTCCCAGTGGCCCGTCGTCGTGTCCTTGCCCTTCGAGCGCTCGAGCAGCCGGCCGGCGATCGCGGGCGCGCCCGGCTGAGGCGCGCACCCTTCGAGCGGCAGCATGTTTCCGAAGCCGAGCGCCTCCAGGGTCGGCAGGTCGAGGCCGCCGACCGCCTTGGCGACGTTTCCGAGCGTGTTCGACCCTTCGTCGCCGAATTCGGCAGCGTCGGGCAGCTCTCCCGCCCCGACGGCGTCGAGGACGATCACACACGCGCGGGGCATCGCCGGGCATCCTACTTCGGCGGCTATCCTCCTCCCGTGGCCAACGTTCTCGGGCTCCTCGGCATCATCGCCTTCATCGCGTTCATCATCGGTCTCGCGATGTGCGTGACGTGGCTGGTGGTCAAGATCAGCCCGATGCCGGGCAGCCGCAAGAAGCAGAAGCCGCCGGCGGATCCGCCGGCCGAGCCCGCTTAGACCGCCGAGAGCGGCAGGACGTCCTCGAGCGGCGTGTAGTCGAGGCCGTGCGCCTCGGCAACCGCCTCGTACGTCAGCTTGCCGTCGATCACGTTGACGCCCTTGGCGAGCGCCGGGTCGTCCGCCACGGCCTCCGGCAGTCCCTTGCCGGCGATCGCCTCGACGTAGGGCAGCGTCGCGTTCGTCAGCGCCTTCGTCGACGTGATCGGCACGGCGCCCGGCATGTTCGCGACGCAGTAGTGCGTGACACCGTCGACGACGTACACCGGGTCTGCGTGGGTCGTCGCATGTGAGGTCTCGAAGCAGCCACCCTGGTCGATCGCGACATCGACGACGACCGCTCCCTCCTTCATGCCCGAGATCATCTCGCGGGTGACGAGCTTCGGCGCGACTGCGCCCGGGATCAGCACGGCACCGATCACGAGGTCAGCTTCCTCGACGGAGGCGGCGACCTGCAGGCTCGAGCTCATCAGCAGCGTGACGCGCCCCGAGAGGATCTCCTCGAGGTAGCGCATGCGGTCGATCGAGCGCTCGAGGATCGTCACCTGGGCGCCGAGCCCGAGCGCGATCACGGCGGCGTTGTAGCCGACGACACCGCCGCCGACGATCACGACGCGTCCCGGCGCGACGCCCGGCACGGCGCCGAGCAACAGGCCCCGGCCGCCCTGCGGCTTCTCGAGGAAGTACGCGCCGGCCTGCGACGCGAGCCTGCCTGCGACCTCCGACATCGGCGCGAGCAGCGGCAGCGCGCGTCCGACTTCGACCGTCTCGTACGCGACGGCGCGGACGCCCGAGTCGACGAGGGCGCGCGTCAGCGGCTCGTCGGCCGCGATGTGCAGATAGGTGAAGAGGATCAGCCCTTCGCGCAGCCGCCCGTATTCCGAGGCGATCGGCTCCTTGACCTTCAGCACCAGGTCCGAGCGCTCCCAGACGTCGTCGACCGACACGATGCCGGACACCGACGCGCTCGTAGGCGTCGTCGGGGAAGGCACTGCCGACACCGGCACCCGTCTCGACCGTCACCTCGTGGCCGGCGTTGATCAGCTCGAGCGCGCCGGCCGGGGTCAGCGCGACGCGGTACTCGTCCTGCTTGATCTCCTTGGCAACGCCGATCTTCATGCGGGCGCAAGCCTACCCGCGAGCCGCTCGACGAGCGCGCGCTGTTCGTCGGAGAAGGGCGCGCCGTCGCCGGCGCGAGCGTTCTCGGCGACGCGCTCGGGCCGCGACGTCGCAGGGATGACGCAGTCGATGCGGGGGTCGGCGAGCGCCCAGCGCAGCAGCGCCTCGGCCCACGAGCGCACTCCGAGCTGCTCCAGCTCGGCCGGAGACGGCTCGATGCGCCTGCGCGCGTCCGCGCCGGAGCCGCCGAGCGGCCGCATCGCGATCACCGCGACTCCGAGCTCCTCGGCGAGCGGCAGAAGCCGTTGCCGGCATTCCCGCTCCCACGGGTTGTAGGGCACCTGCAGCACCTGAAAGCGCCCCGTCTCGAGAGCCGCCGCGAGCTCGTCGAACGCGGAGGCCTGGTAGTGCGTGACTCCCAGCCGGCCGATGCGTCCGGCGTCTCGCTCGCCTTCCAACCAGTCGACGTGCGCCTGCCACGACACGAGGTTGTGCACCTGCTCGACCTCCACGTGGCCGTACCACTCCAGCTGGCGGTCGAACTGCACCCTTGGCCTCGTCGAGCGACGACGCCCAGATCTTCGTCGCGACGATCACGCCGTCCCGGCGGCCGTCGAGCGCCTTCCCGAGCGCCTGCTCGGCGCCGCGGTACATCGGAGAGGTGTCGACGAGCCTCGTGCCCGCCGCGAGCGCCGCGCCGAGCACCGTCCCGGCGAGCGCGGCGTCGGTGTCGAACGTGTTCCACGTACCGAGCCCGACGACCGGGCCGAGGCGACGCTCCTCCATCACGAGCCGGATCGTGCGACGTCGAGCAGCGACAGCGTGACGTCGACCATCGCCTCGAGGTCGTCCACTGCGATGTGCTCGTCGGGCGTATGGATGTTCGTCATGCCGTTCGCAAGGTTGACGCATGAAAGACCACGCTCGTTGAACACGTTCGCATCTGCTGCGCCGCCCGAGCGGTCGTACGTGACCTCGTGGCCGCAGCGCTCGAGCGCCTGCGCGGCGAGCACGATCGCGGCATCGGTGCGCCCGAAGCGGTAACCGCGATAGCTCTTGCGCGCCTTCGTCTCGACGTCGCACTCGGCGACGCCTGCTGCGAACGTGATCGCGTCCTGCATCTCCTGCACGAGCTCGCCGAGCTTCCGCTCGTCATGCGATCTCGCCTCGGCGACGAACGTGCACCACTCGGGAACGATGTTGGTCGCCGTGCCGCCGGTGATCGTGCCGACGTTCGCGGTCGAGTCCTCGTCGACGCGGCCGAGGCGAAACTCCGCGATCGCGCGCGCGGCCGCGGCGATCGCCGACCGTCCATCTTCCGGGTGCATGCCGGAATGGGAAGCGCGGCCGTGGAACGTCACCTCGAGCGACTGCGAGAACGGTGCGCCGAGGATGACGGTGCCGATCGGCGCCGCCTGGTCGTAGACGTAGCCCGTCCGCGCGTGCAGGCGGCGGTGGTCGAAGGCATACGCGCCGACCAGCCCGACCTCTTCCTTCGGCGTGAACAGCAGCTCGATGCCGGCGTGCGGGCGGCCCTCGGCGAGCACGCGACGCGTCGCCTCGAGCATGACGGCGACGGCGGCCTTGTCGTCGGCGCCGAGAATCGTGCCGGCGCCGTTGCGAACGACGCCGTCCTCGACCACCGGCTCGATCGGAGCGGTCGGCGGCACCGTGTCCAGGTGCGCACAGAGCAGGAGGGGCTCGCCCTCGGCGCTCGGCTCGATCCGGGTGTAGAGATTCCCGATCTCCGAGCCCGTCTCCGGGCCGGTGCCGTCCTCGTCGACCTCGAGGCCGCAGTCGCGGAGATACGAGGCGACCACGTCTGCGACGGCGCGCTCCTCGCCGGGCGGGCTCGGGAGCGCGGCGAGCTCCAGGAAGAGCGCGAGGACGTCGGAGGTCACGGCGGGTGACTCTACGCGTCCCGCCTTGTCACGCGTTCGAACAATTACCTATTGCAAACTTCATCTGAACCTGCTCAAATCTCCAGTAGATGGGCGTCTCCGAGCCGCTGATCCAGGCCTCCCTGCTCGGCGAAGCAGCCGAGCATGCGCCGTTCGCCGTGCTCGTCGCGGACGAGGAGGGGCACTACGTGGCCGCGAACCTGGCCGCCTGCCTGATGCTCGGCTACACGCGCGACGAGCTGCTCGGACTGAAGCTGACGGACGTCGCCCGGTATGAGGCCGCCGCCGGTGAGTTCGAGAAGCTGATGGACACCGGCACGAAGCTCGGGGTCTCCGAGCTGACGCGCAAGGACGGCACCCACGTTCGTTTCAGCTACGTCGCCGGCGCGACCGTCGTCGCCGGCATGAGCGTCTTCGTCGCCGTCGGCGCCGTGGCGTGACTAGAGGCTAACCGACGTTCGCGGAGACGCCGGAGCGCGTTCGTGCGCGGTCGAGCGCAGCCGAGACGAACTCGCGGAAGAGCGGCGCCGGACGCGTCGGGCGCGACTTGAACTCGGGATGGAACTGCGACGCGACGAACCACGGGTGATCGGGCAGCTCGACGATCTCCACGAGCCGCCCCTCCTGGAACGTGCCGCTGATGACGAGACCGCCGTCGCGCAGCTGCTGGCGGAACGCGTTGTTGACCTCGTAGCGATGGCGGTGACGCTCGGAGATCACCGGCTCGTCGCCGTAGACCTCGCGCGTGCGGGTTCCGTCGGCCAGCTCGACGGCCTGGGCGCCGAGCCGCATCGTGCCGCCGAGATCCTCGACCTCCTTCTGCTCGGGCAGCAGGTCGATCACCGAGTACGGCGTCTCCGGATCCATCTCGGTCGAGTTCGCGCCCTCGAGGCCGCAGACGTGGCGCGCGAACTCCGAGACGGCGACGTGCATGCCGAGGCAGATGCCGAGATACGGGATCTCGTCCTCACGGGCGACGCGGCAGGCGAGGATCTTGCCCTCCCACCCACGCGACCCGAAGCCGCCGGGGACGAGCACGCCGTCGACGCCGCGCAGCTCGGCGCGGGCCTCGTCGATCGTCATGTTCTCGGCGTCGACCCAGCGCACGTGCACGCGGCAGCCGTTGTGGATGCCGGCGTGCTTGAGCGCCTCGTGCACCGACAGGTAGGCGTCGTGCAGCTGGACGTACTTGCCGACGAGGGCGATCTCGACCGACTCGTCGCGTTCCTCGATGCGCTCGGTCAGCTGCAGCCACTCGCCGAGCTCGGCCGGCGGCGCCTCGATGCCGAGCTTGCGGCAGACGAGCTCGTCGAGCCCCTGCTCCTGCAACGCGAGCGGCACGAGATACACGTCGGAGACGTCGGGATTCGTGATCACGGCGTCGACGTCGACATCGGCGAAGAGCGCGATCTTGTCGCGGATGTCCCGCGCGAGCGGCTCCGTCGACCGGCAGACGAGCACGTCGGGATGGATACCGATGCGCCGCAGCTCGTTGACCGAATGCTGGGTGGGCTTCGTCTTCAGCTCGCCCGCAGTGGCGATGTAGGGAACGAGCGTCACGTGCAGATAGCAGACGTTCTCCGTGCCGACCTCGCGCCTGAACTGGCGGATCGCCTCGAGGAACGGCTGCGACTCGATGTCGCCGACCGTGCCGCCGACCTCGGTGATGACGACGTCGGTGTCGGTCGCCTCGGCCACCGAGCGGATCCGCGCCTTGATCTCGTTCGTGATGTGCGGGATCACCTGGACGGTCGAGCCGAGGTACTCGCCCTTGCGCTCCTTGCGCAGGACGCGGTCCCAGATGCCGCCCGCCGTGTGATTCGCGGCGCGCGAGAGGTTCTCGTCGACGAAGCGCTCGTAGTGCCCGATGTCGAGATCCGTCTCGGCGCCGTCCTCGGTCACGAAGACCTCGCCGTGCTGGAACGGGCTCATCGTGCCCGGGTCGACGTTCAGGTACGGGTCGAACTTCTGCACCTGCACCTTCAGGCCGCGCGCCTTCAGCAGGCGGCCGAGCGACGCTGCGGTGATGCCCTTGCCGAGAGACGAGACGACGCCGCCGGTGACGAAGACGTATTTGGCGCTCACAGGCCGCCTCGATCCGTGATGAAGCTCACGGGCTTCGATCGTACCAGCGCGCGCAGACCCCTCACTCGCCTCATGCTAGGAGCCGCGTCGGACAGGCGCCGCAAGCCCGCTGCTCGGTCAGCGTTCGAGCGAGGCGAGGAACTCCGCGCCGCCGAGCATGCGCTCGAGCTCGTCGCGGCGCTCGAGGTCGTCGAGCGGAGCGATCCGCGTGTGCGTCGGGTCGCCCGGCACCTTCTCGACCCGGAAGTGGCGCTCCGCGGCCGTCGCGATCTGCGGCAGATGGGTGATCGTCACGACCTGAGCCCGCTCTGCGAGCCGCCGCAGCGTCTCGGCGACGGCGTGCGCCGTCGTGCCGCCGATGCCGGCGTCGATCTCGTCGAAGACCATCGTCTCGCCGCCTGCCACGGCGGCGATCGCGAGCGCCACCCGCGAGAGCTCGCCGCCGGACGCCGTCTCGGCGACCGGTCCGAACGGCAGTCCGGCATTCGGCCGGATCAGGAATCCCACCTCGTCGGCGCCCGTGACGCCCGGCTCGCGCTCGCGGACCTCGACCCTGAACTCACCGTCGCCCATGCCGATCGACTGCAGCTCGCCCGCCACGGCCTCTGCGAAGGGCTCGGCGGCCCCGCGACGTGCGGCCGACAGCTCCGCGTGCAGCCGTTCCACCTCTGCCTCGGCGAGCGCGAGGGCCTGCTCGGCCGCCGCGACCGGGTCGTGGCCCTCGCCGAGGGCGTCCAGCTCGAGGCGCGCCTCGACGCCGCGCGTCGACGAGCTCGGCGAACGTCTGCGCCCGGTAGCGGCGCCGGAGGTCGGCGAACCGGTCGAGCTCGGACTCGATCTCCTCGAGCCGGCCCGGCTCTGCCTCGAGCGTCAGCAGGAACGAGCGGAGCTCTGAGGCCGTCTCGCGGAGCTGCAGCTCGGCGGAGCGCAGAGCGTCGCCGGCCGCCTGCAGCTCGGGCGCGAGGCGCTCGAGCGGGGCGACCGCGCGCTCGGCGGCCGCGACGAGGTCGGTCGCACCCTCGCCGTCGTCCGAGGCGAGTGCCCCGGCCGCTCGGGAGGCCCCGTCCGCGAGCTCGCCGACGTGCCGCAGGCGCTCGCGGTCGGCGCGCAGCTCGTCCTCGCGACCCGGGTCGAGCCCTTCCGTGTCCTCGGCCAGGGCGCGCAGCTCGTCGAGGCGGAGCTGCGCCGCTGCCGCGTCGCTCGTCAACGCCTCGTGCGCGCGCCGCGCGGCCAGGAGCTCGCGCCACGACTGCTGGGCCGGCCGGAGATCGATGCCCGCGAAGGCGTCGAGGACGCTTCGCTGGTACGCGGGGCGGGCGAGCCTGCGCTGCTCGAACTGGCCGCTCATCGCGATCGCGGCCTCGGCTGCCGCCGCGACGTCCTCCCGGGCCGCGCTGCGGCCCCACGCGTAGGCGCGCGTGCGTCCGTCCTTGAAGATGCGGCGGGCGAGCACGACGCCCTCCTCGCCGTCGGGCCGAAGCTCCGCCAGCGGCCCGAGGGCGTCGTCGTCGAGCCCGTCGAGCTCTGCCTCGACGTACGCCTCCTCGCCCGCGGCTCCGATCAGCGCCGCGTCGCCCTTGGCGCCGAGCAGCAGGCCGATCGCGTTCGTGAGAATCGTCTTCCCCGCCCCGGTCTCGCCGGTGATCGCGTTCAGGCCCGGCGAGAGCTCGAGCTCTGCCTCCTGGATGAGGACGAGGTTCGTGATGCGCAGCGAGCGGAGCATCCCCCCATCGTAGGGAGGGCGCCCGTCGGAATCATCGGCCGAAGGTGGCGGCGTAGCGGCGGAAGAAGGTGACCTCCGGCAGGGTCGCGAGCAGGCAATGCTGCTCACCGACCCGGATCACGGCCTCCTCCCCGGTCGCGAGGTTGCCGATCTGGTGGCCGTCGATGAGGACGGTGGTCTCCACGTCGACGGTCTCGTTGCGGATCCGCACCTCGGTGTCGCGAGGGACGACGAGCGGCCGGATCACGAGCGCGTGCGGCGCGATGAACGTCAGCACCATCGCCTCGAGGCCCCAGACGAGCACCGGCCCGCCGTTCGAGAGGTTGTAGGCGGTCGAGCCCGTCGGGGTCGCGCCGATCAGCCCGTCGCAGGGCTGGCTCCCGAGCTCTTCGCCGCCGACGGCGTAGCCGAGCTCGATCAGCCGACCGAGCGTGCTGCCGGCGACGACCACGTCGTTGACGGCGACCTTCGTCGTCTCGCCCACCTGGACGTCGATCGTCGCGAGCGGGATCGTCCGGATCTCGCCCGCGAACGCACGGCGCATGCCCGCCTCGAGGTCGTCGGCGGCGACCGCCGTCAGGAAGCCGACGCGGCCGTAGTTGACGCCGAGCACCGGGATGCCGGTACCGAGGTAGCGCGCGAGGGCCTGGAGCATCATCCCGTCGCCGCCGAGCACGACGACGAGATCGGGGCTGCCGTCGCCGTCGACCACCTCCACGCCCGCTTCGGCGGCGACTGCGCGCACCCGCGCTGACGCCTCTTCGGCGCCTTCGCGCACGACGAGCGCGATCGAGTTAGGAAACGGCATCGTCGATCCACCGTTCGAGCTCGGCTGGCTGGTGCGGCTGGTCCCGCTGGACGAGGTGGAGGACGTACTCATGGTTTCCCTTGGGGCCGGGCAGTCCCGAGTCTACGACCCCGCACACCTCCGCCCCCTCCGCTGCGAGCGCGTCGACGACCTCGCGCACGACGCGGCGGCGCACGGCGCTGTCGCGCACGACACCCTTCGGCGCCTCGGCGCGACCGGCTTCGAACTGCGGCTTGACGAGCACGAGCGCCTGCCAGCCCGGCGTGGCGAGGCGGAGCGCGGGCGGTAACGCGAGCTTGACCGAGATGAACGAGACGTCGCAGGTGACGAGCTGTGGTGCGAACGGCAGCTCGGTCAGCGAGCGTGCGTTGACTCGCTCGAGCACGACGACGCGGTCGTCTCGGCGGATCTTGTCGTGCAGCTGGCCGTAGCCGACGTCGAGCGCGATCACGCGCGCCGCGCCGCGCTGCAGGAGGACGTCCGTGAACCCGCCGGTCGACGCACCGACGTCGAGGCAGTCGAGGCCGGTGACGTCGAGGCCGAACGCGTCGAGCGCGTTCGCGAGCTTGTGCCCGGCGCGGGAGACGTACGGCGGCGGTGCGTCGACGTGCAGCTCGACCGACTCGTCGAGCTGCTCGCCGGGCTTCGTGTGACCGGGGACGCGACCGGCCATGACGAGCGCCTGAGCCTGGGCGCGCGACTCGGCGAGCCCGCGCTCGACGAGCAGCACGTCAAGCCGCCGCTTGGGGCTCACGCGGCGGGCCGACCGGATAGCTGACAACGGCGAGGATGAAGTTGGCGCTTGCGAACGTTGCGAGCACGGCAACGATCGCGTAGACGGCGTGCACGCCGAACCGGACGAAGAGCGGTCCCGCGATCAGCAGCCCTGCCGGACCGGCCAGCTGGTTGATGGTGATCAGCGACTGGATCACCTTGCCACGGAGCGCCCGCGGGATGCGGGTCGACAGCATCCCGAGGTACGGCGCGTTGATCATCGGGATCGAGGCGCCGCAGATCGCAAGCGCGATCGCGACGAGCCAGAGCGGCGAGTGCGGCACCAGCAGCCAGAGCGGTGCCGCGGTGGCGATCACGGCGAAGGCCGCCATGCGCATCGGTTGCACCCGCGTCACGAGCCGGTAGGCGGCGATCGAGCCGACGACCTGGCCGCCGCCGATCGCCGAGAGCAAGCAGGCCGGCAACGCGCGGATTGTGGTCGTACTGCGTGTAGGCGAGCACGGGGAACGAGACGGTCAGCATCGGGAAGAGGAACCCGAACATGAGGCTCGAGATCGACGCGCGCAGGACGAGCGCGTCGCGTCGCAGGTAGCGCAGCCCCGCGAGGATGCCGCCCGCCTCCGCGTCGTCCTCGAACGACTCGCGCCCGACCCGCACGAAGGTCGCGATCAGGATGAACGCGAGCAGGAACGACGCAGCGTCGAGCCACATCACGTTCGCGGCGCCGAGCGCGGCGATCAGCACGCCCGCGAGCGCCGGGCCGAGCAGCTGGGTGACGTTGGTCGCGCCCTCGACCAGGCTGTTCGCCTGCGCCAGCTGCTGCTCGTCCTCGCCCACGACGGCCGGCAGGATCAATCGCTGGCACGTGAAGTACGCACACGAGAAGACGCCGTTCAGCGCCGCGACGACGAGGATCAGCCCGAACGTGAGACCGCCGACCTCGTGCAAGAACGGCACGAGGGCGATGATCGGCGCCCGGGCGCCGTCGGCGATCAGCATCGACGTCTTCGGGCCGAGCTTGTGCACGACCGAGCCCGCGGGGATTCCGAGCAGCGCCATCGGCACGAGCTGCGCGGCGAAGACCAGCGTCATTCGCGTCGGCGAGCCGGTCGTCACGAGCACGAACCAGGGCAGGGCGAGATAGGTCAGCTGCGAGCCGAGCCGCGAGACGAGCTCTCCTGCGAGCAGCGCCGCGATCGAGCGGTCGCGGATCACGCAGCCACCGGCTCGGCGGAGCTGAGCCGCGTGATCGCCCAGACGCTCGGCTGGGCGATGATGATCGCGAAGCAGACGAGCTCGATCACACCGGTCACGATCAGCGTCTCCTTGACGCCGATCAGCGGACGCGATCGGGCCGGCGACGCGGCCCCGAGCGGCATCAGGACGAACGAGCCGAGCGCGTCGTAGGAGCTGACGCGCGAGAGGGCCGCCTCGGGAACGTTCCGCTGGAAGATGGTGAACCAGAGCGCGAGGTGGATCGCGATCCCGATCCCGGCGACGACGCCGATCGCGACGAGCACGGTCACCGGCAGCTCGAACGCCCAGCCGAACGGCTGCAGAGCGATCGGCACCGCCGCGACGCACGAGACGAGCAGCGGTCGCGCACGGCCGTACGCGCAGCGCGGCGATGCCCGCCGAGGATCGTGCCGACACCGAACGCGCTGATCACGATCGCCCAGGTGCGGGCGCCCGAGTAGTGCTCCTTCGCGACGAGTGGGCCGAGCACGAACACGCGACGTCGACGCACAGTTGCCGATGCCGAAGAAGACGATCGTCGTCCAGATCCACGTCTGCCGCCGGAACTCGTTCCAGCCCTCGCGCAGCTCGGCGAGGAACGGCTCCGGCTCGACGCTGTCGTCGCGCTTCGGGATCCGCACGCGCAGCATCAGGATCGCGCCGGCGCCGAAGCTCGCGGCGTCGACGAGCAGCGCGCCGCCAGGACTGCCCGCGCCGACGAGCACGCCGCCGAGCGCCGGGCCGAGCACGCCGAGGATCGATCGGCTCAGTCCGAGCAGCGCGTTCGCCTGCTGCAGCCGCACTGCGCTGACGACCAGCGGGATCAACCCCTGCGAGGTCGGGATCACGAAGCCGTCGGCGAGGCCGAAGACGAGTGCCAGCACGATCAGCATCCACACGGTCGCATGGCCGGTGATCAGGAGCGTTCCCGCGACGGCCTGCACGGCGCCCTGGACGAGCGCCGCGGCGACGAGGACGAGGTGGCGCGGCAGCCGGTCGGCCCAGACGCCGGCAGCGACCGTGATCGCGGCCGCGGACGCCTGCTTGGCGGCGATCACGAGCCCGAGCGCGGTCGGTGAGTCGGTGATCCCGAGCACCGCGAACGCGAGCGCGACCGTCGTGACGCCGTCGCCGAGCGCGGAGATGGTCGTGCTCGAGAAGACGAGCCTGAAGTTGCGCTCAGCGAGCGCGCCGAGCCTGCCCTGCAGCTTCACGCCGTCCGCGAAGCGAGCCCGTCGACGATCTCGGACAGCAACGACGTGTCGGCGTCGATCGCGGCCAGCCGCGTCTGAGCGCGCTCCGCGGCCTCGTCGGCGAGGCGGCGTGCGCCCTCCTCGCCGACGTCTTCCACGTAGCCGTCGCCGTCGAGGATGTCGTCGACGATCTGGAAGAGCAAGCCCGAGCTCGGCCGCGAACTCGCGCCACGGCTCCTGCTCCGCGCGCGGCACCTCGGCCGCCGCGAGCGCGCAGCCGATCGACGCCGTGAAGAGCGCGCCGGTCTTCAACCGGTGCAGCTCGTCCAGTGGGGCGCCGCCGCGCACGTCGAGCCACTGGCCGCCGATCATCGCGAGCGTCGCCTCGACCAGCTCGCGCGCGACTGCGCTCGTGCCGTACGAGAGTGCGAGCCTGAACGCCTCGGCGAGGAGGGCATCGCCGGCGAGGACCGCGGTCGCCTCGTCGTACTGCGCCCAGACCGACGGTGCGCCGCGGCGCTCGGCGTCGTCGTCGAGCGCGGGCAGGTCGTCGTGGACGAGCGAGAACGAGTGCACGAGCTCGACCGCCGCAGCTGCGGGCAGCAGGCTCTCGACCCGCGCGCCGATCGCATCACCGGTGGCGAGGCAGAGCACGGGCCGCACCCGCTTGCCGCCGAGCGCGTGGCGCATCGGCTCGGCGAGCGTCCCCAGCTGGGGCGACAGTGCGAGCTCTTCGAGGTAGGCCTCGATCAGTGCACGGAGCTGCTCAGCCGTCACTGGCTTCCGGCGCCGGCGGCGCGGCGGCTTCCGTCTCGGCGGCGCGCTTCGCGCGCTGGAGCTCGGCCTCGACCTCGCGTGCCAGGTCTGCGAGCTCCTGCAGGATCTCGATCGCCTTGTCGGGATCCTGGGTCTCGTCGAGGCGCGCCCGCGCCTGCTCGAGCCGCGCCAGCAGATCTTCCGCCTTGTTCAGCGACTCATCAGCGTCGGTCATGCCGCCTCCTCCCGTTGGATTCGTCCAAGGATGCCGTTCACCAGTCTTGCCCCGTCGTCGGATGCGTAGCGCTTCGTGAACGCGACCGCCTCCGAGATCGCAACCTCGGCCGGGACCTCGTCGTGCTCGAGCTCGTGCACGGCGACGCGCAGCGCGCTCCGCTCCACCGCCCCGAGCCGGTCGGCGGTCCACCCGTCGGCGGCCGAGGTGATGCGCGCGTCGAGCTCCGGCGCGCGCTCCGAGACTGCGTGCGCGATGCCGCGCGCCCAGGTGTCGATCTCGCCCGCGTACTGCGAGCCGATCGCCTGGCCCGAGAGATCCCACTGGTAGAGCAGGAAGAGCGCCTGCCTCCGCGCCTGGCGCCTCGAGATCGTCACGTCGTCACCGCCCGCAGAGCCTCGAGCGTCGAGGTCGAGTAGTCGCCCGTCCGGAACGGCTCGCTCGCGAGCACCTCGATCGCGAGGTCGCGCGTCGTCGGCACTCCTTCGATCACCGTCTCGTGCAGCGCACGCGTCGCGCGGGCGATCGCGGCGTCGCGATCGGAGTCCCAGACGACCAGCTTCGCCACCATCGAGTCGTAGAACGGCGGGATCTTCGAGCCGGACTCGATGAACGTGTCGAGGCGCACGCCCGGGCCTTCGGGGTGCGTGAAGCGCGTGATCAGCCCGGGCGACGGACGGAAGTCGTGCTCGGGGTCCTCGGCATTCAGGCGGATCTCGATCGCGTGCCCGCGCCGCGGCGCGCGGCCGGTGACCGAGACCTCCTCGCCGGCGGCGACGCGCAGCTGCTCGCGCACGATGTCGATGCCCGTGCAGAGCTCGGTCACGGGATGCTCGACCTGGAGCCGCGCGTTCAGCTCGATGAAGTAGAAGTTCCCGTCCGGGCCGAGCAGGAACTCGAACGTGCCCGCATTGCGATACCCGACGGCGCGGCACGCGCGCTCGGCGGCGGCCTCCATCTGCTCGCGGGTCTCGGGCGTCAGCGCGGCCGACGGGGATTCCTCGATCAGCTTCTGGTGGCGGCGCTGGATCGAGCACTCGCGCTCGCCGAGCGTCAGCACGTTGCCGTAGTGGTCGCACAGGACCTGGATCTCGACGTGACGGGCCGGAGCGACCGCTTTCTCGACGTAGAGCCGCGGGTCGCCGAACGCGGCCTGCGCCTCTGCAGCCGCCGCGGAGAACGCGTCCTCGATCGCCTCGGACGACTGAACGAGTCGCATGCCCTTGCCGCCGCCGCCTGCGCTCGCCTTGAGCAGGATCGGATAGCCCATCTCGTCAGCGGCCTGCCGAGCTTCGGCGACGGTCGTCTCGCCTTCGGTGCCTGGCACCGTCGGGACGTCCGCGCGCCTCATCGCCTGCTTCGCGGAGATCTTGTCGCCCATCATCGCCATCACGTCCGCGGGCGGCCCGACGAAGACCAGGTCGTTCTCGACGCACGCCTCGACGAACGCCGGGTTCTCGGCGAGGAAGCCGTAGCCGGGATGGACCGCCTGGCAGCCCGTCGTGACGGCGGCAGCGATCACGTTCGGGATGCGGAGGTAGCTCTCGCCCGCCGCCGGCGGGCCGACGCGGACCGCGTGGTCGGCCATGCGGACGTGCTGCGAGTCGGCGTCCGCGGTCGAGTAGATCGCGACGGCCTCGACGTCGAGCTCGTGCAGCGCGCGGATCACCCGGACGGCGATCTCACCCCGGTTCGCGACGAGGACGCGAGCGAACACGACTAGACCGCGTCGAGGGGTCGGCCGTTGACCGGCTCGAGCTCGAACAGCAACTGGCCGTACTCGACCGGCTCGGCGTTGCCGACGTGGATCGCGCGGATCACGCCCTCCACCTCGGCCTTGACCTCGTTCATCAGCTTCATCGCCTCGAGGATGCAGAGCGTCTGGCCGGGCGCGACGGCGTCGCCCTCCGCCACGAACGGCGCCGAGCCCGGAGCGGGCGCGCGGTAGAACGTGCCGACCATCGGGCTCTCGACACGCATCAGCGTGTCGTCGGGCGGCTCCACGGGCGGCAGGCTGCCCTCGGTCGGAGGGCCGGCGACGACCGGTGCGGCCGGCAGGTAGGGCTGGTCGGCCGTCCGGCGCACGCTGACGCGCATCCCGTCCTCTTCGATCGTGATCTCGCCCACTCCCGTCTCCTGGACGATGCGCACCACCTCGCGGATGCGCTCCTGTCGTGCCTGGTCGACGCCGCCCGCGGCGAGCGACTCGTCGCCGCCGGAGCGCTGGCGGATCGCGCGCAGCAGCGGCTCGGCCTCTTCGCCGAAGAGCGCGAGCAGCAGCAGCTCCTCCTCGCTCGCCGCGACGCCGTCGGCGTTCGCGCGCAGCTCGTCGAGGTCGACCGGCTCGTTCGAGCCGTCGTCCCCGAAGTGCTCCACCGCTCGCACGAGCGCGGGGTCGACAGGGCCTGGGGTGCGACCGAAGCCTCCGTTGACGAGGTCGCGCAGCTCGTCGACCATCGTCGAGTACCGGTTCGCGGTCAGGACGTTCAGCAGCGCCTGCGAGGCGACGATCTGGCCGATCGGCGCCGCGAGCGGCGGCGAGCCGACCTCGGCCCGCACCTTGATCACCTCGTCGAGCACCTCGTCGAGCCGGCCGCCCGAGGCCTGGCCGCGCAACTGCACGTCGAGCGCCGCGACGAGGCCGACCGGCAGCTTGTACTGCGCCGCGCGCACGGCGACCCGCGGCGCGAGCGGCGACACCGGCTCGTCGCCGATGTGCTCGTCGACGAGATCGGACGCCTCCCAGAGGCGATCGAGGTCGACGCCCGTGTCCAGGCCGACCCCTGCCAGCGCCTGCGCCGCCGACTCGGCCGAGACGCGGTGCATCGTCAGCGCGACGGGATAGACGGCGGTCGCGATCAGGTCGGCACCTGCACGCGACGCTTCGATCGCCGCGGCCAGCGCGTTGCCGCCCGCTCCCTGCGCGTAGAGGCCGACCGGCAGGCCCGAGACGTCGCGCAGCTCGGCGACGAGCTCGCTCGCCCGGTGCGGCTGCAGGAGCGCGGCGGGATCGTTGAGGAGGATGCGCGCAGCGCCGAGCTCGGGCAGCCGCTTGGCTGCGTCGACCAGCGCCTCGTGGCGGCCGCTGCCGTAGAGCAGCCCCGCCTCGAACTCGCTGCCCGAGGCGACGATCGCCTCGGCGGGCTCGCGCAGGTTGTCGACGTCGTTCAACGGGTCGTGCAGGCGGAAGACCTCGATGCCGCTCTCGGCCGCGCTCGCGACGAAGCGGCGGGCGAAGTCGCCGCCGACCGGGCGCGAGCCGACGAGGAAGCGGCCGCGGAGCGCCAGCGCGAGCGGCGTCTTGGTACGGGCCTTCAGCGCCCGGATGCGCTCCCAGGGGCTTTCGACCCCGCGGCGCACGGCGCTGTCGAAGACCCCGCCACCGGAGACCTCCAGGTAGGCGAAGCCCGCTCCATCGAGGAGCTCGGCGAGACGTAGGAGATCCGCCGTCGGCATCAGGCCCGCGAGCGGTTCCTGGCTGAGGACGCGGATCGTCGTGTCGACGAGGCGCGGCATGGCGGGGACCTTACCCGGCGCGCCGCAAGCTTCGACCGTTCGAGGGATCCTTGTTCGCGTGGCCAAGAGCGACGCCCCGGTCCGCTGCGTGCAGTGCCGGCACGAGTACGAGCTGCCGCCGCACGGCGAGGAGATCGCCTGCCCGCAGTGCGCCTGCCCGAGCTGGGTCTCGACGCGGATCTCCGACGAGCCGCTCGAAGCAGCCTCGGCCGGCCGAACCTAGCTCGGTAGCGCCGACCCCGAGCTCAGGCGCGCTGGATGTAGCGCTTTTCCTTCGGGTCGAGCTTGATCTTGTCGCCGACGTTGACGAAGAGCGGCACCTGGATGACGGCGCCGGTCTCGAGCGTCGCGGGCTTGGTCACGTTCGAGACCGTGTCGCCCTTGACGCCGGGCTCGGTCTCGGTCACCTCGAGGACGACCGACGACGGCAGGTCGACGCCCGACGGGTTGCCGCCGACGAACATCACCTGCACCGACGACGACGGCTGCATGAACGGCAGCTCGTCCTCGATCAGCGCGTGCGGCAGCGAGAGCTGCTCGAACGTCCCCTCGTCCATGAAGACGACCTCGTCACCGGAGTCGTAGAGGTACTGCATGTTCTTCTGCTCGGTGCGCACGCGCGGGAACTTCTCGCCGGCGCGGAAGGTCTTGTCGACGACCGAGCCGCTCGTCAGGCCCTTCAGCTTGGTGCGCACGAACGCCCCGCCCTTGCCGGGCTTGACGTGCTGGAACTCGACGATGCGCCACGTCTGGCCCTCGAGCTCGATGTGCATGCCGTTGCGGAACTGGTTGGTGGAGACGACCTCGGCCATGGGCGCGCCAGTCTAGCCAGGGCCGAACGACCCGTGTCCCAGGGACAGTCCCCGGAACATGGCCCGAACGGCCGGGTCAGCCGACCTCGGTCAGCTCTTTCGGGAACGAGGTGAGGATGTCGATCCCGTCGTCGCGGACGATCGCGAGGTCCTCGATCCGCACGCCGCCGAGGCCGTCCAGGTAGATGCCCGGCTCGATCGTGATCGCGCTGCCCGCTCGCAGCGTGTCGCCCGACTCGGTCGAGAGGCGCGGCGCCTCGTGGACGGCGACCCCGACGCCGTGCCCGAGCCCGTGGCCGAAGTTCTCGCCGAAGCCGGCGTCGGTGATCGGAGCGCGCGCGAGCTCGTCGGCCTCGACCCCGGTCATCCCCGCCTTGATGTTCGCGCACGCGCGCTTCTGCGCCTCGAGGCAGACGTCGTAGGCCTCGCGCAGCCGGTCGGGCAGCCTGCCGGTGGAGAACGCGCGCGTGCAATCGCTGCAGTAGCCGTCGACGCGGACGCCCCAGTCGACCGTGACGAGCGTCCCGCGGTCGACGATCCGGTCCGTGGGATGCGCGTGCGGGTGCGCGCCGTTCGGGCCGGAGGCGACGATGCTGTCGAACGAGAGCTCGTCGGCCCCGTGCGCGTGCAGCAGCTCGCGCAGCCGCCACGCGATCTCGCGCTCGCTGCGCCCGACCCACGTCTCCGCGGTCAGCGCCTCGAGGCCGCGGTCGGCGATGCGGCACGCGCGCTGAAGCTTCACGACCTCCTCGTCCTCCTTGATCGCCCGCAGCTCCTCGACGAGGCCGCTCGACGGCACGAGGTCGCTCGAGCCCTCGGCGAGCGCCTGCCACTGTGCGTAGGGCAGGACGTCGGCCTCGAACTGCACGCGCTTCGGCAGCCGCTCGGCGATGTCGCGCATCAGCGCGCGCTTCGCGAGGACGGGCTCGACTCCCTCGACGGTGCGCGCCGACTCGATGTAGCGAAAGTCCGTGTAGAGCGTCGCTCCGCCGTCCGGCTGGACGACGAGCGCGGCATTCGAGCTGTCGAACCCCGTCAGGTACAGGATGTTCGTCAGGTCGGTGACGAGCAGCGGCGCGTCGAGACCGGCCGCCAGCGCAGTCAGCCGTGCGCTCACGCGGCGACCTCGTGCCCGGCGAGGAACTCGAGCGCCTCGCGGTAGCCCTCCGGGCCTTTGCCGATCACGCGGCGCGAGACGACGTCGGCGACCACGCTGACGCGCCGCCAGTCCTCGCGCTCCTCGATGTTCGACAGGTGCACCTCGACGATCGGCACCTCGGCGAGCTCGAGCGCGTCGCGGATCGCGTAGCTGTAGTGGCTCCACGCGCCCGGGTTGACGATCAGCGCGTCGACGTTGTCGTACGCGTCGTGGATCCACTCGATGTACTCGCCTTCGCTGTTCGACTGCCTGCAGCGTGCGCTGATCCCGAGCGCCTGCGCCCACTCGTAGATCTTCGTCTCGAGCTCGTTCAGGCTCACCCCGCCGTAGACGGAGGGATCGCGCCGCGCGAGCGTGTCGAGGTTGACGCCGTTGAGGACGAGTACCTGCATCAGTGATCTGCGCAGCGGCCGCTCACGAGATGAGCGTATACAGCGCCTGCCGCACTTCGTCTGCCGGACGTGACTCGACGGTGGGGCCGTCGTCGCCGAGCAGGACGAGGACGATCTCGTCGCCGGAGCGCTTCTTGTCGCGCAGCAGCGCCTGCCAGGCGGCGTCCCGGTCGACGCGCACCGGCTGGGGGTCGAGCGCGTCGACGACCGGCTTCGGGTCGCGGCCGCTCAGCCGCAGGGCGGCGAGGAGGCCGAGTGCGACGGCCTCGCCGTGCGGGAGCTCGAACCCCGCTGCCGCCTCGAGGGCGTGGGCGAAGGTATGGCCGAGGTTGAGCCATGCCCGCGGCCCGCGGTCGTGCGGATCGCGGAGACAGAGCGCCGACTTGTACGCCGCCGCCCCGCGGACGTCGAGCGTGCGGCCCGCGAGCAGCTCGGTCTTGACGAGCTCGGCGACACCCTGGCGCCGCTCCCGCTCCGGCAGCGTCTCGAGCAGCAGCTCGTCGATCACGACCCGGGCCGGCCAGTGGAACGCGCCCGCGAGGTTCTTGCCCTCGGGCAGGTCGATCGCCGTCTTACCGCCGATCCCGGCATCGACCTGGCCGACGAGCGTCGTCGGGACCGCCACCCAGGGGACGCCGCGCAGATAGGTCGATGCGGCGAACCCCGCGACGTCGGTCAGCGCGCCGCCTCCGAGTGCGACGACGGTGCCCTTCCGGTCGAGGTCGAGCTCCGACCAGAGCCGGGCGACCACACCGAGCTGCTTGGCCTGCTCTCCCGACGGCAGCTCGTGCCGCGAGACCAGCCGGTCGCCGAGCGCTGTCTGCGCGGCGGCGCCGTGGATCCCCATCACGGTCGCGTCGGCGACGAGCGCGACCGGGCCGTCGCCCGGCAGGAGCTCGCCCAGCCGCTCGAGCGCGCCGCGCTCGTGATGCACACCGGCCGCGGCCAGGACGAGGCCGTCCGAGTCGCCGCTCGAGACGACCGCATCCGCGGTCGCCCGGTAGAGCGGATCCCGCTCGGCGTAGAGGCTGCGAAACTGCTGCTCGTCCTGCGCGAGCGGGCGCGTGCCGCCGACTCTCCGCCACGCCTCGCCGGGCTCGACGTCGAGCAGGACGGTGAACGCGGTCTCGTGCAACGCCTCGCGCACGCTCGGTGAGGTGACGGCGCCGCCGCCGAAGCTGACGACGCGAGGCTCGCGGCCGCCGAGCGCGACGAGCGCGTGCTTGGCCTCCTGCAGGCGGAAGAACACCTCGCCCTTGCTGCCGAACGCGCCCACGACCTCGCCGGTCGAGCCGGCGATCTCCGCGTCGAGCTCGATCAGCTTCCGATCGAGCCGCGCACCGACGTCGGGCGCGATCGTCGTCTTCCCCGCGCCCATGAACCCGATCAGCGCCAGATGGCGCCCAAGTGCATTCAGCGCCATGAGATGCGCTCGACGTACGCGCCGTACGCGCCGACGAAGTCCTCGACGGCGTCGCCGCCGAACTTGTCGAGCGCGAGCACCGCGAGCTCCCAGGCCACCGCCGACTCCGCGACGACCGCGAGCGCCTCGACCGCGGCGACGTCCGAGCGCTCGACGAGCGCGGTCGCCTCCTCGCCCGTGGCGAGATCGACCGACGCAAGCGGCTTCATCAGGGTCGGCAACGGCTTCATCGCCGCCCGCACGACGATCTCCTCGCCGTTCGAGACGCCTGCCTCGATCCCCCCGGCGTGGTTCGTGTCGCGCCGGCGGTCGGTCCGGATCTCGTCGTGCGCCTGCGAGCCGCGCAGGCCCGCGAGTGCGAACCCGTCGCCGATCTCGACACCCTTGACCGCCTGGATTCCCATCAGCGCGGCTGCGAGACGCGCGTCGAGACGGTCGTCCTTGGCCGCGTACGAGCCGAGACCCGGCGGCACGCCCACGGCACGCACCTCGACCACACCGCCGACGGTGTCGCGCTCCTGCCGCGCTTCGTCGATCGCGGCGCGCAGCGCCTCCTCGTCGACGGTCGTGCCGGCGACCGTGATCCCGATCGCCGCCAGCAGCGCCTTCGCGACCGAGCCTGCGGCGACGTGAACCGCCGTGTGGCGGGCGGAAGCCCGCTCGAGGGCGTTGCGCACGTCGTCGTGCCCGTACTTGAGGACGCCCGCGAGGTCGGCGTGCCCCGGGCGCGGCAGGGTGACCGGCGAGGTTCCCTTGCCCGCGCGGATCGCCCTCGGGCGGCCACGGCGACATCCCCCACGTCCAGTTCTTGTGGTCGATGTTCTGGACGACGAGCGCGAGCGGCGTCCCGAGCGTGCGCCCGTGGCGCAGGCCGGCGAGGACATCGACGCGATCCTGTTCGATCTGCTGGCGGGGCGAGCGGCCGTACCCCTCCTGTCGGCGTTTCAGATCGGCGTCGATCGCGGCGCGGTCGAGCTCGAGCCCGGCCGGCAGGCCGGTCAGGATCGCAACGAGCGCAGGCCCGTGCGACTCCCCGGCGCTGGCGAGACGAAGCGTCATGACAGGAGAGGTTACGGAGCCGCGACGAGCGCGTCGCGATAAGCGAGCGCGACGGCCTGCGCGCGGCTGCGCACACCGAGCTTCGCGAGGATGCGCTCGATGTGCGTTGCGACCGTGCGGGGGCTGATCTCGAGCTGCGTTGCGATCGCCCCCTGGGCGAGCCCCGAGGCGAGCAGCTCGAGGATCTCGTGCTCCCGTACGGTCAGCACGCCCCGCCTGGTCTCCGGCTTCGCGCGCTCGATCGCCGAGTTGACGCAGCCCACGAGCTCCGCAGGCGCAAACGGCTTGACGAGGTAGTCGTCGGCGCCGAGCAGCATCCCTGCTGCGCGATCGAACGACTCCGTGCGATCGCCCGAGATGAAGATGATCGGGAGGCCGGCGCCGTGGCGGCGGCGCAACTCGTGGCACACCTCGTACCCGGACAGGCCGACGAGGTTGACGTCGAGCACCGCTGCCGCCAGTGACGACTGAGACGCGGCCAGCAGCGCAGCCTCACCGCACTCGACGCAGAGGGTCGCGTAGCCCGCCTCCTCGAGGATGGCGGCCACGAGCGCACGCATCGGCGCGTCGTCGTCGACGATCAAGATCGGCCCCCAGTGCGGGGAGGCGTGATTCATCGTTCTCCCTGGGCGTTGCAACGTTCTCTCCGATCTTGGTCCGGAATCGGTCGGGTTGCAAGGGTCGGCGGCGACGCTTGGTCGTAAAGTGCGCGCTCGTGGCGATCGCTCTCCAGATCCTCGCCGGCGGTTTCGCGGCGGGGGCCGTCTACGGGCTGGTCGCGGTCGGGCACTCGCTCGTCTTCCGCCTCACCGGCGTCGTGCACTTCGCATTCGGGGAGCTGATCGCGCTCGGGGTCTTCGTGACGCTCTTCGTGGCGGCGGGCTCCGGGCCGGTCTCGCAGACGAGCGTCGGCGGCGGCCGGTTCCTGCTGGCGCTCGTCGTCGGTCTCGTCGTCACGGCCGCCGCGAGTGTCGGCGCCTACTTCCTCGCGATCGAGCCCTACCGAGCCCGCGGCTCGGTGATCGGCTGGGTCGGTGCATCGCTCGCCGTGGCATTCACGATCCGGACGCTGCTCGTCGTCTTCTTCGACCGGCCCGCGTACGTGTTCCCCGACCCGATCCCGTTCCGGCGGCTCGGCGATGACGGCGTCTGGCATCTCGGCGGCGCGACGATCCAGGTGCGCTCGATCTTCGTCGCCGCAGCGGCGCTCGTGCTCGCCGCGCTCGGCATGCGGCTGCTGCAGCGCACCCGGTTCGGGCGCGCGCTCGAGGCGATTGCGCAGGACTTCGACGCCGCTGTGATCGTCGGCCTGCCGGTGTCGCTCCTCGTCGGCCTGGCCTTCGCGCTGGCCGGGGTCGGGGCGAGCCTGGCCGCGGTCCTCGCTGCTCCGTCCACGGCCTTCGACGTCGACGCAGCTGCGCGCTACGGGCTCTACGGGCTCGTCGCCGCCGTCGTCGCCTGGTTCGATGCGCGCCAGGCGCTCCTGGCCGGGATCGCGCTCGGCCTCATCCAGGCGACGGTCACCTCGGCGCACTGGGGCGGCGGCCCGGCGCTCCGCGACGTGATCCCGCTCGCGCTCGGGCTCGTCGTGCTCGCCTGGCGCTTCCGGGCCACCGAGGCGGTCGAATGAGCGGCTTCGCCCCGTTCGGCGAGGGTCTGCGCGACGCGCGTCGCCACTGGACGCGCCGAGTCACGCTGGCGGCACTGGTGCTCCTGGTCGCGGCGTTCGTTCCGCTCGTGACGGGCGATGCCCGCCTCGCGGACCTGGCGAGCGGCCTCTACCTCGCGTGCGCCGCGGTCGGGCTCGGGCTCGTTGCCGGCGTGGCCGGCCTGCCGTCACTCGCCCAGGGCGCGTTCATGGCGACCGGTGCGATGGTCGCAGCGCATCTGCTCGAGCACGGCGTGCCGACGGGCATCGCCGCTCTCGCAGGCGGCATCGCGGGCGGCGCCGCCGGGGCGCTCGTGGGCGGCGCGTTCGTCCGGCTGCCGCGCGCAGGCTTCGCCGCGGCGACCTGGATCGTGTCGTGGCTCGTCGCCCTCGCGGTCCTCTCGGTGACGTGGCTGCTCGGCGGCGCGCAGGGAACCGTCGTCTCCGGCGGGCCGACGACGGCCGGGCACTACGAGCTCGCGCTCGGGCTGACCGCGCTCGCGGTGCTCGGATTCGCCGCGCTCGCACGATCGCCGTTCGGGCTCGGCCTCGCGGCCGCCCGCGAGCGCGAGCCCGCCGCGGCCGCACTCGGCGTGCCGTTTCGCCGCTGGCGCACGATCGCCGTCACGGCGTCGGCCGCCGTCGCCGGGCTCGCCGGAGCACTCGCGGTCCAGCTCGCGGGCGTCGCGGACCCGGCGAGCTACGGGCCGTACCTCTCGTTCAAGCTCTTCGTGATGGTGCTGGTCGGCGGCGCCCTCGCGCCGGTCGGGGCCGTCGCGGGGGCCGCGGTGCTCGGCGTCCTCTCCGTCGCCGCGGACACGATCGGGTCGCTCGAGAACGTCTCCGCGACGCGGGCGCACGAGCTGCTGACGGCGATCATGCTGCTCGGCGTCGTCTCGCTCGGCTGGGAAGGGCTGATCAAACCGGCAAAGCGGCGCCGCTTCGGCGCGGGCAGCGCGCCCGAGCGCCCTGCCGGACGCGGCCTCGAGGCGAGCGGGCTCGTCAAGCGCTACGACGCACTCGTCGCGGCGGACGACGTCTCCGTCGGCGCCGCACCGCGCACCGTGACCGCACTGATCGGCCCGAACGGCTCGGGCAAGACGACGGTGCTGCGGATGCTCGCGGGGACGATCACCCCGGACGCCGGACAGATCGACGGCGGCGACGCGGCGGTGCGCACGCTGCAGGCGACGTCGGTCTTCCCGTCGCTGACACCGCTCGAGCACCTGCTCGTCGCCTCGGCCGGCCGGCGCAGTCGCGCGGGCTTCTTCCGGTCGCTCTTCGCGACGCCGCAGCACCGCGCCGAGGACGCGGCGTTCGTGGCCGAGGCCGAGAGGATCCTCACCCGCTTCGGGTTGCCGCGCGACGGGCCGGCGGGCGAGCTGTCGGCGGGAGACCAGCGCGTGCTGATGCTCGCCGCCGCCTACGCGACCGGCGCGCCCGTGCTGCTGGTCGACGAGCCGACCGCCGGCGCCTCCGCGACCGAGGCGGCGCGCGTCGCCGAGCTCCTGCGCGGATTGCGCGGCGAAGGCCTCGCGCTGATCGTCGTCGAGCACAACCTCGCGGTCGTCCGGCGCCTCGCGGACCACGTCGTCGTCCTCGACGCCGGCCGCGTCGTCGCGGAGGGAACGCCCGACGACGTCGCCCGCGACGAGCAGGCCCGCGCGGCGTACCTCGGGCGGCACGCGCTATAGATGCGGGCGATGCGCCTCCTCCTGCCGCTCCTCGTCCTGCTGCTGCTCGCCGGCTGCGGCGGCTCGTCGAAGCAGAGCACCGACGAGCGAAGCTCGCTCCCCGTGTTCGTGAACGCGCCGTTCTCGCGCACGCCGTACCTCGGGCGCGCGATCGAGAACGGGGCGCGGCTCGCGGCGCGCGAGGTGAACGCGAACGGCATCCGCGTCGGTGGCACGACGTACAACCTGAAGATCGAGACGCTCGACAGCGGGCTCTCCCCCGCGCGCGCCGTTTCCAACGTCCGCCGTGCCGTGGGACGCCACGCAGTCGCGATCGTCGACGAGGGGACCGGGATCGACGCCTCGTGGCGCATCGCAGCGAAGAGCGGCGTTCCGATCGGCGTCGTCTTCGAAGGCGGCAACCAGGTGATCGACCCGGTCGCCCGGCCGAACGTGTTCCGCGTCGCGCCCACCGATCACGGGATCGCGTTCAGGCTCGCCGAGTACCTGATCCCGAAAGGCCTGCATATCGCGCGTCTTCCACGACGACTCGGAGTACGGCTCCGCCGGTGAGGACGCGTTGCGCTCCGCCTTCTCGCGCAACCAGTCGTCGATCGCGGGCGACTACTCGGTGCCGGCCGACGCGCTCGACGTTGCGCCGCAGGTGCTGCGCGCACGTCGCGCGCACGCGACAGCGCTGCTCGTGTGGGGCCGGCCCGCGACGATCGCCGCGACGATCACCGCCGCGCGAACGGCCGGCTGGAACGTCCCGGTCTACACCTCGCCGACGGGCGCCGACCCGTTCGTGCGTCAGCAGCTCGCCGACCATCCGGACTGGGTCGACGGCCTGACGTTCGCGGGCGGGCGCCTGACCGCCGAGGTCGGCACCGGCCCGTTCCAGACCTTCGAGCAGAAGCTCGAGAGCGCCTACGGCGTCGACCGCGTCGGCGTGAAGACGAAGGCCGGCGACGACGTGATCCAGCCGCCGGAGACGGCGATGTACGCGTACGACTTCGTCAACCTGGTCGCCGCGGCGATCCTGCATGCCGGCTCGACGGATCCCGCGCGGATCACCAAGGCGCTGAACGAGGTGACGGTGCAGGGTGCGAACGGCGACCAGCGTGGCTTCAACCTGCACAACCACGAGGGCGTCGTCGACGACGACGTCTATTTCGCGCGCTTCCACGACATGACGTATGCGCCGGTGCAGGACGATCCGCTCTCGAAGACCTTGCCCACGGTCAGCCAGATTCGATGACGCGTGCGGCCGGGCTGGGCCTGCTCGCTCCTCGCGCTCGCCGCCCCGGCGGCCGCGTCGGCGGCGCAGCCGCGGCTCGCCGCACTCCCCTCCCCGCTCGCCGCGCTCTCGGCGACGCCGCCCACTCGGCACGGGAGCGTCGGCGGCCGCCGAAGGAGTGCGCCACCACATCGACGCGACGACGCGCGTCCGAGTGGCGGTCGACGCGCAGGGAACCCCGTTCGCCGTCACCGCCACGCAGCGGCTCGTCGTCTCGCAACCGGGCGACTACTACTTCACGATCGGCGCGCCGCTGACGGACGTTGCGCCCGCATACGGCTCGCAGTCGACGCCGGGGCTGCGCACCGCGACGATCATCTGGGCCGGGTTCAACCCCGGCAAGCGTGTGCTCGCAGCGCGCGCGACGCTCGATCCGGCCGCCGTCGCGGGCTCGTTGCCGCTTCGCGTCTCGATCGGCGGCGGCAAGGTGAGGCTCGCGAACGCGACGGGGATCACGACGACCGCATTCGCCGCCGACGCGCTCAAGCCGCAACTCGAGATGTTCCTCGCCGGGCTCAGGCTCGCAACGCGGACGGGCAGTCCTCCGACGGGCGGTGGCGCACTCGTGACGTCGCAACCCGTGCAGACGACGGTGCGGGTGATCGCACCGCTGCGCGTGACCGGGACGATCGGCTCCCGGCCCGTCGACGTCCGGCTCGGCACGACGCCGGTGAGCTTCCCGGCCGGGCGCCTGCATCTCTTGGTCTCGGTGCTGCATCCGTCGCCGAACCCGCCGCCTGGGCTCTCCGGGCGCAAGCTCCTCGACATCGCCGTCCGGGCCTCGCTCGAGTCCGCACGCGCTCGCCAGTACGACTCGTTCCTCGGCAACCCCGACCCCAGCGGGTCGAGCGCCTCGACCTTCAGCTACGTCTCGGAGACCCGGCCAGGCCCGGTCGTGAGCGCACTCCCGCAGCAGAGCGGGCGCGACACGGTCGGCCTCCTGCTCTGGGCCTGCGGCGGCCTGGCGGCTCTCGCAGGCGGCGCGCTCGCCTGGTCTAGGGCCTGACCGCCTCGCGCATCACGTCGACCGGCGCGGCGAGCCCCGTCCAGAGCTCGAACGACGCGGCACCCTGGCGCACGAGCGCCTCGCGTCCGTCGATCACGGTGCAACCGGCCGCGCGCGCAGCCGTCACGAGCGCGGTCTCCTCGGCGCCGTAGGCCAGGTCGACGACCGTCTGCCCGGCCTGCGGGACGACGAGCAGCTCGTCGCGCACAGGCGTCGTGTTCACGATCAGGTCGCAATCCGTCGCGTCCGGCGGCCACGCCCCGCGGCGCGAGTACGAACGGGTGAGCGCGGGCAGCGCCGGAGCGAGCGCGCGCGCCGCGCCGCCCTCGCCGATCACGCATGCGCAACGCGCGTCGATGCCGGCAAGGATCTCGCGGTCGGTGTTGTGACCGACCACTCTGCCGTCGCGGAAGACGAGCGTGTTGACGGCGGGACCGTCCGCCTCGTCGCAGGCCTCGACGACCGCCTGCTTGTGCGGGACCGTCACGTTGGCGCCTGCGAAACCGAGCGCGCGCAACGCGCGCACCGCCTCGACGACGTCGACCACGTCGAAGGCGGCGTAGTGCCAGTCGAGCCCCCGCGCGGCAAAGGCCGCGTTCTGCATGCGCGGCGAGAGAGACGCCGAGACCGGATGCCCGAGCAGGGCGACGTGCTGCATCTCAGCAGCCGTAACCGTGCGCGCACTCGTACTGCGCGAACGCGGTGTCGCTCGCCGTGAAGAAGTGGTGCACCTTGTCGGGCTTGCGCACGAAGTAGAGGTAGTCGACCTTGGCCGGATGCGCCGCCGCCTGGATCGAGGCGAGCCCGGGATTCGCGATCGGCGTCGGCGGCAGGCCCGTCAGGCGTCGCGAGTTGTACGGGTTGCTGCTCTCGAGCTGCGACTGGAGGATCGACTGCGTCGGCGGGATGTGCAGCCCGTACCGGAGGGTGGCGTCGATGCCGAGCGGCATGTGCTCGTGCAGGCGGTTGTAGATGACGGCGGCGACCTTCGGGCGCTCGTCCGGCGCGAGCGTCTCCTTCTCGACCATCGACGCGATGATCAGGACGTCGTACGGCGTCAGGTTCTTGCTCTTCGCGTATGCGAGGTTGACCTGGTTCCAGTTCTTGCAGAACGTCTCGAGCTGGTCGGCCGCGAGCTCGCGTGACGTCGTCGTCGCGAGGAAGTCGTAGGTCGCGGGAAAGAGGAATCCCTCGAGGTTCCGGCGCTGCGGCGGCGTGAAGCACGGGATCTTGGCGCGCGCGTCGCGAGCGCGTACGTCCGAGAGTTGAGCGCGACGGCGTGGTGCTTCTTGCGCGCGGCGATCTTGGCGACCACGCCGACGCGCTCGATCATCTGCGCGCGCGTGAAGCCCTCCGGGAAGATGACGCGGAACGGCTTCGGTGCCGGTGGCGGCGGCGGGAGCGCCTTCGTCGTGTGGACGTGCGGCAGCGCGACGATCACGGCGGCGATCCCTAAACCGACGGCGAGCACGATCGCCAACAGGGCCACGATGCGGCGGCGCCGAACCTGCTGCGGCGACGGCCCGCGGGGCCGCCGGATCGGCATCAGGGGCGGTTGCTCTGCCATTCCAGATAGCCGCTCAGCAGGTGAGCGGCGGCGCGAGCGTCGTCACCGTCCGCGAGGACCGAGGTGAACCGCTCGTCGTAGGTCTCGACGCGCGTACCGGTCGCGGCGCGCAGCCGCTCGACGAACGCGGCGGTCTCGCGCGCCTGCTCGCCGTGGTCGCCACGGAGGGTCAGCGGCATGCCGACGACGACCAGGTCTGGCTCTTCGCCGGCGATCACGGCCAGCAGTGTTGCGAAACCCAGCGTCCGTCGCGGCGCGCTCAACCGTCGTCACCGGCCGTGCGACGGTTCCGGTCGGGTCCGAGGCTGCGACGCCCGTGCGCGCCGAGCCGTAATCCAGTGCGACCACTTTCACGCCAGCGCAGCGACGAGCTTGTCGCGACCGGCGGTGAGCGCCTCGCGAACGGCGTCCCCGTTCTTGCCGCCGGCCTCGGCGAGCGTCGGACGGCCGCCTCCACCGCCACCGATGATCGGTCCGAGCTCGCGGACGATCGCAACGGCGTCGACGCCGGTGACCGAGTTGTCGAGGTTGACGACGAGCGCGATCTTGCCGTCGTCGACCGACGCGACGACGACCGCGCGCGCGTCCTCCTTCTGGCGCAGCTGGTCCGAGAGGTCGCGCAGCACGCTGCCGCGCGCACCCTTCACCTCGGCCACGTAGACGTTGCCCTGGCGGTCGTCCCAGACGACGTCCGGGCCGGCTGCGGCGGCCTTCGGCTTCTTCGCCTCGCGCCGCAGCTCGTCGAGCTCGGTGCGCATGCCGTCGAGCTCGCGCGAGCGCCCTTCGAGGATCGTCCAGGCCTCGCCGGCCGTCACCGCCTCGATGCGGCGCGCACCGGAGCCGACGGAGCCTTCGCTCGTGATCAGGAACGAGCCGATCTCAGCGGTCGAGCGCACGTGCGTCCCGCCGCAGAGCTCGCGGGAGAACCCGTCGATCTCGACCACGCGCACCTCGTCGCCGTATTTCTCGCCGAAGAGCGCCATGGCGCCGAGGCGGCGCGCCTCGTCGATCGGCGTCACGAACGTCCGCACCGGGATCGCCTCGAAGACCTTCTCGTTCACGATCCGCTCGACGCGCGTCTTCTCCTCCGGCGTCAGCGGCTGGGTGTGCGAGAAGTCGAAGCGCAGCTTGTCGGGTCGCACGGCGGAGCCCGCCTGCTTGACGTGGTCGCCGAGCACCTCACGCAGCGCCGCGTGGAGCAGGTGCGTCGCCGTGTGGTTCGCCTGCGTCGGGAAGCGGTCGCTCCAGTTGACGATCGCCTCGACCCGCGTGTCTGGCTGCGAGCGCCGCGTGCTCGCCGAGCTCGACGACGAGCACCTGGTCGTCGCCGAACTTCAAGACGTCGGCAACCTGCAGGCGGCGCTCTTCGCCGTCGACGACGATGGTGCCGGTGTCGCTGACCTGGCCGCCGCTCGCCGCGTAGAACGGTGACTGCTCGAGCTTGACGAACTGCCGTGTGCCACCCGCCGGCGCCGCCTCGACGACCGCGGTCAGCACCGACGTCTTCGAGTAGCCGACGAACTCGCTCGACCGCCGCCCCGCCTCGACCAGCTGCGCTGCAGCCTGCTGCGTCGTGTTCTCGCCGCCGGCGCGTGACACGTCGCGATGCTCTTCCATCAGCAAGCGGAACCCGTCGACGTCGACCGGCTGTCCACGCTCCTCGGCGAGCTCCTGCGTCAGCTCGATCGGGAAGCCGTAGGTCGCCACGAGCGTGAACGCGTCGTCGGCCGAGATCGCGGGCTTGTCCGCCAGCTCGTCGAACACCTTCAGGCCGCGCGCGAGCGTCTCCGAGAAGCGCTCCTCTTCCTGCCGCACGACGCGCTCGATCTCGCCGGCCTGCTCGCGCAGGTGCGGGTAGGCCTCGCCCATCTGCTCGATCACGACGGCCGGCAGGCGGTAGATGCGGTCGAGCCCGATCCGGTTCGCGTGCTGGATCGCGCGGCGCAGCAGGCGGCGGCAGATGTAACCCCGTCCTTCGTTCGACGGGACGACACCCTCGGCGATCAGGAAGCTGACGGCGCGGCCGTGGTCGGCGATCACGCGGTGTGCACGGGTCGCGACCTCGTTGTCGCGATAGCCGACGCCGGACTCGCGCTCGACCCAGTCCATGATCACGCGGAAACCGTCGGTGTCGAAGTTCGAGTCGACGTCCTGCAGCACCATCGCCGTGCGCTCGACGCCCATCCCCGTGTCGACGTTCTGGTTCGGGAGCCGCTCCAGCACGTTGCCGGGCTGGAGGTCGTACTCCATGAAGACGAGGTTGTAGATCTCCATGTAGCGGTCGCAATGGCCGGGGCCGCAGTCCGGGTCGCCGCAGGCGCGCGCCTCGCCGCGGTCGTAGAAGATCTCCGAGCACTGGCCGCACGGCCCGACCTCGGCGGCCTGCCAGAAGTTGTCCTTGCCGAGGCGCACGATGCGGTCCTCGGGGATGCCGACGCGCTTCCAGGCCTCGATCGCGACGGTGTCCTCGTCCAGCGAGAGCACGGGGTCGCCCTCGTGCACCGTCGCCCACAGCCGCTGCGGGTCGAGCCCGAGCACCTGCGTCACCCACTCGTACGCGTAGTCGACCGCCTCGTCCTTGAAGTAGTCGCCGAACGAGAAGTTGCCCATCATCTCGAAGAAGGAGTTGTGGCGGTCGGTGCGCCCGACGTCCTCGAGGTCGGTGTCCTTGCCGCCCGCCCGCAGGCAGGGCTGGACGCTGACGACACGGTCCGAGGGCGGCTCCTTCGTGCGCAGGAAGTACGGCTTGAACTGCTGCATGCCGGCGACGATGAAGAGCGTCGTCTGGTCGTCGGCGGGCGGGATCAGCGAGTGCGGCGGCACGCGCAGATGACCGCGTTCCTCGAAGAACGCCTGGAACGCCTCGCGCAGCTCGTTGGTGGTCATGGACACGGCCGACAGTGTAGGCGCGGCGGTTTGGCGGGCAGGGGCGACCCCCACGCGGCGGTGCATCCCGCGCCGTCGCCGGCGACCGCGTCTGCCGGACGAGCCTGGTCTCTCGGGCGCCGCATCCACGGCACCAGCCCATCCGCGCGGACGCAACCGCGCCAGCAGCATGCCGGCGTCGAGCGCTCCGACACCGCCTGTGGATGATTCGTCACGCTCTGGCACAGCTCCCGCACCGGTGCCTGGCACCGATCCGGCGGCCCGCCTACGCGGCCCGGCTGTGCAGCCAGGCCGCGATCTCGTCGCCGAGCGGCGGCCCCACGTCGTCGAGCAGCCCGTGGCCCGCGCCCTCGACCCAGCGCACCTCCGCCTGCGGCAGCGCCTGCTCGAAGCCGCCGACGTGCTCGCGGTTCTGCGTCGCCGTGCGGGTCGACCGTCGCGAGCAGGAGCAGTGTCGGGATCTCGTGCTCGGCGAGCACGGGCCACGCATCGCTGACGCGGTCGGTCAGGCCGTGCATCGCCTTCCCACGCGCCTCTGCCAGCCGGGGATCCCGCGCCGCGGCCTCGGCGACCCACTCCTCCGGCGCCCGGTCGGCGTCGACGTCGGGCAGGTCGCGGTAGTCGATGTGCCCGCTGTCGAGCAGAACGACCGCGCGCACGAGCGACGGGTGCGCCGCCGCGTAGCGGACGGCGACGGCGCCGCCCCACGAGTGGCCCATGAAGACGAGCGGCTCCAGGTCGAGCGTCGCGACGAGCCGGTGCGCCAGCTGGGCCAGCGCCTCGAGGCGGTAGCGCTCCGACGGCAGCAGCGGCGAGTCGCCGAAGCCCGGCCCGTCGAGCGCGACGACGTGGAAGCCGGCATTCGCGATCCGCGGTGCGACGGCCTCGATCGTCCGCCCGGACGCGTCGAGGCCGAGCGCGTGCCAGAAGAGCACCGTCCGCCCCTCGGGCTCACCCCATTCGTGGACGGCGATCGTCGCGTCGCCGATGTCGACCAGCCGCATCGCCCGACCCTAGTGGCGAGATCACGCCGCCGGGCAGACCGATCCAAAGGTTGGATTACGCGGCGCGGTTCGGGTCCGCGACGCCTTCGGCGTTGATCTCGTCGCGGATCTTCTCCAGCGCGCGGCGGATCAGCCGCGACACGTGCATCTGCGAGATGCCGACCTGCTGCGCGATCTGCGACTGCGTCAGACCCTCGAAGAAGCGCAGGTGCAGGATCGTCCGCTCGCGCTCGTCGAGCACCTTGAAGCCCGGCGCGAGCACGGCGCGGTCCTCCGACACCTCGTACTCGTGCTCGATCTCGCCGAGCGACTCGAGCGGATCGAGCTCCTCGCCGTCTTCCGTCCCACCGCCGGACGAGAGCGAGAGCGACGAGTACGCGCGTCCGGACTCGAGCGCCTCGAGCACCGCCTCCTCCTCGACGCCGGCCGCCTTCGCGAGCTCGGGGATCGTCGGCGACCGCCCGAGCTGCACGGTGAGCTGCTCGACGATCTTCGAGAGCTGCACGTTCAGCTCCTGCAGCCCGCGCGGAACGCGGACTGCCCAGCCGCGGTCGCGGAAATGTCGCTTGATCTCGCCGATGATGTTCGGGGTCGCGTAGGTCGTCAGCTCGACGCCGCGCTCCAGGTCGAAGCGGTCGATCGCCTTGATCAGCCCGATCGACCCGATCTGCACGAGGTCGTCCAGCTGCTCGCCGCGGTAGCTGTAGCGCCGCGCGAGCGAGCGGACGAGCGACATGTACTGCTCGATCAGCTGCTCGCGCGCCTGCAGGTCGCCGTTCTCGTGGTAGCGGCGAAGGAGAACCTTGTCGCTCTCAGCCACGCGTCACCCGCATCGTCAGCCGGACCGAGTCTCCGTCGACCTCGACCTCGTCGACGGTCGACTCCAGCACCCGCCGCAGCCCGAGCTCGTTGCCGGCGTCGCGGTCGATCTCGTCGAGCAACTCGCGCCCGAACGGCCCGACGACGGTCACGAGCGCCGTATCCGTGGGGCTCATCCGAACGGTGATCGCATGCGGCTTGCCGCCGTCCTCGCGCTCGAGCAGCGAGTCGAGCGCGATCTGCATGTCCTCGAGGTTCTCGATCGTCAGGTTCAACCGCACCGCCAGGCCGCCGAGAACGAGATGCGCGACGCGCTGGAACTCCGGCTCGCGCGGCAGCGTGAGCGTGACCTCGTCAGCCACCCGGTGTGTCCTTCGCACGGTCGGCACCGTGCGCGGCCTTCAGCTCCTCGTCCAGGTCGCGCTCGCGCTGTGCGGCCGCAACCTTCGCGTCGTCGACCGCCTGGCTCCAGCTGCGGTTCGTTCGGAACGACGACCAGCCGTACGACGCGCCCGAGGTGAAGCCCGCGAGCTTCTGGATCGGCCGCTTGACCGCGAAGCTGACGGCACGCACCGCTTCGTCGGCCGCCTCGACCGCGTCGACCGCGCTGTCCGTTGCCGTGTCGAGCTTGTCGAGCTGCACATTCACCCGATCCACCGACCCTCCGACTTTGTTGATCACCGGCAAGACCTCACTTCCGCTCCTCTGATCAACGAAGAAAGCCGGTCGAACGTTACGGAGAGGCGCAAGAACGCCCACGCCATCCCGAGGCCGACGGCGATCAGGAAGATCGCGAGCGCCAGATCGGCGAGGTCTCCGTAGGAAAAGGCAAGCACGGGTGGCAAGCCTAGTCAGCCCGGGCCGACGTGACCAATCCGGAACCGACGACGACGTCTCCGTCGTAGAGCACGGCGGCCTGTCCACGGGCCACGCCGTAGGCGGGCTCGTCGAGCGCGAGCCGGAATCCTGTGGCCGTCGTCTCGACCTCGGCGCCGACCGCGGGCGAGCGGTAGCGGAGCTTGGCCGTGACGCGGGAAGCCGGGCAGTACAGGCGACCCCGCGCCGAGACGCGCGTGCGCGCGAGCGCCTCCCTCGGCCCGGCGACGACGGTGTTCGTGCGGGAATCGGTGTGCAGCGCGTAGAGCGGCGTCGCGGCCGAGACGCCGAGGCCGCGGCGCTGGCCGGGCGTGAACCGCCAGAACCCGTCGTGCGTGCCGAGCGTGCCCCCGGCCTCGTCGACGATCGCTCCCGCCTGCCGGGGCAAGCCCTGCCGCTCCAGGAACGACCGGTAGTCGTCCCCGGCGAGGAAACACGCCTCCTGGCTCTCGGCGCGCTGCGCGACCGCGAGGCCGGCGCGCGCCGCCTCCGCACGTGTCTCGGACTTCACCTGGTCTCCGAGCGGGAACCAGATGTGACGCAGGTGACGCGGGTCGAGCCGCGCGAGCATGTAGCTCTGATCCTTGAGCGGGTCGGCCGCGCGCGCGAGCAGAAGCCGGCCGCCGTGCTCGACGATCCGCGCGTAGTGCCCGGTCGACAGGCGTGCGGCACCGACACGGCGGCGGAATGCGAGCAGCTCGGCGAAGCGGAAGCCGCCGTTGCAGCGGATGCACGGATTCGGTGTCTCGCCGCGTGCGTAGCCGCGGACGAACGGCGTCACGACTGCACGGCGGAACTGCTCGCGCAGGTCGAGCGTGACGTGCGGCAGCCCGAGCCCGTGACACGTCTCGCGTGCCGCGATCACCGCGCTCGGAGAGCAGCACGCCCGATCGGAGTCGGGGCCGGCCGGGTCGAGCCACAGCCGAAGCGTCACGCCGACCGCATCGGGGCCGGCGCGCAGGAGCGACACCGCGCTGTCGACGCCGCCGCTCATCGCGACCGCCACGCGACTCGGCGTCGCGCGCGCCGTCACGGCCGGCCCGAGTGCGTTCGCGAGCGCGTCCACCGGCAGCGTCTCGCCACCGACCGCCGCCGCCTCCAGCAGCGTCAGTCCCTTCAGGTCCGCGTCGAGACCCTCGACGTCGGCATCGACGATGCGGTCGCCGTCGACGCGAAGCCGGGCGACCGCCCAGTCCTCGCCGCGGGCGGAATCTCCGAGCAGCTCGAGCACACGGGCCAGGGTACTCCCGGAAAAGTGTGAGGGGAGCCGAGGCTCCCCTCACCATGCTCCGACTCCGCCGTGATGGCCGCGTCCGTGTGAACCTGGACAAGCCAGGTGGGTGCCGTGCAGACCATCGGACAGGTTCGCCTAGGCCTGACGCGGGCTCCCTTTCACATGGTGTTGGTTCTACATGGATACGCAGCGCACGAACGGCGTCGAGCACTCGTGCGCACTGTAGCCGCGGTACCTGCCGCCGACCAGGGTCAGCCGCCGCTGCGCGCGTAGGACCAGTGGATCGTCTGCACGTTGCGCAGCCCGAGTCTGCGAGCGAGCGCGTCGGTGAGCTCGAACTGACGGCCGGGCACGTACGGCCCACGGTCGACCACCTGCGTCAGCACCTTGATGCCCTTGTAGGAGATGAAGATCCGGGCGCCGCAGGGAAGCGTCGGATGCGCGACTCCCTCGGTGTCGGCACGGAGCACGCCGCCGCACGCCGTGCGCCGGCCGAACGCAGCCGGCCCGCTCGATCCCGCCAGCGCGACGTACGAGCCCTCGGGCTGTGGCGAGTGTGCTCGTGTTGCTGCGCGTCTGGGCGGTGATCGCGAGCGCAGCGACAGCGGCGAGCAGCGCAAGCGCCGCCAGTGCGAACTCCCGGACCGCGAGACGTGGCATCAGCGCGGCTGACCTCACGCAGCGGGGGTGCCCAGCAGGTCGCCGAACGACTCGCGCACGAGCGCGTCGAAGTCGATCGGCAGCAGACCGTCAGGTCCCGCGTGGTCGCGGAGGTAGAGCAGCAGGAACTCGCGTTCCTCGTCGAGCCGGCCGCTGTCGCGCGCGGCACGGTCGAGCTCCCAGATGTTCCACTGGCGCGGCTCGACCGCCACCGGCTCGGGCTCCGGTTCCGGTTCCGGCTCCGGCTCCGGCTCCGGCTCCGGCTCCGGCTCCGGCTCGGGCTCCGGCTCCGGCTCGGGCTCCGGTTCCGGCTCCGGCTCGGGCTCCGGCTCCGGCTCGGGCTCCGGCTCCGGCTCCGGCTCGGGCTCCGGCTCGGGCTCCGGCTCGGGCTCCGGCTCGGGCTCCGGCTCCGGCTCGGGCTCCGGCTCGACCACCGCAGCCGCGGCGGACGGGACGACCTGCACGGTCTCCGCGGGATCGTCCCGCGGCTGCGGACGCGACGCGGGCGCGGGCGCGCGTCCTGCTCTCGTGCGAGACCGAGTACTCGATGATCGCCATCACCACCCAGACGACGGCGACGACGGCGATGATCCCCCACGCGTCCAGATCCAGGACGCCGGCGATGACGGCGGCCAGGACGATCACGGCGGCCTCGGCCACGAGACGGAGGCCAGGCCTGCGGAGGACGCTCACACGCTAATCCTGACGGGTCGGGCGGCCGGGAAGCGGCCGAACGCCGTTCGGGCGGGCCGGCACCTCGACGACGGGCAGCGGCTCGGGGGTGCCGCCGCGGCCGAACCGCCGCTTGACAGGCGGCTCCGCGAGCGGGTCGAGGCTGTACTGCGCGGTCGCCTGCTGCGAGCGCGCGAGCGCGACGTCGTGCAGGGCCGGCGCGAGCTCGGCGCCGTCAGGCTCGGCCGGTTGCAGCGAATCCTCCGGCGCCTCGCCGGGCTCGTCGGCCTCGACGGCGGGCACCTCCGGGGCGAGCCGGGCGTCGGGGCTACCGCCGCGGGCTCGAGATCCGGATCGGGGTCGGGCTCGGGGTCGGGCTCCGGCTCAGGCGTGGGAACCGGCAGCGGCTCGACATCGACGAGCGGCGGCGGCAGCGAAACGGGCGGCTCGACCGGGGCGCCTCCTCCTGCTCGTCCGCCTCCGCGTCCTCGACCGGTGCGCTGTGCGGCCATTCGCCGAGCATCTCGGCGCGGAGCGCCGCCGAGGCGATCCAGGTCGGAGCCTCGTCGCGCTGCGCCTCGGGATAGCCCGCCGGCACCTGCTCGAGCGGCCGCGCCGGCGGCAGGTTGACCGTCGGCACGTAGTAGCGCGGCGGCAGCCCGCTGCCGTAGTGCGGCTCGTCACGCCAGGCGGCCCATTCGAGCGCGGCGACGATCAGCCAGCCGAGCAGCATGATGCCGCCGATCTCGAGCGGCTGCAGCTCGGCGAGCGTCAGGCCGACGGCCAGCGCGAGGAGAAACAGCACCTCGAGGGCGAACCGCGAGCCGCGATGATCAGGCATGACCGTCTCTTTCGACTAGGACGCGTCGTCACCCTGCTCGGAAGCAGGTGACGTCGGCGGATCTGGCTGGCGGTCGTCGGGCTGCGACACGGGCGGCGGGCTGACCGGCGGCGGCGCGAGCTCCTCGTCCTCGGCCGCGAGCTCGGGCTCGGCCTCAGCTTCCGGCTCGGGCTCCCCGTCCTGCTCCGGCACCGCCGCGATGCGCGGCTGCTCGTCGGCAGGCGGCGACGCGGCCTGCGGGCCGCGCGCGCGGCTCGCTTCCGCAGACGCCTTCGCGGCGCCGACGAGCGCGTCGGCGACCTCGCCGATCGCCTCCGAGCCGAGACCGGCGGCGGTCAGCAGCTGCTCGGCACCCTGCTGGGCGCGCGAGAGAATCGCCCCTGCCTGCGCGCGGGCCCATTCGAGCGTCTGCTCGACCTCGGCACGCGCGGCGTTCGTGAGCTCGGTCGCCTGGTGGCGTGACTGCTCGAGCAGCCGGGCGCCCTTCGCCTCGGCTTCATTGAGCTCGGTCGTCGCGTCGCGGTTCGCATTCGCGAGCAGCTCGCGCGCCTCGCCCTTCGCGGCGTTGACGATCTCGTTGCGCTGGCGCTCGCTCTCGTCGCGGAAGCGCTGGACCTCGCGCTCGCGCTCCTGCAAATCCTTCTGGCGCCGGGTGACCTCGATCTCGGTGCGCTGGATCTGCGCGGCCGACGCGTTCTGCGCGTCGCGCTCGAGCGCATCGGCGAACTCGGCCGCGGCCCGGATCAGGTGCAGTGCGTCCATCCGCACGGCGTGCCCGGTGGGGTCGACGTCGGCGGACTTACCCGCTGCCTGCAGCACGCGGAGCTGCGCCTGGAGCTGCAGCGCGTGGCGGCGGAACGAGTCGAATGCCTCGCGGACCGCGTCCGGCTCGTAGGTGCCGTCCGGCGTCATGCTCAGGTCCTCGAGCCGGGGCAGCGAGGTGAGCGGCGACGATTGCGGTGAAGGCGTTGTCATGGCAGGTGCAGACGTTCCGGGAGCCGGAACGTGAAGTATGCCTCTTCTATCGGCCAGACTTCAGGCCGAGCTTGAATTGTCCTGCGGCAGCGCCTTGATGCCGAGCTCGGCGAGGGTCGCCTCGGGCATCGGCGTCGGGGCGCCGGTGAGCGGGTCGCTGCCGCTCGAGACCTTCGGGAACGCAATCACCTGGCGGATGTCGGGCTCCCCCGCCATCAGCGCGACGAAGCGCTCGATCCCCATCGCGAAGCCGCCGTGCGGCGGTGCTCCCATCGCGAGTGCCTCGAGCAGGAAGCCGAACTTCGAGTCGGCGTCCTCGTCGGAGAGCCCCATCGTGCGGAACACCTTCCGCTGCAGCTCGACGTCGTGGACACGGATCGACCCCGAGCCGAGCTCCCAGCCGTTCCAGATCAGGTCGTAGTGCTGACCCTGGATCCCGGACGGATCGTGCTCGTCCCACTCCTCCTGCCCGGGCATGGGCGCCGTGAACGGATGGTGCAGGAACGTCCAGCGGCCCTGGTCGTCGCGCTCGAAGAGCGGGAAGTCGAGCACCCAGTGAAAGACGTCCTTCCCGGTTGCAGCGAGGCCGAGCTCGCGGCCGAGATGCACGCGGAGGCCGCCGAGCACGCGGGCGACGAGCTCGGGCTCGCCGGCGCCGAAGAGGATCGTCGAGCCGGGCTCGGCCGCGAACGAGGCGAGCTCGTCCTCGGAGAGGAACTTCGCGATCGGGGAGCGGCGCTCGCCGGTCTCGTCGACGACGATGTAGGCGAGGCCCTTGGCCCCCCACTCCTTCGCAACCTCCTCGAGCCGCGCCAGCTCGGCGCGCGAGAACGCCTTGGGCGCGACGAAGTAGCGCACGCACGGGGCGCCGGAGAAGACGCCGAACTCCGAGCCGCGCGTCACCTCGGTCGCCTCCTGGATCTCCATGCCGTAGCGCAGGTCGGGCTTGTCGGTTCCGAAGCGCAGCATCACGTCGTCGTAGGCGAGCCGCGGGAACGGACGCGCCGGCGCGTCGCGGCCGAGCGCCTCGAACGACGCGACGACCGCCTCCTCCATCACGTCGAGCACGTCCTCGCGCTCTGCGAAGGCGAGCTCGAGGTCGAGCTGGCGGAACTCGAACTGCCGGTCGGCGCGCAGATCCTCGTCGCGCCAGCACGTGGCGATCTGGTAGTAGCGATCGATCCCGCCGACCATGCAGAGCTGCTTGAAGATCTGCGGCGACTGCGCGAGCGCGAAGAACTTGCCGGGCTGCAGCCGCACCGGGACGAGGAAGTCGCGCGCGCCCTCCGGCGTGCCGCGGGTCATGCTCGGAGTCCAGACGTCGATGAAGTCGAGCGCGTCCATCGTGCGCCTGATCGCCGCGATCACGGTGTGCTGCAACCGGAAGTTGTGCTGCATGCGCTCGCGGCGCAGGTCGAGCCAGCGGTACCTGAGCCGCAGCGTCTCGTCGACGTGCTCCTCGTCGAGCTGGAACGGAAGCGGCGTCGAGCGCGAGAGGATGCGCACGGTGTCGACCTGGAGCTCGACCTCGCCGGTCGGCAGGTTCGGGTTGACCGCCTCGGGCGCGCGGGCGACGACCTCGCCCTCCGCCTGCAGGACGAACTCGTTGCGAACCTCGTGCGCGATGCCGGCCGCCTCGGCCGCGCGCTCCGGGTTGATCACGAGCTGCACCTTGCCGGTGTGGTCGCGCAAGTCGATGAAGACGAGGCCGCCGTGGTCGCGGCGCGTGTCGGTCCAGCCCGCGACGGTCAGCCGCTTGCCGATGTGCTCGGAGCGCAGTTCGCCGCAGTGAAGGTCGCGCCAGCTCATGGGCCAGTGAGGGTAGCGACGACCTCGCCGACCGCGACGGTCACATCCTGGCGGCCCGCGGCGCGCACGACGGCGTCGCCCTCGCGCAGGATCACGACCGTGGGCGCGCCCGAGCGCGACGCCTGCGACAGCTGTCCCTTCGTCGAGCGCCCGGCGTAATCCATGTCCGCCGCGACACCCGCGCGCCGTAGCTGCTGCAGCACGGTCTGCGCCGTCTCGCGCGAGCCGCCGTCGACGACGACGAACACCGCGACGTGCGGCGTGCTCCCAGGTGGTGCCCTCGTTCTCGACGGCGAGCAGCAGCCGCTCGATGCCGGCGCCGAACCCGATCCCCGGCGTCGGCGGGCCTCCGACCGCCTGGACGAGGCCGTCGTAGCGTCCGCCGCCGCAGATCGTCGAGTTGACGTTCTCGTCGGGCCCGATGAACTCGAACGTCGTGCGGGTGTAGTAGTCGAGCCCGCGCACGAGCGTCGGGTCGAGCACGAACGGCACGCCGAGCGCGGTCAGGTGCTGCTGGACGAGCTCGAAGTGCGCCCGGCACTCGTCGCAGAGCGACTCGCCGATCTTCGGCGCGTCCGCGAGCGCCTCTCGAAGCTGCGGATTCTTGACGTCGAAGACCTGCAGCGGGCTGGTCTCGCGCTTGTGCCGCGCCTCCTCGTCCAGCAGGTCGTCGTGCGCGTCGAGCCATGCGGTGAGTTGCTCGACGTACGCGGGCCGACAGTGCTCGTCGCCGATCGAGTTCAGGTGCAGCTCCCACTGCGTGACGCCGATCCGCCGGAGGATCTCCGTGTAGAGCTCGATCACCTCCGCGTCGAGCGCGGGATCGTCGGAGCCGATCGCCTCGACGGACAGCTGGTAGTGCTCCCGGTGACGCCCGCGCCCCGGCCGGCCGTAGCGATACATCGGCGCGATCGTGTACGCCTTCACCGGCTGCGGCTCGCGCTGCATCCCGTGCTCGAGATACGCGCGCGCGATCGGAGCAGTGCCTTCCGGGCGCAGCGTCAGCGAGCGGTCGCTGCGGTCGGTGAACGTGTACATCTCCTTGTGCACCACGTCGGAGGCCTCGCCGGACGTCCGCTCGAAGAGGCCGGTGTCCTCGAAGCCGGGCGTCTGGATGCGACGCCAGCCGTAGAGCTGCGCCGTCTCCTCCATCGTCCGCAGCACGCCCCACCACGTGCCGTCGGAGGGCAGCACGTCGTGCGTGCCGCGCGGCGCCTGGAACTTGCCGCTCACGCCTGCGGCTCGGTGCGCAGCTCGCGCAGGAACGGGTTCGACGCGAGCTCCCGTCCGAGCGTCGTCGCCGGACCGTGCCCGGGATGGATCACCGTCTCGGGCGGGAAGCGCTCCATCAGCGAGCGGATGGACGCGAGCAGCGTCTCCCAGTCGCCGCCGTCGAGGTCGTGACGTCCGACCGAGCCGGCGAAGAGGACGTCGCCGCTGAAGATCTCGTCGCCCGCGCGGAACGCGACGTGGCCCGAGGAGTGCCCCGGCACGTCGAGCACCTCGAAGTCGATGCCCGCGACGGTGATCTCGTCGCCGCCCGTGACCGTGTGCGCCGGGTCGTGCGCGCCCACGGGGAAGCCCCCGCGCGGCTTGCCGGTGCGGAGCACTTCCACCTCACCGGCCGGCGCCCAGACCTCGGCGCCGGTGCCGTCGGCGAGTGCGGCGACGCCGCCGATGTGGTCGACGTCCGTGTGCGTGACGAGGATCCCGGCCGGTCGCGTGCCCATGCCCGCGAGCTCGAGTCGCAGCGCGGTCGGATCGTCCCCCGGGTCGACGATCGCGGCCTCGGGCGCGCCACGCTCGCTCCGCACCACGTAACAGTTGCTCCGGAACGGGCCGAGCACGAACGTGTTGACAGCGAGGGCCATGAGGCGTTTGAGTGTAGCCAGGCCCGGAAACGGATTTTCACGATGCAGACTTGGTCTCTCATGTCACTGGACGCGCCCGCGGGTACGCGCGATCCGATCGTCCTTCACTCCGACGACGGCGCCCGCGCGGTCCTGATCGTCCTCTCGCCCGGCCAGTCGCTCGGTGACCACCAGGTGAAGGAGAACACGTGGGTGACGGTGCTCGAGGGATCGGTCGAGATCACCGCCGGCGGCGAGTCCGTGCAGGGCGAGCCCGGGACGATGGTGCGCTTCGAGCCGAACGAGCGCCACGCGCTGCGCAGCGAGGGCGGCGCCCGCGTGCTGCTGCTGCTCGCGCCGTGGCCGGGCGACGGCCACTACCGCGGCAACCCGCCCCAGCCCGCCGCTTAGGTAGAGGCCTAGGTCTTCGCGGCGTTCTTGGCGAGGCGCCGCTGGTACGTCCGGTACGCGGTGCGGTCGATCCAGTAGGTGAGCGGCACGAAGGCGGCGGCGTAGAAGACGCCCCACGCGAGGCGGATCCCGAGCGGCTGATCCTTGAAGAGGAAGACGAACGCGAGGAGCATCAGCCCGCCCATCGTTCCGCCCCGCTTCAAGGCCCGGTGCCAGGACGGCGCCGGCGGCTCGCGCAGCACGCGGCCCGCCCGCCCCTTGGGCGCCGGCTGTTGCTTCCCGCGCGCGGGCTTCGCGGCGGCCCGCTCCTTCTCCTTCGCCTCGCGCTCTGCCCGGAGCTCATCCGGATCGAGCGGGACCTCGTTGCCGTCCGCGTCGAGCAGCACGGTCTCGTACTCGTGCCGGAAGGTCTTCTCGCGGCGGCGCCGCTGCTTGCGCGATGGCATCGTCGTCAGGTTAGCGCCGGTAGGCGACCGTTCCGCCCTTGATCACGGTCGAGACGATGTCGCCGGCCAGGTGGTAGGCCAGGTAGCGCCAGTCCGGGGCGTCGAGCAGGACGACGTCCGCCGCGAGCCCCGGTGCGAGTCGCCCCGTGCGCGAGCCCTGCCCGAGGACGTGCGCGGCATTCGCCGTCACCGCGCAGAGCGCCTCCGCCGGCGAGAGGTGCAGCAGCATGCAGGCGAGCGAGCAGACGAACGGCAGGCTCGTCGTGAACGAGCTGCCCGGGTTGAAGTCGGTCGCGAGAGCGATCGCGGCGCCGGCGTCGACGAGGGCGCGGGCCGGCGGCATCGGCCGGTCGAGGAAGAGCGCGCTCGCCGGCAGCAGCACCGCCGTCACGTCGCTCGCCGCGAGCGCCGCGACGCCCGCCGGGCCGGTCGCCTCCAGATGGTCGACCGAGCGCGCGCCGAGCTCGACCGCGAGCGGCACCGCCCCGCTCTCGGTGAACTGGTCGCCGTGCAGCCGCAGCGCGAGCCCCGCGTCGCGACACGCCTGCGAGATAGCGCCGCGCCTGAGCCGCGTCGAACGCCCCTCGCTCGAGGAAGACGTCGGCGGCGTCGGCGAGCTGCGCTGCCGTCGGCAGCACCTCCGCGAGGGCGTAGGCGAGGTACTCGTCCGCGTCGGCGTGCTCCGGCGGCACGGCGTGCGCCCCGAGCCAGGTCGACGATCCGCCCGCGCGCCTGATCGAGCGCAGCGAGGCGAGCTCGGTGTCGCGGTCGAGCCCGTACCCCGACTTCCCCTCCCAGGTCGTCGTTCCGTGCACGAGCATCCAGCGAGCGTGCAACCGGACGCGATCGAGGAGCGCGTCCTCGTCGAGTGCACGCGTCGCGCTGACCGTCGAGAGAATCCCGCCGCCCGCCGCGTGCAGCTCCTCGTACGTCGCGCCGGCCGCGCGCAACGAGAACTCCTCGACCCGGTCACCGCCGAACGCGGGGTGCGTGTGACAGTCGACGAGCCCCGGCACGGCGCAGAGCCCGCTGCCGTCGAGCTCCTCGACCTCGTCCGCCAGGACCGGCAGGTCGCGCATCCGGCCGACCGACTCGATGCGGCCGGCGCGGCAGAGCAGATAGGCGTCGTCGATCACGTCGACGTCGGCGAGCGCACGCCCACGCAAGGGCAGGACGCCCTGCACCGGGGTCGCGAGCTGCGCGAGCCCGCGAATCAGGAGGTCGGCCACGCTAGTCGCGCACAGCGCCGGGCTGGGCGATGCCGTGCTCGCGCGCCGCGGCCGCCGCCTCCGGGTAGCCCGCGTCGAGGTGCCGCACGACGCCCATCCCGGGATCGGTCGTCAGCACGCGCTCGAGCCGCTCCGCAGCCTCTGCCGTCCCGTCGGCGAGCACGACCATGCCCGCGTGGATCGAGTTGCCGATCCCGACGCCGCCGCCGTGGTGAACGCTCACCCAGGTCGCGCCTGCCGCGACGTTGACGAGCGCGTTCAGGATCGGCCAGTCCGCGATCGCATCCGATCCGTCGCGCATCGCCTCGGTCTCGCGGTACGGCGAGGCGACCGAGCCGGCGTCGAGGTGGTCGCGGCCGATCACGACCGGCGCCGTCACCTTGCCGCTCGCCACGAGCTCGTTGATCGCGAGCCCCGCCTTCGCCCGGTCACCGAAGCCCAGCCAGCAGATGCGCGCCGGCAGCCCCTGGAAGGCGACGCGCCCGGGCGCGAGCTCGAGCCAGCGCTGCAGCAGCGCGTCGTCGGGGAAGAGCTCGCGCAGCATGTCGTCGATCGTCGCGATGTCGGCCGGGTCACCCGAGAGGGCGGCCCAGCGGAACGGCCCGATCCCGCGGCAGAAGAGCGGCCGGATGTAGGCGGGCACGAAGCCCGGGTAGGAGAAGGCATCGGCCACGCCGGCCTCCTGCGCCTCGCCGCGCAGGTTGTTGCCGTAGTCGAAGACGTGACTGCCCGAGCGCGCGAAGGCGAGCATCCCCTCGACGTGCGCCGCGATCGACTCGCCCGCGCGCCGCAGGTACTCGTCCGGGTCGGAGGCACGGAGCGCATCCGCCTCGGCCACGCTGAGGCCGCGCGGGACGTACCCCGTCAACGGATCGTGCGCCGCCGTCTGGTCGGTGACGAGGTCGAAGGGCTCGCCGCGCCGCGCGAGCTCCGGCACGACGTCCGCCGCATTGCCGAGCAGGCCGACCGAGAGCGCACGGCCCTCCGCCGCCGCTGCGCGCACACGCGCGAGCGCATCGTCGAGCGACTCGGTCGCCTCGTCGAGGTAGCGCGTCTCGAGGCGCCGCTCGATGCGGGACGGGTCGACCTCGACGCAGAGGATCGCCGCACCGGCCATGGTCGCGGCGAGCGGTTGGGCCCCGCCCATGCCGCCGAGCCCGGCGGTCAGGATCGTCCGGCCGGCCAGCGACGGCTCGCCGAAGTGCTTCTGCGCCGCGGCCGCGAACGTCTGGTAGGTGCCCTGGAGGATCCCCTGCGTGCCGATGTAGATCCACGACCCGGCCGTCATCTGGCCGAACATCGTCAGCCCCTCCGCCTCGAGCCGGCGGAACTCGTCCCACGTCGCCCAGCGCGGCACGAGCAGCGAGTTCGCGATCAGCACGCGCGGTGACTGCGTCGTCGTCCGGAAGACGGCGACGGGCTTGCCGGACTGAACGAGCAGGGTCTCGTCGTCGCCGAGCTCCAGCAGTGCGCGGACGATTCCCTTCAGTGCGTCGTGCGAGCGCGCCGCGCGCCCCGAGCCTCCGTAGACCACGAGGTCCTCCGGCCGTTCGGCGACTTCGCCGTCGAGGTTGTTGAGCAGCATCCGCAGCGGCGCCTCGGTTGCCCACGACTTCGCGTTCAGTGTCGACCCGCGCGGTGCGCGGATCGCGGAGAGGTCGCCGCAGAGCGCTTCGACGGTCGCGTCGATCGACGGCGTCACCGTCATTGCTGGTCGTCGGCGCGCTGCTCGCGCAGCTTCGAGTGGAAGCGGAAGATCGTCCACCCGGTCGCGACCACGAAGAAGATGACGGCGACAGCCGCCGCGCGCGCGACACCGCCGCCCGTCAGCCACGCGACGATCACGAGCACGATCGCGAAACCGGCATAGACGAGGACCGTGTCGCGGTACGGGTGCTTCGGCGGCGGCGGCTCCGGCACGCCCCACTTCAGACGACGTGTCATTCGAGCTCTCCGACCTCGGCTTCGACGGTGGCGAGCAGCGAGCCGTCGCGGATCGCGTCGGCGACCGCCTCGATATCGGGACCGAGGGGACGGTCGTCGCGCAGCCGGGTCGACAGCGTCCGCACGTGTGCGTGAGTCGCGCGCGCGCCGGAGCCGGGCTCGAGCGGCGCGAGGAACTCGACGGCCTGCGACGCAGCGAGCAGCTCGATCGCGAGCGCTCGCTCGGAGTTGGCGATCACCTGCCACGCCTTCAGGCCCGAGGCGTTGCCCATCGACACGTGATCCTCCTGGCCGGCGCTCGTCGGGATCGAGTCCACCGACGCAGGATGGCACAGCGACTTGTTCTCCGACACGAGCGCGGCCGCCACGTACTGCGGGATCATGAAGCCGGAGTTGAGCCCGCCGTCGGAGGTGAGGAACGCCGGCAGGCCGTCGCTGAGGTTCGGGTTGACGAGCCGCTCGACGCGACGCTCCGAGATGTTCGCCAGCTCGGCGACCGCCATCGCGAGCGCGTCGAGCGCGAACGCGAGCGGCTGGCCGTGGAAGTTCCCGGCCGAGACGAGCAGCTCGTCCTCGACGAGCACGAGCGGGTTGTCGGTCGCCGCGTTCAGCTCTGTCGTGACGGTGTACTCGACGTAGTCGAGCAGGTCGCGCGACGCTCCGTGCACCTGCGGAGCGCAGCGCAGCGAGTACGCGTCCTGCACCTTGTCGCACCATCGGTGCGACTCCATGATCGCCGAGCCTTCCAGCAGGCGCAGCACGTTTCGCGCCGAGGCGCCCTGCCCTCGCAACGGCCGCAGCGCATGCACCTGCGGCAGGAACGACGTGCGTGAGCCCTGCAGCGCCTCCAGCGAGAGCGCGCACGCGCAGTCGGCGGTGCGCGCCAGCCGCTGCGCGCGCACGAGGGCGAGCGCGGCCTGCGCCGCCATGAACTGCGTGCCGTTGATCAGGGAGAGCCCTTCCTTCGCGAGCAGCCGCACCGGTTCGAGCCCGACGCGGCCGAGCGCCTCGGCGCCGTCGACCAGCTCGCCGTCGACGACGGCTTGCCCTTCGCCGACGAGCGGCAGCGCGAGATGCGCGAGCGGCGCGAGGTCTCCCGACGCGCCGACCGAGCCGCGGGCGGGGACGCGCGGCAGCACGCCGCGGTTCAAGCACTCGAGCAGCAGCTCGACCGTCTCGACCCGCGCGCCCGAGTTGCCCTTCGCGAGCGCGTTCGCGCGCAGCAACATGGCGGCGCGAACGACCGAGTCCGGATACGGCTCACCGACGCCGCAGGCGTGCGAGCGCAGCAGGCGGAGCTGGAGCTCCTCGGTCAGCTCCTCGGGGATCTGCTTGGAGACGAAGCGGCCGAAGCCCGTGTTGACGCCGTAGGTGTGCTCGTGCGACCCGTGCGCTGCGTGCTCGACCACCGTGCGGGCGGCGCGCATGCGCGTGCGCGCATCGTCGGACAGCGGCGCGGCCGGCTGGCCGTCGACCGCAACCGCCCACACGTCGCCGAGCGTGAGATCGTCGCCTGTCAGCGCGTGCGTCACGGTCACGTGCCGAGTCTAGAGGCCTGACGCGGCCATACTCCGCCCCCGTGTCGGATCCCGCATCAGGCCTGCCGGTCGAATCCGAGCTGACGGAGCCGGCGCCGCAGTCGAGTGCGTTCGCCCTCCTGCGGCGCCACGATTTCCGGCGGCTGTACCTCGCGATCGGCGCCAGCGAGCTCGGCAGCTCGCTGCACTACATCGCACTGATGTGGTTCGCGCTCGACGCGGGCGGGCCGCTCGGCGTGGTCGCCGTCCGGCTCGCCGACAGCATCCCGGCGATCGTCTTCGGCCTGCACGGAGGCGTGGCCGCCGACCGCTGGAGCCGCCGGCGGCTGATGATCGGCTCGGACCTCGTCCGCGGGGTCGTGCTGATCCCGGTGGCGATCGCCGGGCTCGCGGGCGGGCTGCCTCTCTGGGGGCTCGTCGTCGCGTCCTTCGTCCTCGAGGCCGCAACCAGCTACTTCGAGCCTGCGTACGGGGCGACCGTGCCGACGCTGGTCGACCGCGCCAACGTGCAGCAGGCGAACGCGCTGGTGCAGGCGACGGCACAGGCGCTCTCGATCGGCGGCTGGGCGATCGCGGCGGCGCTCCTCACGTTCATGCCCGTGAGTGTCTTCTTCGCGGTCAACAGCGTCTCGTTTCTCATTTCGGCCGCACTGATCGCTCGCATCCGCAGCGGGCACGAGCACGACCGGCACGAAGCGCCAGCCGCGGATCCGTGAGGGCCTCGCGGCGCTACGCCCCTACCCGATGCTCGCCGCCTCGGTGATCGCCCTCGGCGTCGCCGTCACGATCACTGCGGGCACCTGGATCGGCGGCGTGCCGACGTTCGTGCGCGACACGCTGCACCACGGAGCCGGCGGCTTCTCGATCATCATGGCCGGGTACGCGGCCGGCTCGATCGTCGCGGGCGTCTTCCTCGCGCGAGTGCGGATCCGCCGCAAGGCGCGCGCGGCGATGCTCGCCTGGTCGATGTACCTGCCCGGGTATGGCCTCCTCGCGCTCGCGACGTCGCTCCCGCTCGCCGTCGCCGGAGCCTTCTTCGCCGCCACCGGCCAGAGCTCGTCCGTCGTGCTCGTCAACTCGGCGGCGCAGGAGCAGGTGCCGGATTCCGTGCTCGGCCGCGTGCTCGGTGTCATCTCGCTCACCCACCGCGGCGCGCACGCGACCGGGCTCCTGCTCGTCTCTCCTCTCTTCGCGTTCGTCGCCGCACGCGCAGTGTTCGGCGCGGCGGCGATCGCGGTGCCGCTCGTCGGGCTCGTCGCGCTCGCCGGCGCGACGCTGGTGATCAGTCGTCGAGCAGCCTGACCTCGAGCACATGCGCTCGCGTCGAACCCGTCGATCCTCAGCAGCGCGCCCGCAGCGGCGGCGGCAGCGCCCGCAGGCATCAGGCCGACGAGCTCGGACCCCACCACCTCCGCCCCGCGCGCCGCGGCCTCCGACTCGATGCGGCCGACGATCTCGTGCAGCGCGGCTGCCTCCCAGTCCTCGACGTTCATCGAGACCTGGACGACACCCGCGCGCGGCAGGTCGAGACCGAGCGCGCGAACGCCCGGGAAGCCGCCCCCACGCTCGCGCACGACGCTCGCGACCTCGCGCGCGACGGCGAGCTCGCCTCGGAGATTGACGTTGAACGCGATCAGTGGCCGGCGCGCGCCGACGAGCACGGCGCCGGCGGTCTCGTGCAGCCGCGGTGGCCCGTGGTCGGGCGCCAGCTCGCCCGCGTCGATGCGCGCCTGGAGCCCTGCGGTGCCGCCGCGCCGGAAGTAGGCAGGCCCCCGCTCGGGCGGCGCGTACATGAACACGGGCACGCCGCAGTCCGCGGCGAGCCGCCGCGCGATTGCATCCGCAGCGCGCTCGGCACGAGCCATGTCCTCGGGCACGAGCGGCACGATCGGCACGACATCCGCCGCACCGACGCGCGGGTGCGCGCCCTCGTGCGTCCGCAGGTCGATGCGCTCCCGCGCAACGGTGACCGCAGCGGAGAGAGCGTCGGCCAGCTCCCGCTCCTGGCCGACGAGCGTGAAGACCGAGCGGTTGTGATCCTCGTCCGCGTGCACGTCGAGCAGGCGGGCATGCGCGGAGAGGGCAGCGCCGATCGCGTCGATCGTCACGAGGTCGCGCCCCTCGCTGAAGTTCGGAACCGACTCGAGTGGCCGCACGCTGCTTACTCTAGGAGCGTGGACGCGCGGAGCGAGTACGAGCTGGGCGGAGAGCACGACAGCGCCGGCAGGCCGGACGAAGCGGTCCCGCACTACGAGCGGGCACTCGCACTCGGGCTGCCCGACGAGCTTCTGCCGGGCTGTCTGCTGCAGCTCGGCAGCACCCTGAGGAACCTCGGGCGTGTCGACGAGGCGCTGGTGCTCTTCGACGACGGCCTCGAGCAGTTCCCGGAGCACGTGTCGCTGCGCCTCTTCCGGGCGTTCGCGCTCGCCGACCTCGGCCGCGAGCGCGAGGCGCTCGTCGACGTGCTGAACCTCGCGCGCACGCGCATCGACGCGCCGGAGGTGCAGCGCTACGCACGCTCGCTCGAGAACTACACCCGAGAGCTCGCATGAAGGAGTACTACGACGCACGCGCGCCGGAGTACGACGACTGGTACCGCGGTCGCGGCGGCTTCGCCGACCGTGACCGGCCCGGCTGGGACGACGAGCTCGCGGAGCTGACGCAGACGATCGCCGCCTTGCCGCCGGGCCGGACGCTCGACGTCGCCTGCGGCACCGGCTTCCTGACGCAACACCTCCGCGGCGACGTCGTCGCGCTCGATCAGAGCGCGCGCATGCTCGAGGAAGCGCGCCGGGCTGCGCCCGCGGGCGACATTCGTGCAGGGCGACGGGCTCGCGCTGCCGTTCCCGAACGACGCCTTCGACCGTCTCTTCACCGGGCACTTCTACGGGCACCTCGAGGTGCCGGAGCGCGAACGATTCCTCGCCGAGGCGCGCCGCGTCGCACGCGAGCTGGTCGTCGTCGACGCGTCGAAGGAGCACAGCGGGATCGACGAGCAGATGTCGCAGCGGGAGCTGAACGACGGCTCCACCTGGGAGGTCTACAAGCGCTACTTCACCGGGGCGGGGCTCGCTGCAGAGCTCGGCGGCGGCGAGATCCTCTTCGAGGGCGCGTACTTCGTGGTCGTCCGTGCACGACTCGACGCCGAACCTGGTTCGCTGCGCGAACCAGGTTCGTGAGCTCCCGCCGGCCCGTCGCCTACCGCTCGCTGGCGTCGCTGCAGCGCGACCAGCGGACCTGCCGCGCCTGCGTCGACGCCGGGTACCCGCTCGAGTCGTTGCCCGTGCTCGCGCCGCTCGGACGGCAGCGCGCGTACCTCTTCGGGCAGGCGCCCGGGGTCGTCGAGGGCGAGGAGCGGCGTCCGTGGCGCGGGCGCGCCGGCAAGACGCTGCGACGCTGGCTCGAGCTCGACGAGGACGCCTTCTACGAGACGTTCTACTGCGCGTCGGTCACGCGCTGCTATCCGGGCCGGCCGTCGTCGGGACGGGGCGACCGTACGCCGACGCCGGAGGAACAGCGGCTCTGCGAGTACTGGCGCGACCACGAGCTGCGCCTGCTCGCCCCGAAGCTGATCGTCACCGTCGGCGGGCTCGCGGCGCGGCGGCTGCTCGGCGTCAAGAGCGTCACCGAGAGCGTCGGCGCGCGCTACGAGCACGACGGCGCGGTGGCGATCCCGCTCCCCCATCCCTCGGGTGCGAGCAGCTGGCTCAACGCGCCGGCGAACCGCGCGCGGGTCGCCGAGGCAGTGGCGCTGATCCACCGCGAGCTCGCGGTCTTGGGAGCAGACGGCCCGGCTACCCTCAATCCGTGAACGAGACGACATCGCCGCGCCCGCGCTCGACGTTCGTGCGGCTGGTCGGCTTCCTGCGCCCGTACAGGGCGTCGACGATCACGTCCATCGTGCTGGCGGTCGGCTCGCAGGCGACGGCGCTGCTCGCAATCTTGCTCGACCCGCAGCGTCGTCGGGGCGCTCCGCAACGACCAGCTCGGCCATCTGCCGCTCTTCATCGGGCTCGTGGTCGGCCTCGGCGTGGCGCGCGCGCTGATGATGTCGGGCCGCCGGCTGATCGCGGGCAAGCAGGCGCTGCTCGTCGAGATGGACATGCGGACGGCGCTCTACGCGAAGTTCGTTCGTCTTTCCTACGGCTTCTACGACAGGCACCAGACCGGCCAGTTGATGAGCCGCGCGACCGTCGACCTGCAGGGCGTCCGCTTCTTCCTCGGCTACGGGCTGATCTTCTTCTTCCAGCACGTCTTCACGATCATCGGCGTCGGCATCGTGATCTTCGTGATCTCGTGGAAGCTCGCGCTGATCACGCTCTCGATCGCACCGGTGCTGATCGCGGTCGCCTACCGCTACAGCCACGTGTCGCATCCCCTGCTGCGCGACGTGCAGCAGAAGATGGCCGACGTCGCGACGGTCGCCGAGGAGAACATCGTCGGGGTCCACGTCGTCAAGTCCTTCGCACAGGAGGCGAGCGAGCAGGCGAAGTTCGAGCGGCGCTCGGAAGAGGTGTTCGCACTGAGCGTCAAGGCGAACAGACAGCGCGCGTTCTACATCCCGCTCCTCAGCTTCCTGCCGCTGCTCGCGCAGGCAGCGATCCTCTACGTCGGCGGGCACATGGTCGCGAACGGCACCCTCTCGCTCGGCGACTTCGTCGCGTTCAACCTCTTCCTCGCGCTGCTCGTGCTGCCGTTGCGGCAGCTCGGCATGTGGATCGGCCAGGCGCAGCGCGCGACCGCCTCCGGCGAGCGCATCTTCCAGGTGATCGACGAGCCGGAGCAGATCACCGACGCGCCGGATGCGCGCGAGTTGCCGCCGGGGCCGGGCCGGATCGCGTTCGAGCACGTGACGTTCGGCTACGAGCCGACCCGACCGGTGCTGCACGAGATCGACCTCGAGCTGGAGGCCGGCCGCATCGTCGCGCTGATCGGGCACACGGGCTCCGGCAAGACGACGCTCGCCGCCCTCGTCTCACGCTTCTACGACGTCGACCGCGGTCGCGTCACCGTCGACGGCGTCGACGTCCGCGACGTGACGCTGACGTCGCTCCGCCGCGAGATCGGCGTCATCGCCCAGGACCCGTTCCTCTTCTCGGCGACCGTGCGCGAGAACATCGCGTTCGGCCGCCCCGACGCGTCGGAGGATGACGTCGAGCGCGCCGCGCGGCTCGCCCAGGCGCACGAGTTCATCGCGGCGCTGCCCGAGGGCTACGACACCGTGATCGGCGAGCGCGGGATCACCCTGTCCGGCGGCCAGCGCCAGCGCGTCGCGATCGCACGTGCGCTCGTCGTCGACCCACGAATCCTGATCCTGGACGACGCCACGGCGTCCGTCGACGCGACCACGGAGTCGAAGATCCGCGACGGCCTGCGAGAGGCGATGCGCGGCCGGACGACGATCATCATCGCGCATCGGCTTTCGACGATCGCGCTCGCAGACGAGGTGATCGTGCTGGACGACGGTCGCGTCGTGGCGCGCGGAGCGGCCGACGACCTCGTCGAGACGAACGAGGTCTACCGCGAGATCCACGACCACGGCCTGCTCGAGCGCGTCTTCACGGAGGAAGCCGTATGAGGGTGCACCAGCCCGGCGGGCACCTGATGCGCGGCGGTCGGCCTGCGGTCGAGGACTGGTCGTGGGCGCAGACGCGCCGCCGGCTGCACGCGCTCTACACGCTCGCGCGCCCCTACAAGGTTCGCACGCTGGTCGCGATCATCTCGCTGCTCGGCGCGACCGTCGTCTCACTCGCGCCGCCGTATCTCGTCGGCCGCGCGGTCGACGAGGTGCAGCACGGCGAGACGGCGCTGCTCGGCAAGCTCGTCGTGGTCTTCGTCGCGGCCGGCCTGCTCGGGATCGCGTTCACGTACGCGCAGACGTATTTCACGGGCTGGACGGGCGAGCGGATGCTGGCCGACCTGCGCAGCCATCTCTTCCGCCACCTGCAGCGCCTCTCGCTCGGCTTCTACGAGCGCAACCGGGCCGGCGTGATCATCAGCAGGCTCACGAACGACGTCGAGGCGCTCGACCAGCTCGTGACCGACGGAGTCACGTCGCTCGTCCAGAACACGCTGACGCTGCTCGGGACGACGATCATTCTCTTCTTCCTCGACTGGCGGCTCGCACTCGCGACGCTGGTGGTGATGCCGGCGATGACCGTCGCGACCGCGCTCTTCCGCAAGCGCTCGGGTCGCGCGTACCGCAGCGTGCGCGAGACGCTCGGCGCGGTGACCGCGACGCTCGCGGAAGACATCGCCGGGATGCGCGTCCTGCAGTCGTTCACGCGCGAGCGCGCCGCACAGCAGAACTTCCGCGAGGTCAGCGACGCCTACCGCGTCTCGAACATGCAGACGGTCGTCCTGAGCGGCGTCTACTTCCCGTTCGTCGACTTCCTCTCGTCGGCGGCGACCGCCATCGTGCTCGGGTACGGCGGCTGGCTCGCCTACCACGGCGAGATCTCGATCGGCGTGCTCGTCGCGTTCCTCGGCTACCTGACGAACTTCTTCGACCCGGTGCAGCAGCTCTCGCAGCTCTACAACACCTTCCTCTCCGCGGTCGCAGCGCTCGACAAGATCACCGATCTCCTCGACGAGGCCCCCGAGGTCGTCGACGCGCCCGCCGCCGTCGAGCTCGGCCAGATCGCCGGTCACGTCGCCTTCGAGGATGTTCGCTTCGCCTACGGCCGCGGCCCCGAGGTGCTGCACGGCGTCGAGCTGGAGGTGCCCGCCGGCACCACGGTCGCGCTCGTCGGGCACACGGGTGCAGGCAAGTCGACGATCGCGAAGCTCCTCGCCCGCTTCTACGACCCCACCGAGGGCCGCATCACGATCGACGGCATCGATCTGCGCGACGCGTCGCAGGCGTCGCTGCGCCGGCAGCTCGGGATCGTCCCGCAGGAGGGCTTCCTCTTCGCCGGCACGGTCGTCGAGAACATCGCCTTCGGCCGCCAGACCGCGACCCGACAGGACGTCGAGGCGGCCGCGCGCGCCGTCGGCGCCGACGAGTTCATCGATCGCCTCGAGGACGGCTACGAGACGCAGCTCGGCGAGCGCGGCTCACGCCTGTCGCTCGGCCAGCGGCAGTTGATCGCCTTCGCGCGGGCGCTGCTGGCCGATCCGCGGGTGCTGATCCTCGACGAGGCGACGAGCTCGGTCGACATCGGCACCGAGCGCAAGATCGAGCGGGCGCTGCGGCGGCTGCTCCACGGCCGGACCGCGTTCATCATCGCCCACCGGCTCTCGACGATCCGCGACGCCGATCTGATCGTCGTGCTCGAGCACGGCCGGGTCGTCGAGCAGGGCACACACGACGAGCTGCTGGCCGCGCGCGGGCTCTACACGTCGCTGTACGGCGACTGGTCGGCGGACGCAGCGGCGTAAGCTCCAGTCCATGCAGATCGATCCCGAGACCGAGAAACGCATCGAGCAGCCCGTCTCGGAGGAGGCCGAGCGCGAGACCAGGCTGACGCCGTCCGAGGCGATCGCCCAGATGCGGATCCGCGTGCCGGTCCGCGCGAACAAGAAGCTGCGCACGGTGATCGATCGGGTCAACAAGGACCCGCAGGTCAAGGGCTGGTGGCACGTCTCGAACGTGAACGCGGTCGCCCGGATGGGGATCAACGACCACTCGTGGGTGCACATCCAGATCGTCACGAACATCGCGCTGAAGCTGCTCCGGCAACTGACGAAGCACCACGTCGAGCCGGCGATGGTCAGCGACTACGGGATGGAGCGCGACGACTCCGAGGTCGTGGTCGCGCTGACGGCGCTCACCCACTGCATCGGCATGTCCGTGCACCGGAAGGGCCACGAGGACTTCAGCCTCTTCCTCGCGGAGCCGAAGCTGCGCGAGCTCCTGACCGGGATCTACGACGAGCCCGAGCGGACCGTCGTCGTCTCGGAGGTGCTGCAGGGAATCATCAGCCACCGCGCCGACGGCGAGCCGCTGACCCTCGAGTCGGGCATCCTGCGCGTCGCCGACGCCCTCGACATGGAGCAGGGCCGCTCACGCATCGCGTTCGAGCGCGGCCGCATCGGCATCCACTCGCTGTCGGCGGCGGCGATCGAGGAGGTCGAGATCTCGGACGGCGAGGAGAAACCGATCCGCATCTCGATCCGCATGAACAACTCGTCCGGCATCTACCAGGTCGACGGGCTGCTGAAGGCGAAGCTGCGCGGCTCCGGCCTGGAGCCGTACGTCGAGGTGATCGCGCACATCGACACGGAGGCCGAGAAGCGCCTCGTGCCGCTCTACCAGCTCGATCTGTAGGGCGTCGATCTGCCCCTTCGGCGGCTACAATGCTGCCGCTCTGCGGGATCGTCTAATGGTAGGACGCCGGACTCTGAATCCGGTAGTCTAGGTTCGAGTCCTAGTCCCGCAGCTCTTCGAAAAGCCCCGCAAACGCGGGGCTTTTGTTTTCTGATCGGACACACGTGCCTCACCCGAAGAGGCACGCCTTCCGACTGGGTCAGTCCGACCTGGACTCGCTTAACACGGGCGCTGCCCGGAAGGAGTACGTTCAGTGGTCACTGGCCCTGCATGGTGATTTCGGCCCCGGCCCGCATTCCACCGACGCGCCACGCGCGCGAGGCGACGAGGCTCAGGCGAACGGAATCCGATGCAGGGTCAGCCTTTCTGTCGTAGCGCACCGCTAGCCTGACCGCAGATCCGGCGCACGCCGAGCCGCCTCCGCGGCACGACCTCTCGGCCGAGGAGGCTCAGCGGTGCGTGGCAACGAGCGCAGCCCGACGCGTCGTCACGGCGCGCTGCAGGCGGCGGCTGCGCGCCAGCTCATCGATTGCCGAGCACGCTAAAGCACCTGCAGCACAGGCGGAGGGGTTTAGCTGAGGGCCGATCTCGTTAGGACAGAGGTAGGGGTCGAACCCCCACCGACACGTTTTTGACCCACAAAGGGGGAACAATGTTTGGACGTAACAAGGGAGTGAGCGGCTTCGCGAGCGATGCGCTCGAAACCGTCTCGCCGTACACCGACCGCCTCGCCCACGACGAGAAGCTCCGCGAGCGGCTGGTCGCAGCATTGACGGCCGGCGTGGCCGCGCGTAATCGGGCCCAGCGCCAGGCGGGGCTGATCGGGCTCGGGCGGCGCCTCGCCACCGATCCGATTCTCCGCGCTCAGCTGGCGGAGGCGGCTCACCAGCTGCAGAAGGCGCAGGGCCGGGTGCGGAAGGGCCGGAGTCACAAGGCACGCAACACGGTGCTCTTCGTGACGAGCGTCGGCATGGTCGTCGCGGCGGTTCCGAGCCTGCGCGCCTTCGTCCTCGACAAGGTGCGAGGCACGGATGACTGGTTCACCGACAGCCAGACGACGCACGGGCCGTCGGTGTCCGTCGAGACGCCCGCAGCGAGCGGAGAACCGCGCAGCGAGTTCGAGGCCGAGCAGGAAACCTCGGGGGCGTAGCCCGTTCCGACCATCGGTCTCCTCGACACCGCACCGGCGGGTCGAGATCCAGTACGTGCCGGTCGGCGCCATCGCCGACGGCACGCTGACGTCGTTCCAGGCGTTCGCCACCGGCGTGCTCAGGGTCGCCTGCGTCAACAGCGTGCCGGGATGCCCGTTCGCGTCGGTGTAGAGGCCGACGGTGACCGCGGTCGCGGCGGAGCCCGTCGCGACGTAGATACGGAGCGTGCGCACTGTCCCTGGCGTGATCGACGTGGTCCGGAAGGCCTCGGCCAGCCCCGCGACGTTCTGGTCGGTGCTCACCCCGATCGTCTGCGTTCCGAAGAGGTACGTCGTCGGGGGCGGCGCGGCGTTCTGCACGTCGACGCTGACGGCGATCGACGTGGTCTGGTTTCCGGCCGCGTCACGGGCGACGGCGGTGAGCGTGTGTGGGCCGTTGACGACCGACGTGGTGTTCCAGCTCGTCGAATACGGCGCGCTCGTGTCCTCGGCCCCGAGCACGGCGCCGTCGAGCCTGAACTGGACACCCGCAACGCGACGTCGTCGCTCGCGTTCGCCGTCACTGCGATCGTCCCCAGCACCGTGCCCGGTGCGGGAGCGGTGATCGCCACGGTGGGCGGCGAGGAGTCGAGGCTCGTCACGGTGGCAGTCGCCTGGTTCGAGGCACCGCTGAGGTTGCCGGCCGCGTCCTCGGCCTTGACGACGTAGTAGTAGGTGCCGGCCGCGAGCGACGCGTCCGTGAAGGTCGTGCCGGTGACCTGGCCGACCTTGTTGCCGGGAGCCGGCACGAAGCCGGAGGTCGTCGAGCGGTAGATGTCGTACCGCGCGACCCCGACGTTGTCCGTCGACGCGTTCCACGAGAGCGCGGCCGAGTTCGCGGCGCCGGTCGCGGTCAGATTGCCTGGTGTGCTCGGCGCCTGCGTGTCCTCGTAGGGCGCCGGGAAGCGGACGAACGAGGCGACGGACGGGACGCCGCTGCCGTTGATGACGAAGAGCATGTAGTAGCCGGGAGGCGCGGTGTTCCCGTTCGGCGGCGCCTGCACGGTCAGCTGACCGCTGCCGACCGTGAACGACAGCGGCACGTAACGCTGGTTCTCGTCGAACGCGTGCGTGACCGACGGCGTCCGGATCAGCGCGACCTTCTGGATGCTCGCAGCGTTCGGAGTCGAGACCGTGAAGTTGGCTCCGTACTGAACGAGCGACGGCGCGGCGCTGATCGTCGGCCGGGCTCCCTTGAAGAGGTACGGCGGTGAGTAGATCTCGCCGTTCGTGATGTTGGTCGCACGGCCGGGGAGCTGGCCGCCGCCCGCCATCAGCACGCGGCCGTCGGGCAACAACAGCGCGGTCGAGTGGTACTCGCGGCCCGTCTTCAGCGACGCGACGACCTTCCACGTCTCGGTGGCCGGATCCCACAGCTCGGCGGGCAGGACGGCCTTCGACAGGTCGGTGCCGTCGCTCGCCGTCGTGCCGCCGCTTGCGAGCACGGAGCCGTCGGGCAGCAGCGTCATGTTGTGGTAGGCCGCGGTAGTGCATCGCAGCCGTCGTGCGCCACCGGTCCGTGCCCGTTGAGACGCCGCCCGCAGCGAGCGAAGAACCGCGGAGCGAGTTCGAGTCGAGTGGAGCAGGAAACGTCGGAGGCGTAGCCCGCTCCGACCATGTGTCTCCCCTCGACACCGCACCTGAGGGCAAAGGGGCTGCTTCGTGGCCCGCGCGCGTCCGTTCCGCAGCCGCGCGCGGGCTACGAGAGCAAAATCGCTAGCTGGGGCGCGACCACCAGGTGCGCCAGTCATACGTGGACTGCATGCCGCACATCCTTTTCCGCAGTGACAGGCGCATGCTTCCGGAGGCACGGCGGTCGCGCATCACCCGTGAGGGTGATGCGCGGCACGCTGGAAAGGGGGGCGCCGGAGCGCCACTTCGCGCCGGGCGGGCGCCAGCCTGCCGCACAGGCCCGCCCGCCGGCGCTTGCTCGGTACGACCCCGGGCCGGGCTGCGTTCTTGCGGTCTACCGAAGGAAATGAGGACGAGGCAAAAGAAGAAGAGCCGCCCCAGCGGCGGGGCGACTCTTCTGAAGAACCGGGCAGTCCGGGAAAGACTCTGCTCACCTGGGCGGGCGGGCCGAGAGAAGTTCCGACTACCTAGAGATCCGAGGGAGACTCTGACCCCCGCATGCGGCTCGCGGGCGTCCGAGAGAGACCCTGACCTCTTGCCGTCGTATCGACGCGGGGGAGCAGTAGCCGGTACCCCCGTGTGAGGGATCGTCCAACAAACGTCGATCTTCGCGCCGATCGTCACATCGCTTCAGGGCGGCGAAGCCAGCGATAGCCGTGCCCTGCGAGCTCGACCGTTCGGCCGGGTGTCTCGTACTCGCCGTCGGCGAAGACGTCCACGAGCCCGCGGCCGTCGACCCGAGCGCGCACCGGGTCGGCCGAGAGGTTGTGCAGGACGGTGATCTGCCGGCCGTGACCCTCGAACCGCAGGGCGAGCACGCTCGCGTGCCCGGTCGCGAGCGCCTCCCAACTGCCGTTCCCGAGCTCAGGCGCCTCTTTGCGCACCCGGACGGCGCGGCGAAACCAGTTGAGCAGCGACGACGGGTCGCGACGCTGGTCGGCGGCGTTGACGTGGCGATAGCCGAAGGCGCCGCGCGAGATCACCGGCGCACAGAGCTCGCCGCGCGCTGCTGACGAGAAGCCCGCGTTCGCGTCCTGCGACCACTGCATCGGGGTTCGCACCGGATCGCGCTCCGGCAGCGACAGGTCGTCTCCCATGCCGATCTCGTCGCCGTAGTAGACGACCGGCGTGCCGGGCAGCGTCAGGAGGATCGAGAACGCGAGCTCGATCCGGCGCCGGTCGCCTCCGAGCATCGGCGCGAGCCGCCGGCGGATGCCGCGGTCGTAGAGCTGCATCTCCGGCTTGGGGCCGAACGCCCGGAACGCATCACGCCGCGCGTCGTCGTCGAGCCGGCCCAGGTCGATCTCGTCGTGGTTGCGCAGGAAGTTCGCCCATTGGTCGCTCTCCGGTATCCCGGCCGTCGCCTCGAGGGCAGCGACGAGTGGCCGCGCATCCTCCCGCGCGAACGCGAGCCAGAGCTGCTGGTTGACGGTGAAGTTGAACAGCATGTGCAGCCCGCCGACGCCGAAGTAGTCCGCGATCTCGTCGCGCTCGACGTTCGCCTCGCCGAGCAGCACTCCGTCACCGGAGCGCCATGAGAGGTACTGGCGGAAGTCGCGCAGGTACTCGAACGTCGGGCCGGGTGCATTCTGCTCGGCCGTCACCGCCTCGATCAGGAACGGGACCGCGTCCACGCGGTAGCCCGCGATGCCGAGGTTGAGCCAGAACCCGATCACCTTCTCCATCTCGTCGCGCACCACAGGGTTGGCGACGTTCAGATCGGGCTGGAAGTCGTAGAAGCGGTGGAAGTAGTACTGCCCTGCCGTTCGGTCGTACGTCCACGTCGTCTTCTGCACGCCGGGGAAGACAACGCCCTTCTCCGCGTCCGGCGGACGCTCCGCCGACCACACGTAGTAGTCGCGATACCTCGGGTCTCCCGCGCGCGCCGCCTGGAACCATGGGTGCTCCGTCGAGGTGTGGTTGAGCACGAGGTCGATCAGCACGCGCAGGCCGCGATCGCTCGCCTGCTCGACGAAGCGCGCGAAGTCGCCCAGGTCGCCGAAGTCTGGGTGGACGCCGTAGTAGTCGGTCACGTCGTACCCGTCGTCCCGCCACGGGGAGGGTTGGAACGGGAGCAGCCAGAGCGTCGTGACGCCGAGCGCGGCGAGGTAGTCGAGCCGGCCGGTGAGGCCCTTGAAGTCGCCGATCCCGTCGCCGTTCGAGTCGGCGAACGTCCGCACCGACAGCTCGTAGACGAGTGCGTCCTTGTACCAGCGTGCGGTGGTCCCGGGCATGCAGTCGCCGTGCCCTGGCGCACGGACCGCTAATCGCGCCCGCCGACCCGGTCGAGTACGCTCTGAGGTGCACGGACGGTAGGGCGTGGGCGACCGAGTGGCACTTGGCCCGGTCGTGATCGTTTACACCGCGCCTCCGCCCCAGGCGGCTACGCCGCAGAATCGAAGGTGACGCGTACATGGCGACGAGGAAACAGCGACTGAGAGCCGAGGCCGCGGGCAACCCGCTTGCGACGACCGCACCCAAGGCGGCGAAGAAGACGGCGAAGGTCAAGAAGACGTCGCGCGGCAAATGAGCAGCACCGTCCGCGACAACACGGGTGAGATACGGCGCCGGGAGGCGATCGACGCCTACCTCGACGAGCGCATCGCCGAAGGGTTCCGCGTCGAAAGCAGAACCGAGACGCAGGCGATCATCGCGCCGGCGCGGTCACGCCTCTCGTTCCTGCGCCGGTTCCACAAGACCACGCCGCTCGAGCGCCAGGTCGTTGCCGTCGACGTCGACGGCAACGTGACCGCCTCTCCGGCCCAGCCGCTCAGATCCTGAGCGCGGGCCGGAGACGGCTCTCGTCAGCGAAGCGATGTGAACGTGATGCCGTGCGCTAATACGGCTCGCGCGAGATGTCGCGCGGAACCAGGCGCTGGTTCAGCAACGACGTGCGGCGCAGGCGGCGCAGCTGGTCGGGCGTCTCGACGGTCGAGACGACTGCGACGTTGCGCGCTCCCACGGTCGTCGTCCCGCCGGGCGAGACGTTCTCGTGGACGAGGCCGCCGACGACTGCCGCCAGCACGACGAGCGTCGCCGCCACGAGCCCGGCGACCATCCGACCGGGACGAGCCGGCGCCTCGATCACGATCGGGGCAACGGCCACGAGCGGTGCGTTCCGGAGGGCCGCCGTCGTTCCCGTGACGCCTGCCGCATAGGCGCTGCAATCGGCACAGCGGGCCAGATGGGCATCCAGGAGCGCACCCTCGAGCTCGGAGAGCTCGCCGTCGACGCGCAGAGACGCCCAGAAGCGGGCGCGTGCACAGAGCTGTCCGGTTGCGGCGGTCATCATCGGTTCAGACGGGTCTCCTGCCGATTAGTTAGCAAGGTTATCGATCGTAAAAGCGATTTCCTTAAGAGACAGGTAAAACTCCGGATATGAGGATTTTGTTCCCGCTCGTCGCGGTGGTCGGCGCGCTGGCGGCGTCGTCCGCGTCGGCGGCCGCACCTCCCACGTACTCGGTCTCCTTCACCGGCAACGGCTCGGAGCATCAGCTCGACCACCAGCAGAACATCCAGGACAGCGGCGTCTGCGACTCCGCCGAGCACCTCGACGTCACCGCGAGCCTCGCCTGGACGGCGACCTGGCCCGGGCTGAAGGCGACGGGCAGGGGCATCGGCTCCGGCGCGTCGCGGAGCGAGGGCTCGCAGGTGGCGGGCAGCGACGTCAAGGATGCGTGCGGCTTCGACCTCAGCCTCGCGCCGCCCGGTTGGGTCTCCCAGCGAAGCTGCGCCGACGCGCTCGCGGTCTCTGCGGAACCGTCGATCTCGGTGCGCAAGACCGCGGCCTCGCTCGTGCTCGCCGTCACTGCGCCGTCGTTTGCCGTCCCCGTCGGGGCCGGCTGCTCGCTGAACGTCCGCAACGACCAGCTGAGCGCGCACGCCGTCGTGCCGCTGAAGAAGTTGCAGGCGCTCAAGAAGCGCGGCTCGATCGCGATCGCCGTCGGCACCGTCCGCCCCGGCCCGGGTGATGTCTACTCCCAGTCGATCGACTGCTCGCAGCCGACGAAGCCGTACGACGGCTACCGCACCGCCGACCACTGCGAGGACAGCCTGTCCTGGAGCGGCACGGTCAAGGTCACGCGCACCGGCTGAGAGCCGCGTCAGACGAGCGGGAACGAGCGGTGTGCCCGCGGCGGTGCGAGGAAGTTCTGGCGGTGTGTTGCGTGAATGAACGCGTTGAACCCCTGCTCGTGCGCGCGCGGGTCGATCGGCAGCGTGCTGCCGTCGCCGAGTGAGCCGTCCATCGCACGCCGCGCGCGATTGAAGAGATCCGACGACGGCGCGAACGCGACGAAGTGCAGACCCGCAGCCGGAGTGCCGGCCACCTCGGAGGCGACCGAGCTCTGCGCGAACGAGTTGTCGAGCGTGTTGAAGTCGGCGCGTTGCACGATCGCCGTTCCGCGCGGACGAACGACGCCGTAGGCGTCGCGCGTGTTCGCGTGCAGGCGCGTCACGGTCTGCAACGTCGCGCTGTGACCGACCGCGCCGAAACGAGCGAGATCCGCGCGCACGTCGGCAGCGCGCTCGACACGCGTCACGTCCTCGGCGATCGTGTACGTCTTGTCGGGCACCGTCAGCCCGGGGCGAGTCATCGCGCGCAGCTGATCGGTGAACGCGACCTCCTTCCACCAGCGCTCGAGGTCCTCGTTCAGGTGTGAGAGATGCATCGCCGCGCCGCCCGCCCAGAAGCTCCCACGCCGCTGGTCGGTCAGGCCGGGCAAGGTCTCGAAGCTCGCGATTCGATCGGGCGCCATCGCCGCCTTCTGCGTCGACGTGAAGCCGAGGAACATCTGCACGCCGTCGACGATCAGCTCGGCGCCGGGAATCCCGGCCGCGAGCGCCATCTGCTTCGCGAGCCCCGGGCCTGCCGAGAACCCGCCGCCGACGAATCCGTTGCGGACGCTCGTGACAGTGAAGACGTCACCGAGCGCGCCGAAGATCGCCTTCTGCGCGTCGTCGATGTGCGCGACGTCGTCGCTGCGAATCAACACGGCCACGTCGTCCCCGCCGAGCACCACCTCAGGCCCGTCGCTCGCGAAGCGCGCTGCGTCGAGAACGGCAGCGACCTTCTTCCCGCGCGCTTTCGACGCGCGCAGGTCGACCGGCAGGTAGTTCGGGTAGCGCCGGCCGTCGGGTGCCTTCGGCACGTGTTTGCGGAAGTACGGCAAGCCCCAGGCAAGGGTCACTCCGACGCCGGCCGGCGTCGAGGGGTAGCGACGCTCGAGGCCCGCGAGCTGCCGCTCGAGCCGGGTGCGTGCGGCGCGCAGCTTCGCCGGACCGGCGACGCGCACGCGCGCGGTGACGACGCGGTGGTGCAACGGCGGCACGATCACCTCGATCCCGAGCTCGCGCACCACGCGCAGGCCCGAGAGGAGGTACTGCTCGGGAGCACGGCTCGCTGCAACCGCAGCCCGCGCCGGCGCCGCCGCGAGACCATCGAGCAGCGAATAGATGTTCCCGGCCGCGAGTGCAACCGCGCCACGCTTCAGAAGCTCTGCGCGGGAGAGGCTCATTGCGTCGTCGTGGTCGTCAGCTTCTTGCGCTCGAGGCGCCGCATCAGGTCAGCGTCGTCGCCGAACTGCTGCGACGGCTTTGCGTGCAGCGGAGCGTTCTGAGCGGGGCTGGAGCCGTCGCGTGAGCCGATCGCGATCACACCGATCACGACGGCCGCGAGCGCGGCGACTGTTCCCGCAATCACCTTCCTGCGCACGCAGCACAGGGTAGCCCGGTTCGGGCCTCTATCGAGTAACGGTGTCCGAGGTGCCGAGCGTCTCGCCCGAGGCGTCGAGCGCCCGGACGGCGACTGCTGCGGGCGGCGTCTCGAGCTGCACCATCGTCTCGAGCCCCGACCAGGGCCGGCCGGCGACCCGGCTCAGGTGGTCGGCGTCGGGACCGGCGAGCACGTCCCAGCGCGCGACGTCGGTGTTGCCGTTCCAGCTCGCGTAGACACGGTCGCCGGCCACGGCGATCGTGGGCTTCCCGCCGGGGTGGCCGGTCCACGGGAGGCGGTAGGCGCGGTAGGTGTCGCCGAACGGGAGCTTCAGCTCGAACCGCACCTTTGCGGAGGGCGTGAACTCCGTCACCTTCCGCACGCCGCCCCAGCCGACGAACGCCCCGCCGTCAGGGAGGAGCTGCAGGTTGCCCTCGAAGGGCGACGAGAAGCGCAGCGGATGGAGGAACGACTTGACCACCGTGGCGTGCTTACCGGCCAGGTCGAGCTTGAGGACGATCGGCCGCGTGTACGGCTCGATCTTCGGGATCGCCCCGTTGTCGAAGAGCGAGAGCAGGTTGCCGTCGTGCAGCCGCGCGTTGTGCTGGAAGAAGAACTTGACCGCCGCGGGCGGGCCGAAGTCGCTCTTCTTGCCGCCGAGGCGCCAGACGATGTGCCCGTCACGTGCCAGCAGGTAGACCGCGCTCGTGTTGCGGCCGGAGATCAGGATGTTTCCGCCCGGCGCGTCCGCGACCGAGTTGACGTGGAAGTAGTCGAGCGGGCGCTTCTTCGTCGCGTTCTTCGCGGGCTCGTGATTCGCCTGCAGCGACTCCGTCAGCGGCACGTGGTCGAGGCTGTGCCACTCGAAGACGACGTCGCCACTCGAGACGTCGATCTCCTGCACGACGCTGTCGTAGATCCAGCCCTTCTTCGGGCCGCCCACCGACGTCAGGTCGGCCGGGACCTCGTGGTAGACGCTGATGAACGCGGTCCCACGCGGCGTCAGCTGGAACTCGTGCAGGTCGCCCTCCATGCCGTCACCCGCCTTGACGGTGGCGATCTTCTTGTAGGTGTCGTCGTAGACGACACCCCGCCCCACACCCACGCCGGCCTTGCTGATGCCGCCTTCCCACCAGGTCAGGACGGGCTTTCCCTCGTACGTCTGGGCGCGGAAGTCCGTCGCCTCGAGCGGATTGACGAGTTGATGGAACCAGCGGATCCGGCCCTGGTTGTCGGCGATCACGGTGCCGCCTCTCGCGCCCGACTTGCCGCCCTTCTGCGCGATGAAGACGTACCCCGGCGCGACGCCCTCGGCCGGGTGCGTGACGTGCAGCTGCGGCGGCTTCGCACCGGCGATCGTGTGCAGCTCGCCGGGCGCGACGTTCGCGGCGGTCGCGGCGGTGGTGCGTCGCCGCCTCCTTCGAGTCGCTGCCGCAGCCCGCGAGCAGCGCGACGAGCGCGAGGAGCAGCAAGAGAGAGGAGGGCCTCACCGGGCCGTGGACGTTACTAGGACGACTGTCAGATCGCCGCTGCAACCGGCTGCTGGGCGGGTGCCAGCGCCGACACGAGCGCGCGTTCGAGTGCGTAGAGCGGGAAGGGCTTCACGAGGTACGCGACAGGCTCGAGCGCGAGCACGTCGTTCTCGGCGGGATAGATGCTCGTGAAGAGCACCGGCACGTTCGTCGCGCGCAACGCGCGCGCGAGGCGCATGCCCCGCTCGTCGCCCGGCTCGATCACCGCAGCGTCGAACGCCGACAGATCGGCAGTGCCGGCATCCTCGTCGTACGTGATCGGCTCGTGCCCGAGCCGACGCACGACGAGTTCCAGCAATGCGCCGATATCACCGTGGGGCTCGCAGATGAGGACCCGTGCCACGCCCGCAGAATCGTCGCCCGGCGCAGGGATTGCGAGATTGGGATGGTATGAAGCCGGTATGAACGAACGGCCACGGATCCTTGTCGTCGACGACGACGAGGACATTCGCCTGCTGCTGCGTGAGCTGCTCGAACGCGCGGGCTACACCGTCGACGAGGCGGGCGACGGGCGCACCGCCCTGCGCAACCTGTTCGCCGTGCCCCCCGCGCTCGTGATCCTCGACGTCTCGATGCCGGATCTCGACGGCTACCAGACGCTCGAACGCATCCGCGATCTCTCAGAGGTGCCGGTGATCATGCTGACGGCACGCACGCAGGAGCTCGAGAAGGTGCGCGGGCTCTCGGCAGGCGCCGACGACTACGTCGCGAAGCCCTTCGGGCGCCAAGAGCTGCTCGCCCGCGTGCAGGCGCTCCTGCGCCGGACCGGCGGCAAGTCCGAGGTGATCGAGGCGTACGCCGACGATTTCCTGCAGATCGACTACGCGCAACGGCGCGTCACCGTCCAGGGCCGCGATGTTCAGCTGACACCCCTCGAGTTCAAGCTGCTCGCAGCGTTCGTGCAGAACCCGAACCAGGTTCTCTCGCGCGACCAGCTGCTCGAGCTCGTCTGGGGTGATCCGTACGGCGTCTCGGGCGACCAGGTCAAGCTCTACGTCGGCTATCTGCGCAAGAAGCTGCTGCCGGACGCCGCGGAGTCAGGCCCGATCGAGACCGTGCGCGGCTTCGGCTACCGCTACCGGCGTTAGCCCTACGTCGATGCTTCGAGGAGCGCCTTGACCTGCTCGAGCAGCTCCTCGGCGCGAAAGGGCTTCGCGAGGTACGCGTCGGCGCCTGCCTCCATCCCGCGCTCGACGTCCACCTCCTGGACGCGCGCCGAGAGCAGGACGACTTTCAGCTCGCGCAGCTCGTCGTCGGCACGGATCGCAGCCAGCACCTCGTGCCCCGTGAGCCTCGGCATCATCACGTCCAGGACGGCCACGGCGGGGCGGCGGGAGCGCGCAAGCTCGAGCGCCACATGCCCGTCGTGCGCCTGCACGACCTCGTAGCCGGCACGACGAAGCCGCAACGCGACGAGGGACAAGATGTCCTCGTCGTCGTCGGCGCAGAGGATGAGGGGCGGGTCGTCGCTCATGCGGCGGCAGGAAGCTCCACGTAGAACGTCGTTCCCCCTGAGTCACCAGCGCGAACACCGATCCGGCCGCCGTGTGACTCGACGATCGCCTTCGAGATGTACAGGCCGAGACCCGTCCCTTGAATCTGCCGTTCGAGCGCCGACTGCGAGCGGAAGAACCGCTGGAAGAGCCGCTCGCGCTCCTCCTCGGGGATACCGATTCCCGTATCCGACACCTCGAGACAGACGACGTCGTCGCGCTGTGACAGCCGCACGACGACGCTCCCGCCCGCAGGTGTGAACTTGACCGCGTTCGAGACGAGGTTGTCGAGGAGTTGCGCGAGACGTACCGACTCTCCGTCGATCGGGGCCACCGGCTCCACCTCGGCCGTGAGCGTGACCTGCGCACTCGTCGCCCGCGGACGGGCCGAGGCGACGGTCTGCGAGACGACCTCGCCGAGGTCGACGCGCTCGTGCTCGAGCTCGAGCCGCCCGTCCTGCAACCGCGCGGTGAAGAGCAGGTCGGAGACGAGACCAAGGAGGCGCTGAGCGTTTCGGTCGACGATTGCGAGGTGGTCACGCTTCTCCTCGTCCGGCTCGTTCTCGAGCATCAGCTCGACGTAGCCCGAGATCGACGTCAGCGGCGTCCTCAGCTCGTGCGAGACGCTCGAGACGAACTCGTCCTTGAGGTGATCGAGCTCGACGAGCTGCTTGTTCTGGTAGGTCAGCAGCTGCTGCGCCTGCTCTGCCTCTCGTCGCGCGACCCGTTCCGCGCGTCGCGCCCGCTCGACCGCCCGCACGAGCCCGGCGAGCCGAAGGAGGACGAGCGACGCGAGCACCGCACCGCCGAAGCCGAGCACGTAGGCATGCACGCGATGGTGTGACGCCCGCTCGACGATCAGCGTCACGGGAGCGGCCAGCAGAGCACCCGCGAGCAGCGTGAGGCGCGTGGCCGTCAAGCGTGGCAGCGTGCGCCGCTCCGGCTGGGCGATCTGTCCCATCGACGGTGCGAGCGCGGCGCCGGCCCAGATCACGTACGACCCGAGCCAGAGAGCGTCGACCGGGTCGCCTCCGACGTAGGTGTCGTAGTTCAACCCGTAGATCTCGTCGGCGATGACCCAGAGCGCGACGCTCACGAGCAAGAGGCGGTAGGCGGTGGTGCGACCGCCGGGGCCGACGAGGAGCTGCGTCAGCGCGACCAGGAGCAGCACATCCACCGCCGGATACGCCATCGCAACGAGCCGCGCGCCTTCCGTCCCGAAGTGCCGGTGGTTGTAGGGATCGATGAAGAACACCCACTGCACGAGCGCGACCCCGCAGAAGACGATCACGGTGTCGAGGATCGCCGCGCGGCTCGTCTGGCTGCCGAGCTTGCGCAGAAGGACGAGGATGCCGAGCGCGAGCAGCGGATACCCCGCCAGGTAGAAGACATCCGCGATCGACGGCGACGGAGGCTCGCGGTTGAGCTGAATCTCGTAGACGGCGAAGATCGCATCTCCGGCGACCTGGCCGAGCAGCCCGAGCGCGAACAGGTTCCAGGGCAGCCGCTCGCCCGGCGGCAGGTTGGTGCGCGCGCCGAGGTAGATCGCGATCACCGACGCCAGCCCGACGGCGACGAAGAAGACGGACTGGGCGTCCGGCGGCAGCAGGAAGTAGACGCCGATCGCGACGGCGCCGCCGCCGATGAACGCCCAGCAGGCCGGAGCAGCTCGCAGGCCTCCTGCCAGCGCGGGCAGGCGGGCAGTCAGGGCCGACTGAGTCATCGAGGGGATCTTCGGCATCAGCTGTATTCCACCTTGAGGGCGGGCTCGAGTCGGGGTTTGGCGCTTTCCTCGCATGTCTCTACACTCTCGGGCAATTCCCCTGACCCCCCAGATCCAGGAGGACGAGTGAAGAAGCGCATCTATGCAGGCGCGGGAGCGTCTGCTCTGATCGCAATCGTCGCGCTTGCGGCGACAGTGAGCGGGGCGTTTGCTCGGAGCGGCGCTACGCCGCTGCCCGCGTCGTCGTGCTCGGCGATCCAGAACAGTGGCGGTCAATACCTGATCGCCTCCGACCTGCCCCTCCAGGGCTCCGGCCGGAGCTCAGACGTCGCAGATGACCCGTGCGATCAAGTTCATCTTGAAGTCACACGGCTGGAAGGCGGGCAAGTACTCCCTCGCCTACCAGAGCTGCGACGACTCGACCGCGCAGGCGGGTAAGTGGGACTCGGGCAAGTGCTCGGCGAACGCAAACGCCTACGCGCAGAACAAGAGCGTGATCGGTGTCATCGGGACGTTCAACTCCGGTTGTGCCGAGATCATCGTGCCCGTTCTCAACCGCGCAGCCGGCGGATCGGTTGCGATGGTCAGCCCAGCGAACACCTATGTCGGTCTGACGCACGGCGGCCCGGGTACTGCGGCCGGCGAGCCGGGCAAGTACTACCCGACCGGCAAGCGCAACTACGCGCGCGTCGTGGCGGCTGACGACTATCAGGGCGCTGCGGACGCGCTCCTGGCGAAGTCGCTCGGCATCAAGAAGGTGTTCATTCTGAACGACAAGGAGGCCTACGGCCTCGGTGTCGCGACGAACTTCAAGAACGCAGCGAAGAAGCTCGGCATCACGATCGCCGGCTTCACCGCGTGGGACGGCAAGGCGTCGTCCTACGAGGCACTCGCCGTCAAGATCCAGGCCTCGGGCGCGCAGGGCGTGTTCCTCGGCGGCCTGATCTGCGAGAACGGCGGCAAGCTGATCAAGGACATCCGGAACGGCGCCAAGAACGTCAAGATCATGGCGCCCGACGGTTTCACGCCGATCTCGGCGGTCGTGCAAGGAGCCGGAGGCTCGGCCGAGAACATGACCGTCTCGGTGGCAGGTCTGCCGAACAGCGCGCTCAAGGGCGCGGGCAAGGTGTTCGTCAAGGCCTTCACGAAGGCCGACGGCCGTGCACCGGACCCGTACTCGGTCTACGCCGCACAGGCGGCCGAGGCCCTCGTAGCCGCGATCAAGCAGTCCAACGGCTCGCGCGCCGACGTGACCAAGCAGCTCTTCAAGATCAAGCTGCCGTCGAGCATCCTCGGTGCCGTGTCGTTCAACTCGAACGGCGACGTGACCTCGAATCCGGTCACGATCTACAAGGTGAAGAGCGGCAAGTCGTGACCTACAAGGTCATCGTCCCGCCGAATTCACTGGTCAAGTCCGCTTAAGCCGGGACCCCAGCCGCATGTAGCAACGAGGGAGGGCGCAAGCCCTCCCTCGTCGTTTGTTTGTGGGACGATGGAGTACGGTGACACGGCCGCTTGCAGCCGTCCCGGATCTCGAGCAGGAGCTCGACGGCCTCTATGCGCTGCCACTCGAGGAGTTCACGAAAGCGCGTAACGACCTCGCTGCTCGCCTGAAGCAGGCACACCAGAACGAGGCTGCGGATCTCGTGCGCGCCCTCAAGAAACCGAGCGTCGTCGCAGCCGCTGCCAACCGTCTCGCGCGCGAGGAGCCGCACCAGGTCGTCGGGCTACTCGCCGCAGGCGAACGGCTGCGCGAGGCCCAGCAGCGGGCGCTCTCGGGCGACGGAAAGGCCGAGGAGGTGAACGAGGCCGTCGCGGCCGAGCGGGACGCTCTGAGGGCATTGCTCGCGAGTGCCCGCGCGCAACTCGGCGAGCGGTCGAGCGCGACGCTGCTCGACCGCCTCGGCCAGACGCTGCGCGCCGCTGCCGTCGATGACGAGGGGCGCGCGCTCCTCGAACGCGGACGGCTGACCGAGGAGCTGAAGGCGGTCGGGTTCGGGCCGCTCGAGGCCGTCAAGCCGGCTCGGCGCCGCTCGAGCGACGAGGTCGCGCGCGCGGCGCGCGAGCGCGTCGCTGCCCTGCGCGCCGAGGCGCGGACGCTGAGCACCGAGGCGCGGGTCGCGGAGGAGGCCGCCCAGCAAGCTCAGCGCGCGGCGGAGCTACTCGTCGAAGAGGCAGAGCAGAAGCGAGCCGATGCCGAGCGCGTTGCCGCCGAGCTCGCCGAGGCCGAGGCAGCGCTCCGGTCTCGACGGTGAAACGTGTCAGCCCCGTCCGTCTCCATCGCCGCACCGCGGAGACGGACGGAGCCAACTAGTCGGCGCCGTAGTCGAGCCAGCACTCGGCGCACGTCGGGCAGAGGAGCGCGAGGGCCGGCGGCCCTTCCAGTTCCGGGTCATCGATCCGGTAGGCGCGCCAACCCGCCCAGCGCAGACCACTGAAGGTCCCGCACTCGTCGCAGGTAACGACGTTGGCCCGTGTTCGGAAGTCCCGGCCGCTCGCGTCCACTGTGAATTCGTCTCCCATCCCGAACAGAACGATGCGCCTCGAGCGCGTCCCCGTCTACTGGACGTTCGTCGTGCCCCAAACGAGGGAGGAATGTTTGATTCCCGTGTTGTGTGCCTGTGGCGTCACGAGGGGAGCGGGCCTGCGACCTCCCAGATGTGCTGATCGGGATCGGTGAAGGTCGCGGTGCGAAGCCCCCACTCGCGATTGATCGGGCCGTTCAGCAGCTCGACGCCGACCTCTGCGAGCTGCGCGCAGACCGCATCGGTGTCTTCGACCCAGACCGTCAGCTGGAAGCGCGAGCCCGCCTCTGGCCCGGCGACGGACGCCGGCTCGATCAACCCGGGAGCGGCTCGGTTCTCGAGCAGGTTGACCACCATGTTGTCGAACTTGAACGCGATCGAGACGTCGTCCTCGTGGACGACGGCCACATCGAACACCCGCGTGTAGAACTCCTTGGCTCGCGTCCGATCCTCGATGAACATCGTGATCGCGCCAACGCTTTGCAGCGATTCGCTCATATGTCGGTCACCTTTCGGATGCAGGTCGAGACGAGCCGGGCGGCCCGCGGAGAGATAGGACTGCCCGACGCACCGAAATTCATCCCTCGGGCTGCCGGGGCGGACGATTAGGCTTGAGCAGATGGAGACGACACGGCGCCTCAGCCAGGTATCACGGAATCCCGAAGTCGTTCGCTGGCTCTGGTACGGCGTTGCGTACCTGCTGCTCGTCGACGGCCTCGCGCTGCTCGCCCGCGTCCTCTAGGGCGCGCTGTCGGCCACTCGCGCCAGCACGTTGCGCACCGGCGGCGGCACGAGCGTGGCGGCGTCGAACCGGCCGCGCGACTCGTAGACGAACAGCGTTGCGCACGCCCAGGCAGCGCCGAGGCTGCAGCCTGCTAGCACGTCCGAGAGGTAGTGCGCCTCCAGGTACAGCCGGCTGAACGCGACGAGGACGATCAGCGCGATGAACCCGACTGCCGCCATGATCCGGGTCGACGTCAAGCGGTCGCGCACGAGCAGATAGATCACGACGCCGTAGATCGCCGTTGCCCCGGTGGCATGACCGCTCGGAAACGAGTACGTGTCGAGATGCACGTAGGCGAACTCGGGGCGCTGCCGGTGAAAGAGCAGCTTCAGACCGGCGTTCACGAGCTCGATCCCGAGCGCCGAGACGAGCACGAAGACGGCTTCGTTGACCTTGGCGCGCCGCACGAAGTACGCCGCGAGCGCCACCGTGAAGACCGCAAGGAACGCCACGTTCCCCGCGTAGGTCACGACCTTGAAGAACGACGTCAGCGTGTCGTTCGCGTGCACGTGCAGCCAGCGGCTGAACTCGACGTCCCACCGCGTCAGCTCTTCGCGGTCGAGGAAGTCCTCGACGACGTGCGCGAACGCTCCGACGAAGAACGCGAACAGCGCCGCGAGCGCGACCTGGAGCTGGAACTGAGGCTCACGGCTGCGCAACCTCAGCGCCTCGAACCGCATTCCGGGCGCAGCGGCGAACTGTCGGCGGCAGGGTGCTTCGCTGGTCCGTTCGTCACGGGCCGCACCGTAGCCGCGGATCCGCCGAAGATCGCTGCCTTGGCAGCGGTGTTCAGGATTCGGTCAGGCTGCGACTTCCTCGTGGCTGCGAGACCAGACGCTTCACTCACGAACGTGGTTCGGCTGCTCCGAACCGAGTTCGACCCTCGACGCGGTGAACCACGTTCGCGGAGGTTCGTCTCCCTCCAGCGTGACGCTCTGGAGCGCCGGCCGAGCCGGCGCTCCAGAGGCGGTCCGCCTTACGTATCCTGTGATGTCGGCACCGGCCGCGGCGTCGGTCGCGGTTGGGCACTTCTTGGCGAGGTGCAGCACACCCGCGCTGCAGGTCGCCGTCGGGCACACCCGGTGTTGCCCGGGTCGTAGACGCCCGGCTGCGCTCGGAACGGGAACGCCCCACCTGGGTCATATGCCTCGCCCTCGAGCCGATCTAGGTTGACCTCCTGGCGTCGGCGGCGACGGAGACCGGCTCGGACCCACTCTCCTGAGCCGGTCCCGACCGCCGGCGCCTGAAAGCTCGGCGGTCCTTACGCACGCGTCTGCACCGAGCGGCGCCCGGGTTACATGTTTGTTGCGCTTTGGCCGCGATTGCGGTCGCAGGCGCCCACGCGCGGGCGGCGGCAGCTAGCGTCGCGGGCGATGGCGCACGAGGCATCCCACTGGCACGTCGAGCTCGACGGGGACACAGGCTCGGACGGTGCGTTCCGCATCGGCGCGGCTGAGAAGGTGACCGTCGGCTACTTGATCCGCGCGTATGACCGCAGGTGGATCGTCGATTTCGTCGACCGCGAGCGCAAGCGCGCTCATGCCGTCGAGGTTCACGTGCGTCCGCTCAGACCCATTGTGTCGCGGTCGACCTGAGGTGTAGACGAAGGAGGCACCGGCGAGCGGCGGACCCGAGGCGCGCTCCGATCTTCGGGGTCTATTTCACTTCTTGAGCGCAAAGGCGTAGGTTCAGGTCAGCGCCTAGACCTCGCGCGAGCTGCTTGACGCTCCCTCGTTGCCGAAGCGTGCGCGGAGGGGCAGGACTGGAGTTCGCCCCTCCGCAGCTTCTCAGCCTCACCCTCTTGACCGACGCGCGGCCGGTTGCGGGAGGTCTGACCCACGGTGTGAAAGCCGTTTCCGTGGGTCAGACTCATAAAGGAGGGCCTATACGGGGCTTGAACCGCCCTGCTGATCGAGGGGTTCTTGGCTGCGAGGGAGCACGGAGTGAGCACCGTCCGGACATCGATGACAAGTAAAGGGGGCGCCGCGGCGGCGCCCCCTGTTCCGTCGTTGCGGCTGCCGCGCGTTAGACCTTGAACCGAACGGAGGCAGCGTCGAGTGCGAACGGCGTCGGAAGCGAGACTGCCGGGTTCGCGCAGGCGGCCTGGGCGGCTGCCAGAGAAGCAAACGACGAGACCCACGAGAAGTCGGCTCCCATCGGCCCGCCCTTGTGGATCGAGTAGCCGTAGTACGGAGCCTCGAAGCCGGTGCCGGCGAACGACGTCTGGCGACCGACGACGTAGACCGTCGTCCCCGCCGCGGTGGTGTACGAGCCCGAGCAGACCGAGCCGATGTACGAGAACGTCGAGGTCGGCGTCTGAACCGAGACCTTCGAGCTCTTGCCGTTGTTGCGGGCGTGGATCTGGAACTGGATGTGCCACTGGACGCCGCCGCCAAGCCGCTCCGTGGCGGTTCCGGCTGCCAGTAGCCGATTGTTGCTCTTGCTGTTGCTGTTGCTGTTGCTGTTGCCATGGCCGTTGCTGTTTCCGTGGCCGTTGCCGCCGGCGGCGACAGGTACCCCGACGACGGCCAGTAGGGCGACAGTGCCTGCCGCGGCAAGCAATGCAGTTCTCCGTTGAACAAGCCTCTTGGTCATCTCTCGATTTCTCCTTCCGTAGCAATCACCGGACCTCGAACGAGGCAGGGAGGTCATGCCCCTACCGAAGACGATTCCGCGAAAGCACGGAACTTGCGATTGGCTGGGGAACCGCGTGGGATGCAAAACCTCGCTCGTCAGGCCGCAGGGAGCCTCGTACTCGTGGATGAGGCCGGCGAGCAGGTCGCGAGATAGTCGAGTTCGCCGCGCTCGACGAGCATCGCGCCGCGTCTTGGCGACGGCCTGCGAGACCCGCCAGCGGCCGGCTGCCGATCAACTGGGGCATCCGGGTTGACCTGCTCCTTCCCCTCGTCGCGGATGATGTGCGCAACGTCGTTGCGTACCTCATCTCGGAAGTACGCGGCCCAGCCGTCGTCGGGAGTCGGACGCGAGGCGAAGGACCCCGCCTGCGCGGCCCCCTCGATGAACGCGTCGCGTGCGGAGGCTTCCTGAGTAACCGCTCCGCGCTCGGTCTCGCGTCGAACGTCGTACACGGCGTCGAGGACATTCATCGGCGGATGCCAGACGAAGAGCACCCCCTCAAACGTGATCCCAACTGGCGTCGGGCGGCTGCTTCATCCAGTCGATGCTTGGCGGGGCACGGAGCTTGAGCGCCAGCGGTGAGCGCAGCGCGACATGAAGGAGCATGCGCCGATTCTGATCGATCGTCGCCGTAGCGCGGTCGAGCAACGGACATTCGACACGCTGGGTCTCATCGGCGGTACGCGGCTAGGCGACGTGGAGCGCGCAGCCGCGCGGAGGGACTCGCAGCGGAAGCCGAGCGGCTGCTCCTCAGCGGCGGCGAGCATCCTCCGCGCCTGCTCGCCAGGGCCGGTGAACCGCGGCACACCGCCGCGCTGCCAGCTTCGGCATGAGCGACGAGGCGGCCGCCTCCGCGGCGCAACCTTGTAGCCGACGACGACGGCGCGTCGTCGAGAAGCCCTGACTCAAATTGCGAAGCTGCGGGGCCGTCCCGCTCAGCCGCAGGGGACGTGGGTGCCTGTTGTCGCGATTGTGGGAATCGACTCGTTCCCCAGCGCGACGTATGCCGCGTTTCCCATTTTCGCGACAGTCGTCGCGAACCGCTGTGTGTTGCGAGTGACGCACGTTCGGGAGAGTGACGGCTCGATGTTCATGAGACTGTCGTAGAAGCTGCTCACCACCGACCATTGGCTGTTCGGGGTATAGCGCGCAAGAGTCGACGCCTCAGTCTCCCATTCAACTGTCCGCGGAGGTGCGCCAATCTGCCGTCCGTAGACGGAAACAAGGACGAGCCTGTTTGTGTTGAACCGAATCTCGGTCGCGATGAGTCTTCTTGCTGTCCGCTCGTCGGCGATCCGGTGGGCGCGGTCACCGAGGTACGTGATGCCGCCGGTGATCAACCCACCGATCAGGACGCCGGTGAGACCGATCAGGGCAGGCATCAGCCCGTAGAATCGGTCGCGCGTCTGTGGTGCCTCGCGAACCTCGGAGCCGTTCCTCCCGCCGACGGGTGGCATTGCGGCGATCGTACGCCCGAAAGCCAGCGATGGAAAGACAGCGATGCGACTGCGGGCTGGTGCGCGGTGAGGGCGCGAGGGCAACGGTAAGGTCTAGCGCCACCCGGCCCCGGAGAGGCACGCACGACCGCACAAGGCCACCCGAGGGCGATCTTCCAGAGAGCAATCGACCGCGGCAACCTCCTCGTCGCGGAGAACACGCTGCGGGAGATCGGCCGCGTCACCCTCACCGAGGGGCTGCAGCTCACCGCGTAGATCGCTCTGAAGGATCCGCTGCGGCACGCCCGCGTCTTTGCGCGCTGGCTCGAGGAACGCGACCAGGCGACGATCGACGACGCAGCGTTCGTGAGCTGCGCTGGTTGCGCTCGGCGGTGCCGGACATGAGGCCGCCTACGCGGCCCTTCTGGACGTGGCCGACCGGGCGTCTAGGCGGCCGGTGTCGAACGGAGTAGCGTGACGGTCGGCCGGGTGGGCGTCAGCGCCCGGGCGTTCGGATCGCCACCGAACATTCACTTCTTGAACCGAAAGGCGTAGGTTCGGGTTAGCGCCTAGACCTCGCGCGAGCTGCTTGACGCTCCTTCGTTGCCGAAAGCGTTGGGCGGAGGGGGCACGGACATCGCAGGAGGCCGCCCTCTCCGCGCTTTCTTGCATCTCAACAGCCTTGACCGACGTGCGGCCCGGTGGTTACCTCGGTGCTTCGGAGCCAACGCTTCCTGACCGGGGTGAAGGAGTCGAGCTTGGCGCCGGCGGTGACGGAACCGGCTCGGTTCCCCTCCCCGCTTTCCCGAGCGTGTGCGACGCCCGCCGGTGCCTTACTCGAAGTGCCGGTGTGTGCGGCGAGAGTTCGACGGTCCCGCCGGCGCTCTAGCTGGGAACGGCCGAACGGAACCGTCCGCCTGGGTTAGAGCCCAACCTTCTTCTCGATGTATTTCGTGAGGATGTCGACACCGAAGTTCTTGTCCGTACTCACGGCGCTCTGCAGCGCTTGCTTCCGCTTCGGCTCCGCTCGGCGTCAGCTGCCGCCTCGAGAGCGGCGACGAGCTCGCCGACCACCTTCTCAGGGGACGGCCAGGTGCCAAGTTCGCGCCGTGCTTTCCCGGACACGTTCCCGATGGGAGTGTTCACCGACACGTCGTCTGGGATGTAGCCGTCGCCCTTCAGCGCTTGCAACGCCGCCCAATACGTCCCGTTGTCGTCCCCTAGAGCCTCCCGCTGCTCGATGGCGCTGGCTACCCGCGCACGATGGGCGGCAAGATGGCCCCAATTGACGTGTCCGCTCTGGCATAGAGTCGCCTCGTCCGTCCGGCACCAGCCCGACAGGAGCGCCAGATCCAGGACCCGGTCGAAGGACGGACGCGCTACCTCGTGCACTACTCGGATGGCGGCTCAGGGATGCGCGTGCACGACGTCGCGCTCGACGTCGGCGACGAGGTGACCGACGGCGGTGCTCGCTACCGCGTGGTGCAGGTGGAGCAGCCGCCACATGAGCGCGCGTTCGGGCACGCGTGGGCGGAGCTGCTCGGTGAGCAGTAACGCGGCGCGCGAATTTGCGGCCCATTTCGCGAAAAAGGCGATGGGCGTTAGCTCTACTTGGGCCCCGGGCCGGGCGCCTTACCTTTCGGTGCCTCGACGCGCGGGCCCGCCTCGCCGGTCTCCAGCACGATCCCCTCGACGTGTTCCGTTGTTGCGAAAGGCCCGGTGGGCCCCCCGTTCATCTTGTAGAGCGCGCGTTCGAGCTGGTACTGCCGCCGTTTCTCACGAGACGACCGCCAGGATGCACGGAGCTTCTCGATCATGCCTGCGAAAATACGCCTCTTTCGCGGGTCGAGCAACCGCCGCACGACTCGACGGCGGAGGAACCTCGTTGCCTCGACTGGCGAGATTCGAGGACAGCACGGGAGGACAGCATCCGGTGACACATTCGTGCATCTCCGTCAGGGATGACACATGAACGAACTGCGCCGCAAACGCGCTCTGAGAGCGAACAACCCCGCCGTAGCGGGGTTTCGCGTTTACGAGTTGAAAGAACGTTTAAGGCCCATACGGGATTCGAACCCGTGCCGCCGCCGTGAGAGGGCGGTGTCCTAGGCCACTAGACGAATGGGCCCCGCGGAACGCGCGCAGTGTAGCCGATGGCTCCGAGCCGGATCAGCCATGCGCGTCCTAGTGCGAGAGGCAGATCGACGACAGATCGAGCCCGTAGACCGGCTGGTAGCGGATGCAGCCGACACGCGCCGAGACGAAGACGCGCGCATTGAGGACGGCGTACGCCGCGAGCGGCGCCTGCGTCCGCGCGACGGCGATCCCGAGGCGGCCGTACGCGCGGTCGCGCGCGACCCCCGTCAGGCCCTGCGCCGAGTCGATCGCATGATCGAACTGCGGATCGTCGAAGTACGAGATGTTCGTGTTCCCGACGGCGCGGATCACGCGGCTGTCGAGCAGCTTGTCGACGAGCGCGTACGGGTCGCCGTAGTCGGGGCGCGTGATCACGTCTGCGATGTCGAACTTCGTGCCCTTGACGCCCGCGAGCGTGAACTGGCCGAGCCCGGGGTTGGCGGCGATGCGCACGTGCAGCCCGATCCGCTCCAGCGAGTCCTTGACGACGAGCGCGCGCTCCTTGCACGCCTCCGAGCCGCACGAGAGGAACACCGCCTTCCCGCCGCGCAGGTGACCACGCGCCAGCTTCTTCGCCGTCTCGTCGTCGGGACCGTCGACCGGATAGAGATGCTCCGCCTGGTAGCCGGGGAACCCCGGCGGCAGGTACTCGTCGGCCGGCACCGCCCCGCGCTCGCCGAAGAGCCGCGCGAGGATCGGCCTGTTGAGCGCGAAGTTGACAGCGCGGCGCAGCTGCGGGTTGTCCTTGAAGAGCGGGCGCTGCGTGTTCAGCGCCAGGTAGGCGACGATCGGCTGTGGGACGACGAAGAGGTGGCGGCGGTCGCCCTTGAACTTCTCGGCGAGCGACGCGAACGCGGACGGCGAGACGACCCCGTAGTCGACCTCCCCCCGCTCGAGCTGCAGCCTGATCTGCGAGGGGAACGCGCCGAAGCGGTAGAGGATCGCGCCGACGCGCGCCGGACGCGGCCCGTGGTAGAAGCGGTTTCGCTGGAGCAGCACGGAGCGCCCGTGGGTGTAGTGCGCGATCGCGAACGGGCCTGCCGACGGCAGGTGGTCGCTCTGCACGTTCGGCGTGTCGACCGGGACGGCGCAGAAGTACGGCAGCGCGAGGCGCTGCTCGAAGTCCGGCGCTGCGCGGCGCAGTCGGATCGTGAGCGTGCGCCCGTGAGCCCGCCAGCTCGCGACCTCGCGCAGGTACGGCGCCGCCGGCGATGCGAGCTCCGGCGAGACGGCGCGTTCGAACGCATGCGCGAACGACGCCGCCGTCACCGCGGTGCCGTCGCTGAACCGCCAGCCGGGACGGATCGTGAACGTGTACGTGAGCCGGTCCGCGGACACGCGCGGCAGCGACGCTGCGACCTCGGGAATGAGGCGCGTCCCGCGGTACCCGGCCTCCGGCGGATAGTTGAGCAGCTTCGCGCAGGTCGCGTACTCGAGCTCCCACGCCTCCGCGCTCTGCGCGAGCGCCGGGTCGAGCGTCGCGAAGTCCTGGGTCTGGCTGACGATGACCGTGTTGGCGGGCGGCTTGTTCTCACCGCGGCCCGAGTGGAGCACGACGCCGATCAACGCCAGCACGACGATCACGAGCACGACGACGGCGCCGACCTCGATCGAGGTGCGCAAGACCTCCCGCGACCGCTTGGGGCGCGGCGGGCGTTCCCTCTCCTCCTGCACGGGGAGCGCTACGCGCCGATTTCGTGCAGCAGCGGCTTCGTGTCGAGCGGGTCGAAGCCGAGGCGCCCGGCGATCTCTTCGCTCGTGGGCTTCGTGCCCTCGCGGAAGAGATCGCGCAGCAGATCGCCGGTCTTGGTATTGCGCCACCAGTCGGAGCCGACCTCGCGCACGAGATGCTCGCGCAGCTGCGCCGAGCGGATCCACGCGCGCAGGTAGTCCGCCGAGTAGAAGCCCGCATCCATGTCGGAGAGATAGGCCTCCTTGCGGTAGCGCACCCCCGTCGCCTGGGTCAGGTACTCCTCGTAGATCGCGGCGTCGCCGCCGTCGCCGTCGAAGCGGCCCCAGAAGTCGAGCTCGAAGCGAAGCTTCGCCTCGTAGCGACGGAAGAGCAGCGCCTCGAGGAACGTCGTCGCCTCGGCGTTCTCGCGCGCTTGCTCGGGCGAGAGGCCGAAGTAGAGCTCGTGCCACTCGGGCTCGCGCGAGATCGCCTCGACGATGTACGAGAAGATCTCCGTCAACGCGTGGTCGCGCGCGATGCGCCGGAAGATGTACGGCAGGTTCGGGTCGCAGCCGCCGTAGTGCAGCGCGTGCCCCGCCTCGTGCAGGAACGCCTGGTAGTCGTGTAGACCGCCCTGAGCCCGCGTGATCAGGTGCACGACCTTCGGCGGATCACTCGCGATCACGCACGCGCGCGGCGATTTCTGCGGCCGGTCGTCCAGGTCGAGCTTGATGTTCGGCTGGTCGTTCAGGTCGAAGCCGAGCGCCACGAGCGTCTGGAGGCAGATCTCGGTCGCGCGATCCTTGGTGTACGTCGACTCGAGCGGCGACAGCCGACGCATCCAGGCGGTGTGGTAGCTCGAAGGGACGTCGGGATGGTCGTCGCCGAGGAGGCGCGCGAACCATGTCGTGCGAAGGGCTTCGTAGCTCTCGGTCGAGTCGACACTCGCCTTGTGCAGCGCCTGTGAGAGATCGCGCAGCGAGATGCCCTTCTCCTCTTCGTTGCGCTCGACCGCGCCGGCGATCCCCGACAGCTCGGCGGAGAGCTCCTCGGTCGCGCGCAGCAGCTCGAGACGGTCGTCGTTGAACGCGGCGCTCGCCTCGGCCTGAATCGCACCGAGCTCTTCGCGCTCGCCGTACTCCGGGAGCACCGCCAGCTTCGCCTGCGCGTTCCGGAGCGGCATCTCCTCGCCCTTGAAGGTGACGCGGGTCGCCAGCAGGCGATTCTCGAGCTCGTCCTCCCGCTCGGCGAGCTGGGCCGAGACGAGACCGGACTCGCAGGTCTTGCGCAGGCGATAGAGCAGCTCGCGGCGGTCGCCGCTCTCACCCTCCTCCGCCTCGCGCAGCGCGTCGAGCTGCTCGCGGCTGAAGAGGTCGGCGAAGCGGCGGACGATCTCGGCCTGCTCGGAGACCTCCTTCTCCCCCACGCGCACGGCGCGCCACTCCTCCGAACGCTCGAAGAGGTAGCGCTCGAGCCGGGACTCGAACTCCGTCGGGCTGAGAACAGAGGCGGTGCTCACGCCCCAACCCTAGCGAGCCGCCGCGCGACCTCGACGAGCTCACGCGGCTCGAAGGGCTTCGGGAGCACGGCGTCCGCCGCACCCAGATCGCGCATGTCGGCGCTGCCGGTCACGAGCGCCACGGGGATGCCCTCGGCCCGCAGGTGCTCGAGCAGGCGCGTGCTCTCCTCGCCGCCGAGATGGACGTCCAGCAGCACGACGTCGGGTCGCTCCGCGTCGACGGCGGCTTCCGCGTCGGTCAGCGTCCCGGCTTCGCGCACCGAGAAGCCCTCGAGCTCGAGGTTGACGCGGCAGAGCATCCTCAGAGAGGCGTCGTCGTCCACGACGAGCGCGGTGGGCTTGTGCGCTTCCATACGGAGCGCGATCGTAACGATTACGATCGGAGACGTGGCGTCCACCACCGGGACCGACGAGCGCTACGCGCTGGCGCTGGGAGAGCTGTGGACTGGGCTCGCGCGCACGATGACGCGCCTCGACAGGGTCGCCGGCGATCCGGTCCGGCTCGACGAGGAAGACGCGTGCCGCTCGTTGCGGCGTCTGCAGTACGCACTGCACCTGGCGAGCGAGCTCGCGTACGGGCTGGCGCCGCCCGCAGCCGCCCGCACTGCGCATGCAGAGCTCGCGGACGCACTCCGCTGCGCCCGTGACTCCACTGCCGAGGTGGCGGAGGCCGTGTCGATCTGGGGTGCGGCGGGCGTCGAGCCGTTGCTGCACGAATGGCGTGGCGCCCTCTTCCGCGTGCGGCTCGCGCGGCTGCGCGTCGCGCCGCCGGCCGCACCTGCGGTCGACGAGGTGGACGACCGCGACGGAGTCGCACGGCCGCTCGCCGCGTTCCTGCTCGCGCTCGGCGGTGCCGTCGCGTTCGTTGCGGGCGCGACGATCGGTGCGTGGCCCGTCTGGGCGGCCGGAATGATCGCCGTCTGCGGCTCCTGCCTCACCTACCGGCCGTAACCAGCAGCGCTCGGCGACCGTTTCAGTTTTAGAAATGGTAAATCGCCCTCACGCCCGTGGGCGTGGAGCCGGCGACGAAATCGATCGGACGAGCCAGCTCCCGCGCCCGACCATGCACTATCGCCTCGAGGCCTGGCGGAGCTTCCAGCGGGCCCTCGACCCGCTCGCGGCCCCGAAGCCGCTCAGACCGCCGCGCCGGCGCTAGCGGCGCGCAGACGTGCGAGCGACCGGTCGCGACCGAGCAGCTCGAGGCTCTCGAAGAGACCGGGCGACACCTTCGAGCCGGTGACCGCGAGCCGGATCGGCGCGAATGCGTTGCGCGGCTTCTCGCCGAGCTCATCGGCCAGCGCGCGCAAGGCTTCCTCGAGCCGCGTTGCTTCCCACGGTTCGACCGTTTCCAGGCGCTCGAGTGCAGCGGCGCACATCGTCGGATCCGCGCCGTCCGGCGACACGTCCTCGAAGAGGAACCGCACGAAATCCGGGTACTGCGAGAACTTCTCGATCTTCTCCTGCACGAGTGGCGCGGTCGCATGGACGGTGTCCTGCGGCCACTCGATGCCCTGCTCCGTCAGCCACTTGCAGAGGAAGTGCGCGTACTCGTCCGGCTGCAGCTCGCGCAGGTACGCGCCGTTCATCCAGTCGAGCTTCTTGTAGTCGAAGGTGGCCGGGCTCGGCACGACCCGCTCGAGCGAGAAACGCTCGACGAGCTCGTGGCGCGACATGAGCGTCGTCTTGTCGTCGTAGCTCCAGCCGAGCAGCGCGAGGAAGTTGAAGAGCGCGGCCGGCAGATAGCCCTCGGCGCGGAAGTCGCCGAGGGCGACGGCGTTCCGGCGCTTCGAGAGCTTGCGACCGTCGTCCCCGTTGATGTTCGGCACGTGCGCGTAGACCGGCAGGTCGGCGCCGAGTGCGCGCAGGATGTTGATCTGCGTCGGTGTGTTCGAGACGTGGTCCTCGCCGCGGATCACGTGTGTGATCCCGTCGCTGATGTCGTCGATCGGCGAGACGAAGTTGTACGTCGGTCGTCCGTCCGAGCGAACGATCACGAGATCGTTCAGGAGCTCGTTCTTGAACTCGATCGTGCCGCGCACGGCGTCCTCCCACGAGACCGTTCCCTCGGTCGGCTGGCGGAAGCGAATCGCGCCGTCGTCCTCGTAGGCCTTTCCCTCCGACAGGAGCTGCTGCGCGAGCTCGCGCGCCTTGTCGGCGGTGTCGAGCTGGAACGTCACGTCACCGTCCCAGTCGATCCCGAGCCAGATCAGCGACTCCTTGATCTGGTCGACGGCCTCGGCCACCTCGCGACTCGTGTCGGTGTTCTCGATCCGCAGGAGGATCTCGCCGCCGTGCCGGCGTGCGAAGAGCCAGTTGAAGAGGAAGGTGCGCACGCCTCCGATGTGGAGGAAGCCTGTCGGGCTCGGAGCCATGCGGACGCGGACGGACACGATCGCTCTATCGTAGGGACGCGGTGCAATTCGGCGCGCACGTCTCGTCTTCGGGCGGAATCGACACCGCGATCGACCGGATCGAGGCGATGGGCGGCGACTGCGTGCAGGTGTTCACGCAGAGCCCGCGCATGTGGCGCCCGACGGCTCACACGCCGGAGGCGGTCGAGCGCTTTCGAGCGCGACGCGCAGAGGCGGGCATCGGCGGCGTCGTCGTGCACGCCCTCTACCTCTGCAATCTCGCCGGGCCGAACGACGTGATCTACGAGAAGTCCATCCAGGCCCTGCGCACCACGGTCGATGCAGCCTCCGCGATCGAGGCGGACGGCGTCATCTTCCACGTCGGCTCGCATCTCGGCGCGGGGTTCGACGCCGGCCTCGAGCGCACGACGGCGGCGCTCGCGCAGATCCTCGAGCGCTGCGCCGGCGACACGTGGCTGCTGATGGAGAACTCGGCCGGCTCGGGCGCCACGATCGGCCGCTCGCTCGACGAGCTCGCGACGCTCGTCGAGCGCCTCGACGGCCATCCCCGCCTCGGCATCTGCCTCGACTCGTGCCATCTCTACGCCTCCGGCTACGACGTGACCGCCACCGCCGCGGTCGACGCGCTCGTGCAGGAGGTCGACACGACCATCGGCCTCGATCGCGTCCGGGCGCTGCACATCAACGACAGCGCGGCGCCGCTCGGCTCGAACCTCGACCGGCACGCCAACATCCTCGAGGGGCTGATGGGCGAGGGCCTCGGCGCGTTTCTCGCCCACCCCGCCTTTCAGCACCTCTCCGCCTACCTGGAGGTGCCGGGGATCGAGAAGAAGGGGCCGAACCCGGAGGAGATCCGGAAGCTGCGCGAGCTGCACGCGCGCTGGACCGCGTGACCCATGAACGTGGTTCAGTCACGGTCGCCCGGGCTCACCCGGGAACGAGTCCGCTCGAACCACGTTCACGAGTTTCGTGACGAGCGGCCGACCGGCGGCGTAGAACACGTGAGATGACGTTTTCCCAGGCTGCCGAGGAGCACCTCGACGACGTGTACGGCTACCTCGCCTGGTTCACCGGCGACCGCGGCGTCGCCGAGGACCTGACGGGAGCCACGTTCGAGCGGGCGCTGCGGCTCTGGCACCGCTTCGACCCCGCGCGCGGCTCGGCGCAGACCTGGCTCTGCCAGGTCGCGCGCACCGTCGCGCTCGACCACTTCCGCTCCGAGCGCCGCCGCACGCGGCGCGAGCAGCTCGCCGCTCCGCACGAGCGCGTCGACGAGCGCTTCGCCGAAGGCCTCTCGCCAGACCTCGAGGCGGCGCTCGCCGCCCTCTCGGCCGGCGAGCGCGAGGTGATTGCGTTGCGCGTCGTCCTCGACGTCGATCCGACGACCGCCTCGCGCGTGCTCGGCATCTCTCCCACCAACTGCACCACGCGGCTCAACCGCGCACTCAAGAAGCTCGAGGAGGCACTCCATGTCGCAGCGTGATCTCGTCGCAGAGTTGCGGGGCTCGCGCATCGCCGCGCCCGCCGAGCTGCGCGCACACGTCCGTTCGATCGCAGCCGGCGCACCCGCGCCGGGCAACCGCTTCACGTGGCGCCGCGCGCTCGTCGTCGCGCTGCCGGCCGCCGCGGCGATCGCCGCCGTGCTCGTCGTCACGCGGCCCGACAACAACCAGACCGCGGTCTCGGGCGCGTCGGACCAGGCAACCGTGCGCGCCGAGAAGTCACTCGCCGCGCCTCCGATCGCTCAGTCCGGATCCGTCGGCAGCGGTGCGACACGGCTCGCACCTCAGTCCACACCGGGACGCGTGCAGCAGTACGGCGCCTACCTCGCGCTGCGCGTGCCGACGCCCGACGGCGTCTCCGACGGCGTCAAGCGAGCGCTGCACATCGCGTCGTCGCTCGGGGGCTACCCGACCTCCGTGCACGCGAACTCGCACGGGAAGGCCGCCTCGGCCGACCTGACGCTGAAGGTCCCCGCGCCCACGTCCAGACGGCGATCACTCGGCTCTCCGCGCTCGGCACGATCACGAGCGAGCAGGTCGACGTGCAGGACGTGCAGGCCGGCCTGAACGCAACCGACCGCACGATCGCCCGGCTGCAGGCGCAGCTCGCGACGCTGCGCGCGGCCGAGCAGACAGACGAGGTGAAGGCGAAGATCGCCGCGCTGACCACGCGCATCCAGCGCCTGCAGCGGGACGCGGCGGCGAAGATCCGCGCCGCGCACTTCGCGACGATCTCGCTGCACCTGCAGACGCCCGCGAAGGCGGCACCGGTGCACCACGGTCACGGGCCGCTGCACGGCCTCGGCGTCGCGCTGCGCTGGATCGGGATCGGCGCCGTCTACGTGCTCGTGCTCGGGCTGCCGCTGCTCGTGCTCGTCGCGCTCGGCTGGTGGACGGTGCGCGCGCTGCGCCGCCGCCGCGAGAACGAGCTGCTCGCCCAGTCGTAGGGCTACGAGCCCTGGAGGAGGGCGATCACCTTGAAGGTGGGCTCGCCGACCGGCAGCTCGGAGAACTCGGGGTTCGGGCAGCCGAGGTCCTCGCTCCGGCCTTCGTAGGTGCTCTCGATCTCGGCCTTGCACATCGGCAGCGGCCGCCGGCGGGCCAGGATCGCACCGAAGCCGGGCTTGCGCGCCTCGGCCTCCCGGAGCATCTCGAGGTCGATCTCGACCTCGTAGACCTTCTGCATGCAACCCACGTACGTGTGCCCCCACGCCTCGTAGGAGTAGACGAACGGGCAGGCGCGCGCGAGGCACGCACCGGGGTAGACGACCTTGTCGCAGTGCACCTGACAGCGACGGCATTCCATCTCGTCCTGGGGACGAAGAGGGAGCGCCGCGGCCGCGGTCTGCTCGGGTGTCATGTGGACATTGTCCGAGCGGTTGCGGATGCCCGCAAGACTTGACTTTCGCCCCTCAGCGCGCTAGTCGGCGCACCGCGTTCAGGACGTCCATCGGCGTGAACGCCATGAAGTCGGGCTCGATCGAAGGGGTGTCGTCTGCGTTGAACCACAGGGCTTGAACCGTCGTCATGCCCACGTTGGCCGCACCTTGCACATCGGTCTCGAGCCGGTCGCCGACGAACATCGCGTCGTGCGGCTCGACTCCGAGCTCGTCGAGCGCCAGCCGAAAGATTCCTGGGTCCGGCTTGCGCATGCCGACCTCCGACGAGATGACGATCGTGTCGAGCAGTCCCGTCAGCCCGGCCCGCTCGATGTCGCCGCGCAGCGACGCGCCCCGGGTCCGGCCACGAGTTGAGGATCACGCCCGTCTTGATCCCGCGCGAGCGCAGCGCTTCCAGCAACGCCTGCTGCGGCGCCGAGGGTCTGGAACGCCGGCGCCCACGCAGTCGTGCTCCGCGTCGACGAACGCGTCGATCTGGTCGTCAGTCGTCTCCGGGAGCAATTCGCGCAACAGGCTCTCGTACGGCTCGTCGGGCGTGCCGCGCTCGATCACCCGCTCGCGATAGCGCACCGTGAACTCGTCAGGCTCGTCGTCGCGCCCGATCGCGCGCAGGCCGGCGCGATGCCCCTCGGCGAGGAGCTCGTCGTCCCACGTGAACTGGACCAGCGTGTTGTTCCAGTCGAAGAGAACGGCCTCGACCACGAGTGCGGCTAGGGTAGCCGCGTGGTTCGGAGGATCCTCTGGGGACTGCTCATCCTCGCGCCCCTCGTGCTCGTCGCCCGGTACCTCCTCCACCTCGGAGAGACGCCGCTGTTCGTGCTCTCGGCGATCGCGTTGATGCCGCTCGCATGGCTGATCGGCGAGGCAACGGAGCACGCCGCCGAGCACACGGGGCCCGGCGTCGGCGGCTTTCTGAACGCGAGCTTCGGCAACGCACCCGAGCTGATCATCGCCCTCTTCGCCGTCGCGAGCGGGCTGCCCGCGGTCGTGCGCGGCTCGCTGACCGGCTCGGTCGTCTCGAACATCCTGCTCGTGCTCGGCGCCGCGATGATCGCCGGTGGCGACGGCAAGGTCGACGCACGCTCGCTGCGCTGGCAGCTCGCGGCCGTGCTTCGGATCCGTCGCGCTGCTGCTCGTCGTCGCCGTCCCGTCGTGGCACGGGCGACCCGAACGGCACAGCCTCTACCTGCTCTCGATTCCCGTCTCGATCGTGCTCCTGCTCGCCTACGTCGTGATCACCGTGCGCAACCTGCGCATCCACCGGGCCGCCGAGCGCACGGAGGCCTCGCACAGCGCCTGGTCGCTCAGGAAGTCGCTGCTGCTGCTCGGGATCGCGACGCTCGCGACCGCCTTCGTCTCCGAGACGCTCGTGCACTCGCTCGACCACTTCGGCAAGGCCGTGGGCCTGAACGAGTTCTTCATCGCCGTCGTGATCGTCGCGATCGTCGGCAACGCGGCCGAGCACGGCGGCGCGATCGTGATCGCCCACCGCGGCAACACGACGCTCGCAACGGAGATCGCGGTCACGTCCTCGATGCAGGTGGCGCTCTTCGTGACGCCCGCGGTGTGCCTGCTCTCGGCGTTCGTCGGCCGCGGTCTGCCGCTCTCGTTCCGGATGGTCGAGATCTTCGCCATGGCCGCCGCCGCCGCGTTCGCGACGATCGTGATCTGGGACGGCCGCTCGCGGCGCTGGGAGGGCTTCCTGCTCGTCGGCGTCTACGTGCTCGCCGTCGCCATGTTCTTCGCCGCCTGAGCAGAGTTACGCCTTGAACGGCTCCTGGGCGCGCGTGAAGGCGTAGCCCGCCCAGATCATCTGGTCGCCGTCGACCCGCAGGCGCTCGCCGCGCTCGCGCCCGCCGGCGGCACGCCAGCCGTCGCCGTCGCGCTCGAACTCCGTCTCGCCCTTGCCCGGCGGCGCGGCCGCGAACTTCGCGCGCAGCGACCCTCCCTGCCACCAGAAGAGAAACTCGTTGCCCTCCGACCACCAGCGGCCGAGCAGCGGACGGACGTCTGCGGGCGGCTCCTGCTCGGGCTGCCACGGCTCGATCGCCGCGCGGCCAGATCTCGGCTGCCGCCTTGGCGAGCGCGATCGCGAACAGGTCCATGTTCCCGCGCGTGCCCGAGTTCGTCAGCCCGGCCGCGCCGAGGCCGGTCTTCCGGTTGACGTAGACGCCGGCGAGGTGCCCGGCCATCGCGCCGCCGTGACCGCCGTAGATCGCGCCGTCGCTCGAGTAGAGCATGATCCCGAGCCCCCAGCCGAGCACCCACTCGTCGGGGTAGTACATGACCTGCGGGAACCACATCTCCTCGACGATCTTCGGTTCGAGAACGCCCTCGGCGCCGTCGGCGAGGAACGCCGCCCAGCGCGTGAGGTCCTCGACCGTCGACCAGAGCTGGCCCGCTGCCGCGGTGCCGGCCATGTCGGTCTCAGGCTCCGTCCAGACCGTGCGCGCGTATTCGTCGACGAGGTAGCCCTGCGCCTGCGGCGCCTGCGGCAGCCACGTCGTGCGGCCGAGCCCGAGCGGGCCGATGATCCGCTCGTCGACGTACTGCATGTACGGCGTGCCGCTCTTGCGCGCGACGACCTGTCCGAGCAGCGCGAACGCGAGGTTCGAGTAGTGGTGCTGCTCGCCCGGGCGAGAGACGAACTCGATCCCGCTCATCGAGTCGATCAACTGCTCCTCGGTCGGTGACTCACCCGTCACGAACATCTCCCCCGCCTCGCGCTGCAGCCCCGACAGGTGAGCGAGCAGGCGGCGAATCGTCGGCGAGCCGTTCGCGATGCCGTCGATGTGCTGCTCGAGCCGGTCGTCGAGGTCGAGCTCGCCGGCCGCGTAGAGCTGCATGACCGCGGTCGCGGTGAAGGTCTTCGTGATCGAGCCGATGCGGTACTGCGTGTCGGGAGTCGCCGCGCGGTCGTCGTCGTAGCTCGCGCTGCCGACGGCGGCCGACCAGAGCAGCTCGCCCTTGCGGCCGACCGCGGCCGCCACCGAGGGCAGCCGGTCGGCCTGGCGCTCGGCGAGCAGGCGGTCGAGCTTGGCGGCCTCAGACGCGGACATGTGCTCCGAGCGCCGCAGGCACGGCCGTGAGGGCGTGCTCGACGTCCTCGTCGGTGAGGTCGAGATGCGTGACGGCGCGCAGGATCCCCGGCTTCGTCTGCGAGAGCGCGACGCCCTCCGCGCGCACGCGCTCGAGCGCGTCGTGCTCGTCGATGCCGAGCTCGGCGACACGAACCTGGACGAAGTTCGTCTCGACGAGCTCGAGGTCGACCGGCAGCCCGTCCGCCGCCCAGCGCCTCGGCGAGCCGGCGGGCGCGCGCGTGATCCTCGGCGAGGCGATCGACGTTGTGGTCGAGCGCGATAGAGGCCCGCGGCCGCGACGATCCCCGCCTGCCGCATCGCGCCGCCGAAACGGTGCTTCTCGACGCGTGCGCGGCGCATCAGCTCGTGCGAGCCGGCGATCAGCGCGCCGAGCGGGCAGCCGAGCCCCTTGGAGAGACAGAGCGTGACCGTGTCGGCAACGCTGGCGATCTCGGCGGCGGGCGTCCCTGACGCGACGGCGGCGTTCATGAGGCGCGCTCCGTCGAGGTGAACGCGCAACCCGAGCTCGCGTGCGACCGAGACGAGCTCGCGTAGCTCGTCGAGCGGCCAGACGGTCCCGCCGGCGGTGTTGTGCGTGTTCTCGAGCGCCACGATCGACGTACGCGGTGTCCAGTAGTCGCCCTCGGTCCACGCGGTCGCGCGGAGCTGCTCGGGCGACAGGCGGCCGCGGAAGCCGGGCAGCCCACGCGTCTGAAGCCCGGAGTGGAAGGCGGCGCCGCCGAGCTCGGAGACCATGATGTGCGCCCGCTCCTCGACGAGCAGCTCCGTGCCGGGCTCGCCCAGGATCCGCAGCGCAATCTGGTTGCCCATCGTCGCAGTCGGCAGGTACACGGCCTCCTCGTGGCCGAGCAGCTCGGCGCCCGGCGCTCGAGCTCGAGCACCGTCGGGTCCTCGCGCTCCTGCTCGTCGCCGACCTCGGCGCGCGCCATCGCCTCGCGCATCGCCGCGGAGGGCTTCGTCTGCGTGTCGGAACGGAGGTCGACCACGTCGCGGCAATCTAACGGCGATGATTCGAGGCGTGCAGCGCCACGATCCATACGTGCTCCCTCCGAACCTGCCCGAGCCGGAGGATGACGGCGCCGCCGATCACCTGCCGGGCGCCCGCATCCCGTCGCTCGTGCTCGACTCGTCGCAGGGACCCGTCGACCTCGCCGAGCTCTGCGTGGAGCTCGGGGTGCTCTACGTCTATCCGCGCACCGGGAAGCCCGGGGTCGAGTCGCTACCGGGCTGGGACGAGTTCCCCGGGGCGCGCGGCTGCACGCCCCAGTCGTGTGCGTTCCGCGACCACGCCCAGGAGCTCGCGGGGCTCGGCGCACTCGTCGCGGGCCTCTCGGCGCAGACGCTCGAGGATCAGATCGAGTTCGCCGAGCGCACCCACATGCCGTACCCGGTGCTCGCCGACCCCGAGCTGCGTGCGGCGCAGGCGCTGGGGCTGCCGACGTTCTCGATCGCGGGCCACAGGCTCTACCGACGGCTCGCCCTCGTCGCGCGGGGCGGGCGCATCGAGAAGGTCTTCTACCCCGTCTTCCCGCCCGACCGCAACGCCGGCGACGTTGTCGCGTACCTCCGGGCTACGGTGGCCTGATGGATCTCGACCGCGTCTCCGAGGTGCTCGCCGGCGAGCCCGCGTACCGCAGCCGGCAGGTGTGGGAATGGGCCGCTCGCGGCACCCGCTCGTACGGCGAGATGACGAACGTCTCGACGGCTGTGCGTGCGCGGCTCGCCGAGGAAGTGCCCTTCTCCACGCTCGAGCTCGCACACGAGGCCGTGTCGAGTGACGGCACGATCAAGGCGCTCTTCCACACGCACGAGGGTCACCCGCTCGAGGCGGTGCTGATGCGCTTCCGCGACGGCCGCAGATCGGTGTGCGTCTCGTCGCAGTCGGGCTGCCCGCTCACGTGCACCTTCTGTGCGACCGGGCAGATGCAGTTCCGCCGCAACCTGACGCAGTGGGAGATCCTCGACCAGGCGCTGCACTTCCGCCGCAAGGAGCCGATCGACCACGTCGTCTTCATGGGGATGGGCGAGCCGATGCTCAACGTCGACGCCGTCTTCGCGGCGGCGCGCCGGCTACCCGATCTCGGCGTCACGCACCGGCGCACGACGATCTCGACGGTCGGCTGGCTGCCCGGCCTGACGCGCTTCGTCGACGAGGTCGAGGAGCCGATCAGGCTCGCGCTCTCGCTGCACGCGCCGGCCGACGCACTGCGGAGCGAGATCATGCCGGTCAACGACCGCTATCCCCTCGACGACGTGCTCGCCGAGTGCAATCGGTACTTCGAGCTGCGCCGGCGCAAGGTGTTCGTCGAGTACGTGATGCTCGACGGCGTCAACGACTCCGTCGAGCACGCCACCGAGCTCGCCGAACTGCTCGACAGCTACATCTTCAAGGTCAACCTGATCCCGTACAACCCGACCGGCATGTACGACGGCTCGTCGCGCGAGCGGATCCAGGAGTTCAAGGACACCCTGCATGCGGCGGGTTTTTCGCCGACGGTGCGCCTGACGCGCGGCCGCGACATCGCGGCCGCCTGCGGTCAGCTCGCCGCGACCGCCTAGGCAATCGCGGCTACAGCTCAGCGCGCGCGGGAAGCCGCCGAGCCCGGCGAGCAGCTTCTGCCCGTGCGGGATGCTCCGAGACTCAGCTGCCGGGGCCGAACTCGGCGTGTCCGCCGAGGCGAGGTAGCGCCCGTCGGTGCCGTAGAGCACGAAATGGACGAGCAGCGGCGAGTTGATCAGGGTCTTCGGCATGTGCACCGACTGCGTGTCTTCGACGACCTGCTTGGTGGTGACGTAGCGGTGAATGACCTTCTCGGTCTCCGACTCGCTGCCGAGCAGGGCGTCGACGAGCCCGTACTCGAGGGTCACCTTCCGTCCGGGCAGGCCGCCGAGCTTGACCTTGGCCGAGGCGGTGACGCCGCCGCTGCCCTCGGTGGCCTTCGCGTCGGAGACCTCCGCGACGAGGCCCTTCGGCTTGTCGGAGGCCGAATTGACGCCGCTGCTGTTCTTCGCGCCGCCGCAGCCGGCGAGCACGAGCAGGGCGATCAGGACCAGGCAAACGCGGAGCACCGGTGCATTGTGTCGAAACCCGGCAAGAGGCCCGATGGGGAACTGCGTGCCCGGGGATGGCTCAGACCAGCAGTCGGTCGGGCCTGCGTGCAGACCGCCCGCTACCCTCCCCTCGCCCATGGCTACAGCCTCCGCACAGCGCACCGACCTCCGCAACGTTGCAATCGTTGCGCACGTCGACCACGGCAAGACGACGCTCGTCGACGCGATGCTCTGGCAGTCCGGCTCGTTCCGCGAGAACCAGGACGTGAACGAGCGCGTCATGGACTCGGGCGACCTGGAGCGCGAGAAGGGGATCACGATCCTCGCCAAGAACACCTCCGTGCAGCGCGGCGACGTGAAGATCAACATCATCGACACGCCCGGGCACGCGGACTTCGGCGGCGAGGTGGAGCGCGGGCTGACGATGGTCGACGGCATCCTGCTGCTCGTCGACGCCTCCGAAGGCCCGCTGCCGCAGACGCGCTTCGTCCTGCGCAAGGCGCTCGAGAAGCGCCTGCCCGTCGTGCTCGTCGTCAACAAGGTCGACCGGCCGGATGCGCGGGTCGAGGAGGTCGTGAACGAGGTCTACGAGCTCTTCCTCGACCTCGACGCCACCGAGTCGCAGATCGAGTTCCCGATCGTCTACGCCGTCGCCCGCGACGGCCGCGCCGGTCTCGAGCCCGACGCGCTCGCCGACAACCTGGATCCGCTCTTCGAGACGCTGCTCGAGACGATCCCGCCGCCGTCCTACGACCCCGAGCACCCGCTGCAGGCGCTGGTCACGAATCTCGACGCGTCCGCGTACGTCGGCCGCCTGGCGCTCCTGCGCGTCCGGCACGGGACGCTCCGCAAGGGCCAGCAGATCGCGTGGTGCCGCGCGAACGGCACGATCGAGAACGCACGCGTGACGGAGCTCTTCATCACGCAGGCGCTCGACCGCGTGCCGGCCGACGAAGCCGGCCCCGGCGAGATCGTCGCGCTGGCCGGGCTGCCGGAGGTGACGATCGGCGAGACGATCGCCGATCCCGAGAATCCGCGCCCGCTGCCCGTGACGGCGGTCGACGAGCCGAGCCTCTCGATCACGATCGGGATCAACACGTCGCCGCTCGCCGGCACCGAGGGCACGCGGCTGACTGCGAGCCAGGTCAAGGCGCGCCTCGACCAGGAGCTCGTCGGCAACGTCTCCCTGCGCGTCCTGCCGACGCTGCGCCCGGACACGTGGGAGGTGCAGGGCCGCGGCGAGCTGCAGCTCGCGGTGCTTGCGGAGATCATGCGCCGCGAAGGCTTCGAGCTGACGATCGGCAAGCCGGAGGTGCTCGTCCGCGAGATCGACGGCAAGCGGCACGAGCCGGTCGAGCGGGTCGCGATCGACGTGCCCGAGGACTATGTCGGCGTCGTCACGCAGCTGCTCGCGCTGCGGAAGGGCCGGATGCAGCAGATGGTCAACCACGGCACCGGCTGGGCGCGCATGGAGTACCTCGTGCCGGCGCGCGGCCTGATCGGCTTCCGGACGGAGTTCCTGACGGAGACGCGCGGCGCGGGGATCATGCACCACGTCTTCGAGCGCTGGGAGCCGTGGTTCGGCGAGCTGCGCACGCGCCCGACGGGCAGCCTCGTCGCCGACCGGCGCGGCGCCGCGACGGGCTTCGCGATCGAGAACCTGCAGGAGCGCGGCTCGCTCTTCATCGCGCCGACCGACGAGCTGTACGAGGGGATGATCGTCGGCGAGAACGCTCGCCGCGAGGATCTCGACGTCAACGCCTCGAAGCCGAAGAAGCTGACGAACATGCGCGCCTCCTCGGCCGACGAGCTGATCCGCCTGATCCCGCCGCGTCCGCTCTCGCTCGAGCAGGCGCTGGAGTTCATCCGCGACGACGAGTGCGTCGAGGTGACGCCGAAGTCGATCCGCCTGCGCAAGGTGGAGCTGAACGCGTCGAAGCGCGCCTCCCTCGCCTCGAAGGCGAAGCGCGAGCGCGAAACCGTCTCCTCGTAGGGCCTGCGGCGGAAACCAGCCGGGTTCGCGCCGCGAACCAGGCTCACGAGTCAACCGCGTGTGAAGCGGTGCTGTGAACCACCGATCGGGTGCTTGGTCAAGTGCCCTTGATCGATCACAGTGATCAACACGGAGGCCCGATGCGGCGTGGCCTTCGCTTCACCCCCAAGCGGCAGTTACAACGAAGGAGCGGCATGGCACAGACAGATCTGCGGCGCAAGCTTCGCGCGTTCGACTCCGGTGGGCTGTTCTTCCGGATGCTCACCCGGTACTAACCCGGCGGAACGAGGGCACAAGCTGCGGCAGGCACCGTCGGGCGGGACGGTGCCGGGCCGCAGGCACTCCGGGCGAGCCGCCTCCAGACATGTCTGGTGGCAGCCACCGTGAAGTGCGCTTCACAGCTCAGACAGGCCCCACCGAGACCAGTCCGGTGGCAGCCGTTGGGGTCGTGCGCGTCTCAGCTTGGACACGGCTGTTTGGCACAGCGGTGCCTGGCACCAGGTGCCAGGCACCGATCGATGACTCAGATCACCGGCGGGTCGGGCTCCGGCTCGGTTGGCAGGGGCGTCGGGTCCGGTGTGGGTGAAGGCGGTTCGAGTGTCATGCCCCTCCCGTTCCCCCGGCGGAGCCTCCGCACACCAACGGGTCACCCCGCCTGATCGTCAGGCAGGGCGACCCGAAGTGCGTTCCGGTTCTAGGCGGTCGCGAGGCGAGCCGTGCAGCTCGCGAGGCCGCGCTTCTCGAGGTACTGCTGGTGGTAGTCCTCCGCCTCCCAGAACGGCGGTGCGTCCTCGATCGACGTCGCGACCGGCCGGCTGAGCCGCGCCTGCACCTGCGCGCGCGAGGCCTCCGCCGCGGCGCGCTGGTCGTCGCCGTCGACGAAGATCACGCTGCGGTACTGCTTGCCGACGTCCGGCCCCTGCCGGTCGACCTGGGTCGGATCGTGCTCGGCCCAGAACGTCGCCAGCAGCCGCTCGTACGGCACCTTCTCGTCGTCGTAGGTGACCTCGACGACCTCGGCGTGACCGGTGTCGCTGTAACAGACCTGCTCGTAGCTCGGGTGCTCGACGTCGCCGCCGGCGTAGCCGACCCGCGTCTTGAGGACGCCGTCGATCCGCCGGAACGCCGCCTCGACGCCCCAGAAGCAGCCTGCTCCGAAGATGGCTGTTCTCGTCCATGGCTAGACCTCCTCCAGCTTCAGCGCCGCCGAGTTGATGCAGTAGCGGACGCCGGTCGGTTGCGGGCCGTCCGGGAACAGGTGGCCGAGGTGGCCGCCGCAGGCGGCGCACATCACCTCGGTGCGCACCATCCCGTAGCTCACGTCCGTCTCCTCGTCGATCGCGGCCGCGTCGGCGGGCGCCGAGAAGGCGGGCCAGCCGCAGCCGGAGTCGTACTTCGCGTCGGACGCGAAGAGCTCGGCGCCGCAGCCGGCGCAGTGGTAGACGCCGTCCTCGAACGTGTGGTCGTACTCGCCGGTGAACGGCCGCTCGGTGCCCTTCTCGCGCAGCACCTTGTACTGCTCCGGGCTCAGCTCGGCCCTCCACTCCGCTTCCGTCTTCTCGACCCTGTTGGTCAAGCGTTCTCCTTCGTCTCGGGGTTGTGCCTTATAGACCGGTTCGAGCTCGATTCGTTACCGGTTCACCGTCGACATGTCCGGGTAGCGGTCGCCCTCCGCCGCGCCCAGCGGGAACGCCTCGTCGAGGCGGCGCAGGTCGTCGTCGGACAGCTCCACGTCCGCCGCGGCGGCGTTCTCCTCCACGTACTGCACCCGCTTCGTGCCCGGGATCGGGACGACGTCGTCGCCCTGCGCGAGCACCCACGCGAGCGCGAGCTGACCGGGCGTGACGCCCCGCTCGGCCGCGATCTCCTCGACGCGCGCCACGAGGTCGAGGTTGCGCTGGAAGTTCTCGCCCTGGAAGCGCGGCCCGCGACGCCGGAAGTCCTTCTCGTCGAGATCCTCGATCGACTTGATCTGCCCCGACAGGAAGCCTCGGCCGAGCGGGCTGTACGCGACGAAGCCGATCCCCAGCTCGCGCACGGTCGGGATGATCTCCGCCTCCGGGTCGCGCGTCCAGAGCGACCATTCGCTCTGGAGGGCGGTGATCGGATGCACGGCATGCGCGCGGCGGATCGTCGCCGGCGACGCCTCCGAGAGACCGAGGTGCCTGACCTTGCCCGCCTCGACGAGCTCCTTCATCGCTCCCACCGTCTCCTCGATCGGCGTCTGGTTGTCGACTCGATGCTGGTAGTAGAGATCGATGTGGTCGACGCCGAGCCGCTCCAGGCTCGCGTCGCAGGCCTCGCGCACGTAGTCGGGGTGGCCGCTGATGCCGAGGAAGCTCCCGTCCTCGCCGCGGCGGTTGCCGAACTTCGTCGCGAGCACGACCTGGTCGCGCCGGTCGGCGATCGCCTTGCCCACGAGCCGCTCGTTCGTGAACGGGCCGTACATGTCGGCGGTGTCGAGGAGCGTGATCCCGAGCTCGAGCGCGCGATGGATCGTCCTGATCGCCTCGCCCTCGTCGGCGGTCCCGTAGAACTCCGACATTCCCATGCAGCCGAGCCCGAGCTCGGAGACTTCCAGTCCTTGTCCCAGTGTTCTCTTGTCCATCTCCTCACCGTGCCAGACCGAGTGCAGGCCGCGCGTTTCGTACGATGCCGCGATGAGCGATTACGCGATCAAGAACATGAAGGACCTCGAGGACAGCGCCGTGCAGTTCGGGCTCTCCCCGCAGGTCGAAGCGCGCTTCGGCCGCAAGGCCCTGGACGCGCAGAAGGGCGGCGTCAGCTACCAGCGCTACGAGGCGGACTACAGACAGTCGCTTCGGCCACGCGCACGAGCAGCAGGAGGAGATCTACGTGATCGTCTCCGGCGGCGGCCGCATGAAGCTCGGGGACGAGGTCGTCGACCTCAAGCAATGGGACGCGATCCGCGTCTCGCCCGCGACGCCTCGTGCCTTCGAGGCAGGGCCGGACGGGATCGAGCTGATCGCCTTCGGCGCCGGCGAGAGCCGGCGACGCGAACCAGCTGCAGGACTTCTGGACCCGCGACGACTAGACCTTGTCCTCGGCCTCCTCGGCCTGCTCGCCCAGCTCGACGATGTCGCCGTCCTTGAACAGCACGCCCTGACAGGCGACGCGCCACTTCGGCGTGCGCCGGAGCAGGAACTCGAGGTCCATCGCGAAGTGCTTGAACTCCTCCTGCTGCGCGTTCGCCATGATCGCCTTGGCGTCCTTGTCCTGCTCGACGTCCAGGCGCTGCTCGTACCAGTCGATCGCCTCGGCTTCCTCGATCAGCGACTGGATCATGCGCGCGAAGGTCCGCGTCTCCTGCGACAGCTCCTCCGGCGGCTCGTGGTACTGGTCGAAGCCCATGGCTCACGCTCCCTTCTGTGCTTCGAGTTGACGGCTGCCGGCGCCTGACGGCGCGTGATGCTCCTCGAAGCCGTAGCGGACGACCGGCTGCTTCGCGGCGCGCACCTCGTCGAGCCGGCGCACCGGACGGTCGTGCGGCGCTTCGCGGATCACGTCCGGATCGTCGCGCCGCTTCGCGCGCGATCGCGAGCATCGCGTCACAGAACGCGTCGAGCGTCTCCTTCGCCTCGGACTCCGTCGGCTCGATCATCAGCGCCTCGGGGACGACCAGCGGGAAGTACACCGTCGGCGGATGGAAGCCGTAGTCCATCAGCCGCTTGGCGACGTCGAGCGCGCTGATCCCGTGCTCGCGCTTCAGGTTGCGCGCGCTGAGCACGAACTCGTGCATGCACAGGCGGTCGAACGGCAGCTCGTACGCATCCTTCAGGCGCGCGAGCATGTAGTTCGCGTTCAGCACCGCGACCTCGCTCATCTCGCGCAGCGCCGGGCCCGTAGGCGCGAATGAACGCGTAGGAGCGGACGAAGACGCCGAACGGGCCGGTGAACGCGCGCACCTTGCCGATCGACTGCGGCCGGTCGTAGTCGAGCCGGAACGTGTCGCCGTCCTTGACGACGACCGGCACCGGCAGGAACGGCTCGAGGCTCTTGCGCACCGCGATCGGGCCGCCGCCGGGACCGCCGCCGCCGTGCGGCTGCGAGAACGTCTTGTGCAGGTTGATGTGCACGACGTCGAAGCCCATGTCGCCCGGCCGCGAGATGCCGCAGACCGCGTTCAGGTTCGCGCCGTCGTAGTACATGAGCGCGCCGACGCCGTGGAAGATGTCGCGGATCTCCTCGATGTTCTCGTCGAAGAGGCCGAGCGTCGACGGGTTCGTCAGCATCAAGCCCGCCGTGTGCTCGTCGACCTTGCCGCGCAGATCCTCGACGTCGATGTTCCCGCGCGCGTCGGTCTTCACCGGCGTCAGCTCGTAGCCCGCCATCGTCACGCTCGCCGGGTTCGTGCCGTGCGCCGTGTCGGGGATGACGATCTTCCGCCGCGTCTCGTCCTCGCCCCGTTCCTTGAAGTACGCGCGGAAGAGCATCAGCCCCGTCAGCTCGCCCTGGCTCCCGGCCGCGGGCTGCAGCTGAGACCGCGTCGAGGCCCGTCACCTCGAGCAGGATCTTCTGCAGCTCCCACTCGAGCTCGAGCGCGCCCTGCGCGGCGTCGTCCTCGACGAGCGGATGCAGGTTCGCGAATCCGGGCAGCCCGACGACGCGCTCGTTGACGCGCGGGTTGTATTTCATCGTGCAGCTGCCGAGCGGATAGAAGCCCGTGTCGATGCCGAAGTTGCGCGTCGAGAGCTGCGTGAAGTGGCGGAGCACCTCCGGCTCGGCGAGCTCCGGCAGGCGGGCGGGCTCCTTGCGCGCGAGCTCCGCCGGCACCTCGGGCACCGGCAGATCGGGCTTCGGCACGCCCAGGCCGCGGCGGCCCGCTTGCGACTTCTCGTAGATCAGCTTCATGCCGCCAGCGCCTCGGCGAGCCGGTCGATCTCGTCGACCGTCCGCTTCTCGGTCACTGCGACGAGCAGGGTGTCGTCGAGCCCCGGGTAGTCGCGCCCGAGCGGATAGCCGGCGTAGATGCCCTTCGCGCGCGCGGCCGCGAGCGCCTCGCGCGCGTTGCGGCCGGTGCGCACCGCGAACTCCTTGAACGTCGCCTGCTCCGGGAACGCGAGCTCGAGGCCGGCGCTCGTCAGCCGCTCCTTCGCGTACGCCGTCAGCGCCATGCAGGTCTCCCCCAGCTCGCGCAGGCCGTTCGGGCCGAGCAGGCTCAGGTGGACGAGCCCTGCGAGCGCGAGCAGCGTCTGATTGGTGGTGATGTTCGATGTCGCCTTCTCGCGGCGGATGTGCTGCTCGCGCGTCTGCAGCGTCAGCACGAAGCCGCGCTCGCCCGCCGCGTCGACGGTCTCGCCGACGATGCGGCCGGGCAGGCGGCGGATGTAGTCGGAACGCGCGGCCAGGAAGCCGTAGTGCGGGCCGCCGTAGCTCATCGCGTTGCCGGCCGACTGGCCCTCGCCGATCGCCATCGCACAGCCGTAGACGCCCGGCGCCTCGAGCACACCGAGCGACGTCAGGTCGACGTGCGCGATCGGCATCGCTCCTGCGTCGCTCGCCGCCGCGGCGAGATCGGGCGCAGCTTCGAGGCAGCCGAAGAAGTTCGGTGTCTGGAAGATGACGGCCGCCGCGTCGTGCGCGGCCTCGCGCACGCGCTCGGGATCGGTGACGCCACCCTCGTGCGGGACCTCGACGACCTCGAGCCCGAACCCGGGCGCGTACGTCCGCACGACCTGGCGCACCTGCGGGCTCGTCGCCTCGGTGATCACGATCTTCGAGCGGCCGGTCGCGTGCTTCGCGACGAAGCACGCGTCTGCCGCGACGGTCGAGCCGTCGTAGCCCGACGCGTTCGAGACGTCCATCCCGGTCAGCTCGCAGATCGCGGTCTGGTACTCGAAGACGGCCTGCAGCACGCCCTGCGACATCTCCGCCTGGTACGGCGTGTACGCCGTCAGCAACTCGCCGCGCTGGAGGACCGCGTCGACGACCGCGGGCACGTAGTGGTCGTAGACGCCGGCGCCGAGGAAGCAGACCTCGTCGACGACGTTCTTCGCCGCGAGCTCCTCCAGGTGGCGCTGCAGCTCCGACTCGGTCAGCGCCGGCGCGATCGCCAGCTCACGCGCGTAGCGCACCGTCTGCGGGATGTCGCGGAAGAGCTCCTCGACCGAGTCGACACCGATCTCCGCCAGCATCGCCTCGCGGTCGGCGTCGGTGAGCGAGAGGAAGCTCACGTCTGCAATGTCTGCTGGTAGTCGGCGGCGCTGAGCAGCTGCTCGCGCTCCTCGGGGCTCGTCATGCGGACGCGGATCAGCCAGCCGTCGCCGTAGGGGTCCTCGTTGACCGTCTCGGGGGCGTCGACGACCTTCTGGTTGACCTCGAGCACCTCGCCCGAGAGCGGCGAGATCAGGTCGGAGACCGCCTTGACCGACTCGACCTCGCCGTACGAGGTGTCCTTGCCGACCGTCGCACCGACGTCCGGCGGCTCGTAGTGCACGAGCTCCCCCAGCGCGTCCTGCGCGTGCCAGGTGACGCCGAGCACCGCCTCGTCGCCGTCGATGCGCGCCCAGTCGTGCTCCGCGTGGTACAGCAGGTCGTCGGGATAGGACTCGCTCGCCGCCATCAGCTGGACGTCTCCTTCGTGTAGAGGGGTTTCTTCGCGACCTCCGCGGTGCGGGGCCGGCCGCGCACGTCGATCACGAGCTCGGTGCCCGCCTTCGCCTGCGCGGCGGGGACGTACGCGAGCCCGATGCCGACATCGAGCATCGGCGAGAGCGAGCCGGAGGTGACCTCGCCGCCTCCCTCGACCGCCATGCCCTGGCGCGGGATCGCCTTCTCGGTCATCCGGAACGGGACGAGCTTGCGCTCGGGGCCGTGCTCCTTCACCTCGCGCAGACGCTCGACGCCGGTGAACTCCGTGCCGAGCGCACACGCCCAGCCGAGCCCCGACGAGATCGCATCCCACTGCGGGCCGATGTCGTTGCCGTGCAGCGGGTAACAGACCTCGAGCCGCAGCGTGTCGCGCGCGCCGAGCCCGCACGGGACGACGCCGCGCGCGAGGATCGCGTCCCAGAGGGCGGGCGCGTCGTCCTCCATGCACGCGAGCTCGACGCCCTCCTCGCCGGTGTACCCGGTGCGGTTGACCATCACCTCGATCCCGTCCAGCTCGGCCAGCTCGAATGTGAACGCCTTGCCGGGCGCGAGGCCGAGCCGCTCGAGCGACGCGCGGCCCCTGCACGGCGAGCAGCGCGTAGTCGTCGGAGACGTCGCGCACGTCGGAGCCGCGCTGTTCGTGCTCCTTCAGCCAGCGGTAGACGGCGTCGCGGTTCGACGCGTTGACGATCAGGAGGTAGCGGTGGTCGTCGAGCCGGTAGACGATCAGGTCGTCGACGATCCCGCCCGACTCGGTCGTCAGCAGCGTGTACTGCGCGTCGCCGGGCGACAGCTTGTCGATGTCGTTCGAGAGCATCGACTGCAGGACGTCGCGCGCCGTCGGCCCCTCGACCTCGATCTCGCCCATGTGGGAGACGTCGAAGACGCCGGCGTCGGTGCGCACGGCACGGTGCTCCGGGAGCACGCCCTCGTACTGGACGGGCATCTCCCAGCCGGCGAACGGAACGAGTCGCGCGCCTGCCGCCACGTGGCGGTCGTAGAGCGGCGTCCGGCGCAGCGTCTGCATCGGGGGCGATGCTAACCGTCACCCCTCCGCAGGCCGTGGGCCAACCGGCTCTGCTACCTCGCGGCTCGCGAAACGGGGCTCAGTCGTCCCGGAGGAACGACGGCACCTCGAGCGAGTCGCCCGGGTCGAACTCGGGGCTGCGCGTGCCGGGAGACGGCGCGGTGCCGCCCTCGGCCGTCGAGACCGTGCGGCCGCGGCGGCGGCGCTGGGCGCCGAAGCCGGTCGCGATCACGGTCACCCGCACCTCGTCCTTGAGGTTCTCGTCGATCACGGCACCGAAGATCACGTTCGCGTTCTGGTCGGCCGCGCCGGTGACCACCTCGGCCGCCTCGTTGACCTCGAACAGGCCGAGGTCGGGCGGGCCGCTGATGTTGAGGAGGATGCCGGTCGCGCCCTCGATCGACGACTCGAGCAGCGGCGAGCTGACGGCGGTGCGCGCGGCCTCGCCGGCGCGGTTCTCGCCCTGGCCCGCGCCGATGCCCATCAGCGCCGAGCCGGCGTCGCGCATGATCGTGCGCACGTCGGCGAAGTCGAGGTTGACGATCCCGGGCACCGTGATCAGGTCGGTGATGCCCTGGACGCCCTGGCGGAGAATGTCGTCGGCCATCTTGAACGCGTCGGAGAGCGGCGTCTTCTTCTCGACCACCTGGAGCAGGCGATCGTTCTCGATCACGATCAGCGTGTCGACCTTGTCGGAGAGCTCGTTGATGCCTTGCTCCGCCTGCTGCGCGCGGCGGCGGCCCTCGAACGAGAACGGCCGCGTGACGACGCCGACCGTCAGCGCCTCGAGCTCGCGCGCGATCTCGGCGACGATCGGCGCGCCGCCCGTGCCGGTGCCGCCTCCTTCGCCCGCCGTGACGAAGATCATGTCTGCGCCCTTCAGTGCTTCCTTCAACTCGTCGCGGGACTCGGTCGCGGCTTCGCGGCCGACGCCCGGGTCGGCGCCGGCGCCGAGGCCGCGCGTCGCCTTCGCACCGATGTGGATCTTGACGTCGGCGTCGCAGCCGAGCAGCGCCTGCGCGTCCGTGTTGACGGCCACGAACTCGACGCCCGTGACGCCCGCGTCGACCATGCGGTTGACGGCGTTCGTGCCGCCGCCGCCGACGCCGACGACCTTGATCACGGCCAGATAGTTACCGGAGCGTTCTCTCATTGAATGTGGCTCGACCTCAAGCTCGAGTGCACGGTTGGGGCGGTCGAGCGCCTCCTTACTTCGTGAGGGTACGGGGGGTTTCCTGCGCTGTCAACGCGAAGGGGTCCTTCCTCGACCTGTCTCAATCTCAACCTCAACCTCCGACTTGAGAGTTGAGGGCGAGCACGGGACGCTCGGGGAGACTGACGTCGAGGTACCCCGACGCCGCCGTTGCGGCGACCGCTGCACGCAGGATCCGGCGCGCGATCGCGAGCTTCAGACGCAGGTCGCCGGTGTCGCCGAGCCGTAGCTCGAGGCCGCTTCCGAGCTCCAGCGTCAGCGTGTGCGCACCGACGCGCACCGAGTGGACTCCGGACGGGAGCGAGGCGCCTCGCAGCGGCGCGAGCGCCGCGGGCGCCGCGGCAGCCGGTGCCGGCAGCACCTGCCCGACCGCGATGTGCACGTCCTTTGTCACCCACAGCCGCGGCAGACCGGAGAGGCGCGGGTGGGCGAGCGGGCGGATGACCCGTCCGCTCGCCGCGACGAGGTACGCCTGGTCTGCCTGGCGCAGAACGAGGAGCGGCACCTCGGGCTTGACGACGATGCGAAGCGTGTGCGGGAACGCGCGGTCGAACCGGAAAGCGTGCACGGTCGGGATCGAGCCGAGCCGCCGCTCGAGCGTGTCCCCGTCGACCCGCAGGAGGCTCTTCCCCACTTCGGCCGCGAGGGCTGCTGCGGACCTGCGCGCGGATCGCCGGCGTGCCGCCGCGGACGTCCACCGCCTGCACGGCGAAGAGCGAGGTCTCGCGCGCGGCGGTGTAACCACCGACCGCGAGCAGCAGCAGCGCGAATCCGAGCAGGATCGACTTTCCCGACGGCGCGATCCGCCCGATGTCGGGCACGCCGCGACGCGCGGGTAGGACCGCGGTACGAGCGGACGTCCTCCGGCGGGCGGCCACGCGGCTCCATTCGCCGCGCTCCGGGCTTCCCCTACAGATCGGGGAGAGCGAGCGGCCCGAGGAACTGCACCTCGTGCCGGAGCTCGATCGCGAACGTCTCGTGCACCCGGCGGCGCGCCTCGGCCATCAGCGCGATGCAGTCGGCGGAGCGGGCGCCGTCGGCGTTCTCGATGAAGTTCGCGTGGCGCGGTGAGATGAGCGCGCCGCCGATGCGGTGGCCCTTGAGACCGCACGCCTCGATCAGGCTCCCCGCCCCGCGCTCGCCCTCGGGGTTCTTGAAGACGCTGCCGAACGTTCGCTTGTTCGTCGGCTGCGTCGCCTTGCGTTGCGCGAGCAACTCGGCCGCCTGCGCCTTCACCGCCTCGGGCGTGCTCGGCTCGCAGTTGGAACCGCACCCGTGCGACGACCTCGCCCGGCCGCGAGCCCCGAGTGGCGGTAGGAGAGATCGAGCTCGTCGAGCGTGACCGTGCGCGGTCCGTCCGCGTCGACGACGACGGCGTCGATCAGAACGGCGTGCCAGTCGCGGCCGTACGCGCCGGCGTTCATGCGCACGCCGCCCCCGGCCGTGCCGGGGATGGCGGACGCGAACTCGAAGCCGCCGAGGCCGGCGGCGCGGGCGCGATGAAGAGCGACCGCATTCGCCGCGCCGCCGCCCGCGACGAGCACATCCCCTTCGACGTGCGCGGTGGCGAGCTCGCCGGCCAGCTTCAGCACGAGTGCGTCGACGCCGTCGTCATGCACGAGCAGGTTCGAGCCGAGGCCGATCGTCTCGACCGCGTGGCCCTCCTCCCTCGCCCAGCGCAGCGACGCGTGCAGCTCGTCGAGCGTCGCCGGCTTCGCGAAGAACCGTGCCGGGCCGCCCGTGCCGATCGTCGTGTACCGCGCCAGCGGCACCTGCTCCTCGACGCTCATCGGCTGCGCAGCATGCCGACTGCGCGGTCGATGTCGCCGGCGCCGACCACCAGCAGCACGTCGCCCGGACGAGAGCGCCGCCACAAGCGCTCGACGCCCGCCTCGACCGACGGCGTCCAGCCGGCCAGTACGCCGCGGTCGCTCAACGCATCGACGACCAGCTTGCCGGTGACGCCGGGGATCGGCTGCTCGCGTGCCGGGTAGATGTCGGTGACGGTCACGTCGTCGGCGGCGGACAGCGCAGCGGCGAGCTCGCCGGCGAGGTGGCGCGTGCGCGAATAGAGATGCGGCTGGAAGAGAACGCGGACCGTCCGGTCGGGGTAGCGCTCGCGCACGGCCGCGAGCGTGCGCGCGACCTCGGTCGGGTGGTGGCCGTAGTCGTCGACGAGCGTCCGGTCGCCGAGCTCGTGCACCTCGAAGCGCCGGCCGGTGCCGGTGAAGCGCGCGAGCGCGGGCGCGGCCTCGTCGCGGCCGACGCCGGCGATCGCGAGTGCCGCGAGCGCCGACCCGGCGTTGAGGCGGTTCAGCTCGCCGGGCAGCGCCAACGCACCGTCGTACGGCGGCGCATCGCGAACGACCGCGTCCGCGGTCGCGAGCCAGGCCTCGAACGCGCGCTCGAGGTCGCCGAGCGATCCGTACTCGGTGTGGTGGTCGAGCTCGACGTTCGTGACGACGGCGATCGACGCGGGCAGCGCGAAGACCGTGCGGTCCGACTCGTCGCCTTCGACGACGAGGATGCCGTCGCCGAAGCCGGCGTTCGACCCGAGTTGTGGCACGGGCGCGCCGATCAGCCACGCCGGGTCGCGGCCGGTCTCATGCAGGACGTAGGCGATCATCCCGGCCGTCGTGCCCTTGCCGTGCGTCCCCGCGACGACGATCGCCTCGCGGCCGGAGACGAGCTCGCGCAGGAACTCCGCCCGCCGCAGCCCCGGAACCTGCGGGTACGCCGACGAGACCACGACCTCCCATCCCTCCGGCACGACCGGCTCGGGCGCGATCTCGACCCGCACGTCGCCGAGTGCGTCGAGGTACGGAGTGCGTACGCGATCCCAGCCGCCGACCTCCGCGCCCTGCGCGCGCGCGAGCTGGGCGTACGCGCTCAGCCCGGCGCCGCCGATCCCGACGAACCACAGCCTCCGCCCGGTCATCGCGCCATCGCGACGAGCTCGTCGGCGATCTGCTCGGCAGCGTCCGGACGCGCGGCGGCGAGCATCGCCGCACCCATGCGCTCGAGACGCGCCGGATCGTCGAGCAGTGAGCGCACGAGCTCGGGCACGTCGTCGAGGTGGAGCTCCCGCACCATCACGGCGCCGCCCGCCTCGACGAAATGCTGTGCGTTGGCGGCCTGGTGGTCGCCGGTCGCGAACGGGTATGGCACGAGCACCGCGGGGCGGCCGGCCGCTGCGATCTCCCAGACGCTCGAGCCCGAGCGTGCGAGCACGAGGTCGGCGGCCGAGAGCGCGGCGCCGAACTGGTCGGTCTCCGGCACGACGCGGTAGTCGTCGCGCTGCACGCGGCGACGGACGAGGTCGAAGTCGCGGCGCCCGGTGACGTGCAGGATCGGCGGGCCGCTTGCGCCCCACGTGTCGACCACGAACTCGTTCAGCGCCTTGGCGCCGGCGAGCGCGCCGAAGACACCGAGCACGCGTCCCTCGTGCGGCAGCTCGAAGAGCGCCCGCGCCTCGGCCTGCGGCACCGCCTTCGAGCGCTCGGGGATCGGCCGGCCGACGACGCTGACCTTCGACCGATGCCGGGTCTCGAGCGGGTAGGAGAGGAAGATGCGGCGCGCGAAGGGCGCGGCGAGCCGGTTCGCGAGGCCGAAGTGGGCATCCGCCTCGGTCAACGCGGTCGGGATGCGCATCGTCGAGGCGGCGAAGACCATCGGGCCTGCGACGAACCCGCCGCCCCCGAGGACGACGTCCGGCCGCCGCCGGCGCAGGATCCGCCGGCACGCGCGCGGCGCGCCGGCCGCGAGCAGCACCGCGCGCAGCTGCGCGAGCGAGGGACGGCGTGGCAGGCCGGAGATCCGGAAGGTGTCGAGCTCGTAGCCTGCTTCAGGAACCAGACGCGCTTCGACGCGATCCGGCGACCCGGCGAACGTCACGTCCACGCCGCGCCGTCTGAGCGCGTCCGCGACCGCGAGAGCCGGCAGCACGTGTCCTGCCGTTCCCCCGGCTGCGATCAGGCAACGCAACGGCTGCTTTTCCTCCACGATGAGCGATGTTAAGGAGGATCCCGACTCCAGCGAGCAGCACCACGAGGCTCGAGCCGCCGTAGGAGAGGAATGGGAGCGGGATCCCGGTCAGCGGAGCGACGCCCATCACGGCCGCGATGTTGATCGCGGCCTGGCCCGCGACGACGACGGTGAGCCCGGTGGCGAGCCGCTTGCCGAAGGGATCCTTGCAGCGCATCGCGATGTTCAGGCCGGCGTAGGTGAAGACGCCGTAGGCGGCGATCACGGCCGTCACGCCGACGAGGCCGAGCTCCTCGCCGATCACGGCCAGCATCATGTCCGTGTGGGCCTCGGGCAGATAGAAGATCTTGCCGACGCTCTGGCCGAGCCCGACCCCGAAGAAGCCGCCCGAGCCCATCGAGATCATCGCCTGCACGAGCTGGAAGCCGGTGCCCTGCGCGTCGTGCCACGGGTGCAGGAACGCGAAGAAGCGCGCACGGCGGTAAGGCTCCAGCCAGATCGCGACGGTGCCGAGCGCGCACGCGATCGAGAGCGCCGCAGCGAGCACCCGCGCGGGTGTGCCCGAGACGACGAGCATGCCCGTCAGCATCACCATCAGCGTGATCGCCGTTCCCATGTCGGGCTCGAGCATCAGGAGGCCGCAGAAGACGGTCGCGAGCGCGCCGACCGGGCGCCAGAGCTCACGGAGGTCGGTGGGCGCGTGGTGCCGCGCGAGGTAGCCCGCCGCCCAGATCGCGAGCGCGAGCTTCGCCAGCTCCGACGGCTGGAACACGGCCGGGCCGAGCGAGATCCAGCGCCGGGCGCCGTTGATCGACGGCCCGATCACGAGCACCGCCGCGAGCAGGCCGAGGCACCCGAGCACGAGCAGCGGCGACAGCGTGCGCAGGCGGCGGTAGTCCCAGCGCTGCGCGACCACCATCAGGACGATCCCGAGTGCGGCATAGATCCCCTGCCGCTTCAGGTAGTAGCTCGGGTCGTTGCCGCCGACGGTCGCCGAGGCGGAGGTCGCGCTGTAGACCATCACGAGGCCGAACGCGACCAGCGCCAGCGTGACCAGGATCAGCAACCTGGAATCGAGCTCTCCCCGCTTCATCCTCACCTCGTTCGGGAGGTGTCCGCGAAGTCCTAGTCCAGGGTGCGGGCGCGCCCGAGCTCGGCGACGAGCTGCCGGAATGCCTCGCCGCGCGCCTCGAAGTTCGCGAACTGGTCGAAGCTCGCGCAGGCGGGGCTGAGGAGGACGACGTCGCCGGGCTCGGCGGTCTCCGCCCCGTGTGCGACGGCGGCCGCCAGGTCGCCGTCGACGTGCGCGCCCGGCAGGGCGGCCTGGAGGCGCCCGGCCTCGTCGCCGATCAGGTGGATCGAGCGGACGTTCGGGCCGACCGCCGCAGCGAGCGGCGCGAAGTCCTCGTCCTTGCCGGAGCCACCCGCGATCAGGTGCACCGGCTCGTCGGCATACGCGGCGAGGGCACGACGGGCGGCGGCGACGTTCGTCGCCTTGGAGTCGTTGACGAAGCGAACCCCGTCGCGCTCGGCGACGAGCTCCAGACGGTGCGGCACGCCGGGGAACGTGCGCAGCCCAACGGCGATGTGCTCGTCGGAGATCCCGGCGGCGCGCGCGGCCGCGGTGGCCGCGGCCGCGTTCTCACGGTTGTGCGCGCCTCGCAGCAGCGGCTCGGCGGGCAGCTCGTCCTCGGCGGAGAACGCAATGCCGTCGAGCCCGGACCCTGCCGGGACGATCTTTGCGCGCGCCCGCTCGAAGATGCGCAGCTTCGCGTCGCGGTACGCCTCGAACGACCCGTGGCGGTCGAGGTGGTCCGGCTCGAGGTTGAGCAGCACCGCGACATCGCACGCCAGCTCGTGCACGTCCTCGAGCTGGAACGACGACAGCTCGCAGACGACCCACTCCACCGGCTCGAGCGACGTCAGCGGCGTGCCGACGTTGCCCGCGACCGCGACGTCGCGTCCCGCGGCCCGGAAGATCGCGCCGAGCAACTCGGTCGTCGTGGTCTTGCCGTTCGTCCCGGTGACGCCGACGAAGCGTGTGCCGGGCAGCAGCCTGAACCCGAGCTCGACCTCCGACCACACCTCGATCCCGCGACGGCGCGCCTCCACGATGAGCGGCGCCTCGCCGGGAACACCCGGCGACTTGACGACGGCATCGACGCCGTCGAGCAGCGCCAGATCGTCCTCGTTGCCGAGCGTGCGGTCGACGAGCACCACCTCGTCACCGCGCTCGGCGAGCCGCTCTGCCGACGAGCGCCCGGACCGTGCGAGGCCGTAGACGAGCGTTCTCAATGTGGCCGGATGTTCGGGTAGTACTTGTAGAAGAGCGCGAAGCCGGCAGCGCAGAAGATCGCCGTCACGATCCAGAAGCGCACCATGATCCTCGTCTCGGACCAGGCCTTCATCTCGAAGTGATGCTGCAGCGGCGCGATCAGGAAGATCCGCCTCCCGAACCACTTGAAGCTCAGCACCTGCAGCATCACCGACAGCGCCACGACCACGAAGATGCCGCCGACGAAGAGCAGCAGGAACTCCACCTTGAGCATGATCGCCATCGCAGCGAGTGCGCCGCCCAACGCCAGCGAGCCCGTGTCGCCCATGAACAACTCGGCCGGGAACGCGTTGAACCAGAGGAAGCCGACGGCGGCGCCGATCAACGCCGCGCCGATGAACGCGACGTCGAGGCGGTTCTCGATGCGCCCGTGCGTCGCGGTGCTCGAACGGATGTAGATCGTCACCGCCATCGCGGTGAACGTCGCGAGCGCGATGATCGACGTTCCCGCTGCAAGCCCGTCGACCCCGTCGGTGAGATTCACGCCGTTCGCCGCGCCGGCGATGATCAGGAAGAGCAGCCCGTACCAGGCCGGCCCGAGCGGAATCGACCAGTTGACGACCGGGATGAACACGCTGTGGTCGAGCCCCTGGTGGTGGGCGGCGAAGCCGACCGCGACGGTGATGCCCGCGAGCAACAGCATCTTCCAGCGGCCGCTCAGCCCCAGCGAGCGCTGGTGGCGCAGCTTGATGTAGTCGTCGGTGAAGCCGACAGCGCCGCAGGCGAGCGTGCAGCCGAAGATCGTCAGCGCCGGCAGCGTCCACGCAGTCAGCGGGATGAAGGCGATCGCCGCGGCGAGCAGGATCAGCAGCCCCCCCATCGTCGGCGTGCCCTGCTTGCCGACGTGGTGCTGCAGGCCTTCCTCGCGGATGTGCTGGCCGAACTCGTTTCGGCGCAGGAAGGCGATGAACGTCGGCCCGCTGAGGATCGAGATGATCATTGCGACGAGGGCTGCGACGAGGACTCTGGCCATCAGGCGTTGAGATTCTCCGCGACGACCTCGAGTCCCACCGAGCGCGAGCCTTTCACGAGCACGACGTCGCCGGGGCGAAGCTCGGTCCGGAGCCGCGACGGCTGCCTCCTCGGCGGTCGCGACCCACTCGCCGCCGTAGGCGCGGGCGAGCTCGCCGACGGCGATCACCTGGACGCCGATGCTGCGTACGAGCTCGCCGATCTCGGCGTGGTAGGCGGGCGCGTCGGCGCCGAGCTCGGCCATCTCGCCGAGCACGGCCAGGCGCCGGTGTGCGCCGGCGCGCTCGTCGAGGTGTGCGAGAGCGGCACGCATCGAGACAGGGTTGGCGTTGTAACAGTCGTTCAGGAGCAGTCCGCCGCCGGGCAGCGGCACCTCCTCCTCGCGGAGCTTCGAGAACTCGACCTGCAGCTCGCCCTCCGGCAGCGGCAGGCCGAGCACCTCGACGACCGTGAGAGCGGTGCGCGTGTTCAGCAGCTGATGCGCCGCCGTGTAGCCCGTCGCAAACGGAAGCTCGCGGGACTGATCGACGCGCACGATCTCGATGTCGTCGCGCGTGAGGTACGGGTCGAGCAGCGGCTCCTCCGGAACGACGGCCGTCGCACCGGGCCGAAGCTCGTCGATCAGCTCCGCCTTCGCGCGCGCGACGTTCTCGATCGTCTCGACCAGCTCGAGGTGCACCGGTCCCACGTTCGTGATCACGCCGATGTCCGGCTTCGCCAGCGCTGCGAGGGTTGCGATCTGCCCGAGACCTCTCATCCCGAGCTCGGTGATGCAGAGCTCGGTGTCGGCCTCGAGGCGGCACAGCGTCAGCGGCACGCCGAGCTCGTTGTTGTAGTTGCCTTCGTTGGCGAGCGTGCGCGCGTGCGGCGCGCACATCGCGAACAGGATGTCCTTCGTCGACGTCTTGCCGGTCGAGCCGGTGATCGCGACGACACGAGCCTGCGACCGCTCGCGCACGACCGATGCGATGCCGGCGAGCGCCGCGTGTGCGTCCTCGGGCACGAGCGCCGCGGCCGCGCCGCGGGCGAGCGCGTGCTCGACGAAGTCGCGCCCGCTCGAGACCGCGACGAAGAGGTCGCCCTCCGCGATCCGGCGCGAGTCGATCTGCACGCCGGTGACCTCATCGGCCCAGGGACGCGCGACGACACGGCCGAACCGCTCGACGACGTCGAGCTCGACGGGAATCACGCCAGCACCTCGCGCACGACCTGCCGGTCGTCGAACGGGACGCTGCGGTCGGCCAGCTCCATCTCGGTATCGGCGCCCTTGCCCGCGATCACGACGACGTCGCCCGGACGTGCGTCCGCGAGCGCCGTCTCGATCGCGGCGCGCCGGTCGAGCACGATCTCGAGCCGCCCGGCGGCGACGGCCGCCGCGATCGCCGCGGGATCCTCCGAGCGCGGGTTGTCGGTGGTGACGATCGCGCGGTCGGCGAGCGCGGCGGCGACCTGACCCATCAGCGGCCGCTTCTCGCGGTCGCGGTCGCCCCCGGCGCCGAAGACCACGGTCACGCGCTCTCCGACGTCGCGCGCGGCGCGCAGCACGTTCTCGAGCGAGTCGGGAGTGTGCGCGTAGTCGACGATCACCGCGAACGGCTGTCCGGCGTCGACCGATTCGAATCGCCCGGGCACCCCGGCGAGCGCCTCGATCCCGCGCTTGATCGCGGGCTCGTCGACGCCGAGCTCGCGCGCCGCCCAGATCGCACCGAGCGCGTTCGCGCGGTTGAACCCGCCGCGCAGCTTCAGGTCGATGTCGCCCAGCTCGTCGTCCGGCGTGAACGTGCGCGCACCGGGCAGCTCGGCGGCGAGTCGCGCCCCCCACTCGTCACCGACGTTCACGACGGCGCGCTCCGCCTGCTCGAAGAGCGCGCGCTTCGCGGCGTAGTACTCCTCCATCGAGCCGTGGAAGTCGAGGTGGTCCTGCGTCAGGTTCGTGAAGACGAGGACGGCGAAGCGCGTGCCGTCGAGGCGCCCCTTGGCGCCGGCGATCGACGTCGCCTCCATCACACACGAGCGGTCGCCCGCCTCGAGCATCTCGCGGAAGAGACGCTGCAGTTCGACGGACTCGGGTGTGTTCAGCCCAGTCGGCCGCAGCTCGCCGCCGATCCTGCGCTCGATGTTCGTCAGAAGCGCGGGCTGCCGTCCTGCTGCGTCGAGGACGCTCGCGAGGAGGAACGCCGAGGTCGTCTTCCCGTTCGTCCCGGTGAAGCCGGCGACGGCGAGCTCGCGGGAAGGGTCGCCGAAGAACTCGACCGCGGCGACGGGCATCGCCGCGCGCACGCTCGCGACCCGCAGCTGCGGCACCCGCACGTCGACGAGGCGCTCGACGACGAGTGCCCGAGCACCCGCCCCGACTGCGTCGGCCGCGAGCTCGTGCCCGTCGACACGATCCCCCGGGATGCAGAAGAAGAGCGATCCCGCAGGAACGGCTCGGGTGTCGTAGGCGAGCTCGGTGATCTCGAGCGGAGCCGCGTTTGCGACCTCGATCGGGCCGAGCGCCGCGATCAGACGGTCGAGGTGCATCCGCGGAAACCTAGCGACGGTGCCTGGCACCGGGCTGCGAGGTCTACGGGTTGCCTGTGAGATCGGGCGGCACGCCCATGTACTGCAGGTCGAACTTCGCGATCTGGGCGAAGGCCGGCGCTGCGACGACGCCGCCGAAGATCGCGCCGCGCGGCTCGTCGACGGTCACGAGCACCACGAACCGCGGCTTCTCGACCGGCACCATGCCGACGAACGACGCGACGTACTTCCCGGTCGTGTACCCGTTCGGGCCCGGCTTCTGCGCGGTGCCGGTCTTGCCGGCGACCGAATAGCCGGCGATCGCGGCGGCGTTGCCGGTCGCTCCGTGCTCGTCGACGACGCCCGTGAGCATCGTCTTCAGCGCCGCGTTGACGGCGGGCGCGACGATCCGGCGGCGCTTGAAGTCGCGCACGGGCTTGCCGCCGATCCGCTCGACGAGGTGCGGCTGGATCCAGACGCCGCCGTTCGCGATCGCCGCGTAGGCGGATGCGAGCTGGATCGGCGTCACGGCGATGCCCTGCCCGATCGGGACGTTGCCGATCGTCGAGCCCGACCACTTGTCGAGCGGCAGCACCTGGCCAGGGCTCTCGCCCGGATAGTCGAGACCGGTCTGCTTGCCGAACCCGAAGCGCTCGATCCAGTCCGCCAGCGCGGACGAGCCGAGCTTCTCGGCGATCGTGACGGCGCCGACGTTCGACGAGTGCGAGAGGATCTGCGAGACGGTCAGCGTCTCGGTCCCGCGCTCCTCGGCGTCGTGGACGATGCGGTCTGCGACCGGGATCGAGTACGGCAGCGTGAACTTCGTGTCGGGCGAGACGATGCCGGTGGAGAGCGCGCCCGCGATCGTCACGAGCTTGAACGTCGAGCCGGGCTCGAACGTGTCCGTGACGGCTCGGTTGCGCTGCAGCGCGAAGGAGACGCGGTTCGCCTTGTTCGCGTCGTAGCCCGGTGCCTGCGCCATCGCGAGCACGGCGCCGGTGCGCGGGTCGAGCACGACCGCGGTGGCGGCCTTGGCGCCCCAGTGCGCGACGGTCTGGCGCAGCACCGCCTCGGCGTTCGCCTGGATCGTGTGGTCGATCGTCGTGAAGAGATCGGTTCCCTGCCGCTCGGCGGTCGCGCTGATGATGTCGATCGCGCGGCCGAACGGATCGCGGACGATCGTCTGCTTGCCGGGCTTCCCGGCCAGGCGCTTGTCGTACTCGACCTCCAGCCCGGCGAGTCCCTTGTTGTCGGTGCCCGCGTAGCCGACGACCTGCGACCCGACGGTGCCCTGCGGGTAGGCGCGGCGCTCTTCCGGGTACGAGTTGATGCCTGCGAAGCCCTTGGCGACGAACTGGGCTGCGGCCTTCGGATCGGCGAAGCGCTGCACGTAGACGAAGCTCGACTTCTTCGCGAGCAGCTGCGGGTAGAGCGCGTTCGCGTCGACACCCAGGTACCGGTGCGCCGCGGAGGCCACTGCACGCGGCGCGATGATCTGCTTCGGGTCGGCGTAGACGGTCGTCGTCTGCTCGCCGATCGCGAGCTGGACGCCCGTCGAGTCGAAGATCGTGCCGCGGCCCGCGGGGATGACGATCGCCTCGCGGTGCTGGCGCTGGGCCATCTGCCCGAGCGACGCAGCGTTGACCCCTTGCAGCCAGACGGCGCGCCCGAGCGTGCCGACGAAGACGAGAGCGAAGACCGCGAGCAGGAGGCGAATGCGCCGGTTGGCCTGCTTGTCGGCGGCGCGCACTACTTCTTCGTCAGGTCGACGTATCCGTAGTCGGACGGATCGGCGTAGACGAGCCCGAGCCTCGCGGCTGCCTGCGACTGGATCCGCGGCGATGCGAGCTCGCTCGAGAGCTGGGACTGCAGGGCAGCGTTCTCGGCGCGCAGCTTCACGCGCTCGGAGTTCGCACCGTCGAGACCCAGATTGAGCCGGAGCACCGCCACGTTCACGAATACGACACCCGCGAGCAGAATCCCGCTGACCGCGATCCAGAGGATTCCGCCGCGTGCGCGCGACTGCGACTTCTTGCGCGAACGCGGGCGCGGGCGCGGCCGCGCGACGGGCTCGGCGACTGCCGCCTGAGCGTGCGACAAGCTAGCCAACCTTCGTCCCCACTCTCAGCCGCGCGGACTGTGCGCGCGGGTTGCGTGCGACCTCGGCCGTCGACGGGCGGATCGCCCGGCGAGGCGTCGCCCGCATCACAGGCTTCGAGCCGCAGATGCAGATCGGGAAGTCGGGCGGGCACGTGCAGCCGCCCTCCTGCTTGCGCAGGAACTGCTTGACGAGCCGGTCCTCGAGCGAGTGGAACGAGATGACGGCGAGCCGGCCGCCCGGGCGCAGCATCTCGAGCGCCGCCGGCAGCGCGCGCTCGATCGCGCCCAGCTCGTCGTTCACCTCGATCCGCAGTGCCTGGAAGACGCGCTTGGCCGGGTGCCCCTCGCCGAAGCGCGCCGGCGCGGGAATCGCGGCCTTGATCGTCTCGACGAGATCGCCGGTGCGCTCGAACGGCTCGGTCTGGCGCCGCCGGACGATCGCGCGTGCGATCTGGCGGGCGTACCGCTCCTCGCCGTAGCGCTTGAAGATGTCGGCGAGCTCCCGTTCGCCCGCGTCGTTGACGAGCTCGCGTGCGGAGTACTCGGAGCTCGGATCCATGCGCATGTCGAGCGGCGCGTCGACCGCGTACGAGAACCCCCGCTCCGGACGGTCGAGCTGCATCGACGAGACGCCGAGGTCGAGCAGGACGATGTCGGCGCGCACGCCGTTCGCGCTCAGCTGCTCGAGCACGGTGGAGAACTCACCGGAGAGCAGCCGCGCCTTCAACGACGTGCCGCGACGCAGCCGCTCGAAGTACGGCGTGACGCTCGGATCGCGATCGATCGCGATCAGCTTGCCCTGCCCCTTCAGGCGCGAGGCGAGCAATGTGGAGTGGCCGCCGGCGCCGAAGGTGGCGTCGACCACGGTCTCGCCCGGACGCGGGTCGAGGGTGGCGACGATCTCGTCGGCGAGGACGGGGACGTGATCGGACTCAGTTGGCAAGACGCTCGGCAACATCTTCCGCGCTCCCTTCGACCTCGTGCTGCTGTTGACGCCATTTCGTGCGGTCCCAGATCTCGACGTGGTCGTAGACACCGGCCACGGTCACCTCGCGGCCGAGCCCCGCGTGCTCGATCAGCGTCGGCGGCAGGACGAGCCGTCCCTGCCGGTCGAGCTCACCCTGTGCGGCACCGGCGAAGAAATGCCGCTGCAGGCGGCGTGAGGCCTCGGCGAGCGGATCGAGGCTGCGCAGGCGGGTCACCATTCCCTCCCACTCGACGCGGGGGTAGGCGAAGAGACAGCCGTCGAGCCCGCGCGTGACGACGACCCCGTCCTCGAAGGCTGCGCGCAGCTTGGCCGGCAGCGTGAGGCGGTTCTTGTCGTCGAGGGAATGTTCATGTTCGCCGAGCAGCATGGTCCACTGCTCCCCACTGTATCCCACTTCTCCCCACCTGTAAACCCCTGCGGAGCACGCCGCAGCCCGCCAAAAGGGGGATCTTTGGCGGGGCTAGAGCGGGAGGATCGGGTCGCCGAGGCGGACGCGGCCCGGCTCGGCGACGGCGGCGTGGATGCCGAGCGGCAGCGGCTCGGTCGTCTCGACCTCGCCCCGGTAGGCGGCGAGCGCCTTCAGCGTGTCGAGATCGACCTGGCCCGTGTCGGGGTTCTGGGTCGTGATCGCGCAGCGGCCCACGTTGCCCTGGGGCACGACGACCGCCTCGCCGACCTGGATCCGCCGGCCGATCCACCCGTCCTCTTCGTGTGCCTCGATGCCGTCGATCCCGAAGTTCATGCGGAAGCGGCGGCAATCGATCCGATCGACGCCGAGCACGCCCGCGATCGCCCCGAGTGAGGCCTCACCGAGGAGCGTCGCCGCGCCGCCCCGGCCGCGGTCGGCGCCGACGTCGGCCGCGACGAGCCTGAGCGACTCGCCGACCGTCTCCGACAACGCCTCGTCCCACGGCCCCGCGACACGTCGAGCGGCTCGCGGGCGGCGATGGAAGTTCGTCGTCAGCTCGTCGCCTGCCACCGTCGTCGCCGTCGATCGGTCGTCCCGTCGGGGAAGCGCAGCGTCAGCCGTGCCGCGGCCTCGTCGTACGCGGCGTGGATCAGCTGCAGCGGGCCGCGCGTTCCCTTGTTGTTGACGAGGCGGTTCGACTCGTCGACCAGGAAGAAGCACCGGTCGCCGCGCGGGCCACGCTCGAGCAGCTCGACCTCGGTCAGCTGCGCGAGTGCCAGCGCCTTGACAGGCGTGGTGGAGATCCAGGAGACGGTCGCGCCCACCTCAAGACGTTAGCTGCGCGGTGTACGGGCCCTGCCCCGTGATCACCGCGGCACCCGCCCTCGCGCCGAGGTGCACCGCCGCAGCCACGTCGTCGCCGCGCGCGAGCCCGACGAGCAACGCCGCCGCGAACGAGTCACCCGCTCCGTAGGCGTCGGAGATCTCGCCGGGCAGATCGGCGGCGGCGAATCGCTCGCCGTTCACCGTGCCGCCCTCTCCCCCGTCGGTGAGAACGACGACCTTCGCGTCGAGCGAGTCGTCGTAGCGCTCGCCGGCGTCGTTGAGGCTGCCGACGAGCAGGTCGAGTGGGACGCCGCCCTCGCTCAACGTCGGGCGTTCGCGCAGCGTCGCCGCGAGCAGCCGCGCCGCTCGGGCCGAGCGAAGCGCCTCGACGTCGCCGGAGACGAAGAACACGGCGTCGTAGCCGGCAAGCGGCAGCGGCCCGCGCGGCAGCAGCTTGTCGCCCAGAACCGTGATCGTCCGCTCGCCGTGCTGGTCGACGTACGTCCAGGCGCGCCTCGTCTCGCCGCCGTGCACCGCGTGCACGTCGATGCCGAGCGTCGAGAGCTGCCTCGCCGCCTGGTGGCCGAGCGCGTCGTCGCCGAGCGCCGTGAAGAACTCGCAGCGACCGACCAGCCGCGCGATCTGGCGCGCGACGACGGCGCCGCCGCCGGCCGGCTCCGACCACACCTGGGTCGCGTGCACGATGCTCCCAGCCGTCGGCAGCTCGGGCACGCGGGCGAACTCCACCCACTCGACGTGGCCAACGACAGCGCATCTCACAATCGCGCACCCTGCCACGTTTCAACGGATGATGGGAGTCATGGCCACCGAGCCGGTACCGCCGTTCGAGCGCTTCTACCTCGCGCACCGCGACGAGGTGCTGGGCTACCTCCGCAGGCTGCTCGGCCAGCGGGCCGAGGACGCGTGGCAGGAGACATTCCTGCGCGCCCTGCGCGCCTACGGCCGACTGGAACACGGCAAGCACCTGCGCGCCTGGGTGTTCACGATCGCGACGAATGTCGCGATGGACGAGTTGCGCGTGAAGCCGCAACCGGTCGCGAACGGCGAGCCGTCGGTCGAGCTCGAGCGCGATGCGTTCCGTGAGCTCGAGCATCTGACGACGGGACTGCCACCGACGGAGCGCGCGGCGGTCGTGCTGCGCTACGGCTACGACCTCCCCTATGCCCAGATCGCCGACGCACTCGGATCGTCCGAGGACGCTGCACGCGCCGCAGCCTCCTCCGGGGTCCGCAGACTGAGGAGGAACGTATGAGCATCACACCCGAGCTCGACGCGCAGTTCCGCGCCGCCGCAGTTCGCGAGGGGCTCGTCGACGTGCGCTACGACGTCGTCGAGTCGCCGTTCGGCGAGCTGCTCGTCGCCGCGACCGACCGCGGGCTCTGCCGCATCTGGTTCCACCCCGAGGGCCAGGAAGAGGAGCTCGCGCGCCTCTTCGGCCTCCGCGTGCTGCGCTCGCCGCTCGACGACGTGCGGCGCGAGCTCGACGAGTACTTCGCCGGTGCGCGCCACGAGTTCGACCTGCCGCTCGATCTCCGCGTCGCTGCGTTCCACGAGCAGGTACTGCTCGAGCTGGCGCAGGTTCCCGTACGGGATCACGACGACGTACGGCGCGCTGGCGGGCAAGGTCGGACGACCGCGCGCCGCCCGCGCCGTCGGCACGGTCATGAACCGCAACCCGATCCCGATCGTCCTGCCCTGCCACCGCGTGCTCGGCTCGAACGGCTCGCTGACGGGGTACGCGGGCGGGCTCGACATGAAGTTGAAGCTGCTGCAGCTGGAGGGCGCGATTCTGGCGTGACACGCGTCGTCGTCGTCGGCGGCGGGTTCGGCGGGCTGCTGGCTGCCCGCGGGCTCCGCCGCGCCGACGTCGACGTGACGCTGGTCGACCGGCAGAACTTCTTTCTCTTCCAGCCGCTCGTCTACCAGGTCGCGACCGGTTCGCTCTCGTCGGTCGAGATTGCCATTCCCGCTCCGGCAGGCGCTGCGCCGGCGACGCAACGTCCACGTCGTCCTCGGCGAGGTGACGGGGTTCGATCTCGAGGCGAGGACCGTGCAGGTGGAGGATCTGCCGAACGGCAAGAGCCGGTCGCTCGAGTACGACGTGCTCGCCGTCGCCGCCGGGTCGAGGTACTCCTACTTCGGCCACGACGAGTGGGCGCCGCACGCGCCGGAGCTGAAGACGCTGGACGGTGCGCTCGACCTGCGCGACCGGATCCTGAGCGCGTTCGAAGCGGCGGAGGTCGAGGACGACCCGGCCGAGCGGCAGGCCTGGCTGACCTTCGCGGTCGTCGGCGCCGGCCCCACCGGGGTCGAGATGGCCGGGCAGATCGCGGAGCTCGCGCGTGACGCGCTACCGGCCGAGTACCGCCACGTCGACACGAGAGCCGCGCGGGTGCTGCTCGTCGAGGCAGGCGACCGCGTCCTCAGCGCCTTCTCCCCGAGCCTCTCGCGCAGCGCGGAGCGTCAGCTCGTCTCCCTCGGCGTCACCCCACTGCTCCAGACGACCGTGGTCGGGATCGACGAGCAGTCGATCGAGACCGAGCGCCGCGACGGGAGCCGCGAACGCGTGGCGGCGCGGACGAAGGTCTGGGCGGCCGGCGTCGCGGCCTCGCCGCTCGCGCGGCTGCTCGCGGAGGCCGCCGGTGCAGAGACCGACCGCGCGGGCAGGCTCGTCGTCGAGCCCGATCTCACCCTTACCGGCCGCCCGGAGGTCTTCGCGTTCGGCGACATGACCGTCGTGCGCGGCAGCGACCTGCACGGCGTCGCACCGGTTGCGATGCAGCAGGGCAGGCATGTCGCGCACTCGATCCGCAACGGCACGCGCACGCCGTTCCACTACAACGACAAGGGTGAGCTGGCGACGATCGGCCGCGCGCGCGCCGTCGGCGTCGTCAAGGGGATCCCGCTCCGCGGCTTCCCCGCCTGGGCGGCGTGGCTCGGGATCCACATCGTCTACCTCGTCGGCTTCCAGAACCGGGTGCTCGTCCTGACGCGGTGGGCGTTCGCCTACGTGACACGCGGGCGCGGCGCCCGGGTCATTCACCGTTGAGTGCGGCGGCGGCGATCCGCGCCGCCTCGGCATAGGCGCGACGCGCCAGTCCCCCGCCCCACGTCATCCGCGCGACGCCGAGCGCCTGCAGGTCGACGGGCTCGGGGACACCCTCCTCGGCCAGGATGTTGATCGGCCCGTCGATGCGCAGCGCGAGGTCCGCGATCGTCGCGGGCGGACAGAGGATCGGGTAGACGCAGTCCGCGCCGGCGCGCAGGTACGCGTTGCCGCGCTCGACCGCCTCGTCGAGATCGCCCGAGCCGTTGAGGAACACGTCGACCCGCGCGTTGATCACGAGCGACGGCACGGCGGCGCGGATCGCCTCGATGTGCGCGACCTGCTCGTCGATCGGCAGCAACGTGTCTGCGGGCGAGTCCTCGAAGTTGATGCCGACGAGCCCGGCGTCCCACGCGGCGCGCGCCGTCCCGACGGGGTCGCCGTAGCCGGCCTCGAGGTCGGCCGTGACGGGCAGGTCGACGGCGTGCGCGATGCGTCCGGCGGCGACGACCATCACGTCGCGGGGCGCCTGCTCGCCGTCCTCGAACCCGAGCGAGCGCGCGACCGCCGCGCTCGTCGTCGCGAGCGCGCGGCAGCCGGGCACGGCGGCGAGCACCTTCGCGCTGGCGACGTCCCATGCGTTCGGCAGCACAAGGATCGGAGGCTCGAAGTGCAGCCGCCGGAACAGGTCTGCCTGCGCCTGCTGGTCCACGTCCGGACGTTACTCCGGCGGGTCGGCGCCGCGCCGGATCCACTCCGCGAGCAGCGGGTCGACGAGCTCGTGCCGGTCGCCGTTCCGCTCGATCAGCGCCGAAGCGGCGAGCCGCGGCAGCGCCTTCCGCACCATGTCCTTCGTCAGCGCGAGTCGCGCGAGCACGTCCCGCCGGTAGGGGGAGCCGTTCCCTTCGAGCACCGAGCGCAGCGTCTTCTGCTCGGACGTGTCGAGGTGCCGCCACTCGGCGTCGAACTCGGCCGCGAGCTCGGCGAGCGCCGCCTCGTGCGCCGCGTCCCAGTCCTCGAGCGTTGCGCTCGAACCTCGCTCGACCTGCGCCCAGAGCCGGTGCGCGAGCAGCATCGCGCGCTGCGGATGGCCGTCGGCGGCCGCCAGCAGCGGCCCGAGCGCCTCGCCGACGCTGCGTTCGGTGTCCTCGAAGCGACCCGCGACATACGAGCCCACATCCACCGCCGCAAGCCGGCCGAGGCGCATCGGCACGGCGGAGCCGTAGAGCGGCCGGTCGCGGTCCTCGAAGAGCTGCTTCATCAGACCGGGCTCGGAGCCGGCGAAGACGTACGACGCGACGTCGCCGTGGTACTGGATGTGGCTGCGGATCAGCCCGTCGAGATCGGGCACCTTGTCGACGTCCTGGAACTCGTCGAACGCGATCAGCGCGCGGTAGCCCCCGCTCTGCTCGAGCCGTAGCGGCAGGTCGAGGAGCGCGTGCAAGGCGGGCAGCGGGTCGGCCTTCGGGTCGAGCTGGATGCGGGCGCTGATCCCGTGCACCCCGAGCGAGAGCCCGATGCCGGTGCGCTGCAGGAACTGGTCGACGCGCGCCCGCACCGCGCCCTTCAGGTGGCGCGCGTAGGCCCGTTCGAGCCGAACGGTCACGTCGGCGATCGAGGCGACCCGGTAGAGGTCGACGAGCACCGGGATCAGCCCCTCCTCCCGCTCGCCGTCGGCGAGCACCCGGCGCAGCAGGCTCGTCTTGCCGTACTTCCGCGGCGCATAGAGCCGGACGTAGTGGCCGCCGACCGCGTGCGCGAGCAGCGCGCGGGTCTCGTCGTCCCGGTCGATGATCTCGTCGGGCGCGAGCGGATGCGAGTAGACGAAGGGGTTGATGTCCGTCAGCATTCGTCCAACAGACTACCAGTTGGTCGTCTCTTCGACTACTGAATGGTCGTCCGGCAGACGACTGTGCCGCGGCCGGCAGCGGAGATCCCCTTTTCGGGGATGGCCGCTCGGGACGTCCGGCGCGACCATGAAGCTGTGGGGGTGCCCGCCTACCGGGGGAAATTCGGCGTGCCGCAGGCCGAACGGCTGCTCTGGCGCGCGGGCTTCGGGCCGCGCCCCGGCGAGGCCGAGGCGCTCGCGAAGCTCGGCCTGCACGGCGCCGTCTCCAAGCTCGTGCACCCGGGGCCGGAGAAGCTCGTCGGCCCGGCTGCGCACGATTCGAAGGGCCGCCCACTCGCTCCCGCCGACGCCTGGGGGCACGACCACTGCTGGTGGCTCGACCGCATGGTGCGAACCTCGCGTCCGCTCGTCGAGCGGATGACGCTCGTCTGGCACGACTGGTTCGCCACGTCGAACGGCGGCGTCGGCAGCCAGAAGCTGATGCTCAAGCAGAACAAGCTCCTCCGCAGCCATTCGCTCGGCTCGTTCGAGCAGCTGCTGCTCGACGTGACCCGCGACCCGGCGATGCTCCTCTGGCTGAACGGCACCGTCCAACTCGAAGGATGCGCCGAACGAGAACTACGCCCGCGAGATGATGGAGCTCTTCACGCTCGGCGCCGACCGCGGTGCGTACACCGAGCGCGACGTGCGTGAGCAGGCGCGGTCGCTGACCGGCTTCCGGAACGACTGGAAGCAAGGCCTCGGCGACTACAACTTCCACTTCGACCCGCGCCAGCACGACACCGGCATGAAGGTGGTCTTCCGGAAGTCGGGGCGGTACGACTGGAAGTCGGCCTGCCACCTCTGCGTCTCGCACCCGCTGCACGCGTCCTTCTTCGTGCGCAAGCTCTGGAGCTACTTCGTGCCGGTCGCTCCGGATCACGCGACGCAGGCTGCGCTCGAAGCGCTCTACCGCGACGGCTACCACGTGCAGCCCGTGCTCCAGGCGATCCTGCAGCACCCGGCCGTCTACACCGGGCCACGGATGGTGAAGCCTCCGGTCGTCCACGTCGCCGGCCTGCTCCGCCGGATCGGTGCAGGGATCACGACGACCGACTGGTCGTGGATCGGCTCGCTCTCGGGCCAGCAGCTCTTCTACCCGCCGAACGTGGCCGGCTGGGACGACGCGCGCTGGCTCGACACCGCGACGTATCGCGGCCGCTGGATCGCCGTGCAGCGGATCCTGCAGGACCGCAAGCTCGATCCCGCCAAGGGCACGAAGACACCCGATGCGCAGACCGTGCTCAAGAAGGCGCTCGCCTTCTGGCACAACCCACCCCTGTCGGCCGCAACACACGCTGCACTGCTGCACTTCGCGCGCGCGGCGCTCGCCGACGCCGGCAAGCAGCACTGGAAGCAGGTGCAGTACCCGGTGCTGCTCGAGAACGCGCTGCGCCAGCTGATCGCCGTCTCCCCGGACTTGCAGACCTCATGAGCCGGATCTCCTGCGACGAGTGCTCCCGCGCTGACGTGATGCGCGCCGTCGCCGGGCGCGGGCTGCCGTCGATCGAGGCGGGCATGCCGGTGCCGGCCGGGAACGGGCCTCACACGCCGCAGCTTCGTCGCGCGGTCGCTCGGAGTCGCCCTGTCTGTCTACGGCGCGGGGCGCTTGCAGCTCTTCGACGAGGGAATCGCGGCCGCCGCGTCCACTCCAGGCTCGCCGATCCTCGTCACCGTCTTCCTGCAGGGCGGTGCCGATGCGTTGTCGATGCTCTACCCGGACGGCGACCCGCTCTACCGGAAGCTGCGCCCGCAACTCGCGGTCGCCGGCGGCTCGGCGTTCGCAGAGGACGCCCGGCTCCGCTGGCATCCGGCGCTCTCGCCGCTCGCGCAACTGCACGGCGAGGGCAAGGTCAGCGTGCTGCCGGCCGTCGGCTACGCCCATCCCGATCAGTCGCACTTCACCTCGCGTCATTTCTGGGAGGTCGGCGCGACGGACACCTCGCTGCTGACCGGCTGGATGGGCCGTTATCTCGATGCCGCGGGGACGCGCGACAACCCGTTGCAGGGGCTGTCGCTGACCGGCCAGCTGCAGCCGACGCTCGCGACGGCGAAGGTGCCGGTCGCGGCGATCGACGGCCCCGACCAGTACGGCTTCTGGGTGCCCGGCGTGTGGGGCGAGGTCGAGTCGCGCATGCTCGATGCGATCGGGACGCTCGGCGGCGTGTCGTCATCGGATCCGGCGTTCCGGTCGGTGGCGAACGTGACCAAGCAGGCCGACCGGCTGCGACGGCAGCTCGTGCCGTTCAACGGCAAGGGCGCGATCACGCCGGCCGTCGCCTACCCGGCGTCCGACGACTCGTTCCCCAAGCAGCTGCAAGGTCTCGCGGCGATGGTCGCCGCGGGTCTGCCGCTGCGCTGCGTCGCACTCGAGGCGACCGGGGAGTACGACACCCACGCGTCGCAGGTCTCGGCGCTCGCGCCGGCGCTGACGACGACCGCCGCGTCGCTCTACGCGTTCCAGCGCGACCTCGAGGCGCGCGGCGTCGCCGATCGCGTGCTGACGCTCGTCTGGTCCGAGTTCGGCCGGCGCGCGAAGGAAAACGGCTCGGGCGGGACCGACCACGGCGCGGCAGGCACGGCGTTCCTGATCGGCTCGCGGGCAGCGGGCACGCAGGTCGGTGAGTTCCCAGGGCTGGCGACGGGCCTCGACGCGGACGGGAACGTGAAGGCGACCTCCGACTTCCGCGCCGTCTACGCCTCCCTGCTCGAGCAGTGGCTCGGCTTCGACGCGGCGCGGATCATCCCGGGCGCGTCGAAGCTGACGCGCGCCAAGCTCGTCAAGTGAAGCTGCTCGCACTCGTCTTCCTGGGCGCGGTGCTGCACGGTGTTCCGCCGAGCCGCGTTGCCCCGAGCCGCGTCGCCCCGAGCCGCGTCGCGCCGGCGCGCGTGCAGGTGGTCGCGAAGGAGTTCTCGTTCGGCCTCTCGCGCGGCAGCGTCAAGGCCGGCCCGGCGGTGATCGAGCTGGCGAACTTCGGCCAGGACCCGCACGACCTGCGCGTGCAGCGCAAGGGCGCGCGACACATCGCGGGCCTCGGCGTCGTCGCTCCCGGCAAACGCGCCGAGCTGTCGCTGAAGCTTCCCCGCGGCCGGTACTCGCTCTGGTGCTCGGTCGCGAACCATCGCCAGCTCGGGATGCGTGCCACGCTCGTCGTCCGCTGAGCACGCTCACTCCAGCAGCGGCGCCGCGAGCAGCCGGTAGCCGACACCCCACACGTTCTCGACGAGCCCCGCCCCCGCTCCCGTGTCACGCAGCTTGCGACGTAGCCGCGACGCGTGCGAGTCGAGCGTTCTCGTTCGCCCGGGCACCTGGTAGTTCCAGACGTCGCGCAGCAGCTCGACCTTCGTGAAGACGCGGTCGGGCTCCCGCGCCAGGCAGAGCAGCAGCTCGTACTCCTTCTGCGCGAGCGCAAGCCGACGGCCTGCGACGCTCGCCACACGCGTGCGCGTGTCGATGCGCACCGGCGGCGCCTCGACCACCTCCGGCCGCATCGGGTGCACGCGACGGAGCACCGCACGGATCCGCTCGACGAGCTCCTGGTACTCGAACGGCCGCGTCACGTAGTCGTCGCACCCGCGCCGGAACGCCTGCACCGCTCCGCCGCGCTCGTGGCCGAGCACGATCACCGGCGCTCGCTCGATCCACCGGTCGACGTCCGCCACATCGCCCGCCAGCACCAGGTCACACGGCGCACCCGACCCGACGAGCTGGAAGCCGTCCCTTGGCAGCTCGCGCTCGAGCAAGCCGCGCGTCTCGGGCTCTGGGTCGGTGAGGAGGAGCGTCGCACTCATGCCAACGACGCTAGACACAGCGCGAGGCGCTGCCTAGTCGTCCATCGGCACGATTCTGCGCCGGACCATCCTCAGGCAGGTCTGGCCCGGACGAGCGTGGACGGAACGGCGAAACGTGCGAACCAGGTTCGGGCGGTTCAGAGCCGTCCGGAGCGGATGACGCTCCAGAGGAGCCAGACGCCGAGCACCGCCGAGAGCGTGAAGCCGAGCACCGAGACGACGTGCAGGCCGAGCACGTGCGGCCCGCTCTTCGCGAAGATCCCGATCAGGCTCGATCCGATCAGGCCGCCGGTGACGACGAGCGCGATCACGAGCCGGTTGAAGAGAACGTCGAGCTTCGCCATGTAGTCGTCGAGGCCCTTGTGCACGAACCCGACCTCGATCTGCCCGTCGCGCACCTGCTCGAGGGTGTCGTGCAGCTGGTACGGCAGTTCGGCCGCCATCTGCGTCAACTGCCAGCCCTCGCGCCTGGCGCGCGAGGCGATCCGACCCGGCGTGAAGCGCGAGATCATCAGGTCGCGCGCGTAGGGCTTTGCGACCTCGAAGACGTTGAAGTCGGGGTAGAGCTCGACGCCGACCGCGCCGAGTGTCGCGATCGCCTTGTCGAGCATCACGAACCGCGTCGGCAGCCGCAGCTGCATCGCGTAGATGAGCGCGAAGCCCTCGCGGATCACCTGGATCGGATCGATCTCCTGCAGGCTCGCGCCGTAGTAGCGGTAGTAGAACTCCCGCAGCTCGGCGACGAACTGCTCCTCGCGCTCCTTCGGATAGCGAACGCCGAGATCCGCCAGGCGCTTCGGCAGCACCTCGATGTTCTCCGACGCGGCATCGATGAAGAGCCGCGTCATCTTCGACATGTCGTCGTCGGTGAGCTTGCCCGTCAGCCCGAAGTCGACGAGCCCGATCCGGTCGGGCGAGAGCACGAGGATGTTCGCCGGATGCGGATCGCCGTGGAAGAACCCGTGGCGGAAGATCATCGTCATCCAGGTCTCGGTCACGAGGTACGCGAGATGCCGGCGCTGGTCGAGCGTCCAGTGCTCGACGTCGATGTCGGCGAGCTGCACGCCCTCCAGGTACTCGAGCGTCAGCACGCGCGAGCGCGTGTACGACCAGTACACCTTCGGCACCGCGACGTGCGGATGCCCGGCGAAGTTCTTGTGGAAGCCGTCGGCGTTCCGCCCTTCGAGACGGTAGTCGAGCTCCTGCCGGATCGAGCGGGCGAACTCGTCGACGATCTCGTTCGCGTCGATGAAGTCGAGCGCGCGGATGCGCTCCTTCGCCAGCTTTGCCGCCTGGTACATCAGTGAGAGATCCGCGTCGATCTGCTTCGGCGCGTTCGGCCGCTGCACCTTGACGACGACGCGACGGCCGTTGGGCAGCGTCGCGCGGTGCACCTGCCCGATCGAGGCTGCGGCGAGCGGGACCTCGTCGAACTCGGTGAAGAGCCGCTCGATCGGCTGATCGAGCTCCTCGCGGATCGTGCGCTCGACATCCGCGTACGGGAACGGGCGCACGTCGTCCTGAAGGCCGCGCAGCTCGGCGATGATGTCCGGCGGCACGACGTCCGGCCGCGTCGAGAGCAGCTGCCCGAACTTGACGAACGTCGGCCCGAGCTCGTCCAGCATCTCGCGCAGGTGACGGCCGCGAGCGGTGCCCTCGATCGCCGGATCGCCCGCCTTGCGCCCGTCGACCGCGTAGCCGAAGCCGTGCCGAACCGCGACCTGTGCGATCTCGCTCAGGCGACCGAGGTTGCGCTGCTTTGGCTGCGCGGCCACGTGCTCAGTGTTGCAGCTGGCGCGGCCGAACTCACGAACCCGGTTCGGGCGCTAGGAGATCGACTTGATCGTCGCCTGCCAGGCGCCCTTCGGCGCCTCGACGTCGACGACGTCGCCGACCTTGCGGCCGAGCACTGCCGAGCCGAGCGGCGACGTCGGCGACACGGTGCCGTCGCCGCCGACCGCGCTGACCTCGACGGTCATCGTGCGGCCGTTGCCCTCGATCTCGACGACCGATCCGATGCCGACCTCGTCGGAGCCGGCGTCCGGCACGATCTGGGCGAGATCGAGACGCGAGCGCAGAGTGCGGATGCGCGCTTCGAGCAAGCCCTGCTCGTTCTTCGCTGCGTGGTACTCGAAGTTCTCGGAGAGGTCGCCGAACTCGCGCGCGGTCTTGATCGCCTGCACGACGTTCTCGCGGCGCGGGCCTTCCAGCTCGGCGAGCTCGACGCGCAGTGCTTCCGCCTGCTTCTCGGTCAAGCGCTCGCCGTCTACCACTTCGAACGACCTCCCCTGCGCCGGGACGTGTACACGAGACGGGGCTTCGCCACCTGCATGCCGGTCTCCTCGAAACGCTCGACGTGACCCTGCAGCCGCGCGACGCGCGAGACGTCCGCCTGCTGCTCGGGCAGCACGAGCGTGATCGCGATGCCACCCTTGCCGGCGCGGCCGGTGCGGCCGACGCGGTGCGTGTAGACCGCCGGCTCCTCCGGCGGGTCGAAGTTGACGACGTGCGAGATGTCGTCGACGTCGAGCCCGCGCGCCGCGACGTCAGTCGCGACCAGCGTCTTCACCTTGCCGGCGTCGAAGTGCTCGAGCGCCTTCTCGCGCTGCGCCTGGCCCTTGTCGCCGTGAATCGCGACGGCATCCACGTCGTTGCGGCGCAGCTTCTCGACCAGGCGGTCGGCGCCGGCCTTCGTGCGCACGAAGACGAGCACGAGACCGCGCTCCTCCTGCCGCAGCAGCTCGACGAGCGTCGAGACCTTGTTGTCGGGCGTGACCGGCACGAAGCGATGGTCGATCTCGCCGGTGCGGCGGTCGGCCGGCAGCTCGCCCTCGAAGCGGGCGGCGAAATGCGTGTACTTCCGCGCCAGCTCGCCGACCTCGCCGTCGAGCGTCGCGGAGAAGAACATCGTCTGCCGGTCGTCGCGCAGCTTCCGCACGAGGCGGTCGACCTGCGGCTTGAAGCCCATGTCGAGCATGCGGTCGGCCTCGTCGAGCACGAGCACCTCGACGGCGTCGAGGTCGATCAGACGGCGATCGACGAGATCCTGCAGCCGGCCCGGCGTCGCGACGATCACGTGCGCGTCCTTGGCCTCCTGCGCCTGCGCCTTCAGCGGCACGCCGCCGTAGACCGAGGCGACGTTCAGGTCGCCGGCGATCAGCGCGAACTCCTCGGTCACCTGCACGCAGAGCTCGCGTGTCGGCACGAGCACGAGCGCGAACGGCGTGCCCGCGCGTGTCGCGCTGGACGATCGGGATCGCGAACGCGAGCGTCTTGCCCGAGCCCGTCGGGCTCTTCGCGAGGACGTCGCCGCCCCGGAGTGCCTCCGGGATGACGAGCGACTGGATCTGGAACGGGGCGTCGATGCCGCGCGCTGCGAGCAGTTCGCACACGGCCTCGGAAACCCCGAGGGTACGAAAGTCTGTCACCTGTCTCAACTCCTTCGGACGTCGAGATCACGTGTCCGATGGAGGAGACGAGATCTCACTGGAGCGCGGCCCATCCGCGTTCCGTGAGACGCACGGTAGCAGCGTTACTGGCTGTTGCCGTCTTCGAGCAGGCGCAGCCGGTGCTCGATCTGCGCCACCCGCAACTCGAGCTCGTCCCATTCCTCGCGGGTGACGAGGCCGAGCTCGCGCGCGACATCCTGCAGCCTGCGCTTGCTCCCCTCCCCCACACGCAGCGCGTCGCCGCGCCAACGCGAGGTGACGTCGTCGAGCAGCGAGCGTGCCTCGTCGAGGCGCAGGCCGAGCATCGTCACGACGCGGTCGAGCGCTTCGCGGTCGGTGCTATCTGGCACGGCCATGGGGCTTCGTCTTGCGCCGCTGCCTGCGCGCTTCGCGCTTCGAGTCGGAGTCGCCGTCCAGTGCGTGCTCGATCGCGTCGATCGGTGTCTCCGGCGCCGGCTCGGCGGCGGCCGCCGCCTCCGCCTGCAGCAGGATCCGCTCGCCGACCGACCCCTCCATCGAGCGACTGTCCTTCCGGCGCGCGTACTCCGGCTCGCGCTCCTTGAAGGTGGTCAGGAGCGGCGCCGCGATGAAGATCGACGAGTACGCACCCGAGGTGACGCCGACGAGCAGCGCGAACGCGAAGTCCTTCAGCGTCGAGCCGCCGAAGAAGAACAGGGCGAGCACCGGCAGCAGGGTGATGAACGTCGTCGCCAGCGAGCGGCGGATCGTCTCCCACAGCGAGACGTTCGCGATCGTCGCGAACGACGCGCGCCGCATGATCGGGATGTTCTCCCGGATGCGGTCGAAGATGATGATCGTGTCGTAGATCGAGTAGCCGAGCACGGTCAGGATCGCCGCCACCGTCGACTCCGTCACCTCGCGCCCCGTCACCGAGTAGACCCCGATCGTGATCACCACGTCGTGGATCAGCGCCACGATCACCGGCACGGCGAACGCGATGCCCTTGAAGCGCACCGCGATGTAGAGCGTGATCACGAGCAGCGAGAAGAGGACGGCGATGATCGCGGAGCGCGCGATCTGCTTGCCGAAGCTCGACGACACGTTCTTGACGCCCGGCGCGACGGCGTTCACCTTCGTCGTCAGATCGTTCTGGAGCTTGTTCTGCTGCTGTGTCGTCAGCTTCTTGAGGCGGATCTGGAAGCTCGAGTACTCGTCGCCGTTCGTCGACTTGCCGCGTCCCTGCACGACGGCGTCGTTCCGGCCGATCGCGTCGGTCTGCTGACGCACGAGAGTCAGCGAGGTCGGCTTCGACGTCTTGAACGCGATCTGGACGCCGCCCCGGAAGTCGATGCCGAGATTGAGGCCGCGCGTGGCGAGCGAGACGATGCTGATCAGGATCACGACGCCGGAGATCGCGAACCAGAGCCGCCGCTTGCCCATGTAGTCGATGTGGAGGTACTTGATCACTTCGACGCCGCTCCCAGGAAGCGCGGGTTCTGGAACCACTTGAAGCTGGCGAGCAGGCCGAGCATGGCGCGCGTCGCCGCGACGGCCGTGATCAGCGAGATGACGGTTCCGATCAGCAGCATCAGGGCGAAGCCCTTGACGCCGGCGGTCGCGACGGCGAAGAGGATCAGCGCGGTGATCGCGGTGACGACGTTGGCGTCGAGGATCGTGCGGAAGCCCTTCGCGTAGCCGTTGCTGATCGAGGCGCGCACGGATTTGCCCGCGCGGAACTCCTCCTTGATGCGTTCGAAGACGACGACGTTCGCGTCTGCGGCGACGCCGATCGTGAGGATCAACCCAGCGAAGCCTGGCAGCGTGAGCGTCACCCCCAGCAGCACGATCGCGGCGTACATGAAGGCGCCGTAGATGGCGAGGCCGATCACGGCGACGACACCGAGGAAGCGGTAGAGCAGGAGCAGGAAGAGCGCGACCAGGATCAGGCCGCCGATCGCGGCGTTGCGCGCCTGCTTCAGCGAGTCCTTACCGAGCGTCGCGGAGACGTCGGTGCGCTCGAGCGGGATGAAGTTGACGGGCAGCGCGCCGGTCTGCAGGACGAGCGCGAGGTTCTTCGCTTCCTTCAGGTTCGCCATGCCGGTGATCTGTGCGCCCGTGCCGGCGGGGTTGATCCCGTTCGGGAGGTCGTTGTAGTCGATCTGCGGCCACGAGCGGATCTCGTCGTCGAGCACGATCGCGAAGTGCTGCGGGTTCTGCTGGATCTGCCCGCGCACGGCCTCGTTCTTCGTCACCTGCTCGAACGCCTTGTTGCCCTTCCCGGTGAACTGCATGAGCACGACCGGGTCGCCGGTCGAGGTGTCGAAGTCCTGCCGCGTGCCCGAGAGCTTCAGCTCCGTGCCCTTCATGTTCGGGTACTTGCCGTCCGTCGCGTAGCGGTCGTTCGCGTACTCGCCCTTCTTGAACAGGTAGTAGTCGAACTTGCCGGACGGCGGCGCGCCGGCCGGATCGCCCGGGCAGACGACCGACTTGGGCGTGTAGCAGCTGATCAGCACCGTCTTCGCCGGCACCGTCAGGATCTTGTAGCCCTTCGGCAGCTTCCCGCCCGGGAAGCGGTCGAGGATGCCGGGGTTGCCGTTCGAGTCGCGGTGCAGGGTCGCGGTCGCGAACGGCTTCGCCGCTTTCACGTAGACGGTCTTCGTCGTCGTCTTCTTGTTCTTGCCGACGCCGGTGGTGGTCGTCACCTTGACCGGCTTGAAGAGCACGTACTGGCTCGGAGTCCCCTTCTTCGCGGAGGCCTGCACGCGCGAGAGGAGCTCGTAGAGGCTGCGGTTCGCGACCGGGCCGGAGGCGGAGGTCGAGGGCCCGAAGAGCGCCGGCTCGAGGTCGTAGAGCTCGAGCTGGGCGGTCGAGCCGATGATGTTCGCCGCCTCGGCGACGTTGTGGACGCCGGCGAGCTGAATCGAGATCTGGTCCTTGCCCTGCTTCGTGATGATCGGCTCGGCGACGCCGATCTTGTCGACGCGGTCGCGCATGATCGACACGGAGCGGTTGAGATCGTCGGCCGTCAGCTTGTGCCCCTTCGGCGGCTGCGCCTTCAGCACGTACTCGAGCCCGCCCTGCAGGTCGAGGCCCTGTTTGACCGGCCGGTGGGCCGGCGAGGCGGGCACGGCGACGAACGCGACGCCGATGAGGGCGAGGACGATCAGCGCGACCAGCACCAGATGAGAGCGATGGGAGCTCAAGCGGTGGGTAGGTTAGCTTGGTTCGAGGGGTGCATCGCCGCCCCCTTTCGGGTCATCTTCGGGCTCGACCTCGACTTCGATCTCGCGAGCCACCGCCGCGACCGCCCGGCGATCGAGCGTCGCAACCACGCCGGGCGCGATCTCGACCCGCAACTCGTCCCCGTCGTCCTCCAGGACAACCGCGTGCAGACCGCCCGCGGTGATGATCTCGTCCCCGACCCCGACCGTGTCCTGCATGGCGGAGTGCGAGCGCTGGCGCCGCCTCGACGGGACGACGAGGAAGAACCAGATCGCGCCGAGCACCAGAACGACGAGCAGGAAGCCGCCGGCGTTCACATGATCCTTTCGAGAGCGTCGCGCTTGTAGGTGGCGAACTCGCCGCGCTCGATCGCCGTGCGCGCGCCGCGAGTCAGACTGATCAGGAAGCGTAGATTGTGCAGCGAGAGCAGGCGCAGGCCCAGGAGCTCGTCCTGGTTGACGAGGTGCCGCACGTAGGCCCGCGAGAAGCGCACGCACGCCGGGCAGTCGCAGTGCTCGTCGATCGGCCCCTCGTCCCGGGCGAAGCGCGCGTTCCGCAGGTTGAGGCGCCCCTCCCACGTCAGCGCGCTGCCCGTCCGTGCGGTCCGCGTCGGGAGCACGCAGTCGAACATGTCGACGCCGGCCTCGATCACCTCGAGGATCCCCTCGGGGTCGCCGATACCCATGAAGTACCTCGGCTTGTCGGCGGGCATCAGCGCGGCCGAGCGGTCGGTCGCCTCGAACATCGTGTCCCGGTCCTCGCCGATCGCAAGGCCCCCGATCGCGTTGCCGTCGAAGTCGAGCGCGGCGATCTCCTCCGTCGAGCGGCGGCGCAGCTCCGGGTCGACGCCACCCTGGGCGATCCCGAAGCGCAGCTGCCCTTCGGCGCGCGGCGCGTTGCGCTGCCGCTCGGCCCAGAGCGTCGTCCGCCGCACGGCATCCTCGAGCTGCGACCGCGAGATGCCCGCCGGCGGCACGTGGTCGAGGCACATCGCGATGTCGCTGCCCAGGTTCTGCTGGATGCGCGCGGCGAGCTCGGGCGTGAAGTGCGCCTCGGCGCCGTCGTAGACGCTGCGGAACGTGACGCCCTCGTCGTCGACGCGCGCGATCGTGTCGCGCAGCGAGAACACCTGGAAGCCACCGGAGTCGGTCAGGATCGGCGCCTCCCAGCCCATGAAACGGTGCAGGCCGCCGAGGTCGCGGATCAGCTCGTCGCCGGGCCGGAAGTAGAGGTGGTACGTGTTGCCGAGCAGGATCTGGGCGCCGAGGTCGCGCACCTCATCCGGATGCAGCGACTTGACGGTCGCCTTGGTGCCGACGGGCATGAAGACCGGCGTCTCCACCACGCCGTGGGCCGTGCGCAGCACGCCGGCGCGCGCTGCGCCGTCGGTCGCGACGATCGAGAAGACCTCGGCGCTCACAGGATCAGCATCGCATCGCCGAACGAGTAGAACCGGTACCGCTGCTCGACCGCGGTCGCGTAGAGACTGCGTACCTCCTCGACACCGGCGAACGCCATCACGAGCGCGAGCAACGTCGAGCGCGGCAGATGGAAGTTCGTCAGCAGATGGTCGACACGGGCGAACTCGAACCCGGGCGTGATGAAGAGCTCGGTTCGACCCGCGAGCGGGCCGCCGTGCGCGACCGTCTCGACGGTGCGCACCGTCGTCGTGCCGACGGCGAGCACCGCGTGTGCTGCGGCGATCCGCTGCCAGGCGGCGTCGCTCACCTCGTACCGCTCCCCGTGGATGTGGTGCTCCTCGACGACGTCGGCCTGCAGCGGCCGGAACGTGTCGAGACCGACGTGCAGGGTGACTCGCTCGACGTCGAGTCGCGCGAGCAGCTCATCCGTGAAGTGCAGGCCGGCCGTCGGTGCGGCAGCGGAGCCCTGCTCGCGCGCGTAGACGGTCTGGTAGCGCTCGGGATCGGCGAGCGGCTCCGTGATGTAGGGCGGCAGCGGCGCCTGCCCGGCCGGCTCGCCGCTCAGCCGGACGCGCCAGCGTCCCTCGCCCAGATGCTCGAGCAGGTGCACCGGGCCGTAGTCGCGGCCGGCGCGCAGACGGCGCGTCGGCCGTGCGAGCGCCTCCCAGACGTCTCCGTCCACCCGCTCCAGCAGCAGCACCTCGCCGCGCGGCGACTCGATCGGGATCCGCGCCGGCACGACTCGCGTGTCGTTGACGACGGCGAGCACCTCGGGCGGCAGGAGCTCGGGCAGGTCGCGGAAGACGCGGTGCTGCACGTCGCCGGTGCCGCGGTCGAAGACGAGCAGGCGCGACTCGTCGCGGCGGTCGGCGGGATGTTGCGCGATCAGCTCGGGCGGCAGGTCGTAGTCGAGCTCGCGGGACTCCATCCGGTGCGGACGGTAGCTTCGGCGTGTGGTCGAGCTGAGCACCGTGCAGATCCGCGAGGCGATGACGGCAACCCTGCGCGAGGAGGCGGCCCCGATCTCGCGGCGCCTCGCGGAGGTGAAGGGCCTCTCGAACAACGCCATTCGCAGGCTCGAGCGGCTGGAGGGGCTGATCGAGTCGGAGCGGAACGCGCGCGTCGACGACCTCGGTCTGCTCGTCGACCTGCTGACGGACGGCTGGCGGGCGATGGATGCCCGGCTCGCGCGCATCGAGGCGGCTCTCGCGGCCGAGCCCTCGAACGTCGTGCGCCTGCGCGAGAGCGCGTAGCGCCTCTAGCTGCCGGCAGGCAGGACGAGCTCGAACCGCGCCCCGTGGCCCGGTTCCGACTCGAGCTCGATCCGGCCGCCGAGCGCGCCGGAGAGCTCCTTGGCGATCGCGAGGCCGAGGCCCGTGCCGCCGGTCGAGTTCGAGACGAAGGGCCGGAAGAGCCGCTCACGCGACTCGAGTGAGATGCCGGGACCGGAGTCCTGCACCGCCACCGTGACCGAGCCGTTCTCCTGCGCGAGGGAGAGGTCGATGCGGCCGCCGTCGGGCGTCGCCTGGAACGCGTTCGAGAGCAGGTTGCCGACGACCTGCAGCACGCGGTCGCCGTCCGAGGTGATCACGGGCCGCTCGCGCACCTCCTGGCGGTAGTCGATCTCGCGGCGGCGCGCCTCGTCGCGGTAGGTCTCGTACGCCTGGTCGACGAGCACGCCCATGTCGACCTCTTCGCGCGTGACGGTGAAGCGGTGCGTGTCGAGCTTGGCGAGGTCGAGGATGTCGCCGACGAGCCGCTCGAGCCGCGTCGCCTCCGCCTCGACGGTCTCCAGCGAAAGCTGCTCGAGCTCGGGATCGTCGACGACGCCCTCGAGGAGCGCCGAGACGTGACCTCGGATCGCGGTCAGCGGCGTGCGCAGCTCGTGCGAGACCGACATCAGGAAGTTGCGCTCCATCACCTCGACCTCGGCGAGCCGCCCCGCCATCTCGCGGAAGCGCTCACTCAGGTGGCCGAGCTCGCCCGGCGCATTCTCGGGCACCGAGACCGCGTAGTGCCCCTCGGCGACCTCGTCGGCTGCGGCCGAGAGCTGCAGCACCGGCCGCACGATGCGCCGCGAGAGGTACCAGGCCAGGAGCCCGGCGGCGAGCAGGCCGAGCAGGCCGGCGACCGCGAGCCGCTTGATCAGGTCGTTGACGCGCTGGCTGACGTCGGTCTTCGGGGTCGCGACGACGATCGCCCCCACCGACTGCTTGCCGAGGTAGATCGGTTTCGCGACGGCGAGGTGCGTGCGATGCGTGTTGGGCGGCGTGAACTCGAACGTCAGCGACTTCCCGGACTTCCAGTCGATCGTCTGGACCGGCAGGCGCTTCAACCCCGTGACGTTGTCCTGGCCCGGAAAGATCCGCGGGCCGATGAAGTAGATCTTGTCGCCGGTCGCGAGCTCGAGGTTCTTGGCCGCGAGCTTGGGCGGGCTGCGGTCGTCCGGGTTGCCATAGCTCTCGGCGATCGCGGTCGAGTAGAGATCGGCCACGCCGGTCGCCTCGCGATTGAGCGAGCTGAGCGCCTGATCGTGCGCGAAGCTCTTGAAGAGCTGGATGGCGATCACCGTCGTCACCACCCCTGCCAGCGCGATGCCCGCGAGGAAGACCAGCGGCAGGCGAACACGCAGCGAATTCATGCTCTACGTCTTCGTCGTCTCTTTGCGTGCGTCCTTCGCGGGCGAGACCTTGTAGCCCACGCCCCACACCGTGACGATCGGTGACGCCTCGCCGAGCTTGCGCCGCAACTGCCGGACGTGGACGTCGACGGTGCGGGTGTCGCCCGCGAAGGTGTAGCCCCACACGCGCTCGAGCAGCTGGTCGCGCGTCAGCACGAGGCCGCGGTGGTCGAGCAGCTCCCACAACAGGTCGAACTCCTTCGGCGCGAGCTGGATCTCCTCCTCGCCGACTCGCACCTCGCGGCGGCCGGAGTCGACCCGCAGGTCACCGTGGATGATCTGCTCGGTCTCGCGCTCGCGGCGCTCGGGTGTCGCGCGGCGCAGGATCGACTTGACGCGCGCGACGAGCTCCCGCGGATTGAACGGCTTGGTCAGATAGTCGTCGGCGCCGACCTCGAGCCCGATGATCTTGTCGACGTCCTCGTCGCGGGCGGTCAGCATCAGGATCGGCACGTCGCTCGACTGGCGGATGCGCTTGCAGACCTCGATCCCGTCGATGTCGGGCAGCATCAGGTCGAGCACGATCAGCCCGGGCATCTGAGCCGCGACCTGAGAGAGCGCTTCGGAGCCGGTGGCCGCGGTGCGCACGCCGTAGCCGGCGTTCTTGAGATAGAGCGAGACGAACGAGGCGATCGAGCCTTCGTCCTCGACCACCAGGATGTTCGGAGCGGGTGCGCTCACTACGGAGCGCTCGGCGGCTGGGTTCCGAACAGGATCAGCTTCGCCGTCAGCGGCACGGGCTGCCACTTGCCGTTGTCGAGGGCGTAGTCGCCGTCGTCGTACCACTCGGGGTCGCCGACCAGCATCGCCCGGCCGGAACCCACCGCCGTGACGTCGATGCCCGAGCCGACGATGCTGAACTTGATGTAGCGGTTGCCCGTGAAGCGGAAGTGGATGTTCTTGCCGGTGTAGATACGTGACGCCGGGATCGCTGGTCGTCCGCTTCGACTCGGCGCCGCTCACCTGCGCGGTGATGTTGTCGTCCGGGTTGAAATCGGTCACCTTCAGCTGCCCGTAGTCGACCTGGCCCCAGACGGCGCCCTTGGCGTAGATGTTCGCTTTCGTCGCGTTGACGGCGCGCAACTCGAGCACCCCGTCGCCGACGGCGCTCGTCGTCCGCACGGCCGCCAGCGCCCCGGGGGCGAGGATCAGTCCGCAGAGCAGGATGAGGTAGGCCTTCCGCATCGGCACGATCAGTCTTTCCTGCCGAATTATGCCCTGAATGAGCGAAAGGTAAGGACTTTCTTATCCTGCCTTCGTGCAGCGCCTCCCGATCCCTCTCGCCGCGGTGCTGCTGGTGGCCGCCGCGTTCGCGTCGGATCTCGTTCCGCGGCTGACGCTTTCCATCCACACGGTCGAGCTCGTGGCCACTGGAGCGCTCGTCGTGATCCTCTTCGACGGAGGCGCGTCGATCGGTCTTGCGGCGCTTCCGCGAGGCGGCGGTTCCGGTCGTGCTGCTCGGTCTACCGGGCACCTTCGTGATGGCCGGGCTCGTCGCCGGCTTCGCCCACTGGGCGCTCGGAATCGGCTGGATGACGGCAGGCCTGATCGGCGCGGCTGTCGCCCCGACCGACCCCGCGGTCATGTTCTCCGTCCTCGGCGACCGCGAGATCGAGGGCCGCACGGACACGATCCTCGAAGGCGAGTCAGGCGCCAACGACCCCGTCGGGATCGCGCTGATGCTCGGGCTGATCGAGCTCGCGACGCACGCCGACGAGACGTTCTGGGTCGTCGTGCGGGTCTTCGCCCTGCAGATGGGGATCGGCCTGCTCGTCGGCATCGCCGGCGGTTTCGCCGAGGCTCGCCTGCTGCCTCGCCTCGGCCGCTCGGCCGCCTGGATCTCGCTCGCCTTCGCGGCCGCCGTGTTCGGCATCGCGGCGGTCGCGCACGGCTCGGGCTTTCTCGCGGTGTTCGTCGCGGGGCTGATCCGCGGTGACGTCGAGGCGCCCAGGCAGGCCGAACTGCTGCGCCTGCGGAAGCGGCTCGCGACGGTTGCGGAGATCGTCGTCTTCGTCGCGCTCGGCCTGACGATCGAGATCTCCGGGATCGGGGCCGGGCGCTGGGCCGAGGGCCTCCTGATCGCAGCGTTCGCAGCGCTGCTCGCGCGCCCCGCCGTGTGCGCGGCAGTCCTCGCCCGCGTGCACCTCGACCTCGGGGAGCGCGCGTTCCTCGCCTGGGCCGGCCTGAAGGGCGCAGTGCCGATCCTGCTCGCCGCGTTCACGCTCTTGCACCACGTCGACGAGGCGCAGCGGATCTACGAGACGGTCTTCGTCGTCGTGCTCGCGTCGGTCGTCATCCAGGGCTCGTCGATCCCCTTCGCCGCACGGCGGTTGGGCGTCGAAGCGTCGGCGAGCGAACCGTAAGGCGAGCGAACCTCAATAGATGTAGAAGCCCTCGCCGGTCTTGCGGCCGAGCTTGCCGGCCTTCAGCATCCGGACGAGGCGCGGCGGCGGCGCCATGCGCGGCTCGCGCAGCTTCTCGTAGAGCGCCTCGCTCGCGTGCACGTGCACGTCCGCGCCGACGAGATCGAGCAGCGCACACGGCCCCATCGGCCAGCCGGCGCCTTTCTGCATGCCCGCGTCGAGGTCCTCCGGTGAGACGCCGGTCTCGTCGAGCACGCGCACGCAGTCGTTCAGCAGCGGGATCAACACGCGGTTGACCACGAAGCCCGGCGTGTCGGAACAGCGGATCGGCGTCTTGCCGAGCTTCGCGCCGAGCTCGTAGGCGGCCTCGAACACGTCGTCCGCGGTGCGCTCGGCGCGCACGATCTCGACGAGCGGCATCAGCGGCGCCGGGTTGAAGAAGTGCATGCCGACGGCGCGCTCCGGCCGCTCGAGCACCGAGGCGATCTCCGTCACCGACAGCGCGGACGTGTTCGTCGCCAGGATCGCGTCGGCGCGGACCGCGGCCTCGAGCGCGCGGAAGAGCTCGTGCTTGACCGCGAGGTCCTCGAACGCAGCCTCGATCACCACGTCACAGTCAGCGAGGTCGGCGAGCTCGGTGGTCAGCCGCAAGCGACCGACGGCGTCGTCGCGCGCGGACTGCTCGAGCGTCCCCTTCTCGACCTTGCGCGTCAGGAAGTGTGCGATGCGGTCGCGTGCCTGCTCACCGCGGGTGAGCTCGACCTCATGGCCGACGACGTCGAAGCCCGCCTCGAGCGCGAGCTGCGCGATCCCCGAGCCCATCGCGCCCAGGCCGACGACACCGACGACCTTCACAGCTTCTCGACGACTCCGGCGATCGCCATGCCGAACCCGACGCACATCGAGGCGATGCCGTAGCGAGCATCGCGCCGGTCGAGCTCGTTCACGAGCGTCGCGGTGATGCGCGCACCGGTCGCCCCGAGCGGATGGCCGAGCGAGATCCCGCCGCCGTTCGGGTTGACGTCGTCCAGGCGCTCCTCGAGGTGCAGATCCTGGACGGTCTGGAGCACGACGGACGCGAACGCCTCGTTGACCTCGATCACGCCCATGTCGTCGAGCGTCAAGCCCGCCTTCGCGAGCGCCTTCTCCATCGCCTGCGGGTTGCCGTGCAGCATCCGCGTCGGGTCGACGCCGGCGATGCCGAACGAGACGAACCGCGCCCGCGGGCGCAGGCCGAGCCGCTGCACCGCCTGCTCGCTCGCGATCAGCACGGCGGCAGCGCCGTCGACGATCTGCGACGAGTTCCCAGCCGTGATCACGCCGGCGGGATCGAAGGCGGGCTGCAGAGCGGCGAGCGCTTCGGCCGTCGTCTCGCGCCGCGGCGCCTCGTCGACCGCGAACACCGCGGG